>JARGOF010000033.1:24482-58447 GCA_029212415.1 Rhizobiaceae bacterium | reverse complement strand
GCGTCGCGCAGCGCGATGTGGTGCATCGGGCAAGCGGCGCAACGTAGCCTTGCCAATAAATAAGGGGGGACCGGCTTTCCCCACCCATTGAAGAAGGATGCTTTTTCAATCCTCTGCAAGAGAGGGCCGATTGATTTTGCCCGCTGCTCGCGTTGACTTGCGCTTATGGTGGGGAACACCACCGCGCGCAAGTCGCCTTTAGCGCTTCCGGAAAAGTGTGTAGCGGTTTTCCGATAAGACAGCGCGCCCAACAAAGGAGGAGGTCATAACATCGTTTCAAAGAAACGAAGTTTTGACCGGATCAGCAACCAAAATCAATTCGGTCAAATGATTCTAGTTGCAGACAATCTGCTGTAAAACGCTAGGATCTGTTGACAGAAATAGCGGTTGCGGGTACATGCATGGCAGAATTGAGCGCGTCGAAAGGCGCGCTTTTGTTTATTGTCGGCTCAACGGTCAATCCGACCTTGTGAGCGCTGATCATGGATCTGGAACAATGAAAATCAAAAACTCGCTTAAAGCGCTCAAGACACGTCATCGCGAAAACCGTCTGGTACGTCGCAAGGGTCGCGTTTACATCATCAACAAGCAGAATCCCCGTTTCAAGGCACGCCAGGGCTAATGGCGATCGGCATCAATCTTTGCCGATTCGATCCGTTCACCAAAAATTGCCTTTGACCATCGGCGCGTCCGCCATATATTTATGGCATGCGCCGATTTCTCTTGATTCTTGCTAGACAGACCAGCCTTGCCATTGCTACTGCAGTGGCAATGGGCGCAGTCGTGTCTTTGGCTCAGGTTGACAGTGCATCTCCTGCCGAGCCGCAAAGCCAGACCAGCGAGAAGGCTCTGTCCAAGCCTGAACGCCTTGATGCATATTTCCTGCAGCTAAAACGTGTAGCCGACCCCAAGCCGGCCCGTCGCATAGCCGACAAGATCTGGAAAGAATGGCGCCTGTCCGACAGCCCAACAGCAAATCAGCTGATGGAATGGGCCAATGAAGCCATGCAGGACAACCGCAATTTTATCGCGCTTGATCTGCTCGATCAGGTCACCGTTCTCGAGCCCGATTTTGCCGAAGGCTGGAACCGTCGTGCAACCCTTCATTACGTGATGGGAAGCCATGCAAAATCCATGACCGACATCAACAGGGTTCTGGCACTGGAGCCACGACACTTTGGCGCGCTGATGGGAATGGCCTCGATCCTGTCTGCAGCAGGCAGCGATGAAGCTGCGCTTGGAACCTACCTCAAAGTGCTGGAAATCTATCCGGCCATGCGCAACGCTCAAAAAAGAGTGGACGAATTGAGTGAAGAACTTGCCGGTGATGATATTTGACGATGTGTAACAAGCCAGCCTCGTGACCAACTATTTGTTCCTGACCATCATTTCACTCGTTCTTTGCCTGTCCCTGTTCACCTGGTTTCAGGTTCGACGCATTGAACAGCGCTACCCGGCCACCGGCGATTTTACCGATGTGGGTGGCTACCGGCTGCATGCTGTTCATCTGCCAAAACCCAAGGATGCAGACCTGCCGTCCCTAGTGTTCATCCACGGCGCCAGTGGCAACCTGCATGATCAGATGCAGGCGTTCCGCAGCCGGCTGGAGGGACGCGCAGAAATGCTGTTTGTCGATCGCCCCGGCCATGGCTGGTCCGGCAGGCCCGCAAAAGACGGCCATTTACCCGAAAGCCAGGCGCGTGCCATCGCTGCCCTGATGGAGCAAAAAGGGATTTCCCAGGCGATCATCATCGGGCACTCATTTGGCGGCGTAATCGCCCTGACAATGGCTTTGGAAAAACCGGAGAAGGTTGCCGGCCTGTTGCTGCTTTCAACGCCATCACACCCCTGGCCCGGCGGGGTGGATTGGCATTACACGTTTGCAGCAACGCCATTTTTTGGAAAAATCTTTACCTGGGTCGCCACCATGCCGGCGGGCCTGTTGCAGATCCGAGCGTCCGCTCAATCCGTTTTCACGCCGAATGCTTTTCCGCAGGACTACCTGCAAAAAACCGCTACGGCACTGGTGCTGCGGCCCCAGACATTTCGCAACAATGCCGCCGATATCGCCTGGCTGCGCAGGCATGTGGTGAAGACATCACCGCACTACAAAACCATCAAGACGCCGACAGTCATTCTGACGGGAGAGGATGATGACGTCGTTTCCCCAACGATCCACTCAGGCGTTCTTGCCAGCGATATAGAGGGCGCCAGGCTGATCAGACTGCCAGGGATAGGACACAAGCCTGATTATGCAGCAACAGATCTGTGCATCGCAGCCCTGGAGGAAATTTCGGGCAAAGCTGCCGATCTTTTACCGACAGCGGACCCGAGTGCACCATTTGCAGATGATGCACTGCGGGGAAATCAGATCCCGGTCAAACCGTCGGATCCGATATAGGCAATCCGCAACATGTTGGTTGCTCCAGGCGTGCCGAGCGGCACACCGGCAGAGATGATCACCCGGTCACCCGGCTTGCCGAACTCTTCCCGCACCACAATGCGACAGGCCCGGTCCACCATATCGTCCAGATCATGCGCATCTTCTGTGACAACACAGTGCAGCCCCCATACGACCGACAGCCGCCGGGCCGTCTGGATCACCGGAGACAGCGCGATGATCGGCACCTGTGGACGCTCGCGTGAGGTACGCATTCCGGTGGTGCCGGAGGATGTGTAGCAAACAATGGCTGACAGTTTGAGCGTTTCAGCGATCTGCCGGGCTGCCAGCGATATTGCATCGGCACCGGTCGCCTCGGGCTCCGAACGCTGGGCCTGCATGATCCCGGTATAATTCGGATCGGTCTCCACTTTGCGGGCAATCGCAGCCATGGTCGACACGGCTTCGACCGGATAATCTCCAGCCGCCGATTCCGCCGACAGCATGATCGCATCAGCGCCTTCGAAGACGGCCGTTGCCACATCGGACACTTCCGCCCTTGTGGGCACCGGCGCGGTGATCATCGATTCCAGCATCTGGGTTGCGACTACAACTGGCTTGCCTGCCCGTCTGCAGGCGCGCGTCAACTGTTTTTGCAAACCGGGAACGGATTCGATCGGCATCTCGACACCAAGATCGCCACGCGCAACCATCAAGGCATCTGAAAGCTCGATGATTTCGTCGATCCGTTCTATGGCCTGGGGTTTTTCGATTTTCGCCATCAAACCGACCCGCGAGCGGGCAATCTTGCGCACTTCGGCAATATCTTCCGGGCGCTGAATAAAGGACAAAGCCACCCAGTCGACGTCATCGGTCGCCAGAACAGCATCCAGATCCAGATGATCTTTCGGGGTCAATGCGCTGACGCCCAAAGTGCTGTCCGGCAGACTGACACCCTTGCGATCGGAGATCTTTGTTCCGGACACGACCGTACATACAATCGATTTTCCGTCACAGGACACGGCCTTCAGGTGCAGCCGTCCATCATCAATCAGCAATCGGTGCCCCGGTTGCACGGCGTCAAATATTTCCGGATGCGGAAGCTGGGCGCGGGTTGAATCTCCAGGGGTTTCATCCTGGTCCAGCGTAAAGGTCTGACCGGCAACCAATTGCGCCGAACCTTCCGCAAATTTGCCGACACGCAGTTTTGGTCCCTGCAGGTCTGCAAGAATGCCGATGGGATGGCCGCAGCGCTTTTCGACATTGCGAATCCGCTCAATGAGGGTACGCATCATATCATGGCTTGAATGGCTCATGTTGATGCGGAAAAGATCTGCTCCGGCTTCATGCAGCTTCTGTATCGTTCCTTCGTCAGAAGACGCCGGCCCCAGGGTAGCGAGGATTTTGACTTTGCGTAGACGCCTCATCAATTTTGACCTTCTTCAATATCTGCCGTATCGGAAAGCTGGACCATCCAGCTGGACTGCTGTCCGGTATCATATTCCTTGAACCCCATGCGCATGAAGCCTCTGGTGAAACAATTGTGCACACCGGTAATCTTGAATTCGTCTTCTGCCACGCACATGTTGACATCCCCACCCCAGCGGCCACCTCTGGCAGCGTCTTCCGCGTAGAGATAATAATAGCGTGAGGCCAGCGCACCTTCGATCACGGTCGCGCAGGAGGTTGCGGGCACCTGCCACCAGCCCTCGGTAATCCAGCCATCATCACCGCGATAGCCGATCGCCACTCCAACAAGGTTTTGAGTGCCATTGCATACACGGAAATCCGCACGCGCTTCCGGAGCCACCAAAAAAGCACCCAAAAGAGCCAACAGGCCCAAGGTACCCTGCCACTTGAAAATACCTAAAGCTGACACTGTATGCTTCATTTCCTCAATTGAATGTGCTGGACTGTTATGTGCCGCATTGCACGGTCCAATGTCAACGAAACCGATTGAAATCAGCCTCTGCGTACCCAGCAAACACACATTAATGATCGATTTGCCCTTTCACCTTGAAAAATGGACCGTAATAAGGCTTTGAATGGTAAATACCAATGAGGATACTGATTTGATCCGGCCTGACGGCCCGGCATGCGACTCAAGCCCGTATGCAGCTTTCTACAACATGCCCGCATACAGCTTTCTGCAAACGTGAAAGAGAACCGATGACACAATTAAGCAAACAACAACGCACAGAATTCGAAGCAGCGGCGTTTCGCACATTGGTTGCCCATCTGCGCAACCGCACGGATGTGCAGAATATCGATCTGATGAACCTTGGCGGTTTTTGCCGAAACTGTCTTTCCAATTGGTATCAGGATGCGGCCAATGCCGCCGGTGTGGAGCTCGACAAAGCACAGGCCCGCGAAATCATCTACGGAATGCCTTATGAAACCTGGAAGGAAAAACACCAGAGCGAGGCAACCGACGAACAGAAAGCGGCGCTGGCTGCGTCCCACAAGGACCACTGATTTCCGGTTCAGAGCGTATTGTACCCAATAGCGTATTGTACCCAATAGAGAGACCACAGGCCGGTGCGGCGCAATAATTTGGAGCCCTTTGTCAAATACACTTGACGCGGCTTCATTCGCAAGGCACCTGTCCGCGTCGTTCCAACAGCACAGGAGTCACTTATGTCGGAAGCCCATGGAGTAGCCAGAGATCAATTGCGCGCCTTTGTTGAGCGTATTGAAAGACTGGAAGAAGAAAAAAAGACCATCGCTGATGATATCAAGGAAGTCTACGGCGAAGCCAAATCCATGGGATTTGACACCAAGGTGCTGCGCAAGGTGATTTCAATTCGCAAGCTCGATCAAAATGATCGCATGGAACAGGAAGCCATCCTCGATACCTATCTGCATGCTCTGGGCATGGCCGAAGCCCCACCGGAATAATGAAGCCAGGCTTGCAAGCCGGCAATATCCGGCTTTAACGACACAGCGAGAAACCGCTTGTCGTCAATTTCAGGCGGCTTTGCGACAGCACAACGCGCCATTTCAGAGCGCGGCCAGAGGACGACCAGAGCACGGCCAAGGGGCCGATAGCGCGCCCCATCATTGTGCGAGGCATTACTGGTTCCGTGTCTTGAAGCGCGCGACAGTCATAAAATTGACTGCCGTTCCCGAGAACTGATCGGCGCTGGCAACGCGGTTTTCTCTTGAAAATCCATCAACATGAACCGTAGCGGGTGCCGAGCGCATGTAGTTTGAAACAAATTCCGGCGCTCTGAATGAATCACTCATGACGGCAATGCGGTTGGTTTCAAACGCACGCGGGGTCAACATGTTCTGCGTCAGCACCGGCTTCTGCCGCACCGATGTTGGACGATGTCCCGCCGCATCGCTGGCACTCGGGCGTCCGGCTTTACCTGTTGGCAATTCCCCAGTTTTTCGCGTCGGCAATGTGGCTGGCAGCGGCATGACAACATTGCCACCGCTCTGATCCGTCAGGGCTGTGGACGGGGCCAAAGCCACCTGAACCGGGGCAATGGGCTCATCCGGTACGGCGGAGCGGGCGAAAGGTGATGGCGTCGGCACGGGAATGCCAAAGGCTGGTTTTGCATCCGGCTGCACAGCATCACTCGGGCCATTCGGATTAAACGCTGCAGTGACGATCTGCGCATCAGGCAAGCTTCTTTCCGGTCGTGATGAAGGCAGCGGCACAAAAGCGAGTTGCGGGCCAGATGCTTCGCCCTGTGGACCAGTTTCTTCACCCTGCGGGGAAATGGGGACTGCAATGTCAGCGCCTGTCTCGGGAGGCTGCCGCCTCAGAATGCCGGAAGCTGGCTGCCTCAGCAAAGCGCCAGGCAACACTTCAAACCGTCCATTGCCCGCTGCCGAAGCCAGGGTGACAGGCGTATCGGCATCACCCGTGCCGGGCGACGCAATCTGAATGGCCTGGCCGGCCGAATTGGAGGCCTTCGCCGAAGCCAGCGCCGCCAGAACAACAGGATCCTCCGGTTCAGGCTTCGTCGGCACCACGATGGGAACCCCGCCGCCTTCAGGAATTGAAGCGCCCGCCGCAACAATTTGGGTCGCAGGGCTGTTGTTTTCGGCCACCGGTTCTTTTACCGGAGCAAGCGCAATCTGTATGCCGGTATCGGCAGGAACCGGCCGTCTTTCGGGCCGGGGAACGATGGATGGATCAGGGACATAGGAAGAAACCTGGGTGCGATCAACGGAAGCGACCGCAACAGCGGCAACCTGTGCTGGTTCTTCATCGCCATCCTCATCTTCATTACGACCAAACAGGGTGGCCAACAAACCGCCACCACCTGAAGATTGGCTGCGTGCACCACCGCCGGCAACCTGAATGCTTTTGGAATTGACCCGCGATTTGTAGTCCGACAGCGCCTGGCTGTAACCGGGAAGCGGCTTGCCGTCGGATGGCAGATGCAGGGTCTTGCCTTTCGGAAAGATGCTGGCAAGTTCCTTGCGATTCATCCTTGGCCATGAGCGCACACTGCCGACATCGAGATGCACAAAGGGCGAGCCCGATTTCGGATAATAACCGACACCGCCCACCTGGAACTGCATGCCGATCCGGCGCAATTTTGAAATCGGGACGTCAGGCAGGTAGAAATCCATTGCCCGTCCGAGAATGTGCTGGCTCTTGCTGGCCACACCGCGTGAACGTTTGCGCAACATCGCATTGGTTTTCGGCGAACGATAGGCCGACACCACATGGATATGTTTTTTTGATCCGCTGGCTTGATAGACCTCCCAAACCAGATCAAACAGCCGCGGATCCATATTGGTGGATTCCTTCTGGCGCCAGTCACGAAGAAACCGGTTGAGTTTCTTCAGGCCGCTTTGAATATAGCGCCCGTCCTTCTTGAAGGTGATTGTCGCCCGTTCCTTGGTATGAACGAAATATACATTGAGAGAGCGCGTTTCTGCGCTCGCCTGCCCGGCGACCAACACGCATAGCAGTGCCGCAACCAGCATCACCAGCAGGTGGCTGTGTTGATTGGCCCGTCGGGCAAATCTGTGTGTGCGCCTCAGCAAATCTCTATAAATCCCTGCATTACCGCCGTCTGCCTAGATCATTCTGCCTAACTGCTTCCCGGTCAACAGTCCATGACCGGTAAATCTGGTATATTCAGGGTCAGATTCACCCACCCGGAATACAGCTGAACGAAAATTGAGGTGACAGCATGGCACTTCGCTCTTACCGCGTTTCAGGCGATATTTATAGTGAACAAAGAACTAACAATGAATGAATTGATTCGGCTTTTTCGCCCCCCAACCGCTTCAAACCATGCAAATTTGCCAAAACCTTCGATAATCCGGAAATTTTTGCGGCCAGACAGGCACCAATTGTCTGGAGATTTGTCGCAATATCCCCCATATGAGATCGAGCAACTCCGTGAGAGGCCCCGTCTATGTTTCTGAAATCATCCACCGCCAATCGAACAGTCCGCCCGTCAGCATCCGAAACGTTCCGCGGCACACCATCGCCCCAGGACAATGGATCGAACGGTGCGCTCGACAACCTGCCGGAATGGAATCTGGGCGATCTTTATTCGGGTCTGGATGCACCCGAACTCGCCCGCGACATCGAAAACGCCGCAAGTGGCTGCTCGGCCTTTGAGGACACATGGAAAGGCGAGCTGGAGAAAGCTGCAAAGGCGGGCGGAGAAAACGGTCTGGGTGCTGCATTGCGTCAGTATGAAGCACTGGAAGAACTGATGGGACGTATCATGTCCTTCGCCGGACTGACCTATTTCACCGATACCAGTGATCCCGCACGCGCCAAATTCTACGGCGACATTCAGTCGAGGATCACGGATATAAGCAGTCGGCTTTTGTTTTTCACCCTGGAACTCAATCGGATCGAAGACAGCGTGATCGAGGCGGCCATCAGCAATGATCCGCAGACACGCCACTACAGCCCCTGGCTGATCGATCTGAGAAAAGACCGGCCTTTTCAGCTGGAAGACCGTATTGAACAGCTCTTTCACGAAAAATCACTGACCGGACATGGTGCCTGGAACCGGCTTTTCGACGAGACCATGTCGTCATTGCGTTTCGACGTCAACGGCAAGACACAGTCGCTGGAACCCACACTGAACATGCTGCAATCGGCCGATGGCACGGAGCGCAAGGCATCCGCCATGGCCTTGTCCAGGACCTTTGGCGAGAACATCCGCACATTCACGCTGATTACCAATACGCTTGCCAAGGACAAGGAGATTTCCGACCGCTGGCGCGGTTTTGAGGATATCGCCGACAGCCGCCATCTGGCCAACCGCGTGGAGCGCGAGGTCGTCGATGCCCTGGCCGATGCCGTGACGCAGGCCTATCCGCGCCTTTCCCATCGCTACTATGCCATGAAGGCCAAATGGCTCGGCATGGATGTGATGGACTTCTGGGATCGCAATGCGCCGCTGCCGGAAACACCTCAGGCCTTGATAAGCTGGGATCAGGCCCGCGATACGGTGCTGTCTGCCTATCGTGATTTTGATCCGGAAATGTCCAATATAGCCGCCCGCTTCTTTGACGGAAAATGGATCGATGCACCGGTACGCCCCGGCAAGGCCCCCGGCGCCTTTGCGCATCCGACGGTTCCCTCCGCCCATCCCTATGTTCTGCTGAACTATATGGGCAAGCCCAGGGATGTCATGACATTGGCCCATGAGCTTGGGCATGGGGTACATCAGGTTCTGGCCGGCAAACAGGGCGCGCTGATGGCGCATACGCCACTAACGCTTGCAGAAACCGCATCCGTCTTTGGCGAAATGCTGACGTTCAGGGCGTTGCTCAATGCCACGCGCGACGTCAAGGAACGCAAGGCCATGCTGGCCCAGAAGGTCGAGGACATGATCAACACGGTGGTACGGCAGATTGCCTTCTACCAGTTTGAGCGCAAGGTTCATACGGCACGGCGCGAGGGAGAACTCACCGCCCAGCAGATCGGTGAATTGTGGATGTCCGTGCAGAGCGAGAGCCTTGGACCCGCCATTCGCATTTCACCCGAATATGAAAACTTCTGGACCTATATTCCGCATTTCATCCATTCGCCCTTCTACGTCTATGCCTATGCATTCGGCGATTGTCTGGTCAATTCGCTCTATGCGGTCTACCAGAACGCCGAGGATGGGTTTCAGGAAAAATATTTTGAAATGCTGCGCGCGGGCGGTACAAAACACCACTCGGAACTGCTTGCCCCCTTCAATCTTGACGCTTCGGATCCATCCTTCTGGAACCGCGGCCTTTCCATGATCGAAGGCCTGATCGATGAACTGGAAGCCCTTGACGCCTGAGGAACTGAAGGTCGCGCATCAATGCACCGCATGTCGCGCATCAATGCACCGCATGGTGAGCGACCTTCATTGCATTCACTTTCTGCAAGTGCCGCTCTGCCAGCCCTGCCGCGATCATCCGAACAATTGATGATCAAACGCGTGCCCGCCAGCGCCAGATCCCTGAAAAACTGCAAAATAGCGGTCAGCGCAGCCTCGCAATTGCATTTACCCACTTCCATCGGCAATGGCTTTGTGCTTTAGCACCAACCGAGATTGCTCATTGAATTTTTGAAAAGCAACGCGCGCAATCAGCGGCCAAAGCCAGCTGAAGACGCAGACCGATAACCCTTGTAAAATCAGAACCTGAAAATGGTGAAAGGACCCGTCATGGCGAATGCCGAATATCCTGTTTACGGTGAAATAACCGGCCCGATTGTCATGATCGGTTTCGGCTCCATCGGGCATGGCACCCTGCCCCTGATCGAACGTCATTTCAAATATGACAAGCATCGCATGGTAATTGTCGATCCACGCAGTGAGGACGAACTCGCTCTGAAGGACAAGGGCGTGCGTCACGTCCAGGCAGCAGTGACACGGGAAAATTACAAGGAACTGCTCAAGCCTCTTCTGAAGGAAGGCGAAGGCCAGGGGTTCTGTGTGAACCTTTCGGTCGACACGTCGTCACTGGACCTGATGAAATTCTGCCGTGAAATTGGCGTCCTCTACATCGACACAGTCGTTGAGCCCTGGCTTGGTTTCTACTTTGATGACACCGTCGACAATGCGGCACGCACAAATTACGCCCTGCGCGAAACCGTGCGTCAGGAAAAACGCGCAAATCCCGGCGGCACAACGGCTGTTTCATGCTGCGGAGCAAATCCCGGCATGGTGTCCTGGTTCGTCAAACAGGGACTGGTCAATCTTGCCAATGACATGGGCATGACCTTTGATATTCCCCAGCAGGGTGACCGCAGCGGTTGGGCCAGATTGATGCAGCAGGTCGGCGTCAAAGGCATCCATATTGCCGAACGCGACACGCAGCGCGCCAAAACGCCCAAGCCACTCAATGTGTTCTGGAACACCTGGTCGGCCGAAGGTTTCATCTCGGAAGGTCTGCAGCCTTCGGAACTGGGATGGGGAACCCATGAAAAATGGAAGCCCGAAAATGCCCATGGCTATACCTATGGCAGTCAGGCATCCATCTATCTGGATCAGCCCGGCGCCAATACGCGGGTACGCACCTGGTGTCCGACCCCGGGGCCGCAATATGGTTTTCTGGTGACCCACAACGAATCGATTTCGATTGCCGATTTTTTCACGCTCAGCGAAAACGGCCAGGTCACCTATCGCCCGACCTGCCACTATGCCTATCACCCTGCCAATGACGCTGTCTTGTCCTTGCATGAGATGTTCGGCAATGGCGGCAAGCAGCAGCCGGTACTGCATGTGCTTGAAGAAGACGAACTGGTCGACGGCATCGATGAACTCGGCGTATTGCTTTATGGCCATGACAAGAATGCCTATTGGTTTGGCTCACGCCTGTCTGTCGAAGAAACCCGCACCCTGGCTCCCTGGCAAAATGCCACCGGACTGCAGGTGACATCGGCGGTTCTGGCCGGCATGGTCTGGGCTTTGGAAAATCCGCAGGCTGGCATTGTCGAGACTGATGAGATGGATTTCCGCCGTTGCCTCGAAGTTCAGCTTCCCTATCTGGGTCCGGTTGAAGGCCATTATACGGACTGGACTCCGCTGACCGGGCGCCCGGGCCTGTTCCCCGAAGACCTGGACGAAAAAGACGCCTGGCAGTTCCGGAACGTTTTGGTCCATTGAGCGTTCCGTCCATAGGGTTCCCTGTTCCAGGAACGAAAAGCTGATGAATGCATGGCCGGGGCCGGTCGATTGGTGAGACCCAAATCGCCCGCGTCCCGACCGTTTCAAAGGGATCATGTTGCAGTGATTGCCTGAGCGATGTTATCAGTTGCAGAAATATTTTGGAACACTACCGGAAATAGTGACAACATTTTCCGCCAACTATACTATAACAAATACAGATGCAGCATGCAGCGCGGAGGCAAAAATGCGGATTTGGATCAGGCTTATCATTCTTATGGCCGTGGCAACGGGCCTGGCGGCCTGTCAATCAGGCTATAGTGGCGGACCTGGATATGATCGAAACTCGATCGAGGGCTATTGGCTTGACCCTAATGGTATTCAGTCGCGTTTCTCAGCAGGCACGTTCGAGACACGGACAACAGACACCAATACGCTGCTGGCGACAGGCAAATACACGCAGATCAACAGCCGGCTGGTGCAGATTGATATTCGCTCGCTTGTCCGAAATACCAATTCACGCGTCAATTGCTCGCTTGTGTCATCGACGCGGCTGAACTGCACGTCCAGCTCCGGCGCCCAGTTCATGCTGTCCCGCCGAAACGCCTGACGAAACGCTTGCTGAATTATGACCCGCTGTCTGGCCGCCTGAACATGGCCAGGCAGAACAGCTCACCTGCAGTTTTGATCGCAGCCAGCGCTTAACAAACCCTGCCCCAAAGACGAAAGAGGAGACATTCGTCTTGCCTGATTTTTTTGACGATCTGGAAATCCGTGAGCCGCAGCAAAGGGAACAGGATCTTTTTTCTGCATTGCCCGGTTTTCTTGCCCAGGCCATCGGCAAGGCCGAGGGGCTTGCCAAATGGTTGCAGGGTATTGATCCTGCAAAAATCACCAGTCGCCAGGCACTGGCCACTCTGCCGGTCCTGCGCAAACCGGATCTGATGGCGATGCAGGCCGCCAATCCGCCCTTTGGTGGCCTTGCTGATCCCGATGCGCTGCGCGGCAACCATGTATTCATGTCACCCGGTCCGGTTTGGGAACCTCAGGGTTTCGGTGCGGATCCCTGGCAATCGGCCCGCAGCCTTTTTGCTGTCGGTATCCGGCCGGGCGACATTGTTCACAACGCCTTTTCCTATCACATGACCCCCGGCGCCTTCATCCTCGACGAGGGTGCAAGAGCATTGGGATGTCTGGTCTTTCCAGCCGGTGTCGGCAATACGGAAACCCAGATTGAAGCGGCTGCCACGCTGCGTCCTTCAGCCTTTGCCGGCACGCCGGATTACCTGAAAGTTCTTTTGGACAAGGCCGAGGACATGGGCCGCGATCTTTCATCCATCAAACGCGCCCTGGTCTCCGGCGGCGCTCTTTTTCCATCGCTGCGAGACGAATACGCAAAACGCGGCGTCCATGTGTTGCAGGCCTTTGCCACCGCTGATATTGGCATCATTGCCTATGAAAGCGCCGATGCCAGCGGGCAGCCCCATCCCGGCATGATCCTCAATGAAAACCTGATTGTCGAGATCGTGCGCCCCGGCACAGGCGATCCGGTGGCTGATGGCGAGGTCGGCGAAATTGTCGTGACATCGCTCAATCCGGCCTACCCGCTGGTGCGCTTCGGCACCGGCGACATGTCGGCCGTGCTGGAGGGGCGCTCTCCCTGTGGCCGCACGGGCACCCGCATCAAGGGATGGATGGGACGCGCCGACCAGCGCACGAAGGTCAAGGGCATGTTTGTCGACCCAAAGCAGATCGCCGCTGTTCTGGAACGTCACAAAGACGTGACGCGGGCCCGTCTTGTGGTCGCTCGTGATGGCGATCAGGATGCCATGACATTGCATGTCGAATGCGCTGAAGGCGCAAAGCCGGATCTCGACGCCATAGCAACCAGCCTTTCCGATCTGACAAAACTCAAAGGCAAAGTGGTGACCGCAGAAACCGGCAGCCTTCCCAATGACGGCAAAATCATCGCCGATGAGCGCGATTATGACAGCTGAACGACAGGCGCATGAAGGTTTCCTGCTTTCCAGTGGAACACATTGCGGTATTGACCGAATTCGCCCGTCTGTCGGCAGTTGACGCTTGCGATTTGGCCGATTTGGTGAAAGCATGGACGTCAGTCGTGGCGGATTATCCGCCGTATATGTCGCTGAGCGCCAGTGTTAACAGTGTCAGTGATTGCCTGTGTAAGCGAGAGCCTGTGTAATTTGGCATGGCGTTCGGCAAAAATGCACAAATAGTAACGAGGCCGGCTCCGCCAGACGAAGAGGCGCCGGTCATATCAATCCCGGGAAAATGTAACGGAGCCGTCAATGTCGAAATTCCTGACCCGCCTTTCCCTGTCAGCTGCTGTACTGGTTACAACAACCAGCCTGGCATTGGCAGATTTTGAACTCAACGTTCTTCATTTCAACGACTTTCACAGTCGCATTGAACCCATCAACAAATATGATTCAACCTGCTCGGCCGAAGATGAAACCGAAGGCAAGTGCTTTGGTGGCGTTGCCCGCATGAAAACAGCGATTGATCAGCGCAAGGCAGCGCTGGACAATGTTCTGCTGCTTTCCGCCGGTGACAATTTCCAGGGCTCATTGTTTTACACGACCTACAAGGGCGCTGCCGAGGCCGAGTTCATGGACCAGCTCGGACTTGACGCCATGGTGCTTGGCAATCATGAATTTGACGATGGCGACGGTGTCCTTGCCACCTTCGTCGACAAGACAACATTTCCCATCATCTACGGCAATGCCCTGATTGGCGCCGATAGCCCGCTTGCCGGTAAAATGGTGGAATATGTCATCAAGGATATGGGCACTGAAAAAATTGCCATCATTGGTGCTGTCACCGCCGACACCGGTGAACTCTCCTCGCCCAGTGATTCAGTCCTGTTCATTGATCCGGTGCTTTATCTCAATGATGCCGTGGCCGCTGTGAAAGCAGCCGGCGCCACCAAAATCATCGCCCTGACCCATACCGGCTTTAGCAAGGACAAGGAAATTGCTGCGCAGGTCGATGGCGTTGATCTGATCATTGGTGGACACAGCAACACGTTCCTGTCCAATACGAGCGACAAGGCCGATGGCGTGTACCCGGTCATGATGACAGGCCCCTCGGGCAACCCCGTGGCCATTGTGACGGCCTATGCCCATTCCAAATATCTGGGTGAAATCAAAATCATCTTCGATGATGACGGCAACATCAAATCGGCCGTTGGTGAGCCCATCCTGCTGGACGCCAGCTTCAAGCCAAATGAAGCCATGGTGACCCGAATTGCGGAAATGTCCGCGCCCATCAAGGAAGCAATGGAAGTTGTCGTTGCAAATGCAACCGCACCCATTGACGGTGACCGCAAGAGCTGTCGCGCCGGGGAATGCGAAATGGGCAATCTGGTCGCTGATGCCATGCTGGCACGCGTTGCCTCGCAGGGCATTCAGATGGCCATCCAGAATGGCGGCGGACTGCGTGCTTCCATTGATGGCGGCGACGTGACCATGGGCGAAGTTGTTACCGTTCTGCCATTTCAGAACACGCTTTCCACATTCAAGCTGAAAGGCTCTGATGTCGTCGTGGCGCTTGAAAACGGCGTCAGCCAGATTGAAGAAGGCGGCGGCCGCTTCCCGCAGGTTGCCGGCCTCAAGTTCACCGTCAACACCGCAAAACCTGCCGGTGAACGCATTTCCGATCTGATGGTCTCCATGGATGGAAAATTCGTACCACTGGATGAGACAGCAACCTACGGCGTGGTATCAAACAACTTCATGCGCGCGGGTGGAGACGGCTACAAGGTCTTCGCCACAGATGGTATGGAAGCCTATGACTATGGTCCCGGACTGGAAGATGTTGTTGCAAACTATCTGAGCCAGAACACGCCCTACAAGCCCTTCATTGACGGTCGCATCACTCTGGTTTCCATGGAACCGGAAGCCGAAATGAAAGACGCCGCTAGGACCGAGGAAACCGCTGCCAGCGACACCGAGATGGTGAAGGATGCAGTCGTTTCCGAAGTCAAGAAGGTGGAAGCCGCTGTGGAAGAGACAGCAATGGCTGCAAAAACCCACGTTGTGACCGCAGGCGACAACCTATGGGATCTGGCTAAAAAATATCTGGGTGACGGAACAAGGTGGGGCGAAATCGCCAAGGCCAATCCGTCCAACAACCCCAAGAAGCTGGATGTCGGAACGGAACTGACCATTCCCGCAAAATAGCACGGAATGTTTCAGCTTTGCACGGCCCGGAGAAATCCGGGCCGTTTTGTTTTCCAGCCCCGGCAACCAATTCACGGGTCCCAGCCGCGAGAAAAATGACAATTGGCTGTAAAACGCATGCGCACGCATATTGTACAGATGAAGCCGCTTGAAATATTCAAGCAGCCCCATATGTTCCCAAGTAACAGCAAATCGGAACAATGATGAAAAACAGCGAGAGCACCGAACAAATCATGGCATCTTTGCCGGCAGATCACCCGAATGTTCGATTTGGCAAAGTGGGTGTGCTCCTCGTCAATCTGGGAACACCTGACGCCACCGACTACAAGTCGATGCGACGCTATTTGCGGGAATTCCTGTCGGACAAGCGCGTCATCGAATGGTCGCGTCTGTTCTGGTATCCGATTCTCTACGGCATCGTTCTGAACACCCGTCCCGGCAAGGTTGGCAAGGCCTATGACACCATCTGGAATCGCGATCTGGATGAAAGTTATCTGCGGACCTATACCCGCAATCAGTCCGATCAGCTGAGCCTTGCCATGCAAGGCCATCCCTCCATCATGGTCGATTGGGCCATGCGCTATGGGCAGCCCTCCATTGCCGACAAGCTGACAGCTCTGAAGGATGCCGGCTGCGAACGCATCCTGCTGTTTCCCCTCTATCCGCAATACGCCGCCAGCACCACGGCGACCGTCAATGACAAGGCCTTCGAGACCTTGATGGCGATGCGCTGGCAGCCGGCTTTGCGCACGGTTCCGCCCTATCATGACGATCCGGCCTATATCGAAGCCATTGCCCATTCCATCCAGTCCCATCTGGCGGGTCTGGACTGGGAACCGGAACGGGTGCTTGCATCCTTTCACGGCATACCCCAGTCCTATTTTCAGAAGGGCGATCCCTATCACTGCCATTGCATGAAAACGACACGGCTTGTGCGCGAATATCTGGGGTGGGACAAGGACCGGCTGATGACGACCTTTCAGTCCCGGTTCGGACCGGAGGAATGGCTGCAGCCCTATACGGACAAGACGCTTGAGAAGCTTGCACAGGAAGGCATGAAGCGGATTGCCGTCATCAATCCAGGTTTTGTGTCCGATTGCCTGGAAACGCTGGAGGAAATCGCCGTTGAAGCCGGCGAAACCTTCCATGCCAATGGTGGCGAACATTTCGCCCACATCCCGTGTCTCAATGACAGCCCCTCAGGCATGAGGGTTATCGAAGCAGTGGTGCGCCGAGAGTTGCAGGGCTGGATCTGAACGTCAACCGACGACACGCATTGTGTTGCAAGCATTTGCAACTTTCAATGCAAACCCCCATCTTAAGTAGAAGCTGGCGTGTTATAGATTGATTCGATTGAATTGGTCCGGGCCTGAAAAATCCCGGCTTTTTTCGGAGTGTGCCGGAAAATATTTCCCATGAGGAGGAATGAATATGCCTTTGGAAGGCTTCGACATCGCGGTTATCGTCTTCGTAGTACTCGCCATTTTTCTGTTGTTTTCCGGCGTCAAGGCCGTACCTCAGGGCTTCAACTTCACGATTGAACGGTTTGGCCGCTATACAAGAACACTGAGCCCCGGCCTGAACCTGATCGTGCCGTTCATGGACCGTATTGGCTCACGCATCAACATGATGGAGCAGGTGCTGGATGTGCCGACCCAGGAGGTCATAACGAAGGACAATGCCAGCGTAGCGGCCGATGCGGTCGCCTTCTACCAGATTCTCAATGCGCCACAGGCAGCCTATCAGGTCAACAATCTGCAAAATGCCCTTTTGAACCTCACCATGACAAACATTCGCTCCGTCATGGGCTCGATGGATCTGGATGAACTCCTGTCAAACCGCGACGCGATCAATGACCGGCTTCTGCGCATTGTCGACGAAGCGGCAAGCCCATGGGGTATCAAGATCACCCGTGTGGAAATCAAGGACATCAACCCGCCTTCGGATCTGATTGAATCGATGGGACGGCAAATGAAGGCCGAGCGTGAAAAACGCGCTGAGATCCTCGAGGCCGAAGGTTCGCGCAACTCGCAGATCCTGCGCGCCGAAGGTGCCAAACAGGCTGCGATTCTTGAGGCCGAAGGCGTCAAGGAAGCCGCTTTCCGGGAAGCCGAAGGGCGCGAAAGGCTCGCCGAAGCAGAGGCGAAAGCAACCATTGTCGTCTCCGAAGCCATTTCCGGTGGCAACGTTCAGGCCATCAATTATTTCGTCGCACAGAAATACACCGAAGCCCTGACCGCCATCGGAACGGCCAAGAACCAGAAGGTCATCCTGATGCCAATGGAAGCATCCGCGCTGATTGGCTCCCTGGGCGGTATTGGTTCAATCGCAAAGGAAGTCTTCGGGGATGGCGAAAACGGCCAGGACGCGGCCCAACGTCGTGGCAGGACTGTTCCATCCGCGGGAAACCGGGGCAATGACGAATGATTGAGCGGATCGTCCAGGAACTGGGCCCATGGAACTGGTGGGTTCTGGGCCTGGTCCTCCTCACGGCCGAAATACTGCTGCCAGGCGTATTCCTGATCTGGATAGGCATTGCAGCGCTGATTGTCGGCGGCATCTCGCTCTTGTTTTGGGGTGATCCATTCTGGACGTGGCAGATTCAGATCCTCGTCTTCGCTGTTCTGACCGTTATTTCAGCCATTATCGGTCGTCGTATCATGGCCAATAGCGCACAAACCGACGAGCCGCACCTCAACCAGAGAGGGGCCAGTCTGGTCGGTCGAACAGCAACGCTGAGTGAGCCGATCTCGGAAGGTCGTGGGCGCATTCGCCTCGATGACACCATGTGGGTGGTCAATGGACCAGACCTGCCTGCTGGAACCCATGTGCGCGTCGTGGAAAGCACCGGGCGCGAACTGCGGGTGGAAAGCAGTTAAAACAACCAGCCTTTTGATGCGCCTTGTAAAGGAAGCCTTAACCACGAAGCTTTACGGTTTGAAAAGATTTTCAAACTTGCTGGTTCAGGCCAAAAATGGCGCCGATAAGACGCAATCACATAGACACCCCGCTGCCTGCCGCACCTGTGCGCGCGGGGATGGTCTTTGGCGCTCTGGCACTCGCCCTGTGCCATATCCCGCAACCGGCAAGCGCCCAGAGCACCGCGAATGAGAACACGGCACTGCGCGGTACCGTAGAAGATGACGGCCGGACATTGTCCGAACGCCGCCGCTTTCTGCGCGCAGCCGAACGGGTCAACGAAGAGGTTGCCGACGAAGAAACGGAAACCGTCGCCGAAGAGGCTGAAATCGAAACCGAGGTTCTGACCGGTGCCGTGCCGCGGGTTCAGACATCACAGACAGTCAATCCCCGGCGCACGACCGTTGATTCGATCAATCGTCAGGATGATCCCGATCCCTTTGATCCGGTCGGCATCCGTGTCGGCACATTCGTTTTGCGCCCGTCGATTACCCAGCAGATCGCCCATGAAAACCAACATATTGGCGGCGCCAAGCTCTCAAGGACGTTCAGCCGCAGCCAATTCAACGGGGAACTGGAATCCGACTGGTCACGGCATCAATTGACCATCAACGGCGAACATGTGCTGGACAATACGCTCAGAGGTACCGGGGCTGAAAATCCCAGCACACGTGTCAACGGGGCTTTGCGGCTCGACCTTTCCTCCGTCACCACAGCCAATTTCGCCCTTGGATATCAGTATGGACAGGAAAACCAGACTGACGCCAATGCGGTTGACAATGCCGTGGCCCAATCAGAATTGCATCTGTACAATGCAAGCGCATCTGTCAGCCGGATATTCGGCTCCTGGCGCGGAACAGCAGGAATCAGTGGTGGTCGGTCGACTTATGGCCCGGTCGAACTGACCAATGGCACAGAGCTGTCCCAGGCCGAACGTGATGCAAACAATTACACCGTAACGCTGCGCGCCGGCGTGGACATTGGCGCGGCCTATCTGCCCTTTGTCGAAGCTGAATTTGGCCAGATCCTCTACGATGAGCCCGTGGATGCATCGGGCTTTGCCCGATCTTCGCAAACCTACGGATTGCGAACCGGTATAGCGGCCGACTTCGGCGAAAAATACAAAGGCGAAATTTCCGCCGGCTACGTCCAACGCAATATTGACGACACAAGGCTTGCCGCCATTCAGGCCTTCACGCTGGACAGTGCTGCAACCTGGTCTCCGAGACGCGGCACGGATGTGGTGATGGGCCTTTCAACCTCCCTGTCGGATTCGACAACGGCAAATGAACCGGGATCGGTCTACTATGCAGCTACCGCCGAGATCAGCCACGAACTGAGCGCAAACCTGGTTGCCAATGCCAGCGGCGTGGTGGGCTGGCGCGACTATGTCGGCACAACGCCCAACCAGATCGTCTACGGCGCAGGTGCAGGCTTCACCTGGTGGCTAAGCCGCTACTTCGGCATCGACGGCGACGTCTCCTTTGACCGCACGGTCACCGACGGCGGCGATACCGATGATGAATTGTCCATCGGAATTGGCATAAAGATTCAGCGATAGCCCTGCCCTGAATCGGGCAAGCAGTATCCCGGTCGCCAAATAGCACTCCGGTTTTTGTGCCTACAAAAGCGTATCCAGCATGCGGCGCAGGTCGTCTTCGACCTTGACGCGGATGTCGTCGCGTTTCAGCGCGAAGGACACATTGGCGCGAATGAAGCCCTCTTTTGACCCGCAGTCAAAAGTGTTACCACGGAACCGATAGCCGGAAAAATCCTGCTTTTCGGCCAGTTTCAGCATGGCGTCGGTGATTTGTATTTCATTGCCCGCGCCGGTTTCCTGGGTTTCAAGGATGGAAAATATTTCCGGCTGCAGAATATAGCGACCATTGATGAAGTAGTTTGATGGCGCGGTACCCATCGGTGGTTTTTCCACCATGGCGTTGATGCGGAAACCATCCTCGCTGATATCCTCACCGACACCGACAACACCGTAACGGTGGGTTTCTTCCTCCGGCACCTCTTCGACCGAAATCACATTGCCACCGACCTTGTGGTACTGCTCGACCATGCCGGTCAGACATCCTTTGTCATGCTGCATGACCATGTCCGGCAGCAGCAGGGCAAAGGGCTCATCCCCCACCAGTTCGCGCGCGCACCATACGGCATGACCAAGACCCAGCGGTTCCTGCTGGCGTGTGAAACTTGTTTGTCCGGGTTTGGGCTGCATTGCCTGCAGATTGCCCAATTCATCCAGTTTGCCGCGTTTCCGCAGCGTGTCATAGAGCTCCACCTGAATATCAAAATGGTCTTCTATGACCGCCTTGTTGCGGCCGGTGACAAAAATGAAATGCTCAATGCCCGCTGCACGCGCTTCATCCACCACATATTGAATGACCGGCTTGTCCACGACGGTCAGCATCTCCTTGGGGATGGCCTTTGTGGCCGGCAAGAACCGTGTACCCAGTCCTGCGACCGGAAACACTGCTTTTCTGACCCTGCGTTGCTGCGTCATGAATTCTGCCTTTCATTGTGCCGAACCGTCTCGGCCTATTTCTGCCTGGTGCCAAGGTGCGATGGAGGCGCCGCCTATGGTCAGGACATTATTCATGCGTCATCGCCATTGCGCCAGCCGCAATCTCGAAAAAGGTGATGAATTCAGCCTTTTTTCCGCCTTGTGCTGCAGGTACCATACAGCAGTGAATCGCCATGACGGAGAATCAAATGAGCCTATGCAACAGCAAACGCACCATGAGTATGCTTTTGTTCTTGTTTTTAACCTCCGCCATGCTCTTCCAGATGCCACAGGCGTCAGCGGATGCCGGGTTTCGCAAATGGATCTCTGATTTCTATCCGGTCGCTGCCAAGGCAGGCATACGCAAATCGACCTATAGGAAGGCCTTTGCGGGCGTTCGTGAACCGGACCCGGAAGTGCTCGAAAAGGCGCGATTTCAACCGGAATTCAAAGAGGACACCTGGAGTTATGTTGATACCAGGGTGCATTCTTCGACCGTTGCCACCGGCCAGCAGATGGGCGAGCGCTATGATGCGGTCCTGTCCAGCATTGAACGGCGTTTCAAGGTTTCACGCTCCGTAATCCTTGCCATTTGGTCTGTCGAATCCAGCTACGGCAATGTTTTCAATTATCCCGACCGGCTTCACTACGTTCCCCGTGCATTGGCAACACTTGCTTATGCGGATCGCAAACGTGCCAAATATGCCCGCAGCCAATTGATCGCCGCTCTCAAGATCCTGCAATCGGGCAATGTGACGAAGAAGGAACTGACGGGCTCATGGGCTGGCGCCATGGGCCATACCCAGTTCATTCCCACAAGCTATCGCGCCTTTGCCGTGGACCAGGATGGCGATGGTCGTCGTGACATATGGAAATCCATTCCCGACGCTCTGGCCACCGCGGCAAACCTGCTGCACAGAAACGGCTGGCGAAACGGAGAGACATGGGGCTATGAAGTCAGCGTGCCACGCAAGGCCGCGCGTTATACGGGCAAGTCAAAAACCATTGGCCAATGGTCGAAACTTGGTTTGAAAAGGCCCAATGGCAGACCTTTTGGAAACAATCGCGCCAAGGCAGTTTTGAAAATGCCCGCCGGCAAAAATGGCCCGGCGTTTTTGATGCTCAAGAATTTCTACGTGCTCAAGACCTATAACAATTCCGACAGCTACGCGCTTGCTGTCGGGCTGCTGGCCGATCGAATTGGTGGCTACAGCGGCCTGAAACAGTCCTGGAAAAAACCCAACGGCGTATTGTCGATGGACCAGCGCCGTGAAATTCAGATCCATCTCAAGTCACTGGGGTATTACAAGGGCGAGATTGATGGCAATATTGGCTCGGGTTCACAACAGGCCATCAGAACCTACCAGCAGCGCGCCGGCTTGACGCCGGATGGTGTTCCATCGCAAAGCCTGTTAAAAAAACTGAAGCGATGACGGGAGACCATTTTGGTCGGTTTGTTCAAATTTCTGTTGCAGTTCAGGCTGGGCAAAGCCTCTCCGGCCAAAGGCATGCTGGGCATCGGCGTCCTTGTCATCAGTGTTTTTGCCATGTCCGCAGCTCTTCCTGTTGTATCGGCTGACGCGCAATTCAGATTCAACCGCAAATCCGTCGTCGAGTTTTTTTTCGGGCCACGCGAGGTGCGGCGCGAAAAGACAAACCGGCAGCCAAGCCAGCCCGTTAAAAGAAGAAAAAGTGCGTCGAAGAGCGCCTCTCCTTTAGTGGCAAAAGCCGCAGCAATTCCAGAAAAAAGCGAAAACGCCCGCAAGGTTCTTGTGATTGGTGATTTCATGGCCAGTTCGCTGGCTGATGGCCTGCAAACGGCCTTCCGGGATGCACCGGGCATGGTCATCTTGAAAAAGGCCAATGGTTCATCCGGTCTGGTGCGCGATGATTTCTACAATTGGCCAGAGGTGCTTCCGGCCATGCTGGACGATATCCAGCCCGCTGTCGCAATCATCATGATCGGGTCCAATGACCGCCAGCAATTGCGGCAGGGCAAAAACCGCATTCCGGTCGGCTCCGAACTATGGAACAGCCAATATAAACAGCGTGTCGAACTGTTGGCCAAAGCTGTCCGCTCCAGAAATATTCCGCTGATTTGGGTCGGTGCGCCGCCCTATAAGTCGGCCACCATGTCCGCCGATATCCTGGCCATAAACGGCATGTTCAAGACAGTGGTCGATGACAATGAGGGCGAATATGTCGATATCTGGGATGGTTTCGTCGATGCAAATGGCAAATTTGTCTATACCGGCTCCGATATCAAAGGTCAGCAGGTTCGCCTGCGAACCAAAGACGGAATTCGCATGACCAGAGCGGGAACCCGCAAATTGGCGTTCTATCTGGAAAAGCCGATCAGGCGGCTGCTCGGCAATGCAGCAAACGACGCCATCGCGGCGCTTGGCGAAGACAATCAGCCTGACCTTACGGTGCAGCAACCCGGCAAGATTGCCATGATCACCCGCACCAATCCGATTGGAATGACAGACCCCGGGCTTGACGGCTTTTCCGAACTGCTTGGCGAAACACCAACCCTGCCGGCATCTCTGACGCCCACACCTCTCGATGATCTGATTCTGGATGGCAAGACGTCAGCACCGCCGCAGGGCCGTGCCGACAATTTCAGTTGGCCCAACTGAGATCAATAAACATCGATCTTTGGTATTACCTCGGCAGCGTGGTCGTTCCCATCAACGCCTTGTCGATCGCATGCGCAGCCTGACGTCCCTCACGGATGGCCCAGACGACCAGCGATTGGCCACGGCGTACATCCCCGGCTGCCCACATTCCGTCCAGCGACGTTTGATAATCATCATCATTGGCCTCGACAAAGGTTGAGCCACGCGCATCAACGCCGATCACCAGGCGCTCACCGAGGTCCTTGAGAACGCCATTTTCCATCGGGCCGCGAAACCCGATTGCGATAAAGGCCAGATCCGCCTTGATGATGAATTCACTGTCGGCAATGGGCCGTCTTTTTTCATCAACCTGACAGCACTTCACACCTGTCAGCACGCCGTTTTCTCCAACAAATGCCAATGTGCCGACCTGAAATTCCCGCACCGCACCCTCGGCCTGTGACGAAGACGTACGCATTTTTGTTGCCCAATAGGGCCAGATGGCGAGTTTGTCCTCACGCACCGGCGGCTGCGGCCGAATGTCCAGTTGCGTCACCTTCACGGCACCCTGCCGGAAGGCCGTGCCGACACAGTCCGAAGCGGTATCACCGCCACCGACAACCACCACATGTTTTGCATTGGCGCGGATGGGTTCCGATGGCCAACCCACCGAATTGATGTCCTTGCGTTCGACCCGTTTGTTCTGCTGCACAAGGTAGGGCATGGCATCATGGACACCCAGAAGATCGACTCCGGGAATGCCGGCATCACGCGGTTTTTCCGAGCCGCCGCAATAGAGCACGGCGTCATGATCAGACTTCAGGCTGTCGATAGTGACATCGACACCGACATGCACATTATAGTGAAAAGTGACCCCCTCACCCTCCATCTGAACAATCCGACGGTCAATATGGTGTTTTTCCATCTTGAAGTCGGGAATGCCGTAACGCAGAAGGCCACCGGCATTGCTTTCACGCTCATAGACATGAACTTCGTGCCCGGCCCTGCCCAATTGCTGTGCGGCAGCCATGCCGGCTGGTCCAGAGCCGATGATCGCAACCTTTTTACCCGTCTGCTGCTCTGCAGGCTGCGGCACCACATAGCCCATATCATGGGCCTTGTCGGCAAGCGCCTGTTCCACCGTCTTGATGGCGACGGGAACATCCTCGAGATTGAGCGTGCAGGCCTCTTCGCAAGGGGCGGGACAAATCCGTCCGGTGAACTCGGGAAAATTATTGGTCGAATGCAGGTTGCTGATCGCCTCTTCCCAATTGTCATTGAAGAGCAGATCGTTCCAGTCGGGAATCTGATTGTGAATCGGACAGCCCGTTGGACCATGACAGAAGGGAACGCCGCAATCCATGCAACGGGTGGCCTGTTTGACAACCTCCTGATCGGACATCGCAATGGAAAATTCCCTGAAATGGCGAATGCGATCCGACGCAGGCTGGTATTTCGCAACCTGACGATCAATTTCCAGAAAACCCGTAACCTTGCCCATATGCGTTCCTTACTCTTGTTCCACCCAGCGGGCGCCCACCCTTGCGACCTGCCTTATTCGGCAGCAACGCCCATGCGCATGCGCTCCATTTCCTCAAGTGCACGGCGATATTCCACCGGCATCACCTTGCGGAATTTCGGGCGGTATTCGGCCCAATTGTCCAGAATGTCCCTGCCTCTGTCCGAACCGGTATAATGGACATGGTTGGCGATCAGCTGTTTGAGCCGTTCCTCATCATGCCGTGTCATGTCACCGGATACATCCACCCGTCCCTTGTGGTCCAGGTCGCCGCCGTGATGATGGAATTCTTCCAGAATGTCATCTTCCTCGGGAACCGGTTCAAGTTCCACCATGGCCATATTGCACCGTTCGGCAAAATCTCCGGCTTCATCAAGCACATAGGCGACACCGCCAGACATGCCGGCCGCGAAATTGCGTCCCGTCTGCCCGATGACGACGACAATACCGCCGGTCATATATTCGCAACCGTGATCGCCGACACCTTCAACAACGGCAATGGCGCCGGAATTGCGCACGGCAAACCGTTCCCCGGCGACACCGCGGAAATAACATTCCCCTTCAATCGCACCATAAAGAACCGTATTGCCGACGATGATGGAATCTTCGGCAATAATCTGGCTATCTTCCGGAGGCCGGATGACAATACGTCCGCCACACAGGCCCTTGCCGACATAATCATTGCCGTCTCCAATCAGGTCGAAGGAGACGCCACTTGCCAGAAATGCACCGAAAGACTGCCCTGCCGTTCCCCGCAAGGTGACCGAAATCGTGTCGTCGGCAAGTCCCTTGAGACCATAACGGCGCGCAATCTCGCCCGACAGCATGGCGCCGGTTGAGCGATCGACATTGCGAATGGCCGTCTGGATGACAACCGGTGTTCCACTTTCCAGCGCCACAGCGGCATTCTCGATCAGCTTGCGGTCGAGAACATCGTCAATCGGATGCTGTTGACGCTGCGTCCAGTAGATGGCTTCCCTGGGGGCGTCCGGTTTGTAGAAAACCTTGCTGAAATCAAGCCCTTTGGCTTTCCAGTGACTGATCATCTCATCCTTCTTGAGCAGATCCGATTGGCCGATAATGTCATTGAGCTTGCGATAGCCCATGGCGGCGAGCATTTCGCGCACTTCCTCGGCCACGAAGAAGAAATAATTGATGACGTGTTCGGGCGTTCCCTTGAAGCGTTTGCGCAGCACCGGATCCTGCGTGGCTATGCCGACCGGGCAGGTGTTGAGATGACACTTGCGCATCATCAGACACCCGGCAGCAATCAGCGGCGCCGTGGCAAAACCGAACTCATCAGCGCCAAGCAAGGCACCGACAATCACATCGCGCCCCGTGCGCAATCCACCGTCAACCTGCAGCGCCACGCGCGAGCGCAGGCCGTTCAAGACGAGGGTCTGGTGCGTTTCAGCCAGCCCCATTTCCCACGGAGAGCCGGCATGCTTCAGAGACGTCAGCGGTGATGCACCGGTGCCGCCGTCATAGCCGGAAATGGTGATGTGATCTGCCCGGGCCTTGGCCACGCCCGCAGCAACGGTGCCGACGCCGACTTCCGACACCAGCTTGACCGAAATATCGGCCCGCGTGTTGACGTTCTTCAAATCGAAAATCAGCTGCGCCAGATCCTCGATGGAATAGATATCATGATGCGGCGGCGGCGATATCAGGCCGACACCCGGCGTCGAATGGCGGGTTTTGGCAATGGTCGCATCGACCTTGTGACCAGGCAATTGTCCGCCTTCGCCGGGTTTTGCACCCTGCGCCACCTTGATCTGGATCATGTCGGAATTGACCAGATAGTCCGCCGTCACGCCAAAACGTCCCGATGCGACCTGCTTGATCGCGGAGCGTTCCGGGTTCATCGAACCATCGGCCAGCGGCATGTAGCGATCCGGCTCTTCGCCACCTTCCCCGGTATTGGACTTGCCGCCAATCCGGTTCATGGCAATGGCCAGGGTGGTATGGGCTTCCCGGCTGATCGATCCAAATGACATGGCGCCGGTGGAAAACCGCCGAACAATGTCAACCGCAGGCTCGACCTCGTCAAGCGCAACGGCCGGACGGCCGGCGCTCTGGGCATCGCTGATCTGGAACAGGCCACGAATGGTGTTCATGCCCTCGGTATGGGCATTCACCATGTGGGCAAATTCACGATATTTATCCGGCTGATTGCCGCGCACGGCATGCTGCAGCAATGCAACCGAATCCGGCGACCAGACATGGTTCTCACCGCGCATGCGGTAAAGATACTCGCCGCCCACATCCAGCGATGTGGCCAGCACAGGATCATGCCCGAATGCCTGTGCATGTCGGCGATGCGATTCGATGGCGATTTCATCAATCCCGACACCCTCGATCAGGGTGGTCGTGCCGGCAAAATATTTGTCTACAAATGCGCTGGTAAGGCCCACCGCGTCAAATATCTGAGCGCCGCAATAGGACTGATAGGTCGAGATGCCCATTTTGGACATGACTTTCAGCAGGCCCTTGTCGATTGCCTTGATGTAGCGATGCACGGTCTCATAAGCATCAACGGCGGCTGGGAAAGCGCCCTTTTCGTGCATGTCTGCAAGCGTATCAAAGGCCAGATAGGGATTGATGGCCTCGGCGCCGTAGCCCGCCAGTGCCGCGAAATGATGCACCTCTCTTGGCTCGCCCGATTCAACCACCAGACCGACCGATGTGCGCAAACCCTTGCGAATGAGGTGATGATGCACAGCCGCCGTTGCCAGCAGCGGTGGTATGGCGATCCTGTCGGCAGAGACCAGCCGGTCAGACAGGATGATGATGTTGTAACCGCTCTTGACCGCACCTTCGGCGCGGGCGCACAGCCGCTCGATCGCTTCGGCAAGATAGCTCGCATCGCGATTGTGACGATAGGTGATATCCAGCGTCTTGGTTTGAAACTGGTTGTCGGAAATATCACCGATGGCGCGGATTTTTTCCAGATCCTGATTGGTCAGGATCGGTTGGCGAACCTCAAGCCGGCGGCGATCCGCAAGGCCTTCCAGATCAAACAGGTTTGGCCGTGGCCCGATGAACGAGACAAGGCTCATCACCGATTCTTCACGAATCGGATCAATCGGCGGATTGGTAACCTGCGCGAAATTCTGTTTGAAATAGGTGTAAAGCAGCTTTGCCTTGTCCGACATGGCCGAAATGGGCGTATCGGTTCCCATCGAACCAAGCGCTTCCTGGCCCGTGGTGGCCATCGGCGACATCAACAGCTTCAGATCTTCCTGGCTGTAGCCGAAGGCCTGCTGCTGGTCGAGCAGTGCGGCATGATGCGACTGGCGCACCGGGCGTGCCGATACCGGCATGTCCTCCAGCACGATCTGCGTGCGATCAAGCCACTTCTGATAGGGGTTGGTATTGGCAAGCTCCCGCTTGATCTCGGCATCGGAAACGATCCGACCCTTTTCCATGTCGATCAGCAACATCTTGCCCGGCTGCAAACGCCATTTGCGCACGATGGATTTTTCATCAACCGGCAGAACACCGGCCTCCGAGGCCATGATGACACGATCATCGTCTGTAACAATATAGCGGGCAGGACGCAGACCATTGCGGTCAAGCGTTGCGCCCACCTGGCGGCCATCGGTAAAGGCCACAGCGGCCGGTCCGTCCCACGGCTCCATCAGCGCTGCGTGATACTCGTAGAAGGCCTTGCGGTCGTCATGCATCAATTTGTTGCCGGCCCAGGCTTCGGGGATCAACATCATCACCGCATGGGTGAGCGAATATCCACCCTGCACCAGGAACTCCAGCGCATTGTCGAAACAGGCGGTATCCGATTGCCCCTCATAGGAAATCGGCCATAACTTGCTGATGTCTTTGCCGAACAGCGGTGAAGAGACGGAAGCCTGACGGGCGGCCATCCAGTTGACATTGCCGCGCAACGTGTTGATTTCGCCATTGTGGGCAACCATCCGGTAGGGATGCGCCAACTTCCAGGACGGGAAAGTATTGGTCGAGAAACGCTGATGGACCAGCGCCAGAGCCGATGAAAACCGCTCGTCCTTCAGGTCCTTGAAATAGGCTCCCACCTGAAAAGCCAGGAACATGCCCTTGTAAACAATCGTCCTGCTGGAAAGGGAAACAATATAGAAGCCGTTGTCGCGCCCATCGGTTTCATCAAAAATCCGGTTGGAAATCACCTTGCGCAGGATAAACAGCCGACGCTCGAATTCCTCTTCGGTTTCGCAATCGGCGTGTCGACCGATGAAGACCTGCCGGTGAAAGGGCTCCGTTGCAGCAATGGCTGGAGCCTGCGATAGCGAAGAATTGTCAACCGGCACGTCGCGGTATCCAATTATCTGCTGGCCTTCGCTGGCGACCACTTCGGCGATGATTTCCTCGATGTGGACACGCAGTTCGGGTTCCTGCGGCATGAACAGATAACCAACGGCATAGTGACCGACTTCAGGCAAGGCGATGTCCTGCAGCGCCATTTCTTCGCGCAACAACTGATCTGGAATCTGCACCAGCATGCCTGCGCCGTCTCCCATAAGGGGATCAGCACCGACGGCACCGCGATGGGTCAGGTTCTCAAGCATGAGCAACCCGTCCTCGATGATCTGATGGGATTTCACGCCGCGCATATGCGCCACAAAGCCGACGCCGCAGGCATCGTGCTCATTGCGCGGATCATAAAGGCCCTGTTTTTCCGGGAAAGCCGAAACGCCGCTGCGTTTGGCTGTCAGCACATGTGTCGACTGGTCCACAATTGCTGCCTGTGATGGCGATTTATCCGTCATCTTTTCCCTCCTGTCATGGCCGTTATCATGGCCGTGAAACCATCCGGTTTCCCGGGGCGACCTGATTGTCCGTGCCGGTTATCTAACGTCCGGTACAGTTTTGTCATGCGTAAAATTCGAACAATGAGCCGAATACAGCATTTTGCGTCCCGATCTCAACCGGTTTCGCAATGGAACGTTTTGCGATAATCCGATAGCAGATCCTGATCTCGCATCTGCCCTCTGGCTTTTGCGTCAACCTAAATGCGCGCCTTCGTTTTCTTGCGCATTCACATTATAGCCGCGAATGCGGCCTTGTGGATACCGGATTTGCAGGCAAGCCTCAGCATCCAATTAGGACAGTATAGCTGTCCTAATTCTCTATGCCAGAAAGCGACGCCCGGAGCAAGATAGAGAAGGCAAATTTGTGTGTTTCCCAGCCCCCATAGGGCTGGTTTGCAACTGATTTTCGGCAAATGAACCTGGTCGTTGCTCATACACGGGCTCTTTGCCTGCCGTGATTTTCGTGGCATCACATTGTTCAGATCATTTGAAACGCGGAAGTGTCCCATGTATTTTTCTTCAGACAATTGGGCAGGCGCCCATCCAGACATAACCGATGCATTGGCGCGCCATGCCGCCGGCTTTGCCGCCGCCTATGGCGCAAGTGACCTCGATAAAAAGGTCGAGGCGAAATTCAATGCGCTGTTCGAACGTGATGTCGCCGTTTTCTTTGTGGGAACAGGTACAGCTGCCAATTCACTGGCTTTGTCGACTTTCAACAGACCGGGCGGCGTTTCCTTCTGCCACCGTGAAGCGCACATGTTTGAAGATGAGTGCGGCGCTCCGGAGTTTTTTTCCCACGGTGCGCGTCTTGCCCCGGTCGACGGGATTGATGGCAAAATTAACCCTCAGTTACTTGAAGAGGAAATACGACGCTTTCCTCCAAACGCCATTCATGCCGGCCAGCCGATGGCGGTCAGCCTAACGCAGGCAACCGAAGTCGGCACGGTCTACCGGGCAGCCGAAGTGGATGACATTGCCGCAATCTGCCGCAAACATGATTTGCCGCTGCATATGGATGGCGCCCGCTTTGCCAACGCATTGGTCGCCCTTGAACTCAGTCCCGCAGAGATGACCTGGCGGCGCGGCGTTGATATTTTGTCCTTCGGCGCGACGAAAAACGGCTGCTGGTGCGCCGAGGCGATCGTTGTCTTCGATCCTGACAAGGCCAGGGAATTGCCCTTTCTGCGCAAACGCTCGGCGCAACTCTTTTCCAAGACCCGTTTCATTTCTGCCCAGTTTGAAGCCTATTTTGAAAACGATCTGTGGCTGCATCTGGCATCACAGGCCAACGCGATGTCTGGCCTCTTGCAGGATGCAATCCGGCAATCTTCCAATGCGCGGCTGGCCTGGAAAAGCGATGCCAATGAAGTTTTTGCCGTGATGACCCGCGAAAAATATGCGGCCCTGTTGCAGCAGGGCGCGCAATTCTACGAATGGAAGAAACCGCATTCGCTCGGAGATATCCTCCAAGACAATGAAATAATCGTCCGAATGGTGACAGGATTTGCCACCACCCAGGAACACGTCAGCGCCTTTGCGGATATATTGGGCTGACGGATGGCTTCCACCAAAGATCGGTGATCCTCTACGCAGCGATTCACGATCACGCGCGTTGACGCCATTGTCACGAAATACACACTCAAGATAACAGGCTATTGATTTCCACTTTATCGGCATTTTCTTCACACTGGTTCCATCGCCCCCATACGGGGGAGGACAAAAGCTGAGGAGATCAACATGTCCAAGAAAACAATCATAGGCGCATCCGCCATTGCCGGTGCCGTTGCCATGGCTTTATCCGGCGCGACACTGGTGACATCCACAAGCACGGCTTCGGCCAAGGAAAAATGCTTCGGCGTTGCCATGGCCGGCGAGAATGACTGCGCAGCCGGACCCGGCACGACCTGCGCCGGTACGTCAAAAGTCGACTATCAGGGCAACGCCTGGTCCCTGGTTGACGACGGAACCTGCACCACGATGAAACTGCCAGATGGTCGCACTGGATCTCTGGAAGCACTGGACCGTGATCTGCCGGCCTAATGACCTTTGACATGCGCATGCTTGACGACAGGTCCCAAGACGGGAATCGCCGCATGCGCATGTCACAAGACTGATGTCAGAAGCCCCGTGCCACAAGGCCAATGCCTCATGAAAGGGAAATCAATATGACGCCTTCCACCTCCAGGGCGAACGCGCGTATCGAAACCCGTTTCAATGACAGCACTGTTCCCGCGCGTGCGGGCGCGGGTCTGAAGGCGGAGCATGTGGATGCAATTCTGCAGGACGACTACCGCATCGGTTTTCTGGAAGTTCACGCGGAAAACTATATGGGCGACGGCGGCGCACCGCATCGCGCTTTGAGCGCCATCCGGCAGAATTTCCCGCTCTGCGTTCACGGTGTCGGACTTTCGATCGGCAGTGAGAAGGCGCTCGACAAAGCACATCTGGATCGGTTGAAAAAAGTTGTGGAACGCTATGAACCGGGTCTCGTATCCGAACATCTTGCCTGGTCCACCCATGACAACAGCTACTACAATGACCTCTTGCCGGTCCCCTATGATCAGCCAACCCTCGACAGGGTCTGCGACCATATCGATCAGGTGCAGGAAGTCCTCGGCCGCAAGATTCTGCTGGAAAATCCATCGACCTATTTGCAGTTCGACCACTCGACCATGAGCGAAACCGATTTCATTGCTCAGATTGCCCGCCGAACCGGCTGTGGCCTGCTGCTGGATATCAACAATGTCTTTGTCTCCGCCACCAATCAGCATTATCGGCCTTTGACCTATCTGTCCGAATTTCCGCTTGAGAAAGTGGAGGAGATCCATCTTGCCGGTCATGCCACCGATACAGATGATGACGGTCGGCCGCTGTTGATCGACGCCCATGACCGCCCGGTCGACGACGCGGTCTGGAAGCTCTATGACATCGTGATTGGTCAGATGGGCCCGGTGCCGACGCTGATCGAATGGGACAATGATGTACCCGACTGGCCGGTGCTGCGCCGCGAGGCTCTGCGCGCCGACGAGATCCTTGAACGTCGGGCTGGAAACTACATGCTGGGGAGCCGCCATGCGGCAATCTGCTGAAATTTCCGCCCCCGGAAAAATTGCGCCATTGGGAGATTTTACCAATGCCCTCGTCAACCCGGATTTGCCAACACCCAAGGGCGTGATCGGTCCGGGCGGCGCGAAAGCCGACAAGCGCTTCAATGTTTACCGCAACAATGTCACCGTCGGACTGGTCAATGCGCTGGTCGACATTTTCCCGGCGGTCCACCGTCTGGTCGGCGACGCATTTTTTCGAAAAATGGCCCGGGTCTATGTTCAGGCGGAAAGACCCCGCTCCCCTTTGCTGTTTGAATATGGCGGCACGTTCCCGCAATTTCTGGAGGCCTTTGCGCCGGTCAAACATCTTTCCTATCTTGCTGATGTGGCCCGCCTTGAACGTCAATGGCTGGATGCCTTTCATGCTGCGGACAGCCCTGTTCTGGAGGCCCAGGATCTGGGTGCCGTGAACCCGGAAGATCTGCCGCAAGCCCGCTTCACCCGCCATCCCGCCGCCCATGTCTTGCGATCATCCTTTGCAGTCGTCTCCATATTCTCAGCCAATCGATCAGGTCAAAGCCTTGCCGACATCGATCCGGATGCAGCAGAGGATGGTCTTGTCTCACGGCCTCACCATGACGTCGAGGTCAGGCAATTGCCGCCGGGCGCTGCGGTTTTCCTGACGATGCTGATGGATGGAGAGACCTTGGGGCAGGCCGCCTCTCAAGCCGCAGACGAGGCGGAAGATTTTGATCTTGCGACAGCCATTTCCGGCATGCTCGAAGCCGGCATTTTTGCCGGAATTTCAATCAATACGAATAGTAAGAGAGAGACCATCCATGACCAGAGTGATTGAGTTCTTCCGGCAATTGCATGACAC
>JARGOF010000033.1:0-24441 GCA_029212415.1 Rhizobiaceae bacterium | reverse complement strand
TGTTTGCGCGCTTTGTCTTTGCCGCCACACTCTATGTCTACTTTCTGAATTCTGCCAAAACCAAGGTTGGAGAGGGCATTCTCGGATTTTTCCAGGTGTCTGATGGCGCCTATATACAGATCGCCGGCAAGGCGTTTGAAGCGGCCGGATATGATTCCAGTGCCTTGCCATTGTCGGCCCATATCATGGTCATTGCCGGCACCTATGCAGAATTCATCTTGCCGCTGCTGGTCATTCTCGGTCTGTTTGCCCGGATCGGCGCCGTCGGCATGATCGTCTTTATCTTCGTGCAGTCCTATGTCGATGTCACCGCCCATGGCGTTGCATTGGGATCGCTTTTCAGCGGGCAGCCGGGCGATATCATGGCACAGCGTCTCCTGTGGCTCGTACCACTTGTCTACATTGCCCTGAGGGGCGCTGGAAAAATCGCCCTGGATTTCCCCCTTTCACGCTGGTGGCAGCGGAAAATGACTGGGTGGTAGAAGGCCCGTAAATCACTATGCACAAACGCAAAAAAACGGCGCCACCGGGGCGCCGTTTTCAATTCAGGGATCGGCTGATCAGTTGACCGTTTCAGCTTCGATCTGTTTTGTCCCACCTTCCGGGCCGGCTGCAGAAATCGCGATTCGCCGCGGCTTCATGGCTTCGGGAATTTCCCGCACAAGATCCACGTGCAGCAACCCGTTTTCCAGTGAAGCACCTTTGATTTCCACATATTCGGCAAGCTGGAAACGACGCTCGAATGCGCGCTTCGCGATACCGCGGTACAGGAATTCGCCGTTTGCCTGATCGGCATTCTCGGCCTTCTCGCCCTTGACCGTCAGCACATGTTCGCGTGCTTCGATCGACAGTTCGCTTTCGCTGAATCCAGCGACTGCCATGGTGATCCGGTAAGAATTCTCGCCAGTGCTTTCAATGTTGTAGGGTGGGTATGTCTGAACCTGTTCTGGCTGTGCCAGACTGTCCAGCATTGTAAACATGCGGTCGAAACCGACTGTTGAACGATAGAGTGGTGAAAAATCGACGTGACGCATAGTTTGTCCTCCAATGAGCGACGGTTGTTGATCTGGCATCGTCAACCCCCGGCATGCGGCGGGTCATTCAGCCAGCAGGCCCTTGTTGGCACCTGCAGACCATAGGTGGGAACTGCATTTCCAAGTTTCAAGATTTACCGGCCAGCACATGCGCTTGCGCCTGCTGCCGGTTGATTATCAGGATTGCAGAGCCTCTGCCGGCTCTGTAAACAGACAGGCAGGAGCGCCTGAATGACCAGCAGCATCATATTCGATACACCGGACAATCCGGCACCGCAGAACGCCATTACCGGGTATTTCGATACCCACGACGGAACAAAGCTGCGCTATGCCATATTCCGATCAAAGGCCACGCTGGCCAAAGGCACGATTGTTCTGCTGCAGGGGCGCAATGAAACAATTGAAAAATACTATGAAACCATAGGCGACCTGACCGAGGCAGGTCTTTGGGTGGCCACCTTCGACTGGCGTGGCCAGGGCGGGTCCCAGAGACTGTTGCTGGATTCAAATGCCGGTTATGTGGAGCACTTTGCCGACTATGAGCGTGATCTGGAATTTTTTCTCGAAAATATTGTTCTGCCGGACGCCCGCCTGCCATTCTATGTCATCGGTCATTCCACCGGCGGACTGATTGCCCTGTCGGCCGCCCCGCGGCTGGCCAATCGGGTGGAGCGAATGGCCGTATTCTCACCCTTCATCGGCCTGAGCCATGCCCAATTCAGCCAGCGCACACTGCGCATTCTGACACGGCTTGCCAGCCAGTTGGGGTTTGGCAAATATCCCGCACCCGGTCGCCAAAACAGCAGTGCAGATTTCACCGGTAATGTTCTGACCTCGGATGCAGCACGATTCAAACGCAACCGGGCAATCTATGAGACCTGCCCCCAATTTACACTTGGCGGGCCGACACTACGCTGGATATCGGAATCACTGCGCACAATGAAACGGGTCAATGATCCTGCGCACCTGGCATCGATTCGCATTCCAACCCTGATAATGGGCGCTGGTGCCGATACGATTGTGCCCATTACCGCCATTGAACAGATGGCGACGCGGTTTCGCGCCTGCGATCTGATCACCGTTGACTATGCACGCCATGAAATGTTTCAGGAGGCCGATCTGTACCGCGACCAGGTGATGGCCGCACTCACGGCCTTCATTCCCGGCGAGGCCTGAATATCTTTCATGAAATTCAACCGTTGAGCAGAGCCATGGCCTCTTGATGAACCGCTTTGCTCCCGGCTGCAATAATATTGCCGCCCTTCTCGGGCCGCCCGCCATCCCAGGTCGTCACGATGGCCCCGGCCGATTCCAGCACCATGATCAGTCCGCCGATATCATAGGGCTGAAGATCATTTTCGATGACCAGGTCGATATGCCCGGCTGCGATCAATGAATAGGCGTAGCAATCGCAACCATAGCGGAACAGATTAACCTTTTGCTCGACGGCGCCATAAGGCGCGGCCTGATCACCGGTAAAAAGATGCGGCGATGTCGTCAGCAATGTGGCCTGCGCCAATGATGTGCATGGGCGCGATTTGACCTGTAATTTGCCCTCGGGGCCGCGATAATAGGTGCCGCTGCGATCGGCCACATAGCGCTCTCCGGTAAACGGCTGATCCATCAGGCCAAGCACCGCCCGGCCCTTGTGATACAGTCCGATCAATGTGCCCCAGACCGGCAGGCCGGAAATGAATGCACGCGTGCCGTCAATCGGATCGATGACCCAGACATAATCCCGATCCAGCCCCACATTGCCATGTTCCTCACCCATGATTCCATGATCTTCGAAATGCGCGTGAATCAGCGCACGAATGGCGGTTTCCGCTGATCGATCCGCTTCGGTTACCGGATCAAAACCGCTGTGCAACTTATTGCTGATGGCCGCGCCCGTGCGAAACCGCGGCAGCGTTTCCTTTGCTGCGGCGTCAGCCAGCAGATGGAGAAATTCAAGATCAGGCTGCATGGTTGCTCTCTGTGGAAAACGCACGCGATCGAATGTCGGTGCAGGAGGGTGAACGTCTATTTTGCTGCACGTGCGAAAAGATTAACAAAAATCCTTGACTTTTGTGCAGCGCAACATTAATTTGAAAGTGCAGCCAACGGCTGTATCTGCCCTTCTTGGGCATTTCCTCCCTAGACTCGACCGCTCCTCAATGGTGCGGTCTTTTTTTTGGCAGAACGCCATCTGCGTCAACCAATAAAGTCTATTCGGCGGCCAAAGCAATCTCGGAATAATTATTGGCAAAAGACTCCGTCAGTAAAGTCATGAACCGGGTCAGGTCCTCCTGCAACGCCTCAAAACCACTCTCTTTCTCGAAAGTGTGTTCATTTACATAAAGCCCACGGTTGATTTCGATCTGCAGCGCATGAAGGCCGCGGCCTGGCCTGCCATAATGTTCTGTGATGAATCCGCCGGCATAGGGCTTGTTGCGCGAAACCGTGTAGCCCATGTCCTGCAATAGCCCCAGGGCCAATTGAGACAAGGGTTCGGCCGCACTTGTTCCATCACGGTCACCCAGAACAAAATCCGGGCGGTTGCGATTGTTGGCCTGGGCATTGGCCGGCATCGAATGGCAATCGATCAGCACGCCATAGCCAAACCGGGCATGGGTCTTCACCAGCAATGTGCGCAACCGCTCGTGATAGGGCCGGTAATAACGCTCAATGCGATCAAGCCCCTCCTGAACCGGCAGGCGATGACGGTAAATTTCCATATTCTCCGCCACCAGCCTTGGAATTGTACCAAGTCCCCCGGCGACCCGAATCGAGTTTGAATTGGTGAAATTGGGCACCTTTCCCAGGAACATGCGCGGATCGAGTTCATAGGGCTCGCGATTGACATCAATGAAGGCTCTGGGAAAATGTGCGCATTGCAGCGGCGCGCCGATAGTGGGTGCGGCGGCAAACAGCTCATCGACGAAATAGTCTTCCGAGCGCCGGATCGCATGCCGGTCAAGGCGCGAGGCTGCCAAAAAGGCTTCGGGATAGGTTCGGCCGCTATGGGGCGAATTGAAGACAAACGGAACGCTCTGTTCCAATGGCAGGCGAACTTCAATGGATGAATGATCGCAATTCATGTCTTCGATCAAATGCTTGTTCCAACTGTTGGCAGTTTGCATGCTGTTGCGGTTCCACAGACAAACCGGCACGCCTCCAAATCACGCTTGCCCTACCCCATTTTGCCAGTTGAATGCGGTCAAGTCCAGACGCAACCGATGATGGCTGGAATAGCATTGCGGAGCGATTGCAAAACCCCCAAAATTCTGGCAAGTATTCATTCGATATTTACCTGACAGGGTTTGAATGGCAGCAACTGCATGCAATGCAGCAAGCGGCCGACTCTACAGGAGCACGCGCTGGCACAGATGACATTTGCTCTATGCGATTCGTGTGCTGTGTAATAAGCTGAAATTTGACGTTGAATGCGTCCAAGGGGCATGAGAGGCAGTATGAGAATACTACTTGCGGAAGATGATAATGATATGCGCCGCTTTCTGGTCAAGGCACTGGAAAAAGCCGGATATTCCGTTCAATCCTATGATAATGGTGCCAGCGCCTATGAGCGACTGCGGGAAGAGCCGTTTTCGCTTTTGCTGACCGATATCGTCATGCCGGAAATGGATGGCATCGAGCTGGCACGAAGGGCAACCGAGCTCGATCCGGACCTGAAAGTCATGTTCATCACCGGATTTGCCGCTGTGGCGCTGAACCCGGAATCAAACACACCGAAGAATGCAACGGTCCTGTCCAAGCCATTCCACCTGCGTGATCTTGTCAACGAAGTGGAAAAGATCCTTCAGGCTGCATGATTTTTTTCCGATCGAACGCCACTTTGGGCCAAAATGGGCTTGACGTCCCATAGGCTTCGTGGTGTATGCGGTCGTTCAGATGGGCGGTTAGCTCAGCGGGAGAGCACTACGTTGACATCGTAGGGGTCACTGGTTCAATCCCAGTACCGCCCACCATCTTTTCAAGAAAACATTTTTTCGTCTGCCGGACCTCAGATGCCAATATTAGGCATTTGATCCGCTTTAAATCTGCCATTGGGCAAAAAAATACCGCTGGCTTCATTTCAGAAGAATAGCATTTCTTCATTCCCACCGCCCAAACGACGAAAATAACCCCAACGGACACAGGTCCATACAGGGTTATCGGCATGATTGATCAAAACCGCAAACTTGCGACATTTCCGGCTTTCTTCAAGGTTGCCGGCAAAAAGATTGCAATATTCGGCAATGGCGAGGAAGCTTTTGCCAAAACGCGTTTGCTCGCCAATACATCCGGTGCGATCACCGTGTTTGCCGATGCACCGGAGCCGGCCTTTGCAAAATTCCTTGAGCAAAAACATGTCACCACCATCATGGCCGCCTATCGTGCCGATCAGCTGGATGGCGCGACCCTTGCCTTTGCGGCAACCGGCAATGCAGCGCTCGACGCCAAAATCGTCACCGATGCCCGGGCCCTGCGCATTCCGGCCAATGCCGTGGATCAGCCTGACTATTGCGACTTCCTGACACCCGCTCTGGTCAATCGCGCACCGCTTGCCATTGCCATCGGTACGGAAGGCGCCGGACCGGTTCTGGCACAGATGATTCGCGCCCGAATCGATCAGATCCTTGCACCATCGCTCGGGCCACTCGCCCAACTTGCCGAACATTTTCGGGATTCCGTCGACCGGCATGTGCCGCGCGGCGCCACGCGCAGGCAATTCTGGCGGCATTTTTTCTCCGGCCCGGTTCGCGATGAGGTGGAAAACCGCAATTACCGCGCGGCACAGCGCTCCGTGACTGATTTGATCCACAATACCAACAAGGTGCGTGGACATGTCTGGCTTGTGGGCGCCGGCCCCGGCGCCGTCGACCTTCTGACGTTACGCGCCCAGCGCGTCATGATGGAAGCCGATGTCATTGTTCACGACGCACTTGTTCCCGAAGCCATCGTCGATATGGGTAGGCGCGACGCCGAACGCCTGTCCGTCGGCAAGCGCAAGGGCTGCCATTCCAAATCCCAGGACGAGATCAATGATCTTCTGATTTCACTGGCACGCCAGGGAAAGAGAATTGTCCGGCTGAAATCCGGTGATCCGCTGATCTATGGTCGCGCCGCCGAAGAAATGGCCGCCCTGCGCCAGGCAGACATCACCTATGAAATCGTGCCGGGCATCACATCGGCCTTTGCCGCCGCTGCCGATTTCGAGTTGCCTCTGACCCTGCGCGGTGTTGCTTCGTCACTGGTCTTCACCACCGGCCATGATCTCAACAGCAAGATTCTTCCTGATTGGGCAAAACTCGCCGTCTCGGGCGCCACCATCTGCGTCTACATGGGCCGTTCCGTCGCCGCCTCCGTTGCAGAACGGCTGATCCGGGCAGGCCTTGCCAGCGATACCACGGTTGCAATTGTTGAAAACGCCAGCCGGACGGAGCGCACGCTCATTCACTGCACATTGGAAGAATTGCCCGCGATCGAAGACCAGACCCAGCTGAATGGCCCGGTCATGGTGATCATTGGCGATGCCGTCGCCGGCGCCAATTTCGAACACTCCACGCCTTTGTCCGCGCTGGTTCGCCAATCCGAAGCAGCCTGACAGAACAAAAGGATGAATGCCATGATGAAAGTACTTACAGCCAACCGTCTGTCTGATGGCATTGCCGTTTGGCTTGGCGCCAATGGTCAATGGCTGGAAAACATCGACAATGCCCTGATTGCCCGCCATGAGGCTGCCGCTGATGCATTGGATGAAGCCGGAAAGTCCGCTTTCAATGCCAATGTCGTTGTCGATATCGCCTTGATTGATGTGGAAGAACAGGATGGCGAAATTTATCCGATCCGCCTGCGTGAACGCATCCGCGCCACCGGCCCGACCATCCGTCTGGATCTGGGCAAACAGGCCGACCTCAAACAAGCCAGCGCAGCCTGACCCTCAGGTCTTCGCACCAGGCCCGACCATCAGGTCTTCGCACCAGGAGTAACCCATGTACCGTTATGATGAGTTCGACCATGATTTTGTCAATCAGCGTGTTGGACAATATCGCGACCAGGTTGAGCGCCGCCTTTCCGGCGAACTGGAAGAGGATGCGTTCAAGCCACTGCGGCTGATGAATGGCGTCTATCTGCAATTGCATGCCTATATGCTGCGCGTGGCCATTCCCTATGGCACGCTGAACAGTACGCAGATGCGTCGTCTCGCGCGCATTGCCCGCGACTACGACAAGGGTTACGGTCACTTCACCACCCGTCAGAATATCCAGTACAATTGGCCCGCGCTCTCCGACACGCCGGCCATTCTGGAAGAATTGGCGGAAGTGGAAATGCATGCCATTCAGACATCCGGCAATTGCATACGCAATGTCTCGGCAGACCATTTTGCCGGTGCCGCCGCTGACGAAGTGGCCGACCCGCGCCCCTATGCTGAAATCCTGCGCCAATGGTCGTCAAACCACCCGGAATATTCCTTCCTGCCGCGCAAGTTCAAGATTGCCGTCACCGGTGCGGAGCGTGACCGCGCCGCCATCCAGGTGCATGATATCGGGCTGCATCTGAAGCGCAATGAGGCCGGTGAACTTGGCTTTGCCGTCTATGTTGGCGGCGGACAGGGCCGCACACCGATCATCGCCAAAAAGATCCGCGACTTCCTGCCGGAAGCCGATCTTCTGTCCTACACAACGGCGATCATGCGCGTTTACAATCTGAACGGACGCCGCGACAACAAATACAAGGCGCGGATCAAGATCCTTGTGCATGAAACCGGTGAGGCCGATTTCACCGCACAGGTGGAAGCCGAATGGAAAAAGCTGCGGGAAACCAGCCTGAAGCTGCCCGATGCGGATCTGGCCTCCATAGCCAGCTATTTTGCCCCACCGGAACTGCAGGATCGCGCGGAGGGCTGGGCACGCATCGCAACCGGCAAGAAATCCGATGCCGGCTTCGCCGCCTGGGTCCATCAGAACGTCACACCGCATCGACATCCCGATTACGGTGTCGTGACCATTTCGCTCAAACCCATCGGCGGGATCCCCGGCGATGCCAGCGATGCCCAGATGGAAGTCGTTGCCGATCTTGCAGAGAGATATGGACACGATGAAATCCGCGTCTCGCATGAACAGAATCTTGTTCTGCCCCATGTGGCGCTGGCCGATCTGGAGATTGTCTATCGCGCTTTGCTGGATGCGAACCTGGCAACGGCCAATGCCGGCTTGATCACTGACATCATCGCCTGCCCGGGCCTTGACTATTGTGCACTGGCCAATGCCCGCTCGATCCCGGTTGCCCAGGAAATTTCGGAGCGTTTCGGCTCGCTGCAGCGACAGCAGGAAATCGGCGAACTGAAAATCAAGATTTCCGGCTGCATCAATGCCTGCGGCCATCACCATGTCGGCCATATCGGCATTCTGGGTGTCGAGAAAAAGGGTGCCGAGCTTTACCAGATCACATTGGGTGGTTCGGGCGATGAACAGACATCCATCGGTCAGATCATCGGTCGCGGTTTCGAGCCCGACAAGGTCACCGATGCCATTGAGACGATTGTCGATACCTATATGGGGCTGCGGCTCAACGCCGATGAAACCTTCATCATGGCCTATCGGCGCACCGGGCCTGCTCCCTACAAGCTGGCACTATACGGCGAAGCCTCCAAAGCGGCATGATTGAAAGAGACAGTCCCATGAGCGACACGAAACTGTGGAAAGCCGATGGCTTCATCGCCGACGACCCCTGGTCCTTGCTTGACGAGGAGACAATGCCGGATGCATTGGCTGCACCGATCACATCGGAATCAAACGCCAAATTGCTGGTGCCACTGGCGCATTATCTGGCGCTTTCCGATAGCCAAAGACAGGCTGGCAACATTGGCATTGTGCTGGCGCCTGCCGATGATGTCGCACGGCTGCAACCCTATCTTGAGCATATCGCGCTGATCGCGGTGACGTTTCCGGCCTTCAGCGATGGTCGCGCCTATTCCCAGGCGTCCCTGTTGCGCTCGCGCTACGGCTATGAGGCCGAGATACGCGCCATCGGCGATGTGTTGATCGATCAGATCCCCCTGATGCTGCGCTGTGGGATCAATACATTTGCCGTGTCCAATGCCACGGCGATCCGCCGCCTTTCTGAAGGCCGACTGCCTGCCATCAGCGCCCATTACCAGCCATCGGCGCAATCTGCAGCGCCGGGAAAATCCTACAGCTGGCGTCATCGTTCAGGTTCGCCAGCCTGAACCCATAGGCCCATCAAAACAAACGCGCCATAGGCGGCAGAGGACATGAGATGAGTGAAGTGATTGATACGGACATCCTGATTGTCGGAGCCGGACCCGTCGGGCTTTTTGCAGTCTTTGAACTTGGTCTGCTGGATATGCGCGCCCATGTGGTCGACATTCTTGATCGGCCGGGCGGCCAATGCGCCGAGCTTTATCCGGAAAAGCCGATTTACGACATTCCCGGCCTGCCGGAAGTCACCGGCCAGGAACTGACGGACAATCTTCTCAAACAGATTGCACCCTTCAAGCCGCAATTCCATTACAGCCAGATGGTAACGGCGCTTGCCAAACGCGACGATGGTTCCTTTGACGTCGAAACAGATGCGGGTACGCGGTTCAAGGCAAAGGTGGTGATCGTTGCCGCCGGTGGTGGATCGTTTCAGCCCAAGCGGCCTCCCGTGCCTCAAATCCAGGATTATGAGGGTAAATCCGTGTTCTATTCCGTCCGCCAGATCGAAGCCTTCCGCAATGAAGATGTGGTGATTGTCGGCGGCGGCGACAGTGCGCTGGACTGGACCCTGGCGCTGCAGCCTGCAGCCCGGTCGGTCACCCTGGTTCATCGCCGCGCCGAATTTCGCGCTGCCGATGCAACCGTCAACCGCATGTGGGAACTGGAAAAGGCTGGCAAGGTCCGGTTCAAACTGGGTCAGGTGACAGAGCTCAACGGTGCTGACGGCAGACTTGAATCCCTTGTGCTGAAATCCAAAGAGAGTGAAGAAACGCTGGCGGCCACGCGTTTGCTGCCCTTTTTCGGACTGACGATGAAACTCGGACCGGTTGCCGAGTGGGGCCTCAACCTCAATGAAAACCTCATCCCGGTCGATACGGAAAAATTCGAAACTTCGGTGCCCGGCATATTCTCCATCGGGGACATCAACACATACCCGGGAAAACTCAAACTCATTCTGTCCGGCTTCCATGAGGCAGCCCTGATGGCCCATGCCGCCAAGAAAATCGTCTCGCCCGGCGAGCGGGTCGTCTTTCAATACACCACCTCCTCCACCAGCCTGCAGAAGAAGTTGAAGGCGGCCTGAGCGAGATCCAAAAAGTGTGTAACGGTTTTTGGATAAATCGAGCGGCAGGAAAAGCGAGATCCGATAAAGTGCGAAGCGGTTTTCGGATAAATCGAGCGATATGTAAAAGCGAGTTCAGATGCAGATTCATGTGACAGATCAGAAGGGCAACCGCCATTCACTCGAGGCGCTGGAAGGTTTCCGGCTGATGGAAATCATTCGTGACTGGGGTCTCGACGTCAAGGCCGAATGCGGTGGCGCTTGCGCCTGTGCAACCTGCCATGTCTATGTCGAGCCCGACTGGATCGGCAAATTGTATGAGGCCGAGGACGAAGAAATCGACATGCTCGACAATGCATTCGCCGTCGAGGACAATTCCCGCCTGTCGTGCCAGCTTCTGATGAGCGAAGAATTGGACGGCATCGAACTCACGCTTGCACCCGGCACGCAGAAAGACGACGCAGCAGCAGCCTGAAGCATAGACACCAGCAACGTTACGGCATCGCTCTATGAAATAACCGGTCATTGTTGCCGCGCCGCGCCGTATGAAAGCGGTTTTCTTTGTGATAATTCAGCGATGGGACCATCGAACAGGCAACTGATTCGATCAAATATTCATGCGCAGAGGAAACCGGACTCGTGAAAAAATACATACTGACAATAAGTTGCCCGGACAGGCCCGGCATTGTGGCGGAAGTTGCGACCAAACTCTTCGCCAATGGCGGCAATATTATTGAAGCGCAGCAGTTTGATGATTCCCAGACCGGCCATTTTTTCATGCGGATCGAATTCACACTGACGCAGCCGCCGCAAAAATTTGAAACCGACTTTGCGGCCACGGCAGCATCCTTCGATATGAAATGGACCATAAGAGCGGCTGACAGCAGGCGTAAAATCCTGATCCTCGTGTCGAAATTCGACCATTGCATGGGCGATCTTCTCTACCGGATGCGCATTGGCGAATTGAACATGGAGACCGTCGCCATTGTCTCCAATCATTCGCAGGAAATGCTGAACCTGACCACGGATGCCAACATCCCCTATTATCACTTCCCCATTACCCGCGACACCAAGGCTGAGCAGGAAGCGCAGATCAAGCAGGTCATCGAAGACACCGGAGCAGAACTGGTGGTGCTTGCCCGTTACATGCAGATATTGTCCGATGATTTTTCCGCCTATCTGTCCGGCCGCTGCATCAATATCCACCACAGTTTCCTGCCTGGTTTCAAGGGCGCCAAACCCTATCATCAGGCCCATGCGCGTGGCGTCAAAATGATCGGCGCCACCGCGCATTATGTGACCGGTGACCTTGATGAAGGTCCGATCATTTCGCAGGACGTGGAACATGTCAGCCATTCGGATACGCCGGACGATCTGGTGCGCAAGGGCCGTGACATTGAAAGACGGGTTCTGGCGCGCGCCATCGGATACCATCTGGAAGATCGTGTGCTGCTGAACGGCAACAAGACAGTGGTGTTCCGCAACTAGAGCAATATTCGTTCAAGATCCGGGAGATTACGACATGCATATGGCCTTTATCGGTTTTGGCGAGGCGGCACGGGCCTTTCAGGAAAGCCTTCGGATCCTGGATCCATCGCTGCAGTTTTCGGCCTATGACATTCTTCTGGACAATCCGAATTATGCACCGGCCATGTTGGAAGCCATGAAGGATCGTGGGGTTGCTGTTGCTCTTGCGGGTAGCGATCTGGAGGCTGCCGATATTGTTTTCAGCGCCGTCACGGCAGATCAATGCGGCCCTGCGGCCACGGCCGCCGCCTCATGGCTGCGGGCAGGTCAGATCTTCGTCGACATCAATTCCGTCTCGCCGGGTCAAAAGCGCGCCAATGCCGAAGGCCTGGCCGGGCGGTCCGTGGATTACGTCGACATGGCCGTCATGGCCCCTGTCCATCCACGCGGTCACAAAACGCCGCTGTTGTTGGCCGGAGATGTCACGGACCGCCTTGTCGCGACGCTGGATCAACTCGGTTTTGATTTTGAGACAATTTCCGACAGTGCCGGAGACGCGACGGCCATCAAGATGGTGCGATCCATGTTTGTCAAAGGGCTTGAGGCCATTACCGTCGAAACCCTGTCGGCTGCATCCAAATCCGGCTGTTTTGACTATACCTGGCAGTCGCTTCAAAAGTCATTTCCAGGCCTTGGCTGGCCGGATTTTGCACACTACCAGTTCGAGCGCACCACACAGCACGGCAAAAGACGCGCGGCAGAAATGCGCGAATGCGCCCGCACCTTCGCTGACCTTGGATTGAGCGGTGCCCTGGGCGATGCGGTTGCCGACGTGCAGCAGCGCATGGGCGATACAAAGGAAATTCCGCCGGAAATCAAGCGGCTGTCGAAGTAATCTCTGCAATCAAAATCAAAATGATACGGCTTGGCCCGCACCGGTCTCCTCGGCCCGCTTTGTCACGTGGTAAGCGGTGGCAAGATCCTGGGCCGCGATGCCCAGCGAGCGATAAAGCGTCATTTCCGCCGCATCGGACCGTCCTTCCAGACTCCCGCCCAGAACCGCACCAATTTCACCCTTGATATCCGATTCCACCATTTGTCCGGTGCGGATCATCTCGACGATTTCACCTGCCTGCGCCAGTGTGGAGGGCAGGTAATCGACCCAGATCGAGGCCCGTTTGACCATGGCGTCATCAATCTCCCGCATCGAAGGGATGGAGGAGCCGACCACATTCACATGGGTGCCGGGCGCAATCCAGTCACCCTGCAGGATCGGCGTGGGCGATGCCGTCACGGTGCAGACAATATCGGCTTCGCGAACCGCAGCCTGAACATCATCACCGGAATGAAACGCCACTGCAGGATATTTGACCTTCGCATGGTCGCAAAAGGCCTTGGCCTTCAGTGCAGAACGTCCCGCCACATGCACCTGGCGAATGTCCCGAACAGCGCAGATCGCATCGAGATGATGTTCACCCTGTTCGCCATAACCGATGATGGCAAGCCTTTGTGCATCTTCGCGCGCCAGGGCGCGGGTGGCGACAGCACTGGCGGCAGCGGTGCGAATGGCGGTCAGCAGGCTGGCATCCATCATTGATACGGCGCCGCCCGTCTCCTCTTCAAACAAGACCAGAGCGCCGCGATGGGAGGATAATCCCCGCGCCGGATTGCCGGGAAAAAGGCTGACCAGCTTCACACCGAAACAGGCCGGATTGCCGATAGCGCCCGGCATGATGCCCATTTTATTGTTGCCGCCCACCGGCATGACATTGCGCAGCGGCAAGGTCGCGCCGCCATTGGAAACATCCGCCATGGCGCGCGCCACCACATCGATCGCTTCGCTCATGGGAAGCAGCGTCGCGACGTCCTGACTGCTCAGCACAATCACAGAATGCGTTCCTCACCCGTGCCCCAATCGGGGCCACTGACCTTCAGGCCCATGACCTGTTCCAGCAGCGCAGTATAATCTGCCGGACGCGCCACATAGGGGAAATGGCCGCCGTCCAGAAACCGGTAGGCCACGGATGGAGAAAGACGGGCCCGCACCGCCGCGCGCATCTCCGGCGGTATCAACGGATCGTCATCGGCCTGAATGGTCACGATATCTGTTGCAGGCAAAGACATGGCAGGCAGTTCCGGACCGGTCTTGAGCGCCGAGAGACGGGCCCGTAACTCGCTTTCCAGTATGCGGCCACCGGCCTCCTGCAGCAAGAGTTCGACCAGTTCCACCTGATCGGGATGCGCCTCGGCCCAGGCGCCCAGACCGGCGCCAAACCCGGCGCGCAGATCTTCAATCGGTGCATTCTGCAGATCCAGCGCATAGGGCATGCGCTGATCAAGACCCACCACCGAATGCAATGTATTGGCGGCAATCAGGCGGGTGGTGCGGCCAGGGTTGGTGGCCGCAAAATATTGCGCCAGATAGCCGCCCAGGGAGGATCCAAGAACGCTTGCCGTTTCAATGCCCAGCTTGTCCATCATCAGGGCAATATCCGCTGCCCATTCGGCAACGCCGCCGCTTGAGGGATAACTGACAGCCACGAGGCGCAATCGGTCCGCCAGTGCCACGATCTGATTCCAGAAAACATCGCCGCGCCCCAATGTACCGGGGATCAGGATCAGCACAGGCCCCTGGCCCACATCGCGCAGGCCCCAATCACGGCCATTCAGGACCATGCGGGTTTCGGGATAGGCCGTGGCGAAACGGTCGCGGGATTCGATCAATGCGTTGGTCATGCAAAGGGGTCCTCAATGGCTGGCCAGTAATTGCGGGCGCGGCGTGTATAGGGAATATTGGCGAAATCAGGTGTGATCGCACCCGGTGTCGCCACAGCGATCACCCGTGAGGCAATCGGATTGAACCCTGCCTGATAATGGTTCGAGGATTTGACGCAGACCAGAGCGCGTTGGGACAGGTCAATGCCCAATTGCTCGAAAGCCTCCGGGTGAAATGTCTGGGTACGCACATCATTGATCACGATATCAACGCCCTGAGTCTCGATCCAGACCGTTTCGCCCAGCGGCGCCGGCAATGTGCCAAAGCGCTGGGTCAGGCCCGAGGCACATTTGCGCACCGTGACCACCAGGTCAAGCGGGTCGCCCGACATGGCGCCACATTTGCCACCCAGACGCAGCGGCAGCGTTGCCCCCTCACCGGCCTCGCGGCAGATGCGCACCGCGATCGGGTCCCAGAAAATGCCACTGGCAACCGAAGTCAGACCGCGCGCCAGAATCGCACGCAGCAGGAATGTCGCGTCCGATGGCGCACCGCCACCGGCATTGTCCGACACATCCGCCATGACAATTGGCCCTCCTGTCTCGGCTTCGGCCATATCCAGCGCCTGCTCGATGCCGGGGAGCGGCTTGTTCAATTCAAAGCGCAAGGCGTAAAGGCTTTCGCCCAATTCCTGCGCCAGGGCCTCGGCCTGTTCGCCGTTCCCGTCACAGATCGCCAGTGCCCGTGTACCGGTACGTGGATGGTCGCCCCAGGGGAAGCCATGGGCAATGGACAGCGACAGAATGCCATTCTTGCCTTCGCGTGCCGCCATGGCATCCACAAAGGTTCGCATCACGCCGGAAGGGGTCGGCATGGCGAGTATCATCCGGCAATCATAGTCACGCATCACGGGTTTGATGCTGCCTTCAGCCGCTGCGGCGGCGAGGCGAAACAGATCGTCAGCGCGTTCCGGCACATCCACATGCGGATATTCCTTGAAGGCAACCAGCAAGGAAGCATTGTCCAGCATGGCCTTGGTCAAATGGCAATGCGGGTCAAGCAACCCGCCAATAACCGCATCGGGCGCAATGCGGCGGCAATGGGCCATCAGGTCGCCTTCGCAATCCTCATAGCCATCAGCCATCATGGCGCCATGCAGAGCCAAGAGGATGATGTCGACGGGCCCTGCAGCCTCGAGGTCGCTGAGAATTTCGTCGCGGAACCCCTCATAGACGGCACGAACCGTCGGACCGGCAGGTTGCGCATGGGCGGACAGGGATTCCACTACCGTCCAGTCCCGCGCCACGGCCTGCTTGCGCCAGATATGCAGCGGCGCGGTCCAATAGTGCACCACATCGCTGGTGGCGTTACCGTGGTGGATGGAGCCTTCTTCAAAACTCAGCATGCCGGTCGGCAAGGGTGAAAAGGAATTGGTTTCGGTGCTCAGACCGGCGATGAAGATTTTCATGAATGGACTTCCTGTCCTGTCGTTGCATGGGTGTTTTTGTCGGTCAGGCGCATCATCAACCCGGCCAGCATGTGGATCACGATCAGCACAAAGGCGATGGGAACAGCGGCCGTAAACCAGATCATCGGCACACCGATCATTTCCGCCTGCCGTTCAAGGCTGCGGCCCAGAAAACCACGCGCCAGATTCATGTTGGGACCAAACAGCGAATACCAGATGACCGGTGCGGCAAACAATGCCACACCGATGCCCCGGATCAGTGCCAGTCCCGTCCCCATTCGCCCTGCCACATCGCGCATGCCGGGAAACAGGGTCGGGTCCGCCTGCGCGTGATAGGCGCAGGAGGCACCCAGCATCCCCGCCCAGACCATGGCGCGACGCGCCAATTCCTCGGTCCAGACAGGCGGCGCATCAAGAATATAGCGGGCGATGACCTGCCATGAGGCCGAGAATGCCATGACCAGCACCGCCGCGACCGCGCCCCAGAGCGCAATCCGGTTCAGTCCGTGGGATACCCGGCTCAGAAAAATCGCCAACGCCCGCATGATCCTATTTCCCCTTGGCAGCTTCCCATTCGGCAATCTGCTCTGCACTCAGCAAGCCACTTTCATAGGCCGGCGCCGATGCAGCACGGAAAGCGTCACGGGCAGCCTGGTCCAGCCGCTCCACGGTGACACCGGCAGCTTCAAGTTTGCCAAGAACGGCATCCTGGGTTTCCAGCCATTTGCGGTTCGCCTTGTTGGCCGCATCAGCCGCCGCATCAACCGTGGCGCGATCGGCATCGCTCAGGCCCTGATACCAGTCTTCGGACACGATGGTGATGCGCAACGATGGCGCAATGGCCGCATCAGTATAGAACTTGATGAAATCGGTGTGACCGAACAGCAAGGGAACGAAGGCCGGGTTCAGATAACCGTGGGCAACACCTGTCTGCAGCGCGTTGGGCACCTCGGCCCAGCTGACGATGGTGCCGGCAGCACCCCATGCCTTGTAAAGTTCAATCTGGCTTTCATCCAGCGCGCGCATGCGCAGGCCGGCCATGTCGGCAACCGATTTTACCGGTTTCTGGGTGTTGAAAATGCCGGTCGCCTGGCCCACGGTGTTGAGTGACAGCACCCGAACCCCTGCCTTGGTCGTGGCCTCATTGATGCGTTCCAGCATCTTTCCTTCGTAAAGCGCATGATCCACCTCGGCCTGGTCGGCAAAGAAATAGGGCAGACGCAGACCGTAGATCAGGGGATCGAGAGAGCCAACAATGTTCAGCGGTGAAAGCGAGACTTCCAGCAGACCCTGGCTGACCTGATCGAAAAGTTCATCATCGCCGCCCAATGCGCCGCGCTGGAATTCTTCCGCAGGCATTCCATGCTCATTGAGATAGGTGCTGAATGTGTTGGCCCATACATAGCTGCCAGAGCCTTCCATGTCCGGTGGACTGTCGAGTGCGATTTTCACCTGAGCGGACGCGCCCCCCGCAAAGGCAAGCGCGACGGCCAGTGCCGTGCCCTGGATAAATTTGGAAACGTTCATTGTAGTGCTCCTTCCAGTTTTTGGTTTTGGTTTCGTTTTGGTTATCTCATCGTCAACATTCAATTCCCGCCGGCAAGTCCGAAGGCGCGCGGCAGCGTCAGACTGATTGCCGGAAACCAGATGATCAGCGCCAGCACCACCACCTGCACCAGAACGAAGGGCAACACCGCGCGCGCCAGTTTCCAGTAGTTTACGCCTGTCACGGTCGAGACGACCAGCAGACAGCCACCCATCGGCGGTGACACCAGCCCGATGCACAGGTTGAAGCACAGAATGATACCCAGATGCACCGGATCGACCCCCTGGGCGAGCGCCACCGGGGCCAGCAGCGGCACCAGAAGGGCCAGCGCCACCGGAATGTCCAGCACCATGCCGGCCAGTAGAAAAATGACATTCAATGTCAGCATGTAGCCCACGGGCCCAAGCCCCAGCGCCGTGACGGCGTTTGAAATCGCTTCGGGAATACGCTCCAGCGCGCCCAGGTGCCCGAGCGCCGAAACCGCGCAGATGATGATGAAAATCGATCCCGACAGCATCGCCGTGCGGCGCAGACCGTCCAACACAGACGGCCAGGTCAGCCCCTCATAGAACCAGCCCGCAGCCAATGCCGTGAACACGGCAGCCGCCGCAGCCTCGGTAGGCGTCATCCAGCCAAAGACGATACCGCCCAGAATGATCACCGGCAGCGCCAGCGCAGGCAGCGAGCGCACAAGGGTTGGCAGAAAGGGCGGCATGTCCTGCCGCTCGACCCGCGGATGATCTTCACGCATGGCAAAATAGCCATTCAGGATAATCAGCGCCGCCGCCAGCACAAGGCCGGGCACGATCCCTGCCAGAAACAGCGCCGTGACCGATGTTCCCATCAGCGCGCCATAGAAAATCAATATGATCGACGGCGGAACGATCGGCCCGATGATCGATGATGCGGCGGTGATGGCACTGGCATAGGTCAGGCTGTAGCCGCGCTTGCGCATCTCGGGAACCAGAGTATTGGAAAGGGCTGCCGCATCGGCCACTGCTGAGCCGGAAATACCGGCGAAAAATACGCTGGTCAGAATATTCACATGGCCCAACCCGCCGCGCAACCGCCCAACCAGCGCCATGGACAGATTGATCAGCGCGCCTGTGACGCCGCCGCGATTCATCAGCTCCCCGGCGAGAATGAACAGCGGCATGGCCATCAGGGCAAATACATCGATACGCGAAAAAATCTGCTGCGGCAGGATCGCCAGATAACGGCTGTTATCCGTAACAATGAAAGCCAGCACGGCCCCGCCGCCAATCACATAGGCAATCGCCAGGCCGGAAGCCAGCAGGATTGCAGCAATTACCGGAGGAAGAAGCCCGATCATGCGGCCAGCCTTTCGCGACGCCGGGACAGGCCAAGCGCACCCACCCCTTCAGCCTGGATATCATCGGGAATGGGGCGGCCCAATACCAGAGCGGCAGCCGTTCGGGCCAGCGCCGGAGCAGACTGGATACCGTAGCCACCCTGCCCTGCCAGCCAGAAAAACCCCGGCACATCAGGATCAAACCCGGCCACGGGACATTTGTCGGCGACAAAACTGCGCAGACCCGCCCATTTATGCTCGATGCGTCGCACCGAAAGGTCGAAGGCCGTTTCAATGCGATCCACGCAGATCGCCACATCCATCTCGTCAGGTTGGGCGTCACAGGGCGGTGATGGGGTTTCATCCGCTGGTGAAATCAGCAATTTGCCGGCGTCGGGTTTCAGATAAAACTGCTCGTCGGCATCCACCACCATCGGCCAATGGCCAGTCGCAACCTGATCCGGCGCAGATACCAGCAGCGCCGTGCGACGCATCGGCACCAGACCGACAGGCACCACATTGGCCATGGTGGCAACCACATCGGCCCAGGCACCGGCCGCATTGATCACGATGGGCGCATAAAATTGCCCCTGCGCCGTATCCACCTGCCAGCCTTTTCCGTCATGGGTCAGCGCCTTTACCACGGCGTCGGTCCGCAATGCGCCGCCACCGGCACGAAATGTCTTGAGATAATGCTGATGCAATGCCGCCACATCAATATCCGCCGCTGACCCGTCAAGCAGCGCACCGGCGACATAATCGGCCCGCAACAGCGGCACCTGATCCCGCGCCTCTTTGGCGCCCACCGGTACAATTGCGTCTCCCAGTTCCGCTTGCAGGGCCGCCAGCGACCCGGTCTGATCGGCGCGTGCCACGAACAGTGCACCGCGCGATTGCAAAAGGGGATGGTCAACATAGGGGCTTTTGGGATTATTGAAAAAAGCGCCCGAGGCTCTGCTCAGGGCGCGGATCAACGGTGGTCCGTAGGCACATGTATAAAGAGCGGCTGACCGCCCTGTGGTGTGATAGCCGGGCTGCGATTCCGCTTCCAGCAACAGCACTCGGGCATCTGAAACGAGCTCGGCGGCAATCGACGCACCGGCAATGCCCGCGCCGATGACAATCATGTCGAATGGTCCAGCCTGCTCTGCCATGCGCTCTCCCCAAAGCCCTTCCGGTATCTGTCTGGAGAAAACGTAACACTGATTTTCCAATAGGAAAAGATATTTTTTCCAATAGGAAAATTCCCCAATTACACTTAGACTGCCATCCATGAGCGAAGAGGAAACCCAAGAGAGCCAGCGGGTGGCGTTTGGTCGCCGCTTGCGTCAGTTGCGGCGTCAGAACAACTGGACCCTGGCAGACGTCGCCGATCGCGCCGGACTGGCCATCTCAACCATCTCCAAAGCCGAGCGCGGCATCATTGCGCTGACCTATGACCGGATGGCCCTTCTGGCCGACGGACTGGGCGTGGATATGGCTGCCCTGTTTGCCGAGCAGGGTGAGAACTTTACCCCTGGCAGTTTCGCCGTCGCGCGCAAGGGAGAATTTCACCGGCAGGAAACCAGCAATTACGTCTATGAAATGCTGTTTCCGGAACTGTGGAACAAATCCATGAGCCCAATGATGGGTACGCTCAAGGCCCATAACGTCATGGATTTTGAAGAATTCGTGCGCCATCCCGGGCAGGAATTTCTGGTCGTCATGGAAGGTGCCGTCACCGTGCATGTGGAGGGGCGCGAACCGGTCACCCTGCAACAGGGCGACAGCATCTATTTCGACAGTGCCCTGGGCCATCTTTACGCATCCGATGGCGACAATGACGCCCGCATCCTGGTGGTCTGTTCCGCCAGTTGAGCGGCTGGCGCAGTCTGGTTGTTCCAAAGATCGATGATTATGGGAGCGACGATGACGGATGTTTTCATGGCAGCCATGAAGGTTATCGGCTTTCAAGACCATAGTGACGTCAGCCCGGCACCGTTGGCCACGCCCGGCATGGCCAAAGCGTCAATGCAATTTATCAGCAGAATCAGACGGTACAGGCTTGGGGGACAGCAATATCCATTCCATCAACACCGGTCGGCCTTCGCTGAAGGCAAGCATTCTCTCGTCGTCACTCCAATCAGCCAATTCGGTAAATCCATTCACTTTTGGCCCCTGTCGTTCGATAGGCCGAATATCAAAGTATTTGCCGGCGTTTTTGAACAGGTTGTCACGACGATCATCTTCCACCCTGATAAAACCGTCGTGCAGTTCGACAATGACCGTGGAATTTTGCAGCGTGTTGAGCATGGCGTCGTTCAACAAATCGAATTCGCCTCCCTCAATGTCGCATAGCACAACACTCGGGCCCTGGATTTCAACAATTTCGGCCAAAGCTGCAACGTCGGCTTCTCCCCTTACAACAATCCTGCCGTCAACGGCGTTGAGGCGAGCATTTTCGCGGGTCACATCACGTCCTCTTTCAACAATTTCAAAAGCGGTAGCCGATGTGTAGAGACCGGATTTGACACAACCGACAACGTAATAACCATCTGCTGCGCCAATATCGACAAAATGGTCATGTGATCTGCTTAACGCGACGATCTCGGCGAGTACATGGCACTCGTATTGGCCCAACAGTTTGCTTGCCAGATCATAACGTCCCCACCAGGCGCTGCTACTGACCTTCATTCCGCGAAAAGGGCCATGGGCTATCTCGTTTTCAAACCTTTTCTGAGCATCTGTTCGTATTTTTTCCTTTGTTAGTTGCAGCCGATCCAGCAAGCCAATTTTTTGCAGACTATCGCTGGCTATGGTGGAGCAAACATATCGCGGCCCGTACGCGGTCAGAAGCGCCATCAGCCTTTTGATTTTCCTTCTCATTTTTTCCTGTCTGAAGTTCCTGCCGCTTTCGCAAATCCAGCCATAAAGCCGAACCCCTTGCAAAGCTCTTCAAATTTTGGTGCTTCAGCAGATTCACGCTTTTACGCTTCAATCATTTGCTGCTGCGGCCTTCAAACCACTGCGGGTTTGCCAGAGAATGCTTGATTCAGGTTGGAGTATCCGTTTTGATCAAGCTTTGTTTTCGTTCTATTTTCCTTGGTCTCTGACAAGAGCGTTTGCCGGTATGATCAGTTTACGTCTGGTCTTGAAGCGCTGAGAAACCGAATTCAACTTGCCGCAGGCCGCTTGCAGGTCGCAACAAGGGCACCCTTGGCGCAATTTCCATATCACAGCCTTCAAAACAGAGGGGTTTCCAGGCTTCTGCGGCCTCGGCTGCCCTTCGAGCCGGGGCATATCTGGCATGGATAAATCCTACCACACCAGTTAAATAAACATGACTAACAAATTCCGCAAAAAACAACACCGTCTAGCAGAATTGCGTTGAAATGGTTTTTTCCGATCCTGCCTTTATATTCTGGTTCCTGCCGTTTGCGCTGATTTTGGGTCTATCATGCATTCGCACAGCCCTCTTCCCGTGGGTTGTGTTTGGTGTCAGCCTACTGTTTTATTACTGGACATCAGGGAGCTATACGCTCTTGTTGGTTTCCAGTATTGCCTTGAATTTTTGTGGTGGACTTATAATTCACCGTTTTCAAAACAAGTTACTTTTCGGCACCCTTATATTTCTGAATCTGGTATTGATCGCCTATTATAAATATGCTGGGTTTTTTGTTTCCGACATTGTACCCGGCGCCGATCCGGAGTTGGTGGCCTTTTTCCAATCCGTTGTTCTGCCAATTGGGATCTCATTCTTCACGTTCCAAGGCATCTCCTATCTGATCGATGTCAGGCGCCGGCAGATCGAGCCTGAGCGCAATTTCATCCTTTTTGGAGCCTATCTTTCGTTCTTCCCGCAATTGATTGCCGGTCCGATCGTCCGGTTTAAAGATGTGCAAGCAGACTTTCATGCGCCCAACTTGTCGGTCGATATGTTCGCAGCCGGTGCCTCCAGGTTTATGGTGGGACTCGCAAAGAAGTTGTTGGTCGCAGACACTATGGCACGGGTAGCAGATGCTGCTTTCGCAATGCCAGCAGGTGACATCTCCTTTGCAGGAGCCTGGCTCGGGGCAATCGCCTATACGATCCAGATCTACTTTGATTTTTCGGGCTATTCGGACATGGCGATTGGCATAGGCATGATGTTTGGCATCCGTTTTTTTGAGAATTTCAATCACCCCTACGCGTCATCCACCGTAACGGAATTTTGGCGGCGTTGGCATATGTCGCTATCAAGTTGGTTTCGGGATTATCTTTATATTCCGCTGGGCGGTAACCGCAGGGGGGCAAGCCGCACTTTTATCAATCTTCTAATCGTCTTTTGTGCCACGGGTCTGTGGCACGGTGCAGCTTGGGTGTTCGTGCTCTGGGGACTCTGGCATGGCGGGTTCCTGATACTCGAGAGAATAGTGCTTGGCGACCGGGCCCCGGCTATGGGTTCGCCAGCGCTTCGGTTCATTTATCTTTTTCCAGTGGTGATCTTTGGTTGGGTATTGTTCCGGGCACCTGATATTGGATCATTTCTTTCCTATTCCCAGTCGATGTTGACACCCCTCTCTGAAGAGAGTTTTCGCTTGCCCTTGTCCATGCTGCTTGTGGTTTCACCCATCGAGATTGTTGTGCTGGTGCTCGCAGGCGCTTCTATCGTGTTGCAGGGCAAGATCCAGCCACTCGGCGTCGTGTTTGGCAATCCGGATGCAGGCCAATTGATTGCCGCCTTCCGGGTTGGGTTCATGATATGCGCTGCCATTGCCACTGCGATGTTTTCGCTGTCGAATGAATTTTCGCCATTTCTCTATTTTAGGTTCTGAAATGCGCCCCGCCAATCTTCTTGCCGCCCTGCTCTTTTCGATCTTCCTTGCAACTCCCCTCGCCTCGTTCATGGTGGGCGGGTATGCGAGTAAGGCCAATGAGAAGCCAAGCTGGGGTGACCTTTCAGTCTCAACACTCATCGGTCCAAACGATACCTACCGCAAGAAAATTGCCAGGGCGGTGATTTCGGGTACGCCCGCAGCGATGGGTTTGATTTCGGCCAAAGCCTATTTTGATTACCGAATCATGGGTTTTATCAATTCAACGCGAGTGATTTCCGCCCGTGACGGCTGGTTATTCTACAAACAGCAATTTTCCGGGGGAAAGCCGCTATTTTCCGGGGGAAAGTGTGAGGATCAAGTACAGCAACGCGAAGCAATAGATGCTGCAAACGCTTTGCGCGTGGTCGCTGAGGGGGCGGGTATTGACCTGCGTTTCAGCGTATCGCCCGACAAATCGATTGTCGAACAGGATATGCTCGACCAGCGGGTAAGGGCCTTCTCCGGTTGCAAGACCCAGTCAGCAGAGAAGTGGCGATTATACAATAGGGATGTGGGCGCACCGATTATCGACCATCTGGAAGAGTTTCGGACCTTTGGCGGTGATCAACAGCTTTATTTTGCGACCGACACACACTGGAACACTCGTGCCCAATTGCTGGCGCTGACGCGTCTGGCAAAGGAGTATTTCGGATTGCCAATGGTGGCACCAAAAAGGGTCGGCAATACAGAGCACTCCTCCGTGCGTGATTTGACAGCGATGTTGCGGCTTAATTTCGTCGAGAGGGATTTTACCCCAGCTGCTTTTGATATCTCGCCCCTATTGGTAGAAAATCAC
>JARGOF010000032.1 GCA_029212415.1 Rhizobiaceae bacterium | reverse complement strand
TGGATCAAATGGATAACCAGTCCATCAGCGATATTCGCGTAGTTCACGTTCGACTAAATCGAGCGTTTGGCATTGAAACAAAAAAGCCGGGCGATGAGGCCCGGCTTCTTTCAATCTCTGCTTTCGATCTAGACCGAATAGTACATATCGTACTCAACCGGATGAGGTGTGTGCTCATACCGGATGACTTCTTCCATTTTCAGGTCGATATAGGATTCGATCTGGTCTTCCGTGAACACGCCACCGGCTGTCAGGAACTGATTGTCATCAGCAAGGCATTCAAGAGCCTCCCGCAGCGATGCGCTGACGGTTGGAATCTGGCTGAGTTCCGCTGGTGGCAGATCATACAGATCCTTGTCCATGGCTTCGCCTGGATGAATCTTGTTCTTGATGCCATCAAGACCGGCCATCAGCATGGACGAAAACGCCAGATAGGGATTTGCTGTCGGGTCAGGGAAACGGACTTCCACGCGCTTGGACTTCGGTGAAGATCCGAATGGAATACGGCAGGAAGCTGAACGGTTGCGGGCAGAATAGGCCAGCAGAACCGGTGCTTCAAATCCAGGCACCAGACGTTTGTAGGAGTTGGTGGATGGATTGGTGAAGGCGTTCAGTGCCTTGGCGTGTTTGATGATACCACCGATATAGAACAGGCAGCTTTCTGACAGTCCGGCATATTCGTCACCGGCAAAGGTTGGCTTACCGTCTTTCCAGATTGACTGATGCACATGCATGCCTGTGCCATTGTCGCCATAAACCGGTTTCGGCATGAATGTGGCGGTCTTGCCATAGGCATTGGCAACCTGATGCACGACATATTTGTATATCTGCATTTTGTCGCCATTGCGTGTCATCGTATCAAACATGATGCCAAGCTCATGTTGTGCGGCAGCCACTTCGTGGTGGTGTTTTTCAACCGTGATGCCCATTTCGGTGAGAACGGTCAGCATTTCGGAACGCATATCCTGCGCGCTGTCGATTGGCGGGACGGGGAAATATCCGCCTTTCATGCGCGGCCGGTGACCCAGGTTGCCCACTTCATAGGCCGTATCATTGTTGGATGGCAGTTCGCCACTGTCGACCGCAAATCCCGTGTTGTAGGGATCAGTCGAGAAACGGACATCATCAAAAACAAAAAACTCGGCCTCAGGCCCGACCATGACTGTATCGCCAATACCCGATGCCTGCAGATAGGCTTCTGCCCTTTTCGACGTGCCGCGCGGGTCACGCGCATAGGGTTCGCCCGAAATCGGATCCAGAATGTCACACATGATGGACAGCGTAGACTGCGCAAAGAACGGATCCGTATGCACTGTTTCCGTGTCGGGCATCAACACCATGTCGGATTCATTGATGGCCTTCCAGCCGGCAATGGACGAACCGTCGAACATGACGCCGTCGGCGAACATGTCTTCATCAACAATTGTCACATCCATGGTCAGATGCTGCATTTTGCCGCGTGGGTCGGTAAACCGCAAATCAACGAATTTCACATCATTGTCTGTGATCTGCTTGAGAATATCAGAGGCACTGGTCATTCATTATTCCTCGTTCGATAATTGTTGTTTGAATGGTTTTTCTACGATGCTGACTAGATAGCATCATTTCCGGTTTCACCGGTACGAATGCGGATGACTTCTTCCACATTGGACACAAAAATCTTCCCGTCTCCAATGCGTCCGGTCTGTGCGGCATTGCGTATGGCTTCGATCGCGGCGTCGACCGCATCATCACTGAGAACCACCTCTACCTTGACCTTGGGCAGGAAGTCGACAACATATTCTGCACCCCGGTACAATTCAGTGTGGCCCTTCTGTCGTCCAAATCCCTTGGCTTCCGTAACCGTAATCCCCTGCAGGCCAACTTCCTGCAGAGCTTCCTTCACTTCGTCAAGCTTGAAGGGTTTTATGATTGCTTCGATCTTTTTCATCAGAGAAAATCTCACTGCTAGCTGGATCCACGAACGTGAAGTCATTTCGATCAATATGAAAATGGCTCCACCTGACAACATAAATGCATATGTCATGCCAATTTGCAGGCCATCGCAAAAATAATGTCTGAAATTGCGGAATTCGTGTTTATGTTCCTGTTAAACCAACCTACGAGCGCCTTTTGCCCATTAAAAATGCCTGCCTACAGCATAAAATGGCAAATGCCTATAAATTGGTCTTCTGGATATGCGTAAATAATGTGCAAATGCCTAATTTTTGCACTTCATGGCCATAATCGCTGCATTTCGCATTGCGAGAAGATCGCTATGCTCTCAAGCGGATTGGGGCATTGTTGCTGCCAGTTTGGTCGGAAGGTGCAGAAAAGATGAGCGCAAAAGAGATGATTTTATCACCGCGTGCGATGACCCGTGTTGATCATGCTGCCATTCAGTCGGGCATTGATGGTTACAACTTGATGGTGATTGCAGGAGCGGCGATCGCTGCCTGCGCCCTTGAACACTATCCGGCAACCGATGAAGTGCTGGTGTTGTGTGGTCCGGGCAACAATGGTGGCGATGGTTATGTCGCGGCTCGTATTCTGCATTCGAGTGGCATGGCGGTCCGGCTCTATTCTTCAATTGATCCCGATACCCTGGCAGGCGATGCCGCCAGAGCACGCAGCGACTGGCACGGTCCCATTCTGGACCTTGAAGACCTTGAGCCGAACAGGGGACAGCTCATTATCGATGCTTTGTTCGGGGCCGGACTTGATCGTCCAGTCGTTGGTTCTGTGGCCAAGGCGATAGGGAAAGTCCGAGAGGCCGAGAGCCCGGTCATTGCGGCTGACCTTCCCTCTGGCGTTTCCGGCAGGACAGGAGCGGTGGAGGGGGTGGCCATGAAAGCGGCACACTCCATCACCTTTGCGGCCCCCAAGCCGGGCCACTTCCTGCTGCCCGGACTGGAACTCTGCGGCAAGGTCACGGTGGCCGACATTGGCATTCCGCACCGGTTGATCGAAGCACATGCAGAAGCGCTCTGGGTGAATGACCCGGCACTGTGGTCTGACGACCTGCCGGCAATTGGTTCTGCAAGTCACAAATACAAACGAGGCCACCTGGCTGTATTCAGCGGTGGGGCCTGTCAAACTGGTGCGGCCAGATTGTCCGCAAGTGCCGGTTTGAAAACCGGTGCAGGGCTTGTCACGATATTGTCCCCAGCGTCTGCCATGCCCGAGGTCGCCAACCATCTGACCGCGATCATGTTGCGCAAAGTTGACAATGAGGCAGACCTGCATGCCCTGCTTGCCGACGAGCGCCTCAGTGGCTTCGTGCTTGGCCCTGGGTTTGGCGTGGGGGACAAGGCGCGCGCATTTGTCTCGAGCCTGGCAACATGCAGGCGACCACTCGTTCTTGATGCCGATGGCATCAGTGCTTTTTCCGACGATCCGCAAAGCCTTTTCGGACTATTCGGTTACGGTCCGCCCCGGCTGGTTCTGACGCCGCATGAGGGCGAGTTCTCCCGGTTGTTTCCTGATCTGCATGCTGACAAGACCCTTTCCAAGGTTGACCGTGCGCGGCAGGCCGCTTTGCGTGCAAATGCCATTGTTGTTTACAAGGGAGCTGATACGGTCGTCGCGTCCCCGGATGGCCGCGCTGTCATAAACACCAATGCCCCGCCCTGGCTTGCAACGGCCGGTTCGGGCGATTGTCTGGCCGGGATCGTCGGTGCGCTTGTCGCGCAGAATATGCCGGTTTTTGAGGCCGGTGCGGCGGCGGCCTACATGCATGGCATGGCGGCAATTGCGGCCGGCGAGGGGCTCACTGCCGAGGACTTGCCGCTTGGAATTCCGCCGCCCGGATTATTGAAAAGACAACAGGGCAGGGAGCAATGAACCAAAAGCCATCTGACTGCCAAAGAGGCAATCTGTTTGAAAATCAGCCAGCCAGCCCGCAGAGCGATGAGATTTTCGAATGCCTGTCTTCTGCCGCGGGTGTGAAAATTGAACGTATCATCTCCACCGGTCAGGCAACGTCGCAGGGTGAATGGTATGATCAGGAGCAGGATGAATGGGTTGTCGTCATCGCCGGAGCCGCCCGGTTGCAAATCGAAAACGAGGCGGAAGAGCGAAAGCTTGTCGCCGGGGACTGGTTGTTGCTGCCGGCCCATTGTCGTCATCGGGTAACATGGACACAGGCGCAACCGGCGACGCTCTGGCTGGCTGTTCATATGTCACCAGACACCCTGAAATGACACAGCAGTCAATGAACGTTCATTGTCTTCAGGCGGCTATTCTGCCGCCTGTATGTTTTTGATCGGCCGCCTCTGCAGCAATTCCTTGAGGAACTGCCCGGTGTAGGAACGCGGTTCCTTGACGATGTCTTCGGGGGTACCGAAGGCGACAACTTCGCCACCGCCGTCACCACCTTCCGGTCCCATGTCAATGACATGGTCGGCCGTCTTGATCACTTCCAGATTGTGTTCGATGACCACAACGGTGTTGCCCTGATTGACAATCTCGTGCAGCACATCAAGCAATTTTGCCACATCATGAAAATGCAGACCGGTTGTCGGTTCGTCCAATATATAAAGGGTGCGGCCTGTGGAGCGTTTCGACAGTTCCTTGGCCAGCTTTACCCGTTGCGCTTCTCCGCCCGAAAGGGTGTTCGCCTGCTGACCAACCTTGATATAATCAAGACCGACGCGCCTGAGCGTGACCAATTTGTCGCGAACGGCCGGCACGGCGGCAAAGAATTCACAGCCTTCTTCCACCGTCATGTCGAGAATATCGGCTATGGATTTTCCCTTGAATGTGACTTCAAGCGTTTCCCTGTTGTAACGTTTGCCGTGGCAGACATCGCATGTCACATAGACATCCGGCAGGAAGTGCATTTCTATCTTGATGACGCCATCGCCCTGACAGGCCTCACAGCGCCCACCCTTGACGTTGAACGAAAAACGGCCCGGTTGATAACCACGCACCTTGGATTCCGGCAATCCGGCAAACCAGTCACGAATGGGTGTGAAGGCACCTGTATAGGTGGCCGGGTTGGAGCGCGGTGTTCTGCCGATGGGTGACTGGTCAATATCGATGACCTTGTCGATATGTTGGAAGCCGTCGATGCGATCATGCGCTGCCGGATGGTCGCGGGCACCCATGACCCGCCGGGCCGCTGCCTTGTAGAGCGTTTCGATCAGCAGGGTGGATTTGCCGCCGCCGGATACACCTGTGACGGCAGTGAACACGCCAAGCGGTATGCTGGCGGTCACATTTTTCAGATTGTTGGCGCTGGCGCCAATCACCGTAAGCTGCCGCTTCTTGTCTATGTCGCGTCGCTCGGACGGGACGGCAACTTCCAGTGCGCCGGAAAGATACTGACCGGTCAGGGAGGCAGGCGACGCCATGATGTCGTCCGGTGTGCCCTGGGCTACAACCTCACCGCCATGAATGCCGGCCGCCGGACCGATATCAACCACATAGTCAGCCGTCATGATGGCTTCCTCGTCATGCTCGACGACGATAACCGTGTTGCCGATATCCCTGAGATGCTTGAGCGTTTCCAGCAAACGCGCATTGTCGCGCTGGTGCAGACCGATAGACGGTTCATCCAGCACATAGAGAACGCCGGTCAGGCCCGAGCCGATCTGCGATGCAAGGCGAATACGTTGACTTTCCCCGCCCGACAACGTGCCGGAATTGCGCGACAATGTCAGATAATCAAGTCCGACATCATCCAGAAATTTCAAACGCTCGCGGATCTCCTTGAAGATGCGGCCAGCGATCTCGTTCTGTTTATCGGTCAGTTTTTCCGGCAGTTCGCCAAACCATTTGCCGGCATCCCGGATCGACATTTCGCTGACTTGTCCGACATGAAATCCGGCAATCTTGACGGCCATGGATTCCGGTTTCAATCGGTACCCCTTGCAGGACGGGCAGGCCGCCGCAGCCATGTAGCGCTCTATTTCTTCGCGCGCCCAGGCGGAATCGGTTTCTTTCCAGCGTCGTTCGAGATTGGGGATGATGCCTTCGAATGTCTTGGATGTTTTGTAGGAACGCAGACCGTCATCATAATTGAAGTCAATCTTGTCCTTTGTCCCGTATAAAATGGCGTCCTGCGCCAATTGCGGCAATTCGTTCCAGCGGTCACCCAGCTTGAAGTCAAAATGACGGCCAAGGGCTTCCAGGGTCTGTCCGTAATAGGGGGAGCTGGATTTTGCCCAAGGCGCAATCGCTCCATCGCGCAATGTGCGTCCCGGCTCAGGAATGATCAGCGCCGTATCGATCTTCTTTTGCGTTCCAAGTCCGTCGCAGGTCGGACAGGCACCGAACGGATTGTTGAATGAAAACAGGCGGGGTTCAATTTCCGAAATGGTGAAGCCGGAAACCGGGCAGGCAAATTTTTGCGAGAAAACCAACCGCTCGTGCGTCTCGTTCTTGGATTTGTTGGCACTGCCGCCCGATGTGGCCTTTTCCGGCAATGGCTTGTCTGCAAGTTCTGCAACGGCCAGACCGTCTGCCAGTGTCAGGCAGGTTTCCAGACTGTCGGCCAGCCGCATGGCAAGATCGCTGCGCACCACAACACGGTCGACCACCACGTCGATGTCATGTTTGAATTTCTTGTCCAGCACCGGCACGTCGGCGATCTCATGGTAGATTCCGTCAACCTTGACCCGTTGAAAGCCCTTTTTCATCAGGTCGGCAAGTTCCTTGCGATACTCGCCTTTGCGACCGCGCACCAGAGGTGCCAGGATATAGAGACGCGTCCCTTCTTCCAGTGCCATGACGCGATCGACCATCTGGCTGACCGTCTGACTCTCGATTGGCAGCCCGGTCGTCGGAGAATAGGGGACGCCGACGCGGGCAAAGAGCAGCCTGAGATAATCGTAGATCTCTGTAACGGTGCCCACGGTTGATCGCGGGTTCCGTGACGTTGTCTTCTGCTCGATGGAAATGGCGGGTGAAAGACCCTCTATCTGGTCGACATCCGGTTTCTGCATCATTTCCAGAAACTGCCGGGCATAGGCTGACAGGCTTTCCACGTAACGCCTTTGACCCTCGGCATAGATTGTATCAAAAGCCAGCGATGACTTGCCGGACCCCGACAATCCGGTCATGACGATCAGCTTGTTACGCGGCAGATCCAGGTCTACGCCTTTAAGATTGTGTTCGCGGGCTCCGCGGATCGAGATGGTTTTCAGTTCGCTCATGGTCTCCGTCCGGGATCAAGCCGATCATTTTCTGCGCGAGGTATGAACCTCATGCCGTCTGTTGCGAATAATCAATGTGGGTATGCAGGTCATATGTAAGAAGTGCGCGCCATATGTCGAGATGCTCTCGAAACAATTCCACTCAGGTGATTCATTTGACAATACACTATAGTGGAACTAGAACATAATGCGAACAAAAAAGCTCCTGTGGATAGACCAATGGCGGCGAACACAGGGCTGTCATATGGTTTATGGTCGCCGAAAATTGGAGGCCATGTGTTTGCAAGCCAAATACGTGGCCGGTTAATGAGGATGAATCATGGCAGGCAGTGTCAATAAAGTAATTTTGGTTGGAAATCTGGGCGCTGACCCGGAAATTCGTCGGACTCAAGACGGCAAGCCGATTGCCAATCTCCGGGTGGCGACTTCGGAAAGCTGGCGTGATCGCAGCAGTGGCGAGCGTCGCGAGCGCACCGAGTGGCATCGTGTCGTCATTTTCAACGAAGGTCTTTGCAAGATCGTTGAGCAATATCTGCGCAAGGGCTCCAAGATCTATCTCGAAGGCCAGTTGCAAACACGCAAATGGCAGGACCAGGCGGGTGTGGACAAATACTCCACGGAAATCGTCCTGCAGGGATTCAATTCCAATCTGACGATGCTGGATGGCCGATCTGAATCCTCTGGCGGCGGCAGTGGCGGCGGCGGCGGCGGTTTTGGTGATTCCAATCAGCAATCGGACCGGTCTTCACCATCCCAGGAAAGCAATTTTTCCCGTGACATGGATGATGAAATTCCGTTCTGATCACAAGAGGCAATCCTCTTGACACATCACAGCCCCGCTCGCGTTCAAGTGATTTTACGCGGGTGGGAAAACATGCTCCAGATGGGCTGAAATTTGGAGATGATGATGGCAGGTTCCCGTATTGGTGTCTTGGGCTTTTTGCCTGTGTGTTTTATGCTCGTGATGCTCTGCCCGGTAGACAGGGTGTTTGCTGGGGAAGCCGATGTCGTGGCAGTCGAAGCACGGCAGGGATCAGATGGTTCCTGGCGGTTTGACGTGACCCTGCGCCATGGCGACGAGGGATGGGACCATTATGCCGATCGCTGGGACATTGTCGGTCCTGACGGCACGGTTTACGGCAAACGGGTGCTCGCCCATCCGCATGTCAGCGAACAGCCCTTTACGCGAAGCCTTTCCGGTGTGGTCATCCCTGACAATTTGGTTTCAGTGGTCGTGCGCGGCCATGACCTGGTCCATGGTCTGGGCGGCAAGGAGCTTCAGGTCGATCTGCCCCGTTGATCTGCCCCCTTTATCTGCACAGTTGTTCGCCTGTCATTTAACAGACCAGGCCTGCCCCGGGCAGGCTGCAGGCCTCAGCCCGCTGCCAATGTTTTGATACCGTCGGCAACAAATTGCACAGACAAGGCGGCCAGCAGCACCCCCAGCAAGCGTGTCAGGATGTTCTGACCGGTCTGACCCAACAGTCGATCAAGCCGGTTGGCGATCAGAAACGATGCAAAAAGCAGCAGGACGACGAGCAGCAACAGTCCGACCAGTTCGATTCGGGCGACCGGGCCGGCGAATGTCGAGGACAACAATATGATGGCCGAAATCGAGCCGGGTCCGGCAATCAGCGGTATGGCCAGAGGAAAGGTTGCAATATCGCGAATATGGTCGTGGGTAATGGCCAGCTTGGCACTTTCCTCCCTGCGCTCCTGTCGCTTTTCAAAGATCATCTCAAACGCGATCCAGAACAGAAGCAACCCTCCGGCAACGCGAAAGGCGCCCATGGTGATGCCCAATGTCTGCAGGATACCCGACCCGGCAATGGCAAAAAGGGTCAGGATAAAAAATGCCGTGATGCAGGCGCGCAGCGCCACCTGAAACCGTTGGCCCTGACTCATGCCTGACGTCAGTGCCAGAAACAGCGGAGCGGTGCCCGGTGGATCAAGCATGACGAGCAATGTGACAAATGCGTTGAGGAACGGATCCAGTGCTGTCATTTCAGTCTCCATCGTCTGACCTTTAACGCAGTAACACAGCCGTCATAACCCGCCAAACAACCGTCATTTTCAGGTCTGATTCAGAGTTCATGCGCGGGGCGTGGCTTGCGAAGCGGTTCACCCCTTGCAAAGAGCAGAAAGCCATTTGTCCAAAGGCATGGCGGCATAAACCGGCGACAGCGTCTATCTGTTGCCAGTTTGTGTGGATATCAGCACCTGCATCAGCAAAACGGGTGCAAAAAACACTATAAAAGTCACGATTTCACGACAACGAAAACACTCAACCGCGAGCCAGTCAGCAATAAATATCTAACGCATTGAAAATGTTGGAATATTTGCTAACTGCACGGACCTATTGCAATTGGCTTTTTGCCGGACGTTCGTCTATAACATGGACAACTGATTCTCAACTTACGACGGGTAACATCCTTGTCAGAAAATGACACTCCAATAAATCCGCCCTCTGGTCCGCCAGGCATAGAGCCGATCTCCATCGTGGAGGAAATGCAGCGCTCCTATCTCGACTACGCCATGAGCGTAATCGTCAGCCGGGCGTTGCCGGATGTGCGCGATGGTCTGAAGCCTGTTCATCGGCGTATCCTCTACGCCATGCACGAGAGTGGATTTCACTGGAATAGAAAATATGTGAAATCCTCGCGCATCATCGGTGAGGTCATGGGTAAATATCACCCCCATGGCGACCAGGCGATTTATGATGCAATGGTGCGTATGGCGCAGGATTTTTCCATGCGCGTGCCGCTCATCGACGGGCAGGGCAATTTCGGCTCGATTGACGGTGATCCACCGGCAGCCATGCGTTACACGGAATCGCGTCTGGGCAAGGTCGCGCATGAACTGCTGGAGGATATTGACAAGGATACGGTCGATTTCCAGGAGAACTATGACGCATCGGGCAGGGAGCCCCGCGTGGTTCCCGCGCGATTTCCCAATCTTCTGGTCAATGGCGCCGGCGGCATCGCCGTTGGAATGGCCACCAATATTCCGCCGCACAATCTGGGTGAAGTCATCAATGGCTGCATTGCGCTGATCGACAACCCGTCTATCGAGTTGTCTGAGCTGCAGGAACATATTCCCGGACCCGATTTTCCGACTGGTGGTCTCATTTTGGGGCGCTCGGGAATTCGTTCAGCCTATGAAACGGGACGTGGTTCCGTCTTGATGCGCGGTCTTGTCCATACCGAGACGATCCGTGGTGACCGCGAGGCGCTGATCATCACTGAGGTGCCCTATCAGGTCAACAAGTCAACGATGATCGAAAAGATGGCGGACCTTGTGCGTGAAAAGCGCATTGAGGGCATTTCCGACATCCGGGACGAGTCAGACCGTGACGGCTATCGGGTTGTCATCGAGTTGAAGCGCGATGCAGTGGCTGATGTCGTGCTCAACCAGCTCTACAGAGTTACACCGCTGCACTCATCATTCGGTTGCAACATGGTGGCGCTCAATGGCGGCAAGCCTGAGCAGATGATCCTTCTGGACATGCTGAAAGCCTTCGTCGCTTTCCGCGAGGAGGTGATCAGTCGCCGTACAAAATTCCTGCTGAACAAGGTGCGCGAACGGGCCCATGTTCTGGTTGGTCTTGCCATTGCCGTTGCCAATATTGATGAAGTCATCGCGCTGATCCGCAAGGCGCCGGATCCGGGCACGGCGCGTGCCCAGTTGATGGAGCGCCGCTGGCCGGCAAGAGATGTCGCGTCGCTGATCCTGTTGATTGATGACCCGCGTCATCGGATCAATGAAGACGGCACCTACAATCTGTCGGAAGAGCAGGCGCGTGCCATTCTCGAGCTTCGTCTGGCGCGACTGACAGCTTTGGGCCGAGACGAGATTGCCGATGAACTCAATGCGATCGGCGCAGACATCAAGGAATATCTCGATATTCTGCGGTCGCGTGAACGCATCATGGAAATCGTCAAAAATGAACTGACGGATGTTCGTGAAGAATTTGCCACACCGCGACGCAGTGAAATCACTGAGGGCGGCGCGGATATGGACGATGAGGACCTCATCCAGCGTGAGGACATGGTCGTTACCGTTTCGCATTCGGGTTACATCAAGCGCGTGCCGCTTGCCATGTATCGCGCGCAGCGCCGCGGCGGCAAAGGCCGCTCAGGCATGTCGACGCGTGATGAGGATTTCGTTACGCGGCTCTTCGTGGCCAATACCCATACGCCTGTGCTGTTCTTTTCCTCCCGTGGCATTGTCTACAAGGAAAAGGTCTGGCGGCTGCCCATCGGTTCACCAACGTCCCGCGGCAAGGCACTGATCAACATGTTGCCTCTCGAGCAGGGAGAGCGGATCACCTCGATCATGCCATTGCCTGAAGACGAGGAAAGCTGGAGCCAGCTGGACGTCATGTTCTCGACCACCCGGGGCACCATCAGACGCAATAAATTGTCCGATTTCGTTCAGGTCAATCGCAATGGCAAAATTGCCATGAAGCTTGACGACGAGAAAGACGAAATTCTCAACGTGGAAACCTGCAACGAATTCGATGATGTTCTGCTGACAACGGCGCTCGGACAATGCATTCGTTTCCCGACAACCGATGTGCGGGTCTTTGCCGGACGCAATTCCATTGGCGTTCGCGGCATTACTCTGGCTGAGGGTGATCACGTCATCTCGATGACCATATTGGCCCATGTCGACGCAACGCCGGCCCATCGTGCTGCCTATATCCGATGGAGCAGGGCGGATGACGCCGAACTGGTCGGTGAAGATTCAGATGTCCCGTCAACGGACGATCCCGATCCATTGACCGAAGAGCGCGCTCTGGAATTGCAGGCGCGCGAGCAATTTGTTCTGACCGTCAGCGAAAAGGGATACGGCAAGCGTTCCTCATCCTACGATTTCAGGGTTTCAGGTCGTGGCGGCAAGGGTATTCGGGCAACCGACACCAGCAAAGTCAATGAAATCGGGCCACTGATCGCCGCATTCCCGGTTGAAAATGGCGACCAGATCATGCTGGTTTCCGATGCAGGCCAGTTGATCAGGGTTCCGGTTGACGGTATCCGTTTTGCCAGCCGCGCAACAAAGGGCGTCACCATTTTCTCCACCTCGAAGAAGGAAAAGGTCGTTTCCGTCGAGCGGATCAACGAACCGGATGCTGACGAGGAAGAATTGGACGACGAAGCTGAAACGGCGGCTGTCTCCGGCGAAGCGACTGCGCCGCAGCCCGAGGGTGCTGCAGATACCCCCGATGAAAATCCCGATCAGACGGATACAGATCCAACGGACGCATAAAAAAATCCGGATGGCGCGAGCCATCCGGATTTTCTGGGGACTTGATTGGAGGTCAGAAGTTTCCCAGTCGTTATTGTGTCAAGCGTTCTAACGTTTCATTCTGCTGCGGGCGATGGCAGTTGCCTGCCTCTGCTCCTGGCGCATCGCCGCCATCGCGGCACCGAGTGTTGCTAGGAACATCGAAGCAATGAGAACCGCAAGAAGTGTCAGTGCTGATATCATCATAGTCTCCCGTGTTTCCTGTCCATACTGATATGGTGTTGTTTGCCGTCAGGTTCAATACACGTCAATTGTGACGTGATTGCGTGGGTTTGAATGAACACATGATTGTGAATGCGCGTCATCCCCGGCCAACCCCTCATCATCTCTATCTGCCTCTTTGACGGCGAACCATCTCGATGTCGTTGCGTGGCGCGCCCAGAGCAACAGCGGCGGCAATTGTGATCGTTGTGAAGAGTGTAGCGATGAAGAATAAAAATATCATTGTCATTTCCTCTCGAATTATCTCCATCACATTAAGATGTGGCGCCTGAAGCGGACCTGAAGCGCCCATTCAGATTCCGTTCATGTCTGTTGTCGGCATCTCGTGGGCGCCAACAGGCTTGTTTTGCTTGCGCCATACGCGCTGTCATGAGAAAAGCGGTTGTAACGTCAGTGCCTTGAACTGACTTTGTTGTGAGATATCCATGCCGATCGCTTTTTTCCCTGGATCCTTCGATCCGATGACCAATGGTCATCTCGACATTCTGCTGCAGGCGCTCAATGTTGCTGACAGCATCGTTGTGGGAATCGGCATTCAGCATTCCAAAAAACCGCTGTTCAGCTTTGAGGAACGCTCCGCGCTGATCATCGCATCGCTGGCGCATAGACTGCCGGGCGAGGAAAACCGGGTATCGGTTGTTGCTTTCAGCAATCTTGCCGTTGATGCTGCGCGCGAAAACAGCGCAACACTGCTCATCCGCGGCCTGCGTGACGGCTCGGATCTTGATTACGAGATGCAGATGGCCGGCATGAACGGGCAGATGGCAGCAGATATACAAACCGTATTTTTACCGGCGAGCCCGCTCAATCGGCCTATTACCGCCACATTGGTGCGGCAAATCGCGGCAATGGGCGGCGATGTAAGTACATTTGTACCCGGCCCGGTATTGGCCGCCCTCCAAAAACACTAGGGCCAAAGGGCCTCTTTCATCAATCCAAATCCGATCACAAACGGAGTTATCATGAAAATATTGAGAACATTGGCCGCTGCGGCCTTGCTTTTTGTTGGCGTCGTTTCGATGGCCAGTGCTCAGGTCAAACCGGAAGACACCATGACCATCACCTTGAAGGATGGCGATGTCGTGGTTGAATTGTATCCGGAAATCGCTCCTGGCCATGTGGCACGAATCAAGGAACTGGCGAAGTCCGGTGCCTATGACAATGTCGCCTTTCACCGCGTCATTGACGGTTTCATGGCACAGACGGGCGATGTTCAATTCGGTGATATGGAAGACGGTTTCAATCTGGCGCGCGCCGGAACGGGTGGTTCGAGCCTGCCGGATCTGAAGCAGGAATTCTCCGAGATCCCTTTTGAAGAAGGTATCCTTGGAATGGCCCGTTCGCAGAACCCCGATTCTGCCAACTCCCAGTTTTTTATCATGTTCGAAGAATATCCTTCCTTGAACAACCAATATACGGTTGTCGGCAAGGTCATCAAAGGCATGGAACATGTAAATAAAATCAAGCGCGGTTCTCAATCAGCCAATGGCGCGGTGAAAAGCCCGGACCGCATGATCAAGGTCCGTATAGGCCAATAGGCTGATTGTTGTATTTGCAACGGCTTTTCCAAAAAGTTGCATCAAAACAAAATCATTGTGCGTATCGTTGATTCAGAAAAAACATGATATGTGCCAGCAAAACACACAAAGGAAAACAAATGACAGATCAGATTGACCCGGAAAACACCATCATCATGGAAACAAGCAAGGGGAAGGTTGTTATCAAGCTGTTCCCGGATCTTGCGCCCAATCATGTCGCGCGTATCAAGGAACTTGCACGCGCAGAATTTTATGATGGCATCGTTTTCCATCGGGTGATTGAAGGCTTCATGGCCCAGACCGGCGATCCGACAGGAACAGGCATGGGTGGTTCGGACAAGCCTGACCTGCAGTCAGAATTCTCCAATATGACTCACGCTCGTGGAACCTGTTCCATGGCGCGCTCGCAGAATCCGCATTCAGCCAATTCGCAGTTTTTCATCTGTTTTGCCGATTCACCTTTCCTAGACCGCCAGTATACGGTCTGGGGACAGGTCACCGAAGGCATGGATGTGATCGACCAGATCAAGCGCGGCGAACCTGTCAGTGACCCGGACAGCATCACCACGATGCGTGTTGCTGCTGACGCCTGAAGCCAGTTGGAATGAATTGTTGCGCCCGCTTCCATGATGCGGGCGCTTCATGATTTGGCGGTAAAGCGGGCACAGTCTTGTCTTTTCTGCCGCGCTTTCAAACGCCTGACGCGCCAACACATGCGCAATCGATCCCGTGAAATTTTCGATAGAAGTGTGTATTAAAACATAAGTTTAGAGTGTTTCGTTGATTCAAAAAACGATGTTGATCTCTAGCGCAAATCCCCGAGTCCCATCATGCGTGTTGACCTGTTTGATTTCGAGCTGCCCGACAGTGCCATAGCGCTACGCCCTGCTTCGCCGCGCGACAGCGCGGGGCTACTGGTGGTTGATGGTGCCGGCGGCCTGTCGGATCACCATGTCGCGGATCTCTTGCAGTTTCTCAAAGCTGGCGATGCGCTTGTCTTCAACGACACACGCGTCATTCCGGCGCAATTGGAAGGCCGGCGGATACGAAGCAGTGAGGCTGGCGAGTCGGTCTCGCGCATATCGGCGACGCTTCATATGCGCATGGCACCCGACACCTGGAAAGCATTTCTGCGCCCGGCCAAACGTGTCAAAGCCGGAGACCGCTTCAGCTTTGGAGTAGAGGGGGATGGCCAGTTGGACGGCATCATTGAATCCCGCGGCGATGGCGGTGAAGTCGATTTGAAGTTCGACCTGGCCGGTGCGGCGCTCGATGAGGCCATCATGCAGGCCGGACATATCCCGTTGCCACCCTATATTGCTTCCAAACGCTCCGAAGATGATCAGGACCGCACCGATTATCAGACCATCTACGCCCGCCACGACGGGGCCGTTGCCGCACCGACGGCAGGATTGCATTTCACCGACGACTTGTTGGAGCAATTGGATCGCGCTGGCGTGGAACGTCACCACGTGACCCTCCATGTGGGGGCAGGCACCTTTTTGCCTGTGAAGGCGGATGATACGGATGCGCATGTGATGCATTCGGAAATTGGCGAGGTTTCGGCGCAGACTGCAGAGGCGCTCAACAAAGTCAAAAAAAACGGCGGCAGAATTGTCAGCATTGGCACAACATCGTTGCGACTGCTCGAGAGCGCCAGCGATGAGAACGGCATCCTCCACCCCTGGAGCGGCCCGACGGATATCTTCATCACGCCCGGCTACCGGTTCAGGTTCATCGATGTATTGATGACCAATTTCCATTTGCCGCGCTCGACATTGTTCATGCTGGTCTGTGCCTTTTGTGGCTATGACCGCATGCAAAAGGCCTATCGCCATGCCATTGATAAGGGCTATCGGTTTTACTCCTATGGCGATTCAAGCCTGTTGATGAAGGCGGACGGTTCAAACCCATGACAAACAATTTCGAATTTTCCTTGATTGCCCGTGACGGCAAGGCCCGCCGTGGATCCATCACCATGCCCCGCGGCGAAATACGCACCCCGGCCTTCATGCCTGTGGGCACCGGTGGAACGGTCAAGGCGATGTATATGGATCAGGTCCGGGCACTGGGTGCCGACATCATTTTGGGCAATACCTATCATCTCATGTTGCGCCCTGGTGCCGAGCGGGTGGCACGCCTTGGCGGCTTGCATGAATTTGCCCGGTGGCAATACCCGATCCTGACCGATTCCGGCGGGTTTCAGGTCATGTCTTTGGCAGGATTGCGCAAGATCGACGAGAAGGGCGTGATCTTCCAGTCGCATATTGATGGCAGCCGCCACGAAATGTCGCCGGAACGTTCCATCGAGATTCAGGGCCTGCTGGGCTCTGACATCCAGATGCAATTGGATGAATGCGTGCGTTTGCCCGCCGATGCCAAAACAATCGAAAGCTCCATGGAAATGTCGCTGCGCTGGGCGGAACGCTGCAAGACGGCGTTTGGTGATCAGCCCGGCAAGGCCATGTTTGGGATCGTTCAGGGGGGAGATCTGCCCCCGCTGCGTGAACGCTCGGCGCTGGCATTGAAGGCCATGGATCTGAAGGGCTATGCCATTGGCGGCCTGGCGGTTGGTGAACCGCAAAATGTCATGCTGGACATGCTGGGTGTGACCTGTCCTTTGTTGCCTGAAGAACGGCCGCGCTACCTGATGGGTGTTGGAACGCCGGATGATATCATCCGTTCGGTGGGTGAAGGCATCGACATGTTTGATTGCGTCATGCCCACACGGGCTGGCCGCCATGGTCTGGCCTATACGCGCCGCGGCAAGATCAACCTGCGCAATGCGCGCCATGCCGAAGACAACCGCCCGCTCGACGAAGAATCGGATTGTCCGGCTGCGCGTGATTATTCACGCGCCTATCTGCATCACCTCATTCGCTCCAATGAGGCGCTTGGCGGCATGCTGCTGACCTGGAACAATCTTGCCTATTATCAATCTTTGATGCAGGGCATACGCGGTGCCATTGAAGCGTCATCCTTTGCCGCGTTTACCGCGCAGACCCAGGACGCCTGGGCGCGCGGCGATATTGCCGCACTTTGACGAACGAACCTATCTCAATCGTTCGGCGTGCCAGCGCAAATGGTCTTCCATGAAACTTGATATGAAATAATAGGAGTGGTCATAGCCCTCCTGCATGCGCAGCGTGATCGGAATGCCTGCCTTTTTGCAGGCCTCTTCCAACAGCCAGGGGCGCAGGCCGTCATCCAGAAATCCGTCGGCGCCGCCCTGATCAATCAGGAAAGTCGGAAAACGGGCACCGTCTTCAATCAGGGTGCAGGCATCATGGGCACGCCAGCTGTTCTCATCAGCTCCGAGATAGGCCTGGAATGCAGCCTTTGACCAATCTGCGGTGATCGGGTGCACGATTGGAGCAAGCGCCGAACAGCTCTTGAAACGTTGCGCATTTTTAAGCGCGATGGTCAGCGCACCATGTCCGCCCATGGAATGGCCGAATATCGCCTGTTTCTTCATATCGACGGGGAAATGTTCGGCAATGACGGATGGCAATTCCTCGGTGATATAGGAATACATCTGGTAATGCTCGGACCAGGGTTCTTCTGTTGCATCGACATAAAAACCGGCGCCCTTGCCCATTTGCCAACTGTCGGCATCGTCAGCCACCTGGTCGCCGCGCGGACTGGTGTCTGGACACACGATGATCAGGCCGAGTTCGGCAGCCAGGCGGCGATACTCGCCCTTTTCCATGACATTGGCGTGCGTACAGGTCAGGCCTGAAAGATACCAGACAACCGGGCAGGGCGCTTTCGCCGCTTGGGGCGGCACGAAGACAGCGAAGGTCATGTCACAGGCACAGGCTTTCGACGTATGGGAGTAGACGCCCTGCACGCCGCCATGTGATTTGTTCTCGGAGATCATTTTCATAGACATTCTACCCGTTTGATTTTCTGTATTTGGCAAGGATCGGTCGACACAATCTCAGCCTTCCTTGATCGCCTTGCGCACAAGGGTTTCAAGCGCCTCGAGAAAGCGTGAGCGGTCCTTTGGCGCAAAGGCGGCATTCCTGCCGCTGATCTCGCCGGATTCGCGCAATTGCTGATTGAGGTTCCGCATGGCCGTCACCACGCCGATATTGCCCGTGTCGAAAATCCGGCCCGTGGGGCCGAGCACCAGCGCCCCATTGGCAACGCAACGGCCGGCCAGCAGAATATCGGCTGTGACGACGATATCGTCGGTGGCGGCATTCTCCACAATCCAGTCGTCGGCTGCGTCAAAGCCCGCCGACACGACCACATTGCGGATCATCGGATCGCGCGACGGGCGCAGGCCGCCATTGGCAACGAACGTCACGGGCAAACCATGACGTTCTGCGACTTTGATGACCTGTGCCTTCACCGGGCAGGCGTCTGCATCCACGTAAATGACGGGTTTTTCGCGCATTCAGTGGTCAGTACATGACAACGGAACGGATCGACTCGCCGGCATGCATCAGGTCAAATCCCTTGTTGATCTCGTCGAGGCTCAACGTGTGGGTGATCAGCGGATCGATATCGATCTTGCCGTTCATGTACCAGTCCACGATTTTCGGGACATCCGTGCGGCCGCGCGCACCTCCGAAAGCAGAACCGCGCCATGAGCGACCGGTCACCAGCTGGAATGGCCGGGTGGAGATTTCCTGTCCGGCGCCGGCCACACCGATGATGATCGATTCACCCCAGCCCTTGTGGCAGCACTCCAGCGCATCGCGCATGACTTTGGTATTGCCGATACACTCGAACGAATAATCGGCGCCGCCCTTGGTCAGATCAACCAGATAGGGGACCAGATCGCCTTCCACTTCCGATGGATTGACGAAATGGGTCATGCCGAATTTCTCGCCCCATTCCTTCTTGGAGTTGTTCATATCCACGCCGACAATCATGTCAGCACCGATCAACCGCAAACCCTGAATGACATTCAGCCCAATTCCGCCGAGACCGAACACCACGGCCCGGCAACCCGGTTCCGCCTTGGCCGTATTGATCACGGCACCGATGCCGGTGGTCACGCCGCAGCCGATATAGCAGACCTTGTCAAACGGGGCGTCAGGACGGATTTTTGCCAATGCGATTTCCGGCACCACGGTGAAATTGGCAAAGGTCGAGGTCCCCATGTAGTGGAAGATTTTATCGCCGTTGATGGAAAAGCGGCTTGTGCCGTTCGGCATCAGGCCCTGTCCCTGGGTCACGCGGATCGACTGGCAAAGATTGGTCTTGGGATTGAGGCAATATTCGCATTCGCGGCATTCCGGCGTGTAAAGCGGAATGACGTGGTCGCCCGGCTTCAACGATGTGACGCCTGCGCCCACTTCGCGAACGATGCCCGCGCCTTCATGACCGAGAATGGCTGGAAAAATGCCTTCCGGATCGGCGCCCGAGAGCGTGAACTCGTCGGTATGGCAAATGCCCGTCGCCTTGATCTCGACCAGCACTTCGCCAGCCTGAGGCCCCTCAAGCTGTACGGTTGTTATCTCAAGCGGTTTGCCGGCTTCAACTGCCAATGCGGCGCGTACATCCATTTCATTCTCCCAAATCGTTTGGCTCTGCCATATGCTGGCTTTGCTCTACATTGTCAGAGCCCACTGTCGGTCTCAAGGCACGAAAACAGAAAATCAGCTGATGAGACGGTCTGCGACACGCTTTGCTTCTGATTCAATGGCGTTGATCATCTTGCCCATGGCCTCATGGGAGCGTTTCAGCTTGCCGACCTGAGTGATCAGCACATGCAATTCTGAATGGATTACCGGTGCGCTGGGTGATTCGCCAACGCCATTGAGCAGCCAGGTGGGCGAGACGCCCAGAACGCCCGCCAGCATCATCAATCTGTTGGCGCGCGGTTCCGAACGGTCGGATTCCCAGGCATTGACCGTGTCGGATTTGACGCCCAGTCGGCGCGCCAACTGTGCAGTGGACAGATCCAGAGCATCCCGGGCTCGGCTTATCCGCCCGCCCAAAGTGTCATCATCGGGGTTTTCATTTGTTATATTTGGCAGTGAGTGCATAAGGTGCTCCAGTTCATGTCATGTCACCTGACAAGGTGAGATCAGCGTGGAAAGATATGAATGTGTTTTGGCGAACAAACGACGCAAAGTGCCGAGGCGAACATTTCCCGGGGATATCGGCCCTGTCACCACAGAACGGATGGCCGCTATGGCAGCAGGCAGGATAGACAGGTCACAGACAGACAAGCCCTTCGAGGCAGCCGTCATGATGGCCTGGGCAATGCTTTCGCTGCCCTTGATGGATGCGGCTGCAAAATATCTGGCGATGCATGAGGCGATGACACCGGGGTCGATTGCTCTCATACGTTTTGCACTGCAAACAATGATCATTGTTCCGATTATTCTGGTCTCCGGTGGATTTGCGGCACTGCGGCCGCACAATTGGTCCTACAATCTGCTGCGTGGTCTGCTCATCGGAAGCGCTAGCACGCTGTTTTTCATATCCGTCAAATATGTGCCGGTTGCCGATGTGATCGCAATATTCTTTGTTGAACCTTTCATACTGACTGCGATGTCAGCAGTTTTTCTGGGTGAAAGGGTCGGTTGGCGCAGGTGGCTGGCCATTGCGGTGGGATTCATCGGTGCAATCATCGTCATTCAGCCGAATTTTGCTCGCTTCGGCCTTGTATCGCTCTTACCGCTGGTAACTGCAACCCTCTTTGCCCTCTATCTGATTCTTAATCGGGTGCTGTCGGCACGCGATACGTCGCTCGTCATGCAATATTCCGCGGGCATCGGTGGGGTCATCGCCGTCAGCTTTGGGCTTCTGGCAGGCACAGTATTTGGGGTGGACGATCTCACCTGGTCCATGCCGAGCAGCGCATTTGCATTGCTTCTGCTTGCTGTGATCGGTCTGATTTCGGCCTTTGGCCATATGATCATCGTGACAGCATTTCGTCACGCACCGGCGTCTCTTCTGGCACCATTCCAGTATTTCGAGATCGTATCGGCCGTGGCCGTCGGCTATCTGGTTTTCGGAGATTTCCCATCAGCCTCAAAATGGCTTGGAATTGCCATTATCGTCGGTTCCGGTCTATTCATCTTGTGGCGCGAACAACGCAATGCCGCACCGCGAACCGGGAGTTCTTGATCCTTGCTGATAAATTTGTTGCTTGGCACCGTCATCATTTCCCTGACCGTCATCGTTCATACATTCGGTCTTGTCGTGGTCGCCAATGTGATGAACAGGATTGCCGAGCGCCATCCGCTTCATGGCTATCGTCGCAAGGTGTCAGCTTTGGTGGCCGTGATGTATGGTCTGTTTGCCTTGCATTCGGCGGAGATCTGGGTCTGGGCGGTCGTCTATTGGTATCTCGATGCCATACCGAATTTCGAAAATGCGTTGTATTTTTCTGCCATCACATTTTCCACATTGGGCTATGGCGATTCTCTGTTGAAGCAGGATTGGCAATTGCTGGCCGGACTGGAGGGCATCAGCGGCTTTCTTCTGATTGGTTGGTCGACGGCCTATCTCGTTGCCGCTTCGACGCGCCTCGGGCCATTCCAGGCCGGAAAGCATTTCTAGAGTCAGGTGCTTGTAGGGCCAAATACCCGTTCAAATGCTGAACGCAGCGCCAGGTCCGTGTCTTCCATGCTCACTGGCAAACCCAGATCGACAAGACTGGTGACGCCATGCGCTGTCACGCCGCAGGGAACGATCCCGGTAAAATGATCGAGGTCGGGCTCGACGTTGATCGATATGCCGTGAAAGCTCACCCATCGGCGCAAACGGATGCCGATCGCCGCTATCTTGTCCTCGGCGGGTGATCCGTCGGGCAGGGGCGGGCGTTCCGGCCGCACCACCCATACGCCGACCCTGTCTTCGCGGCGCTCGCCCTTTACGTTCATGTCCGCCAATGTTGCGATGATCCAGGCCTCAAGGGAGGAAACGAAAGCACGCACATCACAACGCCGCCGCTTCAGGTCGAGCATGACATAGGCCACGCGCTGGCCAGGCCCATGATAGGTATATTCGCCGCCGCGACCGGTCTTGAACACGGGAAACCGTTCCGGTGTCAAAAGATCCTGTTCGTCTGCGCTGGTGCCTGCCGTGTAGAGCGGCGGATGTTCCACCAGCCAGACAAGTTCGTCTTCCGTGCCGTCACGAATGGCCGCCACGCGCGCTTCCATGAAGGCAACTGCATCGGGATAATCAACCCGTCCTTCAGCAACCTGCCACCGCACGGGCGCAGAGCCTGCTGCTGAAAAAAATCCGCTTTCCATCTCGTCTCGTTGCATTGTCTCGTGCTCTTGACCCGTTGTTCCAAATCCTATGTGGCGCATGCAGGTCGCCAGCGCAAGGTTGGAACTAAGCCCCTCGCAGACTTCAATTTTCCCCGATGTGACAAAGAAGGATAAAAAAGCATCACAAGCCCTTGTGTGTGTGATGGCGATTTGGTACATGCCGCTCGCCGGTAACGGCTTCTACTGCGTGCGGTCGTGGCGGAATTGGTAGACGCGCAGCGTTGAGGTCGCTGTGGGGTAACTCCCGTGGAAGTTCGAGTCTTCTCGACCGCACCATTTTGGACTTTGCTGATCGACAAATTCCCAAGCGTTCTTGGTGAGAATGGTCACGCGGTCTGCCCTCCTGATGGTTTTTCTGATCAGCGCTGGTGTTGCCAGTGCCCTTTGACCTGTCATCAGGGACGTCTTTGTCTGTCTCACATCTGGTCTGCAATGGGGCCCATGTTGATCACGCGTTCCACTTCTGCAAAGTAGCGTTCCGCATCGCGCGAAGGTGGTGCATCTTTCATGGTGATGACGTTCAGGGGGAAACGGTAGTCCAGATCCAGACGGGCCATTGTGGTGCCGGCGGGCAGGCGAGTGTAAACCGTGAATTGGTCCAGAAGCGTCAGGCCGAGGTTTTCCTGGACCAGAGCGCATGCCGAGTTCATCAGGCGACAGCGGGCTCGGTACTCCGGCTTCAATCCGCGATTCTGAAACAATTCGTCAATCAGCTGTTGCTGAAAAGACAGGGGATCGTAGCCCACAAGCGGATGGGCGGCAATCTCCTCCAATGTGACCTCTTTACGGCCACTCAATGGGTGGTTCTCTGACATGAGACACACCAAAGGAGCCTCGGCCAGCCTGCGGGTGCTCAATCGGGGATCGTCAATGTCATAGATCGTGAGCGCAAAGTCCAACTGCCGAAATTCCAGTTGCGGCAGGATCTCCTTGATATGCACAACAGCCAGTTCAAAGTGAAATCGAGGCACACGTCGCTGCATTTCTGCAAGTGATTTGGGTGCCAGGCTGAGCCCGAGCCCGGGCGATGTGCCAAATCGCAATGACACATCTGTCCGCTCGCGTTGAGCAAGGCGAGCCTGAATTCTGCTGAGCCCCGAATGGACGGATTCCAGGTCTTCCATCAGGGCATTGGCCTCAGGTGTCGGAATGAAACCCTTTGACGTGCGTGAGAAAAGCGCAAAGCCGATATGTGTCTCGGTGTGGCGCAACATACGGCTGACCGCCGCAGCGGACACGTTGAGAAGCTGTGCTGCCCCGGAAACGGAGCGCGCCAGAAGAACTGCACGGATCACTTCTACCTGTCGGATCGAAATCATGGCGTTTAACCAAACGTTAAGGAGGCGATAGCAGATGTTAATGGTCTTGCGTCCCGGGTTCAAATAAAAACGCGCTACTTGTGTCCAGGGGAGCGGGCGATGCCGGATTGCGGCGCACAGATCAGATCCACAGAAGCCATCGAAAAAGCCTATGACGTCATTGTTGTTGGCGGTGGAATGTCGGGCTGCGCAGCGGCGCTCTCTGCGGCGCGTGCCGGCGCCCGCGTCCTTTTGATCGAACAGAACGCCTTCCTGGGTGGCGCTGCCACCGCTGGTATGGTCGGCCAGTTCGTCGGTTGGCAAACCCGCTCGGGTCGCACGGTTGTAGAAGGCGTGGCAGCCGATATCGTGTCGCGTTTGCGCCAAGAGGGTGGTTGCAATGCGCTTGGCACATTCGTCATGTCTACCGGCCATGTGATGAACCGCATCGAGTACCATGCGGAGATCCTCAAAGTCGTCCTTGACCAGATGTTGCTGGAGGCTGGCGTCCATATCCTGTTCAAGTCCGTCACCATCGCAACCGAATTGGCTGATGAGCGTGTTACGGCGGTCAAGGTCTGGTGTGCAGGGACACAGCTGGACCTGCATGCAAATACATTTGTTGATGCGTCCGGCGATATGAATCTGATCACTTTGGCCGGCGGAACATTTCTTGCGCTCGAGCAAGGGCAGGCGTTGCAACCGGGCACCATGATGTTTGCCATGGCACCGGTTCGTTTTGATGCGCTGGAAAAAATCACGCGCGAGGATCGCGACCGCATCGTTCGTCGGGGATTGGAAGAAGGCGTTCTGCCGCGGGCCGCTTTGCACTATTCACGCGTTCCCGGTGGCGACGCAGCCTGGTTCAATATTTCGCGTGTGGTTGTTGATCCGGACGATCCTTTCTCCGTGAGTTCCGGCGAGATCGAAGGCAGACGTCAGGCTTTGGACATTTCGCGTTTTCTCACCGCGAATCTGCCCGGCTGTGAAGCAGCGCGCCTGTCGGCCTTTGCGCCGCAACTTGGCATTCGCGACACGCGCCGTGTGCGTGGTGACTATGTGATCACGCGCGAAGATATTACCAGCGGTGTTCGATTCGCCGATACGGTCGCGGCTGGTGCCTATCCGATTGATGTGCACAAGCCGAACGGGACCGACATCACATTCATCGAATTTGACGAGGATCACCACTATAACATCCCCTTTCGGGCGCTGATTCCCCATGGGTTGCGCAATGTGCTGACTGCTGGACGCGGTATTTCGGCGACGCATGAGGCCTTTGCTGCGCTCAGGGTCATGCCCACAGCGATGGCCATGGGGCATGCAGCAGGGTTGGGCGCTGCCATGGCGGCAGAAGACAGACAGGGCGAAATCCGCCGTATCGATGTGACCAGTCTGCAATCGCGGTTGCTGGCCGCAAACGCCTATTTGGGATCCTGACATGGCTTTTGGCGCGCTGCTCGTTTCCTTTGCATTCTTCATGGCGATTGGCACACCTGTTGCGCTGGCGATGGGATTTGCTTCGATCATCTATATTTTGCTCGGTGATGTATCGCCGGCAATTTTCATATTCTCGATGGTTGAAAGCCTGGGGGGCGGAACACTGCTGGCAATTCCGTTTTTTGTCCTGGCCGGCGAGATCATGAATGTCGGCGGCATCACCATACGCATATTCCATTTTGCCTCTTTGCTTGTCGGTCATATCCGCGGTGGCATGGCGCATGTGAATATTCTATCCAGCCTGCTGTTTGCCGGAATTTCCGGTTCAGCTGTGGCCGATGCCGCAGGTTTGGGACGCATAGAGATCAAGGCGATGATCAATGCCGGTTATACACCGGCCTTCAGCGCTGCGGTGACGGCAGCTTCCAGCTGCATCGGGCCGATTATTCCGCCATCCATCCTGATGGTTCTTTACGGGTCAATGTCTGATGTATCGATCCCTGCTCTTTTCCTTGGTGGATTGATTCCCGGGCTCCTGCTGGGCCTGTTCATGATGATTTATGTCTATTTCGCAGCCAGGGGCGAGGGCGTCGAGCCGGCGCCTCGGGCCAAGCTACGCGAGATTGCGCGCAGCTTGCTCGTCAATGCGCCGCCGCTTGCAACGCCTTTCGTCATCATTGCGGGATTGGTCTTTGGCGTTGTGACCCCGACAGAAGCAGGCGTGATTGCGATTGCCTATGCCTGCATTGTCTCAGCGCTCTATGGTGATCTGACATGGTTGACTCTGGGATCCATGCTTGAAGAAGCCTTGATCACCACAACACAGATCATGTTTATCCTGGGCATGTCGTCGCTGTTTGGCTGGCTCATCACCACCGAGCAACTGCCGCAGGCGATGGCCGCCTTCTTTGCTGAATCCGGCTATGGTCACATTGCGTTTCTTCTGGCCGTCAATGTGATCCTTTTGATCCTTGGCACATTCATGAGCCTGACATCGATCCTGGTCATTTTTACCCCCACTCTGGTGGGAATGGGTACGTCGCTTGGTGTTGATCCCGTTCACCTGGGTGTCGTTGTCGTCTTGAACCTGACCGTCGGTCTGATCACCCCGCCACTTGGCTGGTGCCTCTATATCGTCACCGAGATTGCCGAGGTCCGCTTTATCGAGACCGCAAGAGCCATCCTGCCGTTTCTGATCCCAATTCTGGCCGTGTTGATGCTGATCACCTATGTGCCGCAACTTATTCTTTTTCCCGGCGAATATTTCTTGCAGGGACGATAGATGCAACTGAAAAACCAAAGCTTCAAAAGGGAGGTTACTATGAAAATGAAAACCAAACGCGTGACGATCACCGCAGCGGCGTTGCTGATGTCAATGACTGTCGCCCAGGCCGCCAGCTATCGTCTGGCATGTCCATCCGCCGAGACATCAACCACATGTCTTACGGCGACCTATTTCTCCGACAAGGTGCGCGAACTTTCCAAGGGTGATATCGATATTCAGGTGTTCCCCGCCGGACAGCTCGGCTCGGGCGCAAAAGCCATCCAGCAAATGCGCGCCGGCGTTCTGGATTTCGTCGTGGAATCAATGTCTAACTATGGCAACTTCGTCGATGATTTCAACGTTGTCTCGTGGGGTTTCACATTCCGCGACAATGCGCATTTCCAGACATTCCTGGCTTCTGATCTGCAAAAGGCGATGCAGGACGAACTCAATGAAACGTCCGGCGTAAAGATGCTTGCAGGCAATTGGAGCAAACTGCCGCGCATGGTGGTTTCGACCAGGCCGATCCACACACCGGAAGACCTTGCCGGGCTTAAATTTCGTGTTCCTGGCATTCCGTCATTTATCAAAACCTGGTCGACCCTTGGTGCGAACCCGACGCAAGTGCCATGGGGTGAGAGTTTCCAGGCGCTGAAAACCGGACTGACCGACGCAATGGAAACGCCCTATGATTCCATTTTGAGCCAAAAATTCCATCTGGCAGCCCCCTATGTTTCGCTGACCGAACATGTCTACGATTCCATCACAGTGTCGATGAATGGCGCGCGCTTTGCCAAATTGGATACTGCGGACCAGGACCTTTTGCTGCAGGCTGCCGCAGACGCAGCAGACTATTCGGCCGAATTGGTAAGCGAAGTCGCCAAGACGGTTGCCAGCAAACTTGAAGCGGATGGGGCCACAATCCTCGACGTCGATCGCGCACCCTTTGCCGCGAAATTGAAGGCTGCAGCGCACGAGCAGGAAAATGAAGGTCTGTGGGGCGCTGGCCTCTACGACGGCATTCAGGCTCTGCAGTAGGTTTTCCCTCCGGAGAAGTAACACATGGACCGTTTTGACAATTGCCTCGCAGTGATCAGCAAATTTTACCTGCGCATTTCGCAACTGCTTTTGCTGTGCCTGGTGCTCGGAGTTCTGTCAGAGGTCATCATGCGCTACTTCTTCGGAAAGGGTGTTCTTGGTTCGTCCGAGTTGACACGGTTGACGATCACCTGGATCGTTTTCCTCATGTCTTTCGTGCTTTTTCGCAAGCGCCGCCATATTGTGGTGACGGCGCTTGTGGACATCATGGCTCCGTCTTTGCAGCGCCTGTGTGAAAAAATCATCAACGTCTCGGTGATCATCCTGTCGATCTACGTATTGGTTCAAATCGGGAATGTCTGGGAATTTTTGGCATTGAAGACACCGGTTTTCCAGATCCCGGACACGCTGTTCAAGATTTCACCAGCCTTCTGCTTTGTCCCGATGTCCCTGCAAGCCATGCTCAACCTCTTCCTGCCAGAGCACAAGCCATCCCAACCTGTAAGAGCAGATGAAGGCTTTTGATGCTCAATTGGCAGACAAATACGATCGCTCTGCCCCTATGATAACCCGATCTGTATAGGCCTGTTCATTTATCAGGCCGCCCACGTGCCACACACAAAGCAGCAAAGCCTCTTCGTTGTGGGTCATGAACGCGCAGCCAGGTCCCGCCCATCATCGACCAACAGATGTCCAGCCTGCAAATCAGTAAAACCTATAATTGAGTCGCGTCGCCAGATTTCCGCCCAAAATGCTTGGAACTCTCGGAAATATGCTCCGTAGACCGGGCCATCTCGGTTTTTCAAAGTGAAAATTTTCACCCGTTTATCGGGAGTGCGCGCACGGGGCGTATCGGCAAAATACCAATGAAAACATTACATTTGATGTAAATGCGATAATTGCCGTTCAGCGCATCGATTTTTCAATCCGGAAAACCGGTAAAATTCATTTTGACAGATTCAGCAAATGTCGTCCTATTCTGGTCAGCGGTGAGGATGAATTCTGGCCTTTTCTGCTGCGTTTGTAGGACAGGTCCTTCATAAACGCGAAGATTGAATTTCTTGCGGGGGTATCCAATGACGTTTCGCTGTTCCAATCTCTTAGTCCGTGCTTATTCCAATTTGCCCTCTCGGAGCAGCCTGCAGGCCGCGTATAACGGACATATTTTGACAGCCAATAAGGCAGGTCGGGTCCTTTGGGGGAGATCGGTCCGCAATCTGCGCGACCTGCATCGCCATCTGGTTTCATCCAGCAGTTCAATCGTGCTTGATATGGCCTATATCCGCATCCTGCCGGGCGCGGTCGTCACCGCCGGTCTCCTGTCCATTGCTGCGCACGCCGATTCATCCGTCACGACAACGCCTCCCGATCCGGCTGCGGGTTTGCTGACCTCGATTGACGCGATTGATGATGCCGCAACGGTTAAAAAGGCCCAACTCTCGGACTTTGCGGCTGCGACTGTTATTGCCTATCAAAATTCTGACCCCTTGCCAGATGCGCCGGCACCGACAATCGGCAGCCTGTTGAACGCCAGCATCGCCATCACCGAAACGGTCGACGGCATTCTTGTCACATCAGACAGCAATGGCGCGGCGGCGATTGGCCATCCATCCGGCAGCGCAGTGCAGCTGAATGTGCGCAATGGCGGCTCGATTGTCACCAGCGGCAATCAAAATCCGGGTTTCCGTGTTGCAGGGTCCGGAAACGCCACTGAAATCAATCTGGAGAGTGACGGCAGAATTTCGACGACGGGAACAGGATCTGCCGCGCTTCAACTTGGTGGTGGCCATCACGCTGTTGGCTTCAGTGAAGCAGGTATTGATACCAGTGGCAATCAGTCCGCCGGGATCGATGTTGCACTTGGAGGGTCCGGCGCCTTTCTTCTGGAATCCAATGGACGTCCTGCAGATCGTCCCGTCATCCAAACCATTGGCAATTACGCGCCCGGTGTGAATATTCTGGATTCGGGCAATTCCACATTTGCCTTTGATATCAATGACGCGCCGGACATAGCCACCGAGCCCGGGTTTGAGACTCAGGGCGATTTCTCACCGCTGTTCAATGTGCTGGGCGGCGGCCAGTCGAGCCTTTCTTTTTCATCCACCAATTCCAGTTTTGCCACTTTGGGCAATTGGTCGACCGGAATGAATTTCTGTTTTGCGGAAAGTTCGGACATGCTGGTCTTGCTGGAAAGCCTGTCGGCAATGACAACGGGTGACAATGCGCCCGTTCTGGCGACCCGAATGGGCTCGGGGAGCATCAATAACCTTACCGCCATCGATGTGGCCTTGACGACGAATGGCGATGGTTCGTCCGCCGTTCACCAGCGCATGAATGGCGAGAACTATGCGCATACCGTTTTTCTGGCAGAGAGTTCTGTGGTTACAACCGGCTCCGATTCGCCCGGTATTTTTCTCGATAGCAGTGTCGGCAGCGCTGACGAAGCGAATCGCACTGTTACACTTCTGAATTCGACCATCACGACCGGCGGCGACCGCAGTTCGGGATTGCTTGTGGACGGATTGGGAGACGGTACAGCGATGGAGACCGACCTGACCGGTATCGAAATCTCCACGGTCGGAGACGATTCAAGAGGGCTTTTGGAGGGGTCTCTTGGCGCAGACTCGGCTTTCTCTTCAACGATAGAGGATTCAACCCTATCAACCATGGGTGTGCGATCGACCGCCTTGGAATTGGGCGCCGTAAATTTGGTCAGCAGCGTGCGGTCAGTTGAGATGCAAACTGTGGATCTGTCGACGGACGGCGACAACTCCGCTGCTGCGTTCCTCAGACTTTTTCCTGAAACGCCCTCCGGCACACCGGCAGGCAGCACGACCGTATTGCATTGGGATGATGTCACCCTGAATACGGAAGGCAACTCGTCGCCCGGGTTGCTGATTGGCGCAACCGACATTGCCACCGGCTATGGCGCTGGCATAGACATCATGTCGATGGCGATGAGCGGTGACAATACAAATATCACGACATTAGGTGCCAACGCGCCCGGTATGATCGTCCATGGTTTTGGCGATGACGTCACCAACAGCGATTTCACTCTGTCGCTGGAAAACCATACCATATCGACGGCCGGGACTTATGCTTTTGGCATGCAACTGAACATTTCGAGCGGCAGCGCAACCCAATTGACTTCCACAACCCTCTTGAACCAGATCGACATCGACACGCAGGGCGCATTGTCCTTCGGTCTGTCCCTTGGCAACGTCACCGGTTTTGTAGGAGACAGCAACACGACCAGCATGACTACGTTTTTCGACAATGTCACGATCGATACGCAGGGCGATTTTGCAATTGGTTTTCTGCTGGATCCTGTTGGAACAGACAATGTCGATTTCCTCGCAACAACGACCGGAGATCATACGACCATCACCACCAGCGGTCGCCTTGCGCCCGGCCTTGTTCTGGGCAATGGCCTCGGTCTTTCCGTTGAAGGCACCCCGACGCTGCCTGCCTCCATCAGCAATCTCGCGCTTTCCAACCTGTCCATCACCACGTCGGGCATGTATTCCGACGCACTGCAGTTGAGTTCTGATACGGCGCTGACGATCTCCAGTGACGTGCTGGGTACAGCCGCCCCGGATGGCGGGATTTTCGCCGGCACAATTGACAATTTTGATGGCTTGGTTGCGACCGGTGAGGGGAGCCGCGCCGTGCGCAATTACGGCATTATTCATGGTGGTGATGACGGCATCATTTTGACGCCTGGAACTGTGGGCAATTTTGCCAATGATGGCACCATCATGTCCACGGGCGCGGTTGCTCTGACCTATGGTTTGACGGACGATCTATTCGAATTGGGACCCGACGGCATCGTCATCGGTCGGGTCGAAGCAGGCCTTGGCACCGACACATTGGTACTGGGCGGCGATATCCCCTTGCCGGAACTGGATGACGACCTGTTTCCGGACGAAGGCACGTTCGATCACACGTTGATTGATACCCAATATGTCGATTTCGAACAGATCGTATTGAACACCTACACGCACTGGGAACTGACGGGAGGCGACACGGCATTGTCCCTTTTGCCAGTCAGCGTTGAGCGCGGCGTACTGATCGTCAATTCAAACCTTACCGGGTTGGACGTAACAACGTCCGGCAATGGAACGTTGAGCGGCAATGGTTCAATCAGCACGCTGTTGAACAACGGCATTTTTTCGCCTGGCGGTGATGGCACCATCGGCACCTTTGGAATTGCCAATGACATGACACTCGGCGGTTCCGGTGTTCTCGCCGTGGATATCACCAGCGCGGGCACCTCAGACGTCATCAATGTGACGGGCGTGGCCAGTCTTTCCGGGGCGCTGGTTGTCAACGGAATTGGCTATCCAGCCGGTTATCCCGGCTCTCAAAACTACACAATCATCAATGCGGACAGCGTCAGCGGCACATTTTCCAATATTTATGACAATCTGCCCGATGTGAATGTGCTGGCAACCTACAACGCCGACAATGTGGTGATCGGCTATACGGGTGCCGGCAGCGCATCCGACAACAGCGCGCCTGACCGGCCGGACGACAATCCCCTGGCTGACGTGGAAGCGGATCTCAGGGCAGCCATCGAGGCAACGGACGGCGCGATTTCCATTGGTGAGGACGAAGATGGCGACACCGCATTGCTGTTGGAAACGGACTGGAACGAGACACTTGCCTCCAATGCTCCGGATCTGCCCGACACCCATCAGGTGTTCCTGTCACCGGATGCGGTCTCCGACAAATCGATCTATCCCAATACACTGCAGGCAGCAGGTCATGCCGCGCGCCTGTTTGCCGATACCGTGCAGCGTCGGGCCATGCTGGGCGCCCTGCCTGACCCGTCCGACACCTCGGCGAGCGCAGAACATGCCTATGGCACGTCCGGCAATGCCAGCGCCACACAACGATATTCGGGCTGGGGCAGCGTGCTCGGTTCCAGCACCAATGTTGATGCCGGTGCCGCCGTCAGCGGATATGAATCCGATACCGGCGGCTTTGCTCTTGGAGGCGATGCCGCGTTCGAGGCAGGAAACGACAGTCTGATGCGATTGGGTTTCGCATTTGGCAACACCCAGTCCAATGTCACCGGCGGTCTTTCCTCTGCGGATATCGGTATCTGGCATATCGGTGCCTACGGCACCTTTGAGAAGGGTTCGCTGATCGCCTCGGCTGCGCTCACCTACGGGTTTGGCGACTACGATATTTCCCGGGTCATTCCCATCACCGGCTCGCCCTCGGCTCTGGCGCAGGGGGATACGGATGGAAACACCTTTGCCGTCTCACTGGCTGCGTCCTATGACATCACGGATACCATCGGCCTGTCTCAGGAGAACAATCTCCGCCTGGCGCCGATCGTCCGTTTTGATCATGTGAATGCGCACCTGGGCGGCTATACAGAAACCGGTGCCGGTATATTGAACCAGAGCGTCTCGGCTTCCGACTGGAGCCGCAGCTGGGCTGGTGTCGGCATTCAGGTGTCAGCCGCCTACGAAATGCAATCGGGCATGGTGATCAAACCCGCCCTGGAGATCCGCTACGACTATGCTTTCGGTGACGATAACGCCCTGGTCAACTCCGCCATCACCGGCATCAGCAGTGGGAATTTCACCACCCCAGGTGCAGGCGAGGCAAGAAACAGCCTGTCGCTGGGCGCCGGCATGGCCGTGGACTTCAATGCGAATTTCTCCGCGCATGTTCAATACAACGGATCCTATTCCGGCAGCACGGACACCCATCAGGCCAGTGCCGGTCTCACCTTCAGGTTCTGATGGGGATTGGTGGTGCGTTCCCCATGAAACCTAACCAGTCGATTGCTCGCAAAAGCGCAGGCAATTGCTGAATGGGTCGGTGACATTCATCACCAGCCCCCAGGGTCGATCTTCTAAGGCTGGTTTCATATAGGCGTAGTGCCTGTCCAGCAGTTCCTGTTGAAAGGCGCGTATGTTGTGCATTGTGATGAAGGCGGCTGATCCAGGGCTGGCGTCGCCGTAGTGCTCGCTCAAATGCAGAATCGTTCCGGCGCGTGAGACCTGCGCATAAAGCGGGGAATCCTCTTCGAAGCGATGTTCCCAATCAACCGCGAAGCCCAGGAAGTCGATATAGAACTCCATCGCCTTTTGCTCATCGAAAATGCGGAATATCGGCACCGTCCGATCAAATTGGATGTCTGACATCTGCTTGGCATCGCGTTGAGAGCGCATAGGCATCAATCCCTTCATTCCTTTGAAAAGCTCCTGTCCGAATATGTTCAAATCCACCTTTCATCACAAGGCAAAATGCCAGGTGATGATTCAATTTTTGAAGGGAACTCAGTAAATGATTGAAACCATGAGTGATATCTGAATTTCACCTTGGATCAGAAGCGCGCATGGCAGCGGCTAGGTCGCGACGTCTTCTGACATACTTGGTCGACCCGCCATGCGCATATGCAGATCGAACATGATCCAGATGCTGCCGCCGACCATGATGAAAATCAGGATGCTGGCAAAGGCAAGTGCCGCCGGATTTTAAGCAATGTTGCTGGGGAATAGAGTGGGGAATAGAGGAAGTGCCCGAAATGGCCTTTCAAACGGAAATCTCGGATGCCTTTGCGCTTTGGAACAAAAAATGCCCCGAATCGCGACTGCGACCGGGGCAAGTTGAGGGATACTCTCCCATAGGGAGTCCTTTTGAAACGCAGCCGAATTGATCAACCGTCAGACTGGTTTCATATCTTCAAAAATGGTTCAGCCTTCGGCTTTGGCAGTCTTGAGCCGCGCAAACAGGTCGTGATTCTGGCAGAAATCAGGGGCACTTTGCGCCACCGGCTGCAATTCCAGCCACGAGGCGCATTGCTCTGCCTTTGTGCAACTGAGGCATCTGTCTGCGGCTCTTTTGCGCACACCGCCAGCACCGGGCAGGGCGGCCAATTGTTCACCGGCACCCAATGTCTCTGTCATTTTCTCGAACAGTTCCGCATGGCGCGCGATGCGGGAATAGAATGGCGGAAATGTCATGGTGCCCTCCGAAAGATGTCTTCTTCGGGAGGGATGCTAGGGTGCATGCGAAGCCAGCGACTTGATCCATGTCAAGCTTTTCACGCAATTTACAGGGGGTGCTCATGGCGCTTGCGGCGGTAATCATAGTGTTTGCATGATAGAAAGGCTTGAACCTGACGGGCCATTCCTTTAACTCGTAACTGACCTGCTGTCGCAAGACATTTCCCGACAATTCAAGTGGCAAGTTTAACCGATATGACCCTTATTGATACACGCACGCCAGATCCCAAAAAACTGATCCCGGGAGCAACCGGGGACTGGGAAGTCATCATTGGCCTCGAGGTACATGCACAGGTCACCTCGAATTCGAAATTGTTCTCGGGCGCCTCCACCACCTTCGGCAATGCGCCCAATGACAATGTGTCGCTGGTTGATGCTGCCATGCCCGGCATGCTGCCGGTCATCAATGAGGAATGTGTACGGCAGGCCGTGCGCACGGGCCTTGGCCTGAAAGCCCAGATCCACAACCGGTCGATCTTTGATCGCAAGAACTACTTCTATCCCGATCTGCCCCAGGGCTATCAGATTTCCCAGTTCAAGGATCCGATTGTCGGTGAGGGAAAAATCATCATTTCCGTCGGTCCTGACAACAAGGGGCAATTTGACGATGTCGAGATCGGTATCGAGCGCTTGCATCTGGAGCAGGATGCCGGCAAGTCGATGCACGATCAGCACCCGTCGATGAGTTATGTCGATCTCAACCGTTCCGGCGTGGCCCTGATGGAAATCGTCTCCAAGCCTGATATGCGTTCGTCCGATGAAGCCAAGGCCTATGTTACCAAGCTGCGGACCATCCTGCGCTATCTGGGAACCTGCGATGGCAATATGGACGAAGGGTCGATGCGCGCCGATGTGAATGTTTCGGTTCGCCGTGTCGGAGAGGATTTCGGCACGCGTTGCGAAATCAAGAACGTCAACTCGATCCGCTTTGTCGGACAGTCCATCGAATCCGAAGCCCGTCGCCAGATTGCCATTCTGGAAGATGGTGGTTCGATCGATCAGGAAACCCGTCTGTTTGATCCGGTAAAGGGTGAAACCCGGTCCATGCGATCCAAGGAAGATGCGCATGATTATCGTTATTTCCCTGATCCTGATCTTTTGCCGCTGGTTTTTGATGACGCCTTTGTCACTGAACTGGCGTCCGGACTGCCCGAACTGCCGGATGACAAGAAAGCCCGACTGATGAGCGAAATGGGTCTGTCGGTCTATGACGCCTCCATTCTGGTGTCTGAAAAAGCCATTGCCGACTATTTCGAAAAGGTGGCAGGCGGTCGCGACGGCAAAACCGTAGCGAACTGGGTCATCAACGATCTTCTTGGCGCTTTGAACAAGGATGGCAAGGGAATCGAAGAAACACCGGTATCACCGGACCAATTGGGCGCCATCGTTGATCTGATCAAGGAAGGCACCATATCGGGCAAGATCGCCAAGGACCTTTTCGAAATCGTCTGGACCGAAGGCGGAGACCCGAAAAAACTGGTCGAGGAGCGTGGCATGAAACAGGTTACCGACACCGGTGCCATTGAAGCCGCTGTTGATGCCGTGATTGCCGCCAATGCCGACAAGGTTGAGCAGGTCCGGTTGAAACCCTCCATGGTTGGCTGGTTTGTCGGTCAGGTGATGAAAGCGACGCAGGGAAAAGCCAATCCCCAGGCCGTCAATGCGATCATCAAGGAAAAGCTGGGTATCGAGTAGCAGGAGCGCACTATGTGGATACGCACAGCAAGCGAACGGGACCTGCAGGAAATCCGCGCGCTCCTGGTCAATGCATGGCATGACACTTACGATTCCATCTACGGCGCCGACAAGGTCAGCGAAATCAATGAGGATTGGCATTCGCTGAATGCCTTGAAACCGAAGCTGACGCAGCCCGACAGCGAATTCATACTGGCTGATGCCGGTGAAGGTATCAGTGGCATGGCTTTCGCATCGACCCGGGATGGCAAGGTCGTTGACCTTCATCAATTGTATGTGCTGCCGCAGTCACAGGGACAGGGTGTCGGGACCCTGTTGCTGGATGAAATCGAAAACTGTTTCGCAGAGGCCAAAAGCATCCGTCTGGAGGTTGAAGAAACCAACGCCAAGGCTCTGGCATTCTATGAAAAGGCCGGATTTCACGAAGTGGGACGCACAGACAATTGTGGCGTTGCCGGTTCCGGTCTGCCGGCACTTGTTCTGGAAAAAAACATTCCTTGAACCCGGAACTTTATTGTTGTGCCTTTGAATTGGCATATTCGCATTGGCAACTGGCAAGTCAGTCTGGACAACGCCGTCCCGGCACTGCATAAGGCGATAAGCATCGTCATGCTTAAGGTCGCAAGAGGTATTCATGAAGAATTTCCTGATCCAGTTATTCACGTGGTGGAACGGAGCTACACCTGGGACACGGTTTCACACCTGGCGCAAAGGCACCAGAGTGGGAACAGACGAGACCGGCAATGTCTATTATCAGGGTGGTCAGGACAGCGAAGGGCGTACCCGTCGCTGGGTCATCTATAATGGTCTGGCCGAAGCATCAGCCATTCCTCCCGGCTGGCACGGCTGGATGCACCATAGAACGGATGTGTCGCCTGCCGATGAAGCCTATGAACCGCGCGAGTGGGAAAAGGCACATCTGGCCAATATGACAGGCACGGCTGCTGCCTACCGGCCGAAGGGCTCCATACTCACCGAGTCTGAAAGACCACGGGTAACAGGTGACTATGATGCCTGGACACCTGGTGCCTGATTGTCCCGTACAACCAGGATATGTGATGTGATCAAGAATATTCTCAAATTTGCTGCCGCCGGTCGGCTGTCTGCCATTGTCCTTTGCATCCTGTGCGGCGCAGCGACGGCTCAGGACGCGGTGGAAAAACTGGATCTGCAGCCTGCAGAGGAGTCACGCAGGTCGAACCCGGTCGCTGTTTTTTCCGGTATCGACAAGATTACCGGCCGTATCATTACCTTTGACGTTTATATTGACGAGACCGTACAATTTGGTGCGCTGCAGGTTACGCCGCGCGTTTGTTATAATCGCAATGAAACCGAAGCGCCCAAAACGACGACATTTGTTGAAGTTGACGAGATAACGCTGGATCGCAAAATTCGCCGCATCTTTACCGGTTGGATGTTTGCGGATTCACCGGGACTCAATGCCGTCGACCACGCGGTCTATGACGTATGGCTGAAAGAATGCCGCTCGGATTCGTCGGTACCGGCACCAGCGGAACAATAGAGCATGTCTGGCTTTCAATCGCCGGAACGGCAGGGTCAAAAAGACCTTGTCGGGCTCTCTATAAAATCCGCATCAACGCCCATGGCTTTGTCCAGCAGGCCTTCATAGGTTTCCTTTGAAACGTCGATGGTCCCGAAGCGTTTCAGGTGTTCGGTGGTAAATTGTGTGTCGAGCAGCACAAAGCCGCGTTCACGCAAACGCTTGACCAGGGCCACCAGACAGACCTTGGAAGCATCCGGCTCACGCGAGAACATGCTTTCTCCAAAGAATGCACCCTTCAGCGTCACACCGTAGAGGCCGCCGACCAGTTGCTCGTCCCGCCAGGCTTCGACACTGTGCGCATGGCCGATCTCATGCAATTGTCCGTATAGCTCGCGTATGGTTCTGTTGATCCAGGTCTTGGTCCTGCCGGGCGCCGGTTCGGCGCAGCCATCCACCACGGCGTTGAATGCCGTATCGATCCGTATGTCAAAGCGGTTCTGACGACAGACCTTGGCAAGGCTTTTGGGAATGTGAAACGCGTCCAGTGGCAGGATGCCGCGATGTTCCGGTTCTACCCAGAAGATTTCCGGATCATCGGCCGAATCGGCCATCGGGAAAAGGCCGCAGCTATAGGCCCTCAAAAGCAAGTGTGGAGTGATTTCCATCCGGTCATCACTCTGGTGCATGCCTGTTCTCCGCAGTTGCAACAGCCCTTGATACATTCGGGCTGTCGCCGATTGAACAAAATGACGCCCTGAAACCTGCAGTCTCGCACGCCTTCAGGGCAGTCAGATGCTATTTTTTCGCCAGATATTTTTCAAGCCAGTGAATGTCGTAGTCACCATTGGCAATATCCTGATTGTCGAGCAGGTCGATGAACAGCGGAATTGTCGTATCAATGCCATCGATGACAAATTCATCCAAAGCCCTGCGCAGGCGCATCATGCATTCAACGCGTGTTCTGCCATGAACAATCAGTTTGCCGATGAGACTGTCATAATAGGGCGGAATGGAATAGCCCTGATACACCCCGGAATCGACACGCACACCAAGACCGCCGGGCGGATGGTAGTGGGTAATCAGCCCTGGAGACGGTGTGAATGTACGGGCATTTTCGGCATTGATCCGACATTCGATGGCGTGCCCGCTGAAGCGCACCTCATCCTGGGTCATTGAAAGCCCGCCGCCTGATGCAATGCGGATCTGTTCATTCACCAGATCGATGCCCGTTATGGCCTCGGTCACCGGATGTTCGACCTGCAGTCTGGTGTTCATTTCGATGAAATAGAATTCGCCGTTTTCATAGAGGAATTCAACGGTACCGGCGCCCCGATATTTTAGTTTTTTCATCGCATTGGCGCAGACCATGCCGATATCTTCGCGCTGCTGGTCGTTCAATGCCGGGGAATTGGCTTCTTCCCAGACCTTCTGGTGGCGCCGCTGCAGGGAACAGTCGCGTTCCCCAAGATGCACGGCATTGCCTTCACCATCGCCCATGACCTGAATTTCTATGTGGCGCGGCTTGCTGAGGTATTTTTCGATATAGACCGCAGCATTGCCAAATGCCGAACCCGCCTCTGTGCGGGCCGTGGCAAGCGCAACGGAAAGCTCGGACTCATTATTGGCGACCTTCATGCCGCGGCCACCGCCACCGGCTGTTGCCTTGATGATAACCGGATATCCGATCTCGCCGGCGACACGCGCCGCCACGCGATCATCGGATACTTCACCGGGTGATCCCGGCACCACAGGAATGCCCAGTTCCAGCGCCGTCTTCTTGGCGGTGATCTTGTCGCCCATGATCTGGATATGTTCGGCTGTCGGTCCGATGAATGTTATGGCGTGGGCTTCCAGAATCTCGGCAAATTTGGCGTTTTCAGACAGAAATCCATATCCGGGATGGACGGCATCAGCACCTGTAATTTCGCAGGCTGCAACGATCTGATGAATGTTGAGATAGCTGTCGCGCGAGGGTGGCGGCCCAATGCATACGCTTTCATCGGCAAGGCGCACATGCATGGCATCCGCATCAGCAGTCGAATGGACAGCCACAGTGCTGATGCCCAGCTCCTTGCAGGCACGCAGCACGCGCAGCGCGATTTCACCGCGATTGGCTATAAGTATCTTTGACAGCATGAATTGGCCTATTCAATAATGAGAAGCGGTTCACCGAATTCGACCGGTTGAGAATCGGTGACGAGAATGGCCGTGACCTTGCCGGCGCGCGGCGCAGGTATCTGGTTCATTGTCTTCATCGCCTCGATGATCAATACGGCCTGTCCCTCATCGACCATCTGGCCAATCTCGACAAAAGCATTGGATTCAGGTGACGGTGAAAGATAGGCGGTGCCCACCATGGGGGAGGTAACCGCATTTTTCATGTTCATACCTGAATCGGCAGGTACTTCTGCTGATGCCGATCCAACCGTGACCGCAGGGGCGGCTGGTGCCGGGGCCTGTGGATAGGCTTGCATGGGATATGCAACAGGTGACCCGCCGCGTGAAACGCGAATACGCAGATCATCCTGCTCGATTTCGATCTCGGTGAGATCTGTTTCATTCAGGATATTGGCGAGGTCGCGCACCAGATCTTGATCGATACCGGTTTTTCTTGTTGCCATCGAGATGGGTCCTTTACGAACGTGTTCTTAATTGTCACAGATGTCGAATAATGCACGCAGCGCAAGCTGATAGCTGTTTGCTCCAAAACCACATATCACGCCGGCAGCAACCGGTGCCACCATTGATACATGTCTGAATGCTTCACGTGCATGAATGTTTGAAAGATGCAGTTCAACCACCGGGACTCCAATTGCCCTTATGGCGTCCTGTAAAGCGATGGACGTATGGCCATAGGCACCCGGATTGAGCGCAATGCCGACAGCTGCGTCCCCGGCCTCATGAAGCCAGTCGACCAGAACGCCTTCATGGTTTGTTTGACGGAAATCCACTTCATAGCCGTGCGTTTCTGCCAACGTTTGGCAATCGGCCTCAATATCCTTCAAAGTCTTGCCGCCATAGATGCCCGGTTCTCTTTTACCGAGGGCATTCAGGTTGGGTCCATTCAGAATGAACACTTTTGGCGCCATGGTTTGTTACCCGATGAATTGAAGTGACAGACATATAGACGGCATCGTTGGCAAGGAAAAGCCCCAGCTGTTGCTCCGGGGCATTAAAACACAGGAAGATTAAGGAACCGCTGGTACGCCAAAATGTCGATTGGCATTGCCAATTCTTCGGGAAGCACCCGAAGAATCATGATTTCAGCCAGCAGTGTTCCTGCGTAAACACACCCGTCAGCAAGTTGCGCTTTGGCATTCGCGCATATTGGCGATCTTGCCGGCCAGGGTTAACGTCCCGACAGCACCGAAAACCGCTTCTTCGCCGACGACGTAGGATGGTGTTCCGGAAATGCCGAGACCATCAGCCAACTGATAGGTTTCCCGAAAACTGTTGTTGACGATGTCATCGTTCATGGCCGCCCGCAATGCCGCTTCGTCAACGCCAAGCTTCAATGCAAGCTTGATGGCGCTGGCCTCCGTTGCACGACCTCGTCCGCCCAGCAGTTCCAGGTGGAATTCCTCGTATTTCTCGGGAGCCAGGTTCAGAAAGGCTGTGCTGACACGATGGGCTGCGATGGAATCCTCGCCAAGAATGGGGAATTCCTTCAACACGAAACGAACATTGGGATCACTGGCGATGATCTCTTCCATGTCCTTCATGGCGCGTTTGCAATAGCCGCAATTGTAATCGAAGAATTCGACAATCGTCACATCGCCCTGCGGATTGCCAAGAACAATATTGTGTGGCGATTCAAAGATCTTCTCGCGCGCATCAACGATCACCTGTTTGGCCTGAGTGCGCTGCACCAGTTCCTGTTTGGCTTCATAGGCATGCTGGGCTTCCAGCAGTATCTCGGGGTTGGCGATAAGATATTCCCGAATGAATTGGCCGAATTCTTCCTTTTGTGCATCGTCCAGAGCAAAGGCTGGCAATGGTGCTACCAGCAGCAGCAGGGCTGTGCATAGTCCGCTAAAGTATCTGCGTGTCATTCGAGTCATATTATCCTCATTCAGTTTGGCCATTGGGCACTGATTCATTTGTTGCGATATTGAATAATGTCATTGGCGCGTTGCCAGCTGGGTGTGCCTTTTTGCAGTTTTTGCTGGGCACGTGCTGCGAAGTTCTTCGCACGAGCGAGATTTCCGCCTCGAAAATTCGCCTCGGCTTCAGTCAGTTCAGCATTGGCTATGTCACCTGTCTGCGCATAGGCACGCGACAGGTAGGAATAGGCGTTGAAATTGTTTGGATCCGTTGAGATTGCGGCGCGCAATTCCTGTATTGCCTTCTTCATCACGGAACTCTTGCCCGTCGAAAGATAGGCAAATCCCAGCCGGCCCCGTATCACCCCTGATTTGTATTTGTCGAGCTGGACAGCTCTGGAGAAAGCTGACGCAGCCTTGTCGGGTTGCCGTGCAGCAAGATAAATTTCTCCCTTCATTTCATAGAGATAGGGATTGCTCTTGTCCTGTGCAATCAGCTTGTTGATTTCCGAAAGCGCTTTGCGTGTATCGCCGCGCAGGAAAGTGGCGATTGCCAGACCATAGCGTTCACCGGCGCTGCCACGAGAATCCTGGAAGGCTCTGCTGACGGCTGCCGCACCGCCGGCATAGGCGGCTATCTTGCCCCGTGCCATATCATGGCGCCTTTGCAGCGATTTGGAATCTGTCTTGTTGTAAAATTTGCTCTTTTTGGCCAGCTCTTCCATCAGGGAAATACGATCCTGCGGCAGGGGATGGCTGATTTCATAGGGGTTGCTGCGCACACCTGCCAGCACACGTTCCTGGGAAAACCGCTGAAATGTGGTCAACATGCCCTTGGCGGACTGTCCTGTCGCCTGAAGATATTTGATGGCCGCACGGTCGGCCGTGATTTCCTCTGAACGGCGATAACTCAGCAGCGCGCGCTGTGCGACACTTGGAGCAGCAGAAGCCAGGCCGCCACCGGCTGCTGACGCGCCGGATATGCCTGTGGCGCCACCCGCAGCCGCGGCCCCAATGCCGACCAGCGATCCGACAACGGCCAAAGTCCGCGCTCTGGCGATTTGCTCGCGCAATCTTTGCTGGTGTCCGCCGGCCAGATGTCCCGACTCATGGGCAAGAACACCAATGATTTCATTGGGTGATCGTGCCGTCAGGATGGCACCGGTATTGATGAAAATACGCCGGCCATCAACAAAGGCATTGAAGGATGAGCTGTTCACCAGAACAATCTCGATCCCTTTGCGATGGAGGCCTGCGGTTTTCAGGATTGACCGGGAATAATCCAGCAAAAGCCCCTCAAGCTCCGCATCGCGCACGACGGGGACACTGCCCTGTGCCCAAGGTGATGCCGTCTGTGCCACAGACACAAGGCATGTTAACAGAACCATAGACAGGCTCTTTAGCGTTTTCGATACAAGCGACACCCGTATGCTCTCCTTGAAATCTATGCCTGACATGTGGTTTCTCCCGCAAACAATAGCAGCCATTGAGTCACGATGAACAGGGCATGATCCGCACTTCGCGTCATTGTGATTGCTTTACAATGGTTGTGATCTCCATGCCAATCGGGCATTTGTATGACACAGCGTCCTTAGGGACCATATCACGCAGGCCATACCATAAGGCCATACCTTAAGGACTGAACAGTGACACGGATTTCCAGACGCAGTGCCGTCGAACCTTTCCACGCCATGGATGTGCTGGGCCAAGCGATCAAAAGAAAAGATCAGGGCCATCCGGTCATTTCCATGGCGGTTGGTCAACCGTGCCATGCTGCTCCGGCATCTGTCATCGCCGCGGCCGGCGAAGCCTTGCTGTCCGAAAAAATCGGCTATACGGATGCCCTCGGTCTGCATGCCTTGCGCAACAGAATTTCGCAGCACTATTCCACCCGTTACGGGGTTTTAGTGGACCCGGGCCGAATTGCCGTGACCACCGGTTCTTCGGCGGGTTTCAATCTGGCGTTTCTCTCGCTGTTTGATGTCGGCGATCGCGTTGCCATAACGCGGCCCGGCTATCCCGCCTATCGCAATATTCTTGCGGCGCTCGGGCTGCAGGCCGTCGAGATTGAAGTCAATGCCGACACCGGCTTCACGCTCAGTCCGCAAGCCCTCGAGGATGCTGCGAAAACCCATGGCAATATTGCCGGTGTATTGCTGGCAAGTCCTGCCAATCCAACCGGAACCGTGACCGGCAGAACGGCGCTGAAGGCGCTTGTCGATTATTGTGACGCCCGCGAGATCGCCTTTTTGTCCGACGAGATTTATCACGGATTGAACTATACGGGTGATGATACCACGGCCCTGTCACTGAGCGACAATGCTGTCATCATCAATTCTTTTTCCAAATATTATTGCATGACCGGCTGGAGAATTGGCTGGATGGTGCTGCCTGAGATCATGATTCGGCCCGTCGAGCGGCTGGCGCAAAGTCTTTATATCAGTCCGCCGGAGCTTTCCCAGATTGCCGCCTGTGCTGCGTTTTCGGCCAGCGCCGAACTGGAGGCCATCAAGCAGGGCTACCGTTTGAACCGCGAACTGCTGATGCAAAGACTGCCGCACATAGGCTTTGACATAGCCTCGCCCATGGATGGGGCATTTTATGCCTATGTCGATGCAAGCCGGCACACCAATGATACCATGCAATTTTCAAAGACCATGCTCAACGAGATCAATGTCGCGGCAACGCCGGGCAGGGACTTCGATCCCGTCGAGGGACACCGCATGATACGTTTTTCCTACGCCGGTTCCATGGACGAGATGGTCGAGGCTTTGGACAGAATGGAGAAATGGCTGGTGAAGGCCAATTGACGTTTCAAATCACACCGTCCGAATGGGCAACCAGAGGTCCGTTTTGCTGTTCGTCGAAGGTCTGTCCGGCTGGCGTGAAACTGACCGGGTTCATGGACATTTCTGTCCCTGATTCTGACTGTGCGTTTACGTCCCTTTTGCAACGGATCGGCAATCGGCACAGCTGAGAGCAATTCTCTGGTGTAGGCGTGCTGGGGGATCGAAAGGATGGAATCTGTCTGGCCAGTCTCCGCTCTATGGCGTCGTGTTCAAGAGTGTGGTGGTAAAAGCCGGCATGCTTCAAGATTGTTTTCGTTATTATTCAGTCTTCGTCGTTGCCCGGGCGACAAAAGAGCGAAATGCTGCCCCGGCTTCGCTCAAAGCCTGGCGGGCTTCCTCCAGTTCAAGGCTCATTTGCATGAAGCCGTGTACGACTCCACTGTGAATGCACAAACTGTCGGCACGTCCCAGAGATGACAGTCGCGCATAGAGTTTTTCACTATCCGAGAGCAACGGATCAATCTGTGCGGCATTCAGATAGAGTGGAGGCAGCGCTTTGAGCATGTCATCACTGGCCTGCAGCGGTGCAACCAGTGGATTTTGACGCAGGGTTTCATGGCAGTACCAATCCCAATAGCGCATCATCTTGCCACGTGTCAGGCCGGGCCCATCGGCACATTCCTCATAGGAAGGCGTGGTGAAATCAGCACCATAGACCCCGTAAAACAGCAGGCCGATATCGGGTGATAATCCGCCATTGCTCAGTTCTGTGCCCTGTTGAGCAATCATCAGTGCAAGAGCCAGATTGGCACCGGCGCTGTCACCAGAAATGGCCAGCGGCTCCAACAGCCCGGCAAAAGGTCCCTGTCTCTGTGACAATGCACGCCACACAAGGATGCAATCATCGAGACCAGCGGGAAATGGGTGCTCAGGTGCCAGCCGGTAGTCGCACAAGACAACCGGGACACCGGCTTCCTGTGCCAGAAGGCGTGCTGCCCGATCATGTGTGTCCATGTTGCAATAGGCCCAGCCGCCGCCATGCAGATACAATATGGCACCGGCGGTGGAATTCTCGGGCACGAGAATGCGGCAGGCAATGGGATGGCTGCTGCCCTCTGTCAGCAGAAAGTCTCGAATGTCCGCCATCGGTGGCGTTTTGTCGTTCCAGCGTTTATTGCTGCGAGACGCCTGCGCACGGCCCTGTGAAGGTGGCATCGTGGTCGGATCGGCCAAGGCACCATCCTCTTTTGCCAGACGGTCAAGGATCAATTGCATTTGTGGTGAGGGACTTGCCGTTTTCATGATGTTTCTCCACGGCCACCAGCCATTATCTGGGCCCGAAAACAACAAAGGTGGTCTTGATGAGTGATTTTATGGCGATAAGCATAAAGCAGATTCTTGACCCGCAAACAAAAATGCCAACCGGATTTCCGGTTGGCAATTCTTGTAGACGACTTTAGGCGTTCTGATCAGATCAGAAGAAGCCTCTTTGCCACCAACCGGCCTTTTTGGGCTTTTCTTCGGCCGGGGCTTTTTCATCAGTCTCGGTTTTTGTCGATGTCAGCTTCGGTGCCTCGGCAACCGCTTCGGCACTGGCACTGCTGCGCCTTGAGCGTCTCGGTTTGGCCGCTGGTTGTTCTGCAATCACGTCCGGTTCCGCAACGGCCTCGACCACAGGTGTGTCGCTTGTCGTTTCGACAGCTGCCGGTGTCTCTTCAGCGGCAACAGAACCTTCAGCCGCAACGGGCTCTTCAGCTGCAACAGGTTCGACCTTGCGACGGGGCGCGCGGCGACGTCTGGCCGGCTTGGCTTCTTCTGCTTCCGGCGCACGCACCTCGGGTGAAGCCTCCACTGCCGCAGGTTCAGTCGCTGATGCTTCCACTGTTGCTGTTTCCGCTACAACAGATGCGTCGGCCGCAACTGATTCACCGTCTGAATTTTCAGAAACCTCTGCATCATTGCTCTGTTGGGTTTGCGTTGCATCGGCGTCAGATGACTCTGCAGAAACCTCTGCGCCATCCACCTGATCCTGGTCACGGTTGCGTTTTCCGCCGCGCTTGCCTCTGCGACGGCGCTTCTTGCGGTTTTCGCCGTCATCATCAGACTGCCCATCGGTTTCGCCAGATGCTGCAACGGGGCTATCTTCGGTTTGGTCCGAATCGGCGCCATTTGACTGTGCTTCACCGTTTTCTTCATTGCCGCGTCCACCGCGCCGCCGTCTGCGACGCTTGCGTTTGCGGCCATTGCTTTCGTCTTCGTCACTTTCCGGTGCCGGTTCTTCTTCGAAAACAACGGGTTCATCGTCGATCTCTTCGAATTCCGTATCGACCTGAACCGCGTGCTCGATGACGACCGGTGTTTCGACAGGCGTTCCCTGATCAATGGACAGATGCTGCTGACCGATCGATGCGTCCGCTTCAACCGTAATGGAGACACCAAAGCGATGTTCATATTCGACGATCGTGTCGCGCTTCTGATTAAGCACGTACAGTGCAATAGCCGGTGTCGTTCTGATCGTGATGTTGTGTGTTGTATTCTTGAGAAGATGCTCTTCCGCAGTACGCAACACATACAATGCAACTGAAGACATCGAGCGAACGTAACCCGTACCACCGCAATGATCACAAACCTGCATCGTGCTTTCCAGAACACTTGCACGAATGCGCTGACGGGACATTTCCAGCAGACCGAAATGCGAAATGCGTCCAACCTGTATGCGGGCCCGGTCGCTCTTCAGGCAATCCTTGACCCTCTTTTCGACAGCCCGGTTGTTGCGCTTTTCCTCCATGTCGATGAAGTCGATCACAATCAGGCCTGCAAGGTCACGCAGGCGTAACTGGCGCGCGACCTCATCAGCAGCTTCGAGATTCGTTCTCACAGCTGTATCCTCGATGGAATGTTCCTTGGTCGAACGTCCGGAGTTCACATCGATAGCGACCAGCGCTTCGGTCTGGTTGATGATGATGTAGCCACCCGATTTCAACGTGACCTGCGGCTGCAGCATCTTGTCGAGCTGGGCCTCGATGCCTGACCGTGCAAATATCGGCTGCACTTCACGATAGGGCTGAACCACCTTGGCGTGGCTCGGCATCAACATTTTCATGAAGTCCTTGGCTTCGCGGTAACCTTCTTCCCCGGCAACAATGACTTCATTGATGTCCTTGTTATAGAGGTCACGTATCGACCGCTTGATCAGACTGCCCTCTTCATAGACCAGGCAGGGAGCCGATGACGTCAAGGTCAGGTTGCGGACATTTTCCCAAAGCCGCATCAGATATTCAAAGTCGCGTTTGACTTCTGTTTTCGTGCGGTTCGCACCGGCTGTGCGCAATATGACGCCCATGCCCTGAGGCACTTCGAGGCCACGTGCCACTTCTTTCAGCCGTTTGCGATCCTGTGCATTGGTGATCTTGCGGGATATGCCTCCGCCTCGCGCCGTATTCGGCATGAGGACCGAATAGCGGCCTGCAAGCGAAAGGTAGGTTGTCAGGGCAGCGCCCTTGTTGCCGCGTTCTTCCTTGACCACCTGGACAAGCAATATCTGACGACGTTTGATGACTTCCTGAATTCTGTATTGCTTGCGCAGTTTGCGGCCGCGATCAGGAACCTCTTCAAGCGCGTCTTCTGCGCCAACAGATTCGACAGACCCGTCTTCATCTTCGTCATCATCATCGTCAGATGGACGGCGTTTTCTGACGTTTTCCGATATCTCGTCGGTTTCAACATCTGCGCCAATGGATTCAGGTGGCGTATCTGTTTTTGCGTCACCGTCGTCCGATTCTGTCGATTCCGCAGAAGCGGAGGTTTCGGCAGCGCCGGCTTCGTCCGTGGAATCTGTCCCCGAATCTGTATCAGACCCGGTCTCGGATTCTGGCGCAGCATCTGTAGCGGAAGCTGTCGTAGCCTCGTCGTCACCAGCCGGTCTGGCTTTGCTGCGACTGCGGCGTGTACGGGTTTTTTTCTTGACTGGCTTTTCAGTCTCGTCGTCGTCGTCTTCGCGTCGCGCCTCTTCCGCATCAGCCTCAAGCAGCGCCTGGCGGTCAGCCACGGGTATTTGATAATAGTCGGGGTGAATTTCTGAAAACGCCAGGAAACCATGGCGGTTTCCGCCATATTCCACAAAAGCTGCCTGTAGCGAAGGTTCGACCCGCGTTACTTTTGCAAGATAGATATTTCCGCGCAGCTGTTTCTTGTGCTGCGATTCAAAATCAAATTCCTCAATTCGGTTTCCACGAACAACGACAACGCGGGTCTCTTCCTCGTGAGACGCGTCGATTAGCATTTTGTCTGCCATTTAATAGATGCTCCTCGGCACAGGGCGGCAAACGGTGTGTTCCGGGCGGTCTCGCCCGAACATACTGTGTCGCCATGGTGCCGAAATTTTCGAGTCCTGGTCGCAATTGCCGCCTCACGCCTACAGCGCCCGGAACACCGCATGTCCGGGGAGCCTTTAGGGAGAATGTAGTCGGTTGCGTTTCCATCAAAATTCCAACCAGGAATACATGAACATAAGGTCTTTTTCAGACCGATGAAATTTGCTCCTGTGATAGAAGCATACAGCTAAGAGCCGCAATTCGATGGTCGGATATAACGACCTTTATCGATTCACAGAGAGTTGAGAGGTTATGACGTCAGACGAATGGCCATATAGCGCCGGAATTCCTGATACAGGTGGCAGCCCGATTTGCCCGTTCTATCTCGTCAACATATCAACCTTCCATATCGCTTTTATGGTCTAGTTGTCATTCTGGCAAGAGGCAACCGCCATTGACCCTTGCAATTGTAGTGTCGTGCGTCTTGCAACCGGAAACAAACGCCCGTCAGGCAAGAACTGGTTAACCACGTTGCGTTAGGGTGGAAATTGGCCGAGCCGATGCCCATTTTCAAGGTTGAAATGCCTTCATCCGGGTGCCCTCGTGGTCCTGTCACGCTGCATTCATAATGAAAGTGACGCTGACGGGTGGTTTGTTTCGCGCCTGCTGTGCTAGGAGGCCATTGGCTTGATGATCTGGGTAACGCATGGGTTCAAATTTGGCGTTTTGTAGGCATTTGATTGGCAAACAACGGTTCAAGAAGCTAGTATTGGACAAGATGAAACCTTTGAAACTGATTGGTCGTTTTTCAATGACAGGGATGCGGTCTTCTTGGGCTGGTGGCTTTGCGACTGGCATGAAATGTCTCGCGCTGACGATGGTCTTTGCGTGCCTTTCCTCTGCTGCGCCTGTCAGGGCGGCCGAGCCGGACAGTTTTTCCAACCAGCTTGCGGCTTTCGATATGCGCATTGCCGGCGACGAAATACGCACCAGAATTGTTATAGAATTCGAGCAGGAGCCTGAATTTTCATATCAATTTCTCGACTCACCCCATCGGCTGGTGGTCGACCTGCCGGAGACGATTTTCAGTCTGGGCGAGACGGCGGCTGAACCACGAGGTCTGATTTCGGATATTCGCTATGGCACCATGGCTCCGGGACGCTCTCGCATTGTTATCAGCTCCATTGGGCCGATGAAGGCTGAAGTGGCAAAGGTCATGGAAAGCGAAACGGACAACAGTTTTCGTCTTGTCTTCGATCTTGTTGCCGTTTCTGATGTTGAATTCGCCGAACTGGTTGAAAGCCAGAAATGGGATGAGATTGAAACTGGCGATACCCAGTCGGAAACTGCCACAGGCGCGCTGCAGGGTGAAGAAAAACCCTTCACAGTGGCCATTGATCCTGGCCATGGGGGCATTGATGCCGGTGCGCGTGGCAGAAACGGTGCCCAGGAAAAGGAAATCACCCTGGCGCTGGGGAAACTGCTCAAGGAGAAGCTCGAGGCCGATACCGGAACGCGGGCGATACTGACCCGCAGTGACGATCATTTTGTCTCGCTGTCAGAAAGGGTGCGCATTGCCCGTCAGCATGATGCCGATCTGTTTGTGTCCATTCATGCTGATTCGATTCGCATCAGGGGCGTAAGGGGTGCGACGGTCTATACGCTTTCCGAAGAAGCATCGGATGAGATGGCGCATCAATTGGCGACCCAGGAAAACCGATCTGACCTGCTCGCCGGTCTTTCACTGGAGGACGAGCCGGACAGTGTTGCCGACATTCTTATTGATCTGACGCGACGGGAAACTCAGATATTTTCTGTCAATCTGGCACGGTCGGTCATCGGCACATTCGACGGCGCCATCAAGCTGATCAACAATCCGCATCGCTCCGCCGGTTTTCGGGTGTTGCGCGCACCGGAAGTTCCCTCGGTGCTGGTCGAACTTGGTTATCTGTCGAATGTGCAGGATGAAAAACTGCTTGAAGATCCGCAATGGCGTCAACGGACGGCTGATCTTCTTGTATCCGCCATTCTTGCCTACCGTGAAAAGGTTCAGGTGGTGCATAATTGATCGAAAGGGGCGTGAATACGCCTTGTTGCTAATTGTGGCTATGATGCCACATCACCTATGGAATGCCTGGATTTATCGGGCGATTGGTTCTTGCAGCCCTAATTTACGCACAATCGGTGTTGTACTCAGTGTAGATAATTTTGTTGGCGCACCGACTCGGTCCGCGAATGACCAAGATACGGTAAGGAAACGATGCTAAGACTGATAGGATATTTATTCGGCATTGGTACCATTTTTGCACTTATAGGGGCTATTGGTGTTGGCTGGTATGTGAGCGAAGTCACAAAGGATCTGCCCGATTATGAGGTGCTGAGCACCTATGAGCCCCCGGTGACCACGCGCATTCATGCCGCCGATGGCAGTCTGATGGCAGAACACGCGCGACAACGGCGGCTTTACCTTCCGATTCAGGCCATTCCCGATCGTGTCAAGGCAGCGTTTCTGTCGGCTGAAGACAAGAACTTTTACAATCACAATGGACTGGACTTCAAAGGCCTCGCCCGGGCTTTGGTGACCAACATTGAGAACGCTTCCTCCGGCAAGCGGCTGGTTGGTGCGTCGACCATTACGCAGCAGGTGGCGAAAAACTTTCTTTTGAGCTCGGAGCGGTCCTATGATCGCAAGATCCGCGAAGCCGTTCTGGCTTTTCGCATCGAGCAGGCCTACTCGAAGGATCGCATTCTCGAGCTTTATCTCAACGAGATTTTCTATGGATTGAATTCCTACGGCATCGCCAGCGCCGCGCTGACCTATTTCAGCAAGTCGGTCAATGAGCTGAACCTTCAGGAGGCTGCCTATCTGGCCGCATTGCCGAAGGGGCCTGCAAATTATCATCCCTATCGCAAAACCGATCAGGCGATTACCCGGCGCAACTGGGTGATCGACCGCATGGTCGAAAATGGCTACGTCAAGTCTTCTGATGCCGAGGAAGCCAAAGCTGAGCCCTTGGGCGTCAATACCCGGCGGACCGGAGCCTATCTGTTTGCATCCGAATATTTTGCCGAGGATGTGCGCCGGGAAATCATCGACCGTTACGGAGAAGATGCTCTCTATGAAGGCGGTCTTTCTGTCCGGACAACACTGGACCCGCACCTGCAGCAATTGGCGCGCAAGGCCTTGCAGAATGGCCTGATCAGCTACGATACCAAACAGGGATATCGCGGCCCGATCGGGACTGTCAGCATTGACAAGGACTGGGGGGCGGCTGTGGCCGCACTGACTCCGATGCGCGATGTGCCGGAGTGGGTGCTGGCGGTCGTATTGGACGTTGGCAACAAGGAAGCGACGGTTGGATTGCGCCCATCTCCGACGGAAACCGGAAAGGTCGGCGAAGCACGCGACAAGGCGACGCTCTCCGGCGGCGACATTGAATGGGCCTACCGGCTGAAGATTGGCGGCAAATCAAGCAAGGCCAAGAGCCTGACCGACATTCTCAAGGTCGGGGATGTGGTCTATGTGGAAGAAATCAAATCCAAGGATGGCGCTTCAAAACACATCCTCAGGCAGACACCGGAAGTGCAGGGCGCTCTGGCAGCCATGGATCCGCATACCGGGCGTGTGCTGGCCATCATCGGTGGCTTTTCCTACGCGCAATCCGAGTTCAACCGCGCAACACAGGCTATGCGCCAGCCTGGTTCTGCTTTCAAACCTTTCGTTTATGCGGCCGCTCTGGACAATGGCTACAGCCCTGCGTCCGTGGTTCTGGATGCACCGATAGAATTGGTTTCGGGTGGTGAACTGTGGCAGCCCAAGAACTATGGCGGCGGCTCGGCCGGTCCCTCAACCTTGCGGCTGGGTATCGAGCGATCGAGAAACCTGATGACCGTGCGACTGGCCAGGGACATGGGTATGAATCTCGTGGCCGAATATGCCGAACGCTTTGGCATCTATGATGACATGCTTCCGGTTCTGGCCATGTCGCTGGGTTCGGGTGAAACAACGGTGCTGCGCCTGATTTCCGCTTACGCCGTTCTGGCCAATGGCGGAAAACAGATCAAGCCATCGATGATTGACCGCATTCAGGACCGTTACGGCAAGACGATATTCAAACACGAAGAACGCACCTGCGATGCCTGCATGGCCACAGAGTGGCAAAATCAGCAAGAACCTGAAGTCATAGACAACCGTGAGCAGGTTCTCGATCCCATGACTGCCTATCAGGTAACCTCCATGCTCGAGGGCGTTGTGTCGCGCGGCACCGCTGCTGGTAAAGTGAAACTGGGCCGGCCGGTTGCCGGCAAGACCGGAACAACCAACGAGGAAAAGGACGCCTGGTTTGTGGGCTACACGCCTGATCTTGTCGCTGGCGTGTTCATTGGCTTTGATACGCCGAAACCTATGGGGCGCGGCTCAACGGGCGGTGGTCTGGCAGCACCCGTGTTCAATGAATTCATGAATGCGGCCTTGAAGGATACGCAGCCTGTCGGTTTCCGGGTTCCACCCGGACTGCAGCTGATACCGATCAACCGGAAGACCGGCATGGCCGCCGAAGCCGGCGATCCGGACGTCATCTTTGAATCGTTCAAACCGGGTACCGGCCCTGCAGATTTCTTCTCGGTGATCGGCATGGAAGAATTTGCCACCAGCGAGGAAATTCGCAACGTTTCACCACAGGCCAATCGCGCCATTGTCTCCGGTGCCGGCGGTTTGTATTGACGGGCAGAATTTCTCTTTGAAAAGAGTTCATCAGATTGGTCATAATCATCGATCTTTGTTATTAGACACCCTCCGGTGCCTTTACTTGGATCGGCCGCGTGATTATGGTCGCGCCGATTGCTGCTAACGCACAAAACATTCATAAAAACAGGAAAATAGGCGAATCATGCGTTCGGAAATTCAACTTGTTGTTGACGAAATCAAGCAGGCCATAAGCCTGCTGAGGAGGCATCTTTGACTGGGATCAGGCAATCAAACGGCTGGAATTCTTGAACGTCAAGGCAGAAGATCCTGATATCTGGAATGATCCGCAGGAAGCCCAGAAGCTCATGCGTGAGCGCCAGCAGCTCGATGACAGCATCAACAGTCTGCGCGATCTCGAATCACGCCTGGAAGACAATCTGGGTCTGATTGAGCTGGGCGAAGAGGAAGACGACACTGAAATCGTCAGGGAGGCCGAAGACGCTCTGCGCGCGATGAAGGTCGACATCAACCGGCGACAGATCGAGATGCTGCTGTCCGGCGAAGCCGACAGCAATGATACCTACCTGGAAATTCATTCTGGAGCTGGCGGCACTGAAAGCCAGGACTGGGCTTCGATGCTGCTGCGCATGTACACGCGCTGGGCTGAAAAGCGCAAAATGAAAGTCGAAATTCTGGAATTCCATTCAGGCGATGAGGCGGGTATCAAATCGGTGACCCTGCTGATCCGCGGGCACAACGCCTATGGCTGGCTGAAAACGGAATCCGGCGTCCACAGGCTTGTCAGGATTTCGCCCTATGACAGCCAGGCCCGGCGTCATACGTCCTTTGCTTCCGCATGGGTCTATCCGGTGATTGACGACACGATCGTGATCGACATCCCTGAGTCCGAGGTGCGCATCGATACCTATCGCGCTTCGGGAGCCGGCGGCCAGCACGTCAACACCACGGACTCGGCCGTTCGGATTACCCATATACCGACCAATATTGTTGTGCAGTGTCAAAATGAGCGATCACAGCACAAGAACCGGGCCACTGCCTGGGAGATGTTGCGTTCGCGCCTATATGACGAAGAGCTGAAAAGACGTGAAGAAGAAGCCGGCGAGCAGGAAGCCTCGAAGCGGGACATCGGCTGGGGACACCAGATTCGCTCCTATGTTCTGCAACCCTATCAGTTGGTCAAGGACCTTCGAACGGGCGTCGAAAGCACCAGTCCGCAGGATGTTCTCGATGGCGATCTGGATACCTTCATGGAAGCGGCACTTGCCCACCGTATTCAGGGCAGTGATGCCGAAATAGCAGATGTCGACTAAAGCGCTCTAAAGATGTCGGCAACCGTCAGAGCTTTTCTGCTCAATTGGTTGCCGGCATGAAGGACAGATCACCCAGGTCATCGACAAACAGCTCAAAGGTTTCGGGTTCTTCAACCGCCGGATCGAGCTTGAGATAGATGAAAGCCGCAAAACCGGGACCCTGCGCAATGCCGGTCGAGTTTTCCGGGCGCATGTCGGTGATATAGGCGTTCATTTCGCCCAGTGCCGTAACCTCCTGCGTGTCAAACAGCTCCGGCCCCGTTTCAGTCAACTGAATACGCTGCAGAAACAGCCGTGAGGTATTGTCGGCTGAACGCAGCGAAACAATGCGATAATAGCCGCGCATTTGCGCGCCCTCGGCTGTTTCTGCGCTCTGTGTGGAATCCTCTTCCGGTTTTGCTTCAGCAACGGTTTCCCAATAACCGCCGCTGACAGCCGACAGGATGCGCGGTGAGATCGATTCAGCCATCGCGGCAGGTTCAGCCGGTTCGCTTGACTGGGCGGCCGCCTGACCGACCAGAAACAGGCTGCACAAGCCGGCAAGAGCCAGCCGCTGATAAGTTTTGATCGCCATTACATGTTGCATGGTTTGCCTCAAATATTGGTCCCGGATGAATAGTGACGGGAAACCTGATTTATCCGCGAAAAACTGTGAAACAAATTTCGCCTGCCGTCTAATAAAGAAATTGTTCGGCGAGAATGCGTTCATCCCAATTATGATCGGGGTCGGACAATATACGCGCTGTCACTCTGGTGGATTCGCGCACGCTTACTTTGACAACGGATTTGACTTCCGTGTGGTCTGCAACGGCATTGACCGGCCGCTTCTCGGTCTCCAGAACCTCTATGTCTACGGTGACCCGGTTGGGCAACAGTGCCCCGCGCCAGCGCCTTGGCCTGAAGGGGCTGACAGGTGTCAGCGCCAGAAGGGGCGATTCCAATGGCAGGATCGGGCCATGGGCAGACAGGTTATAGGCCGTTGACCCGGCGGGGGTGGCAACCATCAATCCGTCACAGATAAGCTCTTCGAGCCTCACATGGCCGTCGATCAGCACCCGAAGCTTGGCCGCCTGATAGGATTGGCGAAACAGAGAGACTTCGTTGATTGCATAGGCGTTAACCGTGCATCCCTCCGTATCTGTCGCAATCATTTCCAATGGTCGGATGTGGTTTTCCACTGCCGCATTGACGCGCTCACGCAAACCCTCTTCGCGGTATTCGTTCAACAGAAAGCCGACGGAGCCCTGGTTCATGCCGTAGACCAGTTTGCCGGTGTCCATGGTGTCGTGCAAAGTCTGCAGCATGAAACCGTCCCCTCCCAGGGCCACGATCACGTCAGCATCTTGCGCGCTGGTCTGACCATAAAGCGAAGCAAGACGGGCAGCGGCTTCACTCGCCTGGTCTGTATCGCTGGAGATGAAAGACAGGGAGGTAATATTTCGCGTCATAAGATCCGGTTCTGGTTCGTTCCAGGCTGTTGCCCTTCGGGAAAGCTTCTAAACGACATTCCGCTCGTATATCAGGAGAAAACAAATACATGGAGGAGGGGGCTTATTCAATGCGATCATTGGCCTTGCCTGAAAATAGGCAAGCCGCGCAGCCGGGCATCGTGCTGTCGGTTCGTCAAAAACATGCATTTTTGCTTTTTTTTACTTTACACATTCACCCATTATGCTAATGCGAGCGCGTTGCCCTTGTAGCTCAGTTGGTAGAGCACCTGATTTGTAATCAGGGGGTCGGGAGTTCGAGTCTCTCCGGGGGCACCATTTCTATTTTACAAATAATTGATATTATTATATAATTTTTTTTTGAGGTGTTTTAATCCACCTTATCGTCCACCCAACGTTATCGATTATGCAATAGGTCTTTCCAGTCTCGAATCACTCTCTGTGCAATTCGATTATGCAAACTGTCTGCCGTCAGCGCCTGTTGGGCAGATTTGAGGATTTGAAAAACATAGGTTTTCTGTTCCATCTTATTGATCAGGAGATCGAGATGACACAGAAGCCAAGGACATCGAAGGGTGCCACCGACAAGTTGGACAAGAACATCCGGCGCAATATCCGCCAAACTTATTCTGCTGAGGAAAGATCCGCATTGTTTTGGTGGGTCTTCGAGGCGAGGAAAGCATTTCTGTGCTTTGCCGACGCTAAGGTATTGCGGAGAGCCATTATTCCAATTGGCCGAAAGAATTCCTAGAAGCTGGGAAACGTCACTTGTCCGGTGACACAGCACGAACGGCCGCGTCGCCCGAGGTGAAGAAGCTGTGCTTGGAGTGCTTGGCTCTAGAGGAAACTTGGCTGACCTGACGGTAGAGAACTGCTGGCTCGAAAAGCATGACAGGTACTTGGGGAATACATGGAATGAGTATCCGGCATCTGAATAGCTAGAGATCATCCGCACGGTTGAAGGGTCACACCTGCCGGTCAAACAGACCCTTGATATGCTGAGCATTCCGTGCAGCACTTATTGCCGATGGTTCGATCTCTATGTAGACGGCGGTGTTGATGCGCTGGCCGCCTTGCGTGAGGCCAATTTGGCACCGTGTCCCAGAGGCCCGGCGCAATGATCTGATTGAGTTTGCACTGGAAGATGAGACACTGTGAGAGTGTCCGGTCTTTTGTGTATTCGTGATTTGGTCCATGTTTCCTGAGAGGAGCAAGGACGATGACGATTTCGAAGGAATTGCTAGACGAACTTCTTAAAGGTTGCGAGCGTCCTGAGGGTCTGCTTGGCGATGCCGGGCTAATGAAGGAACTCAAGATCAAGCTGATGGAGCGCATACCTGGTGCCGAGTTGATGGCACATTTGGGTTATGATGAAGGCAAAGATGCTCCTCCGGGCCAGTTCAACTGACGCAATGGCTCCTTGTGGCAGGTGCTGTAGGGACAGGACGGCGAGCTGCCTTGGCCGTGCCTCGAGACCGGGATGGCAGTTTCTAGCCGGAGTTGGTCAAAAATGGTCAGACTCGGATGGATGGAATGGACGACACGATCAGCGCACTCTATGCCGCAGGTATGACCGTTCGTGACATCCGTGCCCATCTGGAGGAAGTCTACGGCTTCACGGTTTCCTCCGACCTGTTCAGCCGAGTCATCGATGCCGTTCTGGATGAGATTCTGGAGTGGCAATCCCGGGCGCTGGAACGAACGTATCCCATTTCCATTTTTGACGCCCTGCGCATCAAAATCCGCGATGCCGAAAGCCGCATGAGGAAAAACAAGGTCGTCTACGTGGCGCTGGGTATCTCACGGCACGGTGCGCGCGAGGTTCTGGGCCTTTGGGTTGCGGACAACGAAGGCGCAAAGCTCTGGCTGTCCGTTATGAATGAGCTGAAGAACCGCGGCATGCAGGACACTATGATTGCCGTTGTCCCTTTCGGTGGCGCTCCGCTTGCCTGTGGCCAACGGACGGGCTTAAGGGCTTCCCTGAGGCGATAACCGCTGCCTTTCCGGAGGCTACCGCGCAGACCTGCATCGTGCATCTGGTGCGCCATTCCCTGAACTTCCACAGTTGTAAGGACCGCAAGATTGTGGACGCTGATCTGTGCCGGATTACCAGCGCTGCGACCGCCGATTAGGCTACCGCTGAACTGGATGCATTCGAGGAATATGTGCATGCAAATACGCGTCTATCATACCAGCCTGGCGGTGGGCATGGCAGAAGGTGATCCCGTTCTTCGCCTTCGGCGAGCTATGACTGAATCTGGTGTTTTGAGGGTTTGAAGGTTGGTGGCGTATCTGGTTGATTTGTTGTTGCGAGACAGCAACCCAACCGAAGGAGATACACCACCATGGAAGCGACT
>JARGOF010000031.1 GCA_029212415.1 Rhizobiaceae bacterium | reverse complement strand
CTTCGATGAGGTTCTCGAACTCGGCCGGTCGAAACGGGATGAATACGGCGATGAATTCGAAAGATGCATCGCGGAGGTCAAACCTGAAGATACCGCAGTGATCGTCTACACGTCCGGAACCACCGCTATGCCGAAAGGTGCGATGCTTTCTCATCGGGGGCTGATTTTCGGTGCGGTCAAACTTGGTCAGAGGCATGACATCGCCGGCAAGGGAATTGAGGTCGTCTGCTATTTGCCCCTGTGCCACGTGGCTGAACGGCTTTGCTCTTCTGTTCAGCAGCTTGTCCATGGCTCTGCGGTCAATTTTGGCGAGAGTATCGATACGGTCGCCGAAAACCTGCGGGAAATTTCACCAAGCTTCTTCCTGGGTGTACCGCGCATCTGGGAGAAGATGCAGAACTCCATCATGGTGAAGAAGAAAGATGCAACGCGGCTCCAGCAATGGGTGATTGACAGAAGCATTCCCCTTGGCCTGAAAATCGCCGCACGGCGTCAGGAAAACGGTGGCCGTTTTGCCAGTATGGCAGATCAGCTCCAGTTCCTGGTGCTCTGGCTGATCTGTTTCCGCCCGCTGCAGAAATATCTCGGTTTGAACAAGGCTCGGACAATGCTCTGCGGCGGCGCGACGGTATCGCCTGAAGTGCTCGAGTTTTTCTGGGCGCTCGGGCTCAAGGTCTATCAGGTCTACGGCATGACGGAGCTTTCCGGCATCTCCCACACCCAATATTGGGGTTGTACCGGCAAGGGGCTGTCCGGGCGGCCGATGGAAGGCTACGAGCACCGCATTGCCGAGGACGGCGAAATTCTGGTGCGCTCACCAGCCGTCTTCAATGGCTATCTGAACGATGAGCAAGCAACCAGGTCCACATTCGATGGAGATTGGCTGAAGACGGGTGATATTGGCGAAATCCGGTCAGACAATTCGATCGCGGTCACCGACCGCAAGAAGGACATCATCATCACGTCGGGCGGGAAAAATATCACGCCCTCTCTGATCGAGAACCGCGCCAAGGATAGTCCCTACATCAGGGAGTGTGTGTTGATCGGCGAACGTCGCAATTTCCTGGCGGCATTGATTCAGGTTGATTTCGAAACCGTGGGCAAGTGGGCGCAGGAGCAAGGCCTTGCCTACACCAATTTCAAATCGCTTTCCGAACGCGCAGAGGTGCGCAAACTGATCGCCGATGAGATTGACATACTCAATACGGAGTTCTCCCGGGTGGAGAACATCCGCAAGTTCACACTGCTTTCAAAGGAACTCGACCACGACGATGGCGAAGTGACCGCCACGATGAAGGTGCGACGATCCGTGATTGAAGAGAAATTCAAATCGCTTGTCGACGCGATGTATCAAGGGTGAGGCACGAATGGACCTGTTTCTGAATTTAGTTGCGTCCGGATTGGTGATCGGTTCGGTCTATGGGCTGATCGGCATGTCCTTCGCCATCATTTTTCGCACCACCGGCGTTCTGAATTTCGCGCAGGGTGAGGTGATGATGCTGGTCGCCTACACCGCGTGGACGCTTACGCACACATTGCTGTTTCCCTTCTGGTTGCTTGTTCCCTCCACCATCGTGCTCGCAGCGCTCATCGGTATGGCAGTCGAACGATTGTTCATTCGGCCCATGACCGGCCAGCCGATCTTCGCCATCGTGATGGTGACCATTGGAATTGCGATCACGCTTCGCAGTCTGACGACCCTCGTATGGGGACACGAATTTGAAGGTTTCAGCGTGCCCTTTTCGGGCGGCGTTGTTGAGATCGGGCCAGTTTTTCTGTTGACCGAGCAATTGGCCGTGCTGATCCTGTTTGCTGCGGTGTCCTTGATGACCTGGGCCTTTTTCCGCTTCTCGCGTGTGGGTATGGCGATGCGCGCAACATCTCAGGATGAGACAGCAGCGCTGTTGATGGGCGTCGACAGCCGCCGAATGTCCAGTTTTGCCTGGGCCATATCAGCGATCGTTTCGGGTTTGGCGGGCGTTATGGTTTCAGTGCTGTTCGCCAGGGCGCCGGATATGTGGCATTTCGGCCTCAAGTCTTTCCCTGCAGCAATCCTCGGTGGTCTGGATTCGCCGATCGGAGCGGGTTTCGGCGGCCTTATCATCGGCGTGATCGGCGAGCTGTCAGCCGGTTATGTCTGGAATGGACTCAAGGAGATTTCCGGTCTCATCCTCATCATCGTCATCCTCATGGTTCGTCCCTACGGGCTGTTCGGTGAAAAAGAACTGGAGCGTGTCTGATGCGTACGGGAAACCATATCGAATCCTATCCCCGTCACATCGCGTTGTCAGACAATCCGGTCGTCTGGTTCTGGCTCGTGGCCTTGATGGCTGCGATGATTGTTCTTCCGGCGTTTTCGGGGCTTTTCGTCCTTGGTCTGGCAATCCGTATTCTGATCGCTGCGGTCGGGGCGATCGGGCTTAATCTATTGACGGGCTCAACCGGGCAGATTTCGCTTGGACAGTCAGGTTTTCTGGCCGCAGGCTGCTACACGACCGGACTGCTGATTACGGACTACAACTGGCCGCCCGAGCTTGCATTGCCGATGGCAGGTATTGTGGCTGCGGCACTGAGTTTTCTTGTCGGCATACCGTCATTGCGGCTGAAGGGGCTCTATCTGGCGATCACCACGCTGGCCTTTTCTTTCATCATCACCCAGTTCCTGCTGTTTGCTGAACCCATCACCCACGGCCCCTACGGCGTGCGGATCGAGGACACGGTGCTTTTCGGCTTCGACCTGGCAGATCCAACGACAATGTACTATTTCTGTCTCGGCATTCTGGCGCTGGTAACGCTTGGCGTTCTCAATATCATGCGTACACGTGTCGGCCGGGCTTTCAATGCAATCCGTGACCAGGATATTGCCGCCCGCGCAATGGGCATCAACCTGACGACCTACAAATTGACTGCTTTCGCAGCCTCTTCGTTCATTGTTGGTTTGGCGGGCGGGCTCATGGCCTTCCAGTTCCGTTTTATCAATGTCGATATTTTTTCGGTCACGCTGGCGATCGAAGCTCTGGCAATGATCATCGTCGGTGGCCTCGGTTCGGTTGCAGGCGCCATTATCGGCGCCGTATTTATCATCCTTTTGCCGGAAGTCGTTGGCGATGCCATTGGCCTGTTGCCGGCAGGGATAAGCGATGTGCTGTCGCGTGGCGCATTGGAAATCAAAGGCCTTCTGATTGGCCTTGTCATAATCCTGACGCTTCGTCTGGAGCCGGACGGCCTGATGGGCGTTTGGCGCAATATGAAGCGCTACTGGAGCAGATGGCCGCTTTCCGTTTGAGTGCGGTCGAAACGAGAACGCAACGAGAGGAGAACAAAATGAAAATGTTATTCAGGAAAGCACTACTTGCGGCAGGCGTCAGCTTGCTTGCGACAGGCGCAATGGCCGAACAGGGTGTCACGGATACCGAGGTCGTTTTCGGCAATATCGTGCCGCTTACCCATCCTGTCACGGCCTCGCTTGCCTATCAGGTGATTTACGGAAACACCGTCGCTGCTGCCGAATGGAACGAAAAGGGCGGCATCAATGGCAGGAAGATCGTCATCAAGGATGAAGACGATGCCTATGTGCCTGCCAATACCGTCCAGGCGCTTCAGAAGCTTATTGACGAGGGTGTCTTTGCCATGCTGACGACCGGTGCGGGCGCCGGTGTTGCCGCGACGTTGCCGATTCTGGAGGAGCAGGCAATTCCGACGATGGTAAACTTTTCGCCATACGAACCGGCCGTCAATCCGGTCAAGCCCTCCATCTTCATGATCGGCGCTTCCTATGAGGATCTGCTCTTCGGGGAGATCAAATATATTATCGAGAACAAGATGGATGGAAAGACGCCCAAAATCGGCGTCATTCGTCAGGACGATGATTTCGGAAAGCAAGTCGAAGCTGCATTCAGTCGCTCGATCAAGGACTTTGATCTCGATTACGCGGACCCGCTTACCTTCAAGCGCGGGCAAAAGGATTTCGGTGCGGAAATTCTGAAAATGCGTGCCGCTGGTGTCAACATTCTGATCGCCGGTGGGGTGACTTCTGAAATTCCGGCCATGGCAAAGGAAGCCGCCAAATTCAAGATGGATTTGCAAATCGCCACGGTGCCTACGGGACAGCTTACCCCGATCGTCAAATTGATGCAGCCGACAGGCTTCACCTATTTTTCCGGTGACTATGTCTCTCCGCTCGGTTCGAAAGGGGCAGAGCATTTTGAAGCGATGGCGAAGAAGCATCTGACGGAAGAAGAATTCAAGGGCCTCAGCCGCTATTCACTGACGGCCTATGCTGCGTCACTGATCATGTTCAAGGCTGCAGAGGCATGCGGAAAAGACCTGACACGTGCATGCATCTCCGAGAAGTTGGCTTCGGGTGAAAAATTCGAAACCAATGGCATCACACAGCCGATCTCGTTCTCGTCGGACAAGCACATAGCTGCCACAGAGACGCTGGTTGTGGAGATTGATTCCAAGACCGGTGCGTCGAAAGCCGTAACAGAACTCATGGACTTCTAGAACGCCAGCAAGAAAAACAGCACGGGCTCTTTGGAGCCCGTGTCTTTTCCATCTCCTCTAACCTTGCGGCAAGCTCATGACTTTACCGAAGAGTTGGGAAGGCAAACTTTCTCTGCCTGTTGTTGCTTCCCCGATGTTTTTGACGTCGACACCTGAACTGGTAATCGCCTGTTGCAAATCCGGAGTTGTCGGCACCTTTCCCGTATTGAACCAGCGGCGAACCGACGGCTATGTGGCCTGGCTTGACCAGATTGAAGGCGCATTGTTTGAAGCAGACTGCGATGTGCCCTTCGGCGTCAACATTGTCGTTCACCGCAGCAATGCGCGGCTTGAGGCCGATCTCGCTGTAACCATCGATCACAAGGTGCCATTGGTCATCACATCACTTGGCCTCAACCGTGATCTGATCAGGGCTGTTCATGACTATGGTGGCCTTGTTTTTCACGACGTCGTCAACATGAAGTTTGCCGAAAAAGCGATCGAAGCCGGTGCTGATGGATTGATCGCCGTGACCTATGGCGCTGGTGGGCATGCCGGCACGCTCAATCCATTTGCATTCATGCAGGATCTGCGTCGCCTGTTTGATGGAACGCTTCTGCTGGGCGGAGCGGTTGCGACCGGTCACCAGGTCCTCGCGGCACAATTGATGGGTGCAGACCTGGCCTATATGGGCAGCCGCTTTTTAGCCACCGAAGAAAGCTCTGCTCCCATGCGCCACAAGGAATTGATGGTCGCCGGGCAAGCTGAAGATATTGTGCTGACGCCCCGCGTGAGCGGCCTTCCCGGCAATTTCCTGCGCGAAAGTTTTGTCGAAGCGGGTCTCGATCCCGACGATCTGACCCCGGCTGCGGAGCTTAATTTGTCGACCACCGATGATATCAAGCCCTGGCGCGATTTATGGGCCTCCGGTCAGGGAATAGGCGCAATTTCCGATATCCCGTCAGCATCCGATTTATGCACACGACTTCAACACGAATATGATGAGGCGTGCAAATATGCTGCCGCCGGATTTGAGGGACGCAATGGCTGATTACGCGGATATCAAACTGACCATTTCAGACGGGTTGGCGTGCATTGCAGTTTGCCGGACCAGGCAACTCAATGCCTATCGCGATCAGACAGCGGATGAATTGCTGGCGGCCATCAAACGCTGCGATGCTGATCCGTCCGTACGCGCTGTGATGCTGACCGGAGAAGGCAGGGCGTTTGGAGCCGGTTATGATCTTTCGACGATTTCGCCGGACGATGTACCGGCGCTTGATGATGTTCTCGAAAATCACTTCAACCCGGTTATCCGGGCAATGCGTGCCTCGCGCCTGCCATTTGTCGCAGCGGTCAATGGGCCTTGTGCGGGCGCCTCTGTCGGCATCGCGTTGGCTTGCGATATCGTGGTCGCAGCCCGTTCAGCCTATTTTTATGAGCCTTTTGTCGGCATCGCGCTTGTTCCGGATGCGGGCAATACCGCCTTCCTGACGTATGCCATGGGGCGCGGCAAGGCATCTGCCATGATGTTGCTGGGCGAGAAAGTTTCTGCTGATCGTGCGTCCGAATGGGGGCTGATCTGGAAAGTTGTCGATGATGCTCAGTTGGAAGCAGAGTGCCGGTCAATCTGCGATATTCTTGTGAGCCGCGATCCTGACGCGGTCGCATCGACAAAAAGATTGATCGAGGCCAGTCATCATCTTAACCTGGATGAGCAGCTCGATATGGAGCGCGACCTGCAGGGTGAATTGGGCCGCGCGCCGGCAATGAAGGCACAGATCGCAGCATTTTTTGCGCGAAAGAAGGCTAAATGATCGAAAATGAAAGCGCGGGAGAATGGCATCCCGGCGACGGCTGGAAAGTCCTGGAGGGTACGAGCTTCTCGCGTCACATAGGTCCATTTTATTATCGGCCCGCTGGCAAGCGCGTCCGTTTTTGCATGAAGACAGACAGCCGTCACGACAACTCACATGAACGGGCTCATGGTGGCGTTGTCATGTCGTTTGCAGATGAAGCGCTTGGCTTCGCAGGCCGCTGGTCACGCGATAATCTGCCCATGTTCACCATCGAGTTCGATTGCCGGTTTCTCGACGCCATTTTGTGTGGCGATGTCGTCGAGGTTGAACCTGAAGTCAAGAGAGCATGTCTTGCTTTCATTGATTCACTCTGCCAGTTGTTTTTTTGTCAGGATCAAGTCGGTTCGCGAAGCGCGTACCTTAAGGTACGGGCAAGCGGAACGACGTAGGTAGTGGCGAAAAAACAACTGGCCCGAAGGGTTCGCGACCAGTGGCCGCCCGCTGCGTCAGACGTCTCGACCGATGCGACAGCATCGCTCTTTACCGCCTTCCTGTCGGATCGACTCACTGGATCACGAACAGAGTGGGTCAATGAAAACAAGACATGCTCTAAATCGACCCGATCGCTGATGTTCATGCGTGGCGATTTCACGGTTGACGGTCGGCCCGTCGCAAGCTGCACCGGTGTATGGAAAATTCTCGAGAAAAGATGAGTGTAGCTATCTTTGAGTTGACCATTATCCGCGTTCAAACGCCAGAGCGATACCTTGTCCGCCGCCGATACACATGGTGACAATAGCGTAGCGTCCGCCGGTGCGCTCGAGATAGTAAAGCGCTTTTAGGCTCAGAATGACCCCTGTTGCTCCGACCGGATGGCCAAGTGCGACGGCGCCGCCGTCAGGATTGACCTTCTGCGGATCGAACTTGAGTTCGCGACTGACGGCAAGCGCCTGTGCTGCAAAGGCTTCATTGGATTCGATGACATCAATGTCGGAAAGCGACAGGCCTGTCCGCTCAAGCAGCATGCGAACAGCAGGCACCGGTCCGATACCCATGATCCTGGGTTCGACACCCGAATGGGCGTAGCCTACAAGACGACCGAGCGTTTTTGCGCCGTTGCGGTTGACGTAGTCTTCGGAGGCAAGGACCACCGCAGCCGCACCGTCATTGATGCCCGAGGAATTTCCAGCCGTGACTGTGCCATCCTTTTTGAAGGCGGGCCTAAGCGCCGCAAGCCCTTCCATTGTCGTATCCGACTTGGGGTGTTCATCCGTTTCGAAAATATGCGACGTGCGTCCGGCCTTTACTTCAAGCGGCAAAATCTGTGTCTTGAAATGCCCATTCCTGATCGCATGGGCGGCACGCTGCTGGCTTTCAAGCGCAAAGGCGTCCTGATCCTCCCGACAGATATGGTACTTCTCGGAAACATTTTCGGCAGTGACGCCCATGATGCCGCTGCCGAAAGGGTCGGTCAAAATGCCGGTAAGCCCGTCGATCATTTTCGCATCGCCCATCTTCTGCCCGAACCGCCCGGCCTGGAGATAATGCGGAGCGCGGCTCATCACTTCCGTGCCTCCGGCAAGCCCCACCTGGCAATCGCCAAGCATGATGTTCTGGGCGACAGAAACAATGGCTTGAGCCCCACTGCCGCACAGGCGGTTGAGCGTCATTGCGGGCGCTTCTTCAGGAATGCCTGCACCCAGTGCAGCGGCCCGCCCCAAATAGGCGTCATGCGGCCCGGTCGGGATGACATTGCCGTAGACCACGTGGCCGATCTCTGCCGGATCGACAGAGGCGCGTTTCATGGCTTCCACAGCGACAGACGCACCGAGCGCGCTGGGTTCTTGCGCTGAAAGTGACCCGCCAAAAGTGCCGATTGCAGTGCGGTTACCTGCAAGAATGTGAACTGCCTGTGTCATGATGACCTTCTTTGTCGGGTTGTTGTCAGTGTTTTGACATACGCCTTTCGGCACGGTCCTTTGCAAATGCCTCAAGCATCCGCGAATAGCTGGCGCGCATTTCGCCCGCAAATGTCTCAAAGGGCATGTCGGTGAATTCGCCGTGAAACGCGAGATACTCCATATGACGGCGCCCCTTGGTATCATGAGGATGAAATATGGAGTCATCACGTCCGTTGAAATCCAGCGGCATCATCTCATGGCGCTGGCAAAGTTCCAGATCGAATGCCGGCGTCGCCTTTACCCAGTTTCCATCCAGATAGAGTGCTGTATAGGCGTGCCAACGGAAAATGTCATTGCCCATCAATTCGGTGACGCGCGGGGTGGTGATGTGGTTTCGCACATCTGCAAAACCAACCTTGGACGGAATTCCCGCGGCTCTGGCGACAGCGGCGAGCGCGACCGCCTTCGGAACGCAAAACGCATTTTCCGACTTTAGAACGTTGGAGGCAACGAAGTTTGGTTCATCAAGCGCGAATGCATAGATATTGTACGGGACCGCATCGCGGACCGCGTAATAGAGATTAACAGCCTTGGAGACGTCATCCCCCGTGCCTGCGTGGTCCTGCGTGAAACCTTGGATATCGGGGTGATCCGAATTGATGTAATGCGTTGGTTTCAAGGTGTCTTCGCTCATCAATGCAATCCTTTTTGCCAAGCATGCCTGGGCAGTGTGAACCCTCGCGTCATATCCAATCGACGCGATGAAAATGGTGCTTCCCGTGAAAATCTTTTGGGCCTCGATGTCATTTTTGTGTCGCCTTCAGAAACCGGGCAAGGTGTGACAAACGATCTGCACCGAAATATTTCTCGCCGTCGGCGATGAAAAACGGAGAACCGATCACGCCATCTGCAATTGCTTCGCTCACCGCCGATTCCAGCAGCGCGCGGCCCTGCGGTCCCTTCATGCCTTCTTTGGCCAGTTCTGAAGACAAGCCGACGTCGCTTGCAAGCGCCGTCATGACTGTTTCATCAGAGATATCACCGCCCTCGACGAAAAAGGTGGAAAAAACCCGCCGCGCGAATGTGATCGATGCCTGCGAGTCATCCCTGTCGATGAAGTGGAAAAGCCGCGCTGCCAGATGTGACGACAAAGGAAATTTCGCCGGTTGTTCGTAGGGCAAGCCATAGAAACGAGCGGAACGCGCCATATCCTTGAAGAAATAGTCGCGTTTGACCGGCGCATCCATCGGCGGCGCAATCTCGTGGGCCTTGAGGACGGCCCAAAGCAAAACGGGCCTCCATTCGACGGATCGATCACAGTCCGCAGCGACTTTCTCAATCTCGCGGCTGGCGAAATAAGCATAGGGTGAGGCAAAGTCAAAATAGAAACGGATTGCTTCGGCCATCGGCTAAAACCTGAAAACGCCGTATCCCGGATCACCGAGCGGCGCATTGAGGGAAGCGGAAATTGAGACGCCGAGCGCATTGCGGGTGTCGACCGGGTCGATGATCCCGTCATCCCAGAGTTGCGATGTCGAATAGTAGGCTGAAAGCTGCTCCTGATAGGCCGAGCGGGTCTCTTCCGAGAGTTTCTGGACTTCTGCCTCATCAACCACGCCACCATTGCGTTTCATCTGGTTGATCTTGACCTCGGCAAGCGTGTTGGCGGCCTGGTCACCGCCCATGACGCCGATCTGGTGATTTGGCCAGCAGAACATGAAGCGCCCGTCAAAGGCGCGGCCGCACATGCCGTAATTGCCCGCGCCGAATGATCCGTTACACATGACGGTGAATTTGGGCACGTGGGAACAGCTCTGCGCCATGATCATCTTGGCGCCGTCCTTGGTAATGCCGCGTCGCTCATATTCGCGCCCGATCATGTATCCCGTTATGTTTTGCAGGAAGACCAGCGGCGTATTGTTCTGGTTGCAGAGCTCCATGAAATGGGCGCCCTTGAGCGAGGAATCATTGAAGAGCACGCCATTATTGGCAAGAATGCCGACCTTGTAGCCCCAGATATGAGCGAAACCGCAAATCAATGTCGTGCCGTAATTCGGCTGATACTCGTGGAAGCGGCTGCCGTCGACCATACGCGCAATGACCTCGCGCATGTCGAAATGCTTTTTGATGTCATCGGGAATGATGCCGTAAAGCTCGTCGGGGTCGTAGGCGGGATCTTCCGGCGTTTCGCGTTGGCAATCCCATTTCTTCGGGCGCTCCCACTGAGCAACGATTTCGCGCCCGATGTGAATGGCTTCTGCTTCGCTTGAGGCGGGGTAATCGCACGAGCCGGAGACTGAAGTGTGCATGTCCGCACCACCCAGTTCCTCGACGCTCACCTCTTCGCCGGTCGCAGCCTTGACGAGCGGCGGACCGCCCAGGAAAACCGCGCCGGTGCCGCGCACGATGACATTGTAATCCGAAAGGCCCGGAATATAGGCGCCGCCTGCGGTGCAATGGCCGAAGACGAGCGCCAATTGTTTTACGCCCATCTTGGACAGAATGGATTGATTGCGGAAAATCCGTCCGCCCATGAATTTGTCAGGAAACAAATCCGATTGCAGTTGCAGGAAACCGCCGGCGCTATCGCAAAGGTGGATCACAGGCAGGCGGTTTTCGATGGCGATATCAAGTGCGCGAACGATCTTCTTGATGGTCAAAGGATACCATGCACCGCCTTTGATGGTCGGATCGTCGGCGCGGATCATGACCTCGCGGCCGGAGACCACGCCTATGCCGACGATGGAACTGGCCGAGGGTGAGCCGCCGTCGTAAGCCATATTGGCGGCCAGCGATGACAGCTCGAGGAATGGCGTACCCGGATCGAGCAACATTTCGATCCGCTCGCGTGGACGCATCTTGCCTTGTTTTTCCAGCCGGTCGAGGTCGCGTTGCTTGCGGCTATGGCGTGCTGCCTCCTGCTTTTCGCGAAATTCCGTCAGAATGCGCCGATTGTGGGCATCGTAGGTGCGGAAATCGGGCGAAGCCGTAGAGATCATGGATTGGATCTTGCGCATGTCTGTCAGGCCTTCTCTGTCTCTGGTTCCAGCATGACGATGATCGCGTCTTTTTCGAAAGTTTCGCCCTCGACCCGCAATATTTCAGCCACAGTTCCTTCGCGCATGGCAGACAACACGGTCTGCAGCTTCATGCTTTCAATCGTCACCAGCGGTGTGCCACGCACCACCGTGTCGCCTTCCTTGCACTGGATGGAAACGACGGTTCCGGGCATTGGCGAACGCACGGCATCCTTGTTGCCACCGCTCTCCATGCCTTCTGAGAATGGATCGATATGGTCCACTTCGAACGTCCGTCCACCGAGCCGAATGATCTGGCGCTCATTGTCCGAGGCGCGGATGAAATCAATCGGATGTTTGCCGGATTTCAACGCATGCAGACCGTCGCCTGGTCCGCCGATCTCGGAGAATTCGTGCTCGATGCCATCAATGCGCAAGACCAGATGTGGCCTGCGCCGAACAATGGCGACGTCGTGTTCCTCACCATCAAGGATCAATTGGAAACCCATCGTCAGTTCCTCCATCCGCCGATTGCAGCATGCGGCTCCGGTGTGCCGACGATGAGATCACGTGTCTGTCGAAAGCCGAGAAAGGCGGCGGCCAGAATCTGTGCACGCTCGGTTTCATTCAATGCCTTGGGTGCGAGGTCGTCCCGATGCTGAGCAATGAAACCGGTATGCAGCTCGGCTGCCCTGAAAGCATCGTGGTTGATGAGCCGCGCGAGATAATCGATATTCGTTTTCACGCCCAGAAGTGCGAGTTCGCCGAGGGCTGCAATCGAGCGCTCGATGGCTGCATCGCGGTTGGGGCCATGGGCGACGAGTTTGGCCAGCATGGGGTCGAAATCGGCGGTGATCTTTTGCCCGTGCGTCAACGCATTTTCGAAACGCAGCCATTCTGCTTCCGGTACGCCGAGATGCCGCACGACGCCGGTCTCCGGCATGAAGTCCTGTTCGGGATTTTCTGCGCAGATCCTGCATTCCACGGCGTGACCGGAGGTGCGCACTTCGGATTGGGGCAGGGGAAGCCCTTTGCCGGCTGCAATCTCGATTTGCGCATGCACCAGATCGATACCGGTGATCATTTCAGTGACCGGGTGTTCCACCTGTAGCCGGGTGTTCATCTCAAGGAAGAAGAAGCGCCCATCGGCCCCCAGGATATATTCAACAGTGCCGGCGTTCTTGTAGTTGGCAGCTGCGGCAAGACGTGTGGCCGAGGTGCAGATCTCATCGCGCAATTCGGCAGAAAGGTTCGGCGCAGGGGCTTCTTCGATAATCTTCTGGAAGCGGCGCTGTACGGAACATTCGCGCTCGAAAAGATGAATGGCGCCGCCCTTGCCGTCACCCAGAACCTGCACTTCTATATGGCGGGGATGGTCCACATATGTTTCTGCATAGACTCTTCCGTCACCAAAATAGCGTTGGGCCTCGCTGGAAGCGACGCGGGCAGCCTCGACAAGCGCTGCCGCCTCGCGAACGATGCTCATGCCTTTGCCGCCGCCCCCGGCAGCCGCCTTTATCAGAAGCGGATAGCCGATGCCGGCGGCCTTCTCGATGAAGTCATCAAGATCATCTGTCGGCATAACAGAGGGTGCAACCGCAACATTGTGCTTTTCCGCAAAATTACGGGCCGAAATCTTGTCGCCCATCAAGGCGATCGTCTCGGCGTCCGGTCCGATAAAAGTCATGCCGGCGTCCGCTACAGCGGCTGCAAAGTTGGCGTTCTCCGAGAGAAAGCCATAGCCCGGATGGATGGCGTCAACCTCGAGATTGCGGGCGATCTCGATAATCTGGCCCATGTCCAAATGGGCGGCAACAGGTGTTTCGCCGTAAATTTCCACGGCCTTGTCCGCCATTTGCACATGCCGTGCCTTGGTTTCCGCCGCATGATATATGGCGACCGTGGGAATCCCCATCTGCGAAAGCGTCCGCATGATGCGACAGGCGATTTCGCCGCGGTTGGCCACCAGAACCTTGTTGAATAGTGGGTTGCTCATGCGATGGCCTCTTTCTGCCAGTCTTCCAACGCTCCACCCGGCGTCACCCATTCGACAGGCACCTCCACCGGAAAGTCCATCATGATGCCCGCCAGTGCCTTGCCTTGCGGGTCATGGCGAAGTGAGGCGATGCCACCACCTCCAAGCCCCTGATGGAGCAGAAAATTAAGGCCGTTGAGTCCAGGCCATTCAAATCGATCGACATCGCCTTTGACAAAATGGGCAAAGTATTCGCGCACGGCGTCAGGGGTGGCGCTGCGCCGGATCCAGGGCAGATATTCAGGTTCTCGCGCCAGAATTCCGATGTTGCCGATATCGCCCTTGTCGCCGCTACGGCCATGCGCAAGCGCAATGAGCGGAACGGTGGCAAGGGGACCCGCCGGAACCGCGACCGGGCCCGGGGTGATTGCTCGCGCCTCGTCTCCATCGACCTTGTCGGGAACATGAAGGGGCACTTTAATGGTTCGGCCTTCGAATGCGACAGTGACTGGAATATCGTGTTTGGCGGAGGTAAAGGAAAACAGGCGGATGACCGGTTGCGGCTCTGGTCTGCCACCGGCAAATCCTGTCAGTCCCTGCGCCATTGCTGTCGCCGACTGAAAAATCTCCCGAGCAAAGATTTTCAGCGCGTCCTTGACCGGATGCCTGACGGCGATCTTCAGGATAACCTCCCGCGTATCTGCCCGGCGCGCCTGCGCTCCGTAATTGGCTTCGCTGCCGAGAATTTCGACAGAGGTTTCAGAAAATTCCGCAAAGTCGGCTTTGGTGATCAAGCGGTTGGCGCGTTTGAGAATGGCTTCGCCGGTCGCTCGAGCCTTGGCGACTGCATCGCGACCGATGATCGCCATGGTGACATAGGCGCGGTAACCGTCGGCATAGGTGGCGCTGACCTTGTAGCTGTCCGTCGGCGGTCGTCCCTTGGCGCCGCTGACCTTCACGCGATCTGGCCCGACCTGTTCGAGCCGGATCGCGCTCCAGTCTGCGATCACATCCGGGAGGATGTAGCTTGCGGGGTCTCCGACTTCATAAACGACCTGCTCGGCCACTGAGGCCGGAGTGACCAGGCCGCCGGTGTTGTCAGGTTTGGTGACGATAAAGCTGCCGTCGGTATGACACTCGGCGATGGGGTAGCCCATATCATCCCAGCCGCTGACGTCATGCCAATCGGTGAAGATACCGCCGGTGACCTGCGGGCCACATTCCAGAAGGTGGCCGGCAAGACTGCCGGCGGACAGCGTGTCATAGTCGGATGGCGTCCAACCGAATTCATGGATGAGTGGCCCCAGGACAACGGCAGAATCCACTGCCCGGCCCGTGATGACGATATCCGCGCCTGCATTGAGTGCGGCGGCGATCGGAAAGGCGCCCAGATAGGCGCTGACGCTGGCAAGCCGATCCGGCATCGGCGCGCCGGAAAACATTTCCCTCACGCCCTGTTCGCGGTAGCGGTGCGCATGGTCCGACAGGTCATCGCCCAGCACGACGGCAACTTTGAGGTCGACACCCACCTCTTTGAAGACCGCGAGCAGCGCGTCGCGGCAAGCTTGCGGATTGACGCCGCCGGCATTGGTGACAACGCGGATATTCTTCTGGGCGATTTCCCGGGCAAGCGGTTTCATGACCGCAGTGACGAAATCAATCGCATAGCCAAGGTCCGCACGTTTGCCCTTCATCCGTGCGAGGATCGACATGGTGATCTCTGCCAGATAGTCCATCACCAGATAATCGACGTTTCCAGAGCGCACGATTTGCGCAGCCCCTTCAGGGCTATCGCCCCAAAAGCCCGCGCCGCAACCAATGCGCACTGCCTTGCCGGCCATTGTCATTCCCCGGTCCACTTGGGGCCGCGCTTCTCGTTGAAGGCCTGGAAACCCTCGACGGCGTCCTTGGTGCGCGCCATATTGGCCAACATGAATTGCGCATATTCGAGCGCGGCGTCGGTGGACATTTCGCGAATTTTCGCCAGCCCCTGTTTGCCGAGCCGGATGCCGGTTGGTGACTTGTCGGTAATGCGCCCCAGCAGCCATTGCAGCTTGTCATCAAGTTCCTCGGCCGGAACCGCATAGTTGACAACGCCATCGATGACAGTGTCTGCAGCGGGGATTGGTTCGCCAGTCAGGCACATTTCCATGATTCGGCGGTAGGGTACTGTGCGCAACAGGAACGGCAGTATCATCGCAGGAAACAACCCGACCTTGACTTCCGTGACGCCAATCAGCGCATTTTCGCTGGCAACCACCAGGTCGCAGGCGCAGACCAGCCCGAAGCCTCCGGCGAGCGCGTGGCCGTTCACGCGCGCAACGAGCGGCAGACGGCAGGCGTCCATACGGCGCAGGAGTGCGGCGACATAATGCCGGGGATCAGCGGCATTGATTGTGAAAGGTGTTCCATCCGCCTGTAGTTGAAGGTCGCCACCGGCACAAAAGGCCTTGTCTCCAGCACCCGTCAGAACGACAGCCCGAACTTCGGCGTTTGCTTCCGCTTCGTCCAGAGCGGCTGCTATGCCGCTTGCCACGCTTTCATTCAGCGCATTGCGCCGTTCGGGCCTGTTGATCGTTATCCAGACCACGGCGCCTCGACGCTCGACAAGTACTGTATCTGTCACGACTCCACCTACTTGATTGTTATTGCGTTTCGCTAAATGATTTGAATTCATCAATATTGTCAATATCCAATCCCGCGCATTTTGAAAGAAAGGCAAATTTCGCTTGATGTGCCCGCTATTTATATTTTATTGGTTGACATATTGCCGATAAGTTTATGATGAAGTAATTTCATTAAGGCGCATCTTTGACTGAGCGCCAGTCAAGCGGGAGGAATGAAAATGCAGGATCGCCATGGAGCGAATGAATGGTCCAACAGCTTCGATCTGGATACGGAACAACAGATGATCCTCGACAATGCGGATCGTTTTTCCCGCAATGAGCTTTATCCCCTGTGCGAACGTATGGATAAGGATGAATGGTGGCCTGAAGACGCATTTCCAAAGATCGGCGATAACGGCCTCTTTGGGATCACTGTACCGGAAGAATTTGGCGGCGCCGGGCTGGACCTTGTGGCTGCCGGTCTTGTCGGGCAAGCCATGGCAAGGTGGAATCACGCAATGGCTCTGTCCTGGGTCGCCCATGACAATCTTTGCCTCAACAACATTTACCGAAACGGCAATGACGCACAGCGCAGAAAATATCTTCCTGATATGTGTTCCGGCAAAAAAGTGGGTGCCTTGGCGTTGACCGAGCCGGGTGCGGGTTCGGATGCCATCGGCTCCATGCGGACCACCGCGCGCCGCGAAGGCGACCATTACGTCCTCAACGGTTCGAAGATATACATTACAAACGGCCCGATAGCGGACGTCATCCTTGTCTATGCGAAAACCGACAAGGAAAAAGGCTCCCGTGGTGTATCCGCCTTTATCGTGGAAAAGGACATGCCGGGTTTCAAGGTGGCTCAGAAGCTCATCAAGATGGGATACCGCGGCAGCCAGACGGCTGAACTGGTCTTCGAGGATTGCCGGGTCCCGGTGGAAAACTTGGTGGGCGAGGAAAATCGCGGCGTCTCGATTGTCATGAGCGGCCTTGATCTCGAGCGGGCGATGATTTCGCCGATTTGTCTCGGTATTGCAGAGCGGGCGCTCGAGCTGTCTGTAGAATATGCCAAGATGCGCAAGCAATTTGGCAAACCGATCGGCTCGTTCCAGATGGTTCAGTCCATGTTGGCGGATATGTATGTGGAGGTCGAAGCCATGCGCGCACTGACCTACAAGGTTCTGGCCGCAGCCGCACCTTTGGAGGTTGGCGGCGGCGGACGCGGCGACATCCACAAGTTGACAGCCGCGTCAGTCATGTTCACGGCGGAAGCCGTCCACAAGGTGCTTGATCTGGCCGTTCAGGTTCACGGAGGCTATGGTTATATCTGGGAATCGGAGATCAACCGGCTCTTCCGCTCGATCAAGCTTTTGGAAATTGGTGCAGGAACCACCGAAGTGCGCAAGATGATTATCGCGGGTGAACTGTTGAAAGACATGGACACATGAGCGCAGACGACAAAGAAAAATTCGGCCTCTCTGACGCCGATCTTGCTTCCTGCCCGACCGTCTATGCGGACGGTGCGTTGCAGGGGAAAACCGTGCTCATTTCCGGCGGGGCAGGCGGCATCGGCCGCGCCACAGCCTGGCTTTTTGGAAGGCTTGGCGCCAGGGTTGTCATATCAGGTCGCAGTCAGGAAAAAATTGATGTGCTTGTGGCCGCCATGCGCGAGAAAGGGCTGGATTGTCATGGCGCGCGCGTCGATATCCGCGATGCTGAAGCCGTAGAGAGCTTTTTTGAAACGCTTTGGCATGAGCAAGGCCCTGTCGACATTCTCGTCAATAGTGCCGGGGGGCAGTTCCCGCAGGCCGCGATCGATTTCTCGGTCAAAGGGTGGAACGCGGTCGTCAACACCAATCTCAATGGCACCTGGTTCATGATGCAGTCGGCTGCGCGCAAGTGGCGCGACACAGGCAAGCCGGGCAGTATCGTCAACATCGTCGTTGTAACCAACCACGGACTGCATGGCGTTGCGCATACGATCGCTGCGCGCTCCGGCGTCATCGGGCTGACCCGAAGTGTGGCCGTCGAATGGGCGCCACTTGGCATCCGCGTCAATTGTATTGCGCCGGGCGCCATCGAAACGGAAGGTTGGAAGGTCTATACGCCTGAAGCGCGCGCCGCCTATCCTCAATCCAACCCCATGATGCAGGCGGGTAACACCTGGGACATAGCCGAAGCGTGCATGTATCTGGGCGGCCCGTCCGGCAGGTTCATTACCGGCGAGTTGCTGACCGTCGACGGCGGCGGGCAGCTCTGGGGCGAGACCTGGACGACCGGAAAGCCGGACTATTTCAAAACCGGGGACTGACAGTTTTTCCTGCTATGGTTTTTCGGTCATCGCTTCCAGCTTCTCCACGGCATTTTCCAGTCTGGTGGCAATATCCGGCCCTGTCGGACTGCCGGTATAGCGCACCTGAAGCCCACTAAGCACCAGTTCGACGACATCGTCGGCTGTTTTTTCAACATCGAAATCGGCTTCACCGCGCAGGTAGGCCCATGTGGTGTGTTCCACGCAGCCGTAAATCATGTCGCGCACCAGCCGCAGCGAAACATCGCCCCGTAGTTCGCCCTTTCGAACCCCTTCACTGATGATATCCAGGGTTTGGCGGGTATAATTCCTGTTGAGGTTAAACACCCCGGTTTTGCTGTAATCCTTGCCGGATCGCAAGAACTGGAACATCAGATTGCACAGTGCTGGTTCGTCGTGGATGGTTTTGAGGTGTCGCCAGATCATGTAGCGCAGTCGGTTGCGTGTGCCGCGAATGCCCGACAGCTGTTCCTGATAGTCGGCCAACATGCCTTCATACCAAACCTCGATGACCTTGACGAGAAGATCGCGTTTGTTATCGAAGTAGCGATAGATGCTGCCTTCTACGACATTGGCTTTCTCGGCGATGTCTGACAGCGGTGCATCTTCATAGCCTTTTTCCCGAAAGACCTCGCGCCCCGCCGCCATGATGTCGGCAATGCGCCGCTCTCGTGACAGTCGCGAAACCGGTCTGCGTGGTGTTACACTGGTCATTCGTTCTCCACGGTGTTGATGAGGCTTGCCGTTGAATGAGGCAGGTGGGTGTAACTCATTGTTTTGTATGCGCGTAAATATCTGAGCCGCAGAACGTCTCTCAGGAACTGTCCGTGGACTGAAGCTATTTCCACAGGAGGGTCAAGGCGGCACCTCAGCCTCCCTCTTATATTTCAAGTGATGATTGAGATAAAGAAATATAATGAATGAAGTTCATTATAGGCAAGGGGGTGGCATTGGCAAAGTCTTTGCCCGTCCACAGGTGCCGATTGGCGCAATTGGCCATGATGTTCGTTGGAACGTTACCCCCTTGAGACCAGCCAATGCGGGCAATCAGGACTTGTCTTTGAAGACATCGCCGGAAAAGGTACTCAAGTGACGTTGAAGCGCCTCCACCGCTTCGCGAGGTTTTCTCTTGATCGCCAGTTCGGCCAGCACATTGTGTTCCTCGATGCGTTGCGCGCCCTGCAGTCGCTGTCGTGGATCATGGTGGGTCAGCATCAGATGGCGATATCGAAAGCCCTGGTCGTAGAGCATGTCGAGAAAGGCCAGCATGCGCTCTGAACCGCAGGCCGAGATCAGGGCCGTGTGAAAGGCCTTGTGAACCGCATCGAATCCGAGTGCGGCTTCCCTTGGGTCATGGGGTGCCCAATTCATGAAATTGACCAGGCGGTGCAAAGTGGAGACAATCTTCGCCTCCCACTGATCGTCACCTTTTTCGATCGCCAGCCGCAAGGCTTCCGATTCCAGTGGCAATCGCGTGCGCATGATGTCTTCGAGATCCTCTGCGGAGGTCTCCGTCACGCGGAAACCCCTGCGATCCAGGGCTTTCACAAAGCCGCGATCGATCAGTCGCGAGACACCTTCGCGCAGTGGCGTCGCACCGATTCCGGTCTGTTTGACCAGGTCGCGGATATTCAGCCGCTCGCCACCCTTCAAATCGCCTGAAAGGATCATTGTCGAGATCGTCTCTGCTGCGATGGCGGCCTGCGTGTCTGCTCCCTTGGCAGCGATGTCTTCCATCTGAGCGCTCCAATAATTCCATTTGATCGATAAAAATGGTGTTTACATATAATATTTCCGTATTATGTTGTGGTCAAGAACTATGAAGGAGAGATCAGTGGGTAAAGTTGCAATTGTGGTCGCCGTAAACGGTGGGATGCAGAAGGATCGCGAAGGCGCGAAGGTTCCGATCACACCGGCGGAGATCGCAGAGGATGCGGCGCTTTGTGCAAAAGAAGGGGCGGCCATCATCCATGTCCATGCCCGTGATGCCGAAGGGCGCAATACGGGCGATCTGGCGATTTACGAGGACATCATCCGGCGTATTCGGGCCGAGACCAATCTGCTGGTGCAAACGACCAATGGTATCGGCGTGCGCCGTGATCCAAAAACCGGTGAACAGATATGGCCCTCCGATGAAGAACGTCTGGCGCTCCTCAACATAGATCCCAAGCCGGACCTTTACGGCATCGCCGCGGGGTCCATGGATTTCTGGCATCCCGAGGGCGGTTATCCCGGCGAAACACCCTATATCAATTCACCCAATTTTCTGCGTTCCACTCTGCCGCATGTCTACAAATCGGGCTCCACGGTCGAATTTGAACTGACTGAAGTCAATGTTGTCCACCGGCTGTCGCGGCTGGCGGACGAAGGCATCATCGACCGCAATGCCAGCAATCTCTGGCTGCTCCACGGCGGCGGTATCGGAAACACGCCTCCGACGGCCCGCGCGCTGGTCTACTCGGTTGATGAGCAGCAGCGTCTGTTCCCCAATGCAAAATGGGGTGTGCTTGGAGCAGGCAAGGCGCAATTCACCATGGCCGCACTCGGCATTGCGATGGGTTGCGACACGGTCCGGGTGGGCTTTGAAGACAATATCTATCTTCCGAACGGCAATGCCGCTCATCGTAACCACGAACTTGTTGCTGCTGCCCGCAAGCTGGTCGAAAGCATTGGTCGTGAAATCGCCACGCCGGCCGAAGCCCACGCCATGTTCGAGCTGCCCGACTGAAGCATCTGAAGTATTGATCCACACATAAATCCCAGGGAGGATATTCATGAAAACGCTACAAAGCCTGACAAACATCTCGCGCAGAGGCGTCATTGCATCCGTTGCGGCGCTGCTTCTGACGGGGGCAGCTGTTCCTGCCATGGCACAGGAAGCCGTTGTTTTGAAAACGGTCACCCCGTTTGAGCCGCAGAGCCCGTTGTCAAAACCAGTGCAGATTCTCAAGGAAGTTGTCGAACGCGAAAGCGGCGGCAAGATTCAGGTGAATATTCTGGGTGGCCCGGAGGTTATTCCTTCGCAGCAGCAGTTCGATGGCCTCAAGAATGGTATCATTGATATCATGATGGCTGCTGTTCCCTATTATGCCGGAACCGTTCCGGAGACCTTCGCGCTGCTCTATACCACCCAGAATGGTGCCGAGATGCGCGCCAGCGGCCTGTTTGAATTCATGCATGGCGTTCATCGCCAGAAAGCCAATGTGGAATATATCGCCAACGGCGGCGGACAGCCCGGGACGGCATTCCGCTTTTACCTCAAGGAGCCGGTTGAAAAGGCCGATCTGAGTGGAATGAAGATTCGCGTCTCTCAAACCACGGCTGATGTGACAGCTGCTCTGGGCGGCACGCCTGTATCGATCCCCTTTGCCGATACCTATGCTGCATTGGAACGCGGTGTGGTCGATGGCTTCGGGGCAACCTACACCGGCATCATGCATCCGGGTCTGCACGAGGTGACGAAATATGTGCTGGATGAGCCCTTCTATTCGCTCAACGCACCGATCCTGGTCAATGGCGCCAAATGGGATGGGCTGTCGGACGAGGTGCGGGCGGAACTGGAGCGCATCGGGCCGATCTATGAGGCGGCCGTTGAGGAGTTCAATGCGGCGTCACTGGCAGCAGAGGATGCTGCTCTCAAAGAGGCAGGCATGGAATTCATCACGCTGTCGCCTGAAGAATCGGCCAAGTTCCAGGAGCTGGTCCAAAGGGTCGGATGGGAAGCCTATCTTGCCAAGGACCCTGAAGGTGGAGCGGCTCTGAAAGACCTCGCTTCCAAATAGATCCTGTGCGGTGTCGCCTGTCAGGCGGCACCGCCTCTCATTTCGGCTGAAATCATGTTTCTTTTTGACCGCCTGCTTGATGTTCTTGCCGCCGTCGCCGCTGCATTGCTGGTGCTCATCATGTTCAGCGTGGGCGCTGACGTGATCCTGCGCTCGACAATTGGACATTCACTGACCTGGTCACTGGAATTCAGTGAACATGCGCTTTTGGGGATTCTTTTCCTCGGAATGCCATGGCTGGCCCGTGAAAAGGGTCATGTGGCGGTGGAACTGGTAACGGAAACGCTTCCGGCAAATTTGAAAAAACCACTCGCACGGATCATCGCATTCATCTGTGCATGCCTTCTGGCCTTTCTTGCATGGTGGGCAAGCAAACTTGCCTTGCAGGACTATGCGATGAATGTGAAGACCATCGGCATTCACCCCATTCCACGGTATATTCTGCCGGCAGTCGTCTCTTTCGGCCTTTTGCTGACATCTCTGACCTATTTGCGCGAAACGCTCTTCCCGGCACGATACGGACCGTCGACAACCTCCGGTCCGGTCGCATGAAAGTCAGGCAATAACGGATGGAATGGCTTTTCACATTCTGCGCCATACTCGGCGGTTTGCTGATCCTGATGATGATCGGAATGCCGATTGCATTCGCATTTCTGCTCGTCACCTCTGTCGGCGTCTTTCTTTTGCAGGGCGGTGGAAACGCCTTCCAGCAACAAATCATCAGCATGATCAGTTCGGTCAGTTCCTTCGCCCTGGTGCCCATACCGCTCTTCATCCTGATGGGCACGGTGCTTTGGCATTCAAACATCGGCAAGCAGGCCATAGAGGCCCTCGACAAATTGCTTGGCCGCTTGCCGGGCAGGCTTTCCCTTCTGACCATGGCATCAGGCAGCGTGTTCTCCGCCCTGTCCGGTTCGACCATGGCGAACACCGCTTTGCTGGGCAAGTTGCTGCTGCCGCAAATGGAGCAGCGCGGATACAGTCGCGACCTGAGCATGGGGCCGATCATGGCTGCCGGCGGATTGGCGATGATGATCCCGCCCAGCGCCATTGCCGTGGTTCTGGCCTCCATTGCGAAACTTTCAATCGCCAAAATCCTGATTGCCGCGATCATCCCGGGTTTGATGATGGCGGCCGGCTACGTGCTCTATATCATCATACGCAGCATGGCCGACAGCAAGGCGGCGCCGGCTGGAAGCGAAACATTGTCCACCTGGTCAGAGGCGCTCTCGGCCATGGCCAGAAACCTGCTGCCGCTTGGCATCATCATCTTCTCGGTCACCGGTCTTATCATCCTGGGCATCGCCACACCGACCGAAGCGGCAGCGATGGGTGCGCTCAGCTCGTTTTTGCTCGCAGCGCTCTACAGACGGCTCTCCGTGCGCATGATGATTGATTCTCTCATGGATACCATGCGGATCAGCATCATGATGTTCGCGATCCTTGCGGGCGCTTTGGGTTTCAGCCAGATCCTGGCCTATTCGGGCGCGACAACCGGTCTGTTGGGCGCCGTCTTCTCCTGGGATGTCCAGCCGACCCTGGTGATCGTCTCCATGATGCTGGTGGTCCTGGTCCTCGGCTGTTTCATGGACCAGATTGCGATCATGCTGATCACATTCCCCTTCTTCCTGCCCATCATCAATTCTCTTGGATACAATCCGATCTGGTTTGCCATCCTGATGCTGATCAATCTGGAAACGGCGCTGATGACGCCGCCTCTGGGGCTTCTTCTGGTCATCATGAAAGGTGCGGCGCCGGCCGATACAAGCTTCGGTGATATCTACAAGGCTGCCTTGCCATTCGTCGTGATCAACATCCTCGTCATAGCACTGCTGATTGCCTTCCCGGAAATGATCACCATCCCTATTGCAGCCCTTTCAGCCCGGTAAGGGTGTCTCGGCCATAGACCCAATTAAAGGCGGAAACCGGTGAGGTGCTCCCGTTGCCCTTGCTCGCCTTCCGCACCATGTCAGAGTATGCGGTACCAAGGCCGAGGTTGGCTCTCGCAGCCGTGAAGTTTGGCAAACAAGCACTGTGCCACTGGTAGATCGAAGGGGCTGACCGAAACGATTTACCACCGGCAGGTGATCCTCAATGGGAAACAACCGCTGTGAACCCCGGTTTTTCGGCGAACACCAATCAATTGCTTCAACAGCGTCGCTCACTTTTCAGGAGCAGAATTTTCTGATTTGACACATTAGGTCGTTTGTCCTAATTTTGATTAGGACAAACGACCTAATTTGGAGAATGGAATATCAGCATGGGAATCTTGTCGTTGTCATTCCGGCGTTGCCCGCTTCCGTGGCGGTTTGTGGTTGTCACCGGAGAACCGTTATGACGGACCCTCAGTCCCACGTCGCGCATGGCATGTCAGCCATTGCAGCTTGTGATCATGCCTGTCTGCATAGTCCGGAGACCGTCATGACCAGACTATTGATACAGGTCGATTGCCGCAGGCCGCAGGTTCCGGCTGGCGCCAGCTCATTCCCGGCGATTCCCGATCCGGTGCGCCGTTGCCGCAAGAAACCCGCGCTCGACAGAATTGGTGCGAGAATCTTTTGTTGTGGTGGAGCAACGCGATATGCGGATTATCCAACGGCTTGCAATACGCTGGAAACTGCTGCCTGAATCGAGAGGGAAACGACACCATGGCCGCATCGGCAACAAAAGAGAAAATCATCGTAGCCGCTGACCGGCTTTTCTATGAGCGTGGTTTTGATTTGACATCCTTTGCCGATGTGGCCGAGGTCGTCGGCATATCGCGGGGCAACTTTTACTACCATTTCAAATCAAAGGACGAGATCTTGAATGCAGTGGTGGAGCGTCGGCTGAAAGACCGTCACCAGATGCTTGAGGGGTGGGTCAAGGAGGGCCAGCCTGCCAAACAATGTGTCGCGAACTTTATCCATATCCTGTTGACGAACAGAAAGAAAATCCGCGCCTACGGATGTCCGGTCGGAACGCTTTTTACAGAGCTCTCCAAGCTTGGCCATCCCGGTGAAGAAAGCGCCAGACATCTCTTCGACCTGTTTCGCATTTGGTTGCGTCAAAGGTTCATGGAGATGGGCCGGACCAAAGACGCCGACAGGCTGGCCATGCATATTCTGGCACGCAGTCAAGGCGTCGCAACTTTGGCAAATGTCTATCCCGACGAACAGTTTCTCGAGGCCGAGGTTGACCTGATGCTCGCCTGGCTGGACGCCGTTTCGGAGGCTGTTATCAAACCAATCCAGGGGAATTCCTGATGTATATCATCACACTTACGCTGACTGAACTCAAGACCAAAGCAAGGGACTTTATGGAAGCCCACAACCGATGGATCACGGCGGGATTGGAAGACGGGCTTTTCCTTGTTGTCGGCGGCCTGAAGCCACAGGGCGGCGGTGTCATCCTTGCCCACAATGTCGATCGCCAGACGATTGAAATGCGGGTGGCGGAAGATCCCTTCGTGCAGGAGGGGATCGTAACGCTGCATATTCAGAACGTTTCCGTTGCGCGCAGTGATCCAAGGTTTGAATTCCTGCTGGACCATTCAGGTGCGCCCGGCGCCTAGGCAACCGAGGAATTTGCCATTGCGGCCATGACGGCAGGAAGGTGGTGGATCGTGATTGTGTTGCGGTCGGATAGGACAGGCCGCCCGCCAAGCGCCAAAATAATCAGAACCTGTCTGCCCGCAACACCAGTGCGTCGGAGACTGACACAATACCGATATGTCGCTCGACCACGGCAAAGGCGGCTTCCAGAAGCGCATCCAGCCGTTCCGGTTTGATCAGACAGATCACCATGACCATTCCCGCGCGACCAACCTGGCCTTCGCGCGTCCAGGGTCCTGAGCGGCCCGATCCGCCGCGCACCGGAACCACGGTATAGCCTGTCACACCGGCTTTGGTGAGCGCATCTGTCAGACGCCCCTCCAGCGGCTTTTCTATCACGATCTCGATGCGTTTTGCGGTATGCGTCTGCATGTCAGCCTCCGACCGTCAGCGTGGCCAGTGCCACATACAAGGGGATTCCAAGGGTAAGATTGAAGGGGAATGTCACACCCAGGGACAGTGTCAGATATATCGCCGGGTTGGCCTCCGGCAATGCAACACGCATCGCCGCAGGCACGGCAATATAGGATGCAGAAGCGGCCAGCACCATCAACAGCACAACACCGCCCGTGGACAGGCCGATGATCACACCCATGGCCAGACCAATCGATGCACCCGCCAGCGGCATCAGGATGCCAAACGCCACGGCGCCCAGTCCCAGAACGTTTTTCGACTGCCGCAATCCGCGTCCGGCGACCAACCCCATGTCCAGCAGAAACAGGCACAACACGCCCTTGAAGGGCGATACAATGAATGAGGATATCTCGGCCAACCCCTTCTCGCCCGTCACCATTCCGATGACAAAGCTGCCGACAAGCAACACGATGGAGCCGTTGAGCAATATCTCTCGCATCAGTCCAGGTTCCATGGCGCGTCCCGTGCCATTGCGTGCGACCAGCCACAGGGCGGAAAGGATGGCCGGTGCCTCCATCGCAGCGGCGACGGCGACCATGTAGCCCTCTGCATCGATGGCCTTGCCTTCAAGAACCGAGGTTGCGGCGACAAAGGTTACAATGCTGATCGACCCGTAGTGTGCAGCCACTGCAGCGGCATCCAGCCGGGAGAATCCGGTCAGTATTTTCAGCATGGCAAAGGCAAGAAGCGGCAGGCCGAATGATAGAATAATGCCGGCGCCAACGGCCATCAACAATGTGGCGTCGAGGCCATGCGCCGCGACCGAAGCGCCGCCCTTGAAGCCAATCGCGAACAGCAGATAGATCGACATGCCCTTTGCCACGGCTTCGGGGATCGACAAATCGGATCGCGCCAATGCAGCAGCCAGACCCAGCGCAAATGACAGGATGATCGGCGAAACAAGATTGGCGCCCGCAAGCGCAAGGATTTCCGACATGATGGCTCTCGCTGTTCAGGTTTTGCCTAACACAGGAGGCGCGCGCTGCAAATTCAAAATGCGGATTGGCACTGCGGGTGGAGCATTAATCTCAAGAGCTTCAAACCTGTCTGACACTCTGCAAGGGCGACATCCGGGAACTCAGGCTCCCAGCCATTGCTCCAGTCTGGCCTGGTCGGGAAGTCCACCCGCGTGGACGAGCTTGCCGTCAACGGCAATCCCGGGTGTTGACATGACGCCCGCCATTGCAATGGATTTGGCGTCAGTCACCTTTTCGATGGCGACATCGATGCCCAGTTTTGCAGCCGCGTCGCGCACCATCTTCTCGGTCGTTGCGCAGCGCTTGCAGCCGGGCCCGTAGACTTTGACAGATTTCATGGGATGTCCTTTCAGGAGGCGGATAATGAATCCAGTTACAGTAGAAAGTTGAAGAGATAGCCGGTGGCCAGGATGCCAGCCGAGACAACGGCGATAAAGATCGCGATCAACCGCAACGTCAGCACCTGTTTGAGAATGATCATTTCCGGCAGCGACAGCGCGATCACCGACATCATGAAGGCGAGTGTCGTGCCAAGAGCGGCGCCCTTGCCGAGTAACGCCTCTACGATGGGGATGACACCTGCGGCATTGGTATACATCGGCACGCCGACGACGACCGCTGCAGGGACCGACCACCACGCATCGCCCCCCATGATCTTCAGCATCATCGCCTCGGGAACATAGCCGTGGATCAATGCGCCAATACCGATGCCGATCAACACCCAGACCCAGACCTTGCCAACAATTTCGCGGACTTGCTCGACGCCGATTTTCAACCTGTCGACGAATGTGACTTCTATCTGGGGCAAGTCACCGACCGGGCCGGCGTTCAATTCACGCACCCAGTCCTGCAGGTAGCGTTCCAGCCCCATCTTGCCCATCACGTATCCTGCGACCGTGGCAATCGAGAAGCCGAACACAAGGTAGATCGTGGCGATTTGCCACCCGACCAGACCATAGAGCAGCCCAAGCCCGACAGGGCCAACCATCGGACCTGCGATCAGAAAAGAAAAGGTCACGCCCAAAGGGACACCTGCGGATACAAAGCCGATGAAAAGCGGCACCGACGAGCAGGAGCAGAACGGGGTCAGCACCCCCAGTAAAGCGGCCAGCGGATAGCCCAATATCTCACGTTTGCCGGCAAGGATTGCGCGGGTCTTCTCGGGGCTGAACCAACTGCGCAGTACACCCGTCACAAAGACGATACCCGTCAAAAGCAGCAGCACCTTGGGAACATCATAGGCGAAGAATGCGATCGCTTCGCCGGTGTGGCTGTCGCGAGCAACGGGGAACAGACCGGTGACCCATTGGGAGAAGGGGACCAACTGACCGTATGCCAGCCAGCCAAGGACAGCAGCGCTGAGGATACTCGCATACCAGACCCAGTTCGGCGTTTCGTGATTCGGAACAAATTCATGGGTTTCGGTGGTCATGCCATTTCCTGTTCGAAGACTTTTTCTGCGTTCAAAACGGCGGAGATCACCATCATGATTTCGGGCGCAATATCCGGGTTTCGTCGAAAACGGACCCATTGCGCATCGCGCCGGTCGACGACGAGACCAACTTCGCGCAACACCTTCATGTGGCGCGACATGCGGCTCTGGCTTGCATCAAGCCGTTCCATCAATTCACAAACGCAATGCTCGTCCTCATCCCAGATGATGGCGAGGGCGGCACGACGGGTCGAATCACAAAGGGCGTTGAGTATCTCTTGCATGAAGCTTTCGTATGCGCATTGCCGCATATGCGCTTTGATCGATATCAACCTGCCGCATGAGCCGCGGCCACTCCAAAATGCAGCCATTGGCGTTGACGCAGCCAATTCACACTTTGTCCGCTTTCCCGCAGGGGGCACGGGTTGATAAGTTCAGAATTTGCGCTTTAGCGCTTTCGGTTCGCACGAGCGCTGACGTCAACCACCACCTTCACGGTCGCCGCAAGGACCAGCGCACAAAGTGCCACTTTCGACAGCGTTTCCATCGTTCCCTCGATCAGCAACGCATGGACAATGCTTCCCACGACGATCATTGCCGCGAGGGCCGTATGGGCGCGACGCCAGGCCAGCGGACGCAGCAGCAAATGCCGTCGCAATGCAGCCAGAAGCGCTGTGGTGAAAAGGGCCCACATGGCGATGACGCCCCAGGCTGAGAACGGCGTGGGCGATGCAAAGAGCAGAGCGTCAATAACGTCAGGCGGGCTGGTGATCCAAAGGCCTGCGACATGGATGATAACCATCCCGACCAGAAGGCTGCCGATCCAGCGATGGGCCCGCCGCCCGCGCTGAGCAGAAAGGCCGGGCAGGAGCCCACCCGCCAAAAGCGGTTGAACCAACAGAAGCGTAAGGGCAATAATGCCTGCGAACCCGGCCGCTATATAGACGGGATTACGCCATGCAAGCAGCGGGCTTGCCGCCGCAGCGGCGATCGGCACGGAAACGGCGGTCGCAAGCGCCGCCCAGACGAGGGTTTGACGGGTCCGGGAGGGCCGTTTGAGATCCACCGCGGTCAGGCCGGCTGCAGCACGAAGTCCGCGTTGAGGCTGGTGTCGCTGGCACGTGCCATGACGGGACGCAGGAAGACGGTTTCAAAATCATCATCGTCATAGGCGAGGTGGCCATGGGGTTGGCCGAAGGCAGGAACGATCTGCGGCATCTCCAGGCGAAACACCCCGTTGGCGTCGGTGAGTGTGGCGCCGTGGCTGTGCGGGTCGCGCTCGTGCCCCTCGGTCGTATGTGCCCAGACCTGAATGCGTTGACCGGCCAGCGGAGCACCATCGCCGGCGCGGCGCACTGTGCCCATCATCCAGAAACCACCACCGCCAATCCGATCGACGATCGGTGCACCGGGGCGGTAATTGTTGGCACCGCCTCGCATCGTGGGTGTCGCGGCAAGCCCCTGAGCGCGGACGGGCAGGCCCGACATCCCGGTCGCCACGACAGAACCGGCAGCGGCGAGGAGGGCCCGGCGGGAGATGATGAAATCTGTCATTTGGCTTTCCCCAAATTGGCGATTGGTTGTTCGTCGATACACCGGTCCATTTGGTAAAACGGCGCGGCGACAAACAGCAAAATCTCGGCTCATTGGTATTATAGCGCGTTCGCACACGATCACGAAGTAGGGTTGAGGCAGGGCATGATAAAGCCTGTTCACGGCTTCGTGATCGCGCGCATTCCTTCAGATCATTCTTGCGCAGATTGCGCATTGGTTCCTGGCAATGAACCTGTTTTGACAGGGCAAACAGCGCCGTCGGACTATCGTGGCCGCGCAATGTCACTGCACAGGGATTTCCGACGGTAATGTCCGCTGGCAGTTGAATGGCCTGCAACAGGTCGGCGGAAATGACCAGATCCTTTTCCAGACGTTTGGCTTCGCCTTCGAGCCGTGCGGAGGTGTTCATCGTGTCCCCGTAATAAACGATGGACCTCTTGGTATCGCCGCACGCGCTGACAATGACCGGTCCACCGTGCAGGCTTGCGCGGATTCGGGGCCTGACGCCAAACAGGTTCTCATAGGTCTCGGCATTGGCATCCAGGACGTCCTGAATCGCAAAGAAACAGCGCACACAGCGGCCTTCCCGGGCGCCTGCCTCAAACGGCCACGTGATGATTGCTTCATCGCCAATGTAGGCATGAATTTCGCCCCCGTTTTCGCTCGGTACAAATATGTGCCGACAGTCTGACGTCGGATGAAACGTATCACACGTGTTGCGTCGCCGAGAAATGACGCCAGGAATGACGAATGGCACTGACGCGCAGACCGTGCCGAACCCTTTGCCAGTGCAGCGAAGGGCCGCTTGCTGTCCGGTTTTTCAAATCCTCGTCAGTGCTTTTGGCCCGAAAGCGCCATTTTCGGGCCGTTGCAACAGTGCGCTCAGGTGACACTCGCGGCCAATTTCCTATTGTTGTGAGAAAAAACTGTCGACGATTGCGATGATCATGTCCTGTTTGGCTGCGCGCTGCGCGCCACCATCCAGGCAGATGATCTCATCCCCCGGTTCTTCCCGCTTCAAAAGCTCGTATCCGCCCGACTTGCACTGGCCCAGAAAATCAAAGTGGGAGAGTGTTTCGGGCTCGATATAGGTCGCGGTCTCTGGCGGCAGGGCCTTGATCAGGGCACGGGATTCGATGTCGAGCGACAGGCCTGAATCCATCAGCGGCGCGCCGAAAACCAGCATCGGCGTGCTGACTTGCTTCAGGCTGGACCTGGAAAAGCTTGGCGTTCCGCCAAGGTCGAAAAGCGCAAAGCCCTTGATCCGGGGGTCGGAAAGATCGGCCTCCATCCGCCTGCGGTCTTCGGGCGTGCGCGCAACGCCCCACGCGGACAGAAGAGTGCAGGTCAAGGCGTCAGGGGCCTTGTTACAGAAGCGCTTCAATCCTGCCGCATCATAGCGCGCGCCAGCCAGAGCCGCCGCGGTAAATCCTCCCAACGAGTGACCGGCCATGAATATCCGGCCTGGATCGACCAGCGCTGACAACTCTGGTGATGCCAATGCATGGGTAATCACGCGGGAAATATCCTTTGGCCGCTGCCAGAGTTGACGCCGCTGATTTGGATCGCGCAAAAACGTGGACGTGCCGGGATGATTGATCGCGGCGACAACATAGCCCCGTCTGGCCATCGCCGCTGCCAGCCATGCCTGATTATAGGCATTGCCGAACAGGCCGTGGGACAGGACCACCAGCGGAAATGGCTCCCTTGTGGGTTGCGCATCCTTGACGACGGGCGTTGCCACCCAGACGGCACTGTCAAAGTCATTGCGCAAGGGGCCTTTGGCTTCGGTCGGAAACCATAAAAGACCCGTCAGATCACGTTGGCCTGTAGGGGCAGGGATCGCCATCTCGCGCATGCCGGCCTGATAGGTCTGAGCGGACGCCGGTATGATACAGGCAGCAAGTGCTGCAGCAAAAATCAGCAAAAAACGTTTCATCGTTGTCTCCGTGGTTTGGTGTTGATGCCCTGACACTTGAGCGTCAAACCAAATTGAAACAACAGTTCCTGCTGGCTATATCTGTCCTTGATCCTGATGTAGGACAGGCCCAGACAGAAAGAGGACAGAAAGAGGACAGATGGACGACCCGACGCTCGTCAAATTTCCATTGCCGCTGCTGACAGCGCTTCTGTTCTGCGTGATTGCCGTACTGCTGTGGCATCTAAAATTGGGCGTCAGGCGGTCAACGGCAATATTTTCCGCTCTGGCCGCTTTCTGCGCAGTTGAAGCCCTTCTGGTCGGGCTGCGGTTCGGCTATGCAATCGAAATAATGACACCCGTGCAACGCTTGCTGCCCCTGTTGCTGGGTCCCTTGATGTATCTGGGGTTTGCCGCTCTCACCGTTGGCGCACCGACATTGCGCAAGATGATGGCCTGTCATCTGGCAGCACCCATCATCGTCCTGGCCCTGTTTCGGCTTTTTCTCGAGGACCTGCGCCCGCTCGATTGGGTCATCAGCGCCAGCTATCTGTTCTATGGCGCTGCCTTGTTGCTTCTCTGGCGAAAGGGTCCCGATGTGTTGACCTATGCCCGATTGGACGTGACTCGCAGCCTGTCCAAATGGATGCTGCGCGGTATCGGGCTTTTGGCATTTGCCCTGGTTCTGGACTCCGCGATTGCCTTTGATTTTGCGCTGAACCAGGGCGCCCATGCAGCGGCACTGATCTCCTACGGAACGGTCCCGCTGATCGCTCTCCTGCTGGCTGTTCTGGTCACATTGCCGTCAATCCTGTCCGAGCCTGGCCGCAAAGCTGCTGTGATTTCCAAAGCGGACGAAACGGAGTGCGAGACTCTCGGCCGACTGAACGATCTCATGCGCAATGATCAGCTCTTTCTGGACCCCAATCTTACCGTTCAACGCCTCGCCAGGCGCCTGCATCTGCCTGCCCGCAATATCTCCGCCGCAGTCAATCGGGCCAAGGGCATGAATGTGTCGCAATACGTCAACACTTTCAGGCTTGCCTATGCGGCGGACCTCCTTGTGAATGAAAATGACAGCGTGGCAAACATTGCGGAGAGATCCGGTTTCCTGTCGCGGTCAAATTTATATCGAGAGTTCCAGCGCGTCTATGACCAGTCGCCGACAGAATGCAGGAGCCAGGGATCGCGTGCCAAAGGGCAGCCAGCGTCGGGATGAAACTGCGATCGGCTGCCCGCCTGGGCCTATTGCACTTTGGCTTCGAACAGATAGGCAGCCAGTGCCTTCTCGACAGCAGGAGCAGATGGTCGATCGTCCACAGCAAGCGTTACTGTCACCCGCATGCCGCGTGCGCCGCCGTCCACAACGTCGACGACAGCCTTTGGAAGCCCCAATGCATTGTGAACGAGGTCGGCCACATGCAATCTGGCCGCTTCGCAACGCAGACTGGGCTTGTAGATTTTGCCAACGGAGGTCAAAGGCACGGTGTCGATGATGTGGATCTGTTTTGGCCATGCCGGACGCTCGTCAATCGACGCTTGCGCATGCGCGTGCAATTCTTCATCGCTGACCGAAGAACCCTTGTGCAACTCCACGAAGCATAGGGGCAATTCGCCCGCATAGGCGTCGGGCATGCCGACTGCAGCCGCAAGCGCCACCGCCGGGTGTGTGGCCATGGCGTTTTCGATCATGGCGGGATCAATATTGTGGCCGCTTCGGATGATCAGATCCTTTGAGCGCCCCGCGATGTAAACGCGTCCTTCCAGGTCCTTGTAACCAAGATCGCCGGAATTCAGCCATCTGCCTTCGAAGACACCTGTATTGTGTCTGGGGTCGCGGTATCCGGGTGAAACATGCGGACCGCTTATCATCAGAACGCCGATCTCATTCGGGTCACAAATCTCGCCTGCACTGCCGTCAGCGTTCAGGCGCAACACCTCGACCTCGGTGTAGGGCAGGGGCCAGCCAACCGATCCGACGGCGCCTGGACCGCACAGCGGATCAATGCTGACCAGGCCTGAGGATTCGGTCATGCCGAAAATTTCATGGAGCCTGCGCCCGGTCACGTCCTTGAAACGGGCGCCAACAGCCGGCGGCAGCAAGGCCGCACCGGTGAGGCCCGCCCGCAAACGGCTTATGTCATTGTCTTTCACCGGAACCTGCAGCACAGCGCCAATCGCGGTCGGCACGCCGCCGACCAATGTTGCCTTGTATTGTGCCACCAGGCGCCAAAAGTCCTGCACAATTGCCGGATTGCGCAGGCCGGCAGGCGACATGACGACCAGTTCCACCCCGGCCATGAAGGCGCTCAGTCCCGCGACGATCGTACCGGCCACATGAAACAGCGGCAGCGTTGCTGTCAGCACATCGTCACTGGTGTAACCGCATAGGACAGCGCCCCCAAAGCCGGCGACCAACTGGCTGCGATGCGTATGCGCAACGAGTTTGGGTACGCCGGTCGTGCCACCGGTGTGAAAATAGGCCGCAACATCATCTCCGCTGCGCGCTTGGCCAAAGACAAGATGATCATGCGGCTGTGCCATCAAGGCGGCGCCAAAATCCACCACGCCCTCTTCGCCCGGCGTTCCGGGGGGAGATACACGCACAAGAATCAGACCGGGAACCTGATCGCGCAACTGCAGCGCCTTTTCCCAGATGTCGAGTTGAGGATGCGGACCAAGGGCGACCAGGATTTTCACATCCGCTGCCTTGAGCAATTCTGCAATGGCGTCGGCCTGCAAGAGAAAATTGATCGGCACGGCATAACCGACCGTCTCCGCGCCCCACAGGGTCACATAGGTTTCCACCAGCGAGGGAAGCATATAGGCCACGCCCGGTGCCGGGCCCCCCAGTTCCGAGAACATATTGGCGGCCCCTCGGACCATACCCAGCAACTGGCTGTAGTCCACCCGTCGGGGCTGTTCGTCAGGCGCGCCGGTCATCAGCATGGTGATGGCCGTGGCAGCGGGATGGCGCGCCGCGCTGGCCGTGAACACATCCAGAATGCTACGCTCCGGCAGCCTCTGTTCAAGTGTCATTTTCGCCTCGAAACGCGCGATATCTTCGCGCGTCTGAATGCGCTCATCACCCAAATATGCCATCAAGGCGTCTCCCGTTTCAAACCGACTTGAGGAAGTGGCGACCACCTTTGCCCAACCGGCCCTGCAAGGCAATCCCAATAACACATGCTCCCGTTGCTGCTGTCCTTCGCCCTATCGGCGATATATGCGCTTGAGTGGCGATGTCCGAAATGGAGTTTCAGCTGGTTCCGGCAAGGCTCAGCCCGAATGCGGCTTGGGATAGACGATCTCGTGTTTGAGAGCCACCCGGAGACGTTCTGCCTGGTGCAAGCGCAGATGTAAGGCAGGAAGCCTTGATTGGCAAAACCGATTTCAAGATGCCGCGGATTGTCTACCATTCGATGGTTGGGAAAAGCCGGCCCGTCTGCCCCATTGCACGGTCTGCGCTATCGCAGCAGCGGGTTGACCTGATCCAGATAGGTCGGATCAAAATCTGCAAATTCCGTCAAGCGGTTGTAGGTGTCGAAGGTGACAAACCCTTCGCGAAAGGTGACCATGCCTGCATCGCGTAATTGTCGCAGCACCCGATTGACGTGGACAGCGCTCAGTCCGAGTGCGTCGGCCAGAAGATATTGCGTCAGGGGACAGGCATAACCCGCCCTGCTTCCCATGCCGACAAGTGCAAGCCTGGCCCCGAGTTCGAGCAGGAAATGCGCCATGCGCTCGGCCGCATTGCGCCGCCCGATGTTCACCAGATGCTCGACCACCATCGCCTCATCGCGGGATGCGGCCCACAGGATCGCCGTGGCCAGCCGGGGTGTTTGCGAAAACGCCTCCAATAGGTCAGAAGCCAGGACTTCCGTCACTTCGATATTGGTGATCGGCTCGATGCTGTGATCCGAGATATGCAGCAATACGCTTCGCAGCCCCAGAAAATCGCCGGGGATCTGGAAGTCGACAATCTGGCGCTGCCCATCGGGCAGGATCTTGTAGGAAAAGGCCCAGCCGGAAGCCAGAATATAGGCGGCCTGACCCGATTGCCCCTGATGGAAGAGATCACGCCCGGCGACAAAGTTGCGCCTGCGCTTGTGCAGCCTCTGCAGAACGGAAAGCTCCGCATCCGACAAGGCAACGAAAGCGCCCAGCTTGCGGACCAGTGGTGTATTTTCCAATTGCAGACCAATCTTCGGAGACAGTCGAGCTCCTTCTATGAAAACCTTACCGATGACTGATGTCGATCAGCGCAGTATAGCAGATACTTTGAAAGTCTGCGTCATGCGCTGCTCAGAATCCTTCTGCAGGTGCGTATACCACGGAAGGCGACCCGCCATGTCAGATCATGACACCCATTCAGGAATCGCAGCTCTGTCCATTTGCGAGGCTTTGCTTCTTGCGCTGAACGACGCTCAGGTCCTGCCTGAAAGCGAAATCATCGGCGTGCTCGAGGACGCAGCGGCCTCCCACGAAAATGCCGAAGGCACACAAGCCGACCGCGTGATGCACGCGGCCGTTGCGGCGCAGATCAATCGCATCATCGCCGGCGGAAACTCGGTCCGCAGATCGTGATGCCGCGCCCGCCGCGCGGCAGGGCACTTGCAGCGCAGCCCCGTCAGCCGCCAAGGCGTGCGCTTTCGGGGTCGTCAGACTGCTGCGAGGGGACCAATGCACGCACCAGTTTGCGCATGTCCAGCACGCCAACCGGCGCGCCGTCCTTCATCACGCGGTAGCTCAGGGCGGTGTCGCCCTCGGACAGGGCAATCACGGATTCCAGCGTGTCGTCATGATCGATCTCGCCCGCCCGTTCGCCCGGCGCGTCTGGTGTCTTCTTCATCACGGATCGGACCCGCAACACCCTTGCGCGATTGATGTCGCTGACAAAATCCTCGATATAGGGATCCGCCGGATTGAGCAGTATATGCTGCGGTTCGCCCTGCTGGACAACAAAACCATCCTTGAGGATGACCAGATGGTCTGCCAGTTTCAACGCCTCGTCCAGATCATGCGTGATGAACACCACGGTCTTCCGCAACTCGGTCTGCAACGCGTTCAAGAGATTTTGCATGTCGGTGCGGATCAGCGGATCAAGGGCTGAAAACGCCTCGTCCATCAGCATGATGTCGGAATTGCTGGTCAGCGCACGGGCAATGCCCACCCGCTGCTGCATGCCGCCTGACAGCTGATGGGGATATTGGTCGCTTTGCCCCTGCAGCCCGACACGGTCGAGCCACCGGCGCGCCTCATCTGCATATTTGCGTTCGCTCTGCCCGTCGATGGAAGGCGCCAGGCCGGCGTTTTGCAAGACCGTGCGATGCGGCAAGAGCGCGAATTTCTGGAACACCATCGACATTCTGTGTTGCCGCAATTGCCGCAACTGCGCTTCGTTGAATTCCAGAATGTTCTCGCCTTCGACCCATACCTCACCCGCTGTTGGCTCGATGAGCCGGTTGAGGTGTCGGATGAGCGTTGATTTGCCGGATCCTGAAAGCCCCATGATGACCGTCGTTTTGCCGGCGAGCACGTCGACATTGATGTCATTGAGGCCAAGCACATGATTGTGCTTTTCCAGCAGTTCGCTCTTGCTCATGCCCTCTTTGACCTGCTGCAGGGCCACTTCCGGGTTGTCTCCGAAAACCTTGTAGAGATTGCGGATCGAGATCTTGATTTTGTTATCGTCCATATCCGTTACCTCCTATCTTGACTGACTGATATTGATGCGGGCGAGTGCCGCCTTGGTCACGCGGTCGAGAATGATTGCCAAAAGCACGATGCCCAGGCCGGAGAGCAGACCGACGCCGAGCTCCAGTGATCGGATGCCGCGCAGCACCAGCACACCCAGACCGGGGGCAGACACCAGCGATGCGATAACCACCATCGCGAGGCTCATCATGATGGTCTGGTTGACGCCCGCCATGATATTGGGCAGCGCCAACGGAATTTGCACATTGAACAATTTCTGCCGCTTGGTCATGCCAAAGGCGTCTGCCGCTTCTGTCACATCCGGATCGACCAGCCTGATGCCAAGATCGGTCAGGCGAACCACCGGAACGATGGCATAGAGAATGATGGCGATACCGTAGAGCTTTGGCTCGGTGACCGAGAACAGGAAAATCAACGGGATCAGATAGACAAAGGGCGGCAGGGTCTGGAGCATGTCCAGAATCGGGATCATGGTGCGCTGAACGCGGTCGCTGCGCGACATGGCAATACCGATGGGGACCCCGAACAATACGCAGGTCAGGGCACAAACGAAGATGATCGCCAGCGTCTGCATCGTGTAGACATAATAATCGACAAAGCCGAGGAACCCGAAACAGATCGCCACCAGTCCGACGAGTTTCAGCGATCGGGCCACCGACCAGGCGATCAGCATCAACAGCGGAATCATGATGAACCAGGGCACCGTCTGCATGATCCACAGTGCTTCGTTGAGCGCCCAACTCAGGGGTTGGGTGAGTGGATCGACGACCACCTTCAGGCTGTCCTTGATTGAAAGAAAGCCCTCTTCGAGGCCGCTTGTCAGCTCGCGCGATTGCGGAAATGAGGGGCACGCTTCATGCAATGCATCCATGGATGGAAAGGGCGTTTCCCATGGCGAGACGTCAACATCTTCGCCAGAGGTTTCCGCCAGCAGTTGTGACATTGACGTCATGCCGCCGCCGTCGTCACCGCTGTCGCCGCACCAGTTGCGCAAGCCCATCCAATCGAATAGGAAATCGTAAGTCGCCATGCATCCCTCATTCAGGCACATTACGGCGGCTCCACTCGGGCCCCGTAATTGCCAATATTTTCAATTTTTCAAATCAATGGCAGGGCCGGATCATGTGATCCCGGCCCCGTCTCTGGGTCCCGACTTTGGGCTCTGTCTTTGTACGGGCCCTATTGCCGCAACGTCCCTGTGGACGTCATCAGGCGGTCAGGGCAGCACTCAAAGTGCCGACCGGATCGTGCCTAATTCAGCAAGGCGGCCAGCTTTTGCTTTGCGGAATCATTGATCCATCCGCTCCACTCGTCCGGATTGTTCTTGAGGAAATAGACAGCCGCTTCCTCATTGGAAGCGTTGTTTTCTTCCTTCCAGGCCAGGAGCTGGCTCATCGTGTCCGACTTGAAGGTGACATGGCTCATCAGCGTGGCAATGTCAGGATGGGATTCCTTGAAATCCTTGGTCACGATTGTCAGCACGGGCGCTGCCGCGAATGCTGATGGCTTGGGGTTGGGCGCATCGGCGTTCTGGCTCGCCAGAAAAGCCTCTTCGTCGTATTCACCCAGATCGATGCTCGTCATGTCGAACATGCCAAGCGGCGTCGTTGGGCCCCAATAATAACCAAACCAGGGTTCTTTGCTCTGGTAGGCGGCAGCCATCGAGGTTGCCAGCGTCTCGCCGGAACCATGATTGAAGACCTTGAAGCCTCTGTCTTCCAGGTGGAATGCACGGATCAGGTTGTCGTTGACTATGCGGCAGCCCCAGCCGTCAGGACAATTGTTGAACATGCCGCCAACCAGCTCAGGATGGGCCATCACGCCTTCGATTGTCGCAAGCTCCGGATGCGCATCGACCAGATAGGTCGGCAACCACCAGCCCTCGACACCGCCGGGATCAAGCACGCTGCCCAGTTCCGCAATCTTACCGTCAGCTTTCAGCTTCTTGTAGGCATCGCCGGCGGAATTGGTCCACAGCTCGGTGACGATGTCGGGCTCGTTGTTTTCAGACAGCGAGGTCATTGCAGGTGTTGTGTCGGACGGTACGGCCGTCACGTCGCAGCCATAGCCCTGTTCCATCAGGAATTTTGATACGGCCGTAACGATGGCGGCTGAATCCCAGTTCATCTGGGTAATCGTGACTTCTCCGCATTTTTCCTCAGCCAAAGCGGCTGTCGGGGCCAGGAGTACAGCGAGCGCAGCACCTAATATAAAGCGTTTCATATAGCGGATCTCTTTCCAGATTTTCGTGTTTTGGCGGGTGGCAGGCATGGGTTGCCGCACCCGCAAAAGCCCATGAACGCAGCTGTTGCTGCCGGGCACGGTCATCCTGCGCGAGCAGTTCGATTGCCCGAGGAACGTCCGCGGAAAACAATTGAAAGGCCACTTGATTTTCAAGCGGCCAGAATGACTGAGGTGCACACCTAACAGATTCCAAAACGCCCCGGACTGATGCAGGTTAGGGCCGTGTCCGGCTTTTTTGATGGACGTGCGGGCTGGAGGCCGCGCCAATTTATCTCATCGGCTGCGGCGGGCGCTGGGATGCCGGGACTGTATATTCGCGATGCTCAAAACGTACAGGGTCAGCGCCACAACGGGCGCGGACACCATTGCAATGGACCAGATGATCCGTGCCCAACCAACGGATGATCAGAAGAAAAGCGCAGACCTTTGGGCGCTGCCAGGGTGCGGGCCTCCTGCTATGTTAAGGCCAGAGAGGGTTTTGATAAACGATCTTGGGGCGCTGGCTGTGTGCACTTTCTCTGCAAGTGCGGCGCCCCCGTAAATTGCCGCCGCCATATGTCAGTGAAGTTCACTTTTAGTTCGTTTTCAACAGTTGCATTCACAAAACTGTTTTCAATTGCATGATAGAGCCCGTGAGGTTACGTTTCGTTTTCGGGTTACGTTCGTTTTCACGCGTTTCCCCCTGAAGGAGGAAGTTCACATGAAAAAATATATCGCCGCCGGCCTCGTTGCCGCACTAATGTCAAGCGTTGCGCCTGCCAGCGCTGCCACGCAGATTGAATTCTGGCATGCCTTCACCGGTCGTCTTGGAGAGCTTCTTGATGAGCAGGTCGCCAAGTTCAACGCCTCTCAGTCCGATTATACTGTGGTCGCCACCAACAAGGGCAACTACTCCGAAACGCTGAATGCCGGTATTGCGGCATTCCGCGCCGGAGAGCAGCCCGACGTTCTCCAGGTTTTCGAAGTCGGCACCGCCACGATGATGGCCGCCGAGGGGGCGATCAAGCCGGTCTACGAAGTCATGGCCGATTCAGGCCTGCCCTTCGATCAGTCGGTCTATCTTGCCGCGGTTGCCGGGTATTACACCACCACCGACGGCCAGATGCTGTCGCTGCCCTACAACTCATCGACCCCGGTCCTCTATGTCAACAAGGACGCGCTCAAGGCCGCCGGTCTTGATCCGGAAATGGATCTGTCGACCTGGGAAATGGTCGGAACGGCTCTTGATGCGTTGAAGGAATCGGGTTCCAAATGCCCGCTGACAACCGCATGGCAGAGCTGGGTGCATCTGGAAAACCTCTCCGCCTATCACAATGTTCCCTTCGCTTCGAAAGAGAACGGTTTTGGCGGACTTGATACCGAACTGAGCTTCAATGGCGACGTTCAGGTCAAGCACATCGATACGCTTGGTCAGTGGGCCAAGGACGGCAAATTCATCTATTCGGGCCGTCGCAATGAAGGCGGCGCGCCATTCCGCGCTGGTGAATGTGCGCTGTTTACCGAATCTTCGGCTGGTTATGCCGGCGTGAAGAAGGAAGCCACCTTTGATTTCGCCATCCGGCCATTGCCTTACTGGAGCGATGTTGAAGGCGCGCCGCAAAACACCATCATCGGTGGCGCATCCCTTTGGGTTCTGGAAGGACAGACAGCGGAAGAATACAAGGGCGTCGCGGCGTTCTTCAATTTCCTCTCGAGCTCCGATATCCAGGCCAAATGGCATCAGGACACCGGTTATCTGCCGATCACCATGGCGGCCTATGAAGCAACCAAGGCCTCCGGTTTCTACGGTGAAAACCCCGGCACGGACATCTCCATCATCCAGATGACCGGCAAGGCGCCAACCGCCAATTCCAAGGGGTTGCGTCTTGGCAACTTTGACCAGATCCGTGGCATCATCGATGAAGAACTCGAAGGTGTGTGGAATGGAGCGAAATCCGCCAAGGACGCGCTGGATTCAGCCGTCTCGCGCGGCGACGAACTGCTTCGTCGTTTTGAGCAGGCAAACCGCTAAAAGCCTTGTTTCGGCGGAGCAGTTACATGCTCCGCCGATCTTTACCTGCCGTTTGGTGATCCATGGAAAAACGCGTCGTCTTTAACAACCGTTGGCTGCCCTATCTGCTGGTCGCGCCGCAGTTGCTTGTCACATTCGTGTTTTTCTTCTGGCCGGCAGGTCAGGCGATCTATCAGTCCGCCTTCATCCCGGATCCATTCGGTCTCAAGACCCAGTTCGTCGGACTGGGCAATTTCGAATATCTCTTCGGCAACCGTTATTATCTGGAATCCTTTTCCACCACGGCAATCTTCTCCGTGCTGGTAACCGTATCATCCATGTCGTTTGCCCTGTGGCTTGCGGTGCTGGCTGATCGCGTCATCAAGGGATCGAGCGCTTACAGAACCCTGCTGATCTGGCCCTATGCGGTCGCACCTGCCATTGCCGGGGTTCTGTGGCTTTTCATGTTCAATCCGTTCACCGGCATCATCGCCTGGATGCTGTTTCAGGTTGGCTACGTGTGGAACCACAATCTTGATGGCGGCCAGGCCATGGCGCTGGTCGTGGCGGCATCGGCCTGGAAACAGATCAGCTACAATTTCCTGTTTTTTCTCGCCGGTCTGCAGGCGATCCCGAAAAGCGTCATCGAGGCCGCGGCGATCGACGGCGCCAGCTTCTGGCGCCGGTTCTGGACAATCATCTTTCCGCTGCTGTCGCCGACCACATTTTTCCTGCTCGTGGTCAACGTCATTTACGCCTTCTTTGATACCTTCGGGGTTATCCACACCATCACGCAAGGTGGGCCACAGCAGTCGACGACGATTCTCGTCTACAAGGTTTTTGCCGATGGCTTCGTCGGCCAGGATCTTGGATCCTCGGCGGCGCAATCGGTCGTGCTGCTGGTGCTGGTCGGCATACTGACCGTGGTCCAGTTCCGCTTTATTGAACGACGGGTGCATTACTGATGAGCGGCATGGTCGAAAAACGAGGATACGGAACCTGGCTGACCCACGCCGCCCTGATTGTCGGCATTGCGGTCATCTGTTTCCCCATCTGGATTGCCTTTGTCGCCTCGACAGTGACCCAGGAAGAGTTGATCCGGCCACCCATGCCCTTGCTGCCGGGACCGCATTTTTTCGACAATTATCTGGAGGCCTTGCTGACTGGTGGCGTGGCGCCGGTGTGGCAGATGCTGCTCAACTCGCTGGTCATGGCGCTCGGCATCACCATCGGCAAGATCATCATTTCCTTGCTGTCGGCCTATGCCATCGTCTATTTCAAGTTTCGTTTCCGGATGTTGTTTTTCTGGCTGATCTTCATGACGCTGATGCTGCCGGTCGAGGTTCGCATCGTGCCCACCTATGAAGTGGTGGCGAGCCTCGGCCTGCTCAACAGCTACACCGGGCTGATCCTGCCACTGATTGCCTCGGCAACGGCGACATTCCTGTTCCGGCAATTGTTCATGACCATTCCCGATGAGTTGACTGAAGCTGCCCGCGTTGATGGCGCCGGGCCTGTGCGCTTTTTCATCGACATCCTGCTGCCGATGTCGCGCACCAACATTGCGGCGCTGTTCGTCATCCTGTTCATCTATGGCTGGAACCAGTATCTCTGGCCATTGCTGATCACCACCGATCCGTCCATGAACACGGTGATCATGGGTATCAAGCAGATGCTTCCAACCGGCGATCAGACGGTCGAATGGCCGGTGATCATGGCGACGGCCATGCTGGCGATGCTGCCGCCGGTTCTGGTAGTGGTCGGCATGCAGAAACTCTTCGTCAAAGGTTTGGTCGAAAGCGAGAAATGAGTTCCCATGGCTGAAATCAGACTTGAAGCGATTAAAAAGAACTACGGCCGCACCGAGGTCATTCACGGCATAGATGCGGAGATCAGCGATGGCGAATTCATCGTCATTGTCGGACCGTCAGGCTGTGGCAAGTCAACGCTCCTGCGCATGGTCGCGGGCCTGGAGACGATCACCTCGGGTGACATTCGCATTGGCGATCGCATTGTCAACGATCTGGAGCCGCGCGAGCGCGACATCGCCATGGTGTTCCAGAACTACGCGCTTTATCCGCACATGAGCGTCTTTGACAATATGGCCTATGGGCTGAAAATCGCCAAGGTCCCCAAGGCCGAGATCGATTCCCGGGTCCAGGAAGCAGCGCGCATGCTTGAACTGGAACCCTATCTTGATCGCAAGCCACGGCAATTGTCCGGCGGCCAGCGCCAGCGCGTCGCCATGGGCCGGGCCATCGTGCGCAAACCGGCTGTCTTTCTGTTTGATGAGCCGCTCTCCAATCTCGACGCCAAGCTGCGGGTGCAGATGCGCCTGGAGATCAAGGCGCTGCAACGCAAGCTGGGCGTCACAGCCATGTATGTGACCCATGATCAGGTGGAGGCCATGACCCTGGCTGACCGGATGATTGTCATGAACGCCGGCGTGGCCGAGCAGGTGGGTGCGCCGCTGGACGTCTACGCCAATCCGGCAAGCCTGTTTGTCGCAGGCTTCATCGGTTCGCCGCCGATGAATGTTCTCAGTCATGAAATCCGCCCGGGCCGGGAAGAACTCGATCCCGGCGCAGTCATCGGCATCAGGCCCGAACACATCGATCTGGTGGCGCCCGGCGCGGGCCTGATTGATTTCGATGTCGCCTTCTGCGAACCGCTGGGTGCGGAAACGCTGGTGCACGGTGTTACTGCCGCAGGCGACAAGCTGGTTGTCCGCATTGACGGCGCGGACACATTGCCCGCTGATGGCGTGCCTATGGGGCTGGCCATCGATCAGGCCCATATTCTCGCATTTGATGCGTCAGGCCGCCGCAGCGAAGTCTGAGGCGAACGGCTTTTCCGCTGAGGGGCGCTTTGGCTACTGCCCGTTGACCAGGCCGAGGATCAGCCGCCGGACATTGCCTCCGGCGCCCATCTCCGCCTCTTCGAAGGCGCGGGTGCGGGCCTTGTAGCTGGCGAAGGCGGCCTTGAGGGGCGCCTGAATACCGTTGCGGATCTTTTTGCAGCTCGGATCATTTGGCTGCCGGAAGCCAAGGGTTGTATCAAAAATGTCCTGCGCCATGGCGGTGATATATTCGCCATGCACGGCTTCGTGGACGCGGATGCCGGCAATGAAGGTGCGCCAGCGGGCGGCAACGTCCGGAGCCAGATTTTCTGCCGGTTTCGGAAACGTATAGGTGATGGTCAGGAATGGCCGCACGGCGGCCAGCACGCAGTCCGTGCCGTCGCGCTTGTAGTCGCGGCCCCATTTCAGGTCGAAATCCGTCTGGGCAATGGCGCTTGATGCGCCGCCGCGAAGACGCGGACCGCGTTCGCCAATCGACTGGTAGAGTGCCGCGCCGGTCGTCCCCGAAATAGCGTAGGTCTTGTCGACTTCCTTGGCGCGGATCTGGGCATGGGCTGGCAGGGCGAGGAGGAGCAGGGTGGCGGCGACCTGGAGGACATGTTTCATTGGCTGGCGGGGGCTCCTGCAGCCCTGACGTTTCGCGTTTGATGGTCGCGTTCCCGTCGGGGCTGGCGTGTATTTTCTGGTCGTCGCGTATATGTGCATCATCGCATTATAGTCGCAGTCCGGATGGTTGAATGCAAGCTGATCCGAAAGCTTTGCTGTACCTCGGATCACGCATGAACGGCCTGCCTTGAAAGAGATAGCAACCGACTTTCAGGATAATTCTCCTGCCTTGGCAAGATCCGGCTGCAGGCCTTGACCGGTCTCACAGCGGATCCCCGAGATTGAGGCATTTTACCGGCGCAGCGCTCACGCGCATTCTTGCCGACGCTGGCTACAGAGGCCACACCGCACCCAAAAACATAACTTCTGCCTTATCCTCATGTGGATCATGTCTCTTGGTTCATATTTCCGGTGCAGAAGTCATGCCATAATTTTTGCACGCGCCAGAGAGAAGGTATCCTTTAGACATTTATGATTGTCTCCAAGTTGGTCTTGGCAATAAGCATTCAGGAATTGTCTGCCCGCAAACAGTGCCTGGTCTGTTCGACTTAAATCAGCTTCTCCGCAAATATTGGTCCACTGTTCGGCAATGGTCGTGACTTGCCGCTCAATGATAGAAGAGGCTTCTCCCTCGCTCAGGTGATAATCGGGAGCTGCTGACAGACAGGTTGCCAGCGTGCTGAAACGCGCATCACCTTTGATGAGCATTGCCTGTGTTGCCTCATTGCCGGTGCGGCCTTGCGGGCAAATATCATAGGCAGGCGTAAGGTTCAGCATTTTGCCGTCCCAGAATGCGGCATGGTTCCGCGCATGATCGTCTGTGTTGCCGCAGAGGATGTTGAAGCAAATCCTGCTATATAGCTCTTTCAGCGTTTTCTTTGGGTCTGAGAAACGGTGTCTGATGATTTCGGCCAACGTCTCGTATGAAGCGTAACGCGCCATCATTTCATCAAGGCCCAGCATGGTCAGCGCCGATACCATGGCGCGGCGCGTCCAACCCGTGTTTGTCTTGATGCGATCAAAACGCTCAATGAGCAGTACGTCTTTGTTCGCGGCACGGGTCAGGGACACAGACGCGACATTCAATCCGCATTGTGCTGCCAGCCGCATGGCGATGAATTCGGCTTTCACAACGCTGTAGAGGTCGTTACGGGCTGAAAACTTGGTGATAAATTTCTTCTCGCCGTCTACAATCATGGCCTTGGGGCGCGCACCACCAATGGAGGTGCCGTGCTCCAATGCTTTTTCCAGTGCAGGTGTGAGGGGCAGGCCTTTTTCGATACGCTCTGCTGCGGCCAGCAATTCATCCAGCGAAGCTTCCATCGCCAAGCGTGGCACGTATGCCGTCGCAGATGCCTGAAAATCAAGCGCGCCGATACGGTCCGAGCCGGATTGCAGCAGGAAGGTGAGTTCACTGATATCAGGGACATTGCCGGCAGCGCGCTTCTGTCCTGTGAGTTTGTTGATGATGACACGGCGCCCCCAGGCATCGGGCGAGCCATCGCGAATGCAGCTTGCCATCGACAGGCCATTTGGCGGTTCAATCAGCCCTGCACCGAGCGGTAGTTCCGGCTCGTAGATCGGAATGGCATTCTTGCGGTTTCGATAACGCGCGCCATAATTGAAGAACAGCCGGTCACCACCTTTCGCAAGCCGTCCCGCAACGACGGGTTCCGTTTCGCCGGGCAACCAGTTCCAGACATAGACTTCATTCGGTTCTGTGAAATCAGAAGTCATCATCAACCTCCGGTTTCGCAGGACGGACGCTTTGCGGCATCAAAGTCAGCTTTTCCTTAAGTCTCTCATCGTGCATCGTTAACAGTCTGCTGTCGGGTTCAAACAGGCGGACGCCAACAAGCGTAGCGACTTCGAAAACGATTCCGATTTCAGGGCCGGGAGCGCCCTTTTCGATATTGTAAAGCGTGGTTCGGCTTATTCCGGCGCGGTCAGCCAACTCCTGTGCCGTCATATTTCGTTCTATCCGCCCGACACGGATTAGCTTGCCGAAGATCGACAAGGCGTGACGCGTCACACGTGAGTAGCTTCTTTTGCGCTTCATGTTTCGTTCTTCGGGTCCACCAAAATGAACATAATCCAAAATGGGTTCATTTTACTGGACATTGTAGCTCGAACCTGCATCCTCTGTCAAAAGAGTGTCCATTAAAATGAACGTAAGGTATTTTGTGTTCATTTATCTGAACGCAAGCTGACGATTCAAAGGATTTGATGAGCCAAGGCAGGGAAAGCTGCCGCCCCCCGTTTCGCTTACTCGCGGTTGAGTGCTACCACCGGGTCGAGCCTGGCCGCCGCACGCGCGGGCAGGAAGCCGAATGTGATTCCGATCAGGGTCGAGGACAGGAAGGCCACCACGATTGCCGTGGCCGAGAAGCTCAGCCGCACATCGGTGGAGAAATAACCCACCATCTGCCCGCCGAGCAGCGCCCCGGCGATCCCCAGCACGCCGCCGGTCAGGCAGACCAGGACTGCCTCGATCAGAAATTGCGCCACGATATCCGAGCGCCGCGCCCCGATGGCGATGCGCACGCCGATCTCTTTGGTGCGCTCGGTCACCGAGACCAGCATGATGTTCATCACCCCGATCCCGCCGACAATCAGCGAGATCACCGCGATCATTGCCACCAGAAGTGTCAGCGTCTCGGTGGTGGAGGTGATTGTCTCGCGGATCGTGTCGGAATTGATCAGGAAGAAATCCTTTGTGCCGTGGCGGGTGGTCAGCAGATCGGTGATCTCTTGCTGGGCGAGCGCCGTATCGTAATCGTCGCTCACACGCACGGCCACGCTGTCGAGGTAATCCTGCCCCGAAATCCGCGCCATCACCGTGGTATAGGGCACCCAGACATTGAGCGATTCCGGCCCGAAGCTTGCGCCGCTTGAACGCACCACGCCGATCACCCGCACCGGTATTCCGCCCAGCAGCAGCACCTGGCCCACCGGGTCAACATCAGCGTCAAAGAAGGTGTCGCGCGTATCCTCGTCGATCACCGCGACCTGGGTGCGGCCTTTGACATCTTCGGAGCTGAAGGTGGCGCCGCTCACGGTGACGTAATTGTGGACCTGAAAGTAATCCCCGCTCACCCCGTTGATCGAGGCATCCGAGGAGGTGTTGCGATAGACAACCGTGCGTTTGGTCGCGACCGAGGGCGAGGCGCTGTCGGCATAGGGTTGCAGCGCCAGCGCATTGGCATCCGAAGGCATCAGCGTTTGCACCCTATTGACGTCGCGCGCCCCGAATCCCGTGCCCGAGCGCACGGTGATCGTGCTGGTCCCGAGCGAGGAGATATTGTCGAGGACCTTCTCCTGGGTGCCGTTTCCCAACGCCACCACGAGCACCACCGAGGCGATGCCGATGATGATTCCCAGCATCGTCAGCACCGAACGCACCCGATGCGCCAGCAGAGCCTTGAGAGACATGTCAAAGGCCTCGCGCAACCGCAACAGGACAGATCCTGCGCCCGGTTTCAGGGGGCTGCGCTCCAGCCGTGCGGCATTGGCGATAACGTCAGGGGCAGTCCTCGTATCCGCGATGATCCGCCCGTCACTGATCTCGATCGTGCGATGCGCGTGCCGGGCGACCTCCGGGTCATGGGTGACCATGACGATCGTGTGGCCCTTGCGGTTCAGCTCCAGCAGCAAATCGATCATTTCTTTCGAACTTGTCGTATCGAGCGCCCCGGTCGGTTCGTCGGCCAGGATCACCTCGCCACCATTCATCAGCGCACGTGCCACCGAGACCCGCTGCTGTTGACCACCCGAAAGCTCGCCCGGGCGGTGGTCCAGCCGCTCGGCGAGGCCGAGTTGACCCAGCAGATCAGTGGCGCGCGCATGTCGGGTAGCGCGGCTCTCCCCGGTATAGATCGCGGGCACCTCGACATTGCTCACTGCGTCGAGATCGGGCAGCAGCTGATAGCGCTGGAAGATGAAGCCGAAATGCTCGCGCCGCAGCTGAGCCAGCTGATCGGGATCGAGTTGGCTGACATCCTGACCGGCAAAGCTGTAATGGCCCGCGCTTGGGCGGTCGAGGCAGCCGAGGATGTTCATCAGCGTCGATTTGCCCGAGCCCGAAGCCCCGATGATCGCCACCATTTCGCCCGGCCAGATGTCAACGTCGACGTCACGCAGGACGGTGATTGTCTCCTTGCCCGCCTGGAAGCTGCGTGAGATCCCGCGGGCTGAAATCAGAGGCTCGTCCATCTCACAGCCTCATCGGAGGCATGCGGGGATTGTCTTGCGACGTCTTGGCCGCGGTGACGGTGGTGCCCGTGACCACCAGGTCACCTTCGTTCAGCCCTGATTTGATTTCGGCCCTGACCTTGTTGTTCAACCCGACCTCGACCGCCTGAACGCTGGTGGCGCCGCTGGCCGGATCGTAAAGCTTCACCGTGTAGCCCTGCGGCCCCCTGGCAAGTGCCGAGGATGGCACGGTCAGCACATTCTCGGCCCTGTCGAGAATGATCGAGACTTCGGCCGTCATGCCAATGCGCAGCAGGTGGTCGGGATTGTCCACTTCCAGCAAGCCATTGTAATAAATGGCTGCGTCTGTCGAGATCGTGTCGCTGGTTTCGATTTCCGAGGGTGCCGGCTCGACATCGCGCACGGTGGCGGTAAATTTGTGATCGGGTTCGCCCAGGATGGTGAAGATCACCTGCTGGCCGGGCGTCACATGCACCACATCGGCCTCCGAAATTTCCGCCTTCACCACCATTTCGTCCAGCTCGGCAATTTTTACGATTGTCGGTGCGCTCTGCGTGGCGTTCACCGTCTGGCCCTCGTCATTGACTATTGCCACGATCGTGCCCGAGATCGGCGCGGTGATCCTGGTTCGCTCAAGCGCAATCTGCGCCGTCGAGACCGTGACCTCGACGCTTGCCTTCTGTGCTGCCAGCGCGTCGAGCTCAGCTTTGTAGACATCGACATCGGCCTGCGCCGACTCAAGATCCGCCGTCGAAACGTAATCCGAGGTCATCAGCTTGATTTGCCGCTCCAGAACGTGCTCGGCCTTGACCAGGCTGGCCTTCTTGGCGGCGATCTCGGCCTTGATATTGGCCAGGTTGGCCTTCGCCGTCAGCACGGCGTTCTGCTGGTCCTGGCTATCGATCTGCGCGATCAGATCGCCTTTCTGGACTTCGTCACCGAGCGCGACGGCCAGCGTCTCGATCTGCCCCGAGACCCGGGCTCCAACGCTGACCAATTGCTTGGCCTCCATGGTGCCCGAGGCCAGCACCGTCTCCTCAACCGTGGCGCGGGTGACAGCAGCCGTCGTCACGGGCGTCGCATTTTCGCTGCGAGCGAAATAGAGCCAGCCAGCAGCCGCCGCCGCCACCAACACCAGCGGAATGAGGATGCGCATCTTTTTCATGAACTGAGGGCCTTTCGGGCGGAAACCTTGTCCGTTTGGGCGAACGCGGCGGTGCCGGCAGGGATCAGGAGAATGAGGGTTGTCTGTTGCATGTCGGGTTCCGGCTTCGAAGACAGGGGACTTGCTGAAAGACAGGGGACTTGCTGATTGCCTGCCAGTGGCAAAGCGCTGCGCAAGGCCTCTTCGCTCACGTCAGGCTCTTGCGCTGCGGCTGCAAGGTCAGAGTGTTGCCCCACCGTTGACATCCTTGCGCGTGCTTTGTGTTTCCGTGCTGCGCGCGCCGGGGACGTGGCCGCCGAGGCGGTCGCGCAGGTCGTGTGCCAGCAGCGCCAGCGTCTCGGCATTCTCCGGCCCAAGCCGTTCCGCGATCAGGGCGTCGATGTCGCGCCAGGCGACGTGGATGTGCGACAGCAGCCCGCGTCCGCGCTCGGTGAGGCGCAGGACGTTGCTGCGCGCCTCGTCGGGATGCGGTTCGCGTGAGATGACGCCCGCCTCAATCAGCCGCACGGTCATCGTGCTCATGCTGGCTGAGGTGATGCTGAATTCCCGCGCGAGGCTGACCTGCGAGGTGGGTTCCATCTTGGAAAGAGCCTGGATGATGCGGGCCTGCCGGGGCCGGAGGCCGATTTCGGCGAGGCGTTCGCGCAACCTCTCCTCCACGAGGGCAGCCGCGTGCAGAAGATAATGCAGGGAGAACGAGTCTGTTGTCATGCTAACAGTTAGTATGCTAATTATGGTGAGGCTGCAACACAAATTTGACCCCACGCTTGACAAGGAACACATGGAATGACCCATGAGACCAAGTCGGCTCGGATCCAATAGGCAGCGACATGGGCTCAGTCGGGTCGCCCGTTGCGCACCATGCTGCCGACGCTGGTGGGCGTGGCCTGGTCGATGCCAAGCTGGGGATTTACGCCCTCATCAGCGCCATGGCGCCGGACAGCGGCCACGACGAAGCGCCGCTTCTCTTTGCCGGTCACTATCTTACTTGGTCCGTCCGCGTTCTGCTGATGTTCCGGCTCCTCTTCAAAGGTCAATAGTCCCGCCCGGTTCATTCCTTCTTGCTTCTGTCCGGGCCTCCGATGTGGCTGCTACGGGTGACAGAGACCGGATCGCTCGCCGGGAACGAGCCTTCCAGTCCTTCTTCCAGCTCATCGTCGAGTTCCTGGTCAAATGTGGCACTCTTGGCCGCGTCGATTGCCGCCTCGCGGGAGGCATAGACGGGGGAATGGCGACCATTGATTACATAGGTCCAGCCGCCATCGCGCTGTTGGAGTTCGTGGTTTTTCATGGATTACTCCTTTCTCTACCCAACGCAGTCAGGCCCGCCTCGACCTGTTCTCCACTCTATCATGCGCCTTAATTCGGCCTTGCAGAAGGGCTGACTCCAAGGCCATTTATCAGTCACAATGATTGGTGTCGCTGCTCAATCAAGCCAGCGTTGAACGCATCATCCATGCCGCTTTCTCATGCGCAGTCTGTCGACCGATGAGCTGATCGGCGGAAGATTCATCGCCTGCATCCTGGGCAACCTTGATGGCTTCCACAATTATGGCAATGATCTTCTCGTTGTCCGCCAGCAGCTCGGCCAACATGTCCTTGGCGACAGGGATGTCCTGATTTTCCTTGATTGTTGCCAGTTCGACAAACTTTTCGTAAGTGCCTGGCGCATATTCGCCAAGTGCCCGGATACGCTCCGCGATTTCATCAAGGGCCGTCCACATTTCCTGATATTGCTCTTCAAACATCAGGTGCAGCGAACGGAAGTTCGAGCCTTCGACATTCCAGTGGTAATTGTGTGTTTTCAGATAAAGCACGTAGGTGTTTGCCAGAACGTTGGACAGAGCGTCGGCACAGGTTTTCTTGGAATTGTCAGTCATGATTTCGGTTTCTCCGTATGCGTGGGTTTCACAATAGATATCCAACTGTGGCTTGAACCCCGTCTTTCGGTCGCGTACGCGACAGCGCCTTCGGCAGGTGCGCGATAATCTCCCCGTCCCGTCAAAGCAGGGCGCGAAGGCGCGCTTGTTGCCACCCGCATAATCGACGCAGAAACTTTGATCTTCAGGAATGCACGAAGGCTCATCGGACGCGTGGCTCAGTCACCGAACGCAAACTGACAGTGAAGGACAATCGTGCCTTTGACGTATGTCAATCATTTCATAATGAGCCTTCATGAAAGATTTGGGTTTTCCAATGTGATATCTGTATGAGGTATTTTATCCATGAGAACCCTGAATTGCCCCTTGATTTGTAGAGGCCTTCTTTCCTGAATTTGAAGCTAGCCTGAATTATTCATCGGTGTGATTGAAATAGTTGACGAGTGTGGATGAAACTATTGAAATACACTAGGTTTTTTGATTGTGGTGACGATTTTCTTGATCTCGAGATCAGACCACAATTGTTTGATGGCTCGTATCGCTCGCCTTGTCGTTCCCGGTCTGCCGCATCATGTCACCCAGCGGGGCAACCCGCGCGGGCAGGTATTTTTTGAAGCAGCCGACTATGCGCTGTATCTGGATATGCTCGCCGAGAGTGCCGAGCGCGCCCGATGCGCGATCTGGGCCTACTGCCTGATGCCGAGCCATGCTCTATCATTCTGGTTCCGTCCGAGGCAGATGGCCTGCGCCGGACCTTTGCCGATCTGCATCGCCGCTATGCGGGCGACGTCAATGCCAGGGCGCGGACCACGGGACATCTGAGGCAGGGGGGGCTATGGATCGGTGGATGAAACGCATCTGTTCCAAGCCATCCGCTATGTCACGCTCAATCCTGTGCGGGCAGGACTGGTCAAACGCGCAGAGGAATGGCCGTGGTCGAGCGCCCGTGCCCATCTGGCGGGTGATGACAATGGCGTTGTAAAGGTGGCGCCCGTGCTGGAGCGCGTGGGTGATTTCACTAAGTTCCTGGGTGAACCGATCGATGAAGACGCTGCCTATGCACCATTGATGCGGGCCGAAACAATCGGCCGACCTGTCGGCGACACGGAGTGGCTGAAGATGCTGGAGAAGCAGATGGGACGGGTTCTTATGCCGCAAAAGACAGGCAGAAAGCCGAAAAAGGGATTGAATGAAGCGTCACCGTAATGAAATCTGCCGAAAGCATAATTAAAATCGAATCCGGTGTCCAGAAAGAGTTAATTCTTTGTCATTTATCCGTCAACGTCCGGGCAAATCCGGCGCGCTCGCAATCTTCACGTCCACTCAGAACCGGAATTTGCCACCTGTTCACTCCGTGCGAAGTGATCAGCTGTGATCAAACGTTAATTGCCCCCGCCATGCCTCGTTGATACTGGCTGCGTTCTGAACACCTCTCCTCACAAAGAAAGATCGCAATGTCATCCCTGAATGCACGTCCCAAAACGCAGATCATCCTGGCGATCGTCCTTGCCGGTCTGATCGGAGAAGTTGTCTTCGAACTATACGCCTGGTTTGTATCACCGGTTTTGTTTGATGTGGTTTTGCAGCCCTCAAATCTGGTGATTGCGATCACTGCAAAACTGACTGGCGTGCAGATATCGAAAACCGTGGCCTTCCCAATTCATTTTTTGATTGGGTCATTGGGCTTTGGTCTTTTTGTTTATGCAACGCGTTTGATTATGCCCGCACGGGTCTGGCTCACCGGCCTCATCTCAGGTTTGATTCTCTGGTTCGTTGCCCAAGGTATCCTTGCACCCTTTATTGGACGGAGCTTCATGATGGACTTCGGCACATACACCCAATCTTCGTTTATCGGGCACGTCGGCATGACACTTCTCATGGCCCATCTTCTTGCAGCGTTTCTGTCGTATTTTGAAAGCAAATCCGGGCTGGAACGGCCGTTGGTGGAAACGACCGCAATTCAAGGTCAGCAATAGCGGGCCTCAACTTACCCCAATACAAACCTGGCGATGGGATTGATGGTCCTCTCGCCAGGCTCGACCAGCGGATCGAGAATTACGTCTTTGGACATTACGGTAGTTCATTACGGTGACAGTTTACTGAATCCCTAAATTATGAAATAATCATTATATGGCTCGTATCGCTCGCCTTGTCATTCCCGGTCTCCCGCATCATGTCACCCAGAGGGGCAACAGGCGCGGGCAGGTGTTTTTTGAAGATTCCGACTATGCGCTCTATCTGGATATGCTGACTGAGAGCGCAGCGCGCGCCCGATGTGAAATATGGGCCTATTGCCTGATGCCAAACCATGTTCATTTCATTCTGGTTCCGTCCGAGGAAGATGGCCTTCGCCGGACCTTTGCCGATCTGCATCGCCGCTATACGGGCTACATCAATGCCAGGGCGCGGACCACGGGACATCTGTGGCAGGGGCGCTATGGATCCGTGGTGATGGATGAAGCGCATCTGTTCCACGCCATCCGCTATGTCACACTCAATCCCGTGCGGGCAGGACTGGTCAAACGCGCCGAAGACTGGCCGTGGTCGAGCGCCCGCGCCCATCTGGCAGGCGATGACAATGGCGTTGTAAAGGTGGCGCCCGTGTTGGAGCGTGTGGGTGATTTCCAGCAGTTCCTGGGTGAACCTTTTGATGAAGAGACTGCCTATGCGCCATTGAGGCGGGCCGAAACAATCGGTCGGCCTGTTGGCGATACGGAGTGGCTGAAGATGCTGGAGAAGCAGACGGGCCGGGTTCTCATGCCACAAAAGAGGGGCAGGAAGCCGAATAAAGGGATTGAGTAAACTGTCACCGTAATTCCACCGTAATTCCATACCAACTACCGTAAATGGGGTTCCTGCTTGCCTGAGCACGCCCAGCCTTGCAGTGGAAGCAGCATGTCGGCGATTACCGCTTTCGGCCCATTCCTGCCAAGGAAGATTTCACAAGAATTCCAGCTTCACCGCAGCGGGATTTGCAGCCACACTTCCAGGATACCTTCTACTGGTGGCGTCTTGAAATTGGTGGCATCAAATCGCTTGATGTCAATTTTTTTCGCAGTTGCAAATCCAGTGTCAGTCATGGCGTCCGTCAGATTGACGGCCAGAACCTCGGCGGCGGCTTTATCGCTATCATGATAATATCGAATTTCAGATTTGCCCGCTGCTGTTTCGATCCGTTCCTCACCGGGAATGCGCCATCCTTCATCACGCAGGATATCACTGACCAATTGAATATCGGATCGTTTGCCACCGGCAAATTGTATATAGACCGTGGAACTGGCACGGGGGTCGCTTATCTTGGATTCCAGGATATCGGTCGCGGCCTGCTGGACGAGTGAGATTTCGCCGAGGATCTTCTTCGTTTCCACAAGCCGGGTGCTGTAATCCGATGGGGCCTGCAAGGATTCAACGACGTCAGCCAGAACCTGTATCTGATCAATCACATTGCCGATGCGCGTCTGCAGTTCCACGATCTCGTCACGTTTCACCGGTTCGGCCTGAGCCTGATTTCGCAGGAAACCGGTCAATTGGCGCATTTCCTCGGTCGCCTCCTCCAGTTTCTCTATCTGTTCGCTGGCCGTTCCGTAACGCACCTGGATATCATCAAATTTCGGACCAAGCCGGCCAATGGAGGCATTGAGATTGGATTGTTGTGTTTCCAGGCCAATCAGCGATACGGTTGCGATTTGTTCTGCTTCTTCAGCAGCTTTTTTTGCATCCGCAACGGGCTTGCTCACCTGGGCTTTTATCTGATCTTTGACTTCAAGATCGATGTGACTCACCAATGCAGGCCAGCCGATTGAAATTCCAACGGCGCCGAGGACCGCAATAATGATGGACCCGACATTGCGATAGTATCGGAACAGGGCGCCCTCGACATTAGACTTGACATCTTCTTCCAGTCTGCGGCGCATCAATTCGATGGTATCTTTTTCATCCAACGGCATATCCGACTCCATTCAGGTTTGGTGAAAAGTTTCGAAATTCAAATAATGTCCTTCATTGATTATATTGCCCTTCGTCGTTTCCGACATGTATTCCATGGCTGATACAAAAGTCTCCCGTTCAGCATCCAGTTGCATCGGGTAGGTTGTTCTTCATCGTTCACAGCGAACAGTCTGCCGGTAACCCGTGAAACTTCCGTGATTCTGGTATGACACTCGCTTGCATATTTTTGCCCTATGGTCGTTGAGACCGGCTTATCCGGTTGTTCTGTGCCTGCATGCCGACGCTTGAATTGCGGACAAAATGCACTGACGGTTTGCTGGAATCCGAAATTAAACTCTACCTGTCTCACTGCCAGTCTCGCTCGCATCGTCAGTCTCGATTGACCGCATCATCTCACACAGCGGGGCAAAAGGCGGGACAGGTGTTCCTTGAAGGAATCGACTATGCGCTGTATACGGATATGCTGGCAGACGGTGCTGAGCGCGCCCGATGCGCGAGACGGGGCCTGCTGACCGATGCCGAACCATGTCCCTATCATTCTGGTTCCGTCTGAAGAAGATGGCCTGCGGCGAACCTTTGCTGATCTGCACCGCCGCTATACGCGCTTCTTTACGGTGACAGTTTACTTAATCCCTTAATTAGACCATAATTGTCTCATGGCTCGTATCGCTCGCCTTGTCGTTCCCGGTCTGCCGCATCATGTCACCCAGCGGGGCAATAGGCGCGGACAGGTGTTTTTCGAGGAAGCCGACTATGCGCTCTATCTGGATATGCTGGCAGAGAGCGCAGCGCGCGCCCGATGTGAAATATGGGCCTATTGCCTGATGCCAAACCATGTTCATTTCATTCTGGTTCCGTCCGAGGAAGATGGCCTTCGCCGGACCTTTGCCGATCTGCATCGCCGCTATACGGGCACCATCAATGCAAGGGCGCGGACCACGGAACATCTGTGGCAGGGGCGCTATGGATCGGTGGATGAAACGCATCTGTTCCACGCCATCCGCTATGTCACACTCAATCCCGTGCGGGCAGGGCTGGTCAGACGCGCGGAGGAATGGCTATGGTCGAGCGCCCGCGCCCACCTGGCGGGTCATGACAATGGCGTTTTAAAGGTGGTGCCCGTGCTGGAGCGTGTGGGTGATTTCACTCAGTACCTGGGCGAACCGTTCGATGAAGATGCCTCCTATGCGCCGTTGCGGCGGGCCGAGACAATCGGCCGACCTGTTGGCGATACGGATTGGCTGAAGATACTGGAGAGGCAGACGGGCCGGGTTCTCATGGCGCAAAAGAGGGGTAGGAAACCGAATAAAGGGATTAAGGGATTGAGTAAACTGTCACCGTAATGTTGCGCTTCACCCGCTGGCCATCCCGATCAGCACAATGAATCTGAAAAACCGACTTTGCCAAATCCAACCCGATTGTTGTAATGTTGGTCATGGACGTCTCCTCTACTGATTTGCTTTGACACAACCCAGTATGGCTCATTTTGAAGTCGTTGGGGGCGTCCATACCAACTACCGTAATACTACCGTAAATTTCGATTACGCAGTTGCGTGCATTGGCGGTCAGGTGGGCTTGTCCGGCAGATTATTAAACACGGCAATGATTGGAGAAAGAAGCTCCATGTCCGGTTCATGTTTCAAGGCTTCGCACGTTTTTATGTAATCCCGACAGAGCGTTTGCATGAGGCTAAGATATGAGGTGTGGGCCTTCAAAAATAGCTGGGACAACAGAGTGATAGCCTCATGAAGCGCACTTTTCGCTTCGACTTTCCGGTCTTGTCTGATTAGTATCTGCGAAAACAAGCCAAGTGACCTTGCCAGATCTGGGGCAAAGGCATCGGGCCGCGCCTCGGCCAGTTTACCATAGATCGCCAGGGCTTCCTGAGTGGCCTCAAGTGCCGCCTCTCGCTGGCCCAGGTCGGACAGCATGCGCGCTAGATTGGTCAGAGCGCCTGCCAGATCTGGGGCAAAGGTGTCGGGTCGCGCCTTGGCCAGTTTACGGTAAAGCGCCACCGCTTTCTGAGCGGCCTCAAGTGCCGCCTTCTGCTGGCTCATACCAGATAGCCTATTCGCAATGTTGGTCAGAGCGCCTGCCAGATCGGGGGTAAAGGCATCGGGCCGTGCCTCTGCCAGTTTGCGGAAAAGCGCCATCGCTTCCTGCCCGGCCTCAAGTGCCGCCTCGCGCTGGCCTAGATCGAAGAGCCTGCTCGCAAGATTGTCCAGGGACCTTGCCAAATCCGGGGTAAAGGCATCGGGCCGCGTCTCTGCCAGTTTACGGAAAAGCGCCACCGCTTCCTGAGCGGCCTCAAGCGCTGCCTCTCGCTGACCCAGACCGGACAGCAGGCGCGCTAGATTGGTCAAAGCGCCTGCCATATTCGGGGTAAAAGCATCGGGCCGTGTCTCGGCCAGTTTGCGGAAAAGCGCCATTGCTTCCTGAGCGGCCTCAAGTGCCGCCTCTCGCTGGCCCAGATCGGACAGCCTGCTCGCAAGTTTGTGCAGGGACGTTGCCAGATCCGGCGTAAAAGCATCGGGCCGTGTCTCGGCCAGTTTGCGGAAAAGCGTCACCGCTTTCTGAGCGGTCTCAAGTGCGGCCTCGCGCTGGCCCAGATCGGAAAGCCTGCTCGCAAGGTTGATCAGGGAGGTTGCAAATTCCGAGGTAAAGGCATCGGGCCGCGCCTCGGCCAGTTTGCGGAAAAGCGCCACTGCTTTCTGAGCGGCCTCAAGTGCCGAC
>JARGOF010000030.1 GCA_029212415.1 Rhizobiaceae bacterium | reverse complement strand
TCGCGAAATCCCTTGGTCGTGATCATGCCGACACGCGCACCGGACCGTTCGATCACCATGTTCGTGGCGACTGTTGTACCATGATAAAGAATATCAATTTCACCAGGACTGACGCCGGCCATCTGGCAGGCCTGCAACACGCCTTTTACCACGCCAATGGACTGATTTTCCGGCGTACTGGACACTTTGGTAACGACGATCTCTCGGCTACCGGAATCCTTCACGCATTCGAGGATAACGTCAGTAAAAGTTCCTCCAACATCAACCCCTGCACGTATCATTTTATACACCCCACCTCTAAAAAAGTACTTATTTTGCTTCGAAAGCAAGCAACATCAGGCTCAACAGGACAAATCAATACAATTTCTTCGGCCCTGAAATTTGCCGATCAAGTGTCAATTTTTCCAGCCATTTGTGGCTTTTCTCGATAGTAGACAAGCGTGGCGGATGTGTTAAATAATAAATTTCTTATAATTGATACGAATAGAGCATCAATATGCATTTTGACCTCAAACACCTATCAACATTTGTGGCCGTTGCCGAAGAATTGAATTTTCACCGCGCTGCAGAACGTTTGGCAATGGCCCAACCGGCTGTCAGCCGGCTCGTTCAGGAACTTGAAACCAGGCTTGGTCTCAAACTTCTTGAGCGCACCACACGTAGCGTCCGGCTGACTGGTGCCGGGCGGTATTTGCTGGGCGAATCCCGACAAATCCTCAATCGAATGGAGGTTGCAGAGCACACGGCGCGCATGCTTGATGCCGGCACAAAGGGCGTCCTGCGCGTTGGCTATACGACGATCACCGGCCACTCCCTGGTGCCTGACATCAGCCTGGAATTTCGCAATGAAAATCCGCAGATCAAGCTTGATCTGTCCTATCACAGCTCTCCCGCGCAGCGTGACCTGATCATCCGTGACGAGATCGATATCGGATTTCTGGTCGGATCCTTCAAAAGCCCGGAGATCGAAACCTGCCTCGTCGCCACCCATCCGGTCATTGCTCTATTGCCCCCCGACCACCCTCTTTGTGAAAAAGCAGAACTGACTGTTGCTGACCTGGTCAAAGAACCTTTGATCATCGGCACGGATGCCGAGTGGCCGACGTTTCGGCGTATTGTCGTGGATATGTTTCAAAAGGAAGGACATATCATCCAGGTTGCCCAGGAGGCCACCAGCCTGCTTGGGATTCTGGGCCTGGTGACGGCTGGCATGGGCATCACAATGTTCTGTGGCCTGCCTCGATTCTGTGGAAGCGAAGCCATTGTTTCGCGGCCGATAAGAACCAAAACACCGGTGATCGTAGAGACTCACGTCGCCTGGAAACGCTCAAAGACCAGCAAAACCATACATCGCTTTGTTGCGACAAGCCAGAAAGTCGGCCGCCGTCAGCTTTGGAACTAAGATAATGCACGATCAAATGGCGTCATCTGACCGTATCGATTTCAGCTGCTGATCCGGTCAAAATTGCGTTTGTTTGAGGCATGAGCGCTGCAAAACAGAACAGGCGACGCCACTCATACCGGTGGCGCGCCATAGGGCTGGCTTAGCCTGCCGCAGCCTCTGCTGACCCGAATGCATTGATGTAATCAACACATTCATCAACCGATTTCACATCACCAAACTTGGCATCGATATCGAACAGGTTCCAGGCAACTGCACCTGGGACACGGTCGCCGATGGCTTCACGCACGGCAGTCGGGCGAAAACCGTCGGCAATGCCATCACAGACAGTCTGGCGAACACAGGCACAGGCAGTCACGCCGGTTACAAGGATCGTGTCAACATTGTTGGCACGGAGGATCCCCGCCAGTTCTGTACCATGGAAAGCGGAAGCGCGTTTTTTCAGCAAGGTATATTCGCCCTCAATGGGTGCGATACGGCTATCGATAGCCCAAAGGTCCTTGTTTGCAATATCCACCACATCAATGGGGATTTTATCATGCCACAAGCCCATATCGGTGAACGACGCATTGCGGTCTGTGATCTGATAGGCCGTTGTTACATGCACGACCGGCAGGCTCTGGGCGCGGAACGCCTTGAGCAGCTTCTGCATGGCCGGTATGATTTCATTGTCCATCTTCTCCTGATCACAGGTGAAGGGATTACCCGGTCGCGTCCAGGCGTTTGCCAGATCGACACTCACCAGCGCGGGACGTTTGCCAAACCCGACACGGCGCTGAAAACCACGTTCCTGATACAATTTTGTTGATGCATCAAACGCAGCTTGCAACATCTGATCCAGTTCCTTGTTGTCGATCGCGGTCATGTATTCTCCATATCCAGAAGCAAGCATTTGATTGCTTGGGCTTCTTTACGCATTTTTACGTATCTTGAGGTTCAGTTTTGCACATTCTGCGCCACGCGATCAGGATAGTGAATTGACAAATGAACAATTATTGATGCAACAAACACATCAATTTGTGTTGCGATTGAAGGATGGAGAAAACAATGACAGCAGTGCCTGATCTTTCCCTTCTCCACTCATTTGTAACGGTGGCCCAGGAACTGAATTTCCGCCGCAGCGCCGATCGATTGGCAATCGATCAGTCTGCACTCAGTCGTCGGATCCAGAAACTTGAAGCCTTGCTCGGCTACCCGCTTCTTGAGCGCACGACGCGCGAGGTCATGCTGACCCAGGCGGGTCAGAACTTCTACGACAGCGCCACACGTATCCTGAGCGATTACCGGCAAGCGATCGGCGATGCACGGCGCATTGCGGAAGGTCGCACAGGCAGGGTTCGTGTCGGCTACATGGCCTTTGCCGCGACCGAATTGATGCCGCAGGCCGTGGCGCGTTTCGAAACAAGGCATCCCGATATCTCACTGGAATTGCGCTACATGCGCACACAGGGTCAAAAGGCCGCCTTGATCAATGACGAGATCGATGTCGGCTTCATGATCGGCCCCTATGACAACAGCGAGTGCCAAAGCATTCTGCTTGCCTCCGAACAGCTTTACGTGGTCACGCCCAAAGGCCACCCGCTGTTGCGCAAAACCCAGGTGACTCCCGAAGACATCCGCAACGAGGACTTCATCCTTGGCGACATGGCGGAATGGGGCGAGTATCGCCACAGGCTGGGCGATTTGTTCGTCCGGTCCGGCATAGCACTCAATCCGAAGCTGGAGGCCTCAAATACCCTTGCCTTGATCGGACTGGTCGCAGCGGGCCTGGGTATAACCATCTACCCGAAAAGCCTCACCGGCTTTCTCGGCCCCGGCGTCGGGGTGCGTCCGATAAACAACAGTCTGTTTCAAAGTCAGACAATATTGGCCTGGAAAAGAAACAACCGTTCACGCGCATTGTCGAACTTCATCGACGTCGCCAAACTTGGTGAAGCGTCGGTTTGAGAGGCCGCTGAAAGGCTCCTCTTTCAGCGCCATTTTCCTGATTCACGGTCGTTGGGAAAATGCAGGTTTTGATACGCGGCAACGATCCGAAAGGTACAAACATTTTAAGCGATGTCGATCTTGCTGCCTGCGAGCGCAAGAACCATCCGTTGCGAAGGCAAGCGATCAAGCGTTTTTAAGGGCAGTACTATCAGTTTAAGAATCGACGGGAAAACTCAGTCAAATGGCGGAGAGGAGAGGATTCGAACCCCCGATACGGTTGCCCGTATGCCGCATTTCGAGTGCGGTGCATTCAACCACTCTGCCACCTCTCCGCATATCTGGTTGCGCATGTTCATGCGGGCGTCGTCATACCCATTTCATGGCGCGGATACAAGCCTTTTGACGCGCAATTTTTTTCAACCAACTTGACTCGTTGCACGCTTTCCCGTATCTGCCGCATATCCATGGCGTGAGGCAACTTGCGCCTTCTGTATTTCGGCTGAAAAACAGGGCCTCAATACAGCTTCGGGAAACCCGCCGGAAAGCGCTATGTGGTTCATTTGAACCATTTTTCAATATCCGGTGCTCAACCATGAACGACTGAATAAAAAGACAGCTGTATGGCGTGTGCCAATAACAAGCTGAACCGAACATCGAAAGGTAAAAACATGTTCGCAGTCATAAAAACCGGCGGAAAGCAGTACACTGTCGCCGCCGATGACCTTCTGAAGGTCGAAAAACTTGCCGGTGACACCGGTGACATGATCGAATTTACACAGATTCTGATGGTCGGCGAAGGCGCCGATGCAGCCATTGGCAAGCCCTTTGTTGAAGGCGCTCTGGTCACGGCTGAAGTGATGGACCAGGGCCGTGCCCGCAAGGTTATCGCCTTCAAGAAACGCCGCCGGCAGAATTCCAAGCGGACCCGTGGTCATCGTCAGCACGAAACCACAATCCGCATTGCTGAAATCCTGACAGGTGGCGCAAAGCCGTCTAAGAAGGCAGCAGCACCCAAGAAGACTGAAGCAGCAGCTGAGGCACCAAAGGCCAAGGCCGCTCCAAAGGCAGCCGATACAGCACCTGCAGCCGTCTTTACCGCACCCGCAGGCGCCGCCGATGACCTGAAGAAGATTTCAGGCGTTGGTCCGGCACTTGAGAAAAAATTGCATGCATTCGGCGTGACCCAGTTCGCACAGATCGCGGCCTTCACACCGGAAGATGTGGTCAAGCTTGACGACGCATTGTCGTTCAAGGGTCGCATTGAGCGCGATGACTGGATTGGCCAGGCCAAGACCCTGTCAGAAGCAACGAAGTAACGGTTCGAGGATCAAAGGAGAAAACCAATGGCACACAAAAAAGCTGGTGGTTCGTCGCGCAACGGTCGCGATTCAGAGTCCAAACGCCTCGGCGTGAAGAAGTTCGGTGGCGAAAACGTCATTCCGGGCAATATCATCATTCGCCAGCGTGGCACAAAATGGCATCCGGGACAGGGCGTAGGCCTTGGCAAGGATCACACCATTTTTGCGATTGTCGAAGGCAATGTGGATTTCCGCACGAAAACCAACGGTCGCACCTATGTGTCCGTAATGCCACGCGCAGAAGCAGCAGAATAGCCGGATACATACAGCCGGCGTCTCATTGACCCGGCCAACAAAGTTCAGGCCAGTATTGAAAGGGGAGATGGGGCACCATCTCCCCTTTTATTTTCAACTGGAGGACTGAACCATGGAACTTGATAGTCAGGAAGACGAAGAAACAAGCAGACAAAACAGCGGATGCCCTGTTCTTGTCACCGAAAGGCTGGTCCTGCGGGCCCCGCATGTCGAAGACACAGACGCAATTGCCTGTCTTGCCAACAATGCCCGGGTCGCGACAATGGTCTCTCGTATGCCGCATCCCTATACCCGCATGGACGCCGTGGAGTTTATCCGCCGCGCCAAAACGGGCGCGATTGGCAAATGCGTCTATGCCGTGACAAATGGCGATGATGGCCGGTTTCTGGGTTGCTGTGGTATTGAACCGCAGGACAATCCGGACACACTCGAACTGGGTTACTGGATCGGTGAGCCCCATTGGCACAAGGGAATAGCAACTGAAGCAGCCCATGCCGTGATTGATATGGCCTTTCGCACCCGCAACATCGAATGCATCGATGTGCGATGCCGGGTCACCAACGCAGGCTCGCGCCGGGTGATTCACAAATGCGGTTTCCAGTATCAGGGAACCGGCATGGTCAATTCCCTGGCCCTGGGCAGCACCGTTCCGGTCGAATGGTACAGGCTGGATCGCAAGACCTGGATTTCACTGCGCAGCTGGGCTGCGGCATAGGAACAACAACCCCGTGGTGGTACAGCTGCCACGGGCAATCAATAGAACGGACAGGTGAAATGAAGAAATTTCGTAACGCGGATCGGTTTGCAGCCCAAGGGGCACGAAACCATCTTGCGCATTTCTCCAGTCCTTGCGAACGACAATTGCCTTTGACCTGCCAACAGGCGGGCGATATCGCTATTGCCGACACTTTCAATCCATCGCGCATGCAGGTGACAGTTCAATGAAATTTCTTGATCAGGCCAAAGTGGAAATCCGCTCCGGTGACGGGGGAGCCGGCTCGGTCTCCTTCCGGCGGGAAAAATATATCGAGTTCGGTGGACCCGATGGCGGCGACGGCGGACGTGGCGGCGATGTGTGGATCGAAGCGGTCCAGGGCCTCAACACGCTGATCGACTATCGCTTCAAGCAGCATTTCAAGGCCAAGACCGGTGTCCATGGCATGGGGCGCAATCGCACCGGGGCCGCGGGCGCCGAGATCACCATGAAAGTGCCGGTCGGCACACAGGTTTTCGAGGAAGACGGCACAACGCTGATTTGCGACCTTGTCAGCGAGGGCCAGCGGTTCCGCCTGGCGCCCGGCGGCAATGGCGGTTTTGGCAACGCCCATTTCAAATCCTCCACCAACCAGGCGCCGCGCAATGCCAATCCGGGCCTGCCCGGTGTTGAAAAGATCGTCTGGCTGCGCCTGAAACTGATTGCCGATGTAGGTCTTGTCGGCCTGCCAAACGCCGGAAAATCAACCTTTCTTGCCAGCGTCACACGCGCCCGGCCGAAAATCGCCAATTATCCCTTCACCACCCTGCATCCCAATCTGGGTGTTGCCAGCATTGACGGGCGGGAATTCGTTCTGGCCGATATTCCCGGCCTGATCGAAGGCGCCCATGAGGGTGTCGGCATCGGCGATCGCTTCCTTGGCCACGTGGAACGCACCCGGGTCCTGCTGCATCTTGTTTCCGCTCAGGAAGAAGATGTGGCCAAGGCCTATAGAACAGTGCGAACGGAACTGCAGGCCTATGGCGAAGGCCTCAACGAAAAGCCGGAGATACTGGCGCTGTCGCAGGCTGATACGCTGGATGAGGAATCACGCCGTGACAAATATGCCGAACTCAAGGCGGCAAGCGGCAAGACAACCTATGTGCTTTCGGCCATCACCGGCGACGGCATGACCCCGGTATTGCGCGCACTCTCCGCTTTGATAAAACAGGCTGAAGCGGCTGAGAAAGCAACGGAGCCTCAGTCCAACGAGCAGGAGTAGACAGGTTCCGATCATGAGCGCGATGGAAACCCAGATACATCAATACAACCGTGTCGTCATCAAGATCGGCTCGGCGCTGCTGGTCGACCGCAAGGACGGCCTGCGCCACAACTGGCTGAAAACCCTGTGTCGCGACATCGCCGCGCTGCACCAGGCCGGATCCGACGTGCTGATCGTCTCGTCAGGCGCCATTGCGCTGGGTCGCACCGTCCTGCATGATACGTCTTTGGGCGTCACTACGGGCAGCCTGCGACTGGAGCAAAGCCAGGCCGCGGCCGCCGTCGGGCAAATTGCCCTTGCCAAGGCCTGGTCCGAAACCCTGTCCGGTGAAGGTCTCGTTGCCGGCCAGATCCTGCTGACGCTTGGCGATACCCGCGAACGACGGCGCTATCTCAACGCCCGGGCGACCATCGACCAATTGCTCAAGGCCAGCGCCATTCCGGTGGTCAACGAGAATGATACCGTCGCCACCAGCGAAATACGCTATGGCGACAACGACCGGCTGGCGGCCCGGGTCGCCACCATGATTGGTGCTGACCTGCTGGTGCTGCTGGCCGATGTCGCCGGGCTCTCCACGGCCGCGCCCGATTCGGATCCAAACGCCAGGTTCCTGCAAAGGATCAGCAAGGTCACCGCCCAGATCGAAGCCATGGCCGGGGATGCCGGGTCGGAACTGTCACGCGGTGGCATGAAAACCAAGATTGAAGCCGCACGCATTGCCACCAAGGCCGGCTGCACCATGATCATTGCCTCCGGCAAGCCCGATCATCCACTGCAGGCCATCGAAGAGGGTGCACGCCACAGCCTGTTCGAGCCCAGCGCCTCGCCCGTTTCCGCACGCAAGAAATGGATTGCCGGGCAGTTGGACCCGATCGGCCGATTGTTGATCGATGCCGGTGCGCGCAAGGCCTTGCTCAACGGCAAAAGCCTGCTGCCCGCCGGCGTCAGCAAGGTGACGGGGGTCTTCCGGCGCGGCGATACGGTCGCCATCTGTGATATTGAGGGCGGGGAAATTGCCCGCGGACTGGCAGCTTATGATTGTGATGAAGCCGCACAGATCAAGGGACGGAAATCGTCGGAAATCATAGCCATTCTGGGCCATTCCGGCAGAGCCGCCATGGTCCACCGCGATGACATGGTGTTGACACAGACACTGCCGGCGCCAGGTGATGTGCAGGCAAGGCAGGAGGAGACGGGGTAATGCTTGACCACAAGACAGAGGAACATGATGTCATCGATCTGATGGCCGCCATCGGAGACCAGGCAAAAGCGGCCAGTGGACCGTTGGCCATTGCTACGACCAAGCAAAAGAACAGCGCGCTGGAGGCCATGGCAAAGGCCATTGTGGCGGACCGCGAGACCATACTGGCAGCCAATGCCCAGGACATGAAAAATGCGCAGGCATCAGGCATGGCGGGGTCCTTCCTTGATCGGCTGAAACTGGATTCCGGCCGCATACAGGCCATGGCGGACGGCATTCTTGCCATCGCCGCGCTTGACGATCCCGTCGGCACCATCATTGCCGGCTGGGAGCGCCCCAACGGCCTGAAGATCGAGCGGGTGCGCACCCCCTTGGGTGTCATTGGCGTCATCTATGAAAGCCGCCCGAATGTCACGGCCGATGCCGGCGCCCTGTGCCTCAAGGCAGGCAATGCCGTCATTTTGCGCGGCGGCTCCGATTCCATCCATTCCTCCCGGGCGATCCATGCCTGTCTGGTGCGCGGCTTGCAGTCGGCCGGCCTGCCCGAACATGCCATCCAGCTGGTGCCGGTCAGCGACCGTGCAGCGGTTGGCGAAATGCTGAAGGGGTTGGGCGGCACGATCGATGTGATCATTCCGCGCGGCGGCAAAAACCTCATCGAACGCGTACAAAGTGAAGCCCGCGTCCCGGTCTTCGCCCATCTGGAAGGCCTGTGCCACGTCTATGTTGATCGCTCTGCGGAACTCGACATGGCCAGAGCCATCGTCGTCAATTCCAAGATGCGCCGCACCGGCATTTGCGGCGCTGCAGAAACCCTGCTGGTCGACAGGGCCGTCGCCGATACGCATCTGATCCCGCTGCTCGATGCCCTGAGCAATGCCGGTTGCGAAATCCGCGCATCGGACGACGTCAAAAAAGCCTATCCGGTGGCCATGCAAGCCAGTGAAAAGGACTGGACGAGCGAATATCTGGCACCGATCATTTCCGTCAGACTGGTCGATGGCGTCGAGGGGGCGATCGCCCATATCGCGCGCTATTCCTCCAACCACACGGAAAGCATCATCGCCGAGGATCCGGCGGCGACCGAGCGCTTCATGAACGAGGTCAACTCGGCCATCCTGTTGCACAATGCCTCGACCCAGTTTGCCGATGGCGGCGAATTCGGCATGGGCGCCGAAATCGGCATCGCCACCGGCAAAATGCACGCAAGGGGGCCCGTCGGCGTCGAGCAATTGACATCCTTCAAATACAAGGTGCATGGCCACGGCCAGATCCGCCCGTGATGGACATGCGTGCAAACCAGCAGGTTTCCCGAAACGATCAGGTGCAGCCGCGCTATCTGCGCATGCCGCATGTCGAGCCGGGGATGCGCGTCGGCCTGTTTGGCGGCTCTTTCAACCCGCCGCATCAGGGCCATGCGCTGGTTGCGGAGACGGCCATGCGCCGCATGGGACTGGATCAATTGTGGTGGATCGTGACTCCGGGCAATCCGCTGAAAGATCACAGCAATCTGGCAAGCCTTGGCTCACGGCTCAGGCAGAGCGAGGCAATCGCAACAAATCCCCGGATCAAATTCACCGCCTTCGAGGCGGCACTGGGGCTGCATTTCACCGCGCAGACCCTGCGCTATATTCAAAAGCGAAACCGCGGCGTGCACTTTGTCTGGATCATGGGCGCCGACAATCTGGCTGGATTCCACCATTGGCAGGACTGGCAGACCATCGCTCGCACCATGCCGATCGCCATCATCGACCGGCCCGGCTCCACGCTTTCCTATCTGTCATCGAAGATGGTCAAACGATTTGACCACGCCAGGATGGATGAAGAAGAAGCCGCACTGCTGCCCCTCAGAAAAGCCCCGGCATGGACATTTATTCATGGTCCTCGCTCAACGCTTTCGTCCACTAAAATTCGCAATACTCAGGCGGCGCAATGAAGCCCGTTCGAGCCCGCAAATGAAATTGTTGAACAGCTTTGTCTTGAAACCTGCATGCAACCATGCCTATCTTTAGGTGTGTTTGCTGGAAACCCTGACACTGAGTCGGATCAGAATGTCCGCCCCAACAGGGGGAAATTCGGAGAAACACCGGCAACGACGCCCGATGGTGCAATTGTCTCCGAAAATGCAAATCATGGCTTGTTCTGTTACGGAAAGGAAAAACACTGAGAACAGCACACAGCAAGGGAAATGATGAAAACATTTCCTCACCCGCACTGGAAAGCAGCAATGCCGCATTCCATGCGTTGAAATTGGTCCTCTCAAGTCTTGAGGAATCCAAGGCAGAAGACATTGTCTCCATAAACATTGCCGGAAAATCGGCACTGGGCGATCACATGGTGGTTGCTTCCGGTCGTTCGACCCGCCATGTCATGGCCATCTGCGATCACCTTCTCCGCGACCTGAAAGCTGCAGGCCACGGAACAGGGAAAGTCGAAGGCCTTGCCGCTGGTGACTGGGTATTGATCGACGCCGGAGACATCATCATCCATGTATTCCGTCCTGAAATCAGGGAATTCTACAACATTGAAAAAATGTGGATGGCCCCTGATGTCGAAGAAGGCACGGTTCACTAGAGTATTGTCGGAAACGCGCGAAGCGATCTTCCGACAAGCCGTTTAAAGACCTATTGCCGGCGCGCAGTTTTGTTTCGACAAAACGATGTTCTGCTGATCGTTGCTCCGGCACAGGTCTGATTGCGGATTTGAAGTCCCGTTCAGCCCGGGCTGCGGCAAAGCGAGGCGATATGCGTGTGACAATTTATGCCGTGGGTCGGCTGAAGGCGGGCCCCGAGAGGGATCTTTCGGCGCGTTATTTCGACCGTTTTTCAAAGACCGGCACGGCGCAGGGACTGGCCTTCAACCGGATTGTGGAATTGCCCGAAAGCCGCGCGTCCAACAGCGCCACCCGCAAGCGTGAAGAATGCCAGGCACTGGAAAAGGCCTTGGCGGCAGACAGCTTGCTGATTGTTCTTGATGAACGCGGCAAGACACCGGATTCAAATCAATTTGCCGACATGCTCGGCGCCTGGTGCGATGCCGGCAAGCGCGATCTGGCCATCACCATTGGCGGTGCTGACGGCCATGATTCAGCCCTGCTTGAAAGGGCGGACGCCGTCATCTCGTTTGGCGCCTTGACCTGGCCGCATCAACTGGTGCGCATTCTCCTGGCCGAACAGCTCTACCGGGCAACGACCATTCTTGCCGGACATCCCTATCACCGGAATTGATGGCTTTGCGGGCAATGGGCCCTGCATGCAATCCCGCAAATTTTCCCGTTTGGTTTTCAAATCCCCAACAGCGCCTTATCAAAGCCATTCTTGCTTGCCAGACAGAAATGGACACGTTGGAGCAAAATATTGCAGCACCGCGTGGCAAAATGTGACTGCAAACGATATTCTTTTGACCTGCATCCCTATAGGGTTTCAGGCCTGAAGACGCGCAAAGGGGCGTGATTCGCACCATGCATGACGAAAAGCATCGTTCGGCCAACATTCATCCATCTGATCATCGATCTGATCAGTGGGGATTTGATGGCGGCTGTTTTATGCATGGATATTGGTCACACGGACGTTCCACCCTGGTTTTGTCTCTTTTACTGGCAGGACACCTGTTGCTGGCGCCCGGCATTGTCGCCTCCAGCCATGCACAAACCGGCAATGCCCAAACCGGCAAGGATTCCAAAGCCGCGCAGCAAATTCCGACAACGTCGCAAAAAGATGATGCAGATCCCGTCATCATCGACGCGTTGAACCAGAAGCGCGTCGAAGGCCTGGGCGAACTCGAACGCATTGCCACCGATATTTCCCTGTCGGAGGAACGGCGCAATCAGCTGGAATCCAGCATCGCTGCGCTGCGCAAGGACCAGTCGACCCTGCGCACCGCACTCGTCCAATCTGCCAAGACCCAGAAAAAGCTGAGCGAAGACATTGAAGAGGGCGAATTGCGCCTGGCAATTCTGGCCAAACGCCAGGGTGATCTGCGCAGCTCGCTGATCGCCAGACGAAGCACGCTGGCACAGGTCCTTGCCGCTCTTCAAAGGATGGGACGCAATCCGCCGCCGGCCCTGCTGGTGACGCCCGAAGATGCCCTTTCTTCGGTCAGGAGCGCCATCCTGCTCGGTGCCGTTGTTCCGGAAATTCGCGAACAGACTGAAAAACTTGTCGCCGACCTCAGCGAATTGAGCTCCATTCGCGCCTCCATTTCCAATGAGCGCGAATTGCTCCTGTCCACCCTGGAAAATCAGGCCGCGGAGGAGGAAAAACTGAACCTTTTGCTGGCCGAGAAGCGCAAACTTGCAGAAGACAGCCGCGAGCAATTGACGGCAGAGGCCAATGCATCCCGGAAATTGGCTGAACGCGCCGAAAGCCTCGAAGACCTCATCGCCTCGCTGGGTGATCAGATTGATTCGGTCCGCAAGGCTGCCGAAAAGGCGCGGCTGGCCGAGGAAAAACGCGCCGCAGAATCGCAAAAGCAACGTCAGGCAGCCAGAGATCTCGCCGGCAAATCAACACCAAAGGGTGATCGTATCGCTCCGGCATTTGCCTTTTCCGACCTCAAGCAAAAACTTGAGATTCCCGTAGCCGGCCAGGCCATGCTGAGTTTCGGTGATGATGACGGCACAGGCCACCCACTCAAGGGAATCATGGTATCAACAGCCCCTGACGCAATTGTTACAGCACCGGCAGACAGTTGGGTTGTATACTCCGGACCGTTCCGTTCCTACGGTCAATTGCTCATTCTCAATGCCGGTGACGACTATCATCTGGTCCTGGCTGGCATGGGCAGTATAAATGTCGACATCGGCCAATTTGTCGTTTCCGGTGAACCCATCGGACGCATGGCGACAACAAAGCTCGCGTCTGCATCAGCATTGGCTCTGGCATCAGCGGAGCCAACGCTCTACATAGAGTTTAGAAAAGACGGTAAGCCCGTTGATCCGGCCCCCTGGTGGGCCAGCAATCCTTCTGGAAGGGTAAGCAATGATTCGTAAAGTCACATTAGTTGCCGCCGGTATTGTCATCGGAGCAGTCACCGTCAGTGCGGTGCAGTCAGTTGGCACATCGGCTGTTGCAGCCAATTCTGAAACCTACAAGCAATTGTCCGTTTTCGGCGATGTCTTCGAGCGCGTCCGCGCCCAATACGTCACGCCGCCGGATGAAAGCGATCTGGTCGAAAATGCCATCAATGGCATGCTGACGTCTCTCGACCCGCATTCAAGCTTCATGAATGCCGAGGATGCTGAGGACATGCGCACCCAGACCCGTGGCGAGTTTGGCGGCCTGGGTATTGAGGTCACGCTCGATCAGGACAGTGAACTGGTCAAGGTCATCACCCCCATTGACGACACACCGGCATCGGCTGCAGGCGTGCTTTCTGGCGATCTGATCTCCGAAATCGATGGCGAACCGGTTCGCGGTCTCAATCTGTCTCAGGCCGTTGACAAGATGCGCGGGCCGATCGGGTCGAGCATCGAATTGTCCGTGCTGCGCGAGGGGGCTGATGCACCGATCAAGATCAACATCACCCGGGCGATCATCAAGGTCAAAGCGGTCAAATTCCGCGTCGAGGGTGATGTCGGCTATATTCGTGTCATCTCCTTCACCGAAAAAACCTACAATGATCTGGCCAGTGCCATTGAAACGATCAACAAGGAAGTGCCCGCTGACAAGCTTAAAGGTTATGTCCTCGACCTGCGGCTCAATCCGGGTGGTCTGCTCGATCAGGCGATCAACGTGTCGGACGCCTTCCTTGATCGTGGCGAGATTGTCTCCACCCGCGGCCGCAATGCCGAAGAAACACGCCGCTACAATTCACGTCCCGGCGATCTGACATCCGGCAAACCGGTCATTGTTCTGGTCAATGGCGGTTCTGCCAGTGCATCGGAAATTGTCGCCGGAGCCTTGCAGGACCACAAGCGTGGAACCATTCTCGGCACACGTTCCTTTGGCAAGGGGTCGGTGCAAACCATCATTCCACTGGGTGAGAATGGTGCCCTGCGCCTGACAACTGCGCTTTATTACACGCCATCAGGCGCTTCGATCCAGGGTATCGGCATCAAGCCGGATATCATTGTCGAACAGCCCTTGCCCGAAGAGCTGAAAGGCCGCGTGCGCCAGACCGGCGAATCGGAACTGCGTGGCCATATCCAGGGCCAGGATGAAACCGAGGAAGGGTCCGGCTCCATCGCCTATGTGCCGCCGGAAGCCAAGGACGACCTGCAACTGGGTCTCGCGCTTGAACTGCTCAGAGGTGAGAAGACCGATCCCGCCTTCCCGCCCAATACAGCTCAGGCAGCCAAGACCGGCCTGGACGCTGAGGAGCCCACCAGCACCGAATAACCAACAGGCGGGACGGGTTCATACAGAGCCCGTTCCGCATAGAGGTCTTTTGCAAGAGCGGAAGCGCCCTGATATACAAACCCGAGTTGCTTGCCCAGGCTCCCATGCGTTTCATGGAACGGTGAACTGTTTACCCCACCGAAAACGCAGATAATGGCAACCTGTCCACCCATTCACCAGATACGGATTTGTCCCAGACGTGGAACCAGGCTCAGAACTTGACAAACCGCTTGGACAAAACCGTCGCCGCACCGGTTCGGGTGCCGGCTCTTCGCCTTCGGAACGCCCAAAATGGCGTCTCTGGTTGCTTGCCATCACCAGCCTTGTAATCATCGTCGCTGCCGGCCTGGTGGCTTTTCAGCCAAGCGGCCTGCGGCAACAAAGCGCTGCATTGCCCGCGCAAACAGTCTCTGAACCACAGGTTGCGACCTCCGAGCCATCGGCCGCGGCAGGTGTCGCCAATGAGACCATCCCCGATACAGTGGCAGAGATACGGCAACCGGCAAATTCCGGCGCCAACTTTCAACGCACTTTGACCGGCAGCGGTCAGGTCGTGACCACCATCTCGCCACGCGACCGGGACAATGACGGTCCCCTTGTCCTGTCTGGCGGCGACACGATCGGGCAGGAGGCGCGTATTGCCCATCTGCCGGTCCCCGAACTGCTGGAAAACTCCGAATTTGGCCGGTTGCCTGCCCGCGGTGCGGATGGCAAGCGGCCGGTTGACGCCTATGCCCGCCCCTGGTCAGGGTCACGCGGTGCCCGTCTGGCCATCGTTGTCGGCGGCCTTGGCCTCAGCCAGACCGGGACCCAATATGCCCTGCAGACATTGCCCGAAGAAATCACTCTGGCGTTTGCGGCCAGCGGCAACAGCCTGCAACGCTGGTTGCAGGAGGCCAGACGCAATGGCCACGAGGTATTGCTTCAGGTTCCCTTTGAACCGTTTGACTTTCCGACCAACAATCCCGGCCCGCATACGTTGGTTGTGGCCGATGGGGAGAAACAGAATCTGGCCGACCTGCACTGGGCGATGGCGCGCATCACCAATTATACCGGCATCATGAACTTCATGGGTGGACGTTTTCTTTCCGACCCTGCTGCAACGGAGCCGATCATGCGCGATCTGGCCAAAAGAGGCGTGTTGTTTCTGGACGATGGCACATCTGCACAAACGGTCACAGGCGCCATTGCCTCGGCAGTCGGCGTGCCTCATGTCACAGCTGACGTGGTGGTAGACGCATCCGTCAAGCGCGGCGACATCCTGAAAAAACTGGATGAGGCGGAACGCATTGCCCGGCTCGAGGGCACGGCAATCGCCACTGCATCCGCATTTGAAGCCAGCGTCGATGCAATCGCCTCCTGGGCCAATGAAGCCACGGCAAGAGGCATCGAGATCGTTGGCGTGTCAGCGCTTGCCGACCGTGAGGAGAACAATTAGGCCATGGCAAAAAACCACAAGAACTTCGATGATCTGCCCTATAGGCATTGTGTCGGAATTGTCGTTCTCAATGCCGAGGGCAAGGTTTGGACCGGTCGCCGGATAGATGAAGACAACGGCGAACTGATGAATGCGCAGCAACTATGGCAATTGCCTCAGGGCGGCATAGACAAGGACGAGGAGCCGCTTGCAGCGGCAAAGCGTGAGCTATACGAGGAAACGGGCATCAAAAGCGTGTCGCTTCTGGAAGAGGCGCCTGAGTGGATTTATTACGATCTGCCCGAAGAACTGCTTGGCGTCGCCCTGAAAGGCAAATACCGTGGCCAGACGCAGCGCTGGTTTGCCTTTCGGTTTGAAGGCAATGAAGATGAAATTGCCATCAATCCGCCACCCGAGGGCAACAGGGCCGAATTCGACCAGTGGAAATGGCGGCCTCTGCAGGACATACCTGGCCTGATCGTACCCTTCAAAAGACGCGTCTATGAACAGGTCGTTGCCGCATTTTCCCATTTGACGAAAGATTCATAGGTTTTCGATCAAAAGGTCAGGGTGATTATAAGGCCAAAACGCAAAAAGCGGGCTTTCGCCCGCCTCGATGGTCTTGCGCAATCAATCCGACTGTCAGACAGAAGCCTGCAACGTTGTCAGGTGGCTGAGATATTCCGCGATCCGCGTCTTTTCCATTTCGTCTTTTGCGTCGGCCAGATCTTCAGTGGTGTTCTGGATACGCTGTGCCAGATCGGTACGGTCGATATCGTCCACATGCACGGCCGATTCGGCCAGCAGGGTGCATACTTCAGGCAGGATGTCGGCAAAGCCGCCAAAAACGACGTAGCGGTTGATCGTGCCTGAATCCGTCCTGACCTCGACGATGCCGGGCTTGATGGTGGTCATGACCGGCGCATGATGCGCCATCACGGTCATCTCACCATCAGTGCCGGGAAGAACGACTTCCACTGCCGCTTCGGAAACCAGCAAACGTTCCGGAGACACAAGCTCAAAATTGAAACTGTCAGCCATATAGGTCACTTTTTCATAAACTGGGGCAGTTCAGGCGAACCATCGATGATCCGCCTGTTGCCTGGTTCTTGATCAGGCGGCTTCCGCAGCCAGCTTCTGAGCCTTTTCGATTGCCATATCAATGCCGCCAACCATATAGAAGGCCGCTTCCGGCAGGTGATCATAATCACCTTCGACAAGACCCTTGAAGCTCTTGATCGTGTCCTGCAGATCAACAAGCTGTCCGGGTGCACCGGTGAAGATTTCAGCCACGAAGAACGGCTGTGACAGGAAGCGCTCGATTTTACGGGCGCGGGCAACAGTCACCTTGTCTTCTTCAGACAATTCATCCATCCCGAGAATCGCGATGATGTCCTGCAGACCCTTGTAGCGCTGCAAGATCGACTGCACCTGACGGGCGACATCATAATGTTCCTGACCGACAACAATCGGGTCAAGCATGCGGGATGTCGAGTCAAGCGGATCCACAGCCGGGTAGATGCCCTTTTCCGAAATCGCACGGTTCAACACGGTCGTTGCATCAAGGTGAGCAAAGGATGTTGCTGGTGCCGGGTCGGTCAAGTCATCGGCAGGCACGTAAACGGCCTGAGCCGATGTGATCGAACCTTTGTTGGTCGAGGTGATCCGCTCCTGCATGGTACCCATATCGGTGGCCAGCGTCGGCTGATAGCCCACCGCCGAAGGAATACGGCCAAGCAGCGCCGACACTTCGGAACCAGCCTGTGTAAAGCGGAAAATATTATCCACGAAGAACAGAACGTCCTGGCCTTCGTCGCGGAACTGTTCGGCGATCGTCAGACCGGTCAGTGCAACACGGGCACGGGCTCCGGGAGGCTCGTTCATCTGACCGAACACCAGGGCACATTTGGATCCCTCGGTAGAACCATTGTTTTCCGCAGGATTGGTGTTCACACCAGATTCAATCATTTCCCAGTAAAGGTCATTGCCTTCGCGGGTACGTTCGCCAACACCGGCAAACACGGAATAACCACCATGCGCCTTGGCAACATTGTTGATCAGTTCCTGAATGAGAACGGTCTTGCCAACACCGGCACCGCCAAACAGGCCGATCTTGCCGCCACGGGCATAGGGAGCCAGAAGGTCAACGACCTTGATGCCGGTAACCAGGATTTCCGAATCCGTCGACTGATCGACATAGGCAGGAGCGTCCTGGTGAATGGCGCGTCTGGCCTTGGTCTTGACCGGGCCTGCTTCATCAACCGGTTCACCGATCACATTCATGATGCGTCCGAGCGTTTCCGGGCCAACCGGAACGGTGATAGCATCGCCGGTATCAACCACTTCCTGACCACGCACCAGACCCTCGGTGGAATCCATGGCGATGGCGCGAATGGTGTTTTCACCCAGATGCTGTGCAACTTCGAGAATCAGCCGGTTGCCCAGGTTGTCCGTTTCCAGCGCATTGAGAATGCGCGGCAGGACACCACCTTCAAAGGAAACGTCGACAACAGCGCCGATAACCTGTGTCACCTTGCCAACAGCACCTGCTGGTTTGACTGCGGCCTTTTTGGCCGGAGCGCGGCGTGTCGCCGGCTTCTTTTCCGCTGCAGCGGTAGTGGGGGTAGCTGCCTTAGCCATATCGTATATACCCTCTTTCAGAGCCTTACAGCGCTTCCGCGCCCGAAATAATTTCAATGAGTTCCTTGGTGATCTGCGCCTGACGCTGGCGGTTATAGGTCAGCGTCAACTTGTCGATCATTTCGCCGGCATTGCGTGTCGCACTGTCCATTGCGCCCATGCGTGCACCCTGTTCGGACGCACTGTTTTCCAGCAGGGCACGGAAAATCTGTACCGCAATGTTGCGCGGCAGAAGATCACCCAGAATGGATGCAGCATCCGGTTCATAGTCGTAAACCGAGGCATCAAGCTCGCCATCGGCCTCGGCCTCGAAGTCCGGCGCACTGGCCGGAATGATCTTCATGGCTGTCGGAATCTGGCTGATAACCGATTTGAACTCGGAATAGAACAACGTGCAAACGTCAAATTCGCCTTCATCAAACAGACCGATCACCTTCCGGGCAATCTCGTCCGCATTGACAAAGCCGACACGTTTGACTTCACGCAGATCGACCCGGTCGATAATTCGGCTGGCAAACTCGCGCCGCAAGATGTCATAGCCCTTTTTGCCGACGCACAGGATTTTCACATCCTTGCCATCAGCAATCAGTGAGCGCGTATGCTCGCGGGCAAGACGGGCTATCTGCGAGTTGAATCCACCGCACAGACCGCGTTCAGCAGTACATACGACAAGCAGATGCACCTGGTCGTTTCCGGTTCCCGCCATCAGCTTTGGCGTATCTGCGCCACCCGTAACGGCTCCGGCAATATTTGCCAAAACCTTACCCATCCGCTGGGAATAGGGGCGCGCAGCTTCGGCCGCATCCTGCGCACGCCGAAGCTTCGCCGCGGCGACCATCTGCATCGCCTTGGTGATCTTCTGCGTCGCCTTGACGGAGGCGATCCGGTTTCTCAGATCCTTAAGTGAAGGCATCCGTTATCCGTCCGTTGCTAGTATTCCGTGCGCCGACAACACTCAGGCGTACGACTTGGCGTATGCGTCGATCGCAGCCGCCAGCTGTTTCCTGAGATCATCGCTCAAAGCCTTTTCCTTGCGGATGGCCTCAAGGATGGCTTTGCCGTCTGTGCGCATATGCGCAAGCAGGCCCTGCTCGAATTTGCTGACTTCATTGACCGGAAGTTTATCAAGATAACCATTCACACCGGCAAAGATGACAGCAACCTGCTCCTCAGTCTTCAACGGAGAGAACTGTGGCTGCTTGAGCAATTCGGTCAAACGCGATCCACGGTTGAGAAGACGCTGGGTGGACGCATCCAGATCGGAGCCGAACTGCGCAAAGGCAGCCATTTCACGATACTGGGCCAATTCACCCTTGATCGAACCGGCAACCTGTTTCATCGCCTTGACCTGCGCGGCTGAACCCACACGGGAAACCGACAGACCGACATTCACAGCAGGACGAATGCCCTGGTAGAACAGGTCGGATTCAAGGAAGATCTGGCCATCCGTGATCGAGATCACATTGGTCGGAATAAAGGCCGACACGTCATTGCCCTGCGTTTCGATCACCGGCAGCGCGGTCAGCGAACCGGAACCGTTGTCGTCATTCAGCTTCGCTGCACGCTCAAGCAGGCGCGAGTGAAGATAGAAAACGTCACCGGGATAGGCTTCACGACCGGGTGGACGACGAAGCAGCAAAGACATCTGACGATAGGATACAGCCTGTTTGGAAAGGTCATCATAACCGATCAGGGCATGCATGCCATTGTCGCGGAAATATTCACCCATGGCGCAACCGGCAAAGGGCGCCAGGAACTGCAGAGGGGCTGGATCAGATGCCGTTGCGGCAATAATGATCGAATATTCAAGAGCGCCACGTTCTTCCAGCACTTTGACGAACTGAGCAACAGTAGAGCGCTTCTGGCCAACGGCGACATAGACGCAATAGAGTTTTTCGTTTTCGTCACCACTGTCGTGGGCAGGCTTCTGATTGAGAAACGTGTCCAGGATAATGGCTGTCTTGCCGGTCTGCCGGTCACCGATGACCAGCTCACGCTGTCCACGGCCAATCGGGATAAGCGCATCAATGGCCTTCAGCCCTGTCGACATCGGCTCATGAACCGATTTGCGCGGGATAATGCCGGGTGCCTTGACGTCCACACGGGCGCGCTGCTTGGCATTGATCGGCCCCTTGCCGTCGATTGGATTGCCCAGCCCGTCAACGACGCGGCCCAGCAATTCCTTGCCAACAGGCACGTCAACGATGGAACCGGTCCGCTTGACCGTGTCGCCTTCCTTGATGTCCCGGTCGGAACCGAAGATCACAACGCCGACATTGTCAGCTTCCAGGTTCAGCGCCATGCCCCGAATCCCACCAGGGAATTCGACCATTTCACCGGCCTGGACATTGTCCAGACCATAGACGCGCGCAATACCGTCACCGACGGAGAGCACCTGACCGACTTCGGAGACTTCTGCCTCTTTGCCGAAATTTTTGATTTGTTCTTTGAGTATTGCGGAGATTTCCGCGGCACGGATTTCCATCAGCCGACCTCTTTCAGTGCAAGCTTGAGGGTAGAAAGTTTGGAGCGAAGCGATGTGTCAATCTGGCGCGATCCGACCTTGACGATCAGACCCCCCATGATTGACGGGTCGACAGTGACATGAATTGCCACGTCTTTGCCGGTGACGCCTTTCAGCGCCGCCTTCAATTCTGTTGTCTGGGCTGCAGTCAGCGCGTGCGCGGACGTCACCTCGGCGGAGACTTCGCCGCGGTGCTTTGCCTCAATGAGCCGGTAGGCCCTGATAATGCCCGGAATGACGAACAACCGACGGTTCCTCGCCACGACCTTGAGAAAATTACCGACGAGCCCCTTTATTCCGGCCTTGTCGGCCACGGCCGATATGGCCTTGAACTGGTCATCGGCGGAAAAAACGGGATTGCGGATCAACCTTTTCAGGTCCTCACTGCCATCAATCAGCGTTTCCAGACGGGTCAAATCGTCACCAACCAGTTTTTCCGATTTGGCTTCAAGAGCCAGTTCGAAAAGGGATGACGCATACCGTTCTGCAACACCGGATATATGCGAAGTAGTGTCTGCCACGGGCACAAAGTTCTCTGAACTGCATTCGAGGATTCGGTACCAGAGGTTTGACACTCTGCAAATCCTTGAATTTGTTTCGATTTTTTTACAGTGAAAGATCATGTGACTGATCTCAACTGCGATTTCGTGGTTCGTCTAGCATACGTATCTTGGACTCGCAACACGCTTTGATGCATGCTTTTGGATGAGATCGCCCATAATTGTGAATAAAACCCGAAATTACCGTGTGTACGACGCCTGTTTGACCATCTGACTTTCATGAAATCAGCCTGCCGCAAATTTGCTCAGCCGGTCTGAAAGATTGCCACCTGAACTGATTCCTGCGCACCGGTCAGAACATTTGATCCGGCAAAACTTCTATAACCAGCCAGCGGCGATTGTCGGCGAACAAATGGCAGACCGGCGCCCGGTCAACGCGATTCGGCTTTTCACAACCGGCTATCACCGTCGCCTGGTCCCGCTTGCAAAACCCGCCGCTTTTCAAAATCAAATCATTCCGAAAGCAAAACCCAGCGGTAGAGCCGCCAACAAGACTTCCACCAGCAGGGACAGCCAGTTGAAACGCGTACCAGCGCGATCGAAGACGATGGAAACCAGCCGGCCGAGCGCGGTGAAAGCCCAGCCCAGGCCGAGCACCAGATAGATCAGCGGCTGGGCCAGCAGCAGGCAGCCCAGGCCGCAGCCCAGATAGAACCCGGCCATGGTTGCTCGCCCCTCAGCAATGGCATCTGCGCGGCCCTCCACAGGTTGCAGCCGCAATATCCCAAACGAAAGCCGTGGCATCAGGAAAAGCAGGAGGCCGAAACCGACAGTGACGACCGCAACAGTAAAGGCCAGCCATTCGCCCGTGGATCCCGGCCAATAAAATTCAATCATCTCGCATTCTCCCCAGTCCAGCACAGTCCAGCCCGTCGCCAGCCCAGCGCTGCTGTTCATGTAAAACTCTGTGGATCGATATCGATCTGCACGCGCACGGAGCCGCGCACCTTCGGTCCATGTTCGATCGTCCTGGCCACAAATCCCTGAATATCACATTTTCTGCTGCCATGAACGAGCAGTCGAAAGCGATAACGTCCGCGAATCAGCGCCAAGGGCGCCTCGGCAGGGCCCAGCACCTGAATGTCACCGTCGCGTGGTGCCGCCTGACGCAATCCGCGCGCATGGTTCTCGGCTTCGGCGCGATCCGCGGCCGAGACGATCAAAGCCGCCATGCGTCCGAAAGGTGGCATTTTTGCCTTTTCGCGTTCCTCGATCTCGCGGGCATAAAAACTTTCCCGATCACCCGATACGATTGCCTGCATCACCGGATGCTGGGGCTGGTAGGTCTGTATCAGCCCACGGCTTTTCAGTCCGGTTCGCCCGGCGCGACCAGTCACCTGCGACAGCAACTGAAATGTGCGTTCAGCAGCACGCGGATCTCCATTGCTCAGGCCCAGATCCGCATCAACAATGCCCACCAGGGTCATCAGTGGAAAATTATGACCCTTCGCCACAAGTTGTGTGCCAACGACAATATCCGCCTCACCCTTGGCAATGGCTTCCAGTTCCAGCCGCAGACGCCGCACGCCGCCTGCCATGTCGGAAGACAGGACAATGGTTCTTGCATCGGGAAAATGCTGATTGACCTCTTCGGCGATTCGCTCGACACCCGGCCCGCAGGCCACCAGATGATCCAGCGTCCCGCATTCGGGGCAGGCCTCCGGCGTCCTTTCGGTGTGGCCGCAATGATGGCATTGCAGCTGAGCGCGAAAACGGTGCTCGACCAGCCAGCTGGAGCAGTCGGGGCATTCGAAACGATGGCCGCACACGCGGCACAGCGTCAGGGGCGCATAGCCCCTGCGGTTGAGGAACAGCAACGCCTGTTCCTTCCGTTCAACCGTCTTGCCGATCTGCTGAAGCAGCACCGGTGACAGGAAACCACCCCTTGCCGGCGGATCACGGCGCATGTCGACAAGCTGCAGATCCGGCAGGGCCGCCCCACCATAACGTCCGGGCAGAATGATGGAGCGGTATTTTCCCCAATTTGCGTTGACCTGACTTTCAATGGACGGTGTCGCCGACGCCAAAACAACGGGAAAGCGGCCGATATGGCCGCGAACCACAGCCATGTCCCTTGCGTTGTAGAAAACCCGGTCTTCCTGTTTGTAGGCCGCGTCATGCTCTTCATCGACCACGATCAGGCCCAGATCGGCAAAGGGCAAAAACAGCGCCGAACGGGCGCCGACAACAACACGGATGTCACCGCTGGCCGCCTGCCGCCAGACTTTTTCGCGCATGCGTGGGGCGATATCGGAGTGCCATTCTGCCGGTTTGCAGCCGAAACGCCGCTCAAAACGATCAAGAAAAGCCGATGTCAGCGCTATTTCCGGCAACAGAATCAGCACCTGGCGCCCCTGCGTGATCATATGCGCCACGGCTTCGAAATAGATCTCGGTCTTTCCTGACCCGGTGACGCCGTCGATCAGCGACACCGAGTGCCCTGAAGAAAACGATGGAACAAGCAGATCATCCACAGCTTGCTGCTGCTCGGCGCTCAGCGCCGACTTGCCATAATCGGGGTCGGGAGCAGGCACCACGGGTTGCGGTGGTATCCATATTGTTTCGAAAACACCCTGTTTGATCAGGCCATCGACAACACTGACGGAAACACCGGCTGCATGCGCCAGACCGCTGCGCGTCCAGCTCAGACCGTCGTCGGCGAGCGCGATGATCCGGTTGCGCGCCGGCGTCATGCGTTCGGGGCGCAATTCTCCCAGCCGCAAACCCTGTGTTGGGGGCTCCGGATCGAAGGCCGCCGGTGCCCGCAGAGCCATGCGGGCAACCATTCCGGGCGGCGACAACGTATATTGCGCCACCCAGTCAAGAAACCGGCGCATTTCCGTGGCAATGATGGGACAATCAAAGGCCAATGTGATGGGACGCAGTTTTTTCGGGTCCACACCATCGCTTCCGCCATCCCAGACAATGCCCGCAACCTGTCTGGGACCCAGCGGAACCTGGACAATCGAACCCGGCTGCACATGGATATCGTCCGGCACCGCATAGGAATAGGGCTTCGACGCGGGCAGCGGAACCAATACCGGCACGGTGATCGTTGGCAGGTCAATAAGGGACAGTTGTGGCGAATCTTTCATCTTGGTGGTGACCTTGCCCCGCGATTGGATTAAAGAAAAGCCACGACTGCGAATTATCAGCTCAAAAGAGGCATGGCACAGGATGAAATTTTTTGTCGATACAGCGGATGTAGATGAAATCCGCGAATTGAATGAATTGGGCCTCGTGGATGGCGTCACAACCAACCCGTCCCTGATTTTGAAATCCGGCCGCGACATCATGGAAGTCACGAAGGAAATCTGCTCCATGGTTGACGGCCCGGTTTCCGCCGAAGTCACCGCGACCGATTATGAAGGCATGATGAGCGAAGCTGCCGTTCTGGCAAAAATCGCCGACAACATCTGCATCAAGCTGCCCCTGACGCTGGACGGCCTGAAAGCCTGCAAGGCGCTAACGGCAGCCGGTCACAAGACCAATGTCACCTTGTGTTTTTCCGCCAATCAGGCGCTGCTGGCTGCCAAGGCAGGCGCCACCTACATTTCACCCTTCATTGGCCGAATCGACGATATGGCCATTGACGGAATGGAACTGATTGCGGAAATCCGTCAGATTTACGACAATTACGGCTACACAACGGAAATTCTTGCCGCATCCATCCGCTCGGTCAATCATGTCAAGGATGCAGCCCTCATCGGCGCCGATGTCGCAACCGTTCCGCCATCAACCCTCAAGGCGCTTGTCAAACATCCCTTGACCGACAAGGGCCTTGAAACCTTTCTGGCAGACTGGCAAAAAACCGGCCAGAAAATCGGCTGACCACCTTGGTTAAACAATATGGTGGAGCGCGACGGGTTTAATCTTCATCGTCGTGCTCCATCCGTCCCGTCAGGGTCATTCCCTCGATCCAGGTCGCACCGTGCTGACGGATGACGGTTCGCGCGTTTACGCCGCACCGCTGGCTGATGGCATCGGCCAGAGCCTGTGAATGGGTCACCACCCAGATCTGACTGTCTTCAGATGCCCTGGCAATCATCTGTGCCAAGGCCGGTATCATGTCTGGATGCAGGCTTGCCTCCGGTTCATTGAGGGCGATGAAGGGTGGGCGCCGGTAGGACAGCAATGCTGCTGCCAGAGCGAGAAACCGTATCTGACCATCCGACAGTTCACGGGGCTGAAACAGCCGATTGGGAAATTCCGGCAGGATCAGACCAAAACGGGCATATTCTTCCGGTTCCGGTATCGAGAGCGCTGCTCCGTCAAAGGCATCATGAACGGCCCGGTCCAGATCCACTGTGTCCTGTCGCGTATGGGCCAGAGTTGCCAGCACAGCGGCAATATTTGTTCCGTCTTCGTCCAGCATCGGAGCCGTTATGGCCAGACACGGCATGCGCAGAGGTGAATCCCCATCAGAACGAAAGCCATAATAGAAGCGCCATTGGCCAATGATATGGCGCAAGGTACTGATTTCCGGATAATGTCCGGCATCCCCCAGCAGGAATAGCGCTGTTTCCGATGTCATGACCTGATCGGGATAATCCACCATCCGGCCATTCTCATCGCGCACCGAGATATGCCCGCCCTTGCGCTGCATCACGACATGCGGTCGGCGCCCCGTATTGATGGTGATTTCTTCCTCTTTGATCTGTGCCTCATGGCTGAAACCCGCCGCCGCTTTCGCAGGTCGAAAGCCGGCAACAATGCTGTAGGAATAAATCAGCCCGCTCTGTGCATCGACGATTTCGGCGGCCAGGCGAATCCGCGCCTTTTTGTGCCGGGGCAACCTGCCGCTCCACATGGCGGAAAAAATACCACCCTCTTCGGCAATCGCCCGTGCGAATTGTCCCTCGGCCGCCATCCTGATCAGTTGCACAGAGCGATAGAGGTTGGATTTGCCTGTACCATTGGCACCGACAAACAGATTGACCGGCCCAAGATCCATGCGGATCGAGCGCAGTGAGCGGTAATTCTCGACTGACATGGACCGTAGATACATGGTGTTGAACCAAAGCTGCCCTGTTTCGAATGAAAGAACCGAACGCTGATTGTCAGCCCTTCATACGAAAAATGCTGTTGGGATCTGCCGCCAGCTCATGGACACAATGCTGTTCCAGCGCTCTGGTGACTTCGCTGTTGTCACCCTGCAGGTCATCCGGCTGGATCAGCTGGCCGACATTGAAGCGGAATGTCTTGCTCTTCTTGTTCAGCACTTCGTGAAAAACAGTCATGTCGCGCAGTTCTGTCGACCATTTGGACAGCCAGTAGAACAGTCCGGAATTGCGCGCCGCCATGTGGACGGGAAGCACAGGAAGACCATATTTGCGCGCCAGGCCTACAGCGGAGGCCTTCCAGGGCCGCTCATTCAGTCCCCCGTCAGCCCAATAGGCAATGCGGCCCGAGGGAAAGAGAATCAGCGCCTTGCCATCATCCACGGCACGCTTTGTCAGGCGCAGGGTTTCCCTGGCCTTCACGCTGCTTTTGTACTCCTCGCGCCATTCCACCGGAATGAACAGTTCGACAAAGCGCGGGTTGACGCGCAGGGCATCGCGGTTTGCGTAGATCATCATATCCGGTCGGCTGGCCTTGAGCAGATCAAACACCGCCACGCCATCGGCAATACCGGTGGGATGATTGCTGACCATGACAAATCCGCCCGTTTGCGGGATCCGCGCGCCATTTTCCACCTGGATTTCAAGATTGAGCAATCCGCTGGCGTATTCCATCGCGTCGTGCCCCGACATATTTGCGATTGTATCGGCAAAATCAATGGTTTGTCGGTAGTGCAAGATCGTATGGAGAACAGGCCGCATGACAGGCCAGAGCGGATGATTGACAAGTTTCAGCCCACGCTCGGCAATAAGCTGGTCGACAATATGGCCGGGTCTGCCTTGTGAAACCAGGGCAATCCGGTCTGCCAGATCGTCAAAGCTCAACATCTGGAAGCGCTTCTGAACCATGTGTCATCCCCGCAAACATGCAGACAGTCTATTACAGTAAATTGTGTACACACAATGACAAAACCCCGAACGCACCAATCGAACGAATTAACAATAATATAACCGTCACCAGCGACAATGCCACCACAATCGGCTGGTGGTCTCACCTACCGCTTTTGCGCACGAGCATCAACAGGGAAGACTTGATCATGTCCATGACAGACCGTTTGGCCGCCTTCATCCGGCGCCGTGGCGCCAATGTCTGACGATGATTTCATTCTCATGGCGCGCCCCGACGTGCTTGACCAACATAGCGCCTGGCTGGACAAGCTGGGGCTTGAAAGGCGTCTTGCAGACAATACCCTGGAAGCCTATCAGCGCGATCTGCGGCAGTTCCTGGTCTTTCTGACCCACCACCTTGGCGGCACGCCCGGACTTGACGATTTGGCAAACCTGCGTCCTGCGGATATGCGCGCATTTCTTGCCAACCGCCGCAACAAGGGCGCTGGCGCGCGCACCCTCGGTCGCAGTTTGGCCGGGATCCGCTCATTCCTGCGATTTCTGGAAAAACAGGGTCTTGCCAATGCAGCCGGCATCAATGCCATGCGCGCGCCGCGTCAGCCAAAATCGCTGCCACGGCCGCTCACCGACAGTCAGGCGATCGCGCTGACCAGAAGCGATGAACATCTGGCAGACGAACCCTGGGTCGCAGCGCGCAATGCCGCCGTTCTTGCCTTGCTTTATGCCGGTGGGCTGCGCATTTCTGAGGCCTTGAGTTTGCGCGCCGGTGATCTGAACGGAAATTCAACGTCATTGATGATAAAGGGCAAGGGCGGCAAGACCCGAATGGTGCCCCTCATCAGCGTTGCGCTGGCGGCGGTCAGGCAATATCAAAAACTCTGCCCCTGGCATCTTGATGATGACAAGGCGCTGTTTCGCGGCGTGCGCGGCGGCCCGCTGCAACCGGCAATCATTCAGCGCGAAATGCGCAAACTGCGTTCCGCGCTGGGGCTGCCGGATACGGCAACGCCCCATGCCCTTCGTCATTCCTTTGCCACCCACCTGTTGGCCGGTGGTGGCGACCTGCGCTCCATCCAGGAACTGCTCGGTCACGCCAGCCTGTCAACAACACAGGTCTATACGGGTGTCGATACAAAGCGGCTTCTGGAGACCTATCAAAAAGCCCATCCGCGCGCCTGATGACACCTTGCTCTGCGGATTGGAGCATGTCCGGCGCGCTGCGTTAACCCTTTGTCGCAAATTGTTCCGTTACGATAATATCGCAGTTTACTCGTAATCGGATTTATCATGGCAATATTTTCTATGCAGCAAAAGCCAGAACCGCGTCTTGTCTTTACGATGAAGGCAGCCGGCCTGTTTCATGTCCTTTTCGCACTTTCCTTTCTTGTGATTCTCATCATGGCGGCGACTCAGGCCCAGGCTGAAACAAAAGCCAAAGCCGAAACAAAGGTCGCGACCGCTGACAGTTCACAGCCACATGCATGCGGCGGTGTCAATTTGCTGGAAAAGCTGGCGCGCGAAAACCCCAGGGCACTGGAAAAAATCCGCCTGGCAGCATCGCGGATTCCCAATGGCGATGCTTTGCTTTGGCGGATTGAAAAATCCGGCTACAGGGATTCATGGCTCTACGGTACCATGCATGTCAGTGACCCACGCGTTATGGCCATGAGCGAAGCGGCCCGCAACAGCTACGAAATGGCCGATACAATCGTCGTTGAATCAACAGAAATCACCGACATGGTCAAAGCCCAGGCTGCCCTGTTGGCCAATCCGGCCCTGAGCATGCTACCCGAAGGATCAACGCTCCAGACCCTGCTGAAACCCGACGAATTCCAATTGGTTGAAACTGTGCTGAAGGAACGCGGCGTTCCCATAGCCCTGGTCTCGCGCCTGCAACCGTGGATGATCTACAGCATGATCGCTATCCCGCAATGCGAACTTGCACGCATGCAGAAAAATCCGACATTCCTCGACAAGAAACTTGCCGATGACGCTCTGGCGCAGGGCAAGGCCCTGAAGGGGCTCGAGACGCTCGCCGAGCAGATTGGAACATTGACTGATTTGCCAATCGAACTGCAGGTGCGGTTGCTGACCGATACCGTGGCGCTCGGCTCGACGCTCGATGATGTCATGAAAACCATGACCGAACTTTATATCCAGGGGCAGACCGGCATGATCATGCCGATGATCGAGTGGAGTTCTGCGCAGACCGGCGCGGACGACAATGACGCCTATGCGGAATTTGAAAAACAGATGGTGCACAGCCGCAATCACACGATGGTACAAAGATTGGCGCCCATGCTGGAAGATGGCAACGCCTTTGTCGCAGTCGGCGCCCTGCACCTGCCCGGCAATGACGGTCTGGTGCAATTGTTGCGCGACGGCGACTATACCGTAACGGCGATGCACTAGATAACGTCTTGCTTTGAAGAGCTGCGCATTGCACTGCGCAGCTCCTGCACCTTTTACATATGTATCGGCTTGTTCCAGGCCGCCAGAGCGGCCTCCTTGACCGTCTCCGACATGGTTGGATGCGCATGGCAGGTGCGGCCGAGATCTTCGGCACTGCCGCCAAATTCCATCAGCACTGCCGCCTCATGGATCAGTTCACCGGCACCGAAGCCGAGAATATGAACACCCAGAACGCGGTCGGTCTTCTTGTCGGCCAGGACTTTTACGAACCCGTCCGTCTGAAGCATGGCGCGTGCACGGCCATTGGCTGAGAACGGGAATTTGCCAACCTTGTAATCAATGCCTGCGGCCTTCAGTTCTTCTTCTGTCTTGCCGACAGCGGCGACTTCCGGCTGCGTGTAGACGACGCCCGGAATGACATCGTAATTCACATGACCAGCCTGTCCGGCAATGATTTCGGCAACGGCGACGCCCTCATCTTCCGCCTTGTGGGCCAGCATCGGGCCTTTGACCACATCACCCAGAGCATAAATACCCGGAATGCTGGTGTGGTAATGATCGTCAATGTTGACGCGGCCACGCTCGTCGAGAACGACACCGGCCTTTTCAAGACCCAGCCCTTCGATAAAGGGTTTGCGGCCGGTGGCCACCAGCACGACATCGGCGCTGATCGTTTCCGCATCACCGCCCTTGACCGGCTCGAATGTCACCTCGGCGCCCTTGCCTGCTGTCTTGACATCCGTCACCTTGGTTTCCAGCTTGAAGGTCATGCCCTGCTTGTCCAACAGGCGCTGAAACTGCTTGGAAACATCCGCATCCATGCCGCCGAGGATCTTGTCGAGGAACTCTATGACGGTGACCTTGGCGCCCAGCCGCGCCCAGACCGATCCCAGCTCCAGACCGATGACACCGCCGCCGACGACAACCATATGTTTTGGCACCTTGGTCAGTTCGAGCGCGCCGGTGGACGATACAATAATTTTTTCATCAAAGGTCAGGTCAACACCTGGAATACCGGCAACATCCGATCCGGTTGCGATGACGATATTCTGCGTTTCGTGCTCGACAGTATCACCCTTGTCATCGGTGACGGCGACCTTGCCTTCGCCCAGCACCCTCCCGGTCCCCGACAGAACATCAACCTTGTTCTTCTTCATCAGGAATGCCACGCCATCGACATTGGATTTGACGGTTGCATCCTTGTGCTCCATCATTTTGTCGAGCTTGAGCTTTGGCTTGCCGACCTCAACCCCCAGGGTTGTCAAGCCGTGGCTTGCATGGGAAAACATCTCCGACGCATGCAGCAGAGCCTTGGATGGAATACATCCGATATTCAGGCAGGTGCCGCCAAGCGTGCTGCGTTTTTCAACGATAGCCGTCTTCAGGCCCAGTTGCGCAGCCTTGATTGCGCAAACGTAGCCGCCGGGGCCAGACCCAATAATGATGAGATCGTAACGTTCAGCCATCAGACTTTCCTTTTTTAGACGGCTGCCTATTCCTGGCAGGCCATGAGGGTTAGCTGTTCAAACAATGGCAAAGGATCTGCATTCCCGCCGGATGCCCGCCAATCGCCAAGCACCTGCGCAAATCCGTCCAATACCAGAATTTCCGCCGCTGCCTGATCCGCACCCGGCAGCGATCTGTCGTTATTGTTTTCATCCACGGCCCGGACCTGGCCCTGCCAGATGGTACAGGCAGCCAGCTCTTCGCCGGTCACATCGCCTTCCGGACAATTGTCCAGCACGATGGCTTCATCGCCACCTTCCTCACCGGCAGGATAGAGATAGCCGGAAAGGACATGATCGCTGCCATCTGCAAGAACCCGGAAACTCAAGTCCGCAGAACCTGTAAACTCCAGCAGCACCTGTTCATCCACTGTACCATATACGGCAAGCGCCTGCAGGCACCCGCCTGCATGCGTATCCTGCGCCAGCACGGGACCTGCCAACAGGCAGGCTGCCATCATGGGAAGCAGATGAAAGGGGGCGCTTTGCATGGCGATGTTGCCCGCCTTTACAGATCCAGAACGAGCCGCTCCGGATCTTCAAGGCTTTCCTTGACGCGGACCAGGAAGGTGACGGCTTCCTTGCCATCGACAATCCGGTGATCATAGGACAGGGCGAGATACATCATCGGCCGGATGACAACCTGACCGCCAATGGCAACCGGACGCTCCTGGATCTTGTGCATGCCCAGAATGCCTGACTGCGGCGAGTTGAGTATGGGTGACGACATCAGTGAGCCGTAGACACCACCATTGGAGATCGTGAAGGTGCCGCCCTGCATGTCAGCCATGCTGAGATCACCGTTGCGCGCCGCCATGCCAAGCCTGCCGATTTCCTGTTCAACGCCGGCGATGGACAATTGATCCGCATCACGCACCACTGGCACGACCAGTCCCTTGTCCGTACCCACGGCAACACCGATATGGCAGAAATTCTTGTAGATGATGTCCGTGCCGTCGATCTCGGCATTGACGTTGGGAATTTCCTTCAGTGCGTGACAGACAGCCTTGGTGAAAAAGCCCATGAAGCCGAGTTTGACGCCATGTTTCTTCTCGAAGAGATCCTTGTATTTCTTGCGCAAATCCATCACCGCGCTCATATCCACCTCATTATAGGTGGTCAGCATGGCCGCCGTGGTTTGCGCTTCCTTCAGGCGGCGGGCGATGGTCTGGCGAAGCCGGGTCATCTTCACCCGCTCCTCGCGCGCTTCATCATTGCTGCCGGATGGCGCCCGCGCAGCAGCCGGGGCTGCCGGTGTCGCCGAAGATGAAAATCCCTTTTCCAGAGCGTTGATCACATCGCCCTTGAGCACCTGACCGCGTTTGCCACTGCCGACAACCTGATCGGCTGCGACATTGTTTTCCGCCATCATTTTCGCCGCTGATGGTGCTGCGGGCATATCGGTCTGGCCAGGCGTTGCAGCAGCCGTTGCTGCGGCAGCCGGGGCGGCGGGTGCCGCAGGCTTTTCCGCTGGTGCAGATTTTGCTTCCGTCGGGGCCGCTGCTGCACCCTCTGCAATCTGTCCCAAAAGCGCATCAACGCCGACCGTATCACCCTCTTTGGCGAGAATTTCGGAAAGTGTTCCGGCCACCGGCGAGGGAACCTCGATGGTGACCTTGTCGGTTTCCAGCTCTACCAGCGGTTCATCGACCGCTATTGTATCGCCGACTTTCTTGTACCAGCTGCCGATCGTTGCTTCCGATACGGATTCGCCGAGCGTGGGAACGCGAATTTCTGTTGCCATGATTATCAGTTTCCATCTGTCAAATTATTTGCTGTCAAAGGCCTCATTCAGCCGCCCAGCGCATCTTCAAGAAAGGCTTCCATCTGCGCCTTGTGCTTCGCCATGATACCGGTTGCCGGAGACGCGGCCGCCGGACGTCCTGTATAGCGTACACGCTGATATTTGGCGTCGATATGGGCCAGCACCCATTCCAGGTAGGGATCGATGAACGACCACGCACCCATATTCTTCGGCTCTTCCTGACACCATACCATTTCGGCCTTGCTGAAGCGCGACAATTCGTTGATCAGCGCCTTTGCCGGGAATGGATACAATTGTTCAAGCCGCAGCAGGTAGACATCGTCAATGCCACGTTTTTCACGCTCTTCGTAAAGATCATAATAGACCTTGCCGCTGCACATGATGACACGCCGGATCTTGTTGTCTTTCTGCAGTTTGATAACCTGGTCCTTGAGTATTTCGGCATCATCCCACAGCAGCCGGTGGAATGAACTCTCACCAGCCAATTCGGACAATTGCGACACGGCGCGCTTGTGGCGCAGCAAGGATTTTGGCGTCATAATGATCAGCGGCTTGCGGAAATTCCGCTTCATCTGACGGCGCAGGACGTGGAAGTAATTGGCCGGCGTCGTACAATAGACAACCTGCATGTTGTCTTCCGCACACAATTGCAAAAACCGCTCCAGCCGGGCCGATGAATGCTCCGGTCCCTGGCCTTCATAGCCATGCGGCAGCAGGCATACGAGGCCCGACATGCGCAACCATTTGCGCTCGCCCGATGATATGAACTGGTCGAAGATGACCTGCGCGCCATTTGCAAAGTCGCCGAATTGCGCTTCCCACAGTGTCAGCGCATTGGGCTCCGACAGGGAATAACCATATTCGAAACCAAGCACCGCTTCTTCCGAAAGCATCGAATTGATGACCTCGTAAAGCGCCTGACCCTTGCCCAGATTGTTCAAAGGTATGTAGCGGTCTTCTTTTTCCTGACTGTAGAGGACAGAATGGCGTTGTGAAAAGGTGCCCCGTTCCACATCCTGACCTGACAGGCGCACGGCATGGCCCTCAAGCACCAGTGAACCGAAAGCCAATGCTTCACCGGTCGCCCAGTCAATGCCTTCGCCGGTTTCGATCATCTTGGCCCGTTGATCCATGAAACGCTGGATGGTGCGATGGGCAACAAAATTGTCGGGAACACGGGACAATTTGCGCCCCATGTCCTTGATCTGCTTGAGGCTCAATGCGGTTTTGCCGCGCCGCTGTTCATCCTGATTGTCGGCCACACGCATGCTGGACCAGACACCGTCAAGCCAATCGGCCTTGTTCGGCTTGTAGGAATTTCCCGCTTCGAACTCCTGTTCCAGATACGCCCGCCAGTCGGCCTTCATCTTCTCCACGTCACCCTGACTGACCAGACCTTCTTCCACCAGCTTGCGCGAGTAGATCTGCAAAGTCGTTTCATGCGAGCGGATTTTCTTGTACATCAGCGGCTGCGTGAACGCTGGTTCGTCACCTTCATTGTGGCCAAATCGGCGGTAGCAGAAAATGTCAATCACCACCGGTTTGTGAAAGGTCATGCGAAATTCGGTCGCAACCTTTGCCGCGTAAACGACGGCTTCCGGATCATCACCATTGACATGGAAGATCGGCGTTTCAATCATTTTTGCGACATCGGACGGATAGGGCGATGAGCGCGAGAAACGCGGGTTCGTGGTAAAGCCGATCTGATTGTTGATGATCACATGAATGGTTCCGGCAACCCGGTGACCACGCAGACCCGACAGGCCGAGACATTCTGCAACCACACCCTGGCCGGCGAAGGCGGCATCGCCATGCAACAGCAGCGGCAGAACTTTGACCCGCTCCGTCAATGGCACGATTTCATCGCGCGGCTGACCGGCCAGCAGATCCTGCTTGGCCCGCGCCTTGCCCATCACCACGGGATTGACAATCTCCAGGTGCGACGGATTGGCGGTCAGTGAGAGATGAACCTTGTTGCCGTCAAACTCGCGGTCCGACGATGTTCCAAGGTGATATTTGACGTCGCCTGATCCCTCGACATCGTCGGGGGTGTGCGAGCCACCCTTGAACTCGTTGAAAATGGCCCGGTGCGATTTGCCCATCACCTGGCTCAAGACGTTGAGACGGCCGCGGTGGGCCATGCCCAGCACGATTTCTTTCAGGCCCATCTGGCCGCCGCGTTTGATAATCTGCTCAAGCGCCGGAATCAGTGATTCACCACCATCCAGACCGAAGCGCTTGGTTCCCTTGTATTTGACGTCGATAAACTGCTCGAAACCTTCTGATTCAACCAGCTTCTGCAGGATGGCGAGCTTGCCCCGGGGCGTGAATTCGACGCCCTTGTCAGGCCCCTCGATACGCTGCTGTACCCAGGATTTCTCCTGAGGATTGGAGATATGCATGAATTCCACACCAATGGTCGAGCAATAGGTGCGTTTGAGAATCTCCATCATTTCGTTGATCGAGGCATATTCAAGCCCCAGAACATTGTCCAGGAATATGCGACGATCAAAATCCTCGGGCGCAAAACCGTAATTTTCAGGAGACAATTCCTGATAATCTTCCTTTACGGTCTCAAGGCCCAGAGGATCGAGATTGGCATGGAGGTGCCCGCGCATGCGATAGGCGCGGATCATCATGATGGCGCGCACGGAATCACGTGTTGCCTGCTGCACATCATTGTCTGAAAGCGCCGCAGCGCCATTGGCGCCCTTGGCTTTCAGCTTGCTTTCCACATGCTTTTCGACACTCTTCCAATCGCCGTCGAGCGCTGAAACCAGCTCGCCGTTTTCAGCAATCGGCCAATTGTCCCGCTTCCACGACGCGCCCTTGGCAGCTTTGCGTGCGGCGTCCGCATCATCCTTCAATGTGCTGAAAAAACTCTGCCATTCTTCCGATACGGAAGATGGGTTTTCTTCATAGCGCGCGTAAAGGTCTTCTATGTAGGATGCGTTGCTGCCGTAGAGAAATGATGTTGCCTGGAAGGTTTCATTGGCGTCTTGTCTTGCCATTTGTCCTTTGCGGGAATCCTCCCGCCTCCTTGGATATCGCGGCTTTGCCGCTTCGTTTTACACACCGGTCACCGGTGCAGCGCATGTCAATCCGAGCTTCAAATATGCGCCGCAGACCGGATCTGCCAGGCCGCTTTGCATATTTGTCTCTTCCCGGACACGCGCTCAGACGTCCGCCCGGAAAAATGTGGATGGCGCCTGTGCGCCACCCACCGTGTCATCTAGTTTTTCAGCAGCTCAACCAGGGTTTTGCCCAGCTGCGCCGGTGAAGGCGATACTCTGATACCGGCTGCTTCCAAAGCATTGATCTTGTCTTCAGCGCCACCCTTGCCGCCAGAAATGACAGCACCGGCATGACCCATGGTCCGTCCGGGAGGCGCCGTTCTGCCGGCAATGAAGCCAACGGTTGGCTTCTTGCGACCCTTGCGCGCCTCATCAGCCAGGAACTGTGCGGCTTCTTCTTCGGCCGAGCCGCCAATTTCACCAATCATGATGATCGACTTGGTTTCATCATCGGCCAGGAACATTTCCAGCACATCGATGAATTCGGTGCCCTTGACCGGGTCACCACCAATACCGACGGCCGTTGTCTGGCCCAATCCCTCATTGGTCGTCTGGAACACGGCCTCATAGGTCAATGTACCCGAACGCGAGACGACGCCAACCGATCCCTTCTTGAAGATATTGCCGGGCATGATTCCGATCTTGCATTCCTCGGGGGTCATGACACCCGGACAATTGGGACCAATCAGCCGTGACGACGATTTTTCCAGCCGGGCCTTGACCCTGACCATGTCGGCGACCGGAATGCCTTCGGTGATGCACACGATAAGCGGCACTTCGGCATCAATGGCTTCGACAATCGCCGCGGCAGCGCCTGCCGGCGGCACATAGATCACGGTTGCGTCGGCGCCGGTCTGTTCTTTTCCTTCAGCCACACTGGCAAAGATCGGCAGATCGACGGTGCCGTCACCGACTTTACCGGTCCAGATCGAGCCACCCTTTTTCGGGTGAACGCCACCGACCATCTTCGTGCCGTAATAGGCAAGCGCCTGTTCGGTATGAAAAGTTCCGGTCTTGCCGGTCAGTCCCTGTACGAGAACTTTGGTATTTCTGTTGACGATGATGGACATGAATCAGGCTCCCTTCACCGCTTGAACAATTTTTTGAGCGGCATCATCCAGATCATCCGCAGCAATAACGTTGAGGCCACTCTCATTGATGATTTTCTTGCCCTTCTCGACATTGGTTCCTTCAAGACGCACGACAAGCGGCACCTTGAGACCCACCTGCTTGACCGCTGTAACCACGCCTTCTGCGATCACGTCACAGCGCATGATGCCACCGAAAATATTCACCAGAATACCTTCAACGGCAGGATCAGCCGTGATGATCTTGAACGCCGCAGTCACCTTCTCGGTGGTTGCGCCGCCGCCGACATCCAGAAAGTTTGCTGGCTCGGCACCGTAAAGCTTGATGATGTCCATGGTCGCCATCGCCAGTCCGGCGCCATTGACCATACATCCGATATTGCCATCCAGAGCGACATAGGCGAGATCGTATTTGGACGCTTCGATTTCCTTGGCGTCTTCTTCGGTCATATCACGCAGGGCGACGATATCGTCGTGCCTGAACAGTGCATTTCCGTCAAAGGACACCTTGGCATCAAGCACCCGCAGCCGACCATTGGTCATGACGATCAGCGGATTGATCTCCATCAGGCTCATGTCTTTTTCCATGAAGGCCTTGTAGAGGATGGGAAACAACGTCCAGGCATCATCCCGCGCATCGCCTTCCAGCTTCAGCGCTTCGCAAAGCCGCAGAAGATCCGCATCGCTGACGCCCGTATCGGGGTCGATCGGCAATGTCATGATTTTTTCGGGCGTTTCCTCAGCAACGGCCTCGATATCCATGCCGCCCTCTGTGGATACCACAAAGGCTGGCCGACCGACGGTGCGATCGATCAGGATGGACAGATAAAGTTCGCGGTCGATATCCGCACCGTCTTCAATATAGAGCCGGTTGACGACCTTGCCTTGCGGACCGGTCTGCTTGGTTACAAGCGTATTTCCCAGCATTTCGGCAGAATTCTTCACGACCTCATCGATCGAATGGGAAAGCCGCACGCCACCCTTTGCGTCGGCTGGCAGTTCGGTGAACTTGCCCTTGCCGCGACCGCCTGCATGGATTTGGCTCTTGACCACATAGAGTGGTCCGGGAAGTTTTTCCGCCGCCGCTCTGGCTTCGTCCGCAGAGAAAATTGCAACGCCCTCGGCGACTGGCGCGCCATAGCTCTTGAGCAGAGCTTTGGCCTGGTATTCATGGATATTCATGGATGGTTATCCCGTGTTCCGGTCTGCCGTTCGGCGGCACACCAGTTTATTTCAGGTTTGGAGCAATCTTGATGCAGTCTTCACAAAGGCCCGCAACCGCGCTGACCGACTTGTCAAACGCTGCCTGCTCAGACTTGTTGAGGTCGATTTCAATGATCCGTTCAATGCCGCCTGCACCGATGATGGTCGGAACACCGACATACATGTCCTTCACGCCATACTGGCCGGACAGGTGTGCCGCACAGGGCAGCACGCGCTTCTTGTCTTTCAGATAGGCCTCGGCCATGGAAATGGCCGATGCTGCGGGGGCATAAAAGGCCGAGCCGGTTTTCAGCAGGCCAACAATCTCTGCACCGCCATCGCGTGTGCGCTGGATGATTTCCTCCAGCCGCGCCTTGGTGACCCATCCCATCTTGACCAGATCGGGCAATGGTATTCCACCCACCGTGGAATAGCGGGCCAGCGGCACCATCGTGTCGCCATGTCCACCCAGCACGAATGCCGTGACATCCTTGACGGAGACTTGAAACTCTTCGGCCAGGAAATGGCGGAAGCGAGAACTGTCAAGAACACCTGCCATGCCGACAACCTTGTTCTTGGGAAGACCTGAGAATTTCTGCAGCGCCCAGACCATCGCATCGAGCGGATTGGTGATACAGATAACAAAGGCATCGGGCGCATATTTCTTGATGCCGGCACCCACCTGTTCCATCACCTTCAGGTTGATACCCAAAAGATCGTCACGGCTCATTCCGGGCTTGCGGGCAACACCTGCAGTGACGATACATACATCGGCACCTTCAATGGCAGCATAATCATTCGCGCCTGTCATGGTGACGTCAAAACCGTCCACCGGGGAAGACTGTGCAATATCCAGGCCCTTGCCCTGAGGAATGCCTTCAGCAATATCGAACATCACGACATCGCCCAATTCTTTCAGTGCAGCCAGATGAGCGAGTGTCCCGCCAATCATGCCCGAACCAATCAATGCAATTTTATTACGCGCCATTTACTGACACCTCCGAGATCTATTTATCCCATACGGCTTGCGTTGTTGCCATGCCGCTGTCCGGGAAATTGGATAACCGCCTCAGGTTAATTTGGCAACTTATACTTTTGCTACCAGCATTTTCAAACGGTTAGATGAATATTATCTTACGTAAACGTCAATATTCGAGACGATCACTTCTTCGTTTTCCTACTTTTCTACCCCTTATCATACATCACTTGTGGTTTCCTGGCGCACCCTGCTGGACGACAGGTAGTCCTCACTTTGCATTTCAAACAGCCGTGATGCGGTCCGGGCGAACTCAAACCCTTCGGATCCACGATGGCTGACATAGAGGTTTTCGGGTGCCGCTGCCGCCGACATGATCAACCGCGTTCCCGCATCATAGAGCATGTCTATCAGGTTGATGAACCGCTTGGCCTCATTGCGTCGATCCTCGGCCATGACGGGAACATTCTCGACAAAGATCGTATGATAACGGTGCGCCAGAATGTGGTAATCGCTGGCTGCAAGCGGCTGGGCGCATAATTCGTCAAAGCTGAATCTGGCAATGCCGCCGGCTTCCATCGGCACATTGATCTGCCGTCCCTTGACCGTGATCTTGTGTGAACGGGTGATCTGCCCGGCTGTCAGCTCCCGCCACGATTGCGCCAGCGCCACTTTCGTTTCGCTGCTCAGTGGCGTCAGATAGACGGGCAATTGCTGGATTTTTTCCATCCTGTAGTCAGTCTTCGCATCGAGATTGAAAACATCGACACGCGTTTTCAACAGATCGATGAAAGGCTCGAACAACGAACGGTTAAGCCCATCACGATACAGATCGTCCGGCCTCACATTCGAGGTGGCGACCAACACACAGCCGCGCGCAAAAAGAGCTTCAAACAGCCGCGACAGGATCATTGCATCGGTAATATCGGTAACAGAAAACTCGTCGAAACACAGAACCCAGGCCTCTTTGATCAATTGCTCGGCAACAGGCACTATGGGATCCGTCTGTTTCGTCTCACCCCGTTTGAAAGCCTGCCTCTGCGCATTGATCCGCTCATGGACATCGGCCATGAAATCATGGAAATGCACGCGCTTTTTCCTTTGCGCGACAATCTGTTCGTAAAACAGATCCATCATCATGGTCTTGCCGCGACCAACAGACCCATAAATGTAGAGGCCCTTGATCAGGGCGGGAGATTTCTGCTTGCTGGCAAACAGCCAGCCAAGGGCGCTCGACTTGGATGTCAGCCGTCTTTCACGCACCTGCAGCAGCACATTGTCCAAGGCATGGGCCAGCTCCAGCTGGGCCGCATCCTGTTGTATGGTACCGCTTGTCACGAGCGCCTTGTAGCGCTCGGCAACAGTTATCCGATCAGCTATTTCCATGGATTGTCATCCATCAACGGCCCGCAGGCCCCGGACGTGCCCTATCGGTTAAGGCTGATGGGCTGGCCGGAGGCAGTGGTTCCGTCGAAACGCTTGTCACCGGATTTGTAGAGGCGCGCGAACTGATTGCCTGACGTGTCACTCAACAGGACCTGCTTGCCCTGAACGTCCCAGGCGGAAATCAGCGCTGCCTGGTCGGTACAACCACGCGAGGCAGCACGATAGCCACCGGTCCATTTGGTCAACGCAAGGAAAACATCACAGCTGTTGCCGCCCGTTGATATGGTCCAGCGTCCCACCATGGAATCGCGGGTGAGTTCGGGTGCATTGGCAGCGACAGTTTCCATCTGCTGCTCACTCGGACCTGCCGTCGTTGGTGCTTCGGGGAAATTGCCCTGTCCGGCAGGCGGCAATTGGCTGTTTTCGATATTGCCAACAGGTGCCGGCGACAGCGGTGACGGCTGGCTGTAGACCGGTGCGGTGCGCTGGCAACCCGCCAAAGCAACAACAGACGCCAGGGCGATCAGTACAAAACAGTTCCGCATCAATATTCCCCATAAAACTTTACACTGGGAGCCAGGAGCACCCCACATACGAATCCCTATAACGGATTGTTGCCATTCAAACCACAAAGATGGCGAAATTTGTTTCAAATATGCACAATTCATCGATATTCGCGGCGCCAAGGTCACTTTATTGCCCAAATCGACCCCAAAATCGCCGCGTCGGGCATTTGTTTCAGGCAAGGCATGGCCTACGCCCGCATGCCGCCACCATTCGCACAGGCGGCATGCGATCACCCCACCAATCCAAGCGGATCGCGATGCATGACGTGGCTCCGGGACGGACGCTGCACAGCGCTCAGGTGCAGCACCTGCGAATTGCCCCGCAGGTATCTTGAGTTACTTGACGATACCACGATGGGCATCATCGCCCCAAAGGGCATCTATCCTGGCATCACGGCGACAGCTGAGCCGGTAGAAATTGTAGCGGACCGGATTCTTGTTGTAATAATCCTGATGGTATTGCTCTGCCGGATAAAACTGCGTTGCCGGTTCGATCAGGGTCGCGATTTTCTGGCCCAGCTGATCCGCGACTTTGGCGCTGGATGCTTCGGCTTGCGCCTGCTGTTCTGCGTCCAGCGTGTAGATCGCCGTGGTGTAACTCTCTCCCCGGTCACAGAACTGACCATCCGCATCGGTGGGATCGACACTGCGCCAGAACACATCAAGCATCGCATCATAGTCGATCTTCGCCGGATCATAGGTGATTTTCACAGCCTCGCGATGACCGGTCGTTTCAGAAACCACATCGCGGTAGGTGGGATTTTCCAGGTGACCGCCCGTATAGCCCGATATGGTCTCCAGCACACCGGGCACGTGGTCAAAATCGGATTCGACGCACCAGAAGCAGCCGCCCGCAAAGATCGCCGTCTGTGTATCGCCGGTGCTTGCACTCTGCGCTTCCACATGCGTCATGGGCATATAGCCCGCCAGCGCCAGAAAAGCAGTGCCTGCTGCCAGTGCCGCAACAATCAAGACCTTACGCATTGTCAATTCTCCGAATAACGCACCGAATGCTTGCCTGCCCGACAACCGGACAGACACCAATGCCACCTGTTATGTGGATGCATCGGCGCAAAAGGTAAAGCGTCATCCAGATCAAACCGTCTCACGAGGCCGTGAAACCGGCTGTCTGATCCGGCTATCTGGCCCGGTTATCTGGTACAGTCTCCTGCGCGTTGCAGGCAGACCGACACGGCATGATCGCACAATCAGACGCGTCGTTCGACCATCATCTTCTTGATCTCGGCAATTGCCTTGGCCGGGTTCAGACCCTTCGGGCAGGTCTGCGTACAATTCATGATCGTGTGGCAACGATAGAGGCGGAACGGGTCTTCGAGTTCGTCAAGCCGCTCACCGGTTGCCTCGTCCCGGCTGTCAATCAGCCAGCGATAGGCCTGCAGGAGAACCGCAGGCCCCAGATAACGGTCACCATTCCACCAGTAACTGGGGCAGGACGTGGAGCAGCAGGCACACAATATGCACTCATACAGACCGTCCAGTTTGGCCCGATCCTCGTGCGACTGCAGCCATTCGGTTTCCGGTGGCGGCGACGTGGTTTTCAGCCAGGGCTCAATGGACCGGTGCTGGGCATAGAAATTGGTCAGATCAGGCACCAGATCCTTGACCACATGAAGATGCGGCAATGGATAGACCTTCACCGTACCGGCGATTTCATCCATGCCCCTTGTGCAGGCAAGCGTATTGGTCCCGTCAATATTCATGGCACAGGAGCCGCAGATCCCCTCACGGCAGGAACGCCGCAGGGTCAGGGTTGAATCAACCTTGTTCTTGATCCAAAGCAGACCGTCCAGCACCATCGGCCCACAATCATCCAGATCGACATAATAGGTGTCGATCGAAGGATTTTTGCCGTCATCAGGCGACCACCGGTAAATCTTGAATTCACGCAGATTGGCAGCACCTTCCGGCTTCGGCCAGGTTTTGCCATCGGTCATTTTTGAATTCTTGGGAAGCGCGAGTTCAACCATTGTGCCCGTACCTTTTGTTAGTAAACGCGTTTCTTCGGCGCAATTCTGGCCAATTCGATACCACCATCAGCTTCACTGGTAAGCGTCTCGGTATGCACCGGCCGGTAATCAAGCGTCACCTTGTTGTCATCATCCAGCCAGGACAATGTATGGACGCGCCAGTTCTTGTCATCACGGTCCGGGAAATCCTCCCGGGCATGGGCGCCACGGCTTTCCTTGCGCGCTTCTGCCCCATAGACGGTCAAGATGGCGCAGGCCGCAAGATTGTCCAGTTCCAGTGTTTCCACCAGATCCGAATTCCAGATCAGTGATCGATCGCTGATACGCACATCGCTCAGCTGACCCATGATCTCGTCCATCCGGCGGCATCCGCTTTCCAGCGAATCCTGTGTGCGGAAAACGGCGGCGTCGTCCTGCATGGCCCGCTGCATGCGGTCTCGCAATTCAGCCGTTGGCGTCGAGCCGCTGGCATTGCGCGCCCGGTCGAACCGGGCCATGATCTTGTCGAGAGACGCTTTGGGGACCGGTGGCACTTCGCTTTCGCGGTCAATGGTCTGGCCGGCCCGTATGGCGGCAGCACGGCCAAAGACAACCAGATCAATCAGCGAATTCGAACCAAGACGGTTGGCACCATGCACGGAGGCGCAGCCTGCCTCTCCGACGGCCATCAGCCCCGGCTGAACCCGGTCGGGATCGTCCTTGGTGGGATTGAGCACTTCCCCGTGGTAGTTGGTGGGAATACCACCCATATTGTAATGCACGGTTGGCAGAACCGGGATCGGGTCACGCGTGACATCGACACCTGCAAAAATCTTTGCCGATTCGGAAATGCCCGGCAAACGCTCCGCCAGAACATCCGGATCAAGGTGATCAAGATGCAGGAAGATATGGTCCTTGTTCTTGCCGACACCGCGGCCTTCACGGATTTCCAGCGTCATGCAGCGCGACACCACATCGCGTGAGGCGAGGTCTTTCGCTGAAGGCGCATAGCGCTCCATGAAGCGCTCGCCCTCGGAATTGACCAGATAGCCACCTTCCCCTCGGGCGCCTTCGGTAATCAGCGTTCCCGCACCATAAATCCCGGTCGGGTGGAACTGCACGAATTCCATGTCCTGGAGCGGCAATCCGGCACGGGCCACCATGCCATTGCCATCACCGGTGCAGGTGTGAGCCGAGGTGGCGGAGAAGAATGAACGCCCATAGCCGCCGGTTGCCATGACGACTGTCTTGGCACGGAAAATATGGATCATCCCGTCATCGAGATTCCAAGTAACGACACCGGTGCATACACCGTCTTCCGACATCAACAGGTCGATGGCGAAATATTCGATGAAAAACTGCGCATTGTGCCGCAGGGACTGACCATAGAGCGTGTGAAGAATGGCATGTCCGGTCCGGTCAGCAGCCGCACAGGTGCGCTGTACGGGCGGGCCTTCGCCAAAATTCTGCATATGGCCGCCAAACGGGCGCTGGTAGATCTTGCCGTCTTCCGTACGGGAAAACGGTACGCCGTAATGTTCCAGCTCATAGACTGCCTTGGGTGCCTCGCGCACGAGATATTCCATCGCATCATTGTCGCCGAGCCAGTCCGATCCCTTGATCGTGTCATACATGTGCCATTGCCAGCTGTCCGGCGTCATGTTTTTCAAGCTGGCGGCAATACCGCCCTGCGCGGCAACCGTATGGGACCGGGTCGGAAAAACCTTGGTAATGCACGCCGTGCGCAAGCCCTGCTCTGCCATGCCCAGTGTGGCGCGCAATCCGGCACCACCTGCACCGACAACAACCACATCAAAAGCATGCTCGGTGAATTGATAAGCCGATTCCGTTTTGTTGACCATTGGGAGATCAGCCTCCAAATCCGAGTTTGAGGATCGCAAACAGCGACAGGGCGCCGACGACAATTACAAAAAAGCTGTTGAGCATCAAAAGTGCGATCTTGGCGCCTTCGCCATGCACATAGTCTTCAATGATCACCTGCATGCCGAGCCGCATGTGAACCAGACCGGACACAACAACCAGCCCCATCAGCACGGCAACCAGCGGATTGGACATCGCACCGGCCACGACTTCATAGGGCTCGCCTTGATAGATCATCAGAAAGATCACGAAAAAGACAATCAGCGGAATATTGGCAACCGATGTCAGGCGCTGACGCCAGAAATGATCGGTTCCTTCTTTCGCGGAACCCAGCCCGCGAACTTTGGAAAGCGGTGTGCGCAGATCCATGACAGGCTCCCGTTTAACTGAAGATCAGGGCGATAGCCCATAGGATGATGGTAAGTGAAATCGATCCGGCCAGAACAAGCCAGGCCATTTTGGTGCTGACATGTTTATCCAGACCGTGACCCGTGTCCCACACAAGGTGCCGCAATCCACCAAGCATGTGATGGAGCAGCGCCCAGGTATAGCCAAACAGGACAAGGCGCCCGATGATCGAACCGAAAATCCCATTGGCAAATTCAAAATAGGCAGGACCTGCAGCCGCAGCGATCAGCCACCAGGCAACAAGCAATGTACCGAAATAGAGCGCGCCACCGGTGATGCGATGCACGATCGACATCATCATGGTTGGCGTCAATTTGTAGATCGACAGATGCGGCGACAGCGGTCTGTTTTGCGTGGCGTTGGCCATGGGGCCTCCGTGAGTTCTGGGTCACGTCCGAGTGTTGCTGGAAGGCCGGACTGTGGTGTCGCGACCTGTTGTGATCCTGTTATTAGTATCTTAGTTGCAGTGCGTCAAAGCACCAGTGCGCTTAGTCGGCACCTGCGCAAACGGTTTTTTGGCTGCATCGTGTTTTAGAACGCTTCCAAATCGATTGAAAGGGCCCGAATCTCACGATAACGACAAAAAGAGGCTGCAAATTTTTTTCGCCAAGCCATCCGGCAGCGTGGCTTTACCGATCAAAATGAATCACAAAACTCGCCCAATCGGCCGTGGCGGCGAGACTCTCGTAGAGTTTTCGACCCTCATCGGGCTGCCGCGGTGCATTCAGAACCATCTTGCCCCAACCGCGCGACTCACCATCTTCCGACAACAGATCAAGCAACGCCTTGGCGATTCCCTTGCGTCGCTGCTCGTGATGCACATAGAGGTGGTCGACCTGACCGAAGCGCATTCCGCTGATCGGGTCCGGCAGATCGTAAAAAACCACGAAGCCCACCAGGACGCCGTCAATGCGCGCGCCGAGCAATTCGGCAACGCGGTCCTGCAGCAGTGTCTCGGCATAAAATTCGTCGGGCCGGCGCGGTGCGCCCCGTTTGAGCGATTGCGCATAGGCAGCGATCAGCGGCGCCAATTCATGCGCGTCATTGAGGCGCAACTGGGCAATGTCGATTTCAGGTTCAATGGTCATGGCAACTCTTGTTGGTTTACGGTCTACTGCAACGGCCGGACGTACAGCGCCAGCCAGAGACAGGCTATGTGGATTTCTGGATGGATGAAGCGTCCGCTGCATCCCTTTGTTTTTAACCTTAACAGAAGGTTTATTTTTACCTTCATGGCCAAAATGCAAGAAAAATCCTAAAATTGGCATCAATATTTGTCACGTGAAGGCCCGAACCACCGTCCGATCCGTGATTGGACCGGGCATCGAAGAATATTGAAGGTGGAGAATATAGAAGGCGATGCCATGACCCATCGATCAGCAGCACTTCCCGCCGCCATTGTGTTTCTCGCAATTTTATTGCTGGCCATGAGCCCGATAAATCAAGTGGCCGCTGCAGATTCACAATATATTCAGACCGATCTTCTGGTGCGTGTATCTGACAACAACCTTCCGGCCAAAACAAAAGCCGGGACCTATGCGGGAGGCAGCGGAACAACGCATGTCCGGGGTCTTGGAACCTTTTCCGGGAATATCGCCGCAAAGCGGTTCAAGGGAAATGGTATCTATTTTTCCATTGAGGGAGATGAGCAGACAATTCCGGCAAAAGCAAAACCGCACCCTGGCCCAAAAATTATCGACGTCGACGACGCCCAACCCACCATGGAATGCGACGAAAACACAGACATCTGCATTATTCGACCTTGATTTTCAAATTTTGTAGTTCTGCACCGGTCCGGCCTCAAATCTGATTTCCGGCTGTTCAGCCGGTTCGCCGACGCCATTGCAGGAACGCACACAGTTACGCCCATCACGCTTGGCAACATAAAGGGCCTTGTCAGCGCGTCTGAAGGCAGACTCCATTTTTTCGCAATGCGACATCTGGGCGACACCGAAGCTGGCGGTGAAACGGATATCTTCGTCCAGTTCTGAATAGCTGATGGATGAAAAGGCCTCCCGCAGCCATTCTGCGAAAAGGCGGGCTGCCCGAATGTCGGAATTGTGGAGATAAATACAAAATTCTTCACCACCGACACGGCCGCACAGGTCACCTTCGCGTACTCCGGCACGCAGCAGGCGGCCAAAGGCTGCGATAACCCGGTCGCCCACATGATGTCCGTATTCATCATTGATCGCCTTGAACCGATCAAGGTCACAAATGATCAGCGATGCCGTCACCGCGCTTTCCGATTGATCGGTGTATTTTTCCACGGCTGAATGGAAGCCATGCCTGTTCAGCAACCCGGAGAGACTGTCCGTCTCGGACTGCCCCTTCAAATCAAACAGAAGGCGATGGGAAAGACTGAACAGCAGGAAGAATGCCAATCCAATCATGACAACCGAGTTGTTGATATCGATAATGATCGCGGCTGCATTGTGCAGGCCGCCAATCCCTTCGATCACCATGAGTTCGAGCACCGGAACCGACATGTAGTTGACGATGCCCACGGCGAGAAAGAGCGCAAAAACCCCATCTCTATCCTCCGAAGGCATCCGCAGCAGAATGTAAAGCCCGACACATTGAGCAGAGGCAAGGGACAGCGCAACAACAGTTGCCGATATCATGTGTTGCGGAAAAAACAGCCCGGTCAGGAAGGTAACAACAAAGGCTGTCGCCAGAATAGTCTCCATGAGCCGCCAGGGAACGGCGGTTCCGGTATGCCAGGCGATGCCGATATTCAGGCAGCATATGGCAAGAATATTGAAGACAAACAGGACAAAGCGTGTCGTTTCTTCCGAAACCAGATAGGGAAGCACGACGGCTCCGACACCCATGAACAGAACGGCAATGAAACTCAGCATCCACCAAAGAGCGGGCTTGCCATTGCGGTCATAACGATAAATCGCCGCAAGCGCACATACGATCGCAATCGACAACGCTATATTGACGGCGTGAATATAAGTTTGTCCCACGTTGTTCCCCCGAACATCATGAGACAGATACTACAGGCAAGGAACTAATTAGCCGTAAACATCGCGGCCTGCGTGCCATTCAGACGTGTATTTTTTCAAGTCGGCACGCAGGACAACGATGTTTCCGGCAATATATTATTCGCCCGTGAGAGCGCTATTTCCATTCTCGAATGTCAACGAAATGCCCGGCAACGGCCGCTGCGGCTGCCATCGCCGGCGAAACCAGATGTGTTCTGCCCTTGAACCCCTGGCGTCCCTCGAAATTGCGGTTGGAGGTCGATGCGCATCGCTCTCCTGGCCGCAAACGGTCATCATTCATGGCAAGACACATGGAACAGCCCGGCTCGCGCCATTCAAAACCGGCATCCAGAAAGATCTTGTCGAGACCTTCTTCTTCCGCCTGCGCCTTGACGAGCCCCGAGCCTGGAACCACCATTGCTTCAATACCATCATGCACCGTGCGCCCTTCAAGAACCTTTGCCGCCGCGCGCAAGTCCTCTATGCGGCCATTGGTGCAGGATCCGATAAACACACGGTCAATCGTGATGTCGGTGATTTTTGTACCGGCTTTCAGGCCCATATAGTCAAGAGCGCGCTGCTTTGATGTGCGCTTGGCTTCGTCGGTGATCTTTGCCGGATCAGGCACCTCACCGGTCACAGCAATCACATCTTCCGGCGATGAACCCCATGAAACGATGGGTGGCAGGTTCTGCGCATCAAGCACGATCACCTTGTCAAAATGGGCGCCCTCATCGGAAAACAGGGTTTTCCAATGTTCAACAGCCTTGTCCCAATGCTCACCCTTTGGCGCCATCGGGCGACCTTTGAGATAAGCCAGGGCTTTTTCGTCAGGAGCGATCAGGCCGGCCCGCGCGCCGCCTTCAATGGTCATGTTGCAGACCGTCATGCGGCCTTCCATGGAAAGTTCGCGAATCGCCTGACCGGCAAATTCGATCACATGACCCGTCCCTCCGGCCGTACCGATTTCACCGATGATGGCCAGAATGACATCCTTGGCGGTGACACCTTCGGGAAGCGAATTGTCGACACGCACAAGCATGTTCTTGGCTTTTTTCTGAATCAGCGTCTGGGTGGCCAGAACATGCTCCACCTCGGAGGTTCCGATTCCGTGGGCCAGCGCGCCGAAGGCACCATGGGTGGAGGTGTGGCTGTCGCCGCACACGATCGTTGTGCCCGGCAGGGTAAAGCCCTGCTCCGGTCCAACAATATGAACGATACCCTGGCGAATATCGGCTTCATTGAAATATTCCACACCGAATTCGGCTGCATTCGTGGCGAGCGCCTCAACCTGAATGCGGCTTTCCTCGTTCTTGATGCCGATCTTGCGGTCCGGTGTCGTTGGCACATTGTGATCCACAACGGCCAAAGTCCGTTTGGGGTGGCGTACGCCGCGCCCGGTCAGGCGCAAACCTTCAAAGGCTTGCGGGCTTGTCACCTCATGGACCAGATGGCGGTCGATATAGAGCAGACAGGTGCCGTCCTCCTGCTCGTTGACAACATGTTCGTCCCATATTTTATCATACAGAGTTCTTGGTTCAGTCATGGATTTCATCCAAATGCAAAGGGGTCAGGAAGGAATGTGTGACGGGCAGTTCGCGTACCGCAGATATCAAAGAAAGCCGTCGGAATGGCGCAATCGCGCAAAAAAGCGCCCCGGCAGCCGCTTGTGATCATGCACAAGCAGAAAGACCATGGGTGTGCGGCGCGCGGAGCGATCCAACGTGCTGGTGCCACCGCTGGCGCGGGGGCAGAAACGGGTGCTGATCATAGTGTTCGTCATTGGAACCGTTCTTATCAAGCTTTTTGCGCCACGGCAATCAACCGTGTCCACCATTGTTGCCGGCCTTGCGCAACCGCCGCTCAAAGGCCCGCAGCGCCAGCGAAAGACCCACCGTCAACAGAAGATATATATAGGCAACGATCGAATAGGTTTCAAAGAAGCGGAAAGAACCGGATGCATAGACCTTGCCCATCTGGGTCAGGTCCGCGACACCGAGAACGGATACCAGCGAGGAATCCTTGACCATGGCGACAAAATCATTGCCCAGCGGCGGCAGGATCGTCCGCAGCGCCTGTGGCATGACGATGAATCTGAAGCGCTGGAAACGCGACAGGCCCAGCGCTTCGGCCGCTTCGATCTGACCCTCGTCGACCGAGAGAATGCCGGCACGAAACACCTCAGCGATAAATGCCGAATAGCCGATCGTCAAAGAAATGATGGCGCGCCACATCAACGAGATGTCCCGCACCCTGAGGGCATCAACCAACCCGGCTTCCTGCAAGGGGAGCGTCAACCAGTTCCAGGCCAGTACAAAGCCCGGTGCACCGACAAAGGCGATATAGAAAAGCAGCACCAGGATCGGCACACCGCGAATGATCTCGACATAGAATCGCGAGACCTGCCGCAGAACCAGCGAGCGCGAAAGCCCCATGAGGGCCAGGACCAGGCCAATGAGGGTTGCAAAGGCAAAGCCGACCAGCGTCACGAAAACCGTGATCCAGACGCCCTTTGATACAATGGACAGGACCTGCAGATAGAGGTCATTTGTGGCGATGAGCACTGCAACAATGATTGCAATCGCTGCGGCCGCAACAAGCCAATAGGGGAAGTCCCGGTCGCTGGAAGGCCTGCTGTGCGCCATGTTTGCCGATCAATGGGCGGGGGAGATACTCCACCCGCGTCAGATTATGGAGACTATTGGCCCAACTCGTAGTCCAGGAACCACTTGGTGTTCAACGCATCAATCGTGCCATCCGCTTTCATCTCGGCAATGGCAGCGTTGATCGGTGCAATCAGGTCGGAACCCTTGGGAAAAATGAACCCGAAATCCTCTGTGCCCATTGGCTCCCCGACAAGCTTGAGAGCCCCATCGGAGCTCTTGACGTAGCCCTGTCCGGCAGTTCCGTCCGTCAACACCAGATCGACATCACCGGTATACAATGCCTGCACCTGAGCGCCGAAGGTTTCGAACAGCTTGATGCGGGCATTCTGCTCATCACCGTCCAGCACATCGTAGACGGCCACATAAAAGGGTGTGGTGCCCGCCTGGGCGCCGACGAGACCGTCTTCAAGCGCGGCAAAGCCCGCCGCATCGTTGAAGCGCTCTTCATCACCGCGCACCAGCATGAACATTTCAGAGCGCATGTAGGGATCGGAAAAATCGACTTTTTCCTTGCGCTCTTCCTTGATGGTGATGCCGGTCATGCCAAGATCATATTGGCCATCGGACACGGCCTGGATCATCGCATCCCAGCTGGTGTTGCGGAACTCCACCTTCATGTTGAGCCGTTTGGCAATTTCGTCCATCGCATCATATTCCCAGCCGATCTGCTCGCCGGTCTTGGGATCGATGAACTGCAGCGGCGGATAGGCATTTTCCGTGACAACGACGACATCTTTGCCGCCCAGATCCGGAAGATCCGCGGCAAAGGCGGCAATCGGTGTAAACGCGGCAGCCAAGGCTGCGGCAATGACAGATTTCAACAATGACATGAAAAACTCCCTGATGATTGAATGAGCGCTATCCAGAACGGCCCGCAACGGATCAGCCGTTCGGTGTTCCGACTGGTTCCGCCCGGCATAGGTAAACAATGTCACAAACGAAGCCTGCAAGACAAGACCGCGAGAACAAATCTCGGCTTCTTGCAAAAGTGTACAAAAAAGCGCGCGCTCCGGAAAGCGCGCGCTTGATATCCAGGGTCTGCCTGAAGGACAGAATTTATTCGCTGGCAGTTTCCGCTGCGGCAGCAGCAGCAGCTTCAGCAGCGGCGGCCTCGGCTGCAGCAGCCTTTTCGGCGGCCAGCGCCTTGGCAGCTGCAACTTTTTCAGCTTCAACGCGCGCCTTCTCGGCAGCGAAAGCCTGACGCTCTTCGTCATTCAGCTTGCGCGTACGCACATTGGTGTTTTCCACGATACGGGCAGACTTGCCGCGACGTTCGCGCAAATAATAGAGCTTGGCGCGCCGCACCTTACCACGACGAACGACCTCAACACCTTCAACCATCGGTGAGTAGAACGGGAACACGCGTTCCACACCTTCACCGTAGGAGATCTTGCGGACAGTGAAATTTTCATTCAGACCGCCACCGGAACGGGCAATACAAACACCCTCATAGGCCTGTACACGGGTACGGGTGCCTTCAGTCACGCGGACCAGCACTCGGACAGTGTCGCCAGGAGAGAATTCCGGCATTTTGCGGTTTTCAGCTATTTTTGCGGCCTGCTCAGCCTCAAGTTCACGGATGATATCCATGGTCCATTACCTTTCATTCTTCTAAAACGGTCAGAGCGCTCAACATGCCCTTTGGTCATTGCCTCGGGGGATTGCCATTTCGGCAGGAGCGTATTCACCATTCTTTGCTTGGTGGTATCGGATTTTTCCGATTGGTCGGGCAGATACACCACCCGCGCGCGAATGTCATCATCAAAGCTGCGTTTTTTTGCCCGAAACAAGGTCCGGACGCCGTTCTGCCGTCAATTTTTCCGATTCAGCACGTCGCCAGGCGTCGATCTTCTTGTGATTGCCCGAAAGAAGAACCTCGGGGATTGCTCTGTCTTCCCAGATTTGCGGCCGCGTATAATGAGGATATTCCAGCAATCCATCCTCGAAACTCTCGCTGAGACCCGATTGATCATTGCCCATGACACCGGGCAACAGCCGTATGACAGCATCCAGCAGGACCAGGGCCCCCGGCTCGCCGCCCGACAGGATGTAATCGCCAATCGACACTTCCTCCAGTGCCCGACCCTCTATCGCCCTTTGGTCCACGCCTTCAAAGCGGCCGCAAACCAGAACGACCCCTTCGCCTTCAGCCAACGAGCGGACCTTCGCCTGCGTCAATGGTTTGCCGCGCGGACTGAGCAGCAATCGGGGCCGATTGTCACCGGGCGGACTGACGTGATCGATGGCCTCGGCAAGAACATCTGCCTTCAGCACCATTCCCGCACCGCCTCCGGCAGGCGTGTCATCCACGCTGCTGTGACGGTCGTGGGCAAAATCGCGGATCTGTACGGCTTCCAGAGACCAGTCGCCACGCTCCAGAGCCCTGCCGGACAGCGATTGCTCCAGATGGCCGGGAAACATCTGCGGATAGAGCGTCAGGACGCTGGCGCGAAAGCTCATCGGCTCTCATCCCCGTCAGATCCCTCATCCCCGCCTGAAACCTCTTCATCGTCCACATCGATCAGACCGGCGGCAATCGGCTCCACCAGCATGGTGCGCGCATCCATGTCCACTTCCGGCACCGCCGCGTCGGAAAACGGGATCATCACCGAGGCTTTGCCTGGCTGCGCGATTTCAAGAATGTCACCGGCACCGAAATTATGGACGGCCAGCACCTTTCCGTAATCCGATCCCTCGGCATCATGCACTGCAAGCCCGACGAGATCGGTCTGAAAAAACTCGTCTTCATCCAGCAGATCGTCGGGCAATTGTGCCCGGTCGATGAAAAGGGAAACGCCATTCAGCGCCTCCGCTGCCTCGCGGGTCGAAACGCCCTCCAGCCGCATGACCACCACATTCTTGGCCGGACGCACGGCAAGCACCTTGAAGGTTCTGCCCTTGTCATCGACAAGAGGGCCGTAACTGCCCAGTTTCAGTGGTTCATCGCCATAGGGCTTGGCGCGCACTTCACCGCGAATGCCGTGCGGTCCGCCGATGATTGCCATCAGAACCAGATTTTCAGGTTTCGCCATAGGAACCGCCATCAAGTGATTGGAGCCAACGGACAGGCTCGCGTGTTGTCTTGCGCTTTCCTGCCTGAAACAGGCCACGCAGATTTTTCAAATCGCTGTCATAATGAAAAGCGGGCAGCACCTGAATGCCACCCGCTCAAATTTACCTGGAGCTGACGCCCCCTGGCAGGTGCTATTCAGCCGCTGCTTCTGCAGGTGCTGCCGCTGCTTCAGCAGCTTCTGCTGCCGCTGCTTCGTCCTTGGCTGCCTGTTCGGCTGTGCGTTCCTGTGCCTTCTTGCCAGGCAGAGCCTTGTTCGGGTTGCTGCGCGCAGGGCGTTTGGCAATGCCGGCTTCATCAAGGAAACGCAGGACACGGTCGGTTGGCAATGCGCCCTGTTCCATCCAGTGCTTGATGCGCTCTTCATTCAGTTCGACGCGCGCGCCGTCCTTGGGAAGCATCGGATTCCATTTGCCGACGCGTTCGATGAAACGACCGTCGCGCGGTGAGCGAACATCGGCGATGACGATGTGGTAATAGGGACGTTTTTTCGAGCCACCACGGGCCAGACGAATTTTAAGAGCCATTTTGATTTCCTTCGGTGTTTTGCTTGTTTAAATTTGCAGTGGGTTCAAAAGCTGCTGCCTGGCAGCTTCAATTCTTCGGTGAAGCGAAAATCAGCTGCCTTTCGCTTCGTGTTTGATCGCCTCGTGATGGCGAATGACTTCCTTGATGATGAAATTGAGAAAAGCCTCGGCAAAGTCGGAATCAAGGTTTGCTTCTTCGGCCAGTTTGCGCAGGCGTTCCACCTGCCGCTGTTCCCGTCCGGGATCAGCCGCCGGCATGTCGAATTCGGCCTTGAGTTTGCCAACAGCCTGGGTGCAGCGAAACCGCTCAGCCAGAATGTGAATCAGCGCGGCGTCAAAATTGTCGATCGAACGGCGCAGGTCCAGCAGGGTTTCCATTGGATTGTTCGTCATGTCGGTCACTTTTTCCTCGGCAATCCGGGCAGGCCACCAAGGCCTGGAAGTTTTGCACCACCAGGACCCGGCAAACCGCCGCCGAGGCCCGGCAGGCCACCGCCCTTGCCAAGACCGGCAGCTTCAGCCTGCTTTTGCAGTGCCTCGAGTTGTTTCGGATCCATTTTCGACGGGTCAAGCCCACCAGGCATGCCGCCCATGCCGCCCATGCCCATGCTGGCGCCCAGGCCGCCCATCATTTTGCCAAACATGCCGCCCTTTTTGCCCTTGCCGCCCATCGACTTCATCATGTCGGCCATCTGGCGGTGCATTTTCAGCAATTTGTTGATGTCTGCAGAACTCGTTCCGGAGCCGGCAGCGATGCGTTTCTTGCGCGAATGTTTCAGCAATTCCGGACTGCTGCGCTCCTTGCGCGTCATCGAGGAAATGATCGCCAACTGGCGCTTGAAGACCGAATCATCCAGTCCGGCAGCCGCCACCTGATCCTTCATCTTGCCCATGCCGGGCATCATGCCCATGAAGCCGGACATGCCGCCCATTTTCTGCATCTGGCGCAATTGATCACCAAGGTCGTTCAGATCGAACTTCCCGGCCTTCATGCGTTCGGCCATGACCTGGGCTTTTTCGGCGTCGATCGTTTCGGCGGCTTTTTCCACCAGCGATACGATGTCACCCATGCCAAGAATGCGGTCGGCTATGCGACGCGGATGAAATTCTTCAAGCGCATCCATTTTCTCGCCGGTACCGATCAGCTTGATCGGCTTGCCGGTCACGGCACGCATCGACAGGGCAGCGCCGCCGCGGCCATCACCATCCATTCGGGTCAGCACCAGACCGGTAATACCGACACGCTCATCGAAACTGCGCGCCAGGTTGACCGCATCCTGACCGGTCAGCGCATCGGCAACCAGCAGAATCTCGTGGGGTTTGGCTCTGGCTTTGATATCAGCCATTTCGACCATCAACGGCTCGTCGATATGGGTCCGGCCGGCGGTGTCGAGAATGACGATGTCATGGCCACCGAGCTTTGCCGCCTGCACCGCGCGCACGGCAATTTCGGCCGGTGACTGGCTGGCAATGATCGGCAAAGTGTCGACCGAGGCCTGTTCACCCAACTGGCGCAACTGCTCCTGTGCGGCAGGGCGACGCGTATCGAGCGAGGCCATCAGGACCTTCTTGCGATCACGCACCGTCATGCGGTGGGCAATCTTGCCGGTCGTTGTCGTCTTGCCCGAGCCCTGCAGACCGACCATCATGATGACGACGGGTGCCGGTGCATTGAGGTCGATGGCGACGCCCTCTTCACCCAGCATTTCGATCAGTTCATCATGGACGATCTTGACGACCATCTGGCCAGGCTTGATGGATTTGAGAACATCCGCACCAACGGCCTTTTCGCGAACCCTGTCGGTAAATCCACGCACCACCTCAAGCGCCACGTCGGCTTCCAGCAATGCACGACGGACTTCACGCAGGGCTGCCGAAACATCTTTTTCGGACAGCGAACCACGGCCAGTCAGTCCATTGAGAATGGAACCCAGACGATCTTGAAGGCTTTCAAACATTCATCATTCCTTTTTCTTTCGCGGTCGATCCCCGAAAGATTGTATGTCCGCGCTGCTTTGACAAGACCTGAGCGATCCGATGGCCAAATGACCAAAGCACAAAATCACCCGGGGGCGCATCGCGCTGCCGGGTGGTGGCTTCCGGGATCTCTTTAAACCTTTTCGGGTCCCGGTCAGCTGCTCGGAGTTGTTCACTCTTTGCGGAATATGCTGCGGATAAACAGCAATGGCCTGCAAAAGTCAAGCCGCAGGGCCGTTACAAGCCTGCTGCAACTCAACAATGGCCTTCCATCACCCGCCGCAGCTTTTTGATGCCCATGGCGCTTTCTTCCGGTGAATGGGCGCAGAAGCCGACAACCAGCCCCTTTTCCACCTGCCTTTTGCCGGAAAGGTCATGGGCAAAATGGCTGGAAAGCGCCAGCGGCGATAATCCCACGTCGCGGGCATCCGACGCAATTTGTGTGTCGTCACAGCCATCCGGCAGCTTGAGGACAAGCTGCATGCCCGCCTGATGATCGTCAAAGCCCACACGGTCGCCCAACTCGCGTCTCAAAAGATCGAACATGGCGTTGCGCCGCTCGGCGTAAATACGCCGGACACGCCGCAGATGACGATAGAAGTCGCCGTCCTGCATGAAGGTGGCCAGTGCCCGCTGCGGGGCAATCGAGGCCTTTGTGCCAAAACGCGAAAGCGTCTCGGCAAAGCAATCCGTCAGCGCCTCGGGGACAATGAGGAAACCGATCCGCAGGCTGTTTGAGAATATCTTTGAAAAACTGCCCACATAGATGACACGGCTTGCCTGATCAAAATCGGCCTGATCAAAACCCGCCAGCGCCGGGATCGGCCTGCCCGCATAGCGAAATTCGCTGTCATAATCGTCTTCGACGATCCAGCCACCCGCCTCATCGGCCCATTGCAGAAACGCCCTGCGCCGGTCCGGCGTCATGGCACCACCCATCGGAAACTGATGCGAGGGGGTCAGGACCGCCAGTTTCGGAGCTGTTTCGCGCGGCGGCACTTCGGCGCCATGCGGTCCGACCTTCAGCCAGCAGGGTGCCAGCCCCTGGCTTTCAACAAAATTGCGCAAGGGCAGATAACCGGGATCTTCCAGGGCAATCCTCTCGCCGCGCTGCATCAGGGTGCGGATACATATTTCCAGCGCATCGGTGGAACCGGCGGTGATCATGACCTGTCCGGCCGATGTCTGGATGCCCCGCCATTCGGCAACATGGGCGGCAATGGCTTCGCGCAATGGCCAGTCACCAAAGGGATCAAAGGACATGACCAGGGATTGCGGTGACGCGCGGGCCACCCGTGCGACACAGCGGGCAAAGGGGCGATAGGGAAACAGCCGCATATCCGGCACACCGGGATAAAGCAGCGGCCAGCCCAATCTGGCCGTCGGTGAGCTTTTCGCTGACGGCACCGGTGCGGGCCGTTTCACAGGCACCTGGTCGCTCGGCAATTCCACCTCGCCGATCGGTCGTACATAGAGGCCGGACCCATGGCGTCCCTCGGCATAACCTTCAGCCACAAGCTGCTCATAGGCCGCCATGATGGTGGAACGCGAAACGCCAAGATCCGTTGCAAATGACCGCGATGGCGGCAGCGATTGGCCACCCTCCAGCGCACCGGAGACAATCATCCGGCGTATCGCTTCATAGATCTGCGCAAAAACCGGAATGTCCGATTTCCGATCTATCGAAAAGGCGATCAGCGAAGGGTTTTTCATGCAATTGGTCTGGCAAGATTGATGGAAATTGGATGTTTTGAATAAACCAGATCGGATCTAGGGTAAAGCCGGTACCCACTTTGAAAGAACAGATCCCATGACAGAACATTGCAACAGCCTTGGCCAGCCCATCGGTGCGCCAGTGCCCGACTGGAAACCGGTTGAACGGCCTCCCAGAACCGTGATGATCGGACGCCATTGCACGCTGGAGCCGGTCAATGTGCAGCATCATGCCTCGGAACTGTTCGAAGCCTTCAGCACCGACCGCGAAAACCGCATCTGGACCTATCTGCCCTATGGGCCTTTCGGATCTGAGGCCGAACTGGCCGACTGGATGGTGGCCACCTGCATGGGCGACGACCCGCTGTTTCATGCGATCATCGACAATGCCAGCGGCAAGGCCGTTGGCGTCGCCAGCTTTTTGCGGATCGATCCGGTCAATGGCTCCATCGAGGTCGGGCACATCAATTATTCGCCGCTGTTGCAAAAGACGCCAGCGGCCACCGAAGCCATGTTCCTTTTGATGCGCCGGGTCTTTTCACAACTTGGCTATCGCCGCTATGAGTGGAAATGCGACGCCCTGAATGCCGGTTCACAGCAGGCAGCGCGCCGCCTGGGTTTCCAGTTTGAAGGGATATTTCGCCAGGCCACCATCTACAAACAGCGCAACCGCGACACGGCATGGTTTTCCATTGTCGACAAGGAATGGCCGCAACTGGAAGCCGCCTTTGAACAATGGCTCAGCCCGGACAATTTTGATGCCCAGGGCCGTCAGAAACAGAGCCTTGCGTCATTCACTGCGAAGTAGAGCCTGTCTTGCTTTGATTGAACCACTCTGTTTGTGATCCCCACTCTGTTCGTGATCCAGCAAGTCGATCCGCCAGGAAGGCGGTGAAGAGCGATGCTCTCGCATCGGTCGAGACGCCAGACAAAACGGGTGACGCAGCGG
>JARGOF010000078.1 GCA_029212415.1 Rhizobiaceae bacterium | reverse complement strand
GCGGCCAGACACCAAGAACATCGTCCACTTTCAGTTTCTCCTGACACCAGTGGAAACCTTTGACAAAGACGAATCCGGCGATGGAGCCGACGGCCAGCGCACCAATAGGGTGAAATATGTCCGATCCGGCGCAAACCGCCACAAGACCGGCCAGAGCACCATTGTGCACAAAGCCCGGGTCATTGCGCCCGACAAGCAGAGCAACGACAATACCGCCCACCATGGCCATCAACGAGTTGAGCGCCACAAGACCCGTCGCACCACCGACCGATTGGGCACTCATCACGTTGAAGCCGAACCAGCCGATGCACAAAAGCCAGGACCCAAGGGCAAGCCACGGCAACGACGAAGGCGCAAAGGGGTGCGATTTCCCGGTTTTGCCATAGCGACCAACGCGTGCACCCAGCAGGATGATGGCCGGGAGCGCAATCCAGCCGCCGACCGCGTGAACGACAATCGATCCGGCGAAATCATGAAATGGTGCACCCAATGTTGCCTCCATGGCGCCCTGCAGCCCGAAATTGCCGTTCCAGACGATGCCTTCGAAAAAAGGATAGACGAGGCCGACCAGTGCAACGGTTGCAAAACATTGCGGCTGAAAGCGCATGCGCTCGGCAATGCCGCCTGAGATGATCGCCGGTATGGCGGCCGCAAAAGTCGTCAGAAAGAAGAATTTGACCAGGGTGAAACCCTGCGGCAGGAAGACCTCGCCGCCATTGGCGCCCGACAGGGTGGCCGCGCTTACAAAAAACGTAACGCCATAGGCAACCGCAAATCCGACAAAGAAATAGGCGATCGTCGAGATCGCAAAATCAGCGAGAATTTTGACCAGCGCATTGACCTGGTTCTTGTGGCGTACGGTTCCCACTTCCAGAAAGGCGAAGCCGCCATGCATGGCAAAGACCAAAATGGCCCCCATAAGCACGAAAAAAACATCACCACCGATTTCTGACTGATCCATGAATCACCTCCCATTGCTGTCATTTCAAACTTTGGGAAACAATATTTGTGCCAGTTCCGCAAACATTGCCGATTTCATAGGCAGGACGGGTTATTTAATATGCAAATGCCTATTTCAGCAGCATTGTCAGAGGGTCATGATGAAAAATTGGGCAAGCCGCTCTCTAATGCCTGACCGATAGACCTATCGGCCCCGCCAATGCGTAACACCGGCTTTTCTCGGAGCGCGTCACTGGACCCAAAATCCTCATGAAATCCAGGCGCCCAGTGGAATCGGCTTATAAACAGCAAAAGGGGCCCGAAAACGGGCCCCTTCAAAGGTTTTGATAGGCTGGTGATCAGCAGATCAGATCTTGGTAAACTCCGGATAGGCTTCGACGCCAATCTCGCTTTTATCAAGGCCGACCATCTCTTCTTCTTCGCTCACCCGCAGCCCCATGACCGCATTGAGGATCAGCCAGACGAGACCAGAGGTAACAACCATGAAGACACCAACGATAATGATCGAGGCGATCTGTCCGTAGAAGGTCGCTTCGGGGTTGGTGAAGAGCACGGCAAGCGTTCCCCAGATACCGGCAAACAGATGCACGGGAATGGCGCCGACAACATCATCAATCTTCAGCTTGTCGAGCATCGGAACCGCAAAGACGACGATCACGCCACCCACTGCACCGATAAGGGTCGCAGCACCCAGGCCAGGTGTCAGTGGTTCGGCGGTGATGGACACCAGTCCGGCCAGGGCACCGTTCAGGACCATGGTGATATCGGTCTTTTTGTAGATGATCTGGGTCAGAAGCAGAGCGGCCACTGCACCACCGGCGGCACCGGCATTGGTATTGGCAAAGATGCGGGATACATCAGCAATATCGCCAATGGAACCGGCAGCCAGCTGTGATCCACCATTAAAGCCGAACCAGCCGAGCCACAGAATGAATGTGCCCAGAGTGGCAAGTGTCATGTTGGAGCCCGGGATGGGATAGATGGCGCCATTGGGACCATATTTGCCCTTGCGTGCGCCCAGAATGATGGCGCCGGTCAATGCAGCCCAGCCACCGACGGAATGAACAACCGTTGATCCGGCAAAATCCAGGAAGCCGAACTGTGTGTCCAGGAACCCGCCGCCCCATTTCCAGGACGCCTGGATCGGATAAAGCACACCGGTCAAAACCAATGTGAAAATCAGGAAAGGCCACAATTTCATGCGCTCGGCCAGGGTACCGGAGACAATGGATGCCGTGGTTGCACAGAACATCAGCTGGAAGAAGTAATCAGAGCCGGTAGAAGCGTAGGACAGATCGTCCGTTGCTTCCGGAGCGACACCAACAGCTTCCAGAACGGCAACACCGAAGGCGCCGAGGTAACCACCTGTATCATCGGTACCAATCGACCAATTACCCAATGGATACATCAGGTTGTAGCCGATCAGATAGTACATGATCGCCGCAAAGGAAAACAATGCGACGTTCTTGGTCAATTGCATCGAAACGTTCTTGGAGCGCACGAGGCCGGCTTCGAGCATGGAAAAACCGGCTGCCATGAACATCACCAGAAAACCGGAGATCAAGAACAGCAGCGAGTTGAAGATAAAGACGGAATGGGTCGGAACAGCTGTTGCCACAGCAGCATCCTGCGCCTGCGCCGGCAGCGCCATGGCGCCGAACATAAGCAAGGCGGCGCCAGGCTTCATGAGAGAATATAGTTTCATCGGGTTAACTCCTGTATAGTCAAAGCGCGTCAGCGCCGGATTCGCCGGTGCGAATGCGCATGGCCTGCTCCAGGTCGTAGACGAAGATTTTTCCGTCACCGATCTGTCCGGTCTTTGCAGCTGCGGCAATTGCTTCCATGGTGCGATCAGCCAGATCTGCTGAAACGGCGACTTCAATTTTCAGTTTTGGCAGAAATGCAACGGCATATTCGGTGCCGCGATAGATTTCCGTGTGACCTTTTTGGCGGCCGTATCCCTTGACTTCCGTGACCGTCAGCCCCTGGATACCGATTTCGGTCAGGGCCTCGCGCACTTCGTCCAGTTTGAACGGCTTGATGATTGCCATTACGATTTTCATCCGGGTTCCATCCTTTTTCTGGGTCCCTGTATAGGCGGTGACGAACCGGTCAAAACCGATCAGCAGCACGCTGCCTTGCGATTTCGACTTTTGATGCCGTGCCTGTTGCATGAAATGTTGCAGCAACCGGCCCGACAAAACCCTTGACCATCATGTCATGACCATTGGTTCTGCACAGACCCATTCAAGGATCGTGCCAGTTTGAAAAATGATGCATTATCTTATTGATAATAATGCATATAATTTCATATGCATTGAGGCTCCATGGTTGGGAGCGCAGGCTTATGCCTTAATTATGTGCAGATATTGGCGTCTGGCTAATTATTACTCTTTGGTCCTCTGGCGAATGAGACCTTCCTGGGCAACCGACGCAATCAGCATGCCGTTACGGGTATAAAGTCCGCCGCGATTGAGCCCACGCGCACCACTGGCATTGGGGCTGTCCTGCGCATAGAGCATCCAGTCATCCATGGCGTAGGGCCGATGAAACCACATGGAATGATCCAGGCTCGCCACCTGGACCTTGCTGCTGAAAACGGAAAGCCCATGGGCAAACAGGGAGGTGTCGAGCAATGTCATGTCTGAAAGATAGGCAAGCACCGCCTCCTGAATCCGGCGATCATCAGGCACGGTACCATTGGCCCGCACCCAGACATTCTGAATCGGCTCCAGTTTCTCCTGCGAGATATAGTGCGTCAGTGAAACGGGCCGCATTTCGATCGGCCGTTCCCGCTCCCAATAGGCCCGCACATTTTCCGGCGCATATTGCAGATATTTTTCCTTCAGGTCGACCTCGCCGATCAGGCTTTCGGGCTGCGGCACATCGGGCATGTCAATCTGATGATCGAATCCCGGCTCATCGCACTGAAAGGAGGCCGCCATGGAGAAAATCGCCTTGCCATGCTGAATGGCAACCACGCGCCGCGTATTGAAGCTTGCCCCGTCGCGGATTCGGTCAACCTCGTAAATGATCGGAATGGCAGGATCACCCGGGCGCATGAAATAGGCGTGCAGCGAATGAACGAAACGATCGTCGGCAATGGTGCGCTGCGCAGCAACCAGCGCCTGGGCAATGACCTGGCCGCCGAACACCCGCTGCCAGCCCGCGTCCGGACTGATTCCCCGATAAAGATCGTGCTCAAGCCGCTCGAGATCCAGGATGGAAAGCAAATTGTCCATGGCACGCGACATATTGAAACTCCTGTTGGGTCTTTTTGTTCTGCTGCAGGACCTGTATGATCCGCTTTATAAAGGCCGCCTTGTTTATCGCAAGATATGAATGATCATCGAGCCTCGCAGAAACAAAGCGCGCCGGCCCATGGGCAAAGGATAGAACCATGACAGACGACACACTCGACATACTTGTGGCCGGTGGCGGCTATGTCGGCCTTTCGGCAGCCGTTGCGATCAAATCGGCAGCACCGCATCTGCAGGTCAAGGTCGTCGATGCAGCCCCGGCAGATGTGTGGCAAAAGGATCAGCGCGCCTCGGCCATTGCCGCAGGTGCCAGCCGCATGCTGGATCAGATGGGTATCTGGCAGGAGATCGCGCCGGACGCGCAGCCAATCATGGACATGGTGGTGACGGATTCGCGCACCACCGATCCGGTGCGCCCTGTCTTTCTGACCTTTGGTGGTGATGTGACGCCGGGTGAGCCCTTTGCCCATATGGTTTTGAACCGTTCCATCGTCGGTGCTTTGCGACGCAAGGCCGCCGACCTCGGCGTTGCAGTGGAACAGGGCGTTACCGTCACCGGTTTCGAGACAGATGATGCGCGCACGCAGGTCACCCTGGGCGATGGCAGAACTGTGAGCGCCAAGCTGCTGGTGGCAGCAGACGGGGTGCGCTCCAGGCTGCGCGAAATGGCCGGCATCAAGACCGTTCAATGGTCCTATGGCCAATCCGGGATTGTCACCACTGTCGCCCATGAACGGCCGCATGAAGGGCGCGCGGAGGAACATTTTCTTCCCGCAGGCCCCTTTGCCATTTTGCCACTCAAGGGCAATCGTTCGTCGCTTGTCTGGACCGAACGCACCGAGGATGCGGAGCGCTTGATCGCGGAAGACGATCTGGTGTTTGAAGCCGAGCTCGAGCGCCGCTTCGGCCACAAGCTTGGCGCCCTGCAGGTGGTTGGTGACAGGCGCGCCTATCCGCTCGGCCTAACCCTGGCACGCGCCTTTGTCAAACCACGACTTGCCCTTGTCGGCGATGCGGCCCACGGCATCCACCCGATTGCCGGTCAGGGACTCAATCTGGGGTTCCGCGACGTGGCAGCCCTGGCAGAGACGATTGTCGAGGCCGACCGGCTGGGGCTTGAAATCGGCTCCTTGGCGGTTCTGGAGCGTTACCAGGTCTGGCGGCGCTTCGACACGTTCCAGATGGGCGTGACAAGCGACATTCTCAATAGGCTGTTTTCCAACGACCTGACACCGGTTCGCGCCCTGCGTGATTTTGGCCTGGGTCTGGTGGAACGCATGCCGCCGCTCAAAACTTTTTTCATCCGCCAGGCCGCCGGACTGGCCGGCCCCGACGGCCCGCGCCTGCTGCGCGGCGAGGCCATCTGAAGAAACTTTGGTGTTTGTTTTGGTTGTGTCTTCACGGCATTTGTAATGTCTTCACGCCGTACGCGCCTTGCGGCGCTGGCTCCAGACGGGGCGGGGCATTGGCCCCGACGGCCCATTGACCGTTAATTGGCGCCCTTGCCGCCTTCGGCGGATGCGTGCCTGTCAGTAGGGCAGTGCTTGTAGCGCCCGGTGCCTCGCCGATAGGCAAAACTGCGTTGCCGCGTGAAATACGGATAGCTTTGGTTTTGTCTTCACGCCGTACGCGCCTGCGGCGCTGGCTCCAGACAGGGCGGGGCATTAGCCCCGACGCGCGGTCGCGCTTGCCGCCTTCGGCGGATGCGTGCCTGTCAGTAGGGCAGTGCTTGTAGCGCCCG
>JARGOF010000029.1 GCA_029212415.1 Rhizobiaceae bacterium | reverse complement strand
ATCCGACCCCTGATGGCCTTTACTTGCTGCGAGGCGATCTGCCAGTCGCCGCTGCCGTCGCGCCCCATCGAGAAAGGGCGACCGGGACCGGGGCTGCTCGCGCATGTTCTGGTCAACAAGTACGCGGACCATCTTCCGCTCTATCGCCAGTCGCAAATCTTCAAGCGCATCGCCGCGCTCTATGGCATCGAGAAAGAGGTGCGCGGCCTGTTGCCAGCAGATCGTGCCAGCATCCGACAGGAGAAAGCCAAACCGCTGCTCGACGAGTTGGACCGTTGGCTTGGCGAACAACTGCCCAAAATGTCTGGTAAGTCCGAACTTGCTAAAGCCATCCGCTACGCCCTGACCCGATTGCCTAAACTGCGGCCCTATCTCGACCATGGCATCCTGGAAATCGATAACAATTGCGCCGAGCGATCCATGCGTTATGTGGTTCTCGGCAGAAAAAACTTTCTGTTCATGGGCTCCGAAGGCGGCGGAAAATCAGTCGCAATCGCCTATACTCTGATCGAAACGGCCAAACTGAATGGCGTCGATCCGCAGGCATGGCTAACCGATACCCTCGCTCGCATTGCCGATCATAAGATTACCCGTATCAACGGGTTGCTGCCTTGGCGTTACGCTGCAGACGCTGCGTAACAGCGATAGTCGCTGGGCGTCAGGTGGGGTTCGTCGGACGCACTCTGGTGAAATGAGTTAAAAGCTCCACCTTAAAAGCCTTCCGATCCCCATCGGCGGGCTTTCTTCTTTTGCGGCATAGAAATCTGCTTCGCAAATTGGTTAATCTTTTCACTCGAAAATCACCCCCGGAATTGCTCAACAGATTTGGTTGTTGGCCACGAGTAGCAGAATGATGCAGCACGCATGGAGTTTGACGTGATGTGGCGGCGTTTTTCCTAATCTATATGCGTCATAACGAGCGGCTAACGATCTATGAGGCTGCCAGCGCCACGGAAAGTCTGGGTATCATTCCGGGCAATACGAATAGGGTTCCGAACAGAATGATATTCATGCGGAATGTGGCTGGAAGCTAGAATTTCAGCGCACTAATCATCTATATTATATTCCATTTCTTCTTCTTGTTGTTCTTCAAGCATCGGATAATAAGAACGATATGTATCGAAGCGATGACGCTGTTTCAGTGTATCGGATTCTCCGGAATACAGACGAATGCCGGCAAAGACCCTGTAATACTCGTTCTCTCCGACAGCTCCATCAACAAACAAGGATAAGCCAGGCAATGCTGCAAAGCCGGGCCGGTATTCAACTTCACCTGTGCCAAGCACATCATGCTGGGGGTTTGTTTCGACACCCGCCTTTAAGAGAAAATCATCGGTAAGGTATTGTTGCCATTCCAACTGGCCAATAAATCCATCATCCATATCGTCTGAGAATTGAACGCCAGCCAAGCCAGACAGTGTGGTCTGGCTCATATATAATTCGCTTTCGAATGCAGCGATGCCAATATCTTCCCAATCAGTGCCACCACCGACCTGATCTTTTTCGAATCCCCAGTATCCACCCATGATGCCAAATGCACCCTGGTTCGGATCTCTCCAGAATAGCCGAGCGGCTCCACCGGCAAACCGGTTGTCATCCACGGTTCCGAACACGCCATCAATCTTGGCACCAATCTGCTCGCCAAGCGGAACAGTCAGCATAATATCTGCAACGCCGGCTTGTTCGCCTTCTACGACCCCGCCTTTAACCGAGAATTCGCCATTGATACCAGAGACTGCAGCGGCTGCTTCCAGTTCCTGTCCATGTGCTGCCGACATTGCTCCGATACTGATTGTTGCTGCAATAGCGGACAATACAGTGCCGAATTTGCGCATAGAACCGATGGCGCGAACCGGCTTCAATGAGCGTTCTTGCTGCTTGCTCATCGAAGAGTTAAGCGCGTGTATTGTGACACCCAACAGTGATTTTTCCGTGCGGTCAGGAACAATCAGAGATGACCTGCCGAATTCGGCAGGTAGCAACACATCATTTAAATCCTTATGGTCCAGAATTGACATTCGATTGCCCCCAAAACCCCAATATTCCAGCGAATATACAAACCTAAGGGGTGTTTGGCAAGCAAGTCTTGTTAACGATTGTTAACCATATATCAAGCCAGATAGAAGGCTCATGGAGGTGTTTCGCTATATGGTGTTTCGCCGAAACGCGAGTTCCGTATCTTACAAGTGATGTTGGATTTTACATTGAGGCTGGCTGCTTTTGTGCCAGGTATTTATTCGGCACATGAGCACCAAGCGTCGATATCCGAAACGATCAAGAATTCAGTTACTTGACTGTTTCATCCTCAGTTTATGTTTCAAGTATTACATGGCTGGATAATGGAGTTCGTCAGAGTGGGTGCCTCTGCCCGATGGTTCGGCTGCTCTCCCACACCGGATCAGGTTTACTTCAACGCGCTGACACCAATCCTGGCGGCAGCATAATCGAGACGGAAAGCCACTTATCAAAACGCCTTAAACTGTACATCTGATATTTCCAAATTTACGCTGTATAGTTCAGATCCACGGCGGCACTTGAATGGTCGGGGCGTTCTATCTCAGGTTTGTTGGACTCGATTTCGTTTTCGGGCCGGGCGGCGGTTTCGAAGCAACCGGGGCAATCGTCAGGGAACTTCGCGCGATATTGTGTTGGCGCCAATGTTCGAGGGTACAGGCAATCCCATGCGGGGCCAGCCAGTTTGGCAAAGGCCGACATTGCTCAGTCGATTGAAATCAGGGCAAATTTTGACAATGATGGGAAAAAAATGGTCAAACCCGCAATGTCAGTGGACCGTCAGTTTCGATAAGCGACGATTGGCTCTGATCGATTTTATGAAATGGTCAGATTCTGAAAATAGACTTCAGCGGGAGGCATGTTGCAATCAAGTTCAATCGCATTGATGCGATCAAATGTTTTGCCTGCCGCTGGTTTTTACAGAAACCCTTCGAGGGATTCTGGAGGCTGAATGGTCACAAATTCAATGGCAATGCCGTCATCAAAGTGACGAATAACCCGTGCGCGCATGCTGCCAAGCATGACTTGTGAACCCATTGCGGGGCGTTCGTCCAGTTCCAGTGCTGCACCGGACATGGACAAATCGACGATACGGCAAGGGTAGCTATCGCCATCAGCCAACCGCACTTCGGCATTCGGGCTGCGTGGGACAATGCGTTCGTGGCGCCGGTCTTCCGGCAGGCCAAGCTCATTCTTGTTGGCGAACCAGGTTAACTGGGCGGCCAGTTTTTGGCGTTTCCTGTCGGTTGCATTGACTGCGATCTGGAAGCCATTGTCCAGCAATTGTGTGACATTGCCTTCAACGCGCCCGATATGGTCGATATAAGCGACGATGCGTTCATAAACACGCGGTCGCGCTGCGCAAACAAATTGCACCTCACCGGGTGACATTTTGGCAGCGATACACTCATACTCGTTGAAGTCAGCACACATCAGTCGTCCGTGCAGTTCGACAACAACATTCTGGAATGCCGTATCCTCTACCAAATTCGGTTCATTTGATGTTGCCAACCCTTTGACTAATTCCATTTTGATAAAATCCAGTCGTTGCGCCCAATGTGGCCATAATACGGCGCGTCCGTTAACAAGCAGTAAGCAGCGATGCGTTTGCAAAAGAAAGTTTTAAGAGTTCCGGTCAACCGGTAGACCTCTGGGGACTATGCAATTCACTGACAATTTTGGCGTTAAGGTTAACGATCACTTTACTTTGCCGATATGCTGGCAGTATGGCATAAAAGTATTAATGGTTCACTGTTGGCGCATGCCGCAGAAATCAGCACAGACTGACGTTCGGGTGGGGCCCGACCAAGGCCGTTTGACAGCAATGTCAGACGGCTTCTTTTTTATGCAATTCTGCTATATGACGCCTGTTGTTGCGGTAAATGGAAGGCATGATCATGGCTGATGAACTGGATTACCGTGGAAGCGGTCGTGTGCCGTCAGGCCCGTCCGATGGCCGCCCCATACGTCAGCCGATGTTCAATTTGCCCGTCGTTATTACCTGGCTCCTGGGATTGATGTGGCTGATCCAGGTTGTTCGGGAATTTGTTCTGACACAGGTTCAGGATTTCCATCTCATCGTTGAGGGTGGATTTATTCCCTTGAGGTATTCACTGGAAACCGCCCAACAAAGTCTCGCATGGCTTTGGACGCCCTTGACCTATTCCTTTCTTCATGGGGGATTCGGACATCTTGTGGTCAACTCCATCTGGTTGATGGCCTTTGGTGCCGTTGTGGCGCGCCGCATTGGTACCGGCAGGTTCCTGGTCTTCTGGCTCATCTCATCGATTAGCGCTGCTGCGCTTTACGGCCTGTTCAATCAGGGCAGCAATGTGCCGATGATCGGTGCATCCGGGGTGGTATCTGCGCTGATGGGTGCTGCGGCACGTTTTGCCTTCCCCAAAAACGGGCGTTTCAACCGCTTCCATGCGCATCTCTTGCCGCGCCTCGGTTTGGGCGAAGCATTCGCCAACCGTACTGTGGTGATCTATGTGGTGATGTGGTTCGGAATCAACGCGCTGGCTGCTTTCGGATTTGCAGCAGGCGCACCGCAAGACGCACAGGTGGCCTGGGAAGCGCATATCGGTGGTTTTCTGTTCGGCTTTTTTCTCTTTCCGTTGTTTGATACCAGGCATTTTGGCGCCAATGAATTCTGAAAAGCGTGAGACTTTTTTGATCTGCCAGTAAAAATGGATGGGTTCTGCAAGGCCGTGCAGCAAAGGCTGCAAATTCGCCGCGATTGCTGCAAGTGACGCTTGCAATTCATTATTTCTCTGCGCACCATGGTTACCGAGCAGGCATGTGGTCCCCTTGTCGGGGGGCATTCAAGTCGGGTTTATTCGCGTGAAAGGATGTCACAATGACAGTTAAAGCCATATTGGATCAGAAGGGGCGGGATGTTGTCACAGTCGGCCCAGATATCTCCGTCGCCGAGGCTGGCAGGGAGCTTTCCAGGCACAAGATTGGTGCGATTGTCGTTGCGGATCCCGGCGGAAAGATTTGTGGCATTCTGTCGGAACGCGATATCGTGCGTTCCCTGGCAGAAAAGGGGCCATCAATTCTCGAGACCCCGGTGTCGAGTGTCATGACGAGCAAGGTCAAGGTTTGCGACGAAAGTCATTCGGTCATCCAATTGATGGAAATGATGACACAGGGTCGCTTTCGCCATCTGCCGGTCGAGGTTGATGGAAAAATTGGCGGCATTATCTCCATTGGCGATGTGGTTCGCATGCGGATCGAGCAGGTTGAACGCGAAGCCGAGGAAATAAAGGCCTATATTGCCAGTTGATCCGCAGTCTGGATTACTGCGCCAATACCCGGCGGATTTTTTCCGCATTGGCCTTTAATATATCCGGGTCTTCCATCTTGCCGGTATGCGGCAGCAGCTTTACGCCGTCAAATCGCGGGATAATATGCACGTGGATATGAAAGACGACCTGGCCACCCGCAGGTTCGCTGAATTGCTGCAAGGTGATCCCGTCTGCATCATAGGCAGTCATGGCCGCTCTTGAAACCAGCCGCGCGGTCTCCATGATATTGGCGAAATCTTCCTTCTTTACATCCAGTATGCTGCGCGCGCCGACCTTGGGAATGACAAGGCAATGTCCCGTTCCCCTTGGCATGATGTCCATGAAAGCAAATGTTGCGGCGTCCTCGTAGATCTTCTCACAAGGGATGGATCCCTCAATTATCTTTGTGAAGATATTGTCGCTGTCGTAGGGTTCCAAAGGTTTCATGCCGGGTTCCTTTCGTTGCAGAGCAGTGAAGATTTCATGACGAAAGCCGAAGGGACCGGCAAAGCGAGCACGGTGACGTCAGGCCAGACGAACATATTCCGTCATGTCTTTCATATCTCCCCCGTTCGATGCGCTGTCAATCCATTGCCAAGTCCTTTGCAAGCCCTTTACCAAATCCTTTGAGAGCCTGCTGCCCGTTTTCGCATCACTGTGATGCCGGCCTGTTGATCGGATTCAGGAAATTGTAGTTTGCGAAGGTTATCCTGACGGCAGCCATGTTCGAAATCGGTCAATGTTTCATATTGGCGTCGTTCAAAGCAGCCGTGTTGAGGCAATTCAAGCAATCCAGCACAGCCTGTTGCGGTTTCCATTGGGCAACAGACACAGGAGTGAACAATGGCAGTGAAGAAAAACGTGTGTGACGTTCTTTTTGACAATCTTCATGCGGCTGGTGCGCGTCAGATATTCGGGGTGACGGGCGATGCCCTCAATCCGTTGCCGGAAGCCATAAGGCGAGACGATCTTTTTGAATGGATCGCCGTAAGGCATGAGGAAAATGCAGCCTATGCAGCCTATAGTCAGGCGGCATTGTCCGGCGGCATCGGCGTCTGTGCCGGGACGGTCGGCCCAGGCGCGCTGCATGTGATCAACGGGCTATGTTTTCAACAATAGTGAACTTGGTTTTGTCAAAATGGAAATGGAGGTTTCCGGATACGCCTATAATCGCGATGCCATACATCTGCTCAATCCTGATTTTGCGGAATATGCCAAAATCTTTGGCGGAGACGGTATCCGTGTTGAAAAGGCTGTCGACGTGCTGCCGGCAATCAAGGCTGCCATTGCATCCCCCAGGCCCTTTATCATTGATGCAATTGTGTCACTTGGCGAGTGTGTCATGCCACCTCATGTGACGGTTGAGCAGGCTTGGGGATTTGGCATGGTCAAAATCAAGGAGGGCATTCTTGGATTGAAAGGTGACCATGCGCAGTGGTAAAACTGGGAACTCGAGATCAAAGCATTGCTATGATTGAGTATTTCGGGCTCCCTTTCGGTAAGTGGAGGGTCCAGAAAATGGCAATTCAACATTGCGATTTTGACGACAAGACGACAACAATTTGTTATTAACCAAGACTTGCCATAATTGGTGCGTATTTAAACAGGATTGGGCTTTATGCTCCGCTGCCGGATGTTGCAGCTTCGGTATTTCCGAGCCCATGTCGGATGTGTATTGCGTTCCGGAATACTGGCGGCATTGCCGCTTCCGGACAAGGGATCAGGGCGATCGATTGGGCCAAATGGCTCAACCGGTAGAGCCATTTGGAAGGAAGGGTATTGCAGGTCGGCTGGTTGCTTTATGTGGAATGGCGGAAACGGCGTTGGCTGTATCCGTGAAACCGACATCTGGCCCTGACTGCGGAATTTCCGATGGCAGGTGATCATTTTTGCTCTTTGTGGCTCAAACGTGCGGCAATCCTGCAGATTGCGGCGTCGATGCTTGTTGTCGGGTCTTCACCCTCGGCATCAGCCTTTGAACTGTTCGGAATTCACCTGTTTGGGAAAAAGAAGGCTGTTAAAGTCGTCGAGGAAGTGCGGGATCCGATCCAATACGATGTGGCCTTGAGCGTCGATGATCCTGAGTTGGAATCCCTGCTTCAATCCGTTTCCATCCTATGGACGAAAAAGGATACATTGCCATCAGGAACGATCGGTCTCCTGACGCGCGCCAGGAATGACAAGAGGCGGTTGATCGCTGCGCTTTTCTCCACTGCTCACTACGGTGGGACTGTCAGCATAATGATCAATGGCCGCCCTTTTGAGCTTGTGCCAATCGATTCCAAATTGGAACGCGGTGGCATGGCGCATGTGGTGATCCATATTCTGTCCGGTCCGGTTTTCACATTTGCCCAACCAAACGCACAGACGACAGACGGGCAACCGATTGATCTGAGCGACTATGGAATAACCAGTGGTGAGGTCGCGCGCTCTGAACTTGTTGTTGCGACGGACGGCAAACTGGTCCGCGCCTGGCGTAATATGGGCTATGCCTTCGCCAAGGTGGTTGATCGTACGATGACCGCCGATCACACGACACGCAAACTCGACGTTTCCGTACTTCTCGATCCGGGGCCCAAGGCCACATTCGGCGCTGTCACCGTCACCGGCACCAAGGATGTGGATCCCGACTTTGTCATACAGCAGGCAAATATTCCGCAAGGCGGGATCTTCAGTCCAAAACAACTTGCTGCTGCCGGCAAGCGGTTGCGGGCGCTTGGTGTTTTCAACAGCGTGGTGATGAACGAAGCCGAGGCTCCGGGGCCTGATGGTTCCGTAGCGATCAACATTGAAGTCAGCGAGCGCAAACCTCGGACATTTGGTGTTGGCGCCACGGCTGCCACGAATGATGGACTTGGCGCAGAAGCCTTCTGGCTGCATCGAAACCTCTTCGGACGGGCGGAATCGCTGCGGCTGGAAGCAGATGCATCGGGCGTCGGTCGTTCGAATTTCTCCACATCACTCGACTATCATGTTGCAGCCATCTTCACCAAACCCGGCGTATGGGGGCCCACAACAACCTTCCGTTCACGTCTTGAGGCGGACCTTGAAGATACCGATGCTTTCAAGAAGACGTCGGTGAACGGCAATGTCGGGCTGGTCAAAATATTCAACGAGCAATTGACCGGTGAAGTCAGTCTTGATGTGGAATACGCACAATATGAGGACACCAATGGACCGTCCGAAAGCCTGATTGTCTCAACGCCGATGGAAATTGTCTATGATACGCGAGACAACAAACTGGACCCGACGTCCGGCTACAGAATGTTGTTTTCCGGTGCGCCTGCCTATGACACGCTTAACAATGTTGCATTTTTCAAGACGCAGGCAGCCTTCAGTGCCTATCGTGCTTTGAACGAAAGCGGATCATTTGTGCTGGCCGGCCGGGTTGCTGCCGGAACCATTGTCGGGGCAGACCTGACACAGGTGCCCGCCGATCGCCGGTTCTATGCCGGTGGCGGGGGATCGATTCGCGGCTATGCCTATCAGGCTGCAGGACCGCGAGACAATTCCAATCTGCCAACCGGTGGTCTTTCCAAGGTTGAAGCCTCGATTGAGGCCCGGTTGAAACTCACCGAATCCTTCGGCCTTGCGGCCTTTGTCGACTCAGGTGGCGCATTTTCCGCATCCACGCCTGGTCAGGGCGGTCTGTGGTATACGGGCGTTGGTGCCGGTATCCGATATCTTACACCTGTGGGGCCGTTGCGGCTGGATGTGGCTGTGCCGCTTAAAAAAATCAGTGGCGAACCGAGCTTCGGTGTCTACATAGGTCTGGGACAGGCTTTTTAAAGCCATCTTCATCAGTGAAAACTGCTTCTGCGACCTGAAACATCAGGTTGTTTGAAGGTTGAACCCATCAGAATGTTAGGCGTTCTGCCAAGGGTTGAGATATTATTGAAACGGCGAATCCCTTTACAGGACCTACTTGATGAAACGATCGCTTCGCATCCTGACTGTAATTTCCATCGTGCTGGCATGTCTTGTCGTGCTGGTTTTGGGATTCCTGGGCACAACGCCGGGCCTTGCCATCACCACATCATTCGTCAGTTCGCTGATAAGCACGCCGGAAAGAAAGATAGAGATCAGTGATCTTTCCGGAATTCTGACCGCAAAACCCAAGGTCGGAAGCCTGGCGGTCAGCGATACCGCTGGCGTCTGGTTGGTAGCAAAGGACATTCAATCGGGTATTTCTCCGGGTGCCTTGTTGTTCGGACGCATTGATATCAGCCATTTGTCCGTTGGCGAGGTGGATATTGCCAGGCCACCCGAAGCGGCCACACAGGCTGATACGACAGCGGACGACGGCGCCCTGCTGCCTGCAATCGGCATTCGGATTGAAAATATATTCGTTCAACGCATGCATTTCGCCGAACCGGTTCTGGGCGAGGAGGCTGTGCTGCAGGTAACCGGTTCTGTTCTGCTGGAGGATTCGCCGGTGGACCTTTCCGGCAGGTTTGATGTTGTGCGGACAGACGGAACGGAGGGTGAAATATCGGCGCAATGGAAAATATCGCCTGAAAGCAATGAATTGGAACTGGAGCTTGCAGCAAGGGAGCCATCAGATGGCCTGATCGCCCGTGCGGTCAACATATTTGGGCTGCCGGCTGTGGAACTCAATCTCTCGGGCCAGGGACCTTTGGACAATTGGCAGGCCCAACTGGCCGTCAGCCTTGATGGAAACAAGACTGTCGAGGGTAACGTTCTGCTCTCGCTGAGCGAAGAAAAACAGGCCATAGACGGGACCCTGGACGGAAACCTCGCCCCCCTGTTGCCGCGGGAAATAACGCCGCTTTTCGCCGGCAATACGCATATTGAACTTTCGGCCGAACGTGCCGGCGACAAGACGCTGCGCCTGCACAGGTTCACGGCAAAGTCCGCGCTTCTATCGGCCGATATTGCCGGTCATGCTTTGCCCGACACGGATGATCTTGATTTTCAAGGTGTCATGACATTCGGATCACCTGACAGTCAGGTTGCCTTCGATCTGCCAGACGGCAAGACCCTCAATGTGGGCTACACAAAGATCAATACATCCTTGAAAGGCAGGCTTGATAAGGCGGACTGGACATTGTCCGGTTCCCTGCAATCTTTGTCTGATGGAGCCTTTACGGTAACGAATGCCGATATTTCCGGTCGTTCGTCGGCGATTGATTTTCTGGCGCGCGCGGGCTCCATCAGCATGGAACTGGGTATTGCCTCGCTCGCAACCGGGCAGGACGCGCTGGATGAATTGCTCAAGGGACCCGTTCGCGCCGCTGCAGACGTACAATTTGATCCGAAAACCGTTGACATAACAGCTCTTCGCAGCAGCGCCGGCGCATTGGCCGTTGAAGGTTCAGGCGCCTATTCAATGGCCAATGGTGCCTATGATTTCCTTTTGAATGCACAGATGCTGCAACAGGAAGAAGGTCCGTTTCATAAATTGTTCGGTTCGCAAACAGCACGGTTCACAGGACGTATTGCACAGGACGAAAACAAAGAGATAAGCCTGTCGGATTTGCGGGTTGAAAGTGGCAATCTGCAGGCGACAGGCAAGGCGAGCCTGATGGACAAACAGATATCGCTTGATTCCAGCATAACGCTGGCCCAACTGTCCATGCTGCAGCAGGAACTGACGGGGGGGCTGGATATTGCCCTGGATGTCACTGGAACGATGGACCAGCCGAAATTTGATGTTCGTGCAACAGGCAAGGACGTTTCCATTCTTCAAAAGCCACTGAAAAACCTTGTTCTTTCTGCCAGCGGAATAGCCTCACCATCCAATCCCCAGGCCAATATCAAGCTGGATGGTCGCTATGAAGACCAACCGCTTTCGCTTTCGGCCATCGTGACAAGCAGCGCGGATGGGCTCGTCACGGTTGACACTCTTGATCTGCGCGCACCGGGTGCCCGGGCGCAGGGGCAGATGAGGGGTGATGTCGCGGGTATCATGACAGGCGATCTGGATGTGGAGATTACATCCCTTGCGCAATTGGGGCCGTTGTTGTTGCAGGAAGGTCTGGCGGGTTCGTTGAAAGGCGCCATTTCCTTTTCGGCCAGGGACAACAAGCAGATTGTCAGTGCCAACATCAATGCAGATGATCTGCAAGCGGGCGGTGCCCGCCTCAACAAGGTTACTGTGACGGCCGAGTTAGTTGATCCGCAGGGACAGTTTGAATTGGATGCAAGGATTGCTGCCGGCTCGGTCAATGTTGGTGATAATGCCATCCAGGACCTGCGCGCTGCCGTGACGGGCAATTTGCAAGCCCTGCCATTTTCCATCACGGGCGAATTTTTTAATGAACCTCTGGCCGTGACCGGCGAGGTTTCAACGGCTACGGGTGCGACAACGGTGGAACTTCGCACGGCCACTGCGCGTGTGCGGGCAATCCCCATTGAACTTGCCGAACCGGTCACCATCACCTTGGCAGAAACGGCGACACATGTTGAGAAGGCGACCTTGCGTGTGGGTGAGGGGACTGTCAGCATCGTTGGAAAAGCGGCAGATCAACTGGCCTTTGACGTAGCTGTCAACGGATTGCCGGTTTCCCTGATCGAAAATATAGCTGCAACCGGATTGGGGCAAAGCGGAACGCTCTCGGCCAGCGCGACCATTTCGGGCAAAACATCGGAGCCCATTGTTTCCTATGAACTGGCGATCGCGGGCTTTTCCGTCGAAGCCATGCGCCAGGCACAGATATCGGCCATCGGGATCAATTCAAATGGCACATTGCGCTCCAATGTTTTGACAACAACAACCCGGGCTTCGGGAAACGGGCTGGAGCTTGATGTTTCCGGCACCGTTGATCTGGACAAGGGACCAGGGCTTGATCTGAACCTTTCCGGCACGGCACCATTCGGCATAGCGGCGCTGCCATTGTCCGATGCGGGTATCCAGCTTCGGGGGATTGCAAATCTCTCAATGGTGGTGACCGGAAGCACGTCAGATCCCGTTATCAATGGGCGCTTGACGACTTCTGATGCCGATTTCCTGGAACAAAACAGTTCGCTGACGATAAGGCAAATCAATGCAGAGCTGGATTTTGATGGTGCCGAGGTGAGGATTACTCGGCTTGATGGGAAAATGGGCTCCAGCGGCACCGTATCGGTTTCGGGTACAGTCGGTATAGATCCGGCCAATGGACTGCCGGCAAACCTGACATTGAAGGTCAAGGACGGGACCTATTCCAATGGGGAATTGGTGACCACGCGTTTTGATGCCGATATGACGGTTATTGGCCCTCTGACACAATCGGGGACAGTGGGTGGGTCTGTGCTGCTTCAGCGCACGGATATCAGTATTCCTGATCAGTTGCCTGCCTCCATTCCCTTTGTGGACGTCACGCACAGAAATGCTTCGCAGAGCGTCGTCGAACAATCAAAGGAGTTTGAAAGGACGCCGGCAACGGCTGAGGGCAATGGCGGCAATGGCGGATTGCTGCTGGATATCTCGGTTGGTTCACCTACGCAGATATATCTGCGTGGACGCGGTATTGACGCCGAATTTGGCGGATCAATCCAGATTACCGGTTCCACTGAGGCCCCGCGTATCAGGGGCAGTTACAATCTTTTGAGAGGACGCATAGAGATTCTGGCGAAACGCTTTGATTTTGACAAGGGTACGATCACTTTTGCCGGGCCTCCCGATCCACTTCTGAATTTCCAGACGTCGACAACCAGTAACAGCGTCACCTATTCCATCATTGTAGGCGGCACGGCCTCTGCTCCAAAGATCTCGTTCGGTTCCTCTCCCACCATGCCGCAGGATGAGATCTTGGCCAATCTGTTTTTTGGAAAGGGAATCTCCAACCTTTCTGCATTCCAGATTGCGCAACTGGCCAATGCGGTTGCAACGATCAGTGGCGCCAATTCCGGGTCCAGTCTGCTTGACCGTCTCAGAGGCGTTGCCGGACTTGCCGACGTCGAACTCAATACGGGTGACGGGATTGAAGATTCGTCGGTTGGTGTCGGCCAATATCTCAACGACCGGACCTATATCAATGTCGAAAAGGGCCTGTCGGGCAATTCCGGTCGGGTAACGATCGATCTGGACCTGACAGAAGATCTGAAGGTGCGCGGAGAGGCCGATACGGATGGGAACACCAAGGCCGGCGTGTTCTTTGAACGCGATTACTGAATATTTTCAGCCTATGCTGTAAACCGCGGCGATGGGCTGTGTTGGCGCGGGGCCGCTTACTGGTATTTCTGCGGCGATTTTCCCGGCGCAGTGATCTTTGCCTAACAGCCCTTTGAATGCTATCAGAGCCTCGCGTTTACAGCCGAGATCGGGACAAATGATGACAGCAAATGACGAGCCTTCAAAAGAGACAGCCGCCATTCCAGAGCCAGCGTCGGATACCACCTACTCTGTCTCCGGCGGGCTGCTCGCGCGCCTGGCGAGACTCGACATTTCCATTGCCTTTACGTCCTATCAATCCGGCCTTCTCTACTTTATCGGCCGCAATGGTGAAGGCGGCATCAATGTCCATCAGTCAGCCATGCCAAAGCCGATGGGGCTGTGCATGGACAGCGGTTCAGCCGGCAGCGGGCTGACCATGTCTTCGAGCTACCAGATCATGCGGCTGGAAAATATCCTGCAGGGCAACCAGAGAATCAACGATGCCTTTGACGCCTGTTATGTGCCGCGCACCATCCATGTCACCGGCAATCTCGATGCGCATGATGTCGGCATTGATGAAAATGGCCGGGTGATCTTTGTCAACACCCGGTTCAATTGTCTTGCCACGACCAGTGCCCGGCATTCCTTTGAGGTTGTCTGGCGACCGCCTTTCATCACGGCGCTGGTCGACGAAGATCGCTGCCACCTCAACGGACTGGCGATGGAAAACGGCAAACCGCGTTATGTAACAGCCGTTTCCCGTTCGAATACGATTGATGGATGGCGTGACCGCCGCGCCAGCGGCGGAATCGTGATCGATGTTCAAACCAATGAAATCGTCTGCACTGGCCTGTCGATGCCGCACTCACCCCGCATGCACGATGGACAATTGTGGCTTCTGAATGCCGGTACCGGTGAATTGGGAACCGTTGTCGCAACACCGGAAGGCAGCTACCAATTCGAAGCCAAGGCATTCTGCCCGGGCTTCCTGCGCGGATTGAGTTTTCATGGCAACCTTGCTTTTGTAGGGCTTTCCAAACCTCGATACAATCGCTTTGAAGGGCTTGAACTGGATCAACGTCTCAGCGACGCCGACAGTGAACCGTGGTGTGGCGTTCAGGTCATTGATCTGAATACCGGTTCCTGTGTGGACTGGTTCCGCATCGATGGTACGATCAGTGAATTATATGATGTTGAAGTCGTGCCGGGGGTTGTATGCCCGATGGCTGTATCGCCTTTCAGCCATGAAGCAGCTGGTTTGATCACCTTTGCAGGCATGCCTGCAGGGGATTCAACCTGACGTCACTGCCAAGTAAAGACTGGCGTCTTTTATGTTCATCCGTCATCTATATTTATTGTTATTTTTACAATCGAGTGGCTCTGGCAAGCAGAGATATCCAATTCTTTCGATTGAACGTTCGTTTGTATAGACTCAATACCGGAAAAACCCTATGGGTACCTTATAGGTAAACAAACCCCTAAACTTTTTTGGGTTTGAGGGGGTGTGTATTGCGTGAAATTGTTTCTTTCGATGAATCCGGTCTTCATACCCATGCTATGAAGTCGGCATCGGGCATGGACGAGCAGATTCGTGCGCGTCTGTTGCGTGGCGGGCGTATGACGAAGCTGGCCGGCAAGGTCGCCAGCTACTCGCCCACGCCCGGCATGGATGGCGGTCCGGTCCTCGCACCCAGGGCAAGCCTGTCCGGCATGCCCTCTGTCCTGTCGGCGCTGACATTCGCATTGATGGCTGCAGTTCCGGTTTTTCTGCCAGGTATCCAGGCGTATGCCGACCCGGTTCTGGCCGGATGTGCGGAAGGTGTATCCGGGCAATGGACATGCACAGGCACGGTAACCGAAACACAAAGTCCGACCGCGGCCACGGGTGGCGCTCTGACCGTCAATGTTGTTGAGCCGCTGAGCATCATTGCCGCATCAGGCAACGGAATCACATTGACCAACAGCGCCGGCGATACGGATATCACCTTTATAGATGTGGCAGATGCCGATGTCGCAACGGTGATCAGCGGCGATACCAGTGACAACAGCAATGCGAGCGGTATTGACGCGCGCAACTACGGTTCGGGAGCCCTGTCGATTACCACAACGGGTTCAGTCAATGGTGGCGTTTATTACAGTGGCATCTCATCGGGAATCTGGGCACAGAATGGCACTTACGGTGCCCACAGCACCAACGGTGCCGGCACCAGCCTGTCCATTACAACCGGCCCGGGCACGGTCACCGGCGGCAGGCGGGGGATCTATGCTTTCAACAACGGCACAGGCGGGACGACAATCAGTGTCAATGGCGATGTTACCGCCACCAATGTCGGCGGACGGGGCGTGCATGTACGGAACCATCACTCGGCGCCTTCCAGCCATACGGCGATAACCACGGCCCTGGGCACCCATGTCCAGGCCGATGGTGGCGGTCTCTACGCCAAAGCCGTGAATGACACGTTGACCATAAAGAATTTTGGTTTGGTCAGCGCGAAATCGGGGTCAGCCATTCGTGGGAGTTCGAACAACACGCTGACCATCAAGACCTATGGCGCGGTGACCAGCGACGACGGCGTTGCTGTCAGCGCCACTGTATACAGCCACGATGCAATCTCCACCGTGGTGACTGGCGATGGTACCGTTTATGGTGGAAGTACGGGAATCAACGGGCGCACCACTGGCCTTGGAACCCTGTCCATCACCACGGGATCGGGAACCGTTACTGGCAAGAACGGCGATGGTATCAAGGGAGATTTGTCCGGCAATGGCGGCACCCTGGAAATCGATACGGGCGCTGCCAAGGTAAGCGGTGGCATAAACGGTATCAAATCCTATGCTTATGGCACCAATGGTGACATGACCATAACCACAACCGGCGAAGTCAGCGGAGGGTCAAGCGGTATTTATGCCTCCACCTACTACTACGACGGTTCCTCGGTCTCAACGGCAATCATCACCGGCGCGGGCAAGGTCTCCGGTGGAGAACACGGAATTATTGTCCGCCAGTTCCAGGATAAGGACGAAGATACTAACAGGACTGGTACGATATCGATAACAACCAACGGACTTGTGGAAGGCACGGCAGGCAGCGGCCTATATGCAGCCTCTCTCGACGGCTCAATGGATCTGGATATCAATTCCGGCCTGTCCGGCGGGACCGAAGGCATATATTTCAATGCCGGCAGTGGCGATGTCGCACTGGATGTGGGTAGCGATGGTTCCATCACCGGCAAGACCGATGCCGTGCGTGGTGTGACATCCGGGAAAATGACTTTCAACAATGGCGGTATACTCCACGGGCCAGTCAATGTAACCGGTTCAAATGCCACCACCTCGATGTTGACCAATAGCGGCACATGGAATGCCTTCGGCGGGGCTTCAGTCTTCGCAGGCGCCATTACCAACAAAGGCACGCTGGATCAGCAGAACGACAAACCATCAGACACGATCAATGGCGCGAACATTCTCCTGGACAGCACATCGATCTGGAAAATCGATGTAAGCAATAATGGCAATTCGGACATGATGGCTGCCATGGGCACCGTCACGATTGGCGGCACGCTGGATGTCAGAGCCACGGGTGAGGAGGGCGATTTCACCACGGGTATCGATTATACAATCATAGACAATGATGGCACCGCAGACGCCGTGAAAGGACAATTTGCCTCGGTGACCACGAATTTTGCATTTCTCACACCCACAATCAACACGGCAGGTGGCGACAATAACGATGTGGTTTTGACACTTGTTGCCGGTGCGACACCAGATTTCACACCCATTGCCGGCAATGCCAACCAGGCGGGAGCGGCCAATGCGCTGGCTGACTTCGATTATTCCAAGCCGGAGGGAACGCGACTGAAGGATGCCCTGACGGGCATGACCAAAGAACAGGCCGCGCAGGCCCTCGGTCAGATTGCCGGTGAAGACCATGACGCCAGCCTTGGCCTTGGCACTGCGCTTTCGCGGGCTTTCCGTTCAATGTCGATGAATCGTGGACGCGGTGGCAATCGCAGAAGCGGCAGCCGCCTGTTTGGTTATGCGGCTGAGGCGGTGGATGAAACTCCGGCGGCAAATCCCGAAAACGCCCCGTCCAGTTTCTGGGTGAAGACCTTTGCCGCCCGTTCCACGGTCGATGGCCCATCCGATATCTCATCGAATGGTGCGGGCATTGCCATCGGCGCAGAGACGGGCGGGCTGAGTGCGGACTGGACACATGGTGTCAGCGCGGGTTACGCGGCGGCGAATTTTGATACCGCCACACCGGGTTCCTCATCGACTTCCGACAATTACCATTTCGGCTTCTACAGTTTTGCAGGCGCAACGGATTCCACCCAGACAGGATGGGGCTTTTCCGGTGCAGTCGGTTACAGCTATCATCGCTATGACAGCCGCCGGGCTTTGCCTCTGAACCTGGTTGCAGCAGCCGACTATGATGGATACACCATCAACGGTGGAATGAAAGCGCGTTTCGGCATGAAAAGTCCTGACGTGGCAAGCCCTTTCGTCTGGGCGCCAATTGTCGCCGTCGACTTTTCCCACAGCAGGAACAATGGCTTTGGCGAGACCGGTGCCGGACCTCTCAATATTACTGCGTCGGCCTATGAAACCAACCAGTATGGCACAGCGATCGGAGTCGAGTTCTCCCGTCAGGCATTGTTGGGCTCCACGCCTGTCACCACCTTGTTCTCGATAAGGTGGCACCACGAATTCGGCGACACGAAACAGAGCAACACATATCTCCTGCAGGGATCGCCCACCGCCTTCCTGGTCTCTTCGCCAGAAGAGGCCCGCGACCGGTTGCAACTTGAAGCCAGTGCCGATTTTGCCACCAGCATCAACAGCCTTTTCTCGCTGGCGGCGCAAAGTGAGCTGTCGGAGACGAGTGTGCAATACGGCGGTGCCATGACCTTCAAAATGTCATTTTGAAGCATGTCCTGATGAAAAGGGAGCTCCCAAAAGGGACCTCCCGGACATTCCGCTGCAGGACGCAGGAGAGCTCTTTCTTCAACATCACGGCAGTGGCCGTTCGATAGTTCAGGCGGGAGCAGAACCGCTTGACCTTCGTCCTGGACTCTGTCGCAAGTAGCGATTTTCCAGACCGATGCATCCCCAGATGATCCCCAGCAGTATGTAAAAATGCCGCCAATGGTCCGTATCGATAATGGTGGATATCAGGATGTGGCCGAAAAAGACGATATAGGCGCAAAGAAAGTAGGGTTGCCAGGTACGCGGGCGCAACAGACATTTGAAACCTGCGACAAGTGTCCAGATGACCAGTGTGGCATAGGCGAGGAACCCGAGCCATCCATAGGCCATCAGCGCCTTCAGCCAGATGTCGTGGGGATCCTGATGGAACAGTTTGCCGAACGCCATGGGGCCGACGCCCAGGGGCCGCTCCATTGCGAGCAGGAACCCGAGGCGGTAGCGATCAAACCTGCCAAGCTGCTCGATGTCATATTCCTGAACCAGTTGGGCGCGTAAGAAAAACAGGTTGGAAACCTGTTCGAACTGCAGGGCGATGCCAATTGTGATGGCCATCAGCAGAATGCCGCAGATGCTGATGATGAAAATCCGCATGCGAAAGGCTGTGGAGCGTTCATTCAGCAACATGAAGAAGACAAGCATCAATATGGAAAAGCCATAAAGACCCCAGGCGGCCCTGGAAAAGGACAGAAAAATCGCCAGCGTCAAGATTGACAATGCGACAAGACGCGGCGTCGAAGATGACAATTTTCCGGCCAGAATATTGTGCAGCAGATAGCAGGCGGGCAGGACAAGGTAGGGACCAAAAACATTGGGGTCCTGGAAAGCGCCCTTGGCGCGATCGTAGAGCGTGAACAATTCACTGGCGGGCAGGACGCCGAAATAGCCCAGAATGCCAAGCAGACCCGTTGCCAGGGTGCCGGCCAGATAGGCGTTGAAAATCGTTTTGAGTCGCGTTGCATCGTCTTCGATGACCGCAGCAAAAAATACCGCCGAGAGCGCCAGAAAAAATGAAACGCCAAGATAGAGCACTATGTCGGAATTGATGTCGCTCATCACTGTCAGGGAAAGGATGCCGCCAGAGTTGAACACCATGAGAATGGTCATGAGGATTGCGTTGCTGCGCGATATCTTCAGTCCGAAGAGGAACCAAAGTCCAATGAGACCGGCCATGAACAGTTCATAGGGGGCCGGTTCATACAGTACAAAACCACTGAGGAAGGTCCCCACCGCGAGTGCGTATCTGCCCAATGCTGCAACAGGCACCGATTGTCTGGCATGGATGGCAGCGGCATTTTCCATCAGAAGGCATTTTCCGATTTCAGCAACCTGATCGGGGTGAGAAACAGAATTTTCAGGTCAAACAGCAAAGACCAGTTCTCGATGTAGTAGAGGTCAAAGGCCGTGCGCTGTTTGATTTTTTCGTCATCATCGATTTCGCCGCGCCAGCCATTGATCTGCGCCCAGCCGGTCACACCGGGCTTGACGCGGTGCCGGGCGAAGTAACCGTCCACCACTTCGGCGAACAACAGGTCATGGGATTGCGCATGCACTGCGTGAGGGCGCGGCCCGACAAGTGAGAGATCACCGCGAAGGGCGTTGAAAAATTGCGGCAGTTCATCAATTGATGTTCTGCGGATGAAACGGCCAACCGGGGTGACACGCGGATCACCCTTGGTCACCGGTTTTTTGGCGGTGGGATCGCTTTGATCCGCAAACATCGAACGGAACTTGTAAACATTGATGATTTCATTGTTGAAGCCGTGCCGCTTTTGCACAAAAAACACTGGGCCGCTGGACGTCGCTTTGACGGCAATCGCCGTTGCCAGCATCACCGGAAAAAAGATCACGATTCCCAACAGGCTGAAAACAATGTCAAAGATGCGCTTTGCGACCGAGTCCCAATCGTTGATCGGTCGGTCGAATATGTCCAGCAACTGAACGGAACCAATGCTGGAATAGGCTCTTGGCCGAAACCGCAATTCGGTGGAGTGGGCCGCCAGGCGAATATCCACTGGCAGAATCCACAGCTTTTTGAGCAGTTCCATGACACGTTTTTCAGCGGTCAGTGGCAGCGAGAGGATGAGCATGTCAATGCGCACCAGGCGCGCAAACTCCACCAGCTCGGATATGTTTCCCAGTTTTGGATAACCGGCGACGACCGGCGGGGATCTGCGGTTGTTGCGATCATCGAAAATGCCGCAAATGCGAACATCATTGTCCAGCTGTTGTTCCAGTGCACGAATAAGCTGTTCTGCAGCCTGGCCACCGCCGACGATCACCGCCCGGCGTTCCATCGTTCCATCACGGGCCCACCGGCGGATGGCAAAGGCGATGAATTGACGCCCGATGACCAGGAAACAGGATCCGGCGATATACCAGGTTCCAAACCAGACCCTGGAATAGTCAGCGCTGATTTTCAGGAAAAAGGCGATGAGAGCCATGATCGCGAAGGTAATGGTCCATCCGACCAGCATTCTTGGCAAAATGCGCAGGGCTGAGCGAAGAGATTGCAGCTGGTATGCGTCACTCGCCTGAAAGACCATGATCGCAAGCCCGGCAGCAGCGGCAGTCGTTGCAATATAATAGGGTACGAAACCGATTTTCGGGAATACATAAAACAGATAGATGACGAAGCCGGTCAGGAAAAGTCCGGTGAATTCGAACAGTCGCGTAATGCCGGTGACAAGGCTGGGAGAATAACTTTCATCCCCCAGTTGTTTGGCTATCTGACGGGCAAGTCTGCTGACTTTTTCAAGTTTCTCCACGCCCGCATCATCGCCGGAGGGCGATGGCGGCACAACTTTCAAATTTGACGGTTTTGGTGTGGTCATTTCGTCAGCTTTTTTGGCAGGACTCCTGTGGCGGAGTTTTAACAGACAGCTCTTAATATTGTTTGACCCGACATGCAGCGCAATTGTGGCAAATATCAGCGTGTTGGCATGCTGCATTCGTGGTAAAAATCAATCATGCAATCGGCCATGGTCTCCACCGAGAAGCGATCTTTCAATTCTGTCTTTTTCGGCAGGGAATCAATGATTTCCTGCGGCCGAAGAATCGCGAGTGCCATGCGCTGGGCAAGGGCTTCGACATCCCCCGGGGGGACGAGTGAATCTCTGTGTTGGCCGAATATCTCGTGGATACCGCCGACATTCGTGGCTATGAGCGGGCGCCCTGCAGCCAATGTTTCAAGCACCACATAGGGCATTGATTCGGCGCGCGACGGAACCACCACGGTTACGCCCAATTGCAGAGCCTTGGCAATTGGCATTGCCGGATACAGTTTGACACGTTCCGGTCGTCCGGTCTGCAGGACAAGTTTGGCCAGTTTTTCCTTGTCCGCGCCGTCGCCGACAATCGCGGCCGTGACAGGTTTGCCGACCAATTGCTCCACTCTTGCAATGGCATCGACAAAGAGATCTGGCCCCTTCAGTTGGCGCATCATGCCGACATAGAGAAATTGTGCGGCATCCTGATGAACGACCACGTCGTCGAACTCTCGTTTAGCCAGACCGTTATAAATCAGTCTGCTGGGTGGGCGCGGCTTGCCCACTTTCTTCAGATAGGCACTTCGCTCATATTCGCTGACAAAGACCAGTCCGTCTGTATATTTTTCAAAAAACCTCTCGAGCCTGAAGTAGAAACGCCCGGAAAGGCTGGATCCACTGAAATGCAGACTTCCACCATGGGCGGTATAGATGCGGGCTACGCGATACCTGGATGCCCGTAATCGTGCGCCGATCAAACGGGCAAGTGCGCCACCCTTGGCGCCGTGCCCATGAATGATGTCCGGCTGAATTTCCTTGATTTTACCCATGCATCTGTAAAGCGTGAAGAGATCGGCAGGGCCAACCGATCGGTGGATTGGTGTTCGTACAAGCCCCAGTGCGAGATAGGGACGGATGCTGTCAAACAGCGCATCCTCGTGGGCGCCGCCCGTTGTGCTGTCGCACAGGATGCCAACCTGATGGCCGGCTTCGTGGTGCAGCCTGGCGAGATCACGTACATGGCGAAATATCCCACCGACAGGTGAACGGAAGCAATGAAGTATGCGTAATGGTTTTTGATCCGGCATTTCCACTGCGCTTTCTGCACTCAGAACAGTCTTTCGCGGACATAGATGGTGTCTCCGGCCAGTATCGGATCGGAAATCGTAACGCGACCGGTCAGAACGTCCCCATTGACCTTTCTGGTTATATCGACGTTGACCTGATTGGCGCGGACCGAATATCCACCGGCGATGGCAATGGCATTTTGCACGTTCATGCCGGGAACATAGGTGTATTGGCCAGCCGCATTGACCTCTCCCAATATGAAGAACGAGCGATGCTGGTCCACCTGAATGGAGACATCGGGATCACGCAGGAAGCCCTTGCGCAATTGACCGGCAATCTCGCCTTCCAGTTCCTGAACGGTTTTCCCGCGGGCGTTGACTGAACCAATGAGCGGAAAGGCAATGTAACCGGCCTGGTCAATCGCATAGGTATTTGTCAGGGCGCTTTGTTCAAACACGGTTATGCGCAGGTTGTCTCCGGAATCCAATCGGTATGGTTCAATGACAGCCTGATGAAAGGCGTCGGGCGCAGGTCGATAACCGGAGCAGCCGACGAGTGCCAGCATCAGGCCGTAAAGGGCCAGGGCAATTATGAATTTCATTTTACCAAACGCCATTTTCCGTAAATTCTCTTTGAAATTGGAAAGACCGAACGTGGCTCAGTTATCATCCCATTAAGGTTAATGGCCGGTAAAGCATCGCCAACTTTCATCCCAGGCCTGTCAAAACGTCAAGGTTGAGGGGAGAGGCGCACCGGCAATGCACTGCGCATTAACTCTTGCGTTACCATAATCATTTACCTTTCGCGCAGTTGTGGTTTGGAGTGATTGGCAATGTCCCGCCCGGAATTGAATGGCAAAGATGAAGACATCGATATCGCGCGTCTGTTCGCTGCGATATGGCAACGGCGTGTGGCGATCGTATCCTTGATGTTGATTGTGTGTGCGGTGGTTTTCATCATCAGCAGCATGATTGCGCCACGCTATCGCGCCGAAACCCGAATATTGATTGAATCACGAGAGCCGGTGTTCTCACAGTCGACCCAGAGTGATGGGGGGCAGACGCAATATCTTGATCAACAGGGTATTCTCAGCCAGGTTGAGGTTATCAATTCAACGAATCTTATCAAATCGGTAGCGGCAGATCTCAATCTGGCAGATCATCGCGAATTCAGCGCAGCGGCCAATCCATCACTGTTGTCCAGCGCGTTGATCATGCTGGGACTTTCATCCAATCCCAATGAGGCGGAACCCGAGGAGCGCTTGATCGAGACCTTCCGCGAGCACCTGAAGGTCTATCAGATTGCCAATTCGCGGGTCATCGCGGTCACCTTCTGGTCGACCGACAAGCAATTGACGGCCAAAGTCGTCAATACCGTGGCCAATACCTACCTGAGTATCCAAAGCAGAGCAAAGCTGGTCAATAATTCGGATGTGACCGCCTGGTTGGGCCCCGAAATCACGGATCTCAGAGAGCAGGTCCGGATTTCCGAGGCCAGGGTTGCTGACTTCAGGGCAAATTCAGGTCTCCTGATGGTGGATGAGAACGCGACATTGTTTACCCAGCAACTGGCGGACATTTCGACCGAGCTCAGTCGCGTCAGAGGAGAAAAGGCAAATGCCCTGGCCAGCAGAAAGGCCGTTCAAAACGCCATCGCACGGGGTGAAACGACTGATGATTTTACCAGCGTTCTGCAGTCGCCTGTCATTCAGAGGCTTCTTGATCGGCAGGGCGACATCCAGGGCGATATTGCAGATCTGTCGGTGACGCTGCTTGATGGACATCCCAGCATCAAGGCCTTGCGTGCGCAGCTTCGTGATATCGAAGTGCAATTGAAAGCAGAAACCCGCAAGGTTTTGAGTGCCTTCGAGAGTGAAGCCGAATTGGCACGTTTGCGCGAAGAGGAATTGCTGGGGCAACTCAACAGACTGAAAGCAGAATCTGCCCGCGCCGGTGGCGATGAAGTCGAATTGCGCGCGCTTGAACGTGAGGCTACGGCGCAGCGTGAGTTGCTGGAGGCCTATCTGGCACGCTACCGCGAAGCCGCTTCCCGATCGGACAGGGGCAATCTTCCGGCTGATGCACGGGTCATTTCCCGCGCTTTTGTTCCCGGCGAGCCCTATTTCCCAAAAACTCTGCCAATGCTTGTCATAGCTGCATTGCTGACGGCTCTCATTTCAGCGGTTGTCGTCATGCTGCACGCATTGTTTTCCGGACAGGCGTTCAAACCTAGTGATCAGGGCAAGGTCGATGCGTCTGCCTCCTCGCAGTCCGTTTCGCCTGAACCGGTGTCGCCCGAGCCGGTTTTGCCAGAGCCCGTTTCACCCGAGCCCGTTTTACCAGAGCCCGATTCGCCAGAGCCCTTGGCCGAATCTCCGGCATCTTTATCCAGAGAGCCTTCGCCCGATGAAGGGTGGACTCTTGATGCGCACAAGAGCCGTGGGGAGCATGCGGCATGGTCTGCTTTGGCACAGATGCCCCCCGTCGAACCCTTGCCTGTTTCGACCGACAACACAGCCGACGACGACGACGTTGAGAGGGATCCTGCCGTTGACAAGGATGATACGGCAGATGAGGAACTGCGCGATGCAGCAGATGAAGATACAGACAATACAGCTGATGACGCTTTGGATGCAGCCGTTGAGCCATCTGCTTCTGCTGCAGACGGCCTTTCGGACCACGCCGGGTATCAAACAGACGATACAGCCGACGACCTTCAGCCGGAAATCGACGAAACACCGCTCGCTGCCTACGACGAGGCATCCGCAGAGCAGATGCAACCGGGCAAGCGCGATTCCAGCGCATTGATCATTGATCCCAACGCAGAATACAGCGTCAGCGCGGTGACCGACCACCTGATCGCAACCGGGACACATGTCGCCGTGGTCGTGTCTCCAGAGGGTGACAAGGGATCCACCACGTCGGTGATGCTGGCGCGCATGCTGGCCAATGAAGGGCAGCAGACGCTGCTTTTGGACATGACAGGTTCTGCATGTCCCAGCCGCATGATGGCGCCACAATCCGATCTTCCGGGGATAACCAATATATTGGTGGGAGACTGCGCGACGGCTGAAGCGCTGCATGGCGACCGTCTGTCCAACGCGCATATCCTGCCCCAGGGCACCGCCGACCCGATCACGGCCATGCGGCAGGCATCACTATTGCCTGAGGTGATGGATTCCATATCGAGCGTTTACGATATTGTCATTGTCGAATGTGGTCCGGCCAATTCCGCCGGGGTCAAGCGGCTTTTGAACGGGCGCAATGTCGAAATGATCTTTTCGGTTATCCACCCTGAAAAAACACTGATTACGGAATATCTCACGGACTTCTATGCCGGTGGATTTGAGAACCTGCTGATGATGAGCCCCGGTGCCGGAGCGCCTCCGACGCATCCTGACAGAAGTGCTGCCTGAATTGGCTTGCTCTATCGCTTTTGTTTGAAGCGAATCCGTACGGCCTTGGCCAGAGCGAATATCTTTTTGTTTGATTTGAGGAAACGCTTTGCGTCAATCAGCCATTTTGCCCCCACGGCGCCCAGGTATCCTTTCGTCGTAACCGGCAATACCGCATCAAAATGCACTGTTTCGACGTCACACCAAGAGCGTTTGTATTGTTCGTCGCCGATGCCGAAATCGAATATTTCAGCCTTTTCTTCGCAGGCGCTGCGGATCATCAGGTAAAACAGCAATTCACCCGAGCTTGCCGCTTCCAGCTCTCCGGTGGCAATTGAGCCGAACTGGCAAATGACATGGCCGTCTTTGCGCGACAGTGCAGAAATCGCGCAGATGGTGCCATCTTCCTTGAGACGTATGGCGCATAATTCAATCATCTTGCGCTGCTGACCGATGCTGTCCTTCGTCAGACGATGAAAAAAGGATTTGATTTTTGCATCCTCAAAGACATCCGGTATGCCCTGAACTTCAAAACGAGCCGCCTTCTGCCTGAAGAACGTGTCCAACAGGGACTGCGCATCTTCGGCGCCTGTTGCTGTGACATACTCATAGCCACCCCATTCCTCCAGCCGCCGCTCGGACGTGCGGAATTTCTTTCTGCGCCTTTTCGCATTGCCACGGGCCAGGACGTTTTCAAAGGCACAGTCCAAAGTGACCTGAAAGGCATGGTTCTGATTTTCCACCGTCGCCAAACAGGCAATCGGGTGTGGCATTCCTCTCCATTGCCGCGGCTGACGGTCCAGCACAAAGAGGTCAACATCCAGCGGCATTGCGGCGATATCTTTCCAGATTTTCCGCATCCGCTGAGCATCAATCCCGTTGATGAACGCCGGTGAAAAGACGCCAAAATTTATGTTGTTGTATGCGGCGCCTATATATCTGGCGACGCGCAGGGGGCCGGTTTTCTCGACGCATAATGGCAGGATAAAAGCGGTTTTTCCCTTTTGCGGACCCGAGGCAAACTCTCCTGTAATGAGCAGCGGTCTGGCATCGGTTTCCTCGATCCAGCAACGACACCAGTCATAGGTCTGGTGGATGCTGCATTCAGGCGCAGCCTCCAGGCCGCGCCAGCTTTCCTCAAGTGGCTCTACCCGGTCAAAATGCCGCAAGGTCAAATCTATCGGTTGTTCAGCGTCTTGCATTGCATGTCTCCGCCACCACAGCCGCCCATTTTGGGAACAGTGCCGGTCGTCTGTTTCCATGCAACAGGCTTGCGACTGAACCGCTGATGGCAGCGTTGTGTGTTTACAATCTTGATGCCGCCATTCTAACCGCACCAGTTCTAATATTTCGTGAGCGGGTGAGGGGGCTTGCCATTTGCCTGTCTGGACCGATAACGGGCTATCAAATGACCAGGCAGGCTACCCACGCCGGGTCCATGGTGTTGTCTCTTCTGCACGAAAAGGTCGCCGGAAGGTTTTGATTTTACGTGTTAAATTAGATTGCGGTTTTTCCGATGCCGCTGGCTGGTCTATTTCATCGGGCCTTTTTTTGGCTTTTCCATCCAGCGAATGATCCACATGGCGGGCAGGATCCACAGGAGGCCGGTCACCAGAAAATAGATCAGATGGACCCACCAGGGTGATTCCCCCAGGCGATAGGATGCGACGGTTGTTGCAATCAATGCGTAGAGGACAACCAGGGCTATCAGCAGCAATGTGCCTATCAGTTTTCGAATGCGAGGGGGCATGATTTCTCCGTTGATGCTGCAAATATAGGAAATGCTGTCCTTTTCAAGTTTATTCTGGTGCGCGGGGATGGGACATCTTGCGCCTTGTATTCTGAAGGCGGGTGATACAAATGTGCGTGCACACCCACAGATCATCTGTTCTGAAAGACTGCAATGACCGAATCCTCCTCACAAAGTGTCGTTAACAGGAACCGCCTGAGCATTCGCATCTGGCTTGCAATCGTGGCAATTGCGATATTTGCTCTGGTGATTGTCGGAGGTGCGACGCGGTTGACGGATTCGGGGCTGTCAATCACCCAGTGGAAGCCCATCCATGGTGTTGTTCCGCCATTGACCCAGGATGAATGGCAGGAGGAACTGGCGCTTTACAAACAGATTCCCGAATATGAGCAAATCAACAAGGGCATGACCCTTTCTGAGTTCAAATATATCTACTGGTGGGAATGGACGCATCGCTTGCTGGCGCGTGGGGTAGGGGTGCTGTTTGCCATCCCCTTGCTGGTGTTCTGGGTTTCCGGTCGCATCGAACGTCGTGTGAAGATGCCCTTGCTGGGGATTATGGCGCTGGGCGGACTGCAGGGGTTCATCGGTTGGTGGATGGTTTCCTCCGGGCTTGTCGACCGGGTTGATGTCAGTCAATACCGGCTGGCAACACATCTGACGCTTGCCTGTATCATCGTTGCGGCAATTGTCTGGGTATCACGTGGTTTGGCGCATTACAGCAGCGACAGGGCGCCTTCTGATGCATCAGGCAAGGTTGCGGCCATGATCGCCATCATGGTGCTTGTTCAGATCTATCTTGGTGGTCTAGTCGCCGGCCTTGATGCCGGACTGGCCTATAACACCTGGCCCTGGATGGATGGTGCCGCGGTTCCGGCGAACCTTCTGGTGATGAAGCCTCTTTGGGTCAATCTGTTTGAAAATGCCAAGACCGTGCAATTTACCCATCGCACCTTTGCCTATGTTCTGTGGCTGGTCGCATTGGGCCATATGGTCGCCAGTTTGCGCCTGGCCCCGGGATCTACCCATGCACGTCGCTCCATGGTGCTCTTTGCACTGGTGACCATACAGGCCGTCTTTGGCATTACCACGCTGCTTTTACAGGTGCCGGTCAGTTGGGCCCTGCTACACCAGGGCATGGCTCTGGTGGTTCTCGCATTCGCTGTGGCGCACTGGCGTGCGTTCATTGGCAGCTATCCATTGCCTGTGAAGCAAGAATAGCAGCGCTTACCGGTGCAGGCTTTGTGCACCGGTAAGCGTGGCCGTTTCAGTGAGACGGGACAACCGTCTTCGCGATTGCTGTCAGCTTGCCAGCATGAGGTTCATGTTCTGAACCGCTGCACCTGAGGCACCCTTGCCGAGATTGTCCAGCAGAGCGATCAGATTGGCATGAATGCCGTTGTCACTGCCGCAGACGAAAAGCTTCATATGGTCGCTTCCGGCCAATTCCACAGCATCAATTCTTGCAAGCGCAGCGCTTTCCTCAAGGGAGGCCACCTGGACAAATTGCTGGCCTGCATAATGATCGCTGAGGATCGTATGGATGTCCGCCAATGAAACCGGTCCGTTCAGCATGTCGAGAAACAGCGGGACCTGTACGATCATGCCCTGGGCGAAGCGTCCGACACTGGGCGAGAACAAGGGAACGCGTTGCAGCAGGCCGTGCTCCTGGATTTCAGGAATATGTTTGTGATTGAGCGCCAGCCCATAGGCAAAATGCGGCGAGGTGATGTGCTCCGGATTGGACTCATCTTCCATTTTTGCAATCAATTGCTTGCCGCCACCGGTATAGCCGGAAACTGCATTGATGCTGATGGGATAGTCTGCCGGCAGCAGGTTGGCCAATCTCAAAGGCCGGACGAGCGAAATGGCACCGGTGGGATAACATCCGGGATTGGAAACAAGCCGGGCATGGGAAATCCTGCTCGCCTGATCCTTGTCCATTTCAGCAAATCCATAGGCCCAGGTCGCATCCGTCCTATAGGCAGAACTTGTATCGATTACCCGCGTTGAATTGCTGCCCTCCAGCAGGGATACGGCCTGTCTGGATGCATCATCGGGCAGGCATAAAATGGCAATGTCAGCCTCATTCAACCGGTCCTGGCGCAGGTTTTCATTGCGACGTTCGGCCTGAGGAATCGAAATCACATTGAGATCATCACGTTCTGCCAGCCGGGTGCGAATCTGCAAACCGGTTGTGCCGTGCTCTCCATCAATGAAAATTTTCGGTTTCATGCCTGTCTCTTTTCCTGTCCGGGTGGAAGGTAATTCTGTCTATCTGAATAATACGCAATTCTATGTGAATAATAAACTCTCATTGTGTTTGCAATAAGCAAACGCATCCGCAGCCGCGCATTCGCTCCTGGGAGCCTGCGGCAAATAGGATGTTTCAATTGCATGCTCAAGGTTCTAAATAAAGTGGATATTTGTTTCAACTGGGCAGGTTTGATGCTGGCAATGGGTCGCTATACCGCAAGTGCTGCATTGCTTATCGCATTGTGTGGTCACAGTCTGCCTGCAAGCGCACAGGATGCGCCCTACAGGTCTGTTGAGGAACTTGGCAAGGCGTTGTTTTTTGATGTCAATCTGTCGAGAAACCGGACGCAGGCCTGTGCCACTTGCCACGCCCCGGATGCAGGTTTTGCCGACCCGAGAGACAATGGTTTTGAAGGGCCCGTTTCACGCGCTGTTTCACTGGGTGATGACGGGCAGTCGATCGGTGATCGCAATGCGCCCACGGCAAGCTATGCACGATACAGCCCCGTCTTTCATCGTCAGGACGACGGCAGCTATATTGGCGGGTTGTTTCTTGACGGCCGGGAAAAGGATCTGGAAGGCCAGGCTGGTGGCCCCCCTCTCAATCCGTCGGAAATGGGGATGCAGGGCAAGGCAGAGGTTGTCGCCCGGCTACAGGAAAATGCCGAATATATCGCGGCCTTCAAGGCGTATTTCGCAGACGATCTGTTTGATGATGTCGATGCGGCCTTTGCCGCCATGACGCAGAGCATTGCAGCCTTTGAGCGCACGGATGAATTGTCACCCTTTGATTCTCGTTATGATCGCTACCTGAAAGGCGAAGCCCGCTTCACCGATCAGGAAGAGCTTGGTCGCGTGCTGTTTTTCTCGCAGCAGTTCACAAACTGCAACCTGTGTCACCAGTTGCAGAAAATTCCCGGTGCAGCCGAGGAGACATTCTCCAATTACCAGTACCATAACATCGGCACGCCGGTGAATGTCGCCGTGCGATCTGCCAATGGCAGCGGCGAGAATTTCGCTGACCTGGGATTGCTCGCCAACCCCGAGGTCAGCGATCCCAAGCAGGCCGGCAAGTTCAAGGTTCCTACCCTGCGTAACGTGGCTGTGACAGGCCCCTATATGCACAATGGCATCTTCGAAGACCTTCGCACGGTTGTAGAGTTTTATAACCAGTACAATTCCGATGCGCCGTCTGCTCTGATCAATCCGGAAACCGGGAAATCATGGGGCGAGACAGAGTTCAAGAACACGCTTTCTGTCAAGGAATTGACAACCGGGCCAGCGCTGGATGATCAACGGGTGGATGCGCTGGTGGCTTTCCTGAAGACATTGACCGATGCGCGCTATGAGCACCTGCTGGACGATTGAAGGCGAATAACAATAGGTCTGTTGATCAGGGGCGCTTGCAGCATCTACCAGCGATCCGGTTTTCCCTGGATTTTACACGTGCGGGGTCTGAAGTAGCGCCGTTGTTCCTGTGCAAAACAGGGTCGGACCATCAGATGGGATGCCTTCAAGCTCCAGATACAGAAAAAGCGCGATATGAATCGCGCTTTTTCAAAGGCTTCAACGAAGCAGAAAGGATAGGATCCTTAACGCTTGGAGAACTGGAACGAACGACGGGCTTTTGCCTTGCCGTATTTCTTACGTTCAACAACACGGCTGTCGCGGGTGAGGAAACCACCTTTTTTCAGAACGGCACGCAGGCCCGGTTCATAGAGCGTCAGTGCCTTGGATATCCCATGACGAACAGCACCGGCCTGGCCGGAAAGACCGCCGCCTGCGACTGTTGCAACGATATCAAACTGGCCTGTGCGGGCAGCTGCAACGATAGGCTGCTGCAGAACCATCTGCAGGACCGGACGCGCGAAATAGGTTGGAAAATCCCTCTTGTTGATGGTGATTTTTCCTGTTCCGGGCTTGATCCAGACGCGTGCGACCGCGTCCTTGCGTTTGCCTGTTGCATAGGCGCGGCCGTGTTCGTCCAGTTTCTGGACGTAGGCAGGCGCCTGAACTTCTTCAACAGCTGCAACACTGCCGAGTTCTTCGAGCGAATTGAGTTCAGCCATGATCAGCCGTTCCTTTTGTTCTTGGTATTCATAGCGCCTACATCGAGAACCGTTGGCTGCTGTGCTTCATGTGGATGTTCGGTTCCTGCATAGACACGCAGGTTTTTCATCTGACGACGACCAAGCGGACCGCGCGGGAGCATGCGCTCAACGGCCTTTTCCATGACGCGCTCCGGGAAGCGGCCTTCGAAAATCTGTCGTGCAGTGCGTTCCTTGATGCCGCCGGGATAGCCGGTATGCCAATAGTACTTCTTGTCGGTAAATTTCTTGCCGGTCAGAACCGCTTTGTCAGCATTGATGATGATGACGTTGTCACCATCGTCGACATGCGGTGTGAATGTGGCTTTGTGCTTGCCACGCAGGCGCAGCGCGACAATAGAAGCAAGGCGACCAACGACGAGACCTTCGGCGTCGATCATGACCCACTTCTTCTCGACCTCTGCAGGTTTTTGCGAGAAGGTTTTCATAGGAATGACTCTCTTTTTTAGACCTTTGTCATCAAAGGCATTTTTTGTTGCTTGACGCCGATTGGTATCGGCAAAACATATCGGCCCCGTAAAGGACCGACAATAGGGCGGTTTATAGGGGATGGTTTCCCGCTACGCAAGCAAAATAGCCGGACTGCTCCTGTAGTAATGTCAATAAAAACAATGACTTACAAATTAGGTAATATATTACCACATAAATATGTGCCGAATTGAAGTCCCAGGTGTCTATTTGCGTGGTGGAATGGAATAGGTGCCTGTGGCATGGGCGACCACATGGCCATCGGTCGTGGAGCGCATTTCGATATCAAATACCATCAGGGATCTTCCCATTTTGAGGATGCGGCAATAGCCATCAATGGGACCGGGTTCGGCCTTGCGCATGAAATTGATATTGAGGTTTGTCGTCACAGACAGAGCCTCTTGCCCCAGATGCGACAGAACGCAAACATAACCGCCAATGTCGGCAAGCGTAAAAAGGGAAGGGCCCGATACAGTACCGCCCGGACGGACATGCTTTTGTGACGCGTCCAGTCGCACTACACATTGCCCGGGTCCGACTGAAACCGCGTAATATTCAGCCAGTGTGTCATTGAGCTGAGGGTAGACCTGGGCGAGATAGGTGTTGACTTCCTCGGCGGTCATAACGGGGCGGATGTTTTCAGATGCCATGGTAATTTGATCCGGTATTGTTTGAATGTGGTCTAACTGCCCTTGACGGAATTGATCGGGCGATTTTCTGTCCAGTCGAAGGTTCCAAGATCGCGCTCGCGCACGGCCTGTTTCCAGCCGATATCCTCGGCGCGGGCCTTGAAATTCAGTCCTTCGGGCGAGTGGCGGGTGATGCCGTCAAACAGGGTTGCAAACATTTGTGTCTGTTTGAGCCCCATGGCCTCAATGGCCTGATTGACCACAAGCTTCTGCATCATCAATTGATTGACGGGCACGCTGGCCATGCGTTCAGCCAGAGCCTCCACTTCGTCGTCGAGTCTTTCGGCAGGTACTGATTTGACAACGAGGCCCATTTGCTCGGCTTCGCGCCCGTTGATTGTATCGCCGGTAAACAGCAAGCGCTTGGCCTTTTCGGGGCCGAGCCGGTAGACCCACATGGCGGTTGTCGGGCACCCCCAGACACGTGTCGGCATGTAGCCGATCTTTGCGTCATCGGCCATGACAATCATGTCGGCGCAAAGGGCGATGTCCGAACCGCCGGCAACGGCAAAGCCATGCACCTTCGCAAGGACAGGCCGGTACGAGCGCCATAGCGACATGAATGCCTCGGTATTACGCATCATGAAAGCGTAGTCTTTCATCGGGTCCCAGGGCATCTCCTGGGTGGCCTGATGGCCTTCGCCCTCGCGTGCCTGAGCATAATGGGCAAGGTCATAGCCGGCGCAAAAACCCTTGCCGGCTCCCGCCAATATGATGACATGGATATGGTTGTCATCATTGGCGCGCCTGACGGCGTCTTCCAGTTCACGGGGCAGGTCATCGTCAATGGCATTGAGGACCTCAGGGCGGTTCAGTGTGATGCGGCCGATGCGACCGTCCTTTTCAAAGAGAACCTTTGCCACACTATTCCTCCTGCCAGCGCGCGTTCAGCTAACGTAAACGTAAACGTAATTGGTCCTGCGGTGCTTGCCAAGCAGAACAGAGGCGATATACCAAGGAAAAGCGAAGGATGGCCCGCAACCCATGAAAAGCAGCCGGGCCGCACGACAGTTCAGGAGGACCCTATGTCTGTAGCAGTGACGGCAAAAGAACGCGACAGTGACGCATTGGTAGTCTCGCAAGTCTATGATGGCATATTGCGACTCACATTGAACAATCCGCCTGCCAATGCCTTGTCGATGGCCCTGTTGGAAGCGCTGAAGGCGTCACTCGACAAGGCAGGTGAAGACCACCATGTGCGCGTCGTGATCATCGCGGCCGCCGGAAAGCTTTTTTCAGCAGGTCACGATCTCAAGGAACTGACATCTCATCGGCAGGATGAGGACCGGGGCAGGGCGTTTTTCGAAAAGACCATGCGCCTGTGCGCCGAGGTGATGATGACCATTACCAATCTGCCGAAACCTGTCATTGCAGAGATTGACGGGGTGGCGACTGCTGCCGGCTGCCAATTGGTGGCGACATGTGATCTTGCCATCTGCACCGACACCTCGACCTTCGGCACGCCGGGCGTGAATATCGGGCTTTTCTGCTCGACGCCGATGGTAGCCCTGTCACGCACGGCGCATCGCAAACAGGCCATGGAGATGCTTTTGACCGGTGAGCAGGTTGATGCGTCCTCAGCCAGGGAATACGGGTTGGTCAACCGTATCGTGCCGAAGGAATATCTGCGCACTGTGACGGACAAATATGCTGCCGTCATCGCATCAAAGTCACCCTTGACCCTGAAGATCGGCAAGGAGGCATTCTACCAGCAGATTGAGCGCCCTTTGCTGGAGGCCTATGATTATACGGCCTGGGTGATGACGGAGAACATGATGGCAAGGGATGCCGAGGAAGGGATCAATGCCTTCCTGGAAAAACGTGATCCCAAATGGACGGGGCGATAGAGTGGTTCCCTTAAATTAAGATCGGCCGAGCAGCTCGAGATAGCGTTCGCCGCATTTTTGCGGGCTGTAGCCGGCCATTGTGGTGCGTGCCGCAGCAACGAGCCGCGATCTCTTCTCGCTGTCCTGCGCGCATTCCTGCAGGGCCAGTGCAGCCTCATCAACATCTGGTTCCAACCATGTCTGGCCCTGAAAGAATGCATAGTCGCCTGCAAAAACCGGGACCTGTTCGCCGCTGACCAACCAGCTGTTGTTTTCATTCATGAAGTCGAGATTGCCGGAATAGGCGGAACCGATGACGGGTATTCCCATCGCCATTGCTTCGGCCATCAAACGTCCAAACCCTTCAGCACGGTGCATGGACAAGACCACATCACAGCAACTCAGAAGCCGGTAATAGTCCATCCGGTCCATGACTTCATTGCGAATGATGATCCGCTGGTCCAATGCCGCTCTGCGCAGGCATTCCCGCCATAGGGAATCATTGGATATATTCATGGCCTTGATGATCAGGCGGGCATTATCATGTGTGGCGCGTGGAAAGGCTTTCTGAAAGGATGCAATGGCGCCCAGGGGATTTTTACGGGCAATGGACGAGGCGCCATCAAAGGCTGAGAAAACAATAAATGCCTCTTCAGGCAGGTCAAACATTCGTCTCGAAACGGGTGAAATTTCAGGCAACAGGACAGGCAGAGGCACTTTGATAACCGGTTTGTCGGTGGCGTTGCGAAAAGCCGTCGCCGAATGTTCGGAGTGGCACCATATCTCATCAACCAGTTCGAGTGCCATCTTGGCGATTTCCGGAAATTTGACCAATTCCCATTGACAGAAACCGATTTTGCGATGGGCGTTGAAGGCTTGCAGACCGAACCTGTTGACGAGCGTCAGAAGATCAAACGCCGGCATCACATAGAACATGACCTCGCCATCAAATATTGCTGCGTCGGCCTCGACTGATTGCTCGTCTATCATCTCCCGCGCTGTAATGTGCCAGGGTGCTTTGACGACAGTCGGCTCGACTTCAACCGCTTTCAGTGATTGCCGGAGAAGTCGAATATCTTCACCAAGCCCGAACTCTCCGCGTGGATAACCGATCAGGGAAATGTCGCCATTCCCGGTATGGGAGTCGGGTCCGGCTGCAACGCAAGTGTTCGTGTTGTTGGTCGCCGCCGCCGGGGGCATGGTCTTGCTTGGGTCGTCCTGTATCTCTGGTGAATCTGGTTTGAATTTCTGGCCAAAATAATGGGCCTGGCCGTGGTCTTTCCACCATAGCCAAAGTTCTTTGCGGCCTTTTTGTGTACTCAGATCAAATTGCCTCTGCAGGTCGGTTCTGTGCCGATAAATCAGAGACATCAAAGGAGAGAGCAGTTCGGGATTGGTTGCTGATTCTGCCTGCAGAAAATCAAAATGTATTGTGTTCAGGAGATCTATGATTTCCGGGTGGCGACGTACCAGTAGTGGGCGGAGCTGATTCAGGGTGGCAAATCGCATGGCATCAACCGATGGATCGCAGCCTGCATTCTTGTGGTCCAGTCCTTGAATAAGTGTAATGAATTGACGGAGCGCCAGAGAATCTGCGCCAATACCATATTCTTTCTGTCCGTTCGACAGCCACCACTTCCAGAATGTTTCGATGCCCTGTTTCGTCGATATATTGAAAATTGCCTGCAGATCCGGCCTGTGACGCATGACCAGCATTTGCAGGTCGGTCAATTTCGGCTCACTCGGGCAAGCCATCGCAGATTTGAGTGGGGCGAGATGCAGGTTTTCAATCAGCTTGATATCGAGGATTTGACGCAGTCCGGGAAATTCATTTCTGCCACTTGCCATCCACCAATGCATCAGCGCATCAAGCCCGGCATCTGATTCGATATCATGGAGGGTCTGGAAATCAGTACCGGCGCAAACCCACACCCCGATCAAAGCCATTGGCAGGTCGTAACCGAAGGTCAGATTTGTTGCGTGTTTTCGGGACAGAAAGGCCGGTGTTTCAATCATCGTTTTCATGGGGAATTTTTGCCTGTGACACTTTGTTTCTCAATATTAGGCCTTCATATGCCGATAAAGGTGGCTGGCCAAGGAACGCCGGGACAGCGCATCAGTGGTCCCGACTTATCAATAATATTCCATTGGATATCAGACCGGTAAAATTCAGTTCACGAGTTGGAATGGGTCATTGATTGATATATCGAAGAGGTGTGTGTTTCCAAGTTTGAAAACAAAATTTATGTCTGCTTTGCTTTTATCCTGTGGCAAATCCATGAGATAGTATGATGGGCTTGGAAATAGAGTGGGGAACCAAAATCTTGATAGGCTCTGTCGTTTTTCGCTGATCGGGTCTTCGCTGGAGATGACATCAAATCCGGCGGGATGCTCTTTCCAGGATGCTGGCTGGGGCAGGCAGATCAGCAGCGCTCATTCTTGTTACCAGCAGAGGTTCCGTGTCCGAATCCATGCACGGGAAAGGGAACGATTGTTACATGAACTCTCACGGCCAAATGTCAAAATACAAGCATGTTGGTTGCAATTTCATTCGGTTGAGCGAACTGTCAGATATAGAACCGTTTTTTGACGAACATTTCTATCGCTTTTCTGATGAAGCGAAAGATGCCGGCATTCGTCCTGTTGAACACTACCTTGTGTTGGGGGAGCGGCAGGGCGCGGCACCCAGCAAGGATTTTGACCCGGTATTTTATGCCAGACAATATCCCGATGTTCGCGAATACAATTTTAGCCGCTTCAGGCACTATATCATCCAGGGGCGTTCTGCAGGGCGAACCGGGCGCAGCAGGGTGCACGAGGTTGCATTGCCGGCAGAACAGATCGATCCGGATCGGCGGACGATTCTGTTGCTTTTTCATGAGGCAGCGAAATCGGATGCGCCGATACTTGGCTGGAACATTCTCAACGAACTGAAATCACAATACAATGTCGTCGCGGTTGTTATGAAAGGCGGATCAATTGAAAATGCCATTCGAGCCGATGCGACAGCAACGGTCGAATTGCCCCGTGGCATGAAACTGGGCGGCTATGAGATCAGGCTTCTGGCTCAGAAACTGAAGGACGTCTATCGTCCTCGCTATGTTATTGCAAACAGCGCCCTGACGCAGAAGCTGGCCGTTTCACTGGAAGATTGTGGTGTGCCTGTTGTTGCGCTGGTTCACGAATTCGCATGCGATATGCCGCCTGGCATTTTGAATGACCTTTACGGGAAGGCCTCTCGAATTGTCTTTCCCGCGACAATTGCCGCCCGGGATTCTCAGGAAAACTGTGTGGCTTTGCGCGGTCGTGCAATCACAATTCTACCCCATGGGCCTTTGAGGCTTCCGGGGAAGTCCAAGTCAGCCGCAGCATCTGAAAAGGAAGAAGGCTCTTTAGTCGCACCTTTTGTGAAGGATGATCGGTTTACGGTTTTCGGGATGGGAACAGTAGCCTATCGCAAAGGTGTCGACCTTTTTGTTGCCAGCGCTGATTTTCTTCATCGGGATATGAACCGGCGCGATATTCGTTTCATATGGCTTGGGCCTGTCGACCCAAAAGAAGCGGCTTACAAGATGGCAATCGATTTGCAGGTCAAACATTGCAATTTGCAGGGCGTTGTTGAGTTTATCGATGAGGTCGATGATCTGGCACCCTATTTGGGGGCCGCTGATCTTCTGTTCCTGAGTTCGCGAACGGATTCACTGCCTTGCGTGGCAATGGATGCCCTGTTGCAAGGGATACCAATCACCTGTTTCAACAATGCCAGCGGTATTTCCGATATTCTGTCAGAACATGAGAACACCCGGTCATTGGTTGCTCCCTATGCGAGCGTCAGCGGTGCAGCCAGGATCATTGCGCGTGCAATGGACGATCAAGCGAATGTCAGTTCTGGCTCATCATTACAGAAACAGAAGACAGCCCTGAAGAAAATGGCTGCGGAGCTTTTTGATCTTGAAGCCTACGTGGAAAAAATAGACGAATTCGGCAATGAGGCCGCTACCCATCTCGATCATATGCAAAAGGAGACCGTCAGAATTCTGGATGCGGGCGTTTTCAACACGGAATTGTATTTTGGTGATGCCGGTCAGGCAATGGAGTACACAAAGGCGGTCAGCAATTAGCTCAATAATCTGCGCTTGAATTGGCCTCTGGCACGCCGGGATACCGGTCGACGTATCCGCCGCCCTTTGGTGGGGTTCAACCCTTTGATCTATGATTTTAAGAACCCCGTTCAACAGGGTGTTTTCAGGGATCCACTCAGTGCTTTCCTGAATAAGGGAAGCCCTGCGGGGCCATGGCTTCATCGTGTTTTCGAGCCATCACTGCAATCAGAGCCGTCGAGGTTGAAAGCGGCCATCCATGGACATTTTCATTATCCTGAGCTGCTGGGGGAATTTCTCAGGTCCCTGGAGATCAATCAGAGCAGGCCGGATCTCTTCATCACAACCACAAGTGAAACGGCGAGGGTTGAGATAAACAGGGAATTGGAGCGTAGTGGATGGAGTGCATTTGAGGTCTGGGTGGTTCCCAATCAAGGCCGGGATATATTCCCGTTCATAAAGGAATTGCCTGCGAGATTGGGAAAAAACTACGATATTGTCGGCCATCTACACGGTAAGAAAAGCAAACACCTGCCCCTCCAAATGGGAACGCGTTGGCGCAATTTTGCCTGGCAACATCTCGTCGGTGATCAGCACCCCATGGTTGACACGATCCTGGCTGCATTTGCAAAACATCCCGACATCGGGCTTGTCTTTCCCGAAGATCCGCATCTCTTCGGCTGGGAGGTGAATGAAGAAAGCGCTACAAGGCTGGCCGTCAGCATGGGTATTGCCATCCCTTTGCCCATCCATTTCGATTTTCCTGTCGGAACCATGTTCTGGGCAAGGCCTGATGCCTTGCAGCCGTTGTTTGAACTGGACCTGGATTTGTCTGAAATCCCCGCAGAACCTCTGGCCCTGGATGGAACGACTCTCCATGCACTTGAGCGGCTGATACCAATGGTGGTGGCCAAGGCAGGATTTGAATATGCGACGACCCATGTCTCGGGTATCAACAGGTAAAGGTGTAAAGGTCCATTTCATCGCTATGTATTGAGGGCCCAGGTGGCAGCAAAGCAGAGATTTCAGCTATTGTTGAATATGATGCAAAATGAAAGACAACAAATGCGCTGGGGCATGCGGCCGGCAACCGGGATGTTCCCTTGACCGCGCGTGCACTTGACGACCGGTTAAATATTCGAGGTTGGCGTCACACGCCCCCGGACGGTCGCCTATTTTGGACAAGGGTATAATTCTGATGTTGCCGCAAACAAGGGACGCAGACACAATCAGCTCGCCGATTGTAGATGACAACGGTTTTCTTAAGGTAGAGAAATCGCCACCTGGCGTGGTCAATGATATCAAATTGGCATTTTTCCTGGCTGTCTATGATGTCAGACACAGATATGCGCGTTCCATTATCGGTCCTTTCTGGATCACCCTGCAGACAGCATTTTTTGTGGGCTGTATCGGCTTTGTCTTCAGTGCAATCTCTGCCGTGAGCACACGGGATTTTCTGCCCTATTTTGCCATCAGCTTCGTTTTGTGGAGCTTTTTGTCGGGTACAACCAATAATTCGACAACGACCTTGCTGGATGCCGGCGGCTTCATAAAAGATCGCGGTTTACCTGCCTATGTGTTTTTCCTTCAATGCTTTTTCCGTCACCTGTTATTCCTTGCCCATAATATTGCTGTGCCGATCCTGTTGTTTGTGTTCCTGGGCGGAACGACCTTTTTTCGCGTCATTGCAGCAATTCCCGGCCTTGTCATTTTCGCGGGCGTGACGCTATGCCTGTCCCTTGTTGTGGGTTCGCTGGCGACACGCTATCGTGACGTCCAGCCTGTCGTCGAATCCCTGATGAATTTGGCATTTCTGGCTTCTCCCATCATGTGGAAGCCAGATTTGTTGTCCGGGCGTGAATTTTTGTTGCACTACAATCCTGTCGTGCATCTTCTGGCTGTCTGGCGCGATCCGATGCTCAATGGAGTCATGCCCTGGGGCAGCTTTGCCATTTCGCTGATGTTTCTTGCAGTGCTTGCATCCCTGGCATGGTACGCTCTGACGCAACTTCGCAATGCACCTTTCTGGATCTGAGCAATGGCTTCCATTTCGCTTGAAAATGTCACTCTGGACTATCCGGTTTTCGACCTGAACGACAAATCATTGAAGCGACGATTGCTGACGGTCGTTGGCGGGCAACGAGAAAAAGCGTCGGTCATCCGGGCACTTCATGGCATCGATCTGGAGATCAAAGCCGGGGAACGGGTCGGTCTTTACGGCCCTAACGGGTCAGGCAAAACGACCCTGTTGCGCACGATTGCAGGCATTTTTCCGATATCGGGCGGTCATATCAATTCGACCGGCCACATTACGCCCTTGCTCGGCCTGGCCATAGGCGCAAACAAGGAGATTTCTGCCGAGGACAATATCCGGTTGCTGCTGCGGGTCGATGGCATCAAACCGACCGCGGATGTGGTCGATTCCATCTGGGATTTCACCGAACTCAAGGACAAGATGCGAAGATTGCCGTTGAGAACCTTCTCATCTGGTATGTTGATGCGGGTATTGTTCTCCGTATCCACGGCTTTTTCACCGGAGATTCTGCTGCTCGACGAGTGGCTGAGCGTCGTTGACAAAACGTTCAGCAAAAAAGCCGAGCAGCGCATGGAGGATCTGGTGTCACGGACCAAAATCCTGGTGATTGCCTCCCACAACATCAATATGCTGGAACGGGTTTGCACCAGGATCGTGTGTCTGGATGAGGGGCGAATCATTTCCGACGAACCTGTCGTTGCAAAGCCCAAAGTTGAAGAACCTCTGGAAGCGGCAGTGCATGATTCGGCAATAACATCGCAGGGTCTGTCGTGACGACGATCCATATTCACGCCCGCGACATTGTTCGCCATGACGCAGTCGGAAATTTCGCGTGCCAATCGGCATTGTTGGCTCAAAGCGCTGGCTATGTTGTGCGGTTATGGGCGGAGAATTTTGGTGAAAATTGCGCACCGTGCAGCATTGAGAACCGGAAGTATTTTGGCGAATCGATTCAACCGGATGATCTGGTTTTCTTCAACCACTCCATTCACGATCCAATGCTTGAGGACATCATTGCGCTGCCCAATCGTAAACTTGTCTATTTTCACAATATAACGCCACCGCAATTCCTCTCCGAGACCGATGGACGCACTGCCGAGAATTGCCGCAGGGGCCTTGATCAGCGTCGGCTACTGGCCGCCTTCGATGGTATCCTGGCTAATTCACGCGCAACAGCCGATTGTCTGCTTGAGGGCTTTGATCCGATTGACCGTGCGCGTTGGCAGGGCAGGGTCGTTGTCTGTCCCCCTTTGATCAATGCTGATCGCTGGAAGCAGGTCAAGGCGTGTGATCTGCCGGCATCGCCCGAACGCCGGCATATTCTTTACGTGGGTCGTCTGGTGGCAAACAAGGGTATCCTGGAATTGCTGGAGGTTCTCGACGATCTGTCAGCGAATATGCCTGACATTGCCGTCGACATCGTTGGTGGTCCGCCTGATGGCGCCTATTTTGAAACGCTCACACAAAGGGTCCGGCAAACCGAGGAGACATACGGGGTCCCGTTTTCCTTTTATCATGGGATCAGCGATGGCCTTTTGAAGGCGCTTTACCAGCGTTCTACAGTCTGTATCACGCATTCCAAACATGAGGGATTTTGCATTCCGGCACTCGATGCGCTGGCTTTCGACAAGCCGATGTTCACCCCACCTTTACCTGCGGTGCTGGAACTTCTGGGGCAGGCGGCTTTGCCTCTGCCTGATGACGATAGGCGCAAGGCGGCCTTGATGATCGAGCGGTTCCTCAACCATGGCGACCATGCAGCCCATGCGAGGCTGCGTCAGGAGCGTTTCGGTCAATTGCGGTTGCTGGCCAATGGTGACTTGCTGCTGCAGGCAATCAATGATCTGGGAGCTGCATGATGCGTGTCGTCTATGCGACCTATCCATGGGCATTTGAAACGCCGGGTGGTGGTGAAATTCAAATGCTGAAATACGAAGAATATCTGCTGCAGGCAGGACTGGATATCAAGCGCCACGATTCCTGGCTCGGTGATCTTGGCAAGGCGGATGTCGTGCATTTTTTCTCCTGCATGGGCGGCTCTGGCCACTTTTGCAGATATGTAAAGTCGCGAGGTATTCCGCTCGTCATTTCCGCCAGCCTCTGGCTGACCGAAGAAACAAAACATTTGTATCCAGTTGAAGAAATCACTGCGCAGCTTTCGCTGGCGGATGCAATTGTCACCAATGGTGACATTGAAAGCGATCAACTCGCCTCCGTGTTGGACCTGCCGCGCGAACGGTTTCATACGGTGCGCAACGCCTGTGATCCATGGTTCGCCGTACCGGTCGAACCCGAGATGTTCCGCGCTGCCTTCGGCATAGAGGGTCCGTTCGTGTTGCATGTGGGCACTGTCGAGCCACGCAAGAACCAATTGGCGCTGATCCATGCGGCGAATCAGGCAGGAAAATCGTTGGTTTTTCTGGGGCATGTTCGCAACGGTGTTTATGCTGGCCAATGTCTTGCCGCTGCTGGGGACCATGTGCGTTATCTGGGAGCCATAGCGCACGAGAGCCCGATGTTGCGATCAGCCTATGCTGCCTGTGAGGTCTTTTGTCTGCCTTCAACGCTTGAAACCCCCGGACTCGCAGCTCTGGAGGCTGCCGCTGCGGGGGCGCGTCTTGTTGTGACGGGTGAGGGCTCGACACACGAGTATTTCGGTGAGGATGCGCATTATGTCAACGGCAGCGATGTGGGTGAAATTGCTACGGCGCTTGTTGCGTCGTCCATTGCGCCAGCAACGGAAAATCTGAAACGCCGTGTAGTCTCGCAATTTACGTGGGACAAGGCCGTCGAACCGTTGCAGGATCTTTACAAGATGCTGACCAGGACGCGTTGACAGTCCCGTTTGAATGCCGATAGGACACCCAGGCAATGACTCCAGAGATTGGCTCTAAATGATATTCAGTGTCCTTCGAAACGCTGCTCGTGGAGCAATGGCAACTGTCATTGTCTATCCCTTGACGGAACGCTACGAAGCACGCGATATCCGCAGCAAAATGAAATGGGTGCGCAAGGAAATAGACCGGCCTGTTGCCGAGCGCCGCGCGCGGGCCGCCGCACGCCTTGCCCAGGCCGTACGTTTCGCAGGTGCAACGGTGCCTTACTACCGTGACCTCTTTTCTTCCATTGGTTTTGACCCAGATAAAATCGATGGGGATACCCGGTATCTGGAAGATCTGCCCTATCTGACCAAAGATATCATCCGTGAACAGGGTGGTCGACTGTTGAGCGACAACCGCGGGGATGAGCGGATCCACATTGCCCGCACAGGTGGATCAACCGGACCATCGGCCGAAATCCACTATGATCAGGCGGCTGCAGACTGGTCGTCTGCCATTACCCGGGAAAGCCGCCGCCGCATCGGCAATACCCATTGGCGCAGTGAACTTCATTTTGCCTCCAGTTTTCCTGAGGTCTTCCCCTGGCGCGATCGCCTGCGAGAGCAGGTTAAATGTTTTGCGATGAATCGCGACAATATCTTTTTCGAGAATTTTTCGAGCCAGGAGCTCGAGCGGATCTGGCGAAAAATGAAGTCAATCCGCCCACATCTGGTGCATGCGCACCCGTCCACAGTTGATCAGTTGGCCGCCCATGTGGAGGCAACACGGGGCCGCGACAAGGGATTTGCCGTGTTTGAATCGTCAGGAGAGCTGTTGGAAACATCCCAGCGTGCCAGGATCGAACATGTGCTGAAATGTCAGGTGATCAATCGATATGGTCTGGCAGAAGCAGGTGTTGTTGCCTATCAGCTTGATCCCGACAATACCGACATGTCTTTCCACGATTTTTTTGCCTGGCCGGAATTACGACCGGATGCAGAGGCAGGATTGGACAATGTTCCGGATGGGGCAGGCAGCGGTGAACTGGTTATTACGCCGCTCTTCAATCGCTTGATGCCATTGCTGCGTTATCGCACAGGTGACAATGTGGTCTTGTCGAATGGAGCCAATGGCCTGGCCATCCCTCGAATGATCGGCCGGGTTCATGATGTCGTCATGCTGGCAGGCAAGCCGTTGCCCACCCACTATATTCAGGACGTTCTTGATCGTGTTGGTGGCATTCGTGAATTCCAGATCCAGATGAGAAATGACAGGCCGGTCTTCCGATTGGTTCCCGAAGACGGTGCCGACACCACTGCCATCAAGGAACGTATTGCTTCGTGGTGGGCCGAGGCTGTCGATGTCGAGTTCATCGCACTTGACGCATTGATCCGGGTGGGTGCACGGCAGAAATTCAGGCATGTTGTGCCCGAACAGGTGTCCAGCCTTTGATTATTCTTTTCGAAGGAACCAGGAACGATTCTGCGACACAGATTGTGGCGTTGGCCTTGCGTCGTTCAGTCACCAAAGGTCTCGTGACGATCGCTTCGGATGATGACCCGGCTTTGATCTGCAATGGTGGTGTTTATGTTTTCATCTCGCCGAGCAGCAGCCAGGCACCTCTGGTGGCCAAGGCCCGGCGGATGCATGCCAAGATTCTGCTGTTGGGTGCGTTGCCGGCGGAGATCACTGCCTTGTGCGGCTTAAGGGCACCGGAGCCGCTGGGCAAAGAATGGGCACAGGCCAGCACCTGTGCTCCGGCGCCGGTCCATTCGACGGCGCAATCGGCAGCCATGGTGCAGTGGAAACAGCATGCACTGGCGGCAGCGTCACCCTTCACCATGCGACCTTTCCTGCGATACGATTTTGCTGATGAATGGAACAATCTGGGTTATGGCCGCATAACGAGCGATGGCGGTCCCTGGTCGATGGCGATGGCGTGTCAGAGGACGGATGCAACCATACTTGCCTCGGCGCGTGTACCTGGCGTGGTGGAAAATCTGCCTTTTGTAACGCTGCTGGAGAATGACTCTGCGTCCTTGCTTTGGTGGAATCGTGCGGTGGGACCGGTCGATAGTGCAGAATGGGCTGTTATCGAGACATTTCTGGCCGATTGGCGCCCTGATGACAGACCATGCGTGCCGGTGATTTGCGAGATTCCCCATGGGTATGATGCGGCGATCACCATGCGTCTCGATTGCGATGAAGATATTGCATCGGCAAGGCCGCTGTTCGAACTCTATCGCGACCGGGGTCTGCCGTTTTCGCTTGCTGTCAAGACCGATCAGGATGACGGGGACCACCACATTTCTCTGCTGAAAGACGTGATTGCAGCGGGTGGTTCTGTGCTGTCGCATTCCGTATCCCATGCACCGCGCTGGGGTGGTTCGGATGAAGCCTGTTACGCAGAGGCGCGTCTCTCGTCGGACTGGCTGGAAGCGCGCATTCCCGGTTTGAAAGTGCGCCATGCGGTCTCGCCATTCCATCAAAACCCCGCCTATGTGCCCAATGCCCTTGGGCGCGCAGGCTTGAGCGGCTTCATTGGAGGCATTATTGCCAACGACCCCGAAATGCTGCTGGCAAAAGGTGGTGTCGTGCCAGACTCCTCTAACGATGTGGTCAGTCACAGCCAGCAATGCATGCTGCATGGTGATTGTATTCTCGCTGATGGTGATCCGCTTGCGATCAACAAACAGGCATTTGTCTCAGCCCGGCGTGCCGGCAGCATATTCGGTTACCTTGATCATCCTTTTTCACTGCGCTATGATTACGGGTGGGGATCGGAAGAACATCGCCTGTCACATCATATTGAATTCATGGATTTTTTTGAACAAGAAATGGGTGACCGGGCGACGCTCTGGCTCAATGAGGATGATGTGCTGGACTGGATTGCCGCCAAGATGCGCCTGACCCTGCGGCAGACATTCAGCGGTTTTGAACTCGCAGCTGGCGATGCCACCACGTCCCTTGGCGATCTTTCCTTCGCAGTTCGGTGGCGCGGAACAGCGATAAGTCTATCGGAGTTTGTCGATGGTTGAGGACAGTATGCGCCACGCAATGGTGATCCTTTCGCCGACCGAAGAATTATTGAGCCTCTTTCATAAGGCCTGGCTGCAAACATGCGCAAAGCCCTGCTGCATCGGCATTGCGACCGATCCTGCGGTGAGGGAGCAAATGTTGTGACTGACAGCGGCGCCCTTAATACGTTCATCATGTTTTCTACCGCCGACTGGGCGGCGCCTTACTGGACAAACAAACAGCACATTGCAGAACGACTGGCCATGCGTGGGCACCGGGTCCTCTATATCGAATCGCCCGGCATAAGACCTCCCAAAATCAATTCGCGTGACCTGTCGCGGATTTTCAGCCGGTTGAAGAGGGCATGGTTTTCGCCCAGGAAAATGCGCGAGACCTTGTGGGTCCATGCGCCCTTGACGATTCCCATGGGTCACAAAAGCAGGATTGTCCTGGCATTCAACGGTTGGCTGCTTCGCTCCACAATTCGCAAATGGCTGAAGCGCGGAGGGCAGAAGCCAACGATCATATGGACCTATCACCCTTATTTTGACGATGCGGTGCGCGATCTTGACGTGCATTCGCTTGTCTATCATTGCGTCGATGATCTGGCTTCCATTCCGGGTGTGGATTCAGCAACCTTTCGTAAGGCGGAGTTGAATTTGTTACGACATGCGGACATGGTTTTTACAACCAGTCCGCGTCTGCAGGAGCATTGTGCAGCGATCGTTGGGAAGCGAAGCATCTATGAGCGCAATGTTGCGGATCTCGAGCATTTTTCGAGGGCCCGCCAAGCAGGTGATATTCCACCTGAACTGGCTGCAATCGAGGGTTTGAAGCTTGGCTATACCGGTGTGCTCTCTGAATACAAACTGGATTTTGCGTTGATCGAACAATGCGCAAAATCCCGCCCGGATTGGAATTGGGTCTTCATCGGCGATGAACCAGAACGTCAAAACAGCGCAGTTGTTGCGCGGCTGGGCTCTCTGCCAAACGTGCATTTTCTCGGTTATCGTACCTATGAACGCTTGCCGGATTACCTGCGTGGCATCGACATCGCTGTCATGCCAAACCTGACAAGCGGTTACATGTCCAGCGTCTTTCCGCTGAAACTTTACGAATATCTGGCCGCAGGCAAACCTGTCATCTCCACGTCCATATCCGCACTTGCAGATATGGGTGACGTGATCAGCCAGGTCGATGGCAGGGATTCCTGGTTGTCTGCTATTGAAGCGACAGTTGAAAGCAGGCCGCCTCCCATTCCTCTCGAGGATCCGCGGATTGCCGAGCGCAGTTGGGACAAGAGATTGGACAGAATGCTTGAGCGCCTGACAACCGCCGATCGGTGAGCCTTTGGAGAAACAGTGCACTATTGAGGGCCAGGGCGTATTGCATCTTCCATGGCTGCGCCCTGTCGCTTTTCAGGACCGCGTACCGCTATCAAGCGGTTCCCATCAAAGACAAACCGCCTACCAGCAGATCGAAGGCATCTCAATTGCGATGATGTTGCAATCTGAGATCATTCCACAACCACCAGCCTGTAGAACGCTGCCAGACCGGTCTGGCATCGACCCACAATCTCTTGCCTGTTCAAAACCGGTTGGACGCCAATCACTCTTTTTATTTGAAGGTCACCGACCAGCAAGCTGACGTACCAGCGGGTCATTTCGCGCTCCTGGACTTGCTGGCGCGGTTTGATTGCCGTCATCAATTTGCCGATAAGCGGTTCAATAACATCGCGCCCCTTGGCAGAAATGGTCCGACCAAGTTCGCCGGTCGGGTCCGTTGCCGCGACCCTGTTGAGAAGGATCGCCCGCTCATCCAGAAGCGTTTCAAGGAAAACAACCGAAAACTGTTCAAGCGTTTTGCGGGGGTCGTCCTGCTTCTCAATCGAGGTCTCCAGCAGGTGCTTCATCAGTGCTGCGTTGTCCTCCACCATCCGCTCAAACAGCCCCCGTTTGTCGCCGTACCATCGATAGAGTGTCTCGTTTGAAGCCTGAGCTGCTTTGGCGATACTGAGCATCGAGGTCCCGTCATAGCCTTTCGCCGCCAGCAGCCGATAGGCCGCACTGACGATGGATTCATGGCGTGACTGTTTTTTTGTGGCGTCCATACATTTTCCCGAATTGCACTTGCCATTTACCGTACACGACGTTACGGATGCAACCAAGGCGTAATTATGTGTACGGATAGGAAATGCGATGAAAAATTTTATGACGAGAACGCTTGTGCTAATTTCCTTGTTGCTCAGCGGAGCAATTTTCGGGTTCTTCTATGCCTGGGTCTGTTCAACAATGTGGGGTCTGGACAGTATCGATCCACGCGTAGCCATTCAGGCGATGCAGGCGATGAATGGCTCTGTCAGAAACGCTGTCTTCGCGCCCGCATTCTTTGCAACGCCGGTCTTTCTTGGTCTCACAGCATGGGTGCTCTGGCGGCAGCACTATCGCAAAAGTGCCGCGTGCTTTGCGCTCAGCAGCTGTCTATATCTTTGCTTCGGTCTTGTTTTGACCATGGTCGTCAATGTCCCCATGAACGAGGCGCTGGCGGCCATTGAAGTGCCCAGTGACATCGAGGCTGCACGTCGAATTTGGGATGATTATTCACCCAGATGGCAATTCTGGAACCAGACACGTACGGTGCTGTCGGGCGTTTCGTTCCTCATAGCGGTCGGCGGTGTAATGGTGTTTTCGCCAAACCATGTGAAACAGGCCGATTGACGGACTGAAAGACAGATTTGCCAGTGTGGAGTAGCTGAACTCGATAATAGAGACACCGTTATTCAGGTCCGCTCTGTCCGCGAGGAAGTCAATGGGCTTTTGACCATGACCTGAACGGCACAGATGAAGAGAAAGATCATCCGATGGTGTTCAGCGCATGGGCGATACGAAGACTCTGCTGTACAATTGCGCGGGTGAGCAACTGAGTGGTGAGATCGTTAGGAAACACTTCCAATGTGCAACAAATAACCCTGCTGGCAGCAACGCATCAGCGCCCGCCATCGCCTCCGGTAATCTTGCTGCATATATGCACGCGGCACATCTTGCTGTCGCTGGATGGGACCGTGGTTATCGATGCCCGGCTGCCAGGTCCGCAATATTGGCTTGTGGAGACGTAGCGGTCATAGAGGGTAAGAGAGGGATTCCGACTGGAGGGGTAACGCAATATTGCGGAGTGCTCACTCTCCAGAACAGACTGAATGCGATTACAGCTCATCCCCGTTGTGTCATATCGGTTGATGGCATTAGCAGGTGCGCTGATGATGATCAGGCTCAACAGCAGAAAAATCCTGGACATGATGCGGTTTCTCCAAAAGTCAGGTGCCATGATTGACAGCCCGAAGTTGAGGTGAATGCAGTCACGGTTTGGTGCAAACCAAAGAAACCCAGGGGCTTCCAACTTATTTGATCAACAAATTTGTTTCGCATGGATGATGCGACACATTCGTCTGGCCTGTTCCATCTTGACAGCACATGAATTACAGGTGGAGCGGTAACAGCAAAATTCAAGAGATACCCATGCATCAAGATTCCTATTCAGACAATTTCATCGCCGGCATTTTGCGGTCTGTCAAAACGATTGCAATGATCGGCGCCTCGCCAAAAGACGTGCGTCCCAGCAATATCGTGATGAAATACCTGATCGCGAAGGGTTTCAAAGTCGCGCCGGTCAATCCCGGACATGCGGGCAAGGAAATACAGGGGCAGACGACCTATGCTTCGCTTGCCGATATTCCATGGCACATCGACATGGTCGATGTGTTTCGCGGATCCGATGCTTTGCCGGGAATTGTTGACGAGATACTGGCGCTGAAAGACAGGCCGGATGTGCTCTGGGCGCAACTGACCGTGTTTCATGCCGAAGCTGGACAAAGGGCCGAGGATGCGGGTCTGAAGGTGGTTATGAATCGCTGCCCTAAGATCGAATACGGGCGTCTTTCCGGCGAGATCCGCTGGAGCGGCGTCAACAGCAGGATTATTTCTTCGAGAAAGCCCGTGGCACAACGCGGATTTCAGGCGCTGGGTATACGGCCGCAATCAAAGTAGCCCGCATGTTTCAAGACGTCTTGAGACAGTAGGAATTCCCGGGTAATTGTCCTGCAGGAAACTCAATCTCCTATTTTCCAGCCATTTGAAGGAAGTTTTGGTGTCGTTTTTCGTCAAACGGCACTTATTTGAAAAAAATCTCCTTTGACCTGCGCCCGGGACTACGGGATAAGAGTATTCTCATTTTGATTGTCCAGGGGGTATTTTGATGTCGAACAATGAACCGGGTTTCAGCACATTGGCCATTCACGCGGGTGCGCAGCCGGACCCGACCACCGGGGCGCGTACAACCCCGATCTATCAGACAAGCAGTTACGTGTTCGAAGATACTGACCATGCGGCAGCGCTGTTTGGCCTCAAGGCATTCGGCAATATCTACACGCGGATCGGTAATCCCACCCAGGCTGTTCTGGAAGAGCGCATTGCAGCTCTGGAGGGCGGTACGGCGGCTCTGGCAACGGCCTCGGGCCATGCAGCGCAATTGCTGGTGTTTCATTCCATCATGCAGCCCGGGTGCAATTTCATTGCCGCCAACAAGCTCTATGGCGGATCAATCAATCAGTTCGGACACGCATTCAAGAATTTCGACTGGCATGTCCGCTGGTCAGACCCGGCTGACATCGCTTCGATCGAAAGCCAGATTGATGACAAGACCCGGGGCATTTTCATCGAAAGTCTGGCCAATCCAGGCGGAACATTTGTCGATATTGCCGCGATTGCAGAGGTGGCTCACAAACATGGCCTGCCGCTGATTGTCGACAATACAATGGCCAGTCCCTATCTGCTGCGTCCGATTGAGCATGGGGCCGACATTGTCATTCATTCGATGACAAAATTCATTGGCGGACATGGCAATTCCATGGGCGGCATCATGGTTGATGGCGGCACGTTCAACTGGTCGGAATCGGGCAATTACCCGATGTTGTCCGAACCACGTCCCGAATACGGCGGGATTGTCTTGCATGAGACCTTTGGGAATTTTGCATTCGCCATTGCCTGTCGCGTTCTGGGATTGCGGGATCTGGGGCCGGCGATTGCGCCATTCAATGCCTTCCTGCTTTTGACGGGTGTGGAAACATTGCCGTTGCGCATGCAGCGTCACTGTGACAATGCGCTGGAAGTTGCCACGTGGTTGAAGGACCATGCGAAGGTCGACTGGGTTTCCTACTCGGGCCTTCCAGGTGATGACAATCACCAGTTGATGAAAACCTATTCGCCGAAGGGCGCGGGCGCTGTGTTTACATTCGGCCTGAAGGGTGGCTTTGACGCCGGTGTGAAATTTGTCGAAGGCCTGGAGCTGTTTTCGCATCTTGCCAATATCGGTGACACGCGCTCGCTGGTTATCCATCCAGCGTCCACAACGCATCGGCAATTGTCTCCCGAACAGCAGATTGCGGCTGGCGCGGGGCCGGATGTGGTGCGTCTGTCGATCGGTATCGAAGACGTTTCAGATATCATCGGTGATCTGCAGCAGGCGCTCGACAGGGTTTAACTCTGCCGGGTACCGCAAAGGCATTCATCGGCTTGAGATAGAAGGCCCGACGGCAGTCACATGCCGCCGGGCCTTTGTTTTGCTACCAGGTCAGATTCAGGCTTTCCAGTCCGTGAAAATGGTAGGCATCGCGGTAGCGGGGCATGCTCTGGAGGGTCATGCGGGGCAGCCGCTCAAACAAGATCGGCAGGGACACCTGCATTTCCAGCCTGGCCAGCGGCGCGCCCAGGCAAAAATGAATTCCGGCCCCGAAACTGACATTGGCCTGGTCTTTCCGGTTGATCAGGAAAGAAGACGGGTCAGCAAATTGTGACGGGTCGCGATTGGCGGCACCGAGCATGAGCCCGATCTGCTCTCCCTTTTTGATGGTGATATGTTCATCCAGTTGCACATCCTGCAGCGCGTAACGGGTGAACATGTGCAAAGGCGCATCGTATCGTAAGGATTCTTCAACAGTGGCTTCGCTGGAAGCTGCATCCGCAAAGAGTTCCGACGGGTTGAGGCCATTCTCCAAAATGGCCTTGACCGCGTTTCCTGTTTGATGAACCGTGGCCTCATGCCCGGCATTGAGCAACAGCACACTGGTCGAGATCAGTTCATCATCACTGAGCCGTTCGCCTTTGCGTTCTGTTGCGATCATATGGCTCAGGAGGTCATCCCTCGGCGCTTGCCGACGTTCGGCAATGAGTTCACTCAGGCAGTCGGAAAATTGCTTTGCGGCTTCGTCGGCAGCCAGTTCGGTGGCTTTCGTCGGGGCATGTTCATACATGCGAACCATACGGTGGGACCAGTCGAGCAGGTTGTCCGTCAGTTCGAGCGGGACGCCAAGCATCCTGGCAATGACGGAGACCGGTATGGGTTCGGCAAATTGACGGATCAGTTCAACATGTCCGTGTGAGGCGAATTGGTCGATCAAATCGTGGGTCATCTGGGCGATTTCGGGTCGCAGTTTTTCCACCTGACGTGAAACAAAGGCCCTGTTGACCAGGGTGCGCAAGCGCGTGTGTGCCGGCGGCTCCAGTTCGAGCAGGGAATGGGCCTCCACGGCGTCGAAATGCGTGAGGTGCGGCTTGGGGGCAGGCAGCCCCAATTCCTCGCGTGTGGCGACATGGAGAATTTGCCGGCCAAAGCGCTTGTCGCGCAGCAAAGCATTGACATCACCAAAGGATGAAAAACACCATTGGTTGTAATTGTTCCAGAAAAAGGCGGGGCATTCTGACCGGATTACGGCGTAATATTGATAGGGGTCATTGAAGAATTCAGGATCCCTTGGATCAAGGTCCAATGTTCTTGCTTGCTTGTCGAGTTTCATGGGAACGCTATATGCCTCATTGATGCTTTGTTTGGGAGGTTAATGTGCCATCCCGCCAAGGGTGAGAGGGAGCGATTGGCAGTCCATTCACGACGATCCGATCTTAACCATCACGCCAGCTTTGGTGCATCTGCAAATACCCCTGTGTCAACACGTCTTGAACCGGGGCGCCATCACATCCTATGTATGGGGTAATAGTTTCCTACCGATTCCCCGATTCGCTTGTTTCGGGAACAGCTTGAAAAGGCCAACCCATGTCTAATCCAGTCGATACTGCCCTGTCTCTTGTTCCGATGGTTGTTGAGCAAACCAATCGTGGCGAGCGGGCCTATGACATTTTCTCAAGACTCCTCAAGGAGCGTATTATTTTCATCACCGGTCCTGTCGAGGACAATATGGCGATGCTGGTATGCGCGCAGCTTCTTTTTCTGGAAGCCGACAATCCGAAGAAGGAAATCTCGATCTATATCAATTCTCCCGGTGGTGTCGTCACCGCCGGAATGGCCATCTATGACACGATGCAATTTGTCAAACCGGCTGTTTCCACATTGTGCATGGGGCAGGCGGCATCCATGGGATCGCTGCTTTTATGTGCCGGCCACAAGGATATGCGGTTCGTCACACCAAACTCGCGGATCATGGTGCATCAGCCATCAGGCGGTTTTCAGGGGCAGGCTTCGGACATTGAGCGCCATGCTCAGGATATCATCAAGATGAAGCGCCGCTTGAACGAAATTTACGTCACGCATACAGGCCAGGACTACGAGACCATTGAGAACACATTGGATCGCGATCACTTCCTGACGGCCGAAGAAGCGAAGGATTTTGGTATCGTTGACCGGGTGATTTCGTCTAGAGAAGCCATGGAAGCCGAAATCAAAACGTGATCGCATCCTGATAATTGATGCCATGTGCGGTAAAACGGCAACATATTGACGCTTTTGGTAGTGGACGTGACCACCAGGGGCGTTAATTGTCGGCGTTAAGGGTATATTCAAGACAAAGCGCATAGCTTTGTTTCTGGTGGCCGTTATATTGTCGCATAGGTGTTTGTTTAAGGTTATGGTCCTATTGTATTCGGATTGTCAGGAATTTATGTCAGTCGGGAAAAATATGTCATATGAAAATGATTGGCCTGACCGGAATCAGGTCGCTGGAAGGAATGAAGTATGAGCAAGGTCAGCGGTGGCAGCGGCGGAGACTCGAAGAATACGCTCTATTGTTCGTTTTGCGGCAAGAGCCAACATGAGGTCCGTAAGCTGATCGCAGGACCGACGGTCTTCATCTGTGATGAATGCGTCGAGTTGTGCATGGACATCATCCGCGAGGAAAACAAATCCTCGATGGTGAAGTCGAGTGACGGTGTGCCGACCCCACAGGAAATCATCACGACGCTGGATGAGTATGTCATTGGACAGAGTCAGGCAAAGCGCGTGCTTTCGGTTGCCGTTCACAATCACTACAAACGTCTTGCCCATTCAAGCAAGAGCAACGACATCGAACTGGCGAAGTCCAACATCATGCTGGTCGGACCGACAGGCTGTGGCAAGACCTATCTCGCCCAGACTTTGGCCCGCATCATTGATGTGCCCTTCACGATGGCTGATGCGACGACGCTGACCGAGGCCGGTTACGTCGGTGAAGATGTTGAAAACATCATCCTGAAGCTTTTGCAGTCTGCTGACTATAATGTTGAGCGTGCGCAACGCGGCATTGTCTATATTGACGAAGTCGACAAGATTTCGCGCAAATCAGACAATCCTTCGATTACCCGGGACGTATCGGGTGAGGGCGTGCAGCAGGCTTTGTTGAAGATCATGGAAGGCACGGTTGCTTCCGTTCCGCCGCAAGGTGGGCGCAAACATCCGCAGCAGGAATTCCTGCAGGTCGATACCACCAATATCCTGTTTATCTGCGGGGGTGCCTTTTCCGGTCTCGACAAGATCATCTCGGCGCGAGGCGGCACGACATCCATCGGCTTTGCAGCCAATGTGAAATCTCAGGATGATCGTCGCATCGGCGATGTTCTGCGTGACCTGGAACCGGAAGACATGGTGAAATTCGGCCTTATCCCGGAGTTCATTGGTCGTTTGCCGGTGATTGCCACGCTCGAAGATCTCGATGAGGAATCACTCGTTGAAATTCTGTCGAAGCCTAAAAATGCGCTTATCAAACAGTACCAGCGACTGTTTGAGATGGAAGATGTCGAGTTGACCTTCCATGAAGATGCATTGCGCGGCATTGCCAAAAAGGCGATTATCAGGAAAACCGGCGCCCGCGGATTGCGCTCCATCATGGAGAAGATCCTGTTGGATACCATGTTTGAACTGCCGTCCCTCGAAGGCGTTCAGGAAGTTGTGATCTCGGATGAGGTCGTATCTGGATCGGCCCGTCCGCTTTACATCTATTCAGAGCGTGAAGAAGAAAAGGGCAATGCCTCTGCCTGATGCGGTTTGATTTTGCCGGATATCCATTTGTGCCGAAATCGGCTGATGAACAACCCGCCCTTCGTGGCGGGTTGTTTGGTTTGTGGGCTGTCCTTCGACATCGATCTTGGTTTGAAAATTCAAGCAATGGGAAGCAGTGACTGACTGGAATGTGATCCGCCTCTCCTGCACAAATCATCCGGTGCCGGGCATCTTGCCCAAGGCTGATAATTCATCGGCGTATCGAGTTTGAATGGTCCATCACCGCCCGTATGGCCCCACGCAAACATCCAGAAAATTGTTGATTTGCGCGGTTTTACAACATGCTCCGGGCGCAGAAAGCTGATATTGAAGGATACATGTCAAGATTCGCAGGCATGCCTTTGCCATGCCATCCTTCTCAAACGCCCGTGGGCTTGAAACGACAGATAAAACACTCCACTTAATGGCCAAGTGAAGTGGATGCCCGATCAGACCTCCCCGAGATGATGATCGACGGTCGAAAGGAAACAAAATGAATGAAATGACCACGCGACAGGATGATGCAGCTGCCTACCCGGTGCTGCCGCTCCGTGATATTGTCGTATTCCCTCATATGATCGTGCCTTTGTTCGTGGGCCGCGAAAAATCAATTCGTGCGCTTGAAGAAGTTATGGGCGCTGACAAGCAGATTCTCCTGGCCACCCAGATCAACGCTGGCGATGATGAGCCGCTTACCGATGATATCTATGATGTCGGCACGATTGCCAATGTTCTGCAGCTGCTGAAGCTTCCCGATGGAACTGTGAAGGTTCTGGTCGAGGGAAAAGCGCGCGCCAAAATTACCGGATTTGCAGAGAGCGACGCGTTCTTTGCGGCCACTGCAGACGTGTTGCCGGAGCCCGAAGAAGACCCGATCGAAATCGAAGCCCTTTCGCGTTCGGTCGTCTCGGAGTTCGAGAACTATGTAAAACTCAACAAGAAGATTTCTCCCGAGGTCGTCGGCGCTGCCAGTCAGATTGATGATTATTCAAAACTGGCCGATACGGTTGCCTCGCATCTTTCGATCAAGATTCCCGAAAAGCAGGAGATGCTGGCCACTGTCAGTGTCAAGGAACGGCTGGAACGGGCTCTTGGCTTCATGGAAGGTGAAATTTCTGTCCTGCAGGTGGAAAAACGTATCCGCTCGCGGGTCAAAAGACAGATGGAGAAAACCCAGCGCGAATATTATCTGAACGAACAGATGAAGGCGATCCAGAAGGAACTCGGTGACGGCGAAGAAGGCCGTGACGAAATGAGTGAACTGGAAGAGCGTATCGCGAAAACAAAGTTCTCCAAGGAAGCCCGTGAAAAGGCCGAGGCTGAATTCAAGAAGCTCAAGCAGATGAGCCCGATGTCGGCAGAAGCCACCGTCGTGCGCAATTATCTTGATTGGCTGTTGAACATTCCCTGGGGCAAGAAATCCCGTATCAAGATCGATCTCAACAAGGCCGATGCCATTCTCGAAGAGGATCATTTCGGCCTCGAGAAGGTCAAGGAACGTATTTTGGAATATCTGGCCGTCCAGGCCCGATCCAACAAGATCAAGGGCCCGATCCTGTGTCTCGTTGGACCTCCTGGCGTCGGCAAGACATCGCTTGCCAAATCGATTGCCAAGGCAACCGGGCGTGAATATGTGCGCATGGCGCTTGGTGGGGTTCGCGATGAGGCCGAGATTCGTGGCCACCGTCGTACCTATATCGGTTCCATGCCCGGCAAGATCATCCAGTCGATGAAAAAGGCCAAGAAAGCCAATCCCCTGTTCCTCTTCGACGAGATCGACAAGATGGGAATGGATTTCCGCGGTGACCCCTCGTCGGCTTTGCTTGAGGTGCTTGATCCGGAACAGAATTCGACTTTCATGGATCACTATCTGGAAGTGGAATATGACCTGTCTGGTGTCATGTTCATCACGACGGCCAATACGCTGAACATTCCAGGCCCATTGATGGACCGGATGGAGATCATTCGCATCGCCGGTTATACGGAAGATGAGAAGATCGAAATTGCCCGGCGCCACCTTATGCCCAAAGCCATGCGCAATCATGCGCTGCAGGAAAAGGAGTTTTCGGTGAGTGATGGCGCATTGCGCGAGATCGCTCGGCGTTACACACGCGAAGCCGGTGTGCGTGGTTTTGAACGCGAATTGACGTCCTTGGCGCGCAAGGCCGTGACCGCAATCCTGAAGGATGGCGTGAAGTCGGTTCTCGTCACCGAGGACAATATCGAAGACTATCTCGGTATTCCGCGCTTTCGCTACGGTGAAGCTGAACACGATGATCAGGTTGGTGTCGTGACCGGTCTGGCGTGGACGGAGGTTGGCGGTGAATTGCTGACAATCGAAGGTGTCATGATGCCGGGTAAAGGCAAGATGACAGTGACGGGCAATCTGCGCGATGTCATGAAGGAATCCATTTCGGCGGCCGCATCCTATGTACGCTCAAGAGCAGTGGATTTCGGAATTGAGCCACCGATGTTCGACAAACGTGATATTCACGTTCATGTGCCGGAAGGCGCAACACCAAAGGACGGTCCGTCCGCCGGTGTGGCAATGGCGACAGCCATTGTTTCCACCATGACTGGCATCAAGGTTCGCAAGGATGTTGCCATGACCGGTGAAATCACCTTGCGTGGTCGCATTCTGCCGATTGGCGGTCTGAAGGAAAAACTTCTGGCAGCGCTCAGGGGTGGCATCAAGACGGTTCTGATTCCGCAGGACAACGCCAAGGATCTGGCCGATATTCCGGATAATGTCAAAAACGAGCTTGAGATTATTCCGGTGTCGGAAATGAACGAAGTACTGCCGCATGCACTGGTCAGCGTACCGGTCGCAATCACCTGGGATGCAAGCAAAAATGCCTTGCCAAGTGACACGACTGGCGATGATTCAGCGGCAACGATTGCCCACTGATTCTTGCTGAATCAGGGTACGAAATGCCTTTGAAACGGGCGAAAGCCCGTTTCTTTTGTTTTGAGGGGCAAAAAAGTGCGGAAAAGGCCGGAAAACAAGCGTTTGTGGCCAAGGAATCATTGAGATTTCTGGTTTGAGTCGTACACTTCTCCTCGACTTTGTACTGAGTCGTTTCGTAACACAAAGAGGGTTGGAAAATGAACAAGAACGAACTGGTTGCTGCCGTTGCCGAAAAGGCTGGCCTAAGCAAAGCTGATGCCGGCTCCGCAGTTGAAGCTGTGTTCGAAACCATCACATCCGAATTGAAGGGTGGTGGTGATGTTCGTCTGGTGGGTTTTGGTAATTATACTGTTTCACACCGGAATGCTTCTAAGGGACGCAATCCGAGTACTGGCGCGGAAGTTGATATTCCAGCCCGTAACGTTCCCAAGTTCTCGGCCGGTAAGGGTCTCAAGGACGCTGTGAACAGCTAAGCCTCCACATCCCTGATGCGGTGGTAAAATTCAAAAGCCCGGCATTTGTGCCGGGCTTTTTCAGTTCTATGCGACAAATGAATTGTTTTGGCCTGGCTGTTTTCGATCAACGCACAGGTTTGCTCCCCGTTGAACTTTAGACTATGGGTGAGATACACATTCACCTCCAGCTTAACGGTGCCTTATGAAGACGTTGCGCGACTCCTCAGGGCAGGGCGCCCGCCCGGTTCTTTCGTGGTCAGGACATGCAAAGGCAACATTGTCACTGGGCATACCCCTGATCGGAGCACAACTGGCGCAGATCGCCATCAATGTGACTGACACGATCATGATCGGTTGGCTCGGCGCGACGGAACTTGCTGCCGGCGTTCTGGCAACCCAGTCGTTTTTTCTTCTGTTCATTTTCGGATCCGGATTTTCCATCGCTGTGATGCCGCTGGCCGCACAGGCCAATGGCAGCGGCGATGCACGCGGTGTCCGTCGGTCCGTACGCATGGGCCTGTGGCTTGCGCTCGCCTATGCCGCCATCGTTATGCCGATACTGTGGATGACCGAATACATTCTATTGGCAGCGGGCCAGGATCCTGACATTGCAGCTCTGGCGGGCGATTATATCAGGGTTGCACAATGGGCCATGTTGCCGGCTCTGCTGATCATGGTCTTTCGTTCCTATCTGAGCGCGCTGGAGCGGGCGCAGGTGGTTCTATGGGCTACGCTGGCTGGAACTCTGGCAAATATCCTTTTGAATTATATGTTCATTTTTGGCAACTTCGGTGCGCCGCGCATGGGGATCGTCGGCGCTGCCGTTGCATCTCTGGGGACGACGAGCGTGACCTGTGTGGCCTTGCTCATCTATTCGGTAACCAAGGAGCATTTGCGTCGCTACGAACTGCTGGTGCGCTTCTGGAGGCCCGACTGGCAAGCCTTGGGTGAGTTGCTGCGGCTTGGCTGGCCGATCGGTGCCACCATATTGGCCGAGGTTGGCCTGTTTGCCGGTGCGGCCATCATGATTGGCTGGATTGGTACGATTGAACTGGCGGCACACGGCATTGCGCTGCAACTTGCCGGCATTGCCTTTATGCTGCCACTGGGCCTTTCCAGTGCAGCGACGGTTCGAGTCGGCAATGCCTTTGGTCGTGGCGACTGGTTGGGGCTGAGTCGGGCAGGAACAGTCTCCATCGTTCTGGTAATCCTGGTCACGCTTGCCACCGCCATATTGTTCTGGGCTGTTCCCGAACCGCTGGTTGGCCTGTTTCTGGATGAAAACAATCCTGATGCGCACAATGTGATGCTCAATGCGGTTCCCTTGCTGGCCGTTGCTGCCACATTTCAGCTTGTCGACGGATTGCAGGTCATAGGCGCGGGTCTTCTCAGGGGATTGAAGGATACAAAGATCCCCATGCTGTTTGCCATCTTCAGCTATTGGCCTGTCGGCATGACGCTCGCCTATATATTCGCCTTCCCGATGGGGTTTGGCGCCACAGGTGTGTGGTGGGGCCTGGCAACGGGATTGGCCTTTGCATCCGTGTTGATGATCTGGCGTTACCTGATGCGTGATTCCATCGGTCTGGTGGGAAAGCACACGGAATAAGGCTGCTTGTCCCTAGCGCTTGTCGCCTAATGTCAGATTCGGGATTCCCAAATTGGGATTATTGTG
>JARGOF010000028.1 GCA_029212415.1 Rhizobiaceae bacterium | reverse complement strand
CATCGAAGCTCATGAGCATGTCGCGCGGATATTTGCGCATGCCCTTCATGTCGACGCAGATGATCTTGCGCAAATTTGGCAGCGCACCGCCCTTTTCGATTGCGTCGAAGACCTTGTCGGTCTGTTCCTGATCGCCGCAGACTGCAATTGAAGAACCGGAATGATCGAGGATGTAGCGCAGTTCCACCCACGGATTGGTTGGGTAGATCCCGATGCAGGCCCCACCCAGCGCCTGCATGGCAAGATCGGAATACATCCATTCCGGGGTATTTTCGCCTGCCACGGCCAGGAAATCGCCTTTCTTGACACCAAGAGCAATCAGGCCGTAGGCGAAGTCTTTGGTTTTCTCGTAATAGTCCCGGAACGTCATGCGCTCCCAGATTCCGAAATCCTTTTCCCGGAAAGCCAGCCTGTCAGGGGTGGTGTCTGACCAGTGCTTGAGAAGTCCGGGCAAAGTCGCTTTATCGTAGAAACTGGGATCGAGCATCATTTCTTCCCCAAATACGCATTGATGACATCGGGGTTCTGTGAGACCTCCCCGGGTTCACCAACACATATGAGCCGACCACGATCCAGGACCGCAATACGGTCAGAAATATCCATGACCACCCCCATGTCGTGCTCAACCATCATCACGGTGATTCCGAACTCATCCCTGATATCCAGAATGAAGCGCGCGATATCCTCGGTTTCTTCCGCGTTCATGCCCGACACCATCTCGTCGAGCAGCAAAAGCCGCGGCGCAATCGCAAGCGCCCGACCCAGTTCGACCCGTTTTTGCAGTCCATAGGAGAGCTGACCGACCGGCAGGTCACGCAAATGCTCGATCTCCAGGAAATCAATAATCTCTTCGACCCGGCGGCGCGCTTTGATTTCCTCATCGCGTGGGCGACCCCAGAAAAAGGGTGCCGTCAGAATATTGGCCTTCAATTGATGGTGCAGCCCCACCAGAAGGTTTTGAACCACTGTCGCATGATGAAAGACAGCCAGGTTCTGAAATGTCCGACCGATTCCCAATTCAGCGAGTTGATGCGTATGCGCCTTATGCAGCGCCCGCTCACCGAACATGATCTTGCCTTCGCTCGGCGGAAAGATGGCCGATACAAGGTTGAACAGCGTGGTCTTGCCCGCGCCGTTCGGCCCGATAAGCGAAAAGATTGAACCCTCTTCGACGTCCAGCGAAACATTGTCGACCGCGACAAGCCCGCCGAACCGCTGTGTGAGATTTTCAACGCTCAACAAAACAGTCACGACAGCCACCTCTTGCGCCGTTTGTAGTGCTTTATGTCGCGGAAACTTTTCTTCGCGCCATGGTCTCCAAAGCCAAGATAGAACTCCTTGACATCAGCGTTCTTCGCAATCTCGGAAGCGGTTCCATCGAGCACGATCCGTCCGTTTTCCATGATGTAGGCATAGTCCGCAATCTCCAGGGCGAGTGCCGCATTCTGCTCCACCAGCAGGATCGATATGCCTTCCTCATTGCGCAACCGCGTGATCGCTTCGAATATCTCCTCGATAATCTGGGGCGCAAGTCCGAGACTGGGCTCATCGAGCAGCAGCAGCTTGGGCTGGCCGATCAGCGCCCGCCCGACAGCAACCATCTGCTGCTCGCCGCCCGACAGATAACCGGCCTCTCCCTTGCGCCGTTCCTTGAGCCTCGGAAACATTGTATAGACCTTGTCCAACGCATCATGAAGCGCCGCCGTCGAGGCCGTATAGCCACCCATCAGAAGGTTTTCCTCTACCGTCATAAGAGGAAACAGGCGCCGCCCCTCGGGGACATGAATAATACCTGCGCGGACGATTTCGTTGGCCGAGGTCTTGGCGATATCCCGGCCGCGGAACATGATCTGGCCGTGAAGTACTTCGCCTTTTTCGGGAAACAGCACGTTGGAAATTGCCTTGAGCAAGGTCGACTTGCCTGCACCATTCGAACCGAGTAGCGCAACCAGGCGTCCCTCCGGCACTTCCAGCGATACATCACGCACCGCTTCGATGACGCGGTCATAGACGATCTGCATGTTGGTCAAAGAAAGCATGCTTATTGAAAACCCGGTGAATATAGTGAACGCATTTCATCTCGCAAAGATGGCAATGGGCTCAAGGATGCCTGAAGGCCATGATGACCGTTCGGGATATTGGCGCATGCGCCCGTATGTCGCGTACAAGGACTTCTGCTGATTTTCACCGTGCCCCCCCTCTTTGGCCGCAAGCTTTGAGCATTCTTCCGTGCTCATTCACTAGAAATGAATTTTGCTCATTAGTGGCTGTTACAAACTATTTGTCAATCGAAAAAACGCTTGGATTTTCCGAAACCGAGCGCAAAAAATTAGCCTCATCAATAACGATCAGACAACCCGATCTGCCTGAAAGCACGCGCAAACGGACATCTACGGGGCCTTTTACCCGTGAGAGCAGGCATTGACGCTCAGGTAAAATCCAAACTGATCTGAAAACCCGAGAGCAGGTTCATCGTTATTGAAACGCCCCATACCAGACGAAGGGACTGCATCCTGCATTGCAACCAAGACTCCCTTAGTGAATGCAGTTCATCCTCTACAGTTTAGCCTCATAATGACGTGTCCGCTGCAGGGTGATCCTCTTGAGGCAAGACTTGTGAGCCTTAAAAAGCCCTGAAATGGCGCTGCCGGCGTTCAGCCAAAATAGGCTTGCAAGGCCAAACAACACTGCGCTGGCCAACCCATTCGGCTTGCGGACGAGACGGACAGAAAAGAAGATTTTATCGGATACAAGCTTGCGGAAAGGGAACGCCGGAAAACCGTCTGGACGAAATCACACGGATCGCCGGCAATGTGCCACTGGGCCATATCGTCCACCCCGAACAGATCGCGCAGACGGTGCTGTTTGTGGCCTCAGAGGCCGCCGCCTATATCACCGGCACCGACATTGCGGTGGATGGGGGAACCAGCATGCCCCGGCGAATTGATGCCAATTAAAACGAAGCCTTGTGCCAACAAAAAGGGAGCGCGAATGATTTCGCGCTCCCTTTTCAATTTGCAATCACACGATGTGATCGCATGTTCAGTCCAGGCCTTTGCAAGGCCTGTCAGCTATTTGCCTTTGGGTGAGGCGAATTTCCAGATGGCGGGCATCAGCAGCGCCGCCAGCGCGATCTTGAATGCTGCGCCGGGTAGGAAGGGGTAAAGACCGAACTGCAGGACAGGCTTGTCCCAACCGATGATAGCGCCAAGCCAGGCATTGCCGAAGGCAAGAATGATGGCCGTGCCGATGGCCATGGCAGCAAGCGTCAGGCCAACATTGCGGCCCCAGCCCTTTTCTGCAAGCCAGCCAACCGTTGCGGCTGCGACGAGAAAGCCGAGCAGATAACCGCCTGTTGGTCCGACCATATAGGCAAGGCCCAGCCCCTTTTCCGGTGTTCCGGCGAAGACCGGCAGGCCCATGGCGCCCTCGGCGACGTAGAGCGCGAGTGTTGCCGCACCCAGACGCCAGCCAAAGGCCATGCCAATCACCAGCACGACAAATGTCTGCATGGTCATAGGGACCGGGTAGAATGGAACCTGGATTTTTGCAGAAATCCACAATGCAATGCTGCCGACAACAGCCAGTGTCACATGACGCAGCAGCGAACTGTCATTCGACCACAATGTGTCTGCCAAAGTTTTGTGTGCGTGGGTAATTGTACTCATTTGTATCCCTCTTGTTTGTCGTCGCTGACAATCAGCGCAATGTGTCACGGATGCTCTGAATCAGAGCTGCCCGGTCGCGCCGCGCTGACAGAGCGGTATGCATGTTGACCTTGATAAATTTGGTTAGCGTATGCGGCTGCAATTGTCCAATGAGATCCATATCAGCGGAAATCACCGTTCCCATCATGAAATAGCCGCCACCGGAGACCGCATCGCGGTGCAGGACGATGGGTTCTGTGCCGCCCGGAATCTGAATGGAGCCATAGGGGTAACAGGCATCCGTGATATTGGACGGATCAGAGCCCGCGCCAAAGGGCGGTTCGCGATCCACGAATTCGACCGGCGTTCCACCCTGGAAACGATAGCCCATCCTGTCTGCCTCGAGCGCAACCTTCCAGGTATCCTTGAAAAACTGCTCGCCTGCCGCTTCCGTCATGCGGTGCCAGTAAAGACCCGGCAGAACGCGCAATTCCGCCGGCTTGCCTGGGGCTCTGCGCATTGACTCAGGAACGCTTGCTCCCTCTTTCACAGACCCGCTGTGCGCACCGATGGGCAATGAATCGCCTGCCATGATGGCCCGTCCATCAACCCCGCCCAGGGCGCCGATGGCATAGGTTGATCGGCTTCCCAGCGCCAGCGGCGTGTCGATACCGCCGGCAACGGCGATATAGGCGCGGGCACCGGATCGGATATAGTCGAATGTCAGGGTCTGGCCCTTTTTGATCTTCAGGGTTGTCCAGGTCTCCTGGACCTCCCCGTCAATCATCGGCGGCAGTTCACCGCCGGTGACGGCAATCCATGTATCCTGTGTGAATTCAAGCGCCGGGCCCATGAAGACGGCTTCCAGACAGGCAGCCCCTTCATCATTTCCGACAAGAAGATTGGCAGCACGCAGAGCCAATCGATCCATGGCGCCGCCCATGGGAATGCCGAGATGATAATATCCGGGACGGCCAAGGTCTTGGATGGTGGTCGCAAGACCTGCTGATTTTACATTAATCGGCATTGAGAACCTCCAGAATTTTGGCATTGGTGCCATCAATGTCTTTGTTGAAATCATCGAGCGAAAAGACGACATCGCGAATGCGTGGCTCATAGGTGCCCGCTTCCACCTCGGCGAGGTTTCTGTCGTATTCTTCCCGGTCAATCGGCTTCCATTTGACAATGTCACCGGGCCGGAAAAACACCATGAAGTCCTTCAGATAGGGGGTCTGCTGAGTCGGATCATAGATCGGCATGGGCGTCACGCCAAACATCTGGTAGCCACCGGCGCCGCGAACCGAATAGACGCAGGAAAAGCAGCCGCCGTAGCCGACGGTCAGTTTCGGGGTATCCGTGCGCGGCCGCAGATATTTGGGCACCTGAATTTGCCGCGGCCGATCAACCATCTGGTAGAGAAATGGCAGGCCCGACACAAAACCCACCATCGATACGAACCATGGAGAGCCGGAATGGGCTTCGATGAAATCCTCGACGCTGGCGTAATTGTTGATCCGCGCTGCATATTCGATATCGGTTGAGTCCGGATCCTGGTGGCGTTCACGGAACCGCATCAACGTCTCATGCGTCCAGGGATCCTGATAGTAGACCGGAATTTCGATGACCCGCGTATTGAGGACCGGCTCCGACTTGTCGGCAACCTCCTGCATGCGCTTCAGTTCGGCCATGAGGTCATCAGGATGAACAAGATCAGGATTGAACTTGATCTGGAATGAGGCGTTCGCCGGACAAATCTCCGTCACGCCCCTGATATCGGCATCACGAACGGCATTGGTCATGGAAAGCGCCATGAAGAATGCCTCAAGAGACATTTCTTCGCTGACTTCCACAAAGATATGCTCGTCCCCACCAAAAGTGTATCTCAAGCTCATTATGCACCTCCTTGTTGGATTGCGAGTTTGTCGGCATTGGCTTCAAGCCATGGCTCCAGCCATTTCGTATGGACGGCACCGGCCTGGACTTCCGGCGCATTGGCCAGAGCCGTGAAGAGCGGTGTCGTCGTTTTCAAATCGCCCATATGCAGTTCAGCAAGGGCCCGCTTCAAACGGATAATCGCCTTTTCACGTGTGTCGGCAGTAACAATCAGCTTGCCGAGCAGCGAGTCATAAAAGGGCGGGATCTGGTAACCCTGATAGACCATATGATCAAAACGCACGCCCGGCCCGCCGGGAATGCGCAGATCGCCGACGATACCCGGGAAAGGCATGAAGTTGTTCGCAGGGTCCTCGGCATTGATACGCACCTCGATGGCGTGGCCGCGGATCTTGACATCGTCCTGTTTGATGGCCAGCGGTTCACCACCGGCAATCCTGATCATTTCAGCCAGAAGGTCGATGCCGACGATGCTTTCGGTGACTGGATGCTCCACCTGGATGCGGGTGTTCATCTCGATGAAATAATAATCGCCGGTCTGATCGTCATAGAGATATTCGATCGTGCCTGCGCCCTTGTATTTCACCGCCGCTGCCAGGGCGACAGCCGATGCGCAGAGCTTTTCGCGAACAGCCGGTGTCAGCGCTGAAGATGGCGCTTCCTCCCAGACCTTCTGGCGACGACGCTGCAGGGAACATTCACGCTCATAACAATGGATGAAGTTTTCACCGTCACCCAGAATCTGAACCTCAATGTGACGGGCCCGCTCAATGACCTTTTCCAGATACAGTCCGCCATCGCCAAAGGCGGCCTCCGCTTCGGCCGCGGCCTGGGGGGCAAGGCTCATGAACTCCGCTGCATTGGCAGCAATCCGGATGCCCCGGCCACCGCCACCTGCGGTGGCCTTGATCATGATCGGGTAGCCGATTTCATCGGCCAGTTTCTCGGCCTTGGCAAGGTCGTCGATCAGCCCATCACTGCCCGGTACGGTGGGCACACCTGCCTGTTTGGCCGCCTGGCGCGCCGACGCCTTGTCGCCCATGCGACGGATGACATCGCCGGAAGGCCCGACAAATGCCATGCCGGCAACCGCGACTGCATCGGCAAATTCTGCGTTCTCGGCCAAAAACCCATAGCCGGGGTGAATGGAATCGCAGCCGGTCTCTTTTGCTGCATTGAGCACTGCCTCGACATTCAAATAGGATTTTTTTGCGGGCGGCGGACCGATTTCAATGGACTCGTCGGCCATTTCCACGGCGAGGGAATTGGCATCGGCAGTGCTGTAGACCTGAACCGTCCTGACACCCAGTTCTCTGGCTGCACGAATGATGCGGACGGCAATTTCACCGCGATTGGCGATCAGAATTTTGGAAAGTGCCATTATGATTCCGATCAGGTTTCGATTTCGACCAAAGTCACGCCAGGCGCGATGGCCTCTTCATTGTCCACCGTGAAGGCGATGATCTTGCCATCGGCATCGCTGGCCACCGGATGAAATGACTTCATCACCTCGATCAGTCCAATGACATCGCCTTTGGCCACGCTGTCACCCACTTCCTTGTAATTGGGCTCGGAAGGAGACGGTTTGCGGTAAAAGACACCGGGCAGCATCGCTTTGACTTCATGTTTGCTCATCATTTTCTCCATCAAGTTGCAGGTGTATGCACGTCATCATGCGGCCTTCATATAGGCATCCAGCGAGGCCCTGACGGTCTGCGCTATGGCGATGACATTGGGTGTGTCGGAATGAATGCAGATCGTATTGGCCTTGACGGCCACTTCGGTTCCCGCCGTGGTGACCACGATGCCGTCGCGCACTGCGCGCAACGCCTTTTGTCCCACAGCCTGCGGATCAAGAGCCGGATGCTCACGTGTGATCAGCAGTTTTCCGGTCTCATCATAGTCGAGATCGGCAAAAAACTCGGAGACAAATTCAAGCCCGCGTGCCGTGTAGATCTCCTCATGCAAAGTGCCACTCAGTCCGAAAATGGGCACCTCGAATGTTTCGCAGGCATCGCATATGGCCTGCGCGATATGCTCGTCGCGCGCTGACATGCCATAGAGTGCACCATGCGGCTTCATGTGGGAAAGACTGACGCCCGCCACGTCGAGAAAACCTTTCAGGGCGCCGATCTGATAGATGACGATATTGGCCAGTTCATCGCGCTCGATCTTCATTTCCCGTCGCCCGAAACCAGGCAGATCAGGAAGCGAGAAATGGGCACCGACCTTGACATTGTGCTGCTTGGCCAGCTCCACGGTCTTGCGCATGTGGTTGGGGTCTGAACCATGAAACCCGCAAGCCACATTGGCCTCCGTAATATAGGGCATGACGCCTTCGTCATCACCCATCACATAGAGGCCGAAACTTTCTCCCATGTCGCAATTGATATTGATAGTCATGGCAAATTCCTCAGTCTTTCAAAGAAGCAACGTAACGCAGGCGGATCTGATCGGCGATGACGGCCAGAATAAGCAACCCCCCCAGGACAACCGTCTGCAGATAGGATTCAATGCGGGCGAGATTCATGCCGTTCTGGACAAGTCCGATGAACAAGGCACCCAGAACTACATTTTCCATCCGCCCGACACCACCACGCAAACTGACGCCTGCAATGACACAGGCGGCGATCGATTGCAGCGGCATGGAGGCGCCGATATTGGCCTCGCCGGTATCAAGACGCGCCGTCAGCAACATGCCGGCCACCGCCGCCAGGGCGGCACAGAGAACATAGGTCCACAGCAATGTGGATCTGGTGTTGATACCGGAGAGTTGCGCCGCCTTGAGGTTTCCGCCCACAGCATAGATATAGCGTCCGAAACGGGTTCGGTAGAGAAACACGAAGAGCAGCACGGCGATGATGGCCGCGACATAGATCGGTGAGTGGATCCCGAACAGCGTTCCAAATCCGAAAATGTCACCAAAGGCCTGCGGCATGCCGTAAACCGGTGTGCCGCCTGTCAGGAACAGCGCAACACCAAAGCCCACGGAGGTCATTCCCAGGGACATCATGAAAGGGGAAACACCAAAGAATGCCACGCCAATGCCATTGCACACACCAATGAGCGTTCCGGCAGCAACGCCGGCGATGCAGCCGAGCGCAATGGCCAGCCAGATGGCATCGGGCATGGCTGCGTATACGCTGGCCATGACCAGGGCGCCGACCACTGAAGTCAGTGCGAGGATCGTGCCCACCGACAGGTCAAATCCGCCCGTCAGCAGCGCCAGCATCTGCCCCATCGAGACAATCATCAGATAGACAGACTGTCGCAATACATTCATCAGATTTCGACCGGTCAGGAAGTTTTCCGACATGGATGCAAAAACGATAATGGCAATGACCAGCAGAAAAGGCAGAATGCCCAATTTGACAAAAAGTCTCTTGGACATTTCCGCCAACCGTCCCGGCGAAATGGATGAAGATGGATTTTGGTCAGACACTTACGCGGCCTCCCTTTCAAAAAAGTGCGACAGCAGATTGTTTTCGGTGATTTCGTCATCTGCCAGCTCGGCCTGAATCTTGCCGCGGTAGAAAACGTAAGCACGGTTGGTCAGATGCAATATCTCGGGAAGATCTGATGAAATCAGAACGATGGCCACACCTTGCTCACACAGTTCAGCGATGAAGGCGTAGATGGCGGCTCTGGTGCCGACGTCCACACCAACCGTCGGTTCATCAAAGACGATGAGATCAAAGGTGCGTGTCAGGCTGCGCGCCAACATGAGTTTTTGCTGATTGCCACCGGAGAATTGACCCGCCTCGCGTTCGATCTTGCGCGGCGACAGGTTAAGCTGATCGGCCAGATCACTGGTGATTTTCTTCTCGGCGCGTCTGTTGAGAAAGATGCCATTTGAAAATGGCGGAACATCCAGCGAAGCCGTGCTGATATTCTCGCGCGCCGGGCGCATCATCATCAGCCCGTCGGAGCGACGATCCGACGGCAGATACATGAAACCGCGCCTTAACATGTCACGGGTCTTTGGTTTTACCACCGCTTCACCCTTGAAGCGGATTTTTCCGCTTTCGATGGCCAGCGAGCCAAAACAGGCCTGGGCAAATTTTGATTTCCCCGAGCCCACCAGCCCGGCAAATCCGACAATCTCGCCTCGCCTGACCGTCACGGAAGCACCATTGACGCCGCCGGCTCCCGGTGTGTGCAAGTCATCGACCTGGAGTATGATCTCGCCGGGATTGAATTTGACCTTCGGAAAGATCTGTCCAACAACGCGGCCTGTCATCAAGGTTACAAGATCATCATCGCTGGTGGTTTTTGCATCGACCGTGTCGATATATTTTCCGTCTCTCAAAATGGTGATGCGATCACCGATCTCGCGAATCTCGGCCATGCGGTGGGTGATGTAGATTATCCCGACCCCGCGCTCCTTCAGCCTGTTGACCAGCCGGAACAATTGTTCGGTCTCGTGGTTGGTCAAAGAGGCGGTGGGCTCATCCAAAATCAATACGGAGGGTTCGGTGCGAAAGGCCTTGGCGATTTCCACCATCTGCTGTTCCGCCCGGGTCAGATGATCGACGCGGCGCCCTGGCGCCAGGTGAAAATCGAGGTCCTGCAGAATGGCCTCGGCCTTGGCCCTTTGTTGCCCCGGCTGAAGCAATCCACCTCTGGTGGGTTCAGCGCCAAGGAACATGTTTTCGGCAATTGTCATTTGCGGGATCAGCGAGAATTCCTGAAAGACCGCGCTAATGCCCAACTCACGCGCCTCGTGCACGCTGGCCAGATGAACCTCCTGGCCATTATACAGAATTTTGCCACTGGTCGGCGTATTGGCGCCGGCGAGCATCGAAATCAAGGTTGATTTTCCAGCGCCATTTTCGCCGAAAAGAACGTGAACCTCGCCGTGCCGAAGCTCGAAATTCATATTGTCCAGGGCGCGAACCCCGGGATAGTCCTTTGTCAGGTTCACGGTCTGGAGGAGTGGATGCGCATTGCTTGAATGCGCATCCCCTTCAAGCCGCTGGGCGGGAGAAACCCTGGCTTTGTCCGTCATTTTCAGTCAACCCGGAAAACAGGTTTGAAACCGTCTGGTGCCAATGTGGAAGAGGCATCAAAGTCTTTCAGGTTATCTGCATTGACGACGTAAAGTGCCGGACCCACATGTTTCTCATAGGTTTCGCCTTCGAGTGCACGCACCGCAATATCAACGGCAATGCGCCCCTGCAGAACCGTCGAGTCGGTTGGTGCCGCAACGATCTGTCCACGGCTCAGCCCCTGGGCAACACCCGGGGTGAAGTAGTAGGATGCCACTTTGACCTGATCGGTCAGGCCACGGGAGCGCAAGATCGGAACAGCGGCTTCGGCTGTAACCGCCGTGCCGACGACATAGGCAAGATCAGGATGGGCTTCCAGTGTATCTTCAACCAGCTTGGCCTGCACTTCCTTGCCGGTGTCACCATATTTGGTTTCGACCAGCTCAATGTCACTGCCTTCGATGGCACCGATAAACCCGGCATTTCCAGCTTCAACCCAGCCTGCACCGGATGGTCCAGGGAACCAGGCAACCTTTACCTTGCCGCTGCCTGCGGGATGCAGCTTTGCCAGATATTCACCGGTTTTTGCGCCCATCTCACCAAATGAAACAAGCGATTTGGCGGTGATTTCCGGAGAGGAGATGCCGTTGATGACATCGATAACCGGAATATTCTTGGCGCGTACTTCACTGATCACATTGTTCAGACCATCGGCAGAAATGGCACCAATGATGACGGCCTGCGCACCCGCTGCAACACAATCTTCAATCTGCGATATTTGTTTGTTGAGTTCGGTATATCCGCCAGCCTCGACAACCTGCATCTTCACACCGAGGCGTTTGGCTTCTTCGGTCACACCATAATCAACGCCGAGCCAATAGGCGTCTTTCATATGGGGAAACGAGACGCAGATTTCCCAAGGCTTGGATGCCTTGGCCAACGGTGTGTAGTCAATGTCACGGCGCGGGCTGTTCATGTCAAATGCCGGTTCCCAAACCTGGACCGGGGCGGGAAACCAATCCGCTGCCGAAGCACCCGGAGCAGCAACAGCAAGAATTGCTGCTGTGGCCATAAGGCCTGTGATGAGCTTTTTCATGAGATATTCCTTCACTTTTGGTTGAACGAATTCGTTGAGTTGCACTTATTCACCATGCTGCGACCCGCTTAAGGGCCGTTTGTCCTCGCCTTGATGGTAGTCAGGTCCATACCATATTGTAAAATATGAATTACAATGCCACTATTTCTGAAAATCAGAGACATCGCAGAGGAAGCGAAACAAAGTGAGACTCAAAACCACAGGCAAAAAACCCGATAAAAAATCTCAAGCAACTGTAATTTATGGATATTATTTTAAATTTTTACCAGTTGCACAAAATTTCATCTTCGACTGATGGTTGCTCACAATTCGTTCTTTATCTGAAATTTTTATATCTGCATTGGAATAATTGATGGAACCTTCGCTCCGCCAGATACGCTACTTCCTTGCAACGGCCAATGCCGGACAGGTCTCCAGGGCGGCTATGGATATGAATGTATCACAGTCGGCCATCACCACGGCAATCAAGACTCTGGAAGAAATCATCGGCACCTCGCTGTTTGATCGCCATTCCAGTGGTGTCACCCTGACCTATGAGGGAAATCTGTTTCTGGAACATGCAATGCACATCGTTGAATCGGTGGAAGAGGCCGTACGCATTCCCAGGCGCATAAGGGAAGATGTAAAGGGATCGATCAACATCGTCGTCACCTACACCATCTCGGGCTATTTCCTGCCGCCATTCCTCTCGCGCTTTTCCCGAGCCTTCCCGAACATCAAAATCAATCTGTCGGAGGCTGATCGCGCCACCATCGAAGAGGGCCTGATCACCAGCGGCTTTGACCTGGCAGTGATGCTGACATCCAATATCGTCAATCATGAGGAATTGTCCCACGATACCTTGTGGCGATCGCGGCGGCGCCTGTGGGTGGACGCCCACCACAAATTTCTGAAAGTCCCGTCCCTGACGTTGCAGGATATTGCGGCAGAGCCCTACATCATGCTGACGGTTGATGAGGCAAGCAATACCGCACAACGCTACTGGAACCGAACCCCGCACAAACCCAATACGATTTTTCGAACGTCATCCGTCGAGGCCGTCCGCAGTCTCGTCGCCAACGGTATGGGCGTCTCCATCCTGTCCGACATGGTGCATCGCCCCTGGTCGCTGGAAGGCCGACGGGTCGAGGTCATTGAAGTTGCCGACAAGATTCCAACCATGGATGTAGGCATGGCCTGGCATCATACAAAGGAACACAGCGAAGCGGCGAAAGCCTTTATCGAATTCATGCATCTGGGCATGGGCGTCAGCCACTCCCACAGCTTTATTGGCAATGAAGGCCGGATGCGGCTTTAAGACTATCCAATTCAACCCATGAAAGGCGAGATCGAACATGTGCAATGCAAACACCCCTGGAACGGCCGTGCCGACGGTTTTTATCGAAAATGAACGCACGCGCGTAACCGAATGGCGGTTCAAGGCGAAAGGCGACAATACCGGTTGGCACCGGCACCAATACGATTATGTCGTTGTTCCACTGTTTGACGGAATTCTGGAAATTGACACCGCAGATGGTGAGCGGATCACTGCGCAGCTTAAAAACGGTGTACCCTATTACCGGGAACTTGGCGTCGAGCATGATGTCATCAATGGCAATGACTTCGAATGTGCCTTCGTCGAGATCGAGTTTCTGCAACAGAAATAGGTCTGCAGTTCAGCGCCGCAGACTGAGAGCATGTCAGCCATGGGGCCACCGGTTCCGCCGGTTTGAATTCCCCGGCGGCAGCGGCGATCCGGATGTCTAATATCCGGTCAGTCAGCAGGCCGTGCTGCGGTCTTCAGGTATTCGATGATGCCGGAAAAATCCTTGCCTGAACCGCCCTCTTCCAGAAACCTCTGGTAGAGCTGCATGGCGTGTTCGCCCATCGGGGTCGCCTGGCCCGTACCGGACGCCGCCTGCTGCGACAGGCCGAGATCCTTGAGCATGAGTTCGGCGGCAAAGCCCGGTTTGAAGTCATGATCGGCTGGACTGTCGGGGCCGATGCCCGGAACCGGGCAATAATTGTTCACCGACCAGCAAAAACCTGATGACGTGGAAATCACGTCAAAGGCCGCCTGAGCGGAAAGCCCCAGCTTTTCTGCCAGCGCGAAGGATTCACAGGCTCCGATCATTGAAATTCCCAGCAGCATGTTGTTGCAAATCTTGGCGGCCTGTCCGGCGCCGCTTGCGCCGCAATGGACCAGTTTGCCACCCATGATGTCGAGGATCGGCGAGGCCTTGTCGAAGGCTTGCTTCTCGCCGCCCACCATGAAGGTCAATGTGCCGGCCTGAGCGCCGCCGGTGCCACCCGATACCGGTGCGTCGAGCAGCCGAAGACCGGATTTTTCCGCCATTGCACTTGCCGAGCGCGCACTCTCGACGTCGATGGTCGAGCAATCGATGATGACAGCGCCGCTGGCCGCTGCCGGAACGATTTCGGCCATGACCGCCAGGACAATGGGACCATTGGGCAGCATCGTGACGACAAATTCGGCGTCGCTAACCGCCTCGATGGCACTCGCCGACGCTGTCATTCCTTCACGGGCAGCCGCCTCCATTGCAGCTGCCACCCGGTCGAAGGCGTGCACATCATGGCCCGCTTTTTTCAAATTGACAGCCATTGGCAGGCCCATATTGCCAAGTCCGATAAATGCGATTTTGCTCATGCCACGATATCCTGTTTCAAATTCACTTCATCCGCGCCGGGCGATGCCATCCTGACATCCGTCCGCCCTGCGCAAGGTCTTTCAGCCGTCCCGTCCGCTCTGTGGGATCGCGGCGTCCATTGCTCCTCAACGCTCCTCGAGCATATGGCGGGCAACAATGACCCGCATGATTTCATTGGTCCCTTCAAGGATCTGGTGCACTCTGAGGTCACGCACGATCTTTTCCAGGCCGAAGTCGGCGAGATAGCCGTAACCACCGTGAATCTGCAGCGCATCATTTGCCACCTTGAAGGCGGCATCCGTGACGAAGCGCTTGGCCATGGCACAATGTTTGCTCGCGTCCGGAGCGCCCGCATCCAACTTCGATGCGGCCTGATAGAGGAAGATGCGCGCGGCCTGAAGTTCGGTTTCCATGTCCGCCAGCTTGAATTGCAACGACTGAAAATCAGCAATGGGTCGTCCGAAGGCCTTGCGTTCGCGGGCATAGGCAACAGCCTTGTCGAGTGCCGATTGCGCCGCGCCAAGGGCGCTGGCTGCGATATTGAGACGGCCACCGTCGAGACCTGCCATGGCGTAGCGAAAGCCTTTGCCCTCTTCGCCGAGCAAATGGTCTGCTGTGACGCAACAATCATCGAAACGCACCTCGGATGTCGGTTGCGCCTTCCAGCCCATCTTGCGTTCATTGGCACCGAAGGAAAGCCCTGGGGTGCCGTTTTCGACAAGCACCGCAGACACACCCTTTGGCCCGGCATCCCCGGTGCGCACCATGGCGAGATAGAGATCGGAACGCCCGCCACCGGAAATGAAAGATTTCGTGCCGTTGAGCTTCCAGCCGTTGCCGTCGCGCTCTGCGCGCGTCTGCAACGATGCGGCATCAGAGCCCGATCCCGGCTCAGTCAGGCAATAGGAGCAGATCAATTCCATGGCACACATTTTCGGCAGCCAATGCGTGCGTTGTTGCTGCGTGCCGTAATTGTCGATCATCCAGGCGCACATATTGTGAATGGAGATGAATGAGCCGATGGACGGACAGCCGGTGCCAAGCGCTTCGAAAATCAGCACGGCGTCCATTCGGCCAAGGCCTGAACCGCCCACATCCTCGCGGACATAAATGCCACCGAGCCCGAGTTCACCCACCGAGCGGATGACGTCTTCGGGAAAATGTCCCATTTCGTCCCATTCGATGGCCTTCGGCGCGAGTTTATCCGCAGCCAGTGAAAGCGCCATATCGCGGATTGCGCCCTGTTCCTCGCTCAGTTCAAAATTCATTGCCGGTCCTCATTGCTTTGGCTGCATGGCGCCTATCAGTTCCTTAAAGGATTTGCCATCAGATGTGCCTGGGCGCAATGGCAGCGTCTTGCGGCAAATGCGCAAGACATCTGCTGCGTGCGGATCCAGATCCCACAAGCCGGAACTGCGCCAGATTGGCCAACCTCCTGATACTCTCCTCCAAAGAGCCATGAATTTCATGCACCATAGGCGGTTGGTTGCGCAAATCAACACGCGTGTCTGCGCATCCATTGTGCGCTTATGCTCATGCCACGATGTTTCAGTGAAAGTGACTTACGCTCCTTTAACGCAATGGCCGGCAAGGATATGCCCTGCGGCAAATCCGTCAGTAAAACAGATAAGTACCGGCAATCATCCACAGGCCGGCAATGGTCAGTGCCACGCCGGAGCCTGTCGTTACCCATTTTTTTCCGGCAGAGACCTTTTCCAGGATCACGTAGAGCGCAAGGGCGGCGATCCATAGAAGGTTCATGATTCCGCCGACAAACAGCAGGGCCATCAGGAACCAGCAACACCCGAGGCAATTGCCGCCATGCTGGACGCCCATCACCAAGGCGCCGCGCGCACCCGGCTTCCAATGATGCATGAGAAAGAAAACCGGGTGTTGGCAATGGCGAAGGCAGGCTTCCTTCAGGGGTGTGAGCTGGTAGGCGCCCGCAGCGATCAGCACAAGGCCGGCGATCACGGGACTTGCGATCTCCATCATGCCGGTGACCACGCCGATTGTTTCAAGCCCCCATTGCAGGGCTGTCGCAAGAGCACTGAAGGCCGCCCATGTCGCCAGATAGCCCAGCAAAAAGCATGCGGTGGCCGCCAACGGCCGATCCGCAGACTTCTGCTTGCGGGCAATGCCCGCATAGATCAGCACCGCCGGGGCGGCGCTTGGCACCATCATGGCGATCATCATGACCCACCACATGAGAAAGACAAGCAGCGCGTAGGTGCCGGTCCAGACGGCGGGTTGCATCATCATGCCGGGCATTTCGATGGCCATCCGGGTCATGGTGAGCGCCGACATGTTCATTCCGACGCCCCACACCGTATAGGCAACGGCCAGCACAACGACCAATGCAAGTCCGCCCATCACGACCAGACGGTCGTGCCTGAGCACGGCTTCCAACGGGTTTGCCGAGATCATGTGGGGACCGCCAACATCCAGTGCTCCAGCGTCAGGCCGCCCAGTCAAAGGGTGCAAAGTGACCGTTGCGACGGCCGCTCGTATCATCCCATTGAATACCGAAGACATTGAAGCGGCTGCGGGTCGCTTTGGCCAATGCCAGACGCGCATTGGCCGGATGGGCCGCATTGTCCAGGTAGATTGCCTCTCCCTCTTTCACAAGGCTGGGCACGCCTTCAATCGCCTGGTCGACCAGATCACCGGCTGTGACAACACGGTTCAATCCATCCATCTCGAAGGATATCGGCCGCCTCTCAACGCCGGCAAATGTGCTGACGAGAGACCCCAGGACAGCCATCGGCCCGCCAATCGTGCCGGAGGTGATGTCGCCGATGGCTTCAACCTGTGCGTCCGTTGCATCTTCGTCGACGATCAGGCCTGCCGTGAAGTCGCCCTGGTCCATCGGCCCGGGAGACAGCAACATCATGATGAATTTGACGCCGCCAAGTGAAACGCCGTCTTTTTCGCCCCGGTCGATGCGCATGGCGATCGCCACCTTGCAGTCTCCTTCAGTCGGCACGGCTGCGCTGTTGGTGATGATGCACGGACAAAGAAAGTCGCAATTGCACGTCTCCATATACTCGCCTTCGATACGCCATTTTGACATCTGCTGCACCTTTTGCCCGCGTGAATTTCACATGACACCCAAACCGGCGACCGGATTCGACGTCGCGATATTCACTTCCCGGTCGCGTGGCATGAGAGCAATTTAACGCAAGGCGACCGATTGTCAAAATTCGCAATGCCCGTTTTACCGGTCCGCGAAGCTGATCATGGCTGTGTTCAACCTCTCAAGGCGCGGTCAGTTCACGCAGTCGCGGTCGCCACGTGGCGCAAAGAGCGGCAGCCCTGCGATTGCGCATCTTTGCAGCCTCCCATGCCAATTGGCAGCGGATAACGATTACGCCGATCAAAATGCCGGATGCAGCGGCCACCGGCAGTCCTCTTGAGCAAAATCAACGCACAGGATCGGTCAGCGCCTAGACTGGATAAAAAGCGTGCCATCCAACCATTTGGTGCACGTCCTTTTCCGGACGCATGATTCAACACGAAGCGGGGTTTGGCATGAAAGGCGCGATATTCTTCTCAAGCAAGTACGGCAGCACAGCGCAATACGCTGAATGGATACGTGAGGCTACGGATTTGCCGGCCTTTGATGTGGACAAGGCAAACGCCGATCTCTCGCAGTATGATTTCCTGGTTCTTGGCAGCCCGGTCCTCTATCACAAGTTGATGTTTCACAAATGGGTGAAAAGCAATCTGGAAGGCATCAAAGCCAGGCCGACAATCCTGTTCAGTGTTTCGGGCGCCGGGGCCGGAGCGAAACTGGATGCCTGGCTTGCCGGGAACCTGCCGGCAGAGCTGATATCTCATGTGCAGCATGTTGCCTTGCGCGGGCGGCAAGATCCGAAAGGCCTGTCCTGGCTGGACCGGATGTTGCTGATCATCGGCGGATTGACAAACGCCGACCCGGTCGCCAGCAAGGAAGAACTGAGAGGGTTTGACTTCATGGACAAATCCAGCATCAAACCCATCGTCGAGAAGGTTGGGCAGTTGCAGGGGAAGGCGTTGCCAGGTCAAAAGGGAACATAGCCAGCGGCAAACCAGTGCTGCGTTTTTGGAGCGGGTGAAGGGAATCGAACCCTCGTATTCAGCTTGGGAAGCTGCTGCTCTACCATTGAGCTACACCCGCATTCCTATCGAATAGCGCGCCGGAGATTGAAGTGCAAGAGCACTGATTGCGCTTGAACCAGCGACGCAATTTCCTGGCCAGGCCTGAACACCATTGCTGAAGTCCTGTTAGAGTTCGGCCTCTCTATCAATATCGGCGCACGCTCATACTTGTCGGCCTCGTCATGCCAACGCTTAACCCGATTTCCATGTGCTCAAGCGCCGGATAAGTCCAATCGGAAAGGGCTCACGCCCTGTCATGCCGGTAAAGCCGCGAGGCCAGACCTGCGGCGTATCTCCGGATTGTCGGCCCGGAACTCCTCGCCGACAAGATCCGTTGGCCGCTCCCGGCACAGCCAGGTAACGATCGCAGCCGGATCGCTGGGCGGCAACAAATTCTCGCGCGCAATGCCACTCACCGGATTGACACCTGACGCGCGAATCCGCGACTGCATCTGCGTATCAACCAGTCCAGGCTGAAGCCCGTAGGCAAGGCATGTATTCGACGCTTCCAGCGCCAATGATCTGGTTACCATCGCAAGTGCGGCCTTGGATGCGCAATAGGCACTCCAGCCCTCCATCGCCTTCTCACTCGCGCCGGACGAAATGTTGACGACACACGCCTTGCTGGACACGAACAGGGGCGCGAAGGCACGGATACAGTGAAAAGCGCCAAAGAGATTGATCTCGATGGTCCTGATCCATTCGCCCATGTCGGTCTCAAGGACGTGTCCGATCGGACCGAGCGTACCGGCATTGTTCACCAGACCGTGCAACAGGATGCCCTCCGCGTGAAGCCGGGTGGCGACCGCCTCGATATCCTGCGGGCGGGACACATCCATGGGTATGGGAAGGCATTGACCGCCTTTGCGCTGTGCTGATTCAGCCACTCTTTCGGTATCGGATCGGTTGCGCCCGGTCGCCACGACAGCGAAACCTGCGGCAACAAGATCATATGTGATTGCTTCGCCGATCCCGCGGGATGCGCCGGTCACGAGAATCCATTGGGGGCCTGGGTTCGTCACAGATGTCCTCCTCCGGTCACCAGCACTTCCGTACCGGTGACAAAACTGGAATCGTCGCTCAGAAGAAAGGCCACGGCCTTGGCAACGTCTGCCGGGGAGCCGATGCGTCCAACCGGTATCGACCTGATACGCTCCACCCCGATCTGGCTGGCATCCCCCCCACGTAGCGATGCGAGTTCGCGGTTGGTCACGTCCGTCAGACCCGTATCGATCAGCCCCGGTGCAACCACATTGATGCGAATACCACGCGGCGCAAACTCCTTTGCGAGTGACTTCGCAGCATTATGCAGTGCGGCCTTTGACGCGCCGTAGAGCAAATTGCTGGGCGAGGCGCGCAGTCCGGCAAGAGACCCCACGAAGACAACGCCGGCTCCGTCCTGCAGCCGGTCATGGAGGGCCGAAAACAGCTTGAGCGGTGCATAGACATTGGCCCGGAAGATGGCATCGAAATCATTAATTTCGATATCTGTCGCGCGGTGCGTACGAATGACTCCCGCCACATGGACAAGCCCGCCGACAGAACCCGGCAGCGTCGAGACCAATTTGTCGATGTCCTCCGGCAAATCGGCGCGAAAGAATTTGGTATCGGGTGGGAATGCATGGTTATCGGGCGCGTTGCGATCAGTTGCAACGATGCCGAGCCCCTGTTGGAGAAGATGGGTGATGACGGCGCTTCCAATACCACCACAGGCGCCCGTGACAAGAATCGGGGCACTCATAGGATGCCGGCCTTCTTCTGATTTTTACTCAGATAGGCAATCATTTCATCGCCGGCATTGCTGATATGTCGTCGGCATGCCTGTTCGGCTTCATCTGCCATGCCTTTGCGCACTGCCTGGATTATCTCTTCATGTTCCTTGACGGCAGCCTCATCGCGTCCGGGAATCAGGCGGAAGCCAGCCCGATAGCGATGGCATTTGGACCAGATGTCTTCAAGTTGCCGTCTGAGGTGGTGATTGTGCGCACGGTCGAGAACGAAACGGTGGAACTCCCAGTTAAGGGCGTTGACCTCGGAGAAAGCCTTCTCATGGCTTGCAAGCGCGAAGTCGCGGTTGATCTGTTCGAGGTGTTCTGCAATTTTCTGGCCTTCGTTCTGCATGGCCAGACGTATAGCGAGCCCTTCGAGGACAGCGCGAACCTCGAAAAGTTCCGTGATATCTGTCATGGACATGGAGGCAATGCGCACGTCTCGATAGGGGGTGGCGTCAACAAGACCGTCCCTTTCGAGGCGCATGAGGGCTTCGCGGACCGGGACCATGGATGTACCCAGCCGTTTTGAAAGAGCTGCAAGTGTCACGCGTTCGCCTGGTTCGAGAGCGCCCGAGAGTATCTCCTCGCGAAGTATCTCATAGGCCGCATCCGCCTTGGTGTGATGCCGGATTGGCTTGCTGTCTTTGTCAGGATCTCGGGTCATGATGCTTCCATCGTTCTCAAATTCTGCACGTGCCAGCCGCCGTCCGGTTCGCACACGACCGACACTGGCGCAGGCGACGGCTCGTGTACAGGCAGGAAAGCCGCGTTCCTTGCAGCAAATGTCCTGACCATTGCAAACCAGCCGCTGGCATCCTCTGCGGCGCCAAGCGCGATCTGCCGTTCGAGATTGGCTGCCGTGAACACCGGATCGGCAATCACCACGCGTCCTGCCGCGGTCTCAATCTCCACGGCGGCCGATGCGGGATGGTGGATGCCGACCTCGTGAAAGCGAAGGCCCGGCAAAAGGCACTCTTGCCCACTGACAGGTGTGGCCTGATCGAGACGGGCACAGATTTCCCCCGGTAGCGTGTGAACGAATTGCGGTTCTTCCGGACGACGCAGATCAGCCATTCCGCGTGCGGAAACATAGACCGGGGTATCTGGACGCAAGCGATCGAGTCCACCAGTTGCATAGGGGCCGAAGCTTGTCAGCATGACCGCCAGCACGTCTGTGCCGAGATAGCTCCCGGCTCGCGATTCAATCCTTTCAAACCCCGCCTTTGGCCCCTTGTTGCGGCGCATTGCAGCATTGAGAGGTTCAAGATTGGCGATCAGTCCGGTATCCACAAGAACGATACCGAGATCGCTCCTGAGTACGAACATATGGACGGCGATATTGACCCAGGATTCAAAGTCGCGCTGGAAAAACACCTCCGGTCCGGGGGTCAATGCATGGGCAACAGTCATGGTCTCGATGCTCCAGATCATGTCGCACCGGCTCCACGCGCTTCGGCAACCCAGTCGGCGATGCCAGCCTCGAGATCGTATTGTGGCGCGTAACCGAAATCGCGCCGCGCGCGCGCAATCACATTGGCTCCACGAAGGTGCCGTGCGGGATCGACACCCGGAGAAAGAGCAATCTGCGCGTGGGGGAAATGCTTCATGACAATGGCAGCGAGATCACCTCTTGTCCGCGACACACCTCCAGAGAGATTATAAACGGATTCGGGAAGATTGCCGCACTCTGCGGCCTGGACAAGCCCAAGCGCCAGATCCTTCACGTAGGTGAAGTCGCAGGGATGGTCACGCCCTGCGTCCTGGATCACAGTCTCTCCTTGCACGAGCCTGCCGACAAAGTAGTCGCCGGTGGAATGACGCGGCCCGTAGACGAAGCCAGTTCTGAAAGACGCCACAGATACGGAGAAACTCTTGCGATAGGCGTCGCACAGCGTTTCTGACATCATCTTGGTTGCATCATAGATGCCGACCGGATTGACCGGATCGGATTCATCCAGCGGTCCGGCTTTCTCTATACGCCCATAGAGCGTCGCTGTTGAGAGGTTGACGACCCGCAGATTTGCGCACCGTGCTGCCTCCAGCACGCTGAGCGTGCCCAGAACATTGACCTGCGTCGCCATCACCGGATCGGCAGAGGCCGGCGCGGGGCCGACCACCGCCGCGCAATGTATGATTCCATCGCATTCCCGGACGATACGGGCCATGCATTCGCGGTCGGTTACATCGGCGAGATGGAATGCGTAATTTATGTCTGATGAAGCCGGACGTTGGTCGAGGCCAATGATCGAATGCCCGCGCGCGAGGGCCTGCCGGCACACTTCGGCCCCGACAAAACCGGCTGCGCCAGTGATACAAAACCGGCTCATTGGTCCAGTTCCGTCGTTGTCACTGACTGTCCGTCATAGAGCAGCACGACGTTCACAAAGCGCAATGGCGTTTCGCCGGTGTTGACCAACCCGTGCGGCGTACCCGGCGGCGTCGCGATCATATCGCCGGGTCCGACATCAAATTTCCGTTCACCGACATGCGACACGCCGGTTCCCTGTATCACGAGCCAGGTCTCGAATTTGCCCTCGTGAACATGGCGCGTGCATTGATCGCCAGGAGCGATTTCGTACCAGGATATGCGCTGCGAGGACATGGTCTCATCGTTGATGACACGTGCTGGCAGACGCTGCGCGCCGCCATGAAGTTTTTCGTTTCCGGTCATTTATTTGTCCCTGGGTTCGGGTTCGTGCAGGTCGGGTTCATTGGCTGACACCGTAAGCCAGGTCGGGCAGGAACAGCACAACCTGGGGAACGAAGGTAATCAGTACGAGTACAAGAATCAGCGCGACCACATAGGGCACGCTTTCGCGCGCAACCGCCGCAGCACTCACATCAGCAATGCTGGCGGTGACGAAAAGAGCCATCCCTACGGGAGGCGTGATCAGCCCGATCATCATGTTGACGATCATGACAATGCCGAAATGCACCGGATCGATCCCCATTGCGGTGACCACGGGCACCATCACCGGCGCGACCAGGATGAGAATTGCCGTCGTGTCGAGAAGCATGCCGAGAACCAGAAGCACAACGTTGATAAGGATCAGAAACATCCAGCGGTCGAGATTGAGCGAGCCGACGAGTTGGGCGAGATGCTGGGGAATCTGTTCGTGCGCCAATGCCCAGGCAAAGACGTGTGCGGCGGCAACAATGAGCAGGATCGCTCCCGAGTGAAGCGCGGCGCTGCGGCAGGCGCGATAGAAGGAAGCAGCCCCCATCTGCCTATAGGCAAAACCCAGAAGTGCAGAATAGAGCACACCGACCGCAGCCAGTTCCGTGGCAGTGAAGATGCCGGTACGCATGCCGCCTATCAGCACCACGGGTACGAACAGGGCAGGCAGTGCCAGCCAGAACTCATGGGCGCGCCGCGCACCGCTCACCTTCGGGGCCTTGGGAAGATTCTGGGTGCCTGCTCTGAGGTGTATGGTGACCATCAGCACGAAGGTCATCAACAGAGCGGGAAGAATGCCCGCCAGAAACATGCGCCCAACCGACACATCGGCGATGAAGGCGTAGAGGATGGACGCGATCGAAGGGGGCATGATCGGTCCGATTGTGGCGCTTGCAGCCGTGACCGCCGCGGCGTAGGCAGGCTTGTAACCGGCCTTGCGCATGGCTTCGACTTCTATGGCGCCCAGGCCGGCCGCATCAGCGAGGGCAGAGCCGGACATTCCTGAAAAAATGATGGAACTCAGGACGTTGACCTGCGCCAACCCTGCCCGCCAATGGCCAACAAGCGATCCGGCAAAAGCAAAAATCCGGTTCGTGATGCCCGAAGCATTCATCAGATTGCCCATCAGCAGAAAGAGCGGGATTGCGATAAGCAGAAAGCTGTCGAGCCCGAAAATCATCCGCTCCGCGATGATGGACGGCGGCACGCCGGCAATGACGACAGCGAGAATGCCGACGAGCAGGATGGAAACTGCGACCGGCAATCCGATGGCCAGAAAGGCGAGCAGGCCAAGTCCATAGAAGAAAATCATGAGCGTATCACCTCAGTCTCCTCGGAAGGGTCGACCGCGGCGGCCGGGATCATTCCAATTCCGGAGAGCGCCAATAATAGCGAATGAAAGGCAATCAGCAGGCAACCGGCCATTGTTGGCCAGACCATGACTTCCATTGACCAACGCGTCGCAGCCAAGGGTAGCCCGGACACCTTGAAGGCCAACACCATCGCCAGATATGCAAGCCATGCGAACAGAAGGGCAGTGACTGAATGCACCAGAACATTCGCCGCCCTGCGCCAGGCAGGGTTCAGCATGTTCAGGCCGGTGTCGACGGCGATATGCACACCCCGTCGCGTGACGGCCGCAGCCGCCACGTAAGCCAGCCAGATCAGTGTGAGCCGGGTAACCTCCTCAGTCCAGATGAACGGATTGGTCATCAAATAGCGACCCGCGACCTGAAGAAGAGTCATTGCCGCCGTCGCTAACAACAGAGCGACGGCAACCACTTCTTCGACAAGACCGAGGGCCTGCAGGATCGGGCGCAAGATCACGTCCTCTGCGCCTCCAACTCACTGGGCCACGTCGCGGATGCGGGCGTAAAGCTCAACGTCACCACCCCAGAGCTCGGCCAGCTGTGGCACAGCGTTTGCGGCGGCGGCCTGCCATGCCTCCAGATCGGTCGGCACAACGAACGTCATGCCCTTTTCCTTAAGCGCTACGGTCACCGAATCCTCGCTGTCGATAAAGGCCTTGGCAATATATTCGGTACCCGCGCGAAGCGCTTCCCTCAACTTGACGCGATCCTCTTCGCTCAACCGGTTGTAGGCATCGTCACTCAACAGAATCGGCCCCGGCGCCGCGAATGACCAGGCGATCAGATTCACGTGATCGGACACCTCATGAAGCTTCTGCGCGAGGATCGTATCAAGCGGCACATCTGCACCATCGACAACGCCGGCCTGCAGCGCGGAATACATTTCGGAGAAGGCGACAGGCGTGGGCGTCGCGCCGAATGCCTGAAACACCTGCGGATAGGGAGGAATATCCGCGACGCGTATCTTCACATTGCGAATATCATCGATCGTATTGAGTGCAATTCCCTTGGTTATCACATGACGCGTGCCGCGAGGGAACCAGCCCATGATATGCGCGCCTGTCGCCTCGGTAATCTTGCTCTCCCAGTCAGCGCCGATATCGCCGTAGACGACAGCCTGCCAGTGCGCGTCATCCCTGAACAGATAGGGGGCATCCAGAACGGCCAGTTCCGGCAGGTGAACACTTGCGCCGCCCGGCGAAGCGAGAAGCATGTCAACGCCGCCAGTGCGGATAGAGACGTGCATGTCGCGCTCTGTTCCCAGTTGGGAAGACGGAAAGACCTCCAGCTTGACTTTGCCATTGGTCGACTCGGCCAGCTTCTCGGCTGCGAGTTCCATACCCTTGTGGAACTGGTGCGTGGGGGAAAGGACGTGGCCAAGTTTCAGCGTGACATCCTGCGCGCTGGCCGTTCCAGCAAATCCGATCATTGCCGCCGTAAAGGCGGTCAGAAGCTTCAAGTTCATATCTTCCTCCCTTGTTGAATAGTTCTTATAATTTATATTTTATAAAATCATTGTCAACCGGGATTTGCGATAACGCCAATCTGGGGGTTCCTCCCCTGATCCGCATCGCCGTCGGGCTGTCAGGCGCATCATGCGACGCCCTCCACAGGCGTTCGCCTCGTATAGCAAGTGACCGCTTGAGCCGAAAACCTTTCCCATGCCAGGTGAACGACCTGAGACATGGGTGACATTTTGTACCGGACACATAGGTAACACTTTTCGTTTTGCGGGAGTTGTTGATGCCGTGGAAAGAGAGTTCGCTCTTGGAGGAACGTTTACGATTTGTCGCCCGCCGTCTTGAAGGTGAAGGCATGAGCGACCTATGCCGGGAGTTCGGGATTTCCCGCAATACCGGTTACAAGATATTCACGGACTTCCCCCGATAAAGTGGAGAGACTTTCACTCTGTCCCGACCATTGCGGCTTCGAATTTGGTCGGCGATTTGTAGGCCAAAGTTGAATGCCGCCGAATGGGATTGTAAAACCGTTCGATATATCGGCCAAGTGCATTTTTAGCCTGTTGCCGTGTTTGGAAACTGGTTCTCCACACCAGTTCCGACTTGATGGTTTTGAACACGGTTTCGACCATGGAATTGTCGTAACAATTGCCCATGCCACTCATGGAAGACTGCATACCATTTGCGGCCAGCAGCCTTCGATAATCCTACGGGCAATATTGGCTACCGCGATCAGAATGATAAATCAGCCCGGTGGTGGTTGGCGTGTGACAATAGTCCGTTTCAACGCTGTTATCGCCAGATCCTTCTTCAATTGATCACTTGTTTCCCAACCGACACTACGCCGAGAGTAAAGATCGGGAACGATGGCAAGATACAACCATCCCTCTCGGGTCCAGACATAACTGATGTCCACGCCCCACTTCTGATTCGGTCCGTCGCATGAGAAGTCTTGATTAAGAAGATCAGGTGCAACCAACCCGCCATGATCACGATCGGTCGTCTGTTTGTAACGCCGCTTTTGCAGAGCCTTCAGACTATTATCCCGCATATGCGGTGCCTGCCAACGGGCATGCCGTCCTCACACAGTTCAACATGTATAGGCGGTGAACCATAGGTCTCGTGGGAAAGCACGAACTGAGATCGGATATAGGCCTGCAGAACCATGTCGTCCAATGGACGCCGACTGGGGCCACGCTGTTTCCAGGCATAGTACCCACTTTCGCTGACACCAAAAACACGACAAAGACGATGGATGATTTCTTCGCCTCATCAACGAGCTTGAATCTCATTGACGTGCCTCCTTGGCGAAAAAAGTAGCAGCCCGCTTCAAAATCTCGCGTTCCTGGCGAAGAACCGAATTCTCTTTGCGCAACCGAGCCAGCTCTTGGGTTAGATCGACGTGAGGTTCCGACGATGAGGCAGCCTCACGGTAAATGCGCTTCCACGGGTCAGCGTTGATGAACCAACGCCCAAGTCATCCGCAATCTGCGCAATCGTGCGGCCGCTTGTTTCAATCAAGCGAACCGCCTCCCGCTTAAATTCTTCCGTAAATGCCCGTCGTTCTCCTTTGCTCATAGGACACTCCTGTGGTTATGAAAACTATCAGAAAATACCCCCACCTTTTACGGGCAAGTCCAGTTCGGAAATTTTGGTTAACTTTGCAAAAGTATAACACAACATTTTTGTTGTCACCTCTTGACCACAACAAATAAGTTGTGTAGGAGGAGCCATGAGCTTCAGAATTATCCTCAATGAAAAAGAAATGCGCGAAGCGCGGTCTCGCTCTGCGGCCCTCACCAACGCCCTCTCGACTGAGGAATCGCTGAAGCGAGTAGTCGAAGGCCTTCCCCCAGAGGTAGTGAAGCAGATCACCGTTACAATGAAGGCGGAACGAGATGACTTAACAAGGGCAATCGAGGCCTATGACCTGGCGAAAGATACAGGCAAATCAACGCCCCTTGAACAACGCGCAGGCAGCGACCCGGGCCTTGTCTTGATCGTCGCGAGGATTGCTAAGGGTTACACCCAGCGCGACTTGGCGTGGCGACTTGGCGTCAAGGAGCAGCAAGTCCAGCGGTATGAGGCAGATCGCTATAACACCATTAGCATCAAAAATTATGCGCGCGTTGCTGCACTTCTTGGTGTGCGCCTTAGCGCGTCGATAGAACCAAATTCTCAGTTCCGTGGGCTTGATCGGGTTATTGACGACGTATCCCGTGATGGGATCAAGAAAATCCTTAAACACGGTCGCGCAAATGGCTGGTTTTCGGAGGAAATGGACGAAACCAAACTGCGCCAATACATAGCTGAAAACCGCATCGACTTCGGCAGTCCGACATTGCTTCGGACAGGGCTTAATGTTCAGGACCACAGCGATGACGTTTTACTCCACGCCTGGCGGGCTCGCATTGTTACACTAGCGCGCGAAGTTGCGAGACAAGGCATACCAGTCTACGATCCCGTCAACACCAGTTGGTTGCATCAACTGCCAAAATTAAGCGTGTTTCCAAATGGTCCGCTACTTGCACAAAAATTACTGTTTGAGGCCGGAATCGTCTTGATTGCTGAGCGACAAATTCCCGGTCTCACTATCGATGGTGCAGCGTTCCTAGATAGCGGATTGCCGATTATTGGATTGACCCTTCGCAAAGACGATCAAGGTAATTTTTGGTTCAGCCTAATGCATGAAATTGGGCATGTTGTTTTGCATCGGCTTACGGGTCTCGCAAATGGTTTTTTTGATCAGTTCGACGCATCATCCACTGATGAACAAGAGTCAGAGGCTGATGCTTTTGCCTCAAATATGCTAATACCCGATGAGCGTTGGCGGCGGTCTCCTGCCAGAATCGCGAAATCATCGGGGGCCGTTGAAAAGTTTGCTAGAGATCTGGGGATTAATCCCGCCATTATATTTGGGCGGATTCAAAAAGAACGGGGCGATTATTCCTTGTTTGCAAGCAAAATCGGGAGGAATACTGTGAGAAAAATACTAATTCAGCAACCCGAGGATAAGAACGATGCTTCCATATCGTCCGGCACTAAGGTTTAAACAAGGCGAGTATAATGCAGTTGGTCGAATTCGACCTGAAATGCAAAAGCATGTGCGCCCATACTTCATTCTGCCCCCACTAATCGAAAAAGACCCTGAACTTGGCCGCATATTGACGCATGATGAGATTGCATATGTGACAGGTGAGCGTCTCGGTAAACATTGGCCGCGCTACCCTGCATATATGGACGCCCAATACGTTATGGCGGAACCAAGCGATGAAGCTATCACTCGCTTGTATCAGGTCGCTCGGGCGCGAAACGAAAAGCTGATTGCGGTGATTCCGGCTTCTGACTTAGCCAATCCCCTTTGGCGCAGTTTGCTGCTTGGGTCTTTCCCACGCGCCGCGATCCATTTGCCCGCCGAAAATTTGGACGGCGAGTCACTCAAGAAAGGTTTGTCCGCGCTTGGCGTTGACGCGTCAAGTTGCGAAATTTTTGTCGATTTCGCTGGCCTTGAGTTGGGGTTAGAAGATGTAAGTGATGTTGTCAGCGGGACGTTCAGCGATTTAGCAGAAATCGCGAATTGGGGCTGTATCGTCTTCCAAGGGTCCAACTTCCCGACCACCAACCCCGCCGAACAAGGTAAAACGCAAATGGTTCTACGCCATGAGTGGACAGTATTTAACGCTGCAATGCGCGTTAGCGACATACCAGCCGAAAGGCTTGGGTTTAGTGACTTTGGCGCCGATTGTGGGCAAATCAACTTCCCGACCAAAAAAGGCGGTGCAATCCCTATCCCGCATGTTCGGTACACTACCGAGACATCGACCGTCGTGATTCGTGGCAAGGCGGGCGGCAAGCAATCAGATGCGATGAAAGAAGTTCTCGAAACCCTCGTGAAGCGCCCTGATTTTGAGGGCAGAACGTTCTCTTACGCGGATCAGAGAATGTGGGATGCCGCAAATGGACACGCAACGACTGGTAGCGCAACAATGTGGAGGGAATGGAATATGGCGCACCATATTTCACGAGTTGTGCGTGACCTTGCCGCGATGGCTGGCATAGTGTTCAAAGAAGAAGTAGAGCAGCAGGAGCAAGAACAATTAAATATGTTTGCAGAAAGCTAACGCAAAGGACCAGGTTGTGCACAGACTATGAGATGCCGGGTGCATGCAGAGTACAGGACCTATCTTGATAACACCTCCGTCACCATGTAAAATAATTTCAAATAAAAGGTCAGCCTGCGGGACCGCCGCTACGTCTGCGAAATGGTCTTATGGAATTTCTAACCTATTGATTTTGATGGTGTAGTTCAATGGTAGAACGGAAGCCTCCCAAGCTGCATACGAGGGTTCGACTTCCTTCACCCGCTCCAACTTACTACAAATACGCTGCGTCGCGTTTTGGAAAATGAAGCTGCTGCTCTACCATTGAGCTACACACGCCATGGGCCGCCCGCCTGCCACCCACAGATGATGGATAGAAGACGCGAGGAATGTGTCACCCAAACGCACGCCGCCGGGAAACCCCTCAGGCAAGTGCGCCGATGAACGTCTCATGAATTCTGCCCGGTGTGGCTTGACACCGCCGCCCGTCAGGGCCATCTGCAGACCAACTCCTCACATCGGTCAACTCCATGCAAACACTCAAAAAGCTGCTTGAAAGCCACAGGTTCGAATGGTTCATCACGATTATCATCGTGGTCAATGCCATCACGCTCGGCCTGGAAACCATTCCGGCGGCCGTGGCCCATTTCGGCGGTTTTCTCAATTTTGTCGACAAGTCGATCCTTGCCGTCTTCGTCGTTGAACTGCTGGGGCGGTTTGCCGTTTACCGGCAGAGGTTCTTCGATGACCCCTGGCGCATTTTTGACCTGGTCGTGGTGGGCATTGCCCTGTTGCCGGCAACCGGGCCGCTGGCGGTCCTGCGATCGCTGCGGATATTGCGTATTCTGCGGCTGGTCAGCATGGTGCCGTCGCTGCGCCGGGTGGTCGGCGGGCTGATTTCGGCTTTGCCGGGCATGGGTTCCATTGTCTTGCTTCTGGGGCTGGTCTTTTACGTCTTTTCCGTCATGGCCACGAAGCTTTATGGCGGGGCTTTTCCCGAATGGTTCGGCAGCATCCCGGCATCGGCCTATTCGCTGTTTCAGATCATGACGCTGGAAAGCTGGTCGATGGGCATTGTACGTCCGGTAATGGAGGTCTTCCCCCTGGCCTGGGCCTTCTTTGTGCCGTTTATCGTCGTTACATCTTTCACGGTGCTCAACCTGTTTATCGGTATCATCGTGTCGGCCATGCAGGCGGAACACGAGGCGGAAGCCTCCGCAGATCGCTCTGCCCTGCAAAACGAACAGGAACTTATTCTGGGTGAATTGCGTGCCCTGCGCGCCGATATTGCCGCGATGAAAGAAAGTGGCAATCGGCAATGAACCAATTTCGCCCGGGCGCGTTGCCCCATATCCACAGGAGTTTAGAAATGTCTGACGCCAAACCTTCCGTCCTGCGATCAAAGGCGACAAGCCTGACGCACAGCGCCCTGCTGCTGGCAACGCTTGCTTTGGTAACGGCGTCCCCTGTCCAGGCAGAGCAAGTGGGCGAAATCGGTGTGGACTGGCTTGGCAATGACATTGTCATCGAAGCCGTGGCCGACCCCAAGGTTGAGGGCGTCACATGCCATATTGCCTATTTTGATCGCGGCCTGATCGACCGGCTGCAGAAGGGTGACTGGTTCGAGGATCCGTCCAACTCATCGATTGCCTGCCGGCAAACCGGACCGATCACCGTCGGTGACATCGATCTGGATGAAGACGGTGAGGAAATCTTCAAGAGCAGCCGCTCGCTCATCTGGAAAAAGCTCATCGTCAAGCGGGTCTATGACCGCAAGAACAACACGCTGATCTATCTTTCCCATTCCCGGCAGGTGCAGGACGGATCGGCAAAAATGTCGATTTCCAGCGTGCCGCTGTTCGATACGTCAGTCAAAATTCCGGAATAGTCGAAGGCATCCAGCCGCCGTTTAATTCTGCCGGTTCGCCCATTCTGGCAACTCAGGCGGCGGATCGCACAACAGTTGGTTGGCGCAACGTGCTTTCGCCATTTTCCACCAGCGCGCGATGCAACACGCAGATCGCATCGTCCTTCTGATCGGTTGCAATGATGAACTGCACATCGACCGGACGGCCCGACTGCTGCATGGCGATCGGGTCTATTCCCTTTTCGTCGAGCGCCACTGCACCGCGAAGCCCGGCCTGAACGCCTTCCAGATTGCGGCCGACAGCAGACACCAGCGCCACCTTGCGCACATGCACCCGCGCCGACGGGTAGGCTTGCGAGATTTCGTCCTCAACCCGGCGTACTGCCTTCAGCGAGGCATCAACATAATGGGTGATCGTATTGGCGTTGGAATTCTTCGAGACGATACGAACCTTGTGGCGCGTCAGCGCCTTCAGGATCGTCGCATCGTATCCCTTGACGCCCACCATGTCCTGCTCGAAAACTTCCAGCGCCAGGACGTTGAGGCCGGTCACGATTTCCACACGCGGCTCGCCGCTCAACGCGGCGTCGATCAACGTGCCCGGATCACCGGCGTCGAAGGCGTTGGCAACGCGCAGCGGAATGCCGGCCTGGCGCAGGGTCTTGGCTGCGCGTGGATGGATCGCCTCCATGCCCAGATTCGACAATTGGTCGGCGACGTCGAAATTGGTCTGACCAATCTTGCGCACGGATGTCGCACCGACAATTTTCGGATCCGCGCTGGACAGATGGAATTCCTTGTGGATCACCGCCTCCTGCGCGACTGTAGCCGCCGCAATACGCGCAAATGTCACCTCCGAGTAGCCGCGATCGAAAAGCCGCACAAGGCCCTCGCCGCACTGCGCGTAGCCGGTCACGATCGGCATTTCGCTTGCCAGTTCGACATCGGCCAGCGCCCGATCTATTCGTTCGTCAAGCGTCGGCTGGCTCTCGTCGCGCCAACCGGTAAGGTCAACAAACCGCGCATTCAGGCCACCCCGCTGCAGCAACAACGCTGTCGCATGCGCCGAATGGGCCTCACCAAGACCGGACAGCAATTCGCGGATCGTCATCATGTGTTCGTTGAGCTGGAAATGCCCATAAGAGCACAGCCGCTGCAGATCGATCAGGCAGCTGCGCGCGCCCTCGATTCGCTCGCGCAGGAAATCGTCGGCGATTTTGCGGTCGGCTGGATGGCTGAGCAGTCGACCATGCACGGCGGCCATCTCCTCGGCCGCCTTGTCGAGCGCGTCACTCCAGCCAAGATGGCTGTCCGATGCGGCAAACAGACCGAAGGCACCCGGCGCACCGGTTTTCTTGTCCTCCAGCAGCAGGTTGGTGATGCCACCAAAGGCGGAAACGACAAACACACGGCTGTAGAGGTCTCCCGTCTCGTTTCGTTTCAGAAAAAGTGTATCGACCAGTTCGTCGGCACGGCTCATCGTCGTACCACCGATTTTCTCGACGGTGTGATTGCTCATGATGTTGTCCGGTACGCCGATCAGCCTACCGCCTTTTTTCCCGGGTAAATACTGGTTCAGACAGTGGTCGAAGGGGGTGCGGCGTAAGAACCGTCCGCCTGATGCACCTCTTTGCCGGTCACTGGCGGATTGAAGCAACAGGCAAGCACCAACTCTTCTTTTGCCTGCAGCCTATGCCTGTCATGCTTGTCCAGAGCATACATCACGCCCGGTTTGACCTCGTGCACGTCACCCGTCGCCAGATCCTCGATCAAACCGCTGCCCGAGATGCAGTAGACGCTCTCGAAATGGTTCTTGTAGTGGAAAATATGTTCTGAACCAGGTTCAATGATCGTGATGTGGAAGCTGAATCCCATACCATCATCGGCGAGCAGCATGCGGATCGACGTCCAGCGGGCATCCGATACCGTGCGTGCGCTGGTTTTCAGTTCATTCATGTCGCGAACAATCATGTGTCACTCCTATTCTGCTGCGATGCGGTTCGGCGAAACAGCCGCCACGACTGCGTTTTCCAGGATATCGAGACCGGCGGCGAACTGCTTCATGGGAATTGTCAGCGGCGCCAGCACCTTGACGACCTCGTCCTCGGCACCTGAGGTTTCGATGATCAGCCCATTTCGGAAACATTCGGCGCATATCATTGCAGCGAGATCGCCCGACCCGACATCGATACCCCGCATCATGCCGCGACCCTTGAGCCGCGAGCCGGCAACATGCACCCGTATCGCATCCAGACGCTTCTCGAGATAGTGAGCCTTGTCTCGAACGACTGCGGCAAAGGCACCATCGGACCAGAATTTTTCCAGCGCGACACGCGCCGTCACGAAGGCATGATTGTTGCCACGGAAGGTTCCGTTGTGTTCGGCCGGCTTCCATATGTCGTGTTCCGACCTGATCAGGAGCGCCGCAAATGGCAGACCCATTCCAGAAAGCGACTTGGCAAGCGGGATCAGGTCCGGCTTGATGCCGAAATCATCAAACGAGAAAAAACCGCCGGTGCGGCCGATACCGGCCTGAATATCATCAACAATCAACAGAGCCTCGTGTTTCTTCGCGAGCCGGGCGATACCCTGCATCCATGTCTTCGACGCGGCGTTGAGACCGCCCTCGCCCTGTACCGGTTCAACGATGAATGCCGCCGGTGCGTCGTAGCCGCTGGAAGGATTGTCGAGCAGCGTTTCGATCTGCGCCAGTGTATCGGCCTCCGGGCCAAATGCGCCCTCGTAAGGCATCCGCGCAATATCGCCGAGCCAGGCGCCGCCCGCGCCAGCACGTTTCGCTTCGTTGCCGGTCGCGCCAAGCGCGCCCAATGTCATTCCGTGAAAGCCGTTGGTGAAAGCGATGATGGTCTGCCGGCCGGTGACCTTGCGCGCCAGCTTCATCGCTGCCTCGACGGCGTTCGTGCCGGTGGGGCCGGTGAACATGATCTTGTGATCCATGCCGCGCGGTTTCAGGATCAGCCGCTCGAAGGTCTCGATGAAGGCTGCCTTCGCCTCGGTTTGCATGTCGAGACCGTGCGCCACACCATCATGGACAATGTAGTCAATCAGTGCCGCCTTCATGTCCGGGTCGTTATGTCCGTAATTGAGAGACGAACATCCAGCCAGGAAATCGATATAAGTGCGGCCGTTGATATCAGTCAGTGTGGCGTTTTGCGCGGATGTGAATGTGACCGGGAAGCTGCGGCAATAGCTGCGGGCTTCCGATTCACGGCGATCGAAGACAGGCGAGCCTGCCGTTGTTACGGTGGTCATGAGAACCTCTGGGGATTGGATTGTGAATAAACGGCTGAATTGGCCCGTCAGGCGGCCGCGCTTTCGCGGGCACCGAAAGCGCCGACAGTCACCATGTATTCTGTGTCATGGTTGCCGCCGAAATGATCGTCGCGGATAAAATGCGCATCGTGTTCGAGTGGCGCATCCATGCGGTCTGCGAAGGCACGGAAAAGCGCCCAGCTCGCATCGTTTTTCTTGGTGATGGTTGTCTTCAAGCGCGTGACGTCGTCGCAGCATTGGCGTGAGACGAGGTCGAGCAGCATCTTCTTGGCCACGCCCATACCGCGCGCTTTTTCAGCGACCGCCACCTGCCACACGAACAGTGTTTCAGGTTCGGACGGGAGGATATAGGCTGATATCCAGCCAACAATATTGCTGTCGATCTCCGCTACAACGCACGTTTCGGCGAAGTGATCGCATTGCAGCAGATTGCAATACATCGAATTGTCGTCGAGGGGGCCGCAACTGCGGATCAGCTGCCAGATATCCGCGCCGTCTTCCGCATTCGGACTTCGCAGTGCCAGTTTGGGTTCTTTTTTTTGCTGTTCCGTGTGGGGGATGACGTCGATCTGCATAAATTTTCTTTCCTCTTTTAGCATCTGAACAATATGGGTTGATGAGAAAGTTTCAACAGTGAACGATCAAAAATATTCTCATATTCTAATAATATTAATTTTTTCAATGATTTACGCGAAATATAAATACCTAAACCCTGATCCCTTGCGGATAATTAATTCGAAATATGAAGTTTCTTTAGCGGATTCGACTGACTCTTCATTCAGATTTGGAAGAATCAGATTGCGCTGAGGAGCGGATTCGCACATGATCACCCGATTGCAGCGTGAGAAGATGTAGATATGGAAGACCGCGCCGTTAGTTGCCTGATCGCCCTGCGCCGTGTTTTGAGCGCCGCCGATCACAATGTGCGCGCCGTGGCGAAAGTGACAGGGCTTAGCGTACAGCAGTTGATCGTCCTGCGGATCGTCGAAGACACCACCGAAATCACGCCGATGATGATCGCGCGCAGTGCAGGTGTCGCGCCGGCCACTGCGACAGCCCTTATCGAAAAACTCGCGCAGATGGACTACGTGTCACGCCGGCGCAGCCAAAGCGACCGTCGCAGATATTGGGTCTCACTGACCGAGGCCGGCAAGGCGGCATTGCATTCGGCTCCGGATCCCCTGCATCAGAAATTTTCCGAGGAATTCGCCCGCATTCCCGATTACGAGCAAGCGATGATTCTGGCGGCGCTCGAACGGGTCGCCAACATGGTCTCCACACCGGGCGAGACGCTCCCGGGCACAGATGAATCGCATGTCCTCGAGGTGTCCGAGGCCCTTGGTGCGGAGACAGCAGGGCCGGTGTGATAGAGGGCCGAACAGTCCCGAACGACCACGTCAGGCGTCGGCGACTCAAGCCTTCGTTGGCGGGAAACCAAAACAGTGATGGCAATTCCCGTGCGCATGACGCAGGACAACACAGAGCACAGCAGAAGCAACCCGCAAATCGGCCTTTGCCTTTTGGTTCAATCCACTAAGCCCTGAAGTGCTTGGACAGCTTCAGGCCCTGCGCCTGGTAGTTGGAGCCCAGATCGCTGCCATAGAGCGCCTTAGGGCGTTGCAGCATGTGCTCATAGACCAGACGGCCGACAATCTGGCCGTGGTCGAGGATGAAGGGCACTTCATGGCTGCGCACTTCCAGCACGGCGCGGCTGCCCGAGCCACCGGCGGTCGAATGGCCAAAGCCGGGATCAAAAAAGCCCGCATAATGCACCCGGAACTCACCGACCAGCGGATCAAAGGGCGTCATCTCGGCGGCATAGAGCGGCGGCACATGCACCGCTTCCCTTGAAACCAATATATAGAATTCATCGGGATCAAGGATGACATAGCCATTGCCACGCGTGTACATGGGCTCCCAGAAGTCCAGCACATCATGGGCGGCCTTCTTGTCGACATCGATCACCGCCGTATGATGCTTGCCGCGATAGCCGGCCAGACCATCGGGGCCGCTTTCAAGGTCAACGGAAAGCGCAATGCCGCCACCGGAAATATTCGGCTGATCCGAGGCCACCAGCACCTGGCTTTCGTGCAATGCGGCCAGTTGCGTCTCATCCAGTCCGGCGCTGCCCTTGCGAAAGCGCACCTGCGACAGGCGCGAGCCGGTGCGCACGACGATGGGGAAGGTGCGTGGGCTGACTTCCAGAAACAGCGGCCCGTTATAGCCGGCGGGAATCTTGTCAAATTCCTGCGCATTGTCGGTCATCACGCGGGTGAAGATGTCCAGCCGCCCCGTCGAACTTTTCGGATTGGCTGACGCCGAGATTTCGTCCGGCAGTTCGAGACTTTCCAGCAGCGGCAGAATATAGACACAGCCGGTTTCCAGCACGGCGCCTGCTGACAGGTCGATCTCGTGCAATTTGAGGCGATCGAGCTTGTCTTCGACGGTGTGTTGCGGGCCCGGCAGGAAGCTTGCACGCACCCGGTAGGCGCGGCTGCCCAGACGCAGGTCAAGGCTGGCCGGCTGTATCTGGTCTGCGTCCAGATCACGCGTTGCTTTCAGCCGTCCGGCCTCAAACAGCGCTGCAATGTCCACATCCGCCAGTATTCCCGCATTGCGCATCTCGTTGTCCTCAACTGATTGTCGCCTATCAAATACAGCGCGGTGCAATTGACGCAAGGATAAGGGGGTTGTAAACAGGCCTTATCCCGTGGTGATTTGGCCGACCGGCTTGCTGCCACGTTAAAAAAGTCGCTAAAAGGTCGGGGTAAAACCGGCTTGCGACATTCGCGGCCGGTTTTTTATTGGGTGAACGAAAATGACAGACACGAAGAACAGCGCTCCCGCCAAAGGCGATAATTCCAAGAATTGGCGCCCCGCCACGCAGATGATTCACGCGGGCATCAACCGCTCGCAGTTCGGCGAAACATCCGAAGCTCTCTATCTGACACAGGGTTTTGTCTATCCGAGCGCCGAAGTCGCTGAAGCGCGCTTCATGGGCGAAGAAGAGGGCTTCATCTATTCGCGTTACGCCAATCCGACTGTCGACATGTTTGAAAAGCGCATGTGCGCACTGGAAGGCGCCGAAGATGCACGGGCGACCGCTTCCGGCATGGCCGCGGTGTCGTCAGCGCTGTTATGCCAGGTCAAGGCCGGCGACCATGTGGTTGCCGCCCGCGCGCTGTTCGGATCCTGCCGCTGGATCGTTGAGACCCTGATGCCGCAATATGGCGTGGAAACCACACTGATTGACGGGACCGATCTTGCCAATTGGCAGGAGGCCGTGCGCCCCAATACCAAAGTGTTCTTTCTGGAAAGCCCGACAAATCCGACTCTGGAAGTCATCGACATCGCAGGCGTCGCCGAGATTGCCAATGCCATTGGCGCAACCGTCGTCGTCGACAATGTCTTTGCAACGCCGCTGTTTCAAAAGCCGCTGGAGCTTGGCGCCCATGTGGTGGTCTATTCCGCCACCAAACACATTGACGGACAGGGCCGCTGCCTTGGCGGCGTCGTTCTGTCGTCGAAGGAATGGATCGATGAAAAGCTGCATAATTATTACCGCCATACCGGACCTTCCCTGTCGCCCTTCAACGCCTGGACCTTGCTGAAAGGGCTTGAAACCCTGCCGGTGCGGGTGAAACAGCAAACGGAAAATGCCGCGAAGGTCGCTGACTACCTCGCCGGTCACAAGGCCATTGCGCGGGTCATCTATCCCGGACGCGCCGATCATCCCCAGGCCGATGTGGTTGCCAAGCAGATGTCCGGTGGCTCAACGCTTGTTGCCTTTGATATTTCAGGCGGTCGGCAGGCGTCATTTGCCTTTCTGAACAAGCTGAGAATTGTGGCGATTTCCAACAATCTGGGTGATGCAAAAAGCCTGATTACCCATCCGGCGACGACCACGCACAAAAACCTGGCCGAAGAAGCCCGTGCAGAACTTGGCATCTCGGATGAAATGCTGCGTCTGTCGGTTGGTCTCGAAGATGTCGATGATCTGATCGAGGATCTTGATCGCGCGTTGGCTTGAATCACATCTGGCTGCATGTGTGGCAGCCAGATGGTTCAATCCTGATCAAAAACCCTGCCGGCAAGCACAATGCGCGACAGAGCCGTATAAAAACATATGGCGGCGTAGATCATGGCGATGATCGGAAAGCTGCCGGGCATGACGCAGAACAGCGACAGCACGAAAATGGTCTCCGTGCCCTCTGCCAGTCCGGTGGTGAAATAGAGCGATTTATGGCCCCGCGCGGTGCTGCGCATATCGCGTTTTTCCGCCATGACGGCATAGGCCAGGAATGTGGCGCCATTCACATAGAAGGAAAAAATCAACACGCTGCCGGTAACGCCATTTGCTGCGGGATCAGCAAAAATGAAGGCCAGCGGTATCGCCCCGTAGAAAATGAAGTCAAAGACGATATCAAGATAGCCGCCGAAATCGGTGATTCTCGTGGCTTTGGCAACAGCCCCATCAAGGCCATCGCAGATACGGCTTAGAAGCAGAAGCACGAGGCCGATCCAATAGGCCTGCTGCCAGATGGCAAAAGCCGCAAGAAGTCCGATAAACAGCCCCGCAAATGTAACGGAATTTGCCGTGACACCGAGGACCGCAACGCGCTTGCCGACCGCGTCCAGTATCGGGTCAATGCGTTTTCTGACGACCCCGTCGAGCATCCCTATTCCTCTCGTTGCAACGCAGCTGTTGCGCCGCTGATGATATCTGCCAAACGGGGTTGGCCTGTTCGCTGGACAACCAGATTTTCAGTGCTCCCGCAGCGCCGTATCAACCACAATGCATGCATCTTTCACAAGAGCACGTATTCTCACAATTGCGTCAGTCCTCGACAGCAGAACGCCGGCATGGAACGAAATGATGAATAATCCGGTTTCACCTTTGAGGGTGGATGATTTATACAACCTTCTTGAACAAGGGTAGGCTGGCCAAAATGTACCGGGCACAAACGCATGATATCGAAATTACGGTGGAACCGTTCTATCTGGAAAGCCAGTCGGAACCGGATGACAATCGTTTCGTCTGGGGTTACCGGGTCGTCATCGTGAACCACTCCGGCCAGAGGGTGCAATTGCGTGACCGCTACTGGCGGATCACCGATGGAATGGGCCAGGTTGATGAGGTCAGTGGCGAGGGTGTTGTCGGCGAGCAACCGGTTCTGGATCCCGGCGAGCGGTTTGAATATACATCCGGCTGTCCGTTGGACACACCATCGGGCGTCATGGTTGGCCAATACCGCATGGAGGGCACTGACGGGAAATCTTTCCTCGTTGATATTCCGGCCTTTTCCCTTGATCTTCCCAATGCGGTGAGAACGCTCAATTGAGAGGTGCAATTGACCTGCGCCCGGTTTTTCTGGTCACCGGAATTCTGATCACAACCTTGGGCGTGGCCATGCTGCTGCCGGCGATCGTCGATCTGGCAGCCAACAGAGACGAATGGATCGTCTTTTTCGCCTCATCGGTGCTGACGACGCTGGTCGGACTGTCGCTTTTTGCAGCGACCCGCGGCATCCCGCGTGGTCTTTCAACCCGCCAGGCCCTGCTGATGACCGTCGTTTCATGGATCTCTCTGGTGGCCTTTGGTGCCCTGCCCTTTGCATGGTCAGGCATTGTACCAACCTATACGGATGCTTTTTTTGAATCGATGTCCGGCCTGACGACAACCGGCGCCACAGTGATTGTCGGACTGAACGATGCGCCACCGGGCATATTGTTCTGGCGCGGCCTGCTGCAATGGCTGGGGGGCCTGGGGATCATCGTCATGGCGATTGCCGTTTTGCCGATGCTGCAGATTGGCGGCATGCAGCTGTTTCGCGCCGAAGCTTTTGACACGGCGGAGAAAATCCTGCCCCGGGCCAAACAGATATCGACCTCCATCGTTCTTGTGTTCATCGGCTTCACAATCATCTGTTGCGTTCTTTTTCTGGCTGCGGGCATGCCCATTGACGACGCGGTTGTTCACGCCATGACGACGGTGGCCACAGGTGGTTTTTCCAACAAGGATCTGTCCATCGGCTATTATGACAGTGCAGCGATTGACTGGATCACCATTGTTTTCATGATCCTCGGGTCGATCCCCTTTGTTCTTTATGTCCACATGTTGCAGGGCCGGATACAGAATCTCATCATGGATTCGCAGGTCCGGGTTTTCCTCAGCTTTCTGGCCATTGCGACATTGATTGCCTGGCTGATGGCTTCGCTGGGTGAACATCACGACGGGATTGATGCCCTGCGTTACGCCGCATTCAATGTGGTGTCGATCACGACAGGCACCGGCTTTGCAACCACGGACTACAGTCTGTGGGGATCTCAGGCGACCTCCTTCTTTTTTGTCATCATGTTTGTTGGTGGCTGCGCCGGGTCGACGTCCTGCGGCATCAAGATCTTCCGGTTTCAAGTGCTGTTCGAGGCGGTCCGCCAACACATCAATCAGGTCATGTATCCGCATGCCATTTTCCGGGCAAAGTTCAACGGACGCCCGATTGATCCGAAGGTCATTGCTTCGGTGATGAGCTTCATGTTTCTTTATGTCGTCAGTTTCGGGGTCATTGCCGTGCTGCTGATCCTGACAGGCCTGGATACCACAACCGCACTATCAGGTGCCGGATCGGCCATTTCGAATGTCGGACCGGGACTCGGCACGATCATCGGCCCGGCAGGCAATTACGCCACGCTGCCCGAAATGGCCAAATGGGTCCTGGCAGCCGGGATGCTGCTCGGTCGACTGGAGCTGTTCACTATCATGGTGCTGCTGCTGCCGCGTTTCTGGCGGACATAAGGCCCCTTGGGGCCTTTTGATTCTTTGCTGACGCGTTGTCTTGTCGGAAAATGGCTGTGCCATTTTCCGGAAACGCTTGGTCCATGCGGCGGCGCCTCGCGATCTGCACGGTTCACTGACGGGCTCTCATAGGATAAGTGGCTCACGCTGGCGTGCGCTCACCATGCCCCTGTCCGAAGATACCGACTGCGGATAGTTTGGCCGATACGCGGGAACCAGAAACGTTGCCATGCCCAGACTTAAGCGGCACCGCCTCGCGATTTGCGCGGTTCACTCCTGCACCGGGTTCATATCAGTGCCTCACGCTGGCGTGCGCTCACTTTGCCTGTTTCCGAACAGGCTGACGAAGGCATTGCGGATGTCGTAGCCTATGCCCATCAGGGCGGGGACCAGGAACAGCACCAGGAGTGTTGCCATGGCCAGTCCGAAGACGATGGTAATGGCCATCGGCATGAGAAATTGCGCCTGCAGGCTCTGCTCGAACAGCAAGGGCAGCAGGCCGCCGATGGTTGTCAGCGAGGTCAGCAGAACGGCCCGCAGGCGGTCGCGGCTTGCTCCGGTTGCAGCGGCTTCCAGATTGTCCCCTTCAGCCAGCCGTTCATCCAGCCGGGAGACCAGAATGATGGAATCGTTGACAAGGATGCCAGCGAGGCCAAGCAGACCGATGAGCGACAGGACGGTCAATTGAACGCCCAGCAACCAATGGCCGAACACCGCTCCGACGATGCCGAAGGGTATGATCAACATCACCGCCAGAGGCCGCCAGTAGCTGGCAAAGACCCAGGCAAGAATGATGTAGATGACCGAAAGAGCAACGATCAGGCCAAGTTGCAGATCGCCAAAGGCTGTCTTCTGTTCCTCGGAGCGACCGCCATATTGGTAGTCCACACCATATTGGGCCGCAATTTCGGCAATCTTGCCGCCGGCTTCCAGCTCTTCCATGACCCCGTCTGTCGTATTGACGTCGCTGTCGATATCGCCGGTGACGGATATCTTGGTCTTGCCGTCCTTGCGCGAAATGAAGGCAAAGCCCTGGCGCTCCTGCAGGGAGGCAACCTCGGTCAGGGGAACAAATTCACCAGACGGGCTCTTCAGTTCAAAATTGCGCAGAGCGCCGGTACCGCCGGTGCGCATCAATTGCGATACACGCACGGTGATCTCATCGTCACCGCTGGCAAAACGGAACGGCACCTGACCGTCAAAGGCATTGCGCAACTGGCGTCCGATACTGTCCGCCGTAAAGCCGAGAGCAGCTCCACGCGGCAGCATCTCGATGACCAGTTCCGGCTTGCCATAGGGCAAATCGTCATCCGTGCCTGAAACACCGGCTATGCCGCCCAGAACCGGAATGATCTGCGTCGCCGCCTTTTTCAGATCGGCAATCCTGTCACCGCGCAATTCGACATCAATATCGCGTCCGGGCGGTCCACCACGCGATTGAAAGACCGAAAAGCGCGAAACACCAGCCAGCTTCGGCGCGGCTCTGGTCCAGGCGCGAACGATATCAGGCGTGCGCACGGTGCGGTATTCGGAGGAGGTCAGCTGCACCTTGATGGTGGCGCTGGTTCCGCCAAAACGGCTTGCCTTGCTGAACATCACAAAGATGGCCTTGGCAAGCTCTTCATCGCCGCCGGTCAGCTCCTTTTCGATCTGCCGGAACGCGCCTTCAATCTTTGCAACTGCAGAAAGCGCGTCCTCCTCGGGAAGGCCCGCCATGAAGGAAATATTGCCACGAATGTTTTCCGCTTCCGGCGACGGGAAGAAGACGAATTCAACCCGCTTGCCCTGGATGAGTCCAAGGACGAGAACCAGAACAAGACCGGCGGCGATGGAAACGGTGACATAGCGCCAATTGAAGGCGAGCCTTACCAGCGCATTGAAGGGCACATCGCGAAACCAGCCGAAGCTGCGGTCAAACCAGCGGCGGTATCCGCTGGTCTGATCGACAATGCCGCTTTGCTGCCGCGCCCGGGCGGTTTTTTTCTTGCGCCGGAAGATGACGGCTTCCACCAATGTCGCCAGAAGCAGGGCCGCACCGGCCACCAGAAGCGCACGCAGCGGCGCGGCAAGAGCATTCAACCATGCCAGCCAGCCATGGAAGAGCGACCCGTCAGGCAGAAGCTCATCCATGTGCAGATGCGGTGATGCCAGCAGGCTGGCCACGACAATCAATACGAAGGCCAGGAAAAACTGACGCCAATAGGACCAGCGCGGGCTTGATTGCCGTTCAAGCGCATGGGCCAGATGGCCCGGCAGCACATAAAAACATTCCAGCAGACTGGCAATGATCACGGCAATCACCACCAGGGGCAGAACGCCGATGATCTGTCCGATCGTATCACTGATCAGCAGGATCGGCGCAAAGGCGGCGAGCGTCGTGCTCATGGCGGCAATGACCGGCTTCAACATCATGCCGACACCGTTTTCAGCCGCCATCATGGGCGTGTCGCCCATTTCCAGCCTTGTATTGGTGTGTTCTCCCACCACGATGGCATCGTCGACGATAATGCCAAGCATCATGATCAGGCCGAACAGGGAAATCATGTTGATCGACTGGCCCGACACAAACATGAAGCCAATGGTCGCCAGCAGTGCCACGGGGATCCCGGCGGCCACCCAGAAGGCGATACGCCCGTCCAGAAAGATGAACAGGATCACCACAACCAGAACGAGGCCGCTCAGGCCGTTCCTGACCAGCAGCATGATCCGGTCGATCAACGCATCGGAGGCCACTTCATAGGTCTTGATTTCGATATTGTGCGGCAATTGCGGATGCAGTTCTTCCAGATAGGCATCCAGAATGGCTGCGGTGCGCAATGTGTCTGCCGAGGCCGCGCGCCGGACATCGATTTCAATGGCGACATTGCCGTCGACAAATCCCCGCGTCGCGTCATTATCATAGCCCTCGCGGATGGTGGCGATATCACTGAGACGCACCTTTTCACCCGATGAGAAGGACAGGACCTCCATGTTGCCCAGCGCTTTGGGTGTCTTGGCATCGGCCAGAGCCCGCAATTGCCGCTCAACCGCACCGGAAAGACTGCCCGACGGCAGATCACGGCTGTTGCTGGTGATGGTCGATGAAACGTCGTTGATGGTCAGGCCCAGACGACGCAATTCCCGTTCGGGAATATCGATCTGGATTTCCTGGTCGCGCAGCGCGGTGAAATCCACCTTGTCGATGCCGCGGGCAATCAGGTCATCACGGATGCGTTTGGCCCATTCACGCTTGATCGGCTCGGGGGCGCTGCCGCCAACGGACACACTGGCCACCCGATCAAAAAAGCTGGACCGCGATACCGTCGGCGTTTCAGCGTCAGCCGGCAGGGTAGTGACCCCCTTGACGGCCGTTTCCACTTCCGACAATGCCTTTTGCATGTCCGTGCCGTCTTCGAATTCAAGCGCGATGGAGCCGGAGCCCTCACGCGCTGTCGACGTCATCTTGTCGACGCCGTCGATATAGCGCACCTCCGGTTCGATCACGGCCAGCAGATTGGCCTCGATATCTTCGGCGCTGGCACCCGACCAGATGACGGCAATATTCACGTTCGGCCTGTCCACGGAGGGGAAAAACTGGGTGTTGATCTTCAGCATGGAGAAGACGCCGATGAGGATCATCAGCATCATCAGAAGGTTGGCGGCATTGGGATGGCGAATGAATGTGCGCACCAGCCCGCCGGACCCGCGAATTTCACCGGCGGCGTCTTCAATCACCCTGCGCACCATCTCAGCTGCCTCCGGCAGAAGCGGGCGCCATTTTACCTGGCTTGCCGTCCGTGCCTGCAGCTGCCTCTCCCGGTTGGCGCACCACGACACCTTCGTCCGCCTGGGTCAGATGTGTTGTCATGACCTGATCGCCCGGCTGCAAGCCATCAGCAACAATAATGTCCTCGCCGTCAAAGGCCGCAACCTTGACGGTGCGACGGGCAAGTTTGCCCTCTTGCACAACAAACACATCAGCACCGTTGTACAGCGCCGTCTCCGGCAGTCTGTAGGATTCGGGATAAAGCCTGTCGGGAACAACGACTTCGACGAAGGCGCCGGGACGCAATTGCACCGCTGCGCTGGTCGGATCAATCAATGCAACGAGTTCAACACCGCCGCGACTGGAGGCGATCTCGGCGGCAATCCGATCAATTTGTCCGGCATATTCATAGCTGCTCAGGCCAACGACCCAGATGACCTTGATGGCACGCCCGATCAGCGGATCGGCGTCTGTCGATATGCGGCCATATTGCGCGTCCGTCAGCGTTAGGCGCACCTCCATGGCCTTGTCATCATATAATGTGGCCACCACATCGGCGCTGCTGACATAGCGCCCGGGTTCGGCATTCGCAGAATTGACCACGCCGGCAAAGGGCGCCCGCAAGACGGTGTTTTGCAGATTGCGCTCCGCCTGCTCAACCTTCCAGCTCAGGCTGTCGATATTGGCAACCTGCTGTTCTCGCTGCGCCTCGGCGATCAGCTGGTTGTTGCGACTCTGGCTGACCGACTGTTCGCGCTGTGACACGATCAGCCGCCGGTCTTCCACCTGTTTCTCGGTCAGATTGCCGCTGGAAACCAGTGATTGCGCGCGCTGCAGATCGCTCTGGGCAAGCTTCAACTGCGTTTGCGCGCCCAGCAATTGTTCCTTCTCCGCAACAATCCGCGCCTCGATCTCCGTCAGCAAAGCCTGTGCCTTGGCCAGATTTGCCTTTGCCTCGGACAGGGCGCCGCGATAGTTGAAGGGATCGATTTCAAGCAGAACATCACCTTTGGTGACGGGAGAGCCGGCTTTCAGATCAGCATTGACCGTGATGATTTCACCATTGACCAGCGGGCGCAGTTCGACCGAACGGGCGGCCTGGACTTCACCATAGACCTGCAGGGCAGGCCTGTTGTCCTGTGGCTGGGCAGGCAGGGTTTCCACCGTATAGATGGTGGGTCGGACGGGGCGCGGCTCGCGCACTGCTCTGGTATCGATCAGGCGGTTCATCGCGGCATAGGAGCCAACCAGCACGGCCAGCATCAACAGGGTTTGCACCACGACACGGCCACTGCGCAGGAAGGGCGATTTTCTAGCTGCGTTCTGCGCGCTCGGCGCCTCGCCATTCGACACATCCGCGTCCTGCTCGTCCTTGATCGAATTCAGCATCCATGCAACTCCGGCTTGGCCCACAGTCTCTTGATATGGTATCGGACAAGAAACGTTAAAGATGTGTCATTATTGGGAACATGGGCCGTTTTGCCAGAAAGGAAAGCACGTGCCTGAGCGGATCTGTGAATACAGACGCATTGACGCGGTCTATTCTTTGATCTCGCCCGGATCAGAACTGTAGCTGCTGGAACAGAATTCACAATTGACCGTGATCTGCCCATCCTCAATACTTTCCGTGATCTCGTCTTCAGCGAAACCGGCAAGCACAGACTTGATCTTGTCGCGTGAGCAGGAGCAATTGTCGCGCACATCGACCGGGTCGAAGACACGCACGCCGCGCTCGTGAAACAGCCGGAAGAGAAGCCGTTCCGAACCGACCTGCGGATCGGCCAATTCATCATCGGCAATGGTTCCCATCAGCATTCTGGCTTCCTGCCAGTCGTCATCTTCGTCCGGTTCGCCTTCTTCGAAATCGCCGGGAATATCGCCCCCGGGCAGATCCGTCACACGCATGCGATCAGGCGATTGCGGCAGGAATTGCAGAACGACACCACCGGCGCGCCAATGATGCTCATGCTCGCCGTTGCTGTTGGGCACGAAAAGCTGGGCCGCGGCCAGCCGCACTTCCGTCGGAATCTGTTCCGACTGGCGGAAATAGGCCCGGGCAATCTCTTCAAGGGTTGCGCCGTCAAGCTCGACAATGCCCTGATAGCGCTGCATGTGCACGCCCTGATCAATGGTGAAGGCGAGCACGCCTTTGCCCAGCAGTTCATGCGGCTCCAGCCGGTTCTGAGCCACCGCTTCGGCAAGGGCTTCTTCATCAAATCGGGCATAGGCGCGCATGCTGTCAGGCGACGAAAAATCGGCAACCAGCAGGTCCACGGGGCCATCGCTCTGGGTCTGGACGATGAATTTTCCGGCAAATTTGAGCGAGGTGCCGAGCAGAACCGTCAGCGTGATCGCTTCGGCCAGCAGGCGGGCAACAGGTTCGGGATAATCATGACGCCCCAATATGGCATCGAGCATCGGTCCGAGTTGCACGGCACGACCGCGCGCATCCAGCCCTTCCACCTGAAAAGGCACGACCTGATCATCACCGGCGTAGCCGATTTCTCCAAGGTTCATATTCTCTGTCATCATTCGAATTGTCTTTTCAGAGCCATCTAAAGCCGGTCGAAACACCAGGCGAGAATGCTTTTCTGTGCGTGTAGTCTGTTTTCAGCCTCGTCAAAGACCACTGATTGTGGCCCATCTATGACGTCGTCGGTCACTTCTTCGCCGCGATGGGCCGGAAGGCAATGCATGAAGAGCGCATCGGGATCAGCCTTGGCCATGAGATCGGCATTGACCTGATAGGGCTTGAAAATATTGTGGCCGCGAGCGCGCTGTTCCTGTCCCATCGACACCCAGGTATCGGTAATGACGCAATCGGAACCGGCCACCATGGCCACCGGGTCATGCGACATGGAGACCACGCCACCGTTTTCCCGGGCCCAGTCGAGATATTGCTTGGAAGGCTCGGAACCTGCCGGCACGGCGATATTCATCTGATAGCCAAAGCGGGCAGAGCCTTCAATCAGCGAATGCAGCACATTGTTGCCATCGCCTACCCAGGACAGAGTCTTGCCCTTGGCCGAGCCGCGATGCTCTTCAATGGTCATGACATCCGCCATGATCTGGCAGGGATGGGTATCGTCGGTCAGACCGTTGATGACAGGCACTGTGGCATATTTCGCCAGTTCCACCAGCCGCTCGTGATCCGTCGTGCGGATCATGACGGCATCGACATAGCGCGACAGAACGCGCGCCGTATCGGCAATGGATTCAGCATGGCCCAGCTGCATTTCCTTGCCCGACAGGAGAATTGTCTCACCGCCCAACTGGCGCATGCCAACATCAAAGGAAACCCGGGTGCGGGTTGAAGGTTTCTCGAAGATCATCGCCAGAACCTTGCCCGCCAGGGGCTTGTCGGCGGTTCCGTTCTTTGTCGCTGTCTTGCGCAGATGCGCATGATCAAGAATGTCGCGCAGCTCATTGCCGGCAACAGCGGAAAGATCAAGGAAATGACGAGGGCCGCCATTGGATGTCATAGCAGTTTTCCTTGTGAAGGCAGAACGGTTGCAACCATGCTGCCGCGTTTCATGCCTGTTTGGCCAAATTGCCGGATACGATGGCGGCGGCGGCATCAATTTTCTCGAGACCAATACGGGCTTCCTCGGCAGTGATGGTCAGGGGTGGCAGAAGACGGACAACATTGTCGCCTGCGGGCACGCCCAGCAGGTGCTGATCGCGCATAGCCAGCTGCAATGCACTGTTGGGACATTTGCATTTAATGCCCAGCATCAGGCCGGTGCCGCGAATTTCCTCCACCACATCGGGATAACGGTCTGCAATGCTGGCAAGTCCCTGGGTAAAGATCAGTCCGACATCACGGATATTCTGCAGAAAGCCGTCTTCCAGAACGACATCCAGCACGGCATTGCCCACGGCCATGGCCAGCGGGTTGCCGCCGAATGTCGTTCCGTGCGTTCCGGCTGTCATGCCACTGGCGGCGTCCTCGGTCGCCAGGCAGGCGCCCAGTGGAAATCCACCGCCTATGCCCTTGGCAATGGCCATGATGTCAGGCGTAATTCCGGCCCATTCGTGGGCAAACAATTTGCCTGTCCGGCCTACACCGGTTTGCACTTCATCGAGGATCAGCAGCAGGCCGTGTTCGTCGCAAAGGGCGCGAATATCCTGCAGCCATTGTTTTGGTATCGCCCGAATGCCGCCCTCGCCCTGCAAGGGCTCAATGAGGATCGCAGCGCTATTGTCATCAATCGCCGCACGCAGCGCATCAAAATCGCCAAAGGGCACCTGATCAAAGCCTGCGGCTTTCGGGCCGAAGCCTTCCAGATATTTCGCCTGCCCACCTGCCGCAATGGTTGCCAGGGTCCGTCCGTGGAAAGCACCCTCGATGGTTATGATGCCGTAGCGATCGGGCTGGCCCTTGTGGAAGTGATAGCGCCTGGCGGTCTTGATCGCGCATTCAAGCGCCTCGGCGCCGGAATTGGTGAAAAACACCCGATCGGCAAATGTTGCCTCGGTCAGACGGTCGGCAAACCGGGTCTGCTCGGGAATTTCATAGATGTTGGACAGGTGCCAAAGCTTGTCGGCTTGGTCCTTCAGGGCCGAAACCAGGTGGGGATGCGAGTGGCCAAGAGAACTGACGGCAATGCCCGTGGCGAAATCCATATAGCGATCGCCATCTTCAGTGATCAGCCAGACGCCCTCGCCGCGTTCGAAGCGAAGGGGAATGCGCATATACGTGCCAAAGAGCGACGAATGATCAGACATGGCTCTCAATCTCCCAAAGCCAAAGCGCTGGCTCCCAATGCCACAGCGCTTGCCGCGTTGTTGGACGAAACGCTGCCCCGGACTGGCCGGGTCAACCGAAAAAACAAATAGCTGCCCCGAAAGGCAGCCGCATAATTACCTTTATACTGGCCATCGCCATCAATCAACAGCCTCGAAATACGGGGCAAACGAACAGATGTTCGGTCATTTTTCCTCATTTCGAGTCAAAAATGAATGCAAGTTGGGGAAAACCCAAAAAAGGATTCCCCTTGATTCGCGGGACTCTTGTCACCGAGTCCCGCGATCACTACGTTAAGGACAAGATTTTGGACTGCATGCGGCGGACCTGACGACTCTTAAATGATCAAACAATGATCACATATTTCGGTGCCGGAATGAATTCGGCAGTCGTTGAAGGATTCGGCCATCAGCATGTTAATAGCAGAGGTGTTTGACCATGAGTTGGACTGATGAGCGCGTAGACCGGTTAACGAAACTGTGGGCAGAAGGCCTCAGTGCCAGCCAGATTGCAGCGGAACTGGGCGGTGTCACCCGCAATGCAGTGATTGGCAAGGTTCACCGGCTTTCCCTGCCGGGTCGGGCCAAATCCGGCGGCACCAGCACATCGCGCAGCAAACGGGCAGCTCCGTCTGCACGCAGCACAACCACGACATATGCTTCGCGCGCAACAACGACAACGACAACAACGACCCGCAGCATGCCCCGCTCCAGTGGCGCGACGGCGCTCAAGCAGGACGTTGTCACCGATGCCGTGGCCTATGTGGACACCCGCCCGGTTGACGATGTTGTCATTCCCATCTCGCGGAAGCTGCCGCTGACGGAACTGACCGAAAAAACCTGCAAATGGCCTGTCGGCGACCCGATGCAGGAGGATTTTTTCTTTTGCGGTACCGATTGCGATGAGGCAGCCCCCTATTGCAGCTACCATTCGAAACTGGCTTTTCAGCCAGCCAGCGAGCGCCGGCGCGCGCGTTGATCGAAAAGGCCATGCGTTCCGGTTGGGGCGCTTGCAAAGACACTGTTTCAAGGCGGTTCATTCGGAACCGCCTTTTTTATTGTCTTTACCGCTGTGCGCATCGTCGTTTCCCTCTGCTCCCCCAAGCAGGACCGGCGCCATGAATGTCAGGATCACCAGCCGCCAGACATGATGGGCGGCGACAAATGTCGGATCGGCATGCATGATGAGGGCCATCGCCGCCATGGATTCAACGCCCCCGGGCGCAAAGGCAATCAGCACCTGTGGCAGCGGCAGGTCAACAAATTGCATAAGACACAGGGCAAAGAAGATGGTCACGGCAAAGGCGATGAGGGTCAATGCCAGGCCGGCGACAAATGCCATGCGCAGCATGGCGAATGATACACCTGAAAACCGACTGCCGATCATCGCCCCCATGATGACGAAAGCAGGCACGGACGCCCATTGCGGGACAAGCCCCTCAACAAGGCCGGTCAAATGGGTCGATGTCGACAGCAGCATGCCGCCCAGAAGAAGCGCCGCCGGCACTTTGAACCGCAGCAGGACCAACCCCAGCAGCAGCGCCAGGGTAAAACTTGCCACCAGCACCAACGGCTCCATGCCAAGTCCGGGCGGCGCCGGGTGAAACACATCATAGCCCATCAGGCCGACAGCGAAGGGCACCAGCAGCGTCAGCGCCAGCACCCGCGTGCTTTGAATCACGCTGATCATCGCAATATTGCCGCCCGATTGGGTTGAAAGCCCCAGAATGTAACTCAGATGCCCCGGCACGGAAGACAGGATCGCGGTCGCCCGATCCTGCTTCCACAGACGCCTGAGTGCCGTTTTGCAAAGAATAAAGATCATCAGGATGCTGGCGGCCAGAAACAGGAAGCTGACCGGCCATTGGGCTGCCGTTTGATAGACGTCCGGCGTAACCCCCGTGCCCAGCGACAGGCCGATGATGACAAAACAGCCATTGCGCAGGATGATGGGTACCTGCAGGCGCACCCCTGTCAGTGACAGCAGCATCACCAGCAAGGCGGGCCCGGTCAGAGCCGGCGCCGGAAAACCAATCCATCGCGCCAGCGCGAAGCCCGCGAGCCCCGCTGCAAGTGTCAGGATTGTCGTTTTGAATGTGTCGGCATTGGTTTTCATGGCTGCGCTCTAACCACATTTGCCGCAAGTGTCAGCCCCATTTCAAAGGCAACCTGGAAAATCGGCCGTTCGGCATACCAGGGCCAGATGTTGTCCTGCGGTCGATCCGCACTGAACAGGCGCACCATCCAGCCATCCAGCACCAGCGGCGGTGTCTTGTATTGGCGTGCGCGCTGATGGGCAAAGGTCGTCTTGCCTGCGCCCACCGGCCCTTCGATGATGTGAACCATCGCGCCCTGAGTGACGAACACAAGGCATTCATGGGGAGTGCGCAATGTGGTAAGGGAAATTTATGAGCACTCCATCAATCTATCAGTTCGTTGAAAACAAACTTGTCAAAGACGGCGTCAAAAAGACCAAGGACGGCCTTCTCATTTTGAGCGACAAGGACCTGTTCAAATTGTTTGTCGATCTTGAACGCGCTGCGAGGGCAACAAATTTTGATCGTGTTCAATCAGCTACCCACGCGATTGAAAACCACGTCGTTTCGATGGGAAAAAGACACTTGATGGCGTTTGTCTATATGTATATTCGATTTTCAGAGTGCTCACCCAAGCGAACAGAAGCCGACGAATATCTGGCCGACGGTAGCGTGAGAAAATCGATGGTGTTTGCGCGGGCCGTTTCAGACGAAGAGAGGCTGATCGGTCTTTGGGCCAGGGTGAAAGAAAAACAACAAGGAGAAGCGTTTCTTCGCGTCGTCTACGCTGATCCGTGACACAGCTCTTTACCACCACCCAAGTCCGCCTATTCGACGCAGGTTCCCGTTTCAGGGAATTCCAACGCCCGATTATCTCCGCCCTTCATAGCCAGTCTTGGCGTTGCTGATTTTGTTCCACTTCAATAAAACAGTTGATCTGGCAGCCATTCGCTGTGAATAGGGCCTTTGAAACACCTGTGAGCGGCCACGTCGGTTGGCTTTGATTTGCACGACCCTCGGAGTAACCCATGCCCATCACCCATCTTGTCACCCATTCCGGCGGTTTTCATGCGGATGAGTTGCTGTCTTCCGTCGTGCTCACGCAGGTTTTCCCGAAGGCCGAACTGAGGCGCAGCCGCGACAAGCAATGGCTTGTGCCTTCGGCGGACAAGATCATCTTTGATGTGGGCGGGTCCTATGATGCCGCGGCGCAGATTTTTGACCACCATCAGCGCCCTGGCCCGCTGCGCGGCGACGGTCAGCCCTTCAGCTCCTTCGGCTTGATCTGGGCCCATTATGGAAGGACCTATCTGGCGGCCATGGATGTGCCGGCCCATGACATTGAAGACATCCATACGGCCTTTGACACGAAGTTTGCGCTGCCGATCGATCTTCTGGACAATGGCGCGATTGAGCCCTCGGTGGCGGGGCCCTTGTCGGTCCTGTCCCTGCCTGCCCTTTTGGGAAGCCTGCAACCGGTGTTCGACGACACATCGCCAACGGCGGCCGATGATGCGTTTTTCACGGCGTTGCCCATAGCGCGCAGCTTTATCGAGGCCTTCATCCGCAACCTGGCAGCCAAGGCCCGCGCCCGGAGCATCGTGCTGGAGGCCATCGCCAAGGCAGGTGCATCGCCCATCCTCGAGCTGCCCATGGGCATGCCCTACCGCTCCGCCCTGGAACAGGCCAAGGCCGATCACCTGCTGTTCGTGGTCAATCCGCGTGGTGATGACTGGACACTTAATGGCATCAAGCTGTCGGATGACACCTTTGAGCAACGCGCCGATCTGCCCGCTGCCTGGGCAGGCCTGACGGATGAGGCGCTGGAAGAGGCAAGCGGCGTCAAAGGCGCCAAATTCTGCCACAACGCCCGCTTCATTGCCGTTGCCAATTCACGCGACGCGATCATGGAAATGGCCCAACGTGCAGTGAATGCCATTCGATAGGGACGGCTTTTAACGTACCCAGCCCTGCGATCAAGCGCACACCAGGTCACCCGCCGGTGCGGTGGCTGTTCTCCAACCCGATCGGGGCGCCAAAACGCCGGTTCTCAGCGGACCTTGACGGTCGCGAATGACACTCTATGTTTCAAGGAAAAGCCCTTTTTGCCTTTGTCTCAATCGTCTTTCCAAGGAGTTGAACCGCGATGAATATCCGTCTCGTTTTCGCCACCGCCAGCCTGTTGGGTGCGCTGACTACACTCGCGCATGCCGATATCACGGTTTCTTCCAAAATCGACACGGAAGGCGGCCTGCTCGGCAACATAATCGCTCTGGCGCTTGAAAAGGCCGGCCTGCCGGTCGAGCGTCGCCTGCAACTGGGCGGCACCCAGGTGGTCCGTGGGGCAATCCTGGCAAACCAGATCGACATCTATCCGGAATATACAGGCAATGCGGCTTTCTTCTTCAACGAAGCGGATCGTGACATCTGGAAGGATGCCAAGGCCGCCCATGCCCGCGCCGCAGAACTGGACAGCGAGCAGAACGACATCATCTGGCTGGACTCGGCCCCCGCCAACAATACCTGGGCCATCGCCGTAACCGGTCCTGTTGCCGAAGAGAACGGCCTTTCCACAATGTCGGAATTCGGCGCCTGGGTGGCTGGAGGTGGCACCGTCAAGCTTGCCGCTTCAACCGAGTTCGTTTCTTCTCCGGCCGTATTGCCTGCAATGCAGACGGTATACGGCTTTACGCTTTCGCCCGACCAGACGGTCATCCTGTCGGGTGGTGATACGGCGGCGACAATTCAGGCCGCAGCGCGCGGCACATCCGGCGTGAACACGGCTATGGTCTATGGCACCGACGGCGGTGTCGGGGCAACCGGCCTTGTCGTGATGCTGGACGACAAGGGCGTGCAGCCGGTCTATGAACCCACGCCCATCATCCGCGCCTCGGTGCTGCAGGAATATCCGTCGATTCCGGATATCCTCAACCCGATCTTCGCCGGTCTGAACATGCAAACCCTGCAGAAACTCAACGGCCGCATTCAGGTCGGTGGAGAGCCGGCCGAATCCGTGGCCCGCGACTACCTTACCCAGACCGGAATTCTGGATTGATCAGGGATTCTGGACTGATCGGGCGATGAACGCAAAAGGATCCGCCGGGGCTCTTTCTGCGCCGGGGATTCTGTTTGCCGTTCTGGGGCTGGCAGCGATGCTGGCACCCTTCATGACGCTTGCCGCCAACCGCATCGTGGCTGGCGATGCCATTGTGGCCTGGCGTCTGGCTGAGCCGGGCGTTACACTGCCCGGCCTGCTGTCCCTTGCCGCCGGACTTGCTCTTGGCCTGCTGGCCGCCTGGCCGCGGATCCGCATGGCAGGGGCAGCGCTGGGGCTGGCGGGTTTGTTCTGGTTGCTGATGGCGGGAACGCCGAACTTGCTGGCGGGAGCCGGGGAATACGCACGGGTTTCACCGGCTGCAGGGTTCTGGTGTCTGCTCGCTGTTTTCATACTGCTGATGTCAGATGCGCTTGGCAATCTTGCTCCCGGACCGCTGGCGCGCGCCGCTCTGCTCATCGCGGCACTGGCAGCGCTGACGCTTGTTTTGTGGTCCGGGGCCCTTTCGGACCTGTCGATCATGCAGGAATACGCCGGGAGAAAACCTGCCTTCATTGATGCTTTTGTGCGGCATCTGGGGCTTGCCTTCGGCTCACTTGCCATTGCCGGGGTCATCGGCTTTCCGTTGGGGATCCTGTGCCACAGCCGCGCCCAACTGCGCGGTGCCATCCTGCCGGTGCTGAGCTTTTTGCAGACCATTCCATCACTTGCCATGTTCGGTCTGATGATCCCGATCCTTGGCTGGGTCGGGGAAACGGTGCCGGGGGCCCAATCCATTGGCATTGCCGGGATCGGCTTTGCACCGGCCTTTCTGGCGCTGGTGTTCTATTCGCTTTTGCCGGTGGTCGGCAACACCGTGGCCGGGCTTTCCGCTGCGCCGCCAGCAGCGATTGAGGCCGCGCGCGGCATGGGAATGACCCAGCGGCAGCGCCTGCTGCGGGTCGAACTGCCACTGGGCCTGCCGGTCATTCTGACGGGGGTGCGTATCGTGCTGGTGCAGAACATCGGCCTTGCCGTCATCGCCGGCCTGATCGGTGGAGGCGGCTTTGGCACCTTTGTCTTCCAGGGCCTCAATCAGACGGCGACCGACCTTATCCTGCTTGGTGCTTTGCCGACCGTCATGCTGGCCCTCGTGGCGGCTATCGCAATGGATATTCTCGTGGATTTGGTGCGCACGACACCGGAGGCGACCGCATGATTGAAATCGACAAGATCACCAGGCTCTACAACGGTGTACCTGCTGTGGATGCGGTGACAATGACGATCGAGACGGGCACGGTCACCGTGATTGTCGGCACCTCCGGCTCGGGCAAGACCACGCTGCTGCGCATGATCAACCGGCTGGAGGAGCCCAGTTCGGGTGAGGTGCGTATCAACGGCGAATCCACCCTGACGATCAAGCCGCATATCCTGCGGCGGCGCATCGGTTATGCCATTCAGGGCCACGGGCTGTTTCCGCACCATACGGTTGCGCGCAATATCGGCGCTGTGCCGGAATTGCTGAACTGGTCTGCCGATAAAATCAGCGCCCGGGTTGATGAATTGCTGACACTTTTTTCGATGGAACCTGAGACTTTCCGCAACCGCTATCCCGGCGAACTGTCCGGCGGACAGCAGCAGCGTGTCGGCGTGGCGCGGGCGCTGGCGTCGCGGCCTGATCTGCTGCTCATGGACGAACCCTTCGGCGCGCTCGATCCCGTGATCAGGACCCGCGCGCAGGACGATCTGCGTCGCATCCAGAAGCAACTGGGCTCGACCATCATTCTGGTGACCCACGACATGGAGGAAGCGATCCGGCTTGCCGACCGCGTGGCGGTGATGGATTCAGGCCAGCTTGTTCAACACGGCACACCGGCCGAGATCATCACCCGGCCCGCCACGGAATTTGTCGCTGACATGGTCGGCAGGGTCGAACGCCCGCTGCGTCTTCTGTCCCTTGTTCCTGTCTCGGAACTGGTTGAAGAGGGCGTTGCCGAGGGCGAAGCGCTGCCGGTCGAAGCAAGCCTGCGCGACGCGCTCTCGGCCTGCCTTTGGACCGGACGCGCTGCGGTGCCGGTGGAGCAAGACGGTGTGCTTGTCGGTCGCGTGACCTTCGAGGCCATTCGCGCCCGCGCCCGCGCCCGGGCCCACCCATGAGGATCGGAACCTTTCTGCGACCCGCCCTGACGCTGTTGCTGCTGGCGCTGGTTTTGCGGCCCGTGTGGTTCACGCCGTTGTTTGCACCCTTTGCGTCGGCAGGCGGTCCGGTCATCTATGAACGCGCCTCTCTTCTTTCATTGTCGATCAGCCATCTGGGTCTCGTCGCGGCGGCGTCGGCAGCGGCCACGCTGGTTGCCGTGACACTGGCCATCCTGGTGACCCGTCCGGCGGGGGCAGCCTTTCTGCCGCTTTCGCGCACCATCACCAATATGGGACAGACATTTCCCCCGGTTGCAGTCCTGGCGCTGGCCGTGCCGGCACTGGGTTTTGGCGCGGGGCCGACGCTGGTGGCGCTTTTTCTCTACGGTCTGCTGCCGATCTTCGAAAACGCCATCGTCGCCCTTTCGACCCTGCCGCCTGCCACAATGGAGGCGGCCCGAGGCATTGGACTGAATCGCTGGCAGCAATTGGTGCGGGTGGAACTGCCCCTTGCATTGCCGGTGACACTGACTGGCATTCGGCTGTCCGTCGTCATTGCCCTTGGCACCGCGACACTCGGCTCCACCGTGGCCGCCCGTACGCTGGGCGAAGTGATCATCGCGGGCCTGTTGACCAACAACACAGCCTTTGTGCTGCAAGGCGGTCTGATCGTCGGACTGTTCGCGGTGCTTATCTACGATGCTCTGGTGCAACTCGAAACGCGTCTCGTCCGGCGCACCGGCGGCTAGAACACGTCTGGCATTCATTGGCCAGACGGGCGAAAAACCTCAGACGGCCAGAAATTGCCGCACGATATCGCGGGCGATTCTTTGCGGCCGGCGGGTATTGGCATCGATGCAACACCAGGAACTCTGCACTTCGGCTGCGATATCGTCACCGCGCCTGAAGTTGGTTGAAAATGAAGCCCGAGACCCGCGTGTCCCGGTCGCCGTGACCAGGGCATCCACCTGGTCATTCAGCAAAAGCGGCATGCGGTAGACGATCTCATGTTTGAGCGCCACCCAGAGAAGCCCTTGCTGTGCATCAGCCGAAGAGATCTGCTGCCAGTAATGGACAACAGCCTCCTGAACCCAGCGCAGATACACGGCATTGTTGACGTGGTCCATGTCGTCGATATCGCCGGGCGTGATCTCTATCCGGTGCAGGAATGTCGGTGTCTGTGTCAGGGTCATGATGGTCAAATGGGGCTGCAGGTGGCGCGATACAATGCGCATCTGCATGGCTGGAGGCGTTGACTGGCGAACTGATGACATCAATGCAGCCGATTGTCTGCAAATCAATTGTTCTGATCGAATGGCTTCTGGCTGCCGATCTGATCCAGACCGGCCGGCTGTGCGGCCAAACGTCAGCAGCCTCTCCCCGTCATCATCAGGCCTGCGCGCCCGACCATAGCCATGCCCCGCGCAAAGCGCTCAATCCTTTACAGGCTTCAGGTCCTGTTCGGCTGCCCCGGCGTTGGAGCGATCCGAGTTCAGCTCAGCCTGGTTGGCAGCCAGAGCAGCGGTCTCGGGTGTCGACATGCGCGCCATCGGCGCGGCCTGAAAGCTGCCCTTGTCGGCTTGCGCCACAGCCGGAGCGTATCGCAGGCGCACCATTGCGTAGAGAATCAGCACGATATGGGCAGTGCCGGTGATCATGAACAGGCTGGGCGCGCCAAAGCCGGTCATCGTCAAACCGGCGACGGTTGGGCCGACAATCGAGCCAATCCCGTAGACCAGCAGCAGCCCGCCACTCACCTGAATATAGGTGCCGGGTTCCGCATGGTCATTCGCATGGGCGACGATGACCGGATACATGGCAAAAACCGTGGCACCGAAAAGGCCGGCCAGGGACAGGATGATCAACGGATTGACAAAGCCGCCAAAGACGAACAGCCCGTCGGCTGTCAAAGCGAAGACGGCAATCGCGATCAGCACAAGCCGGCGGTCCAGCTTGTCGGAGGCGATGCCCACGGGGATTTGCGACAAGGCGCCCGCCAGAATGGGGATACTGGCAAAAAGGGCGATGTCACTGAGCTCCAGCCCGATCCGCGCCGCATAGACCGCCGCCAGTGTTCCGAAGGCCGCGTTGGAAACGCCGACCATCGCCACGGCGACAAAGGCAATGGGAGAATTATCCCACAGACCCCGCAGGTTCAGCGATACACTGGTCAGGGGTTTGGGTGTGGTGGTCGCCGACATGGCTGTCGGCAGCAACGCCAGACAGTAGACCATCGCCGCAACAACAAAGAAGAGATAGCCGCTGGCGTCGCCGAGGGTCAGAACCATCTGCCCCGCAGTGGTCGCAGCCAGATTGACCATCGTATAGATGCCGAAGACGCGGCCGCGCGAGGCGGCGTCGGTGCGTTCATTGAGCCAGCTTTCGACAATCATGGCAGCCCCGGCAAAACAAAATCCCGACAAGGCCCGCACCGGAATCCACACCCAGGGCTTGATGAAGATCAGCGACAGGAGCACGGCGATGGCCGCCAGCGCACACATGGCGCCAAAGGCCCTGATGTGGCCGACACGCGCCACAAGGGACGGGGTGCGCAGGCAACCGGCCACATAGCCGATCGCCCAACCGGTTCCCAGGAGACCCAGCGAAGCAGCCGTAAAGCCTTCGGCTTCACCTCTGATCGGCAGGATCAGGCTGTTGACGCCACCGGCAAACAGCAAAAACGCCGATCCCATCAAAAGTGCAGCAAGCGGCAGAACACTCTTCATCATGGTTTTAAAATTCTTTCGTCCTGGGAACCCGATATCCGGCGATCCCCCACTGTGGAGAATGCGTCCGTGTGTGCTGCGCTGCCCAACCCTCTCCCGCGGGGCGTTGAACTCTGCCGCTTCATTGAGGAGGTTCGCTGGTTAGGCCCGATCAAGCCGCGCGGCATGCGTCTCAGTCGTCTCTACGCCATTGCTCCAGCCTGTTGCAAGTATGTTGGGCGGAAATGCGGCTGGGTGTTTCGACATTGGCTGCGCGGGTTGGTGTTGAAGGCCTGATCCGGGAGCGCTTCATTCACGGGCTGCTGCTGCATCGCCAGCCAGAATAGGGGGTAATTCCTGCTTCAGGAAATCAAGGAAGGCTTCAAACGCCGGCAACAACCCTCGGCGCGATGGCATCAAGAGGCTGATCTGCGGGAGACCCGCTGTCCAACCCGGCAAGACGCGCACAAGCGATCCGGCTTCCACCTCTGGTCGGCAAACGTAGGATGGCAGGGCGACAAGCCCCAGGGACAAAGCCGCCGCATTTTTGAGCGTGGACATGTCATCACTGGCAAAACGCACCCGGTAAGGGACGGATGCGCTTTGCCCATCACCGTCGGTCAGCAACCATTGGTGCGTGGCCCCGGGTCGACCAAGGACCAGGGCCGGGTGATTGGCCATCGCGGCAGGATCGTCATATTGATGCAAAGTGTCATGGTAATCAGGCGAACAAAACAGGTGCCATTCCACACGCGCCAGTCGCAGCTGGATCAAACTCGAGTCAGGCAGCGTGTCCATATGCCCGCGGATTGCGACGTCAATCCCGCCTTTGATCAAATCCTCCATCTGGTTTGAGGCCCGCTGAACCACCGTCACGCCGGGATTGTCCTGCAAGAAGCGCGGCAGGATCTGATCGAGGCCGAACTGTGCCATTCCCAGGGAACAGGAAACTGTCACGGTCCCTTCGATCCTGTTGGTTTTCCGGCGGATGGCCGTTTCGGCGATTTCAAATCGCGCCAGGGCGTCCTGGGCGTAACCAAAATACTCCTTGCCAACCTCTGTCGTCGTGACGATGCGCGATGTACGCTGCAAGAGGCGTACGCCGAGGTGATCCTCAAGCTGCCGCACGCGGCGGCTGAGACGCGACTTCGGGATGTTCAGCGCCCGCGCGGCGGCAGAAAAGCCCCCCTTTTCAACAACCTGCACAAAATAGAACGCGTCGTTGAGGTCCATACCGATCCTCCTATTGTTCTACAGATAGAACGATAAGTTCTGATATTGACCGATTTTCGATCCATTGTCTCGCTCATATATTCAATTCAGCAAAAGCGAGAGATGACATGAACACGCAACATAGCGACAAGCGCGCAGGCGTCCCCTGCGAAACCCATACACAAAGTGACGGCCGCGCGATCAAGATAGGCGACGGTTTCGAGGCCCGAAGTTATCAGCACGCGGATTTCCAAGGGCTGATGGATCCGCTGATCATGGTTGATCACTTCGTCATGACGCAGCCCACCTTCGGAACACATGCCCATGCCGGGCTTTCCGCAGTCACACTCATGTTTGAGGACAGCAAAGGCGCATTCCGCAACCGCGATTCACTGGGCAATGACCTCGATCTGGCGCCCGGTGATCTCTATTGGTTCAAAGCTGCGCGCGGCGCCATTCACAATGAAGCACCCCGTCCCGATGCAAGGACCCACGCCTTGCAGGTCTTCGTCAACTTGCCAAACGACAAAAGGCATGACGCCCCGACAGCCTTTCACCTTGCGGCCAAAGACATGCCTAAGCTGCCAGGTGACCACGCGACCGCACGGCTCGTCCTTGGTGAAAGCAACGGTGTCACGGGTGCGGCAGCGCCAGACATCCCATTAACGCTGCTTGATATCAACATGCAGGCCGGCGGCCAGTTCACACACCATGGCGACAGCGGCCACCACGCCTGGATCCTCGCCATCAAGGGCATATCCACAGTGACGTGGAACGCAGGTTCTGCCGATCTGCAACCCGGCAAAGCCATCGCCTTTGCAGGCGCCACGGACATCTCATTTTCCTCGGAAGCGGGGGCACATGCCGTCCTGTTCCGAGGCCACCCGCTTCGCCAGGCTTTTGTCCAACGCGGCCCATTTGCGATGGGCAAAGTGGCCGAGCTTGACGCAGTCGAGGCTGACTATCGAGCCGGTCGCCTTGGATCAATTGACTGAAACCGACACCACTGAAAACCAACCTGAAAAAGAGAAGACCATGACCCATTTGAACAACCCTGCTCCCCTGAACCGTGACAATGCCGCCGTCGTATTTGTCGACAATCAGGTCGGCCTGATGACGGGCATCCGCGACTATTCGATCGCAGAACTCAAACACAACATCGTCGGCCTGGCCAGGGCCGCAAAAGCCCTCGGTCTGCCGATTGTCGCAACCACCACATCGTCACAGACACTGTGGGGCCCGGCCATTCCGGAACTGCAGGAGGCTCTGCCAGGGCAAAGCTTTATCGACCGAACAACGGTCAACGCCTGGGACGATCCAAGGGTGGAAGCGGCCATTCGCGCAACCGGGCGGAGCAAACTGATCTTCGCTGGTCTTTCCCTTGAAGTCTGCGCCGCGTTTCCCGCGATGCGGGCCGTGCGCGAGGGGTTTGAGGCCTATGTCGCCGTGGATGCCAGCGGCACCTTCAACAGGACAAAGCGCGAGACCGCCTTGGTCCGTTTGACCCAGGCCGGTGTGATCGTCGCCGATGGCGCAAGCCTGATGATCGAAATCCTCGCCGACAATGCGAGCAATCAGGCCGGTGATGTCTACGGCGCCCTGGGCATGGATTGGTCGATCCTGGTCAGCCAGGTCCGTGAGAGTGCTTTGAGCCTGTCTTGATTGCAGACCGCAGGGTCAGGTCCACCTCATCCATGTCTCCGCGTCCTTCGAAAACAGGATTGCCCGACACCGGGCACCCTGCCCTTGTCATCGGCGGCTCTGGCAATCAGCAAAAGCTGTTCCCACCAGGGGCGCAGCAAGCAGCAGAACATTCTTTATGATGGTTTCAGGGTTCTGTCGTCAGTGTGGCCTGAGGCCCGACGCTTGCCAATCTGGGGAATGCGTCCGCGTGCGCTGTATTTTCCTTGTCAGTTCACGGGACGCCATGCTGCGTCGCGGCCCGTCGAGGCCGCCGTTCGCTGCCGGCGCCAAGTGAGGGTGGCACTGGAGGTCTGCGGTGCGGACAAGGACGAAACCGCTCGCGCGGTATTGGCGCTTGTTGCGGGTGATAC
>JARGOF010000003.1:186228-265662 GCA_029212415.1 Rhizobiaceae bacterium | reverse complement strand
GCGTCAGATGCATATCCGTTTTGCGCATCATGCTTTCAAAAATAAATTGGAACCTGGAGCGGGTTCGAGCGTTTGTTAAAAAAGCGGAGATTTTCAATGAACAAACATACAAATGAATTCGAAAAGCCCGAAATGCTGACGAAAAATCAGGCGCGTCAGGGACAGACATCCTATGTATTTCGTGTGCTGATTGTCTCGATCGTACTGGTTTTCATACTTTTTCTCAGCGCTTATTGGTTGGCAGAATCAGATGACAATGACAGCGAGACTGCATCCCTTTTCACCGGTGATATCGTTGCAGAAATTCAACTGCCGACGTTGGCGCCAAATGCGCAGTTTTCGAACTGAATTTACTTTGCGAGCAGCGATGTACACTGCGCCAACGGTTCAGGTGGTGAGGCTGCAGGCGTGCAGCCTACCTCAGCTAAAAGGCAAAATCCTTGACGGCCTCCATCGAGACAGAGGTAGACGTATTGGAAACATGCGGCAGAGTGGTAATCGTCTCACCCAGAATTTTGCGATAGGCCAGAATATCGGCCGTGCGGATTTTCAACAGATAGTCACATGACCCCGCGATCATGTGGCACTGCTCGATCTCGGGCACTTTTTGAACGGCTGCGTTAAAGGCCTTGAGTGCTGCTTCTCGGGTGTCCGATAGCGTCACCTCGGTAAAGGCCACATGCTCACGGCCCAGCTTGTGCGGGTTCAGCACCGCACGAAACCCCAATATATACCCCTCCTCCTGCAGCCGCTTCACCCGGCTTTGACAGGGGCTTTTTGACATGCCGATGCGTTTTGCCAGATCTGTGACAGGCAAACGCCCGTCAGCCGACAGAATTGCGATGATCTGCCTGTCAAAACGGTCCAATTGCCTCATATTGTCTGCAAGATCCAATTTCTCCACCCTTTTCGACCCATATTTCAGTCTTTTTGCCGTTCTTGCGAAAAAAATAAGGAAACATGACTTTCAATTTTGCGCAATACTGAAAATCCAAAGAGCATTTGAGGTTTTTCATGGCTGACCTGACCCATCTCCGTAAAATCATTCGCGATCACCATCTGGCACCCGCCAAACCGCTGCTGGAGCAGCTGGTGCGTTCCAATGGCCCGGCTCCCGAGACACGGCACGCCATTTCGAAGAAAGCCGAGGCGCTGGTTGAAACCATTCGCGCCGATAACCGCCCAGGGCTGATGGAAGTGTTTCTGGCCGAATACGGTCTATCGACGCATGAAGGCATTGCCTTGATGTGTCTGGCGGAAGCTTTGTTGCGGGTGCCCGATGCACAAACCATGGATGACCTGATCGAAGACAAGATTGCGCCTTCCAGTTGGGGGCGGCATCTGGGCAAGTCCTCTTCCTCTCTGGTCAATGCTTCGACCTGGGCCCTGATGCTGACAGGCAAGGTGCTCGACGAAAATGCCTCCAAAGGCGTGACCAATGTGCTGCACGGCGCCATCAAGCGCTTGGGTGAGCCGGTCATCCGGGTTGCCGTCAAGGCTGCCATGAAGGAAATGGGCAATCAATTTGTCCTCGGCGAAAGCATTGCGGATGCTGTCAAACGCGGCCAGCCAATGAAGGCCAAAGGCTTTACCTATTCCTACGACATGCTGGGGGAAGCCGCCCTCACGGCAACGGACGCCGACAAATTCTTCCTTGCCTATTCCGACGCAATCTCGACGCTCGGCAAGAATGCCACCTCGGCAGACAGTCGCGAAAATCCCGGCATTTCGATCAAATTGTCAGCGCTGCATCCGCGCTATGAACTCGGTCAGAAGCAACGGGTTCTTGATGAACTGGTGGAGCGCACGCTTGCCCTGACCCTGCTCGCCAGAGATGCCAATATGGGCCTCAATATCGATGCAGAGGAAGCCGACCGGCTTGACCTCAGCCTTGATGTCATAGAAGCGGTTTTGCGCGATGAGCGCCTCGCCGGATGGGATGGGTTCGGCGTCGTGGTTCAAGTCTATGGCCGACGTGCCGCCCCGGTCATCGACTGGCTCCATGCCCTTGCCGAAAAGCTTGACCGACGCATCATGGTACGGCTGGTCAAGGGGGCCTATTGGGACTCCGAGATCAAACGGGCACAGGTTGAGGGCTTGCAGGACTTTCCGGTTTTCACCCGCAAATCCGCGACGGATGTCTCTTATGTCTGCTGCGCTGCGAGACTTCTCGGCATGACAGACCGGATCTATCCGCAATTTGCCACCCACAATGCCACGACGGTCGCGGCCATTCTTGCGCTTGGTCAGGACAAATCAAAATATGAATTCCAGCGCCTGCACGGCATGGGCGAAGTGCTGCATCGCAAGGTCATGGAAACCGAGAACACCCGATGCCGCATCTATGCACCGGTCGGGCCACATCGCGACCTGCTGGCCTATCTGGTCCGACGGTTGCTGGAAAACGGCGCCAACTCGTCCTTCGTCAATCAAATTGTCGACGAAAACGTGCCCCCGTCGGTGATTGCTGCCGACCCATTCGAGACGCTTGAAGCCGATATGGCAAAGCCGGCGCCGCATATCCGTCTGCCGGAAAACCTCTTCGCACCGGAAAGACGCAATTCTCAAGGTTGGGATTTGCACAATGTAAATGATCTTGCTGCGATCGAAGCGGCGCGCGCGCCTTATCGCGACAGTCAGTGGCATGCGGAACCATTGATTGCCGGGCCATTTGAAGGCACCGCGCCAACGCCGGTTTACAACCCAGCTGATCCCGGCGACCACGTAGGTATGGTCATCGAGGCTACCGAGCAGGATGTGGAAACGGCTTTGTCCGCAGCCACGCCCTGGCAGGATTGCCCACCCGATCAACGCGCCGCAATTCTCCAGCGCGCCGCCGATCTCTATGAAAAAAACTTCGGCCTGTTCTTTGCAGTCCTTACCCGAGAGGCAGGAAAGACACCTGCTGATGTCATTGCCGAACTGCGCGAGGCCGTGGATTTTCTGCGATACTACGCGGCCCGTATTCCCGAACTTGAAAACAGGCCTGCCCGCGGCCTTTTTGCCTGCATATCACCGTGGAATTTTCCTCTTGCCATCTTTACCGGGCAGATTGCGGCGGCACTGGCGGGTGGCAATGGCGTATTGGCAAAGCCGGCCGATCCAACGCCCATCGTCGCCCACATTGCAGTTCAATTGCTGCACGAAGCCGGGGTACCACGCTCAGTTCTCCAGCTACTCCCCGGCGCCGGTTCCATTGTTGGCGCAAAGCTGGTGGCCGACCGGCGCATCGACGGTGTCTGTTTTACCGGGTCCACAACCACCGGCCAGACGATCAACCGCTCCATGGCAGAAACCGCCGCAGCAGACGCGCCACTGATCGCAGAGACCGGCGGCCTCAATGCGATGATTGTCGATTCGACAGCGCTTCCCGAGCAAGCTGTCAAAGACATCATCGATTCGTCCTTCCGCTCTGCCGGACAGCGCTGCTCTGCACTACGCATATTGTTTATCCAGGAAGACATCGCCCCAAGCTTTCTCAAAATGCTGTTTGGCGCCATGGATGAACTCACGATTGGCGCGCCATGGGATTATGCGACAGATCTGGGGCCTGTGATCAATGAGGCTGCACGCCGGCAAATCCTCGACCATATCAGTGCCGCCGAAACCGATGGCCGGTTGCTGAAACAGGTTCAGGCACCACAAGCGGGCACCTTCGTCGGACCGGCAGCGATAAAAATTCGCGGCATGCAGGACATGCATCGCGAAATCTTCGGCCCGGTTCTGCATATCGCGACCTTCAAGGCCTCGGAAATCGGCCGCATTATCAAAGACATCAACACGAGCCGCTTTGGTCTGACCTTCGGTCTCCACACCCGCATGGATGATCGCGTGGAGCGGATCACCACCGGCCTCAACGTCGGCAATTTATACGTCAACCGCAATCAGATCGGTGCCATCGTAGGCTCTCAACCTTTCGGTGGCGAAGGTCTTTCAGGCACTGGCCCAAAGGCCGGCGGCCCCAACTATGTGCGCCGTTTCACCCGGCCGGAGGTGACACGGTCCATGCCCGTTGAACTCACGCCACCCGTGGGCATTCAAACGGTCCAGGCCGCCCTCAATGCACTCGAACCGGTTTCGCGCAAGCGGCTTCAGACCCTCGATCTCCCCGGCCCGACAGGCGAATCCAACCGGCTCACCTATTATCCGCGCGGCACCATCCTGTGCCTTGGTCCGATGCCGGATGACGCTGTCAAACAGGCAGCCATTGCGCGCAGCAAAGGCTGCAACGCCCTGATTGTATGTCGGGATGCGACAGAAAAGGGTGCCGTTACGGGGTATCTCAAGCGTCAGGACCTTGCGGAAATATCAGGCTTTGACGGCGCTGCGCTGTGGAGCGATGAAGCCGATATCCGTGCCGCCCGCATCGCGCTGGCAAAGCGCAACGGCCCGCTCCTGCCCTTGATGAGTGACAGCGACATGGCGGATCGATGCATCATCGAACGTCACGTGTGCATCGACACCACCGCCGCCGGGGGCAACACGTCTCTGCTGGCCGGGAGTTGACCAAGCCAGCAGCAAACCGGCGCTAGAGGTGTATCGTCGAGAAAATACGGCCCCATCCCTGGCAGCATGTTTCACGGAAGGTTTTCCCGAAAATAGATATCGAGATGGATCTTAGGCGCCGCAGTCTCTGGTTGTGGCGCTGTGATCTGTGCAATGGCGCAATCAAGCAATCGTTCGGGATCCGTGTCCAAGATGGCGTCCAAAGTGCCATTGACGAGGGACAATCGTGTATCAGCGGTCAGCCCGTGGCCGATAAAAACGATATCCTGTCGTTTGCGCTCTTCCAGCGCACGGGAAATTCCCCCTGATGATCCACCAACATTGTATATGCCCACCAGGTCGGGATTCTGTTCCATCAGTGTAATCGTATGGCGATAGTTTTCTGCCGAATCGTCATGCCCCTCGCGCATGCCGATAATCTTCAAGCGCGGGTTCAACTCCTCCATGATGGATAGAAAACCGGCTTCACGCTCCGAATGGGCACGGTAATTGCGGCTTCCGGCCACCAGCGCGATCGACCCGGATTGAGCGGCACTGAAGCGCGAGATCAACAGGCCTGCTGTGCGCCCGCATGCATGATTGTCAAGCCCCACATAGGCGCTGCGCCCGGCATGATGCAGATCGGAAACCAGAGTTACAAGCCGTGTTCCGGTGGCCGCCACCTCACCGACTGCTTCCCTTACCTGCGGATGGTCTATGGCAAAAAACACGATGCCATCTGCCCAATTGCGGTGACGCCGCAGAGCATCCGCCAGCGCCGACACAGAGAAGCTGTCGATGAAAAAGCACCGTATGGCGGGTGTTTGAACGGTGGCCCTGGCCGCACGTGCACGCAATCGTTCGCCCAGAAGGCGCAGATAGGGATTGGTACCGGCGGGAAGCAGAAAGACGATATTTGGCGGGCGGGTGGCCGTGTAGCGTTCCAGGTCAGCCTCACTCAGGAAGCCGATCTCCCGTGCCGCTTCCAACACCCGGTGCACGGTGCGCTCCTTGACACCTTTGCGCCGATTGATAACGCGATCAACCGTCGCCAGCGATACGCCGGCAACCTGTGCCAGATCGCTCATCTGCGGATAGCTGGCCCCATCCGTGATGGTTTTCGTAGACACCTCAAAAAACCTCATACATATTTCTTTGACACAGAGTGCTCGCGTTTCTAGCTTTGTGTCAAGTTCTGGATAAAAAGGCCAGACTTGGAGGAGATGAAGCAAAAGGCTTCAAAAACACTCATTTTGGAGGAGATGAAATGTATTCAATTTTCACGGGTCTAAGCCGCCGTAAAGTGCTTGGTCTGGGTGTCGCTGCGGCTGCCACGGCCTTGATATCATTCACTGCGCAGGCCGCAGACGTGGAGTTGCGCTATGGCCACAACAATGAACCGGCTTCCGTGGCCGGCGCACAGGCCGACTGGTTTGCCGAAGCACTGGGCAAGGCCTCCGGAGGCAATATCGAAGTGACCGTCTTCCCGGCCTCCCAGCTCGGCAAATTGCAGGAACTGGCTGAAGCGGTTTCACTGGGCACGATTGCCTTTTCCCACAATACGGCCGGTGGCATCGGCTCGCTCTACGAACCCTTTGCCGCGCTCGACACGCCATACCTCTACAAGGATGTCGATCACCTGATGCGTGTGACAGACGTCAATTCACCCGTCATGCAGGAATTGAACGAGGGCCTGATCGCCGCCGCCAACGTGCGGGTGATCTATGCCCATTACTTCGGCCGCCGCAATCTGACAGCCAATCTGCCGGTCAAGAGTCCAGCCGACCTCAAGGGTGTCAAGATCCGCGCCGTGCCCTTCCCGATCTATACGACCGCCGTTGAAGGAATGGGCGCTGTCGCCATTCCCGTAGACTGGTCCGAAGTGCCAACAGCGCTGGCCACCGGCGTGGTCCAGGGGCAGGAAAACCCCGTCAATGTGGTCCTGACCGTCAAGCTTTACGACGTCCAGTCGCATCTGATGCTGACCGGTCACATGTCCAATGCGGAAGTCGTGGTGATCAATGAAGATGTCTGGCAGAGCCTGAGCGACGAAGGCCGTGCTGCTGTCATGCAGGCAGCCAATGAAACCCGCGAAAAGGCAACCAACGCCATTCTTGACAAGGAAGCCTCTGAAACCCAGCAATTGCGTGATCTCGGCATGACGGTCATCGGCCCGGACGAAGGTCTGGATGTTGATGCATTCCGCGCTTCGGTCAACACGCTGGTGCAGGAACGCTTCGGTGAAAAATACGGTGATCTCTACGCCAAGATCAAGGCAATGGAATAGACTGCAAATCATGCTTGCTTTCAACCAACAGAAAGTCGGGCAATGATTGCCCGGCTGACCACCTTCTGCCTCGGTCTTGCCACGGCGCTTCTGGCGCTGATGGCGGGACTGATCGCCCTGCAAGTCGGCGCGAGAAACCTGCTGGATGTCGGGCTACCATGGGCTGACGAACTGGCCCGGTTCAGCAGCATCGGCCTTGTTTTCCTGGCAGTGCCGCTACTGGCGGCGCGCGGTCAGCTGGTGGCAGTCTCCATACTGCCCGATGCCTGCGGACCGGCGATGCGCCGCTGGCTGTCCCTGCTGTCGGATGTGGCCATCCTGACGTTTTCCGGCTTCCTGATCATGGGATTTGCCAGTTTTCTGCCACGGGCCGGCAAGTTTCTGACCCCGGCCATGCGTGTGCCGAACTGGGCCTATTATACCCCCGCCCTGATCGGCTGCATGATCCTGGCGCTGGTCGCCCTGAGCCGTATTGTCACGACCCTGCGTGGCCGCGATCCCCTGCAAGCAGGCCCTGTCGAACTGGAAGACAAATGAGTCTCGTTCTCCTGACCCTGTTTCTGGTCCTGCTGGTGGCAGGTGTACCAGTGGCTGTCTGCCTGGGGCTGTCATCGGCAACGGTCATCGTTGCCTATTCTCTGCCCGTCTCGGTTTTGGCGCAACGCAGTCTGAATGCACTGGACAGTTCGCCCCTCCTTGCCGTTCCCCTGTTCATCCTCGCTGCGAACCTTTTGAATGCCGTGGGCGTCACCACCCATCTGTTCGATCTGGTGCGGATGATCTTTGGCCGTTTTCGCGGCGCGGTCGCGCAGGTCAGCGTCTTTGTCAGCTTGATATTTTCCGGCATATCAGGGGCGGCCCTTGCCGATATCGGCGCCCTGGGCGCCGTCCAGGTTGACCAGATGAAACGTCAGGGGTACCGCGAAGACTTTGCCGCCGGCCTCACCGTTGCTGCGGCAACAATCGGCCCGATTTTCCCACCCTCCATTCCCATCATCATCTATGCGGCTGTCGCCAATGTCTCCGCAATCAAGCTTTTGCTGGCCGGCATCGTGCCTGCACTTTTGCTGACAGCGCTGCTGATGGTGCAGGTGGCGCTGATCGCCCGTTTCAAGGGCCTGCCACGCGATGACATCAGCCCCAGCCGCAGTGATGTCCTTCGCAAATTCGCGATTTCATTCCCCGCCCTCCTTGCCCCGGTCCTGTTGATCGGCGGTCTGGTCAGCGGCCTGTTCGGCCCAACCGAAGTGGCTGGTGTTACCGTCGTCTATGCGCTGGCCATCGGTTTCTTCATCTATCGCAGCCTCACCTTGTCGGCGGTCATCGCCGCCTTGCGGCAAACGGCGGAGGCGACCGCAAATATATTGCTGATTGTGTCCGCAGCAGCACTCTTTGCCTGGGTGCTGACATTGGATCAGGTGCCGACAAAAGCCTCCGGTTTCCTGCTCGGCCTGTCGGACAATCCGCTGGTCCTGCTGTTCCTGATCAATCTGCTGCTGCTGGCTGTCGGCATGGTGCTGGAAAGCATCGCCGCCATCCTCATTCTGGCCCCCATCATCGCCCCCGCCCTCACCCTTGCCGGGGTCGATCCGCTGCAATTGGGCATCGTCTTTGTGCTCAACCTGATGATCGGCCTGCTGACGCCGCCGGTGGGCATGAGCCTTTACATGATTTCGATCATCACGCGCATGCCCATCAGCACAGTGATACGCGGCGTTCTTCCCTTTTTCATACCGCTGATTCTCGCACTGATCGTCGTCACCCTCGTTCCGGCCATTTCCACGTGGCTTCCTAATATCCTGATGAAGTAAGGCACTGACCATGAGTAAAATTCTCGGACCGATCCGCCAGCTTGGCTATGTGGTGGATGATATTGAAGCCGGCATGCGCCATTGGTCGCAAGTCATGGGCGTCGGCCCCTGGTATTACAATCCGCGCGTGCCGATTGAAAACTACACCTATGACGGCCAGACCTATGAGCCACACAATTCCGTGGCGCTGGCAAATTCCGGCTATGTTCAAGTCGAACTTATACAAACCCGCAACGACGTGCCTTCCATGTATCGCGATTTCCGCAATGCAGGACATCGTGGCCTGCAGCATGTGGCCTTCTGGACCGAATGTTTCGACGCCGATCTGGAGCGTCTGCTGGCGCGCGACTTCACGGTAAAAATGGGCGGCGAAGTGGGCGCCAATGGACGTTTTGTCTATTTCGAACAGGAACATCACCCCGGCACAGTGATTGAATTGTCGGAAGTGCTGGGCCCCAAGGGAAAAATGTTCGACATGATCCGTGCGGCATCCGAAGACTGGGATGGGCAGGACCCGATCCGACCTTTCCCTGATCTGTCGACACTCTGAGGCGCCTTGATGAACAACCAATGGATCGAGGCGGAATATCTGCTTGAAACCCCCATGCCGCCTGAAGAGGTGGCCGCAATGATGGCCGGCGAGCAATCGAGCGGCACCTTTGTGCGTGTGGCGGGTGAAACAGATGCCTTGCGCGCCCGCGCCGCTGCCCGCGTCCTGTGGGTGAAGGAACTGGAAGCGGCGCCAGCGCCTTCTTTGCCGTCCACCTGGGTTGAACGCAAGGGGCTGACCGGCCCCTGGCGCCGGGCCATGGTCAGAATTGCATTTCCCACCGCCAATATCGGCAAAAACCTGGCGACACTGGCGGCCACGGTCAGCGGAAATCTCTATGATATCGGCGAGATTACCGGGCTCAAGCTGCAGTCTTTGTCCCTGCCCGCCGCCTATCGTGGCCGCTACCCGGTCCCCGCTGTCGGCATCACGGGCACACGAAGGATGACCGGCGTCGAAGGCCGACCGATCTTCGGCACCATCATCAAGCCGAATGTCGGCTTGAGATCGGAGGAAATCGCCGATCTGGTGGAAAGGCTTTGCGCAGCGGGCGTCGACTTCATCAAGGATGACGAGATCTGCGCCAATCCGGATCACGCCCCCCTGGCCGAACGCGTTCCCGCCGTCATGCGCCGCATCCGCAAATGGCGCGACAAAACCGGCCGTGACGTGATGATGGCTTTCAATATCACCGACGAAACGGATGCCATGCGCGCGCACGCCGATCTTGTCGCGGCAGAGGGCGGCAGCTGCGTGATGGCTTCCATCAACTGGTGTGGGCTGTCGGCCATGGAAACCCTTCGTGCCCATACGCCTCTGGCCATCCACGCCCACCGCAATGGCTACGGCGCCCTGTCACGCCATCCCCTGCTCGGGATCGGTTTTGACGCCTATCACACGCTCTATCGGCTGGCCGGTATCGACCATATGCATGTGCACGGTATTGGCGGAAAATTTGTCGATAGTGCCGAGGACGTGACGCACGCTGCCCGCCGCTGCCTGCAACCGCTCAGCGCCAATGGCCCGGATGATCGCGTCATGCCCGCCTTTTCATCGGGTCAATGGGCAGGCACCCTGCCCGCGACCCTCACGGCCACACAATCAGCTGATTTCATGTTCATGTGTGGCGGTGGCATTCTGGCCCATCCGGACGGTCCTGCCGCAGGCATCAACAGTCTGCATCAGGCCTATGATGTGCTTTCCGCAGGTGGCGATCTGAAAGAGGAAGCAGCAAAACACCCGGCTCTGTCACAGGCCATCGACTTTTTCGGAAACCGCTGATGGCGCCGAGGGTCGTGTTTCTCGGCGATGATTTTACCGGCGCATCGGACACGCTGGCAACCTTCACCCGCGCTGGCTGGTCGACACGGTTGTTTCTGGACCTGCCGGAACGTCAACAGGTAGACGGCCTCGACGCCGTCGGCATCGCCTCCAACCTGCGCGGCCTGTCCCGTGAGGACATTGCCGTTGAAATTGCGCGACTTGCCCCCGGCATCAAGGCGCTCGGCGCAGATCTCATCCATTACAAGGTCTGTTCAACCTTTGACAGCAGCCCGCAGATCGGCTCGATTGGCGAGGCGCTGCGCGGCCTTGAGACTGTTCTCAAACCCGGAGTCACCGCTATTATCGGCGGGCAACCGGGTCTTGGGCGCTATTGTGCTTTCGGCAATCTGTTTGCCAGAGCCTCAGACGGCAAAACCCATCGCATAGACCGGCACCCGGTGATGCGCGCCCATCCCGTCACGCCGATGGGTGAAGCCGATCTGATCCGTCATCTGGACGCCCAGGGAATTGATGCCCTCTTCCTGTTGAGCCAGCCGGAACTGGAAGCAATGCCCCCTGCTCAATTGGCAAAACGACTGCACGGCAGAGTGCTTCTGGATGTCATGGCGCAATCAGACCTGTTGCGCATTGGCAAGGCGCTGCAAAAGGTGGCGGGTATACGCCTGCTGATCGGCGCCAGTTCGGTCGCGGAAGCGCTGACAGGTGCATCAACCAAAAGACCTGCTGACGCATTGGAACCACTGGCAACCTCCTCAGGCATTCTGGTTTTTGCCGGCAGTCGATCTTCCGTCACATCAACACAGGTAGACGCTGCGGAAGGGTTTGAGCGCCTGTGCATTACCCCGCAGGAACTGGCCAGTCCCGAACAGATCATCAACTGCACGATCGATCGTTTGAACCGGGCAATCCCGGTTTTGCTGCACCTCGATCCCCAGGCCGAATACGCGCTGGACTCCGCGGCCTTGGCAGCGCAATCGGCGCATCTTGTCGCTCGGGTGCTGGAACAGGTTCCCGTCGGCTGGCTTGGTCTGGCCGGCGGCGATACATCAAGCACCATCTGTCAGCAGCTCGGATTTCGTGATCTGCGCTATCTTGATGCGATGGATGCGGGCGTGAGCCTGTGTCTGGCCGCCCATGCTGACCCCACCCTCGACGACATGCGCATCATGCTGAAAGGCGGACAAATGGGCCAGAGCGACCTTTTCAGTCGGTTTGCATCCCGCGCTGGCCTTGGCAGATAACACTCCAATCCATCGTTTCGCTGGCTGGATTTCGTTCAGTTCTGGCGCGCCGGCCCCTCGCCGCATCGCCCTATGCTGACGATGATCGATTGGCACAGAACCATGGCCGGGACCAATCCGCGAAAATGCCCCAGCTTTGCCTCCCGGACGAAAAGAGCGTGTTTTGAAAAGGGAACAAGCGGACTGAACTCATTGTCCGTGATGGACAGAACGGCACGGTTTTTCTTGAAGGCTTTTTCGGCAAGCTCGATCGTGTCTCTTGTGTAGTCGTCGAAACTGATCATCAGCAGCACGTCATCCTCACCCATGGCGTAAAGCTGTTCTTCGCGCATGGCACCGACATTGTCGATCAGGAAAACACGTTTGCCAATCGATGCAAGACCATAATAGCAGTAGGTGGCCACGCTGAAAGCCCCACGACCGCCGGAAACGTGAACGGCAGGCGCATCGCGAAGAGCCTTTACAACGTCATTCAACGGCGCCTGCTTTTGCTGATCCACAACCTGCATCAAGGATATGTAGGCGGACCCGGCAAAGGCCTCGAGCACCCCATGGGGATCGGTGATATCAAGCGGAGAATTGGCGTCCACCGCCTTTTCCGAAATGCCCTTCAACCGCTCGGCATAGCTGAGTCTCGGGCCGATCATCCGTTCGCGAAAGACCGATTGCAGCTCGGAAAAACCCGTCAGACCAAGCTCCCGGGTAAAGCGCGTCACGGCTGAAGGCTGCACCCCGGCCGCCATGGCGATTTTCGAGATCGACAGGATCGCGATATCATCCGGGTTGTTCAAGATATAGTGCGCCACGGCCTGCAGCTTCGGCGGAAGCTGGTCCTTGCGTGATTTGAGGCGATCGACAAAACCACTGTAATTGATTGCTTCAGCCATCCAACTTCCTAGTTACGCGGTGTATCCAAAGCGCGCAGACGCGTTTTCTGCTCCTGCCGTCGCAACACCCAACCATTTATTTCAAACCCGTCTACAGGATCACGATTCCAATATCCATTGATGTTGCGGGTCATTGTAAAATTGCCAGGCCCGTTTTGGGCCGGCCATGACATTGAGATAATAGAGATCATACCCGTGCACGGTTGCGACCGGGTGATAGCCTCTGGGAACCAGAACCACATCGCCATTTTCAATTGTCATGGTCTCATCGAGGGTTCTGTCATCGGTGTAAACGCGTTGGAAGGCAAATCCCTGACTTGGCTCCAGGCGGTGATAATAGGTTTCGACCAGCAAAGATTCCTGCGGCAGATTATCCTGATCGTGTTTGTGCGGCGGATAACTCGATGCATTGCCCGCAGGTGTGATGACTTCAACAACCAAAAGACTGTCAGCCGGTTCGGTTTCCGGCAAAATGTTGCACACATGGCGGATATTGTTGCCCTCGCCACGTTTTTCCATGGACATTCTGTCAGTCGAGATCCGGCGAACAGGATAGGTGCCCTTGCCAGGCGCTTTACAAACCCCCAGTTCCAGATCGCCCGTCGCTGTGACTGCATAATCCAATCCCGGCGGCAAATAGATAGCATCCGGCGCTACGGGATCAAACACCGACGTGCGTGTTCCCAGCCCGTTGAATGCCTGACCGTCCACTGTGATATTTCCGTGACCTGCCAACACCACCAGACAAATTTCAAAGGCGCCGCTGCTGCCCTTGATGGCCTGGCCGTCGTGCAGCTTGAATACCTCAAACCCCACGTAGTCCCATCCGGCCGATTGCGGCGTGACTGAAATGGTTCGACCCTGCTGGTCCGGCGCCTTGCCCTTGATCAGAAGCGTGCTCATGCAGGGGTCCTCCGGGAGGCCTTGTCACGGGCGTTCCAGACTGTGATCAGATTTTTGAAATTCATCTCGACAGCCGCAATCGTTTGCGCGGCATCCGCCCTGCCCGACAACCATTCTTCGGCCGGTCCATTGATCAGTGTGCGACCGACCGCAAATCCCTTGCAAACGGCATGGTCGGCGCTCAATGCAAAATCTGCAGCGAGAATCTCGGGCGCCACATTGAGGCCGAGCAGGAGAACCCCCCGGCAATGCGGATCCCATTGCGCTATCAGAGATTCCAGGTCAGCCCAATGTTCCGGGCTTTTGGGCGGTGGCAATTTCCACCAATCGGGAAGAACACCGATTTCATAGAACCGCCTGACAGACTGCACCACCGCATCATCGCGATTGCCCCGTGCCTCATCCGGTACGACTTCAAGCAGCAATTCGTGATCCGTCGCGATACAGGCAGCCTGCAGGCGCAGCACCTGCTCCTCCTGTTTGAGCCGCACGTCATCGGGGTCTGCCGGATGGTACTGCACAAGGCATTTGACCACATGCGATCGCGGCCAGGCGCGCAGCGTTTCCATGATGTTGTCACCATGCTGGAATTGCAGCGGCACGGACCCGGGCAGTTCAACTGGTCGGGCAATCCACAAATCGGACCCCGTACAATCTGCCAGGGCATCAAATCCATGAACGTCATCGATGATGACGCCAATTTTTCTGCTGTCAGCCGCCACATTCTGTGCGGCGGTTGCGAACAACCCCTTGAGGGCGGCAATTGCCTCCGGCTTTGCGCCCTTGGCGGCAGCCAGTTCTTCCAATTGCCAGCGATGATCAAAGGCCAGCACGCATAATTCCGGCCAGGATTTGCGGCCTGTCGTGACACGGTGCAAACGCTCCAGAACAGGGTCTTCACGCAAACGATGATGCGCAGAGCCATGAGCAAGATAATACTGCAATTCTTCACGGCTCGGGATGGCCGGCGCGCACCCATGCCGCGAGACCACGAGTGCCCCTGATGCATTGCCATAGGCGCAGCAGGTTTCCCAGCTTTCATTGGCAACCCAGCCACACAGAAACCCGCTCATGAACCCGTCGCCTGCGCCCAGCGTGTTGTACACCTCGATTTCACGGCCAGCCACAGCGATCCCCTCGTCCAGGTTGGTCGGAATATCACCAGGAAATACCGAGCACCCCAAAGGACCGCGCTTGGTTACAAGGGTGGCGGCGGTCAGTGCCCGCAGGGCCTTGAGAGAATCGATGGTGCTGGCCTGCCCGCCGGCAATGCGGATCTCTTCCTCCGTGCCTACGATCAGATCGCAATCTGCAACGATGCTCTGCAGATGTTCGGTGACTGGCGCCGATTCCACAAAGCGATTTTCCCCGTCACCGTGACTGGTCAACCCCCAGGCAACGGGCCGGTAATCGATATCAAGCGCAATTTTTGTCCCCGCCTGCCTGGCGGCGCGAATGGCTTTTCTGCTCGCAGCCTCGACGCCGGGTTGTGAAAAATGGGTACCCGTCAGAACAAGTGCCCTGGCGCGTGCAATATAGGCGGGATCAATGTCGCCCTCGCTCAGCGCCATATCGGCGCAATTTTCCCGGTAAAAAATGTGAGGAAAGGACGATCTGTTCCTGATTCCCAGAACGACAAGTGCCGTCAAACGCTTGGGATCGGTGGAGACATGGGCAACATCAACCCCCTCTTCGACGAGTGTCCGGCGAATGAATTGTCCCATCTGCTCATTGCCGACGCGGCTGATCAAACCGGATTTCAGACCCAGTCGTGAAGCACCAACAGCGATGTTTGTCGCACAGCCTCCGACATAGGAGGAAAACGAACTCATGTCTGACAGTGGAAGCCCTTCCTGATCGCCGTAAAGGTCAACGCTGGATCGGCCCAAAGCAATGACATCGAGGTCTCGTTCATGCATTCAATTGCTCCCTTGGTTTTTACTCTGGGTTCGGCAAAACATCCTCACTTGCCGAAAAGCCCCAGACAAAGCGCTGTTCTGGCAATGCGCTGTTCTGGCGACGTCGAAATTAGTTGGCACGCATCCCCCGGCCTCGGATTTTCTCCTTACCACCGGACTATGCACGAACAAAATAATCACAAATTTCTATAGTTGACAACAATGGAATAATATTTCTATTCTCAATGCAGAGGAAACGGGAGGCATAGCGGTGGCACTCAAGATCGGCCTGGTCGGCGCGGGAAAAATGGGAGCGGGAATCGGCTCAAACCTGATGAAAAAGGGCCACGCGCTATTCGTGGTGGCCCATCACAGCCGTCAGGTTGTCGATGACCTGGTTGGCCAGGGCGCCCGCGAACTGACAACACCCCAGGACATTGCCGCTGAAGCAGATGTTGTCTTGCTGTGTGTAACGGGATCACCCGCAGTTGAAGCTGTCATGTTCGCCCGGGACGGCGTTGTCGCCGGTCTCGGCGAGGGAAAACTGGTGATTGATTGCTCAACCGGTGAGCCGGGAATGGTTGATCGTGTCGGCAAGGCGCTGGCCGAAATGAATGTTGATTTTGTCGACGCCCCTTTGGCCAGAACCCCGGTTGAAGCGGCATCCGGTACCTTGAATACAATGGTCTGAGGAAGCGACGCTGCTTTCGAGCGGGCACGCCCGGTGCTTGAATGTTTTTGTGAGAATATTTTTCACATGGGAGACATCGGGGCCGGCACACGCACCAAACTCATCAACAATCTGATCACCATGGGCCAGGCATCCCTGATCGCCGAGGCCCTGTCGGCCTGTGTGGCGACAGGTGTCGACCTGAGGCGTTTTTACAATGTGATCAGTTCAGGCGGCGGCAATTCGGGAATCTTTCAGATGGTCGTCCCGGCCATTCTAGATGAAGGCTCATTTGAGGGCATGAAATTTTCGCTCGCAAATGCCGCAAAGGACCTTGGGTACTTCGTGACGATGGCTCAGGAGGCAGGCATCGAAAATCGATTTGGCACCGAGGTGCATCAGGTTCTGGTTCAGGCGATGAACCAGGGTCTGCAGGATGGCCTTGTCGCAGGGCTGGTTGATGCAGCGGCAAAACGCAACAATTTGACGATAGGAAAACAATAGGTTGGAGCAGAACACCCACCCTGGAGGGGGTCGGTTTTTCTGCTGAAAATGGAAACACCAAGGGAGGAAGAAAAATGTCAACGACCACGAAACAACGTTCGATCCTGAACAGGGCCTTGTTGGCTGGCACGGCCATTGCCGGGCTTGCAATGGGCACCAGCCAAACACTCGCGGCAGATCCGATCGTCATCGGCCTGACCTCTGATTCCAGCGGACAATATGCAAACAGCGGTGCTTCAGACCGTCGCGGCATGTTGATGGCCATTGATGAATTCAATGCCAAGGGCGGCGTTCTCGGTCGCAAGATCGAAACCGTTCACATCGACACCGAAACCACACCGGCAACCGGATCGCGCGTTGCTGAACGCATGATCTCCCGCGATAAGGTCGGCTATTTGATTGGCGCCGTATCATCCGGCGTCGCCAATGCGATTTCGCAGGTGGCACAGAAACACGGCGTCATCTATCTCAATACCAACTCATCATCGCCGACAGAATCGGGCGCCAATTGCCATCGTGTCAAATTTGTCTGGGATGGCAATGGAGCCAATTTCGCCAAGGCCGCCGTCAAGAATACAATCGCATCCTATGGCAAGAACGTCATCCAGGTCACCAATGATTACGGTTGGGGTCACGATACGTCGGCAGCGACCAAAGCCCTGATTGAAACCTATGGCGGCGAGGTCAGTGACGACATTCTGGTGCCGCAGGGCACCCGCGATTTCACCGCCGTCCTGCTGAAAATTCAGCAGGCCAAACCGGATATTGTCGCCGCAGCTGTGGGTGGAGACGATCAAAAGGCGCTGCGTTCCCAGGTTGCGGAACTGGGCATGGGACAGGACTACGCCTGGATCAACAACCAGCAGGATTGGCCTGATGTCTATGGTCTTCCGAAGGAAAACCTTTTCGGTGTCTTCGGAACCACCTGGTACTACGGCCTGGACCTGCCGGGCGTTGACGAATTTGTCGCCCAATACCAGGAAGCCTATCCGGACACCAAAATGCGGGTGCCGGGAAATGTCTTCTACAACGGCTATTGGGCCACCCGGTCCCTGCTTGAAGCCATTGAGGCCGCCGGTACGACCAACAATCATGACGTCATCAAAAAACTCGAACAATTGCGCATTCCCGCCGAGGTACGCATGCAGCATGATGATGCCTACATGAACCCGAACACCCACCAGATGCAGCAGACCGTCTATCTTGCCACGGCAAATACCGGTTCCGATGATCCGGATGATCTGTTCACCATTGTCTCTCATTCATCACCGGAAGCTGTGGCCGATACGGATGCAGATGCCTCATGCAAGCTGGAATCTTTTGAAGACACACCCGTCAACCAGCCTTGAAAATAGCCCGACGGCTATTTTGAACCTTGTCGAACGCACTTGTCACAAAGTGCGTTCGATGACTTGATGTCGGCCATTCAGCCGGTTCTCAATGAAAGCTTGGGCATGGAATTTGTAACGAACCTGCTGCCTCACCTGATAAATGGCCTTGCACTTGGATTGCTCTTTGCCCTGATTGCACTCGGCTTCACGCTGATTGTCAGCGTCATGGAAGTCATCAATCTCGCCCATGGCTCGCTGTTTGCCCTGGGCGCCTATCTGGCAATGGTGATCATCGATCCATCCTTGCAAAATGCCGGACCAATCGGCCTTTGGTATTTGGGCCTGCCCCATCTCCTGCGCTATGCCATCGCGCTGATTGTTGCACCGGCGCTTGTCGCAGTGGTCGGTTTTGGGCTGGAGCTTTGTCTGCGTCGTACCTATGGCAAGAAAAAGGAATACGGCCTTTTGCTGACATTTGGTGCGGCTCTTGTGCTGGAAGAAGCCATTCGCCTGACATGGGGTCCGGTCGAGCAGTTTTTGAGCGTTCCCAAAGAGATTTCCGGTGCCTTCATCGCCAATGGTCTGATTTACTCGACCTACCGCATCTATGCAGCCGCCTTCGGCATATTTGCGATTGTGCTGGTATGGCTTTTCCTGGCCAAAACACCCTATGGCGCAATCATAAAGGCCGGTGCACATGACAGCGAAATGGTTCGTGCGCTTGGCATCAATCTGCCGAGGTTGCAGCTTCTGGTCTTTGGACTTGGCGCGGCCCTGGCGGCCATTGCGGGCATTATCCTCACGCCCATCTGGGGGCTTCGACCCCATGTCGGCGTCGATGCCGTGATCCCGGCATTCCTGATCATTGTGCTGGGTGGCATTGGCAGTTTCTGGGGCGCTGTGCTGGGCGGACTGCTTGTCGGAATGGGTGTCGCCATCACCGGGGCCTACGCCAGTGCCTGGTCCCTCTTGTCCATGTACCTGTTGCTGATCCTTGTCCTGACCTTCCGGGCGCGCGGATTGTTCGGCAAAAAAACAGCGCTGGAGGCCTGAGCCATGCTGACAACCAAGGGCAAGGCGCCGATTGTCTCCCGGCAGATGCTGGTGTTTTTTGCAATTCTTCTGAGCTACCCCCTATGGGCCGATGCCGCAGGTCTCTACGAGTATCTCGGCATTGAAATTGTCATCTTCATCATCTACGCGCTCGGTTTCAATCTGCTTTTGGGCTATACGGGCCTCCCCTCCTTCGGCCACGGCGCCTATTTCGGCGTCGGCGCCTATGGCTACGGACTGGCCCAACTCTATCTGGATGCGGGTTTCATTCCGGGACTGCTCCTCGCCATGCTGGCAGGTACGGTGGCAAGCGGCCTGGTGGCGCTGTTCCTGTCGCACCGCCGCGGCATTTATTTTGCGCTGATGACCATCGCCTTCGGACAGGTTTTCTGGTTCCTGGCAATCAAACTGCGCGGCCTGACCGGGGGTGAGGACGGATTGCTCAACATTTTCCGCCCCGACATCGATTTCGGCCTCTTCCAGATCAGCCTGAAGTCCAATTTTGCCTTCTATTATGCCGTGGCACTCATTGCCGTGCTTGTTACGCTGCTCCTGTGGAGGCTGGTGCATTCCCCCTTCGGCATGGCCATTCAGGCCGTCCGCATGAATGAGACCCGGGCACGCTTCGTCGGTTATCAGGTCTGGTGGATCAAATGGACGGTGTTTACGTTGTCCGGGGCGATCGCCGGATTGGCCGGCGGCCTGCTGAACGTCGCCCAGGAGAGCGCCTTTCCCGACACGATGAGCCTGCATGCCTCCGGCCTCATCGTCATGATGGTGCTGATCGGCGGCGGCTTTGTATCCTTTTGGGGGCCGGTGGTCGGCGTCATTGTCTACTACCTGGCGCGAGACCTGCTGGGATCGATCACCGAAGCCTGGCTGCTGTGGTACGGGCTGTTGTTCATGGCCGTCATGATGTTCTCACCTGAGGGGTTTGCCGGTGGCTGGGGCAAACTGGTGGCATGGGTGCGGCGCAGAAAGCAAGGCGAAGTCTTGATGGGTGGTGCGCAAAATGACTGAATCGCCGCCCCTCTTCGTCGCTGAACATCTGCACAAGCGTTTTGGCGATCAGGTCGTGCTTGAAGATATCAATCTGTCGTTCAACGCAGGCAGTATCAGCGGCATAATGGGCCCCAATGGCGCCGGAAAATCGACCTGTTTCAACGTTCTGACAGGCATGTACCGACCCGATGGCGGCAGCGTGTTCTTCGATGGAGAGGATGTGACAGGCCTGGCGCCGGAACGCATCGTTGAAAAAGGCATTTCGCGTTCATTCCAGATCATGAACCTCTTTGATGAATTCACCGCCCTGGAAAACATCATGGTGGCGACAAACAGGGTGCGTCATGGATTGCATCGTCCCTTCTGGGACCTTCGGGCCGATTCCGAAATCAGTCACAAAGCTGCGGAAGTCCTGGCCATGGTCGGGCTGACAGGGCTGGAGAACAGTCTGGCCTCCGACATGTCCTACGGCCAGCGCCGCGCACTTGAAATCGCCGTCTCTCTGGCCACTGAACCGCGGATCGTCTTTCTGGATGAACCAACACAGGGCCTTGGTGCTGACGGGCGGGCAAACCTCGCGGATCTGATCGGCACATTGCAGGAAAAATTCACCCTGGTGATCATCGAGCATGACATGCAGTTCCTGTTCAGACTGGCAAACAGGATTTCCGTCATCCATTGGGGACAGATCATCGCCGAGGGAACGCCCGATGAACTCAAGGCCAATGAATGGGTCCGCACTTCGGAGCTTGGGAAAATGACCACATGCTGAACGTGAAGGACATCAGCGCATTCTACGGTGAAACCCAGGCATTGTTTGGCGTGTCGCTGGAGGTTGGAGCCGGCGAGTCGGTGGCCCTTCTGGGCGCCAATGGCGCCGGGAAAACAACCATTCTGCGCGCAATTCTCGGCCTGACGCCGCCACGCCAGGGATCGATCTCCTTTGATGGCCGGGATGTGACCCGCGTACCGACCCATGAGATCGCAAAGGCCGGCGTTGGATGGGTGCCCGACGACCGGCGGATTTTCCCCTCCCTGAAGGTGCAGACAAATCTCAATCTGGGGCGCAAGAAAACCCGTTTCAGATCCTGGCATGAAAAGGATTGTTTCGAACTGTTTTCGGCACTTGAATATCTGCTGGATCGCGATTGCGAGAACCTGTCGGGCGGCGAGATGCAGATGGTCGCCATATCCCGCGCCCTGCTCGGAAGCCCGGGACTGATCCTGTTTGATGAACCCTCGCAGGGCCTGGCGCCAAAACTGGTTCAGGATGTTCTCAACGCCATTGTCCAACTGAAAAACGAGGGGGTTTCGGTTCTCGTCGTGGAGCAGAATGCCCTGGCCGCGCTGGAAGTGACCGATCGGGTCTACGTATTGGACAAAGGTCAGATCATCTATGCCGGTGCATCTTCAAACTTGCTGGACGACACCGCACTGCGCCGGACCTTGTTGGGAGCTGCCGCATGAGTGACGCATTGCTGAAAGTGGCTGGCATGAGCAAGGTCTATACGCAGGGCTTGCTGAAAAAACGCCAGACCTTCCGTCTGGAAGCCGATTTCGAGATAGAGGAGTCGAGGATCGTTGGTGTCATGGGCCCCAATGGTTCAGGCAAGACAACCCTGTTTGAACTGATCACCGGATCCAACCAGCCGACCGGCGGACAGGTCTTTTGCAAGGGCCAGAATATTCACAAGGTGAAATACCGGCTGCGCGACCGCATGGCCATTCATTATCACCAATCCTATCAGGTCCGGCATTTTTCCAAGGTCCTGCCGAGCTTCATGCTGGAAAAGCCGAACAGTCAATACCCCTATATTCACCTGTTTGACGAGCCTCAGTTCAGCACACAGGACGGCTATATCGGCTTCATGCTGGATTTCTTCAAAAAGCTCCGGCGGGAAGGACGCCTGGTCTTTTTGTGCGTCCACCCGCAGGAGCCGTTTCACATCGAAATCATGCGGTCCATGTGCGAAGAATTTCTGTTCGTCAACGCTGGCAAAGTTTCGCGCGCCTCCGATTACGATGGATTGCTGGCCGTCGACGGGGTCCGTGATTACCTGGGCAAACTGGCGGATATTTGACAGTGAGTATTTTTGAAAACCTGAGCGGAAAACTGGCACTTGTAACCGGCGCTGCGGGCCCCACCGGGCTGGCCATCGCCCGCGTATTGGCAGGTCACGGCATGCGCGTCATTCTTGCCGACCTGGACGGCGACAGGCTGGAAAGGCTCAGCTCGGAAAATGCCGCGCAGTTGATACCCATGGTGATGGACGTCAGCGTGCCTGAGCTTGTGGAGCAAGCCCTCGGCAGAATTCATGAGCAGCATGGCGCCGTGAATGTGCTGGTCAACAATGCGGGAATATTGAGCAACGCCAAAGCGGCAGACACAACGCCGGATGAATGGCGGCGCGTGATGGCTGCCAATATTGACGGCCCGTTTTATCTGAGCCGCCTTTGCCTGCCGGCCATGAAGGCTGCCAGATGGGGACGCATCATCAATATGTGTTCGCTGGCCATGAAAACCGGCGGTTTGACGGCCGGCACGGCCTATACGACGTCAAAGGGCGCACTTGGCGCCCTCACCTTCTCGCTGGCGCGTGAGAGTGCGTCCGACGGCGTCACCGTCAATGGCATTGCGCCGGCCTACATCAACACGCCAATGGTGACGCAACAGCTCAGCCAGGCCGAGCAGGCACGCATATTGGCCAGCATACCCGTGCAACGTTTTTGCGAACCCGAGGAGGTTGCGCATCTCGTGGCCTATCTCGCCACACCGATGGCGGGTTTCATCACCGGCGAAATCATAGACATCAATGGCGGTCTACATCTGGACTGACCGATTTGAACTGGAAATGCACATGGAACAGATAACCCCCGTCATCGATTTTACCAAAGAACTTACCGGTCTGTTTGACCTGTCGGGAAAAGTGGCCTTTGTCCCCGGTGGATATGGCGGCATCGGAGAGGCCATTGCATGGGGACTGGCCATCGCCGGTGCAAAGGTGGTTATTGCCGGACGCAGTCAGGAAAAGGCCGATAGATTGGCCAAGGCACTGAAAGCCGAAGGCTATGACGCTCGAGGATACACGCTGGATGTTGCATCTGTTGCTGACATAAAACGCTGCGTGGATGCTGTCGTGTCAGGGTGTGGCCACATCGACATATTGATGAACTGTGTCGGCATTCAGATTGAACAACCCCTGCTGGAGGTGACCGAGGAGGCATTCGACGAAGTCTATACCGTCAATCTCAAATCAGCGATGTTCCTTGGCCAGGCCGTAGCCCGCCACCAGATAGATCGGGGGAGCGGCGGCAAGCATGTTCACCTGCTGTCCGTCAGATCGCTGCTGGGGGTGCGTGGTCGCGGTTATTCGGCCTATTGCGCCACCAAGGGCGGCATGGTGACACTGATCAAACAGCATGCGATGGAACTGGCTCCCGACAACATCACGGTCAATGGCGTTGCACCCACATTTGTCTACACGGAGATGATCCGTCACGTGATGGAAAACGATACGTTTCGACAGGGCCTGCTGGATCGCATTCCCCTGGGGCGGATCGCCGACCCGAAGGATGTGGTCGGCCCGGCAATGTTGTTTTGCGCACCGGCTTCCAATTTTGTCACCGGCCAAACTCTCTATGTCGATGGGGGCATTACCTCAAGCCAGTAATCAGTAGTGACATACGAGACCAGATTTGCTCTGCAATTCCTAAATCAATGGATCATGCGCCCATTGCAGCAGCGCCTGTCGCTGTTTGCGCCTGCAGAAAATGTCGCCGGGTTCGCAATTTGCGCGGATTTGCCCTGCATGGCGGGCAAAACCTCTCCATCGCTTGATCTGCGCTGCATCAATATCCGCCAGACGCCTGCCCATCCAGTAACGCGCATACCATTGAAACCAGCCGCGCGGGTCGGGACCAATAATCCAGCCCTTCTGCCGCCAGACCGCCAACGGTTGCCGGCTCTTGATACCGAAATAATTCAGTTCCGGATCCGGGCTGGAGGAAATCTTTGCATTTTCAAACCATTCTTCGGGGAATTCCTGCGTGCAATCATTGAGATATTTACCCTCGAACACGCCCATCTCAAGCATTTCCTGCGGAGAATGGCAGGGATTGAATCCATCAGCAAAACCCTGCCCTGGCTCGGCCACCAGCTGATAGGAATAGTCTGACTGCATGCGATCATCGACATGGATGGTTGTTGACTGTGTCATGTTCATTTCAGCCCTTGCTCAGCATCTGGGTGCCGAGATAGCCCAATGAGGCCGAGGCACCGGTCAGGAAAACACCCCAGGCGATATCGACGAAGACAATGCTCACCGGCCAGTTTTTGAGTGTGGCATAATTCGTCATATCGTAGGTTGCATAGGTGAAGAAACCAAACAGCGCGCCATAGCCCATCGCATACCAAAGTGACCCGTGTTTCAGGCCCGGCGCCACGGCAAAAATGATGATACCGGCAATGTACATCAGATAGAAACCCAGCGCAGCGCCGATGTTCGGCTTGTCCAGCATCAAAGGACCGAGGCGTTCGAAGTAAAAGTTTCGCGCAATCTTCGAGAGCCAGACGTAGTCGACGCTGAAGAAAACGATCGCAGTCATCGCATAGGCGATCAGATACCTTGTCATGATAGAACTCCGGAGTGTCTTTGCCCTTACTACGCATGCGGACGGCCAGTGGATCACATTTACAGCACATGGATAAAATATGTGATCCATTCGTTCATCTGGCGCGTAATTACACCGATGAACAAACAGGGTGGACTATGGACAGGTTGAAGATTGCCGTTATCGGCTCAGGAATATCAGGATTGTCGGCGGCCTGGCTATTGTCAAAGAATCATCAGGTTACACTGTATGAATCAGCCGGACATGTGGGCGGCCACGCCAATACGGTAGACGTAGAGACTGCGGACGGCCCCATAGCGGTCGATACCGGCTTTATCGTTTACAATGAGGCCAATTACCCCAATCTCACAGCCCTCTACGACCATCTGGGCGTTGAGACCCACCCGACCGACATGACCTTTGCGCTGTCCATGAACAATGGCGGCTATGAATATTCAGGCTCCGGGATGAACGGCCTGTTTGGTCAAAGACGCAATGTGGTCAACCTGCGGCATTGGCAATTGCTCAGCGATTTGACGCGCTTTTTCCGCAATGCGCAGCAGCAGGTTGCCAACTATCCCGACAGTATCAGCCTTGGCCAGTTCCTGCTCAATGAGCGCTATTCAAAGGCCTTTGTTGAAGACCATATCGTTCCCATGGGGGCTGCCATCTGGTCCACCAGCATTGCCGAGATGCTCAATTACCCGGCCAGAAGCTTTGTGGATTTCTATGCAAATCACAGCCTGCTGGAATTGGGCAACCGCCCTGCATGGCGCACGGTAAAAGACGGCAGCCGCAAATATGTCGAACGGATGATTGCCGATGGCGGATTTGAAATCCAGCGTGGCAACGGTGCCTGCCGCATATCAAGGCATCCGGCCTATGTGCATATCACCGATGAACGCGGCGTGTCCCGCCCCTTTGATCATGCCGTCGTTGCAACCCATGCCGATCAGGCCCTGGGATTGCTGGACCAGCCTGATGCACTGGAAACGCGACTGCTTGAACGTTTCACCTATCAGAAGAACACCGCTGTCCTGCACCGGGACGCGCGCTGGATGCCGCGAAGAAAGCGGCTATGGTCAAGCTGGAATTACCTCAAGCAGGGTGATGCGGCCAATGGCGAACTGTGTGTCACCTACTGGATGAACCAGTTGCAGCCACTCAAGACAGACACAAACCTGTTTGTGACGCTTAATCCCTATGGAGAAATTCACCCCAAGGCTGTTGAAGCCTCTTTCGAATACGACCATCCAGTGTTTGATGTGCGGGCACTGGAGGCGCAGAAAGACCTGTGGGCCTTGCAGGGCAAGAACCGAACCTGGTTCTGCGGCAGCTATTTCGGCTATGGCTTTCACGAAGATGGCGCGCAAAGCGGTCTGGCGGTTGCTGAACAATTGGGGGGCGCAAGAAGGCCCTGGCAGGTGGCTGATGAATCCGGGCGCATCGCTCTTCCCATGGTCAAAGCTGTGGCAGCCGAATGAGACAGGTCAACGACGCCATCTATGCGGGCAACATCATCCACAAGCGGGTAGGACCAATCAGCCATGCGCTGCGCTACAAGGTCTTTTCGCTGTTGGTCGATTGCGACAATCTTCCATCGCTGGCAACACGGCTGAAACTGTTCTCCCACAACAGGTTCAATCTGGTCAGTCTCTACCAGAGAGACTTTGGTGACGGCGTCGATTTGCCCGCCTACCTGCGCACGATTGCAGACAAATCCGGGCAAGGCGACAAGGTTCATCGCTTCATGATGCTGTGCTACCCGCGTATTCTGGGCTACGCCTTCAATCCCATAACGGTCTATTTCGGTCTCGACAGCGATGACCGGATCCGTCTGACGGTCTATGAGGTTCGCAACACCTTTGGTCAAAGAAAGACCTATGTGTTGCCGGCGGATCCAGACCAGGATGGCCAGATCTGGCAGCAATGTCCCAAACAGTTTTTTGTCTCCCCCTTCAACAAGGTATCGGGAACCTATGGCTTCCACCTGTCCAGCCTCGCCGATGAATTCACATTGGGCGTCGCACTCAAGGATCAGGAAAAACCGGTATTGCGTGCCCATTTCAGAGGAAAGAGGCAAGAACTGACCGACAGGGGCCTGATCCGGGCCATCGTGGGAACAGGCCTTTTGACGCTCAAAGTGATGGTCGGCATCCACTACGAGGCGGCTCGACTGTGGATCAAGGGTTTGCGTTTGCAAACCCGACCACCCGCACCGGAAGCCGCCATCACCTATTTCGCTGACGCGCGTTCCGGCACGGAGCGCATTCCGCTAGTTCAGCACAGCCAGGGAAATGTTCAAAACGGCTGCGAAACCGACCCAGAGCACATAGGGCACAAACAGCCACGACGCGCGCCTGTCAATCTTCGCCGACACGATGATGAAGGTCACGATCAACGCAAACAAGGCGACGATCACGACCACGGCAGGCCAAAGAAGGTGCATGGCGAAAAACACCGGAGACCAGAGCCAGTTCAATAATTGCTGGGCACCCCAGATCTTCAACGCCGGATCATGTGGGTCGCGCGACCAGACCAGCCAACCGGCGATCCCGATCAGCACATAGAGCGTCAGCCATACCGGTGCGAATATCCAGCTGGGCGGATTGAACGACGGCTTGACCAGCGCCGCATACCATTCACCGGGTGCCGTCAGCGCACCAATGGCGCCACCTGCAACCAGAGTGACGGCAATAAACAGTGCCAATACGAGTAGTGATTTTCCGGGACGCCCGGAATTGCCCGTCTGTGCTGATGTCATTTGATTGCCCCTCCTGAAGGCAGGGATTTGATTTGCGACGCGATCATGAACTATGAAATTTGATTCTGCTCAACCCGTTGGATTGCGCCATACGAATTTGCGCACCAACCAGAAATAAAGACCTATGGGGATGATGCGCAAGAGCTTCATAACCCGTGCGAAGACCCATGGGAACGCAATGTCGTATTGTCCCTTTTCGAGCCCGGAAACAATGGCCCGCGCAGCCTCGGACGCGGAAATGATGCCAGGCATGGAAAACTGGTTCTTCTGGGTGGCGGGCGTATCGACAAAACCCGGGCAGATCAGCGAAACCTTGATCCCGAGGGGAGCAAGCTCTATGCGCATCGTCTCGGCCAGATTGATCAAAGCCGCCTTGGTCGGCCCATAGGCTGCTGATTGCGGCAGCCCGCGATAACCGGCGGTAGAGGCGACAATGGCAATATGCCCCTGCCCCCGAGCAAGCATGGATGGCAACACGGCGTGAAGACCGTTCATCACGCCCATGTAATTGACTTCCATTCCCTGGCGCACCGCATCCAGATCGAAGGCTTTCATCTCCATCGCGCTCCACGCAGCAGCATTGAGAACAACCAGATCAACCGATCCGCAATCTGCCTGGATTTTGGTCAAAGTCTCATCCACGGCGTCCGCGTCTGTCACATCCAGAGGATAGGCCCTGATCGACTGGCTATCATAAGCAAGGGAATTCAACCTGTCCTGCGAACGCGCCGAGATGGCAATGTGCCTGGCGCGCCCTACCATCATACGGGCAAGTTCAAGCCCTATCCCGGAACTTGCACCGGTGATCCACACGGTATTCCAGCGCGGATTGTTCACTTCACCCATGATCAGATACCCGTCAATGGCTGCAACAGACGGCTGAAGAAGCCCTTGAACCGGGTCGGTGCCTCTGTGGCAACAAGACAGATGCAAGGCAAATCGCCATCAACAATCGGCTGATGCTCAACATGTTCGTCAAGATCTGCAATATCGCCGCGGCGAAAGGTGCCAAAGACGTCCGTATAGCTCCCCGAAAGGATCAAGGTCAGCTCCGAGCCTCCGTGCCCATGCTCGGGAACAGCCATACCCGGGGCAATGTGCAGCATGTAGAGCGACGATTTTGATGCCGAGTTCTGCTTGATCACATGTTTGCGAACGCCGGGTGCAATCGACCTCCAGCGGACCGCGCCCAGATCAGGACCCAGATGCCTTACCAGAGGTGCGGGCACATCTCCACTGACTTGCGCAACGCAAGCAGCCGGCGCGGTATCAGCCGGCTGGTCGTCAATCCGCAGCATCAGATGCTCGAATGATCCGACCTCCAGTTCGGCTGTTCCCGCATCTTCCAGCACGCCGCCGCCAAGCTCTTCAGCTTGCCGCACGGCATGGCGGCAGGTGTCACACATGGCGACATGGGTGGCGACAACAACAGTGAAGGCCTCATCCAGGTTTCCGGACGCATATTGCAGCAATGTCGCGTCATCAAGATGATGGTCTAGGCTCATTTCAAGTCCTCTAATTTGTTCTTCAGCTTCGCATAGGCCAGCCGCATTCTGGATTTGACCGTCCCCAGCGGCAGTGCAAGCCTGGTCGCTATCTCGCTTTGTGAAATGTCTTCCATGAAGGCGAGTTCGATAATGTGTCGTTGATCTTCGGGTAATTCGCTGAGCGCCTTTGCAACCTTCCGGGTGCGTTGGCTGGCAAAGAGATTGTCTTCGCCATCGGGCTCCTCGGAAACGATCTCGAGGTCATCGATATCCGTATAGGCCTGGGACGAGCCCCGACGCAGCCGATCGATGCGTGCATTACGCGCAATGGTGAATATCCAGGCGCTGACCGAACCGCGCTCGGGAGCGTAAAGATGGACCTTGCGCCACACGGTCATCATGACAATCTGCACGATGTCCTCGGCCTGTTCGGGTCGCGCCCCGGACTTCAGCATCAAAGCCTTGATACGGGGCCCAAAATGCATGAACAACGCCTTGAATGCATCGCGATCGCGATTGCCGGCGATATCCGACATCAAGAGCACAAGAGCATCCGTCTCCGGTACCGAATTTTCTTCGATTTCTTCCACCCGCCAAGCTGCCTGCATTACCAAATCCCGAATGACCTTTACCACATTACGGGCAAACGGGTCGACTGGATCACTTCTCGAGAAAATAAAACTGGATTGTTTTCAGGTCGTCCCGACAGCGTGGTTGGAGACGATAACGGTCGCATGTGAACCGGCTTGATACCCATGGAATGGACCGGATAAGCTATGTGCGCAAAAGGCCCGATTAACAGCAATCAGCGACCGCCAGAAGGACCGCTCAGGGCAATGATCGATGCATCATAAGACGTCTGGCCACTATAAAGCGCATCGCCCAGATGATCAGCCCCTCAGCACCCAGGCAAGGGTCGTTGGATAGGGGGATGATCGTTTTTCAACGGCGGAACGCACGCATGCGTTCCGACCGATTGTTCCTGTTCAGACCAGATGTCTAAACCTTTGACTTGCTGCGCCAGCTGTCCGCATAGTTTTCACGGGCTTCGGCAGCATAGGGCGTCTGTGACACACGTACGCGGATCTCCGCCTGCTTGTGCTTTTCTGCCGAGGTCTTTTCGGTTCCGCCGTTCGGCTCGCCCCAAGTCATCGTCAAGACATCACCGATCTGGACATCCTTGTCGACCACACCCAGCGAAAGCATGCAGCGTTCATTGTAGCTGTAGCCGTTGAACATCGACATGCCGACCATCTTGCCATCACGCATCACCATGTCGGCACTTGTCGAGGCATAATTGGGTTGCGGAAAATCGATCCATTTGTAGGGCACTTCACCCGGACGGAAGGCAGAGGCGATGACATTGACGACATCTTCGGCGTTCCACTCGAAAGTCACCTTCTTGCGGTTCTTGCCATCCTTCATTTTCAACAAGGCATCCTTGCCGATGAAATCGGTTTTCCAGCCGATATAGAAGTCATAGCCAAGTTCGAAGGGATTGACGTAGTAGTCCTCGATATTGTCGGAGACAAAGCTGCCACCGATAGCGCCGGTTGCTTCATAGCTGTCGGCACCCAGCCACTCGCGATATTCCTTCATCATGCCGCCACCGGTATAGATGCCTGGCAGCGGTGACGGGATCCAGCCCGACTCCAATGTATTGGTGGAATAGGCGCGGCTTCCGACCTGACGCAGGTCGACACCCACCGCCTCGGCGGATTCCAGAATGACGCTGCGAATATATTCAAGATCGGCATGCGGGCCCCAGATTTCCAGCCCTGGCGCACCAGCCATCCCGTGACGCAGTGCCTGTACGCGTTTTGAGCCCACATTGATCCAGTCAACATGGAAGAACTTGATATCCTGGACCGGGCCGCCATTCATCTTCGCAAAGATTTTCGGCGCATCCGGCCCCTGGATCTGGAAACGGTAATGCGTGCGGTAAACGGCCTTGCCGTCCGGCCGCGACGGCGAGCGCGGGTCGCGGTGGATTCGCACCTTGTGATTGCCGATGGCCTGCTGGAACTGAACCCAGTTTGCCGTCGGAGCACGCCCGACGAGCACGAATTTGTCCTCACGTTCGCGAAAGATGATCATGTCGCCAACCACATGACCGGCAGGCGTAACAGGCACAAAGTGCTTGGCGCGGTTCAGGTCGAAATTGGCAAAGCTGTTGATTCCGACATGGCTGAGAAAGGCGGCGGCATCCGGGCCTTCAACGATGACTTCATCCATATGGTGGGTCTGATCGAAAAGCACCGCCGTGTCGCGCCATGCGCCCTGTTCATCACGCCAATTGGTAAATTCCGGCGCCACCACCGGATAGACATACATGCCGACTTTCGAATTGCGCAACATCTCCACGACGTTGCCTTTTTGATTGATCAGCGATTCCAGACTGCTTGCTGCCATGTCAGTTCCTCCAAGAGTTTCATCAAGATGTATACATTCTTGCTGAAAATCGGGGGCTTGACTAGCTGAAACTTGATTATTCCACCATCTATGTCGACATAAATCCACATTCGGCTTGAAACGATCAATCGACAATCAGCGCGATGGAGGCAACAGGACCGGTCAGGGAACGTTTTCTTGCGATGACATATTCCAGATCGCGGCGCGCCGTTCGGGCGTGTTCGCGCGCCAGAGCCTCGGCGCGCGCGCCCTCCCGGTCACCGATCGCCGCAACGATTTCACGGTGCTGCGCCTGCGCAAGATCCAGCGAGTGCCGACGACTGACCATATCGACCTTGTCCGGCAGAAAGGCCGATGGTGACGCGAAAGGCAGGCGCATGACCCGATCGAGTTCGCGCGCGATCACCTTGCTGCCTGCAAGTTGCGCAAGAACGCGATGAAAATCGGCATTGAGGCGGGAATAATTGTCAAAATCCGTATCACCGGGATCCTCGCCGAAACATGTATCAAGCTCGGCGACAATCGCGGTGATTTTTGCCAGCAATTCCGGCTCAGCCCCGCGTTCTGCCGCCAATCGGGCCGCCGTTCCTTCCAAGACACCACGCAATTCGATCGCATCAATGACATCATCCAGTCCAAAGGTGCGCACGACAAAGCCACTGCGCGCACGCTCCAGAAGCCCCTCTTCGACCAGACGCGACATGGCTTCGCGCACCGGCGTGCGGGAAATCTGCAACATTTCGGCCAGCGGCACCTCAAGCAGGCGCGTGCCACCCTGCAACTCGCCATTGAGAATGCGTTGCCGCAACTCGGTCAGAGCACGCATTGTATGGCTGCTGCCGCTCGCCTCCGTCATTCCATGCACCTTTCGCTGGTCTTCCCGAGTCAGGAACCGTTCCTATCCGCAATGGACAGCCGCCTTGCCTGGCCGGACAGGATATAAAACAGATCACACAAGGCACGCAATGTATACATTTTGGCGCTGTGGCCATGGCACGTTCCATGGACCAGAAAGCAAGAAAATTGCATCCCGTCCGAAGATCGGCGCGCAAGGCTCTGGTTCAGGCATTGCATTAAAGCGTGACCATGCCTGACAATCACCAATCTGCAATCTTGTTGGCTTTTGGCGTTGCTTAGAGCAATTGGCGCCCGGCCAGATTTCTGAACAGGTGGCTGACGCCAAATGTCCACTCCCGGCACTGCGTCGACAATCTGACCGTATTGGTCAGTTTGCCCAGCGACGGACAGGAAATCGATACGACATCGCCAAGCTTGTGGGTAAAACCTTCCCCGACGATATCCCTGTCCTTTGTGGGCGCAAACAGCGTGCCGAGAAACAGCATGATTCCGTCCGGGTATTGGTGATGGCGGCCAAGTGTTTGCGCCACCAGATCGAGCGGGTCGCGGCTGATCTCCGACATGGAGGACTGACCTTCCAGAACATAACCGTCTGTGCCTTCCACGCGCAGATCTAGAACCATGCTGCGCACATCATCCATGCCGAATTCAGCATCGAACAGGCGGATCATCGGGCCGATGGAACAGGAGGCATTGTTGTCCTTGGCTTTTGACAACAGCAAAGCCGAGCGGCCTTCAACGTCGCGAAGGTTCACATCATTACCAAGACAGGCTCCCACCACCGTGCCATGGGAAGAAACGGTCAGCACCACCTCCGGTTCGGGATTGTTCCACTTGGAAATCGGGTGCAGACCGACTTCGTCTCCGGGCCCCACGGACGATAGCACCTGGGCCTTGGAGAACACCTCCGCATCCGGACCGATACCGACCTCAAGATACTGGCTCCACAGGCCCTCCGCAATCAGCAGCTTTTTGACGTCCGCCGCCTGGCTGGAACCGGCTTCGATATTGTTCAACGATTCTCCGATCATCGACCCGATGCGTTCGCGGATCGCCAAAGCCAGCGCAGGATCACCGGCGGCGCGCTCCTCGATGACCCGCTCCACCATCGAACTGGCAAAGGTAACGCCGCAGGCCTTGATGGACTGCAGATCGCAAGGCGCCAGAAAATGCGTGGCATTGCGGTCACCGGGTGCATTGGCGGCAATGTCGTCGACAGCCCCCAAAACCACACCGTCAGCCTGACGCACATAGGCTGCGGGATCACCCATCTCACAGACATCACGCACCAGCGGTGCCGTTTGGGACGTGATATCTACAATATTCCCCTCACGGATCGTGACGACACTGGGACCGCCGGCATCTGCGTTCCAGACGCGGCCGATCAAAACACCATTGCGGATTTCATCCAAGGAATATGCCAAAATTTCGTCCCCCCACGATCAAACAGATTTGTAAAAACCAGACTGGGACACTGCATCCTGACGGCAGGCAGCATCCCAGTCGTCACAAGACATAACGACCGATAATCTCAAGCGCAACGGTTAATGCCCGGATCGCGGCTCTCCGTGAATAGAGATTGTTTCACAACCTTCACAAACCGTTGACATACTACCATGGTAAAGTACCTTGTACGGATCGAGCCTCATGCAAATCTCCATCAGACGCAGTGTGACGTTTCGATTTTGGATATCAAAGGGAGGAACCCAGATGCAATTCAAACGCCTTATTTCCGCATGCCTTGCGCTCACCGCCATCCCGACATTGGCCCTGGCAGATTCATCAACCCGCGTTGCGCTCATTCCAGGCGGCCCGCATCCCTATTTTGCCGCCTGGGAACAGGCAGGCGCCGATGCAGCCGCCAAATTCGGCCTCGGTGCCGCTGACTACAAGGTACCTCAGAAATGGGAACTCGGCCTGCAGAACCAGATGCTCGAAAGTCTGGTGACACAGGGCTACAATGCGTTCCTGATTTTCCCCGGCGACCCTGTGGGAACTGTGGCGATTGCCAATGAACTGGCCGATACCGGCGCACCGGTCATGGCACTTGCAGGCTGTCTGAAAGACCCTTCCGACGCGGTCTTCTGCATGGGCACAGACACGGGCAATTCCGCCTATCTGGGAACCAAGGAACTGCTCAAGGAACTGGGTGCCGGCGCCAAAATCGCTCATTTCACCGGCTTTCTGGTGGATCCCAACACACAATTGCGCATTGATGCGGTCAACAAGGCAGCAGAAGAAGGCGGCGCTGAAGTCATTCAGGTGATCGCTGACATCGACGCACCGGAACCGGCCGAAGAGAAAATCAATGCCTATCTCGCAGCCCATGCTGCGGATGTAGACGGCATCATCACCACCGCCTGGGTCCCGGCTGTCGTTGCCTCCTCGGCACTGCGCAAGATCGGCGACAAGCGCATCAAGATGGTTGGCATCGACCACGACGAAGTGGTTCTCAAAGCCATCAAGGATGGTTTTGTGCACGGAACGATGCTGCAAAACCCCTATGGTCAGGGTTATATCGGCTCCTATGCCGCTGACCGCTTGCGTTCAGGCTGCACCGTAAAGGCCGACGCTCCCTTCAAGAGCAATGCATTGACCGACAAGTTCATCGACTCAGGCACTGTTTTTGCAGGTGTCAACGACGTGGATGATTATGTTGGCTCCATGCAGTCGATCACCAATACGCTTTTCGCGGATTTCGAATCGACCTACCTTGACTGCAAATAATGCAGTTTGGCGGAGCCTTTCGGGGCTCCGCCAATATGAGATCATGCGAAGGCGGGGCGCGAGATGAGTGGTACGGGGAAAGAACAATCTGTCGGGATTCCTCCTGCAGAGCAAGCATCGGGTGCGCGTCTGACCACGCTGCGCATTCTGCTCAGCAATGAGTTCGGGCTGCTGGTGCTGATCGTCCTGTTCGCCATCATCTTCTCGACCATATCGCCCGCTTTTCTTTCAAAATTCAGTCTTTATGCCTTGGGCCGAACCTCGGCGGTCAATATCATGATCGGATTTTCGATGATGGTGGTGATCATTACCGGCGGTCTCAACCTGTCGGTTGGTTCCATTGGCGTGTGTGCCGCCATGTTTGGTGGCCTGTTGATGCAGGCTTTCGCCATGCCCTGGCCGCTGGCCGTGTGCGGCGGACTTGCCATGGGCGCTGCCCTCGGCGCGCTCAACGGCTTCATCATCGTGCGATCCGGGCTACACAGCTTCATCATCACCCTGGCGACAATGAGCATTTTCTTCGGCGTCATGATTTTCCTGACACGCGCAGAATCCTATCGTGACATTTCTCCAGCCTTCACCAGTTTCGGGCGCATGAAACTTGCCGGCATCATTTCACCCTTGCTGCTGGTCTCGGTTGTCGCTGGCATTTTGCTGTCAGTCCTGTTTCGATACACTGCCCTCGGCCGGGAAATGCTGGCAACCGGGGCCAATGAACGCGCAGCAGAGCTGTCGGGAATTCGGGTCCATCGGATCATTACCTATTGCCATTTGCTATCCGGGGTTCTTGCCGGTGTGGCCGGGCTGATGCTGGTTTCACGCACCGGGGCCGCCATTCCTTCCATGGCCGGACAATTGGGGCAGGACTGGTTGCTGCCCGCCTTCTTGGGCCCGGTGCTTGGCGGCACGCTGCTGACTGGTGGCCGCGTCTCCGTCCTGGGCACGTTTCTGGGCTCCTTTCTGGTGACCATGCTGACAACAGGCCTGCTTTTGATGCAGGTGGGCGCCTTCTGGATGCAGACCTATCTCGGCCTGCTGCTGCTCGCCGCCGTGCTGATTGACATGGTGCGGCGATCCTACCTGACACGGAGAAAGCTGATATGAGCAGGCGCTTTTGGGAAACGGACTGGTTCGGGCCACTCATGGTCGTTGTTGTGGCTGTCGCCGTTGTCAGCATATTGAACCCGTCATTTCTGTCCCCCTTCAATATCCAGGTCCTGCTGTTGGCCATCGCCGTCAATGCGATGATCGCATTTTCCCAGATGATCATCATCGCCATTGGCCAGATGAACCTCTCGGTTGGCGCCATCGGCGGGCTTTCGGCCATTGCCTTTGCAGGCATGATGGAGGTCTGGGGCATACCCTGGCCAATCGCCGCCATTCTGGCGCTGGCCCTGGGCGTGCTCGCCGGCGTCGCCAACGGCGTTCTGGTGGCACTCACCGGCATCTCGGCCTTTGTCATCACGCTGGCAAGCCTGTCGGTCTACAAAGGCGTCAATCTGGGGATCACCGAGGCACAGCCTTTCTACAAAATACCGGATGTCGTGAAGGGGCTTGGCAATGACACATTCCTGCATCCCCTGCCCTGGCTGATCATTCCCTGTGTACTGGCGGCCTTGCTCTTGTGGTATCTGCTCAACAGACTGCCACTCGGACGCTCCATCCTTGCCGTGGGCGGCAACGAGCACGCCGCCGAACTGTCGGGCATTTCCGTGCGCCGGGTGGTGATTGTCGCCCACGCCATATCCGGGCTTCTGGCAGCATCAGCGGGCATCATGCTGGTGGGCCGGTTGCAATTGGGTCAGCCGACGATTGGCGATGACTGGCTGATCCTGTCATTTGCAGCGCCCGTCATCGGCGGAGCGATCCTGTCCGGTGGCCATGTCAGTGTGGCAGGCACCTTGCTCGGTGTTGCCATTGTCGCCATTTTTACCCAGGTGCTGGTGCTGTTCAACATCGACCCGTTTCTTGTTCAGGTCGTGCTTGGTGTCCTCATCCTGTGGGCGGTCGGGGTCAATCGTTTCCGCGAGGTCCGTGCCTTGAAACATAGCGCGCAGGTGGCATCATGAGCATCCAGAACGCCCCTTCGGAAACGAGCGTATTTGTTGCCGAAGGCATGACCAAGACCTTTCCCGGAGTGACCGCACTGGAGGATGTGAGACTTTCCCTTTCCAAGGGATCGATCCACGCATTGCTGGGTGAAAACGGCGCAGGGAAATCAACACTCATCAAGGCCATCACCGGCGTTCATCGCCTGGATTCCGGCCGCATGATGCTGAACGGACAGCTGTTTGAGCCCACCGATACGCGCGACGCCATCAGTCGGGGCATTGGCGTGGTGCATCAGGAACGCAATCTCATTCCGCGGTTTTCCATCGGCGAGAATATCTTCCTGGAGAGCCTGAATGCCCATCCGCTGCGACGCATCGATTACAACAAACTCTTTCGAGACGCCCGCGTCTGGCTGGAAATGCTGGGCGTCGATGCCGACCCGGCAATGCCGGTCCATCGCCTGAGTGTGGCAAAGACCCAATTGGTGGAGATCGCCAAGGCCCTGTCATTGAACTCGCGCATTCTGCTGCTCGACGAGCCGACGGCAGCGCTCACACCGCACGAAACAGACACTTTGTTCAAGATTTTGCGTCAGTTGCGCGATGATGGTGTCAGCCTGATGTTTGTCAGCCACAAGCTGGAGGAAGTGCAGGAAATCTGCGATCGGGTAACCGTCCTGCGTGATGGGAAAAACGCCTGTGAAAGCCAACCGCTGGAAGGCCTCGACAGGCAGGCCATCGTGCGCCTGATGATCGGTCGCAATGAACAGATTCCAGACTGGTCGGCGCGTGACCGCTCTACCGGCAAGGCTCTGTTGCAATTGAAAAATGTCTCCACCTCACTCGGGCACAAGGAGATCGACCTGAGCGTTCACAAAGGAGAGATTGTCGGCCTTTACGGACTTGTCGGCGCAGGACGCAGTGAACTGGCCAAATCGATCCTCGGCAAATTTCAGGTGACCGGCGGCGAGGTTCTGGTGAACGGCAGCCGGGCGGAAATCCACAGCGTTGCCGATGCCGTGCGTCGGTACCGGATCGGTTATGTCAGTGAGGACCGCAAGAGCGAGGGCCTTGTGCTGATGCATTCGGTTCTGGAAAATGTCGGCATGCCCATTTGGCGCCGATTGGCAGGTCTGGCGCATTTTCTGACCAACGGCAAAATTCGCAAACACACCGAACCCTATATCCGCAAACTGGAAGTGCGCACGCCTTCGCTGGAGCAGCATGTCGGCAATTTGTCTGGTGGAAACCAGCAGAAGGTCAGTGTTGCCAAATGGCTGGCTGCCGAAGTGCAAATCCTGATTATCGATGAACCGTCCGTCGGCATCGACATCAAGACCAAAGCCTATCTGCATGAACTGATCCGCGAACTTTCGGACAATGGAACAGCGCTGTTGCTGATCACCAGCGACATGCCTGAAATGATCACGTTGGCAGACCATATCGTGGTCATGAACGACTATCGAATCATGGGCGAAATCGACAACACCCGCGACTACGACACGATGAGTGAACGCATCATGACCCTGATTCAGGGCGAGGAACTTGTCGCCGCAGAATAGCGTCTATTGCGGCTTTGGCTTTATCAGACCGAATAGAATCGCGCGCAGGTCAGGCCGAGGATAGCCGCCTGCTCGTCGGCGCTCAGCGCCGCTGCCCAATCCTCGACCACAGCCAGCGTCTCACCATAATTTCCGGCCAGCGTACAGACCGGCCAGTCGGAACCGATCATCAGGCGATTGGGGCCAAAGGCCTCCAGAACAGTGTCGAGGTAGGGCTTGAAGGTCTGCGCCTGCCAATTGGACCAATCGGCTTCAGTGACCATGCCGGACAATTTGCAAAGGACATGCTCCCGCTCGGCAATCGCCCTTATGCCCTTTTCCCATTCATCCCAGTCACTGCCATCCATCAGCGGTTTGGCAATGTGATCGACCACAAAGGGCTGGTTCGCCATGCGATCGACAAGCCTGATGGCAGCAGGCAGATGGATCGTGCGCAACAGCAGATCATAGGTCAGGCCATGTTTTGCCAGACAACCCACGCCGCGCGCATGGTCTGCACTGTCAGCAAAATCCGGATCGGCACGATCATGGATCAGCATCCTGTAGCCTTTGAGAGCCGAAGCATCGGCGTAGCGTTCGAGTCGGGTTTCGATATCCGGCGCACAAAGATCGATCCAGCCGACAACCCCGCGGATACTGGAATCACGCGCGGCCAGCTCAAGAAGAAAATCCGTCTCTGCCTCCACTTCCCGTGCCTGCACGGCAATCGTTCCCTCAATGCCCGCTTGCGTTCGCAGCGGCGCCAGATCCGCCGGCAGAAAGTTTTGCCTTATGGCAACAAGATCTTCCGTCATCCACGCGAAGTCCTGCGCATTCGCGGCGTAGTCCCAATAGTGCTGGTGTGCATCAAGTCTCATTGACTGTAACCCTCCATCCGCCGTGCTGACGGCGCTCGCCGATTTCCATCAAGTTCTGTTCATATCCCGCCTGAGCGCATCACTTGCCTTTCACTGTATTGACTACCATGGTAGTGGGTCAATACGGACAATAACAAGGCGGGCCAATGCGTTGGCAACCATGACCAGCAAGACGATGCAACCTGTGGCAAAAATTGACCACCAGACACCCATTACGGTGCAAGTCCATGCGCATTTGCGCCGACTTATCCTGACTTTGCAGATCAAGCCCGGTGAAGCGTTGAGCGAAAAGGAACTGTCCCTGAAGCTTGGTGTCAGTCGCACACCCGTGCGGGAGGCTTTCATCAGGCTTTCCGAAGAAAGACTGGTGGATATTTTTCCCCAGCGCGGCACACTTGTGGCGCCGATCCGGCTGGCGGAAATCGAAGAAGCGCAATTTCTGCGCGGCGTTCTGGAAGCGGCCATCGTCAGACGAGCGGCCAGGTCCATCGACAGGACACACCTCAAACTGCTGGAAGACAATCTGCGCCTGCAGCAGCGAACCCTGCTGCGCAAGGATTACGATGCCCTTTTGGAAATCGACGAACGTTTCCACAATCTGTTATGCGACAGTGTTTCCCTGCCCCGTGCATGGCGCATGATCCACGTCCTGAAAGGCCAGATCTATCGCGTAAGCTATCTGACACTGCCGGAACCCGGCCATGGCGAACAGATGGTCCAGCAACATACAAATATTCTTGAAGCTGTCCGAGACGGGGATGAAGATCGGGCAGAGCAGGAAATGCATAAACATCTGCAGGAAATCTGGGGTCCCATCGAACGCATGGTCCAGGACAACAATGAAATTTTTCAATCATGAGGACAGGCCATCCGGCACTGTCAACAGGAGGCATTCATGAAACGCGAACTTCCCAAAATCGGTTTTGGTGGCGCACCAATCGGCGGCCTGCTCGACGCCGTCGATGACGCCGCGGCGATCCAGACAATCCAGTCAGCGCTTGATAGTGGCATCAGCTATTACGATACGGCGCCCTATTATGGATTCGGACTGTCCGAACGGCGCGTTGGCGATGCCGTGCGTGACCACGACAATATCGTCGTTTCCAGCAAGGTCGGCAGGCTTCTGAAACCCGGTCTGCCGCTCAATCCCGCTGACTATGGCTGGCCGAAACCATTGCCGTTTCATCCCGTATTCGACTATGGATACGACGCCGTCATGCGGTCTTATGAGGATTCCCTGCAGCGCATGGGACGCGACAGAATCAACGTCCTGTTTCTTCATGACCTGGGCCCTCTCACCCACCCCAATGCAGAAGAAGAAGCCCGCCATTTCAAGGATGCCATGAGCGGCGGATATCGCGCTCTGGACGAATTGCGCCGGGCTGGCGACATCGACGGCTTCGGTATTGGCGTCAATGAGATTGAGGTGTCGCTGCGCACGCTTGACCATGGCGATTGGGATGTGTTTTTGCTGGCTGGCCGCTACACGCTGCTGGAACAGGAAGCCCAGGCCGAATTGTTGCCCGCCTGCGCGGCACGTGCCGTTCGCATCGTCGTTGGCGGTCCTTTCAATTCAGGCATCCTGGTGGGTGGATCAACCTGGAACTACGAGGCTGCGCCGAAGGATATTCAGCAAAGGGTGGCGGGCCTCAAGGCTGTTTGTGAATCTCATGGTGTTCCCCTTCCCGCCGCTGCCCTCAAATTCCCACTGGCCAATCCAGTGGTCGCCAGCGTAATTCCAGGTTCGCGCACGCCAGCCGAATTCGCACAATTGATGGAATGGTGGAACACGGACATCCCGACCTCGCTTTGGAGCGACCTGCAAACGCAAGGATTCATTCGCGAGGATGCGCCACTGCCGGTTTAGGACTGTATTATTGCTTTGCCGGAAACTGTTGCATGTTTTTTCGGAAATGGCTGGGCGGAACGTTGTATAGTCTTCTGAACGCCCGGCAGAATGCAGCTTCCGACTGATACCCCGAATCCAGGGCGATCTTCGAGATCGATTCAGACGTTTCCTCAAGATATTTGCAGGCAAGCTGCATGCGCCATTTTGTCAGATAACGCGAAACTGAATCGCCGACGAGATGGGTAAAACGCGCCGAAAAATTCGATCTCGACATGCCGACCTCCCGGGCAAGACGGTTCACACTCCATTCCTGATCAGGATTTTTGTGCATCAGCGAGAGCGCCCGTCCAATTTGCTTGTCGCGCAGGGCGGCCAACCAGCCTGTTTGCGCCTCCGGCGCAGAAATCAACCAGGCCCTGATCGCTTGAATGATCAGGATGTCCGCCAATCGGGTCAGCACCGTTTCACCGCCTGCCTGCAAAGCGCTTGATTCAAGCGCAATCAGCCCAAGCGTGCTTTGCAACCAACTGCCGCTTTCTGCATTCCAACTGTTCAAACTCAGAATATTGGGCAACAGGGCAACGAGACGCTGTGCAGCCACATGATCAAAGCGAACCACACCGTATGTGATCTGTGTCAACGCGCCGCCGCCGCCATATTGCATGATTTCATAGCGGTCACTGATCTGGTCTATCGGTATATCGCCCAGTGGCTCTGCATCAGCCTGCAGTTCACTGCGCAAGATATGCGCATTTCCGTGAGGGATAAGCGTGAGGCTCCCCTGCTGAAGCAAACGCGGCTCTTCCCCGGCCATTTCAATCCAGCACTGCCCCGAAGTGACAACCGAGAACATCATATGGTTCTCTATATGCGGAACTTCCACGCCCCAGGGCGCAGTCAGTTCTGCCCGACAGTAAAGCGTGCCGGTCAGTCTCAGCAGGTGAAGAGCCTCACCAAGCGGATCAGCGGATGCGTGGGGGCGGACATTCGAAAAGGACATGGCTGACGGGTATCATGGGTCCAAGTCAAAAGTCCAGACAGATACGACGATCAGCAAAGTTATGAGGATTTACAATCATTGTTCATCCAATTTCCTGCGGTAGAATGTACAGAGACTTCAACAGGGAAGGAAGAACGATGCTGAATTTGAAAACACAGAAGGGTGTCCTGATCGGCTCAGGATTGATCGCGATTGCGGTTGGGTCAGGATTGCTTTTTTCGCCCGAGGCATTTCACGCGCTCAATGGCATTGAACTGGGCGATAGCGCCAGCTTGATGAGTGAGATACGAGCGCCAGGTGCCGGCCTCTTGGCAAGCGGACTGCTCATCTTCTCTGGCGTATTTGTCAGCAGGCTTTCATTCACCGCACTGGTTGTCGCTATGCTGCTGTATCTCTCTTACGGGATCTCCCGCTTTTACAGCATGGCGCTTGATGGTCTGCCCGCCGATGGGATCATCTTTGTCGCATTTCTGGAAATGGCAATCGGCCTGGCCTGTGCTTTCACCTTGCAGCGACACCTCAGAACGCACCCCTATTGACTGGAGCCATCTCAACGCAAACGGTCAAGCCGTTGCCCAGGCAAGGCCTTCAACCCGGGCCGCCTGGATTGCCTGCCAATCCCAGTCGATGCCAAGACCAGGTTTTTCGTCCGGCCAGGCACGCCCCTCTTCGATGCGCAGACCGGACGTCGTGATGGTGTCCAATTGCGGTATATATTCAAGCCAGGGGGCATTCGGTATCGCACAGACCAGGCTGGCATGCAGCTCCATCAGGAAATGCGGACAGACCGGAACGTTGAAAGCTTCAGCCATATGCGCGACTTTCATCCAGGGTGTGATGCCGCCGATGCGCGCCACATCCACCTGCACGATCGATGCGCCTCCCGATACCAGATAGTCCTTGAACTGGCTGATCGAATACATGCTTTCACCCACCGCAATGGGAACCGAGGTGGATGCCGCCAGCAGGGCATGTTCCAGCACGTTGTCGGCAGGCATGGGCTCTTCCAGCCAGCCAACATCAAATTCTTCCAGCATGTGGGCACGGCGCGTTGCCTCGGCGCGGCTGAAGGCCTGATTGGCATCGACCATAATCTCATAGGATGGGCCAACGGCAGCACGCACGGCCGCAATCCGCTCCCGATCCTGTGACAGGTGAGGCTTGCCAATCTTGATTTTCGACCCGGCAAATCCCTTTGCCTGGGCTTCCTGTGCGTCCTTTACCAGCAAATCGGTGTCAATGTGCAGCCAGCCGCCTTCCGTCGTGTAGCAGGGAACATTGTTCTTCGCTCCGCCCAGCAAACGGAACAGCGGCAGCCCGGCTTTTCTGCACCGCAAATCCCAAAGCGCCGTGTCGATGGCGGCCAGGGCCAGCGAGGTAATCGCGCCAACAGCCGTTGCATGGGTCGAAAAAAGCAGGCTCTGCCAGATACCCTCGATTTCCTCGGCTTCTCTGCCAACCAGACGCGGCACCAGTGTCTGGCGCAAAAGTGACATGATGGCCGGACCGCCCTGCCCGATCGTATAGGAATAACCCGTGCCGATGACACCATCCGCATCGCGGATACGCACCATGGGTGTTTCCTGACTTTCGAAGGATTGAATGGCATCCGTGCGACGCACCTTCGGCTTCAGATCCACCATCAGGATTTCCACATGTTCAATGATTGCCATGATTGACCAGACCCTTTGTTTTGGTACGCACGCAACAAAGGTTAAGCCGCCCGCGCTGGCCTGTCGATAGGCAAAGTTTCTACCAGTTCTCCCGGTATGACGCCGATACAAATTGGCGCAAAATCTGTCGCGCACCCCCAATGCCAATGGACGACACGATCGCGCTTCGAAAGCAATATTCCGGCAATCGCGGTTTTGCCGTTTTCGCTGTGCAATGTTCTGCCGATCACGGAATTGTTTTGGAATCACCGCTGCTCCACCAAGTGGTCCTCAGCATGTCAATTTTAATAGCCGGCTTGCTCCCCGGATCGGTATATGGTCACTTGAAAAACAAACTGACAAAGAAAGAATGCAGCTTGCCGATTGAAAATTCAGACGATATTGAGCTCAAAGGGACGCAACGCACTTTCGTCCCGCTCCAGGAGTTTGTCAGGAGACACGCTATGACCGCTGTGTTTTTTTCAAATGTTGATCGCATGGGACATTCGACGGTGAGAGAAATTGCATAGAACCGGCCTGGCCATCCCGGCCATCAGGAAAACAGGCATTGTCGTCCTCGTCTTGTTCCTCGCGCTGGGCGGTGCCCTGGTGCGCAAGGAATATGTGTCGGAACGTTCCAGAGCCCAGGTGCGTGTCCATACGGCGGCCCATGTGGTCGCAACGCAATTCAGCTGGATATTTGAATCAAGCGGCCAGACATTGCGCCGCATAGAAGAGGCCGTCGTCAAGGAAAACCTTCGCGCCAACAGCAACTCCATCATTGACATCAACAAGGCTGTCAGAGGCCTGCCCAGTGGCTCCCAGTATTCGGTCTACGACAGGCAGGGAGAGCTTATCTATTCCAGCTTTGCCGATGCGGTCAGCATCAGTGTTGACGACCGGAGTTACTTTGACAAATTGCGCAATGGCCAGGAACTCGTGCTGTCGCCCATGGTGCAGGAACGGTTGAGCGGTGAAAAAGTTTTCATCATAGCCAAGCGACTGAATGTTGCGGGCACATTTGCCGGCGTTGCAACCATTGCCATTCCGGTGACGACGCTCTCCTATCTGGCAAATACACTTGGGTTTACCGCTGGGTCCACCATCAGCCTGATCCGCGAGGACGGCATGTTGATCGCTCGTTCTCCACCCATCGAGCCGGTCGACCTCAGCGATTCCAGAGTATTCGAAATGCTGAAAACCAATCCAGACGGATTTTATGAAAGCGTTTCACCCGCCGACGGAATTGCCCGCATTGTCGGTTATCACAAGCTTCCCGACTGGCCGATTATCGCCATAGCCGGAATGAATTCCGCCACGGCCATGGCAGGATTCTGGCATGTCATGCTGATATGGGCGCTGCTCGGATTGCCGATCCTCGTGGGTCTTTATCTGGCCGTGATGAAGCTTCAGAACATGATGCGCATTGACGAGGCGCGTCAGGAATCCCTGGCAATCGCCAACCAGAAAAATGAATTTCTGCTGCGTGAAATACACCATCGCATCAAGAACAACCTGCAGACGGTCACATCGCTCATTCGTCTGCAAAAGCTCCCCAACGGTGCAGGCGATGCGCTGGTCGGACGCATATCCGCCATGGCATCCGTTCATGAGGAAATGTACAAGTCCGACCAGTTCGAAACCGTGGAGGTCTCCCCCTACATCAAGCGGCTTACCGGCGATATCGTCACCGGCTACGGCAAGAACGTCGACATCACACTCGACATTGCACCTGTCAGCCTGTCAGGAGACCGGGCGATGCAACTGGGTCTGCTCGTCAATGAACTCGTCGCCAATGCTTTCAAACATGCCTTCAACGATCGCAAGACAGGCAAGCTGCTGGTTCGCCTGACTGAGGCAGAGGATGGGGAACTGCTGTTGATCGTGTTGGACGACGGCCCCGGTTTCGAGGTAGAGACCACCAGCAAAAACATGGGAAGCGTTCTGATCGCGGCCTTCGCCGGACAATTGGGCGGCACCTACGAGATACATTCAAGCGACGGCACGCGGATCGAAGTCAGGTTTCCCAAGATGAATGGCCACGAGCCCACTGCGTAAGGTCTGCCTTCTCTGTTGAACCGCAGTTCACTTGGCCTCAATGTCGGCAATCAACGCCTTCATCTCTGCAATCTCCCGACGTTGTGCCTCGATAATTCCGTCGGCAAGTTCACGCACCCTCGGGTCAGAAATATGGGCGCGCTCACTGGTGAGTATGGCAATGGAATGATGCGGAATCATGGCTTTCATCCAGGATAGGTCGTCAATCGTCTCCTGACTTCGCACCAGATAGAGTGAGCCTGAAAAAACCAGGATAGCGGCGACAAATATGGCTGCATTGATTTTCGTATTTTTGTACATGCCAAGCATGAACGCCAGCATGACAAATGCCATGGCCGCGCCCATCACCAATGCCATATAGGCCCGCGTCTCACTCCAGTATATGTGATCAAACGCATAGGTATTGAGATACATCAGCCCCAGCATCAAAGCCGTCGATGTCGCGATCATGGCACCAAATCTGGTATATTGTCCCATTTCGTTTGCTCCTGTTTTCAGGGAACCAACGAATTGCAGGCGTAAAATGTTCCGTTTGAAAGCGATTGCTGATCAGGCAATGGCATCATTCGGCCTGATAGGCACCGAGGAACAGCCGCCACCAAACAGATATGCATATGTTCGGTGGCGACGAACGCCGAAACCGAAAGCATTATTATTCAGTAACGTCAGCTGCGGACATCTTGCGAACCCACAGGACAATGCCCGCGTCCCTTCCGCGCAATGGCTGCACACCATCCATGCGGCTATAATGATCAAGCAGGGCTGAGGTTGCACCACTTTGTCGCTTGGCCGCTTCAACCAGATCGTCACTGAGAACGCAAACGGTTCCCAATGGGCGTGTCAGTTCCTCCAGCCGGCTGGCCACATTGACCGCATCGCCAAGTGTGGCAAATTCCAATCGGCGTTCGGTACCGATATCGCCAAGAATGACTGAACCATAGTGCAGGCCGATCGACAATTTGATGCGGGCCTCACCGCGCCCGCTTCGCTGATCATTCCAAATATCCATGCGAGAAAAGAGTGCCTCGGCGCAACTTATGGCGTCGCATGCGTCACACTTGCCTGCTTCCGGTGTGCCGAAGGTCACCATGACGCCGTCGCCCAGATACTTGTCGAGCGTGCCGCCGTGCTCAAAGACTGTCTCTTCAATCAACTGGTGGAAATCACGCAACATGGCGACAACAGCCTCAGGTGTTTCCTTTTCAGCCAGCCGTGTAAACCCCACGATATCGGCAAACATCACAGCCACGTCCTGTTCGCGAACCGTACCCAGCGGTTGGTCCCGCTCTGCCAATTGATCAACGATATTCGGTGGAAAATGGCGCGCCAGATTGGTCCGTTCGCGCGTTGTGCTGGCCTGTCGCAACAGGAGTTGGTTCATGCGGAACGAATTAACGGCAAGGATCCCCGCGACAATCAGGAAGACGGTCACCTCTTCGATCCGGTTGGCCACACCAACCCGGCTGGGATCAATAAGTGACAGAAGGCGCTCGTCCCCCAGAGCAGCCTCACGCAGTCGATCAGTCAACTCCGGATCCACCGTACCGAAAAACAGGATCAGAACCATACCAAGAAGCCAGAGCACAGCCGCCCAGGTGCCGTAACTGATGACCGTGCGCCAACTGTAACCGAGTGTTATGGCAGCCAGGAAAACGTAGAAATATTTGAAATTGTTGAATTGGAACTGAATGGCACTTGGCCAATCCTGATCGAGGAACGGATTGGGGACCAGCATCCCGACGGTCATCAGCGCGATGTCCATGAAGATCAATGTCAGTTCCCAACGCGACCTGCCGACTTTTCCGGCACGCAATTGCAACCATCCGATCAGCGCAAGACCAACCAGAACGGCTTCATAAAAAAGCACATCCCAGGAGGGAATGATGAAGACCAGGAGCACGGCAATAATGCAAAGAGCGATCCAGCGCGCCCGGACAGCCAGGGTCAATCCTTCCCGCTTGTTTCTTTCAAGCGCTTGAAAGACATGACGATTTGAGTAATCGACGGCCTCATTGCGCGATATCCAACGAAAATTCTGCAGATAATTGCGACTGTCTTTGTCAGTCTCTGGCACACCAACTTCCGTCATTCAATATTCCATCGCCTGGTTCTGATGAGCACTCAGGACCCCGTGGCCCGCATCACATGCTGTGGTGTTTATGAACGAGATCAAATTGGCGCGCAAACTGAAATGCCCCTGCGATCACATCAGCGCATGGAATCACGGATGAGGCGCATCTTCGCTTTTGTCCGTACCATTCCATTGCCGGACTTTTTCAAATCGTTCGGGAAACCCTTCCGCATCGCCGAACTCGATAAAGCGCGGATACCGTTCATGCGTGCCTGCGACACGCCTTGCATGCTTGATGGGACACCAGTGTTGCTCTGTGCGCGAAGCAATTTCCCGTACAAAGGCGATCAGTCCATTGGCATAAGAGCAATAGGTGCAATTGAGTTTTTGCAATCCATTGAGGTAAGCCAGGTGCCGCCGGTCAAAAACAATATAATCCGCCCTGCGCACTTTCTCGATCCGGTAAACCGGAAAACAGACAGCCTGATAGACAGTCACGAAAAGATCCAGCAGCAGCAAGGGAAAGATCAAGGCATAGATGAAAGGTGCCGTCAGCACCACCAGCAGCCTGGCCCCTTTTACATAGGACCAGAGCCTGGTTTTGATTTCCCTGTGACGACGGGCGACTCCATCCTCGAAAACGACGCGGCGTTTTTCGACTCGATAATTGAATTTTTTCCGTTTCGCATCAATTTCATCCTCCAGTTGAGCCTGGAGAGTTCGAATTCGATCGACCAGATTTTCCACAGATACCGACACGCAACATCCTCCTGCTTTGGGCTATCCCACGACGGACCCGCCAGAATGCAACAATGCAAGAGAAACCGGCGGCCAACACAGCTAAACAGGGTTTGGCGACCGCCGATTGAGGTGGATCAAGACTGCACGATAATTTGCCCTACAGGCGGTTGAACAAGCACCTCTCATTTATATATGCGCGTAATCATGTGGGAGCGTCGGCTTCACCGATGGATTGCCGCATTGGCGACGCCGAGCTGAACCTCTTCGCCGGCAATGCTGCGTTTCACCCGGACAAAACTGTCCGGTGTGACTGAAATCGAATCGATGCCGCAATCCACCAGAAACCGCGCAAATTCCGGATGGTCACTTGGCGCCTGTCCGCACAGTCCCACTTTTCTGTGCGCCTGATGCGCCTGCTCGATGATGTTCTTGATCATCCACTTTACAGCTGCATCCTGTTCATTGAACGCGCCGGACAGGGCTTCGCTATCCCTGTCTATGCCCAGGGTCAGCTGGGTCAGATCATTCGACCCGATGGAGAAGCCATCGAAACGCTCGGCAAATTCCTTCGCTAGGATGACATTGGATGGAATTTCGCACATGACATAGACTTTCAGGTCCTTTTTGCCGCGTTCAAGACCGAATTCAGCCATCACCTCCAGCACCCGGTCAGCCTCATTGAGCGAGCGGCAAAACGGGATCATCACAATGACATTGGTAAAGCCGAGTTTTTCGCGCAGATGCCGGATCGCACGGCATTCAAGCTCAAACCCGGGCCGATAGGCTTCGGAGTAATAGCGTGACGCGCCACGAAAGCCGAGCATCGGGTTTTCTTCAACGGGTTCAAATTCGGCGCCGCCAATCAGATTGGCATATTCGTTTGTCTTGAAATCGCTCATGCGCACGATGACCGGACGGGGATGAAATGTTGCGGCTATTTTCGCCAGACCACGCCCGAGGCGTTCCACGAAATAATCGGTTTTATCATCGTATCCCGCCGTCAATTCTGCAATTTCACGCTTGGCGTTCTGGTCTTTCAATCGGTCAAAATTCACCAGGGCCATCGGGTGAATGCGGATATGATTTGAGATCACAAACTCCATGCGCGCCAGGCCAACACCGTCTGCCGGCATCTGCCACCAGCGAAAGGCAGCAGCGGGATTGGCAAGGTTGAGCATGACCTGGGTATCTGTCTCGAGAATATCGTCAAGCACCACATCCTCTGCTTCAAAGTCTGCAATGCCCTCATAGACCAGCCCTATGTCGCCCTCCGCACAGGAAATCGTAACCTCCTGTTCGCTGTGCAGCAGGTGCGTTGCGTTTCCAGCGCCAACCACCGCCGGCAATCCGAGTTCCCGACTGACAATCGCCGCATGCGAGGTCCGACCGCCATGGTCGGTGATGATGCCTGCGGCCCGCTTCATGACGGGCACCCAATCGGGATCAGTATTGGTCGTGACGAGAATGCTGCCATCGACAAAACGATCGATGTCCCGAGGACTGTCAATCATGCAAACCTGTCCGGCAACAATGGCACCGCCAACACTCAGACCTTCGACGAGCACCTTGCCTTTCGATTTGATCCGATAGTCTTTCAGCAGCGACGCATCGCGACTGGACTGAACAGTCTCCGGCCGAGCCTGCACGATGAAAATATCGCCGCTCCTGCCATCTCTGGCCCATTCGATATCCATCGGACACTGGTAGTGCTCTTCGATAATGCAGGCCCATCGTGCAAGTGTCAGGATTTCTCCATCCGACAGAACGAAATCAGCGCGTTCCGCCTTCGATGTCGGCACGTTCCGGGTTTCCTGCCCGCCCCGCCCATAGACCATTTTTTGCTCTTTTGCGCCCAGTTGCTTTTCAACGATTGGAACCAGCGATACATCGCCAAGCAAGGGTTTGAAAACAACATATTCATCGGGATTGACTGTGCCCTGAACAACATTTTCACCCAGCCCCCAGGCAGCATTGATGATCACCACCTTGTCAAAGCCGGTTTCCGTGTCGATCGAAAACATCACACCGGAACTGCCCTTGTCGGCACGCACCATCAATTGCACGCCAATTGAAAGGGCCACTTTCATGTGATCGAAACCCTTGGCGATACGGTAGCTGATGGCGCGATCCGTAAACAGCGAGGCATAGCATTTCCGGCAGGCCTCAAGCAGCGCCTCTGGCCCTTGAATATTGAGAAAACTCTCCTGTTGTCCGGCAAAACTGGCATCGGGCAAATCCTCTGCAGTGGCGCTCGAGCGCACGGCCACATCAACATTTGTCCGGTTCGCGCGTTGTGACAGTTCCGCATAGGAGGACCTGATCATCCCGGCCAGATCCTCTGGCCATTTCCCGCCGAGAATCGCTGTTCGAATCTGTTCCCCTGCCTGCGCCAGCGTCAGCGAACGCGCCTGCAACTGCGCCAGCAGATCTTCAATGGTCTGCCTGAGATTGTTTGCGTCAATAAATTGCCAGTAGGCTTCAGCCGTTGTCGCAAATCCCGCTGGCACATTGATGCCGGCGGCTGCAAGCGAACTGACCATTTCGCCCAGTGACGCGTTTTTGCCCCCCACAAGCGACACGTCATCGCGATTGCAATCCTCAAACCAGACAACGGATTTCGTTTTATCGTTCATCGTTACAGCCTTTCCTTGCCAGCGGGGCTTTGCCTGCTTGTATTCTGCCGAACTGATATCCGGTCAAAACCATGCAGAATTTTCAATTCCCGGAGCTGGCATTTTGTGATTGCGTGACAGGCAGCGCCCGCATGATGTCGGCAACTTCACTGTCGGTGATTTGCGCAAAGTCGGCATAATAGGCACCGACCGCGTAAAATGGGCTCGGCGTATAGAGGCAGAGGCATTCGTCCGCTTCATTTTCAAGTCGTTTCAATGTATCGGGAGGTGAAACAGGCAGCGCTACAATGATGCGGCTTGCACCCCGATGCCTGTAGGCCTGAATTGCGACTGACATGCTTGCGCCCGTGGCAGCACCATCATCGACCATCAGCAGCGTTTTGCCGGCCACGGGAACGGATGGCCGACCTGCCAGGTACAGACTTTTGCGACGTTCTATCTCGGGTAATTTGTCCATTCCAAGCTGCTGGACCTCGGCAATGCTCACCCCCAACTCCCCGGCGATCTCGCTATTGATCACCACCTGTGGATCATCGCCATCGACGATGGCGCCAATCGCCAACTCGCTGTGGCCCGGCGCTCCTATCTTTCGCACAAACACCAGATCCATCTCCAGGTGACGTGCGCTACAGATTTCCGCAGCGACCGGAACACCGCCGCGAGGAAGAGCGATGACGACAGTCGACGCTGCGTCCAGGTCCGGCAGGGCCGCTGCCAATTGGCGGCCTGCGTCGGCCCGGTCCGAAAACAGATTGCTCATAGCGCATGCGCCTTTCCCATGAGATGGTCTGTGAACCCTGTGATGAGGGTAAGAGCAGCCATCCATGCTCACTGCCTGATGAAAAGGCAGCAGACCATGAAAACCGCGATTGCACATTGACATCGGTCAATGCTCTCAGATTGGGAACACGATGCTCGCAGTCTATCCGATCGCGGCCTGATCAATCAGCAACAGATGCTTCGGCCTTGTCGAGCGGATGATCAAATTCAAGCAAAATCGGGCGGTGGTCAGAGGGACCTTTGAGCAAAGTGCGTGCCGCGACGCAATGCAACTCGCGCACCATGCATCGATCCAGGCGAAACGGCATGATTTCCTGCGCGTGGTGCGTTGTCTCCCTTGGGCCGACATCCTTGAATTCACGCAGCGCTGCCGGGCCGAGCAAATTGTAATCACCGATAATCGCTGTCGGACCTTCGGTCGAACGGGCGATCAGCCGCAATTGGCGACGATTGAGCAATTGGCCGTGCGACAAATGAACATTGGCAATGGACAGATCACCAATCTCCAGAAGCTGTGCAAACCGGGTGGGAAACTTGCCCGGCAACTTCGATTCGGGAAGTTGCAGTGGTTTGGGATGGACCAGATCCGATCGGCTCCAGGCTGCCAATCCATGGCGTCGCCCTGGCCAGGATTGCTCATAATAGCGCCCGCCAACAAGGTCCGACAACGGCTGGATGATCTCGGTCACTTCCTGCATGAGGACCAAATCCGGATTTTCCTGCTCTATAAGCGCGGAAATATCACTCACCAGCGCACCAGAACGATGCAACAGGTTCCAGCTTATGACACGCAATTTTCTTTTTGAGCCTACGACATGAGGTGTGGCCTCTGAACTGGCCATGCCTTTTAATCTGTCAACGAGTTTCCGCATCGATCAACCCCTCACAAATATGGCAAGAGCAGGCGCGCACAGGCGTCACGCAAACGCAGGACCAAGGGGCGAAAAGCAAGGTCATCGGTCTTTAACAAATGGCCTCGCTCGATTTTTTCCTGAATAAGCGCATTGATCGTTTTCACTGTTGCCTCATCATAACATTCAACCAGAAACTCGAAATTGAGTCGCAGACTTCGGACATCCCAATTGGGGCTGCCTACAGCACACCATTTTTCATCCACAGTGACCAGCTTCGAGTGATCAAAGGGTTTGGGTGTTTTATAACAGGACATGCAGTCCATGGGAAAAAACCCAAGGTGTGCGCCCATGGCCCAATCAAGCAAAACATGGTCCGAACGCTCCGGAATCACCAGGTCAATCTGCACACCGCGCAACCCGGCCTGCACAATGGCAAATTGTAATTGTTCATCGGGAAGAAAATACGGCGTGACGATGCGGATTTGGTGTTTTGCCTGACTGAGTGCAGCCGCAAGGATCGTTTCGATACTGCCGGCATCCTCATCCGGGCCGGAACTGACACCGCGCGCCACCACTGTGCCTGACTGTTTGATCTCAGGCCACCAGACGCTGCCTTCCAGCGCTTCACCTGTTGCAAAAAGCCAATCTTCTGCAAAGCTGATCATCAACTGGCTGACGACCGGCCCCACCAATCGAAAGTGGGCATCCATGACGGCCCGTTTACGCGACCAGATTCGCGTATTCTCGACGCCAAAATTCAGACCACCGGCAAATCCCGTGACACCATCGACAACAAGAAGCTTCTTGTGGTTGCGCAAATTGATGAATGACATGCGCCATGGTCGCCAGTCATGCATGAATTTGATCACCGGGACCCCGGCACCGCGCAAGTGCCGCACGACCGGCGAGAAGAAATAACCGCTGCCGATGCCATCAACCAGAACCCGAACCTCCACGCCGCGGGCCTTTGCCGCAATCAGCGCGTCGACAAATGCACGGCCAACAGAATCACGTCGGAAGATATAGGTTGCCAGAGCGATGCTGGTGTTTGCATTGGCAATTGCCTCAAGCATTTCCGGATAGGCCTGGTCACCACTGCGCAGCATGGAAATGCTGTTGCCATGGGTGAGCGGAAGTCCCGTTGCCTGCGTGCCAACCCCCGCAAGCGTGCGGACCTCCTCGTCCAGTTCATTTGCCTCAAGTCGAAAAAACTTCACGACGTCTGGATTGGGCTCCGGATTTCGCCTGATCCGGGATGCACGTCTGGCAATTCGGTTTATGCCGAACACAGCGTAGATGATGGCGCCGAAATAGGGTGAAAACCAGACCAGACCAATCCATCCAATGGCAGCACGCACGTTGCTCTTTTTCAGAAGCACATGGCCTGTCACCGCAGAAGCCACGAGTATGTGCAGAATAATGACAATGCCAAAGGTCATTGCGGTTTGCCTCGTGTGAAAAATCAACCATAGCCGAAACATGTGCCGCTTGCTGCAATCAAAACAACTGTCAGCTGTCAGGACGGAACTGAACTCGCCAGTCTTTCGGTATCCCCTTCTTTCCCCGAGGGCAACAGCGGTGGAAAGTCCTTGGGTGTAATGGTTTCCTTTTCCAGCAGCAGCGCCACACCGGACTCAAGGTCTGCTCGACGCAATTCAATCGTCTGCAGGGCACGTTTGTAGGCATCTGCAATCAATTTCCTGACAGCGAGATCGACTTCGCGGGCTGTCGCTTCAGAATAGTCTTTCTGCTTGATATTCAACATTTCATCACCGAGATAGCTTGAGCGTTGTTCCTCAAGCACAGCCTGCCCGATACTGTCTGACATGCCAAATCTGGTCACAATCTGGCGAGCGATATCCGTCACTTTTGCCAGATCGTCAGCGGCTCCCGTCGATACCGTTTTGAAGATCACCTCTTCCGCCGCTCGGCCTGCCAAGAGCACCACCATGCGGTTTTTCAATTCGTCCGTCGTGATCAGGAACCGATCCTCAGTCGGCGTTTGCAACGTATAACCCAGCGCTCCGATTGATCTTGGAATGATGGAAACCTTGTGAACCGGATCACTGCCCGGCATCGTTGCTGCCGCCAGCGCATGGCCCATCTCATGATAGGCAACACGGCGGCGTTCCTGCGGGTTGAGCAGCCGACTCTTGCGCTCCGAGCCGGCAATAATGCGTTCGACGGCATTGGTGAAATCATCCAGCGTGACGCTTGTTGCACCGCGTCTGGTGGCCAGAATGGCAGCCTCATTGACAAGATTGGCGAGATCCGCGCCCGTGAAGCCCGGTGTAAGACCGGCAATCTCTTCGGGATCAATTCCCTCGATCGTCTTGATTTTTTTCAGATGCACTTTGAGAATCGCAACCCGCCCGATCCGGTCCGGGCGATCCACCACGATCTGCCGATCGAACCGACCGGCACGCATCAGTGCCGGATCCAGAATTTCGGGCCGGTTTGTCGCTGCCAGAAGAACAATGCCGACACGTGGGTCGAAACCATCAAGCTCGGCCAGCAACTGGTTGAGTGTCTGCTCTTTTTCATCATGGCCGCCACCCAGGCCGCCAACTGACGCCCGCGCCCGGCCCAGCGCGTCCAGTTCATCAATGAAAATGATGCAGGGAACCGATTTTCGCGCCTGTTCAAACAGATCGCGCACCCGCGCAGCGCCCACACCGACGAACATTTCGACGAACTCGGACCCTGATATGGAGAAAAAGGGAACCCCGGCTTCCCCAGCCACGGCGCGCGCCAAAAGGGTTTTGCCGGTGCCGGGCGGCCCGACCAGCAATATTCCCTTGGGAACATGGGCACCGAGAACCTCGTATTTCTCCTTGTCGCGCAGAAAGGAAACAACTTCCTGCAATTCCAGTTTGGCCTGATCAACACCGGCAACATCATCGAAGGTGACGCCCGTTTCGGTCTCCATATAGACCTTGGCCTTGGAGCGTCCGATATTCATCATCCCCCCCATGCCCTGGCGGTTTGCAAGCCCGCGGAACAGGAAGAACCAGACCCCGAGGAACAGGGCGATTGGAAAGATCGAAGATATCAGACTGGCCAGCCAGCTTGTTTCCGGCAAGCCGGAATATTCGACGCCTGCCGCATCCAGTTCCTTGGCGATATCATCACCCACCCGCATGGTTCGGAAAAGACGTTTTCCATCAATCGTCTGCGTGAATTCACCTTCAATCCGCGTATCGCTCACCGTGACCCGCGCAATATCACCCTGCTCCAGATAGGTGCGAAACTGGCTGTAGGGAATCTGCGCAACAGTTTGTCCGCCACCCGAGATCTGGAAAACCATCATGATGATAAATGCCATGATCAGATAGGCGATGATCAATTGGTTTTTCTTGTTCACGAGGTCAATATCTCCATGTCTGATCACAGTGTGCTGTCACCACGCCATCATAAAGCAACTTTTGCGCATCGGTTCTTTGATCATAGTCAATTGGCATCGGCAGGAACCTCTGGCTGCCCCTCGCATCCCGCTGTAGAATTTGGATGAAAGCCGATCGTCGATGCTGCCCGGCACTGATTTTATGATAGAATAGACAGCCAATGACCGGCATCGCAAACAACTGCACATCAAGCGAACGGAAACCACTTGAAACGGCAACGTCCAAAAGGAAAACGGGAACTCTGGTCAGGCATTCTGGGCGCACTGGTTGCCGGCTGCGTTGCAGTTCTCGTCTGGTTGGTACCCGCGAGCCTGACGCAGGGCATCAGACAGCCGGCCATCGACTTCATTTCCAATCTTTCGGCACCGCCTGAAACAGACCGTGTGGCGGTGGTGGATATCACCGCAGAGAATCTGGACTCTTTTGGGGGGCGGAACCTTTCACGGCAACGCCTTGCCGAATTGATCGGCGAAATCACACGGCTTGGCGCATCCGTGATTGCTCTCGATCTGGTTCTGGGAGAGCCCTGTGACAATGCACAGGCCGGAACGACCGAGCTCGTCCAGTCCATTGCCGACGCACGCCTGACAATGGGCTTCCTGCTTTCCGGCAGCCTATCGGGAGCACCACCGGTGCACAGCCCCGTCGCAATCGACAGCAAGGCCCAGATACCGGCGATCTGGAGTTCAGTGGGCGCGGAGACATCATGCGCTGGCTTTGTGGAGGCTGCAGCGGGACTTTCGGCCATGTCTCTGGCCGGAGATTTCGACGCAAGGGTGCGCTCTGTGCCGGCATTCGTTTTGGTCGACAACCGAGCCTATCCATCATTGGGGCTCGACGCCGTCCGTCTGGCGCAGAATACCGGGGGCATTTTCCTGATTGGCAACCCGCCGCAACTGCGTGTGGGTGGACTGATGGCGCGATTGGACGGCGCTGCGGGCATGCATGCAAGATTTTCCACCCTTGAGCAGATGGAAAGGCGCACCATCGCCGCTTTGGACATCCTCAACGGGCAGGTCGAACCTGAGCAATTATCCGGCAAGATCGTCTTTCTTGGCTCAAGCGCACCGGAACTGGGCGGATTGCGCCCGGTTTCCAATGATCCATTGAGGCCTTCCGTTCAGATCCATGCGGATGTTGCAGCCAATCTGCTGTTGGGCTCAGCACCAATCCTTGCCCATTGGAGCGGTGCCTTCTCACTATTGACAGCAGTGGCTTTTGGCATCAGCCTTTCATTCATCGCCGTGACAGTGCGCCCCCTGGCGGCATTCGGCATAACCATGGCCGGCCTCTTTTTGTGGTTTTCATTCTGTGCCATCGCCTATCACCGACTGAATATGATCGTTGACCCCTTCCTACCCGCGCTGACTTTGGTCATCGGCGCCATGGCGGGCAGTGCCTTTCAGTTCTCAGCCGTCAGGAGAGCAGAGGCCGTGATCAGAAACCGTTTTGAACAGAGGCTTCCGGCCAAGGTTGTAGCGCAATTGGTGGCTGAACCGGACCTATTGAAACTCAAGGGTGAACAGCGCGAGGCCACCTCGTTGTTTACCGATATCGAGGGCTTTTCAACCACAGCAGAAACCATCAATCCGAGCGAACTGATCGGCCTGCTTGACGGATATTTCGAAGGTCTGACCGGCATTATCATTACGCGCGGCGGTATGGTGGACAGAACAATTGGTGATGGTATTCATGCCCTCTTCAATGCACCCGTTGATCTGGAAAATCATGCTCAGGCAGCACTCGCCTGCGCCCAGGACATTTTGGAATTTACGGAGAATTTCAGACACTTGCCCACCGTCGCGCCCTATGATCTGGGACGCACCCGCATCGGCATCGAAACCGGCAATGTCGTACTGGGAGATGTCGGGGCTTCGGGCAAGGTCGACTACACGGCCTTTGGATCGGCCATCAATATCGCCTCGCGCCTGCAGGATGCAAACAAGCGCATGGGCACGTCGATCCTGATTGGAGAAAAGGCCAGTTCTTATATAAAAAATGTCGACCTTGTGGATCTGGGTGCAATCGAGATCAGAGGTATAGGCATGATGCATGCCTTTACAACAAAGCCTTGAATGCAAGAAATTTAAAAAAATGCTCAAAATATTTTAAATATTCTCTTTTTTGCAGTAAATACTTATATTATTTCATTTGCGTAAAAGATATTTTTATCCGACTCTTATTTGATTTCGGCAGTTTTTGAGGCATTTATTTTTTTGAAAAAGAATAAAAAACTGACAAATTTCTGAAAAAGATGGACACAATACTACAAGCACGTCATTGATGATTCAAACATTCATAAGGAATCGATTCATATGACAATGCGCAACACATCACTGCTGCTTCTTGTATCCATTCTTGCTGGTTCGGTATCGGCTTCAGCTGATGAGGTGCTGTCGAACGAGCCTGTGAGTGATTGGGGTGGTTTTTATGTCGGCGCGCATGGTGGCTACGCCTGGGGCGAAAACACATCGACGGCAATCGGCAGCAGGCTGCAGACCATCATCACGGACAACAACCTCAGCGATTCCGATTACGATTCCAGCCCCAAGGGTGCTTTTGGCGGCCTTCAGGGCGGGGTTAATCTTGAGGTCAACCCGATGTTCCTTATCGGGCTTGAGGCGACGGTCAGCTATGGTGATTTGTCTGATACGATCACCGATCCCTACGCACCCGGCATTACCGACCCGGTGATTTCAAATGAAATAGATTGGTACGGCACTGTGAGAGCGCGTGCCGGCTATATAGCGGGTCCGAACCTGTTTTACGGTACGGGTGGCTTTGCCTGGGCTCATGCCAGCGTTTCCATGACATCGCCCGGTCTTCCTGATCAAAGCGCAACCCTGACTGGCTGGGTGGTCGGTGCTGGCGTGGAACGCAAACTCACCGACAAAATTAGCATAAAGACCGAGTATCTTTATACAGACTATGGTTCTCATACCTGGTTTGCCGATACGCCTGCAGACGGGATTTATGCTTTGGCGGCAGATGTGGACATTCACAGTGTCAATGTCGGTCTAAACCTCCACTTTTAAACCGCATTGCCCTTGATCGGGCAGGCAATGGATTGGCACGACAGATTTGCAGCGGCTCACGACCCAAAAATTATATTTGGTCGTGAGCCGCTCCAACGTTTTCAAAGACCGACACTTGCAAAGGCTTGGCGTATTCTATCCGGCGCCCATCGCGTGACTTGGCCTGGCGCGGATCCAGGCTCCGGAATATCAATACCCTCGCCTGCCTGAAGCCTGCGTTCGACACCCGCAGCAGAAACCTCCAGCAAGCCCCGTTCCACAAAAACGCCAAAGACGCCTGCGCTCGGGCCGGCAAAAAAGCGTGTACCGCGTACGCCGAGTTGGCCGAACACTGTCTTGATGGTGACCGGGGTTTTTGGCGCATCCTCGGGACGCTCGAACACCATGGCACCCTGCATGAGATCGAAGGAGCCCTGCGTGTTGAGCAGAAAGCTGTCAATCATCAACTCGGTGCGGTCACCAAGCCGGATGGACGTGTGATCACCAAACAGCAAAGTGGTCGAACTGCTTTCAGCGGTTTTGACAAGGTCCTTGAGCATCAGGTCTGCACCGATGCTGAGGTCAAGCAGGTCGGCTTTGCGCAGGGCTGTTGCGCTGCCGCGAAGGGTGGTCACAGTGCCGATCGCCTCAGCAGCGCTCGCCGGTCGCGCCACGGGCAGAAGAGCCGCCGCAGCGCCAGCCAGCAACGCCAAAACGTCTCTGCGATTGGCGACGCCGCGAATGGGGATATTGCGCAATATGTCTGAAATCGGCTTTTCCATCGTCATTTTTCACCTTGGTAATATCTGGTGTCGCAATCCCTGCCCGAAAGCCCTTCACCTGGTACGATGACATATTTCGGTCAGGTCAACCCCGGTTCAAACGGCACAGATAAACAAGAACCATTCACAGGTTAGTTGGGTATTGCGCTTAAGTTGAGACAATCGTGTCAGATGATCTTTCTCCAAAATCGCCGCCGCACCACGCGCAAAAACACTCTTCCGCATGAACGGCAGGATCGATCTAAACGAGATGGCAATTGCGCAGAAGTGGCAAAACGGTCACCACCGTGCCTGAACAGTCAGACTGGAGTATTCACGTCAGTTCATCAGTTATTTTTGCGTGAATGTAAAAATGCAACCACCCTCACCTCAAAAATGTATCCTGCAAATCATTTATGTTAGAGATAAAAATTTCATTCCAATGTTTGGGTCATCATGTTCGAAATAGTCGTTGCGATTGACAACAATGTCGTTGCCCCTCTGGGCGTTTTGCTTAATTCACTGCGCGTTCAAAACCCGCACTCAGCATTCAAAATACACGTTTTGCAAAGCGACTTATCTGCCCACAACCGCCAGACGCTGCTCGACCACGCAGCAAATCTCAAATTACCGATAAACATGGTCAATGTTGACGCCGAACCACTGGTTCGTGCTTTCGGTCGAATGAATTCCGGCCACGTTTCTCATGTTTCGCTGTTTCGCTGCATGATCGGCAGCTTGCTTGATGAGACGATCACAAAGGTCTTGTATCTGGATATTGACACGCTCGTTCTGGGCTCGATTGACCCGATTTTCAACATCGACCTTGGAGGAAATATTGTCGCTGTCGTTCGTGAAGAGCAGACATATCTGGCCGAGTTCGGCGTGAATCCGCAGGACTATTTCAATGCCGGCGTCATGCTCATCGACCTGAAAAAATGGCGATCTGAAAATGTCGAAGCCAGACTTATGGAAATCCTGAATAGATATCCTGAAAAGCTGCAATGGTGGGACCAGAGCGCTTTGAACATTGCACTGAAGGGCAAGACACTTTCGATGAGCAGACGATACAACTACATCGAAAGCCGACCCAAGACAGGTGAGAAAATCGTCATTCCCACCATCTTGCATTTCGCCGGTTCGTGCAAACCCTGGATCGAGCCTGATTCCCACGCCTGGGGAGCAGCCTATTGCAACGCCAGCATCGACACGCCTTGGACTGCCGACTATCGGGCGCGAGGTCGCGCCGACGCCGCCGCCTACCGAAAGAAAAACTGGTTCCACCGAAGTCTCGTCAGGTTGGGACGCAAACTATCCAGGATATGACGGATCGGTGTATTTCGCTTAAACGCTATCCTTTCAGCCAGGTGATGCTCGGTTTCGCCAATGAGGTCTCGATCCCGCCATGGACGATCTCGCGGTGACGCGTGACGTGCAGCTTTTTGGTCCTTCCCGGCAGCAAGGTGAAACAATTGTCGGACAGAATGTCTGCACCTCCATGGTTGATGGTGACGAAAAGCGCCGGCCTGTCGCTTCTCAGCGACAGGATTTCATGACCATCATCATCTCTGGTCGCAGTGAATTCTATGTCCGGCTCGGCAATATCATAGGCTTTGAACCGCTTTGGAAAATAGTCATTTTCTCCCTGCAAGGTTCCCGAGATCTGACGCCAGTCAAGATGCAGAAAGGATTGCTCTCCAAGGCTACCCGCTGAAAGGCGTCCTATTTCCACAGCGCGATCCGCCGGAATGTCGCTGCTGAATGTGCCCGCTGACACCATGGCGCCATCAAACGACACCTGCGTTGCCTCAATCGTCAGGGATATGCCCTGCGGCAGGTCACAAATCCCCCACAGCACGATATCACCGGTTGCGTCATCCGGCTGAGCGGTGACCAGAACGGGCTGGTAGAACTGCCGTGCCAGATAATGAACCACTTTCCAGCCACCGCCATATTCAAGGCTTGACCAACTGGCGACCGGCCAGGTGTCATTGAGTTGCCAGTAGAGCGTTCCCATGGTGCGCGGTTTGTTTGACCGCCAGAACTCGATGGCTGTCTTCATTGCAAGGGCTTGCGCTATCTGGCTGAGGAAAACCATGTCTGCAAAACCGTCGGGAAAACGGAAATATCGGCTGATGGTCTCAACAATCCGGCTGTTTCCACCGATGTTTCGCTGATGAACATCCATGATCGGAGAGGAAACGTTGCGGTCGCGTTCCTCGGTAAAACGCTCAATCGCGGGCATGGACGGAAACGACTGAAAACCGAATTCCGAACAGAATCTTGGACGCATGGTGCGATAATGTTCGAAATCCTTTGACTCGTGCCAGACATCCCAGAAGTGCATATCGCCCGATGTATCATCATGCCAGCCATCGCCGAAATCGAGCCTTCCGACAGAGGGAGATGAGGGCCAGAAGGCAATATCCGGCCCCTCTTCGGCGACAGCCTCTTCAAGCGCGTGGTTCAACCGGTCGTAATTGGCGAGATATCGATCACGATTGGCTTTTGTTTCCGGGAACCATGACAGGGCACCAACCAGTTCATTGTCACCACACCAAAGCGCCATACAGGCCTGCCGCGACAGCCTGCGTATCTGTTGACGCGCCTCTTTGCGCACCAGATTGAGCCAGCTCCGGTCGGAACCGGGATAATGGTTGCAGGCAAACATGAAATCCTGCCAGATCAGGATGCCCATCTGGGAACACATGTCATAGAACCAGTCGGCCTCATACTGGCCACCGCCCCACACACGCAGCATGTTCATATGTGCGTCCAGCGCCGATTGCAGCAGGTCACGCGTCACCGCCGGCGTTGCACGTGCAGGCAAAGCGTCGGCGGGAACCCAATTGGCCCCTTTCATGAATATCGTGCGACCATTGACCGAAAAGGCAAACTGCGCGCCAATGGCATCGGGTGCAGTCAAGAGCGCGATATGGCGCAATCCGATGCGGTGATGAACACTCTCCTGATCGACGCGCACAACGAGATCGTAAAGCGGCTGCCCGCCCTGCCCGGCCGGCCACCACAGACGCGGATTGTCAATCGTCACAGACAATTCAATCTGATTTTCGCCTGGCAGGATACGCACGGTCTTGCCAACCGCCTGATCATCAATTTCGAGCGCCACATCAGCCTGCGCCACATCAGTCTGCGCTAGGTCAAAACCCGTCGCATAAATTGTCACATCCAGACGCACGAAACCGTTTGCATGATGCTGCACGATCTTCACATCATCCAGCCGACAAATCCGGCTCTGACGCAAAAAAATGTCTCCATAGACGCCAAGCGGCATCAGGGCGATATTCCAGTCCCAGCCCGCATGGCATTCCGCCTTGCGCAGGAAATTGTTGTAGGCAATCCTGCAGTTCTGGGCCAGATAAGGCAATTCGAACGGAAAGGCGTCATGGGCTTCCAACGCCTTGGCGCTGTTTGAAAGGAAACGAATTTCCAGCCTGTTCTCACCGTCGTGCAGAGCGTCGGTGATATCCACATCGTAGCGAAGAAACTGGTTTTCCGTTTTTGCAATCGCCTGGCCGTTCAATGAAATCTGCGTAAAACAATCGATCGATGTGAGCGTCAACGTCCACCGCCCGGTGCCCAATGCAGGCAGATCAAACGTCTTGACCGCAACCCATTGTGCCTCGTGAACCCAGTCCAGTGATGTTTCATTGTCGCGATAATAGGGATCGGGAATGTGCCCAGCCTGCAGCAAGGCGGAATGAATGTCGTTCGGAAAGTCCGTGACCAGGCTTATACCTCTGGCCTCATTGCGGATCGTCCACCCACAATTCAGATTCACCGTATCCGCAGCATCCCCGGCAACAACCCGCATCCCGCATCCTCCAATTGTCTGCCCCGAATCTGGCCCTTTTGTCTGGCGCATGAACGCTGGCCACAGGGCCAAGCACTGAACATCAGAAAATGGGTAGAGAATCTTTATTCAGTAAAAACACATACGCCCAAAATTGCAAACGCTTACACCTTTTCAGGCAAAGCACACAACGCTTGAGAACCAAATGGAACCGATCACGATGGGAGCCCACCTCCCGCGCCCGACGTTGAGATCAGTCAGGCGACCTGCTAAGGCAAATACAGGGTATATTTCAACAGCCGTTCGATTGCGCAAAGGTGACAATGCATGCCAAGTGTTTCAGTTGGGGGCAATGAATTGTCCTATAAATTCAATGGCACCCAAAGCCGCAATCGATCTCCCGTTCTGGTTCTCATCCACGGTGCCGGAGGCAACGCCCGCGACTGGCCCGAGGCCTGGCACGGCGACAAGGACAGGACGCGCCTGATGGGTTTGACAGCCAGATCCGAAGGTCGGCGGCTGGAAGAATTCCCGGTCTATGCACTGGAATTGCCGGGCCACGGAAAATCAGCCGGTGGCGGCTGTCGTTCGGTCGATGTCTATGCTGCGTCAGTTGCGGGTTTTCTTGACAGTCTCGCATTGGAAAACGTCATTCTCGTCGGACATTCGATGGGGGCGGCCATAGCGCTGACGCTGGCGGTCGAAGGCAATGACCGCATCGCGGGGATCGCGCTTCTAGGCGGGTCAGCCAGGCTCACGGTCTCCGATGCGATACTGGAAGGTCTGCAAAACGCCTTTGAGGCAACGGTCGACAATATTGTCAAATATTCCTGGAAAAAGACCACCAGTGCATTTTTCAAACGCGAATCCCGGCAGCATATGGTCGATGCCGGTCAGCAGGTGGTTTACAACGATTTTCTGGCCTGCAGCCGGTTTGACCTTTCCGACCGGCTGGACACGGTCACCTTGCCTGTTCTGGTCATCGCCGGTCAAAGCGACCGGATGGTGCCGCTGGAAACGAGCCGCGAAATGGCAGAATCATTCCAACACGCAAAATTGGTGACGCTGGAAGATTGTGGCCACTACATGCAGGTGGAAAAGACAGGTCTGGTGGCGGAAGAATTATCGGCCTTCGTCCATGAAAACATGGTTGGCGCGTTGAAGAAAAGCTGAACAGCATTCCGCGACGGTGACTGTGAGCGCCTTTGTGGTGCTCCAGCCTGGGACGGTGGCATCGCCCTGCGGCCCCTTGATCGCGCCAATTGCATTTCCTTCGGGTTTTCAAGGCTTCCCGTATTGGTATTCAGCAAGTGAGGCCGGTTTCATCTCAATGGAAAAACCCGGCTTTTCGGGTGGCATATAGGCTGCATCGCGAATGGTGCAGGGATCCATAAAATGCTCATGAAGATGATCGACATATTCAATCACCCTGCCCTCACGCGTTCCGGCAATGCAAAGATAATCGATCATCGACAGATGCTGAACATATTCACATAGGCCGACGCCGCCCGCATGCGGGCAGACTTTCAGGTCATATTTGGCCGCCATCAGCATCACCGCCAAAATTTCATTGACGCCTCCAAGCCGACAACTGTCTATCTGAACGATATCAATCGCACCTCGCATGATCATTTGCTTGAAGATGATCCTGTTCTGGCACATTTCGCCCGAAGCGACCTGAACCGGCTCCACCGCCAAACGAATCTTGCGATGTCCTTCAATATCGTCCGGACTGGTTGGTTCCTCGATGAACCAGGGATCTGCAAAGGAAAGCTTCCTGACCCAGTCGATTGCCTCATCAACTTCCCAAACCTGATTGGCATCAATCATCAAATTGACATCGGGCCCGCATTCATCGCGCGCAATGGTCAGGCGGCGAATATCATCTTCCAGGTCGCGACCGACCTTCATTTTGATATGTTTGAATCCCGCGTCGACAGCCTGACGGCACAACCGCCGCAGCTTTGCGTCGTCATAGCCCAGCCAACCTGCCGAGGTTGTGTAACAGGGATACCCTTCGGCTTTCAGTGTGGCCAGACGTCCGGGTTTCCCCGCCTGTTTTTCAGTCAGAAATTCCAGCGCCCATTCCGGCGTCATGCAATCGGTCAGATAGCGGAAGTCAATGCATCTCACCAGTTCCTCCGGGCTCATGTCAGCGACCAATTGCCAAAGCGGCTTGCCCTCCATCTTGGCCCACAGGTCCCATACCGCATTGACAACAGCGCCCGTTGCAAGGTGGATGGCACCCTTGTCGGGACCGATCCAACGCAATTGGCTGTCCGAGGTCATATGCCGCCAGAAACGCCCCATGTCTGCCGCGACCCACTCCATATCCAGGCCAACAACCAGCGGCTTCAGCGCTTCAATGGCAGCGATGCAAATCTCGTTTCCGCGCCCGATCGTGAACGTAAGACCGTGCCCCTCATGGCCGCCATCGGTCTCCAGAATCACATAGGCCGCCGAATAATCGGGATCCGGATTCATTGCATCCGAACCATCCAGATTGGAAGAGGTCGGAAAGCGCACGTCAACTGTCCGCAGACCCACTATGGATGTCATCATTCATCTCCAGATATTCGAATGGTTTGCGTCCCATGACTGCCAATCCGCAGCCACTTGGTCTCACCGTCTTGAAGAAAGACGGGCAAATTTTCATGCCACCGCCCCGGCGTTCGTCGCGCCGGCGGTTAGCCTGTCGCACCCCCTGAACAATTGCTCAACCAAAAAGCTCCGTCAGCAAAGGCCATCCTGGGTTTTCAGCACATTTTCCGAACCCGGCATGATTGCCGGGTTCAGAGATCATGCGATTTTAATCGTAAAGAACCGCAGCGATCTTCGGGTCATCGATATTGGATTTGTCGTAATAGTAGAAACCGGTATCAATGTGCTTTGGCACGGACTGGCCTTTGGCAGCGGCAACGCCAGCCTTGACCGTTTCATAACCAATTCCGACCGGATTTTGGGTAATCGCGCCGGCGATTGTTCCATCCCTGATCGCATCGGTCTGGGCCTTGCCGGAATCATAACCGATCACGACAACATCCGAGCCGGATTCCTTCTTGCCGATCGCAACACCGATTGCCGACCCCTCATTTGTTCCGAAAATACCCTTGAGGTCCGGATAGGCCTGCAGCAGGGTTTTGGTGATTTCAGCTGACTTGAGATGGTCACCGCCGCCATATTCGATGGATACAATTTCAACGTCCGGATGGGCCGATTTCATCTGATCGACAAAACCGTCACGGCGCTCGATGCCGGTCTGGCTGGTCTGGTCAAAGGAGACAATGGCAACCTTTCCACTGCCGCCGATCAACTCTGCGAGTTTGTCCGCTGCCAGAGCGGCAGAGGCCAGATTGTCGGTGGAAGCTGTTGCGACCGGAATGTCACTGGCGACCCCTGAGTCAAACGCGATGACGGGAATGCCATCCTTCTGGGCGCGTTTCAAAAGCGGAACGGTTGCCTGGCTGTCAATGGCAGCGATACCAAGGGCCGATGGTTTCTTGGCCATTGCCGCTGAAATCATATCCAATTGCCGGTCAACAGCGCCTTCACCATCGGGGCCTTCGAACGTCACGGTGACATCGAATTCCTCTGCCGCCTGTTCTGCACCGATTTTCACGGCCTGCCAGAACTGGTGCTGAAAGCCCTTTGAAACAAGCGCGATATAAGGCTTTTCCTGCGCGACTGCGAAGCTGGCACTGCCCATCATGGTCGTGGCAGCCAGCAATCCAATGATCGTTCTTCTGGTAAACATGGTTTCCTCCCTTTGGGAATTGAAGTTCAAAAACAATCTGTGTGGACTTGCCGTCCTCTTTTTTTTGGCTGGGCTGCATCGCCCGGCAGAACGTTCAAGGCGACATCAGGGCCGCCCGAAGATTGCTATTTCTTGCGTCGCAGCATGTCGGCATAGACGGCGAGAATGATGATCGAACCGGTGACGACGATCTGCCATTCCTGGGGAACCGACAGGATCCGAAGTCCATTGGCAACAACACTGATGATCAGCGCACCAATCATTGTGCCCAGCATGGTGCCGCGTCCGCCACTCAGGGACGTGCCACCGATGACAACGGCAGCAATGGCATCCAGCTCATAGCCCTGGCCAATCGCCGGCTGTGCCGAGTTGATGCGTGATGCCAGCAGAATTCCGGCAATCGCACACACGCCGCCGGCCAGCGAATAGACGACAATTTTCCATCGTTCGACCTTGATGCCGGAAAGCCGCAGGGCTTCTTCGTTGCTGCCCAGAGCGAAGATGAAACGGCCGAGCACCGTGCGTGACAGGATGAACGCCGCGCCCATGGCGACAAGAAAGAGAATGAGAACGCCGTTCGGGATGGGCAGAGCAGGAATAAGCTCTCCGATGATCGACCCCGTCGAGATTTCCGAGAAACCTTCCGTATCGTTGAAATAGATGGGACGGCCGGCACAGATGGCGAGAGACAGACCCTTGAACACCAGCATCATGCCGAGGGTCGCTATGAAGGGTGGAATATTCAGTTTGGCGATGAAGAAACCGGAGACCGCACCACTTGCCAGACCGGCAAGCAAGGCACCGGGAATGCCGATATACATCGGCAAACCCATGTTGGTCAGAAGCACTCCCCCGATCACCGCACAAAATGTCATCAAGGTGCCGACAGACAGGTCAATGCCACCGGAAATGATGACCAGGGTGGCAGCGATTGCCAAAACCCCGTTGACGGATGTCGCCTGCAGAATCGAGATGATATTGGTTGTTTGAAAGAAATTGGGTGAAGCAATACTGAAGCCCACCAACAAGATGATGAGACCACTGAACGCCCAAAGTCGATGTTGTGCGCCTGCTAGTCGCTCTTTCAATGAGACGACACCGCCCCGGCCTGTTTGGCTTGCTGCATTGTTCATGGCATTGTTCCATCGGCATGTGATGTTGATTTCATGGGTGCGTGCATGGTCTTGGTGGCCAGAAGCATGATGTCCTCCTGGGAGGCGTGTGCGGGCAGAAATCCGGTCAATCGGCCTTCGCACATCACGGCTATGCGATGGCTGACACGCAGCACTTCCGGCAATTCGGAGGAAATCACGATAATCGCCTTTCCGTCCTCGGCCAGTTCGGTGAGAATGCGATAAATTTCACTTTTGGCGCCCACGTCGACGCCCCTCGTGGGTTCATCAAAGATCAAAACGTCACAGTCACGCAGCAACCATTTGGCGATAACCACCTTTTGCTGATTGCCGCCTGACAACAGCCGGACTTCCTGCCTGTCAGATGGCGTTCTGATGCCCAGTTGGCCGATATATTCATCGGCAGACGCTGCCATCCCTGCTTCATCAAGCAGGCCGCCGAAACCGGTGAACCTTTGCATGCTCGCCATGGCGATATTGGATCTGACATTCATTCCAAGCACCAGGCCGAAATGCTTGCGGTCTTCTGACAGATAACCGATCCCTGCCTTTACAGCATCGCTGGGGCTTTGAATGTCACAGGTCTTGCCGTGGACCCGGATCTCGCCGCTCTCGCGCTGATCGGCTCCAAAGATGACCCTTGCAACCTCTGTGCGCCCGGCCCCCATCAAACCGGCAAATCCGAGAATTTCGCCCTTTTTCACGGAAAAACTGACATCGCGGACAAATCGACCGCGGTTCAGGTTGTTTACTTCCAGGGCAATGGGCGCCTTCGTCAAATCCGGAGCCACCATTTCCTCATGGTTGAGCTCACGTCCAACCATCATTGAGATGATCGTGCTGATCGGTGTCTCATCGCTGTTCAAAGTACCAACATATTCACCATCACGCATCACTGTGATGCGATCGGAAACGCGCTTGATCTCATCCATTTTGTGGCTGATGTAGATGACACCAACCCCCTCGGATTTCATCTTGTGGATAATGGTAAAGAGCTCGTTGGTTTCCGCTTCATTGAGAGCGGCAGTCGGCTCATCCATGATCAGCACTCTGGAGCGGTAGGACAATGCCTTGGCAATTTCCACCATCTGCTGCAGAGCTATCGTAAGTGAACCCACTTCGGCCGTTACATCCATGACGACATTCATGTCATCAAAGATTGCCCTGGCATTCCTGTTCAAGGCAGCTTCGTCCAGAATGCCGAAACGATTGTGCGGTTCGCGGCCGATGAAAATGTTTTGAGCCACAGTCAGGTCATTCATCAGGCTCAATTCCTGATGAATGATGCCAACGCCCTCATCTTGCGCTTCTCTGGGCCCGGAAAAATGGGCATCCTTGCCGTTGATGCGCACAATGCCATCATCGCGTTCATAGACGCCTGAGAGGATTTTCATCAGTGTCGACTTGCCCGCCCCGTTTTCGCCCATCAGGGCGTGCACTTCGCCGGCAATCAGATCAAATTGAACGCCTTTGAGGGCATGAACGCCGGGAAAGCGCTTTTCGATTCCCTGCATATCCACCAGAAGGCTCATTGGTCTGCCCCCGCAACCCCACCAGAGGAAGAGACAAGGGGCTTGGCGTCAGCCCAAAGGGTGAAGGCATCATCATTCACGGCAATGATCTGAACAGATGTTTGCGCACGGGCAAAGACGCTTGCCTGCGTTGTGCTGTGGCCTGCGACCGCAGAAAAATCGGCCATGCCATTCAGGACATCCATATTTCCTCCTCAACCATCTCCCAATGGTTTGTATACGAATAATCTGTTCATATATGCAAAAACATGTCAAGAGGAACGTTGACAAAGGCTGCCATCGAAAGCAAACCTCTCGGACGGGGGAAATATGAAAAACACCATTACAGGCGATCGCTACAGGGCTCCGGCACTCGACAAGGGCCTCGACATATTGGAGCTTCTGGCCAAACAACCGGGCGGAATGACCAGAGCCGAAATCGTCAAGGCGATGGGACGCGGCCCAAGTGAAGTCTACCGGATGATCGAGCGCCTGGTGGCGCGTCAATACGTGACCCGTTCAATCGAGGGCGACCGCTACGCGCTGAGCATGAAGCTCTTTCTGCTGGGAAGCGTTCACCCACCCTTGCGTCGGGTAACGGCTTACGCACAACCGCTCATGGATGAATTTGCCCGCGAAACCCTGCAGTCAATCCATCTGGCCGCCCCCGAAGCCGGCCAGGTTGTTGTCATTGCGCAGGCCAGCGGACCGGCCAATTGGGAATTTCGACTGCGCGTGGGGGCCATTCTGCAACTGACCCCAACCAGCTCGGGCAAGACACTTCTGGCCTTTCTGGACGACCAGCGCAGGAAAGAATTGCTGTCTGGCCAGTCTCAAAACGCTGCCGCCGAAACCGAAGCGGTTTTGCAGACGTTGCATGACGAGTTGAAGCAGATCAAAAAAGACGGGTACAGAATTTCCAAGAGCGGTCAGTTGGTTGGCGTGACAGATATTTCTGTCGCCGTAACAGGCGATGACGGAAATGCATTCAGCGTTTTGACATGTCCCTACATGGAAAGAATACAAGACAATGAAGCCGCAACAGATCATGGCGACATTTTCAGCGTCAAAGACAAATTGTTGCAACTCGCGGAAAAATTATCGATGAGCTGAACTGGCTCAGATGCGTTCGACGCCTGAGGCAGAGACGTCGCAAACCCTTGTAATTTTGGCACATATTCGTCGCACCCAATACATATTTTCCGCGCAAAAAGCCCCCTTCTACAGAGCCTGCCTGTCATCTTTCCTTTCCTGCTGGAATGCTGATACCGACATGCGTTTTCCCCAGAGGTTCATCCTGATGGGGAAATGCTGCTTGACACAAACGGCGATTCGTTATTAGTTCGGTAACTAGACGAACTAAAAGGAATGAGCGTGGCAGACCCAACCAACATATCGCGGCGGATGACCCTGAGTTCGGTCGTACAGGCAATCACAAGCTATGGCCCGATCTCCCGCGCCAGCGTTGCGAAGATGACCGGGCTCTCCAAGCAAACCGTCTCGGAAATCGTTTCGTCACTCGAAAACGACGGCTGGGTTCAGACTGTCGGCCGGACGGAGGGGAATGTCGGCAGACGCGCCGTTGTCTACGAAATCGTACCCGATGCGGCTTTGGTGGCAAGCGTGGACCTGGGAGGCACCAAGGTCAGGGTCGCCCTTTGCAATCTTTCAGGCGCTGTCGTTTCAGAAATCACTGAACCCACCACCCAGGGCGGCGGTGCAGCGGTTGTCGACCAGATCGGAAAAATCATCATTGATGCCGCAACACGGCAGGGGATCGGCTCCGAGAAAATTCGCGTTGCTGTTGTCGGCGTGCCCGGCGTGCTCGATTCCCGGACCGGTCACATCAATCTGGCTCCCAATATCAACGGAATTGACAGCATCGATTTCCCTGCCCTCCTGCAGGCACGTCTTGGAATTGAAGTTCTTGTCGAAAACGACGTCAATCTGGCCGCCTTGGGTGAGCACTGGATGACCCACCGTGGCGACAAGGACGATCTGGTGTTCCTGTCGATCGGCACGGGAATCGGCGCCGGCATTGTTATTGGCGGACAATTGGTGCGCGGATCGACCGGTGGCGCCGGTGAAATAGGCTATCTGCCGTTCGGCGCCGACCCCTATGAAGAGGAAAGCCTTACGGTCGGCGCTCTGGAGCGTGTGGCAGCAACCAGCGCGATCATACATCACTATCTGGAACTGACCGGTAAACGCAGGAGCGTCCCGGAGATCTTCGAAGCCTCGGTTACCGGCAACGCAGAAGCCACCCAGGTGCTTCAGAAGGCTGCCGGCTATATCGCGCGCGCCATTGCCGCGATTGCCGCCGTCGTTGATCCGGCCTGCGTCGTCATCGGTGGTTCGATCGGTGCGCGCGAAGAGCTCATCAAAATGATCGAACCGGAAATCAATCGATGTTTCCCAAGACCGATCCCTGTCGAGGTGTCTGTTCTTGGCAATCACGCGGCCCTGGTTGGCGGTGCATCGATTGCATTGTCCCGACTGCATATAGCGCTGTTTTCCGGCGGCCTGCCCGGCGCTCAAATTGTCGTGCCGCCACCACTGCTTGAAAACTACCAGGAGAATGTGGCGTGAGATCCGCTTCCATCACATCAAGGCTCCAAGCCTGTCAGGACAAACAGGCCGATATAGACTTGCTGCGTCAGGCGATCGGCTGTGACAGTGTCACCGGAAACGAGGCCGGCTTTGCCGATTTCCTGAAATCGACAATGAAGGAAATGCAATTGGCCCCCGGTTCAGGCGACTTTCTGCCCGGTCGTCCGAATACCTGGGGTACCAGAAAGGGTTCGGGCAAAGGCCAAAACCTCATGTTCGTCGGCCATACGGATACGGTTCATGTTCGTGGCTGGACGGATCATTGGAAAGGCCGCGTGCAGGAGGACCCGTTCTCAGCGCCGATAATCGATGGAGAGATCTGGGGACGTGGCGCCTGCGATCTGAAGGGCGGGATTTGCGCAGCCCTTGGAGCCCTGCGCCTGCTGGATAAGGCAGGTGTGCAATTGCAAGGTGACATTTCTTTCGCCTTCATCGGAGACGAGGAAAGCGGCGAGCCCGGAACGGGTGTCAGTGCCGGCGCAAAGGATCTGGTAAAACGGATAAAGAGCGGCCAGATCGCCAAACCCGATTTCGCCATCTATGTCGAGCCAACCAAATTGGATGTCTACACGGCGCAGATCGGCTTCTTTATTGCCGACATCACCATCACCGGCAAATCCGCCTATTTCGGAACGCCTGAAGATGGCGTTGATGCGCTCAAGGCAACCCATGCGGTCCTTTCGGCAATCTGGCGCCATGCAGAGATGCTGTCACAGGGTCCGAAACATTCCTTTCTCGGCGCGTCAGACCTCCTTGTGACCGAGATCAAGGGCGGCGGATATATTGCCGTTCCCGGTGAATGCAACCTGTCCCTGATCCGCAAGCTTCGCCCTGGAGAAGACCTGAACGAAGCCGTTGCCCAGTTTGAGGCGGCCGTGAAAAGCGCAACGCTGGAAGACGGCATCGCGGTAAAGATCGCCTATCCTGCCGGACGCGATCATGAATTTGGTGGCTCACCGGTCGAGATCGACCCGAACCACGCCGCCGCCCGTGCCCTTTCTGCATGTGTGAAAGATGCCTGCGGTGATCGCGGCACAATCGGCGGTGCGCCCTACTGGTCCGAAAATCCGTTCATCGTCAACGAAATCGGTTGCGCTGCCGTCTATTGCGCTCCCGGCGATATCAGCGTTGCCCACACTTTCGAAGAGCGCATCAACGTTGAAGAATATCTGGCCGCCATTCGCGCCTTCGCTCTTTTCATCATGCAGTACTGCGGAACCAAGTCTGAAACCGAAATTTCAACAGGAGAAATGCAATGAAACAGTTGATAAGACATATTCTATCTGGAGCAGCACTGGCGCTCGCGACCCTTCCGGTCAGCGCTCAAACGGTCGGCCCCCAGGGTGAATCCGCCACACTATCCTCGGCAATCGTTGTTGCGGACGAAAACATCCAAGCAGTTCGCGCAGGCGGCCATACGGCGGCTCTTCTGTGGCACGACCAATCGGATTTTGTAAACGCGGTTACCGCCGGCGCTACGGATGAATTCACCCGTTTCGGCATTGAAGTGGTCGCCACCACAAGTGCCGGATTTGATGCTGCAAAACAACGCAGCGACATCGAAACAGCGCTGGTGAAAAAGCCAAGCATCATCCTGTCACTGCCTCTGGATCCGGTCACGTCGGCCGCTGCATTCGAGGAAGCAAAGGCTGAAGGCGTCAAGCTGGTTTTCCTTTCAAACCTGCCGTCCGGATACAAGCACCCGGACGACTACGCAGCCATTGTCACCGATGATCTGTTCCAGATGGGCAAGCAGGCAGCGGATGCGCTTGCGGCAGCCATGGGTGGCAAGGGCACGGTTGGCTGGGTCTTTCATGACGCCGCCTATTATGTGACCAACCAGCGCGACAACGCGTTCAAAACGACGATTGAAAACGATTACCCCGACATTTCCATTGTCGCCGAACAGGGCATCAGTGATCCCGCCCGCGCCGAAGACATTGCAAATGCGATGCTCCTCAGGAACCCCGATCTGGGCGGTATCTACGTGACCTGGGCCGGCCCGGCAGAAGGCGTCCTGGCGGCGCTGCGTGCCAACGGCAACAAAACGACCAAAATCGTCACGTTGGACCTGTCCGAACCGATTGCACTGGATATGGTGCGCGGCGGGAATGTTGCCGCGATCGTGGCCGACGAAGCCTATGAGCTTGGCCGGGCGATGGCAGCGGCGGCCATTCTTGATCTTCTCGACCAGGACGTTCCGCCCTTCGTCGTTGCCCCTGCCGTCACTGTGACTTCGGACAATGTTGCCGAAGGCTGGATGCAATCGCTGCACATCGAAGCGCCCAAAAGCCTGAGCGCCCAATAGCAGCCACACGAAATGGTCCGACGGGAAACCATCCTCCCGTTGGACCAACGCCGCCTCAACTCACAGGCGGAATGCAGCGCAACACCGTTTGATCACAGCGACAGAGGACCTTTCCATGTGTCCGCAAACCGCAACCTGGCTCCTGAAAGATTGACATGAACAGCGTAAAAACACGACTGTCCGGCCTCGATTTCCAACAATTGGTTGTCTATATCGGCTTCCTTGCAATTTTCCTTTTCTTTGCCTTGACCCTTCAGGATGATGGCTTTCTTACGCAGCGCAATCTGACGAACATCATCCTGCAGACCGCCCCGGCAACGATCATGGCAATTGGTCTTGTTTTCGCCCTCTCCGCCGGCGAGATCGACTTGAGTTTTGGCTCCATCGTCGCCGTCTCCGCACTGTCTGCAGCCGTGGTCATGCAGGAACACTCCATGGCCTTTGGCATTTTTGCAGGCCTGGGCGCCGGCGTGATGATTGGCGCATTCAACGGCCTGCTGGTTGCCTATTTCAAACTGCCATCGTTTCTGGTCACATTGGCCACCATGGGTCTGTTTGCGGGCATTGCGCGCTCGATGACCAATCTGCGCTCAATCCCCGTCCTCAACGAGACCTTTACCGACATCTTCGGGTCCGGAAAACTTTTCTCTGTGCCCTCCCTGGTCATCTGGACGATCATCGGCGTAGCGATAGGGCATCTTGTCTATCGCCATACGAAATTCGGCGCGCATGTTCTTGCAACCGGTGACAATCCGCGCGCCGCACAGGTGTCCGGCATCAAGGTGCCGAGAATTCGCTTCTACGTTCTGACCATATGCGGCGCCTGTGCAGGCCTCGCCGGCCTGCTCTATGCAGGCAGGCTGCAGGCTGCCAGATATACGCTCGGCGAAAGCGATCTGATGACGGTCATTGCCGCGGTGATTGTCGGCGGCACGGCCCTCAAAGGCGGCAAGGGCTCGGTTTTCGGCGCACTGATCGGCTCTTTGATGATGGGAATGCTGAACAACGGATTGATCCTGATGAACCTGAGGGTCTCTGACCAGATGATTGTCAGGGGATTGATCATTCTGCTTGCCGTCGCGGTCTCTCTTCGCGACAAAAACCGATAGGAAGGGCCTGAAAGATGTTCCTGGATGTATTGATACGCAGAAACCCGCAGTTTATCGAAGCTGCGATGGCGCTGCACCAGAATGGCGAGATACCACCCAATTCCTATGTTCTGGATCTCGACACCGTTGAAAAAAACGCCGGATATTTCTCCGCCATGGCTGAAAGCCTTGGCCTGAAGACCTTCGCCATGACGAAACAGGTTGGTCGCCATTCGGGTTTTTGTCAGGCCGTCATGCGCGGCGGCATTGATCGCTCCGTCGCGGTCGATATGGACTGTGCGGTTGCCTGTCATCGCGCCGGTTTGAAAACCGGACATCTTGGCCATCTGGTACAGGTGCCACGCGGCGATGCGCAATTCGCAGCGGCCCAGTTGCAGCCCGATTACTGGACCGTTTTCAGCGACGATAAGGCCAGAGAGGCAGCGCAGGCCGCCCAACAGGCCGGACGCGTACAAAAGCTGCTGGCCAGAATTCAGACCGAAGGTGATACATTCTACCGTGGGCACGAAGGCGGCTTTGCGGCAAAAGACATATGTGCTGTCGCCGATCAACTGGATGCCCTGGACGGCGGCGCATTCAGCGGGATCACCACCTTCCCCGCCCTGCTGTTCGATCTGCAAAGCCGCGCGGTCAAGCCGACACCCAATCTTGAAACCCTGGCGCGTGCTTCAGAGGCATTGGCCGCGGCCGGTCGCCACAACATCGAGGTCAATGCCCCCGGTACAAACTCTGCAGTCGTGTTGAAAGCTTTGGCCGAGGCCGGCGCCACCCAATGTGAGCCTGGCAACGCCTTGCACGGAACGACACCTTTGCATGCCCTCGAGGACCTGCCGGAGGAACCGGCGGTTCTTTATCTCAGTGAAGTGTCTCACCACCATGGCGGCAATGCCTTTTGCTTTGGCGGCGGCCTCTATATTGATCCGGTCTTTCCCAAATACGATGTGCAGGCAATCGTCTCAAAGGAACCCACCCGCTCTCGCGACAAACTGGCCAATGTCGAAATTCCGGATTATTCCGCCATTGACTATTACGGCATGATCGATGCCACGGGAGCGGTCAAACCCCAGGCCGGTGACACAGTCATTTTCGGCTTCCGCGGCCAGGCATTCGTCACCCGCGCCAATGTGGTTGGCATCTCCGGCATTTCGACTGGAACGCCGCGTGTCGGGTCCATCGAAAACGCGTTCGGTCAGCCCATTGGCTGGCCAGAAAGAGCCCTGTCATGACACCCGGAACGAATGTCCTGTCGTTGAAAAACATCCACAAAGCCTTTGGCGGGGTTGTCGCCATTCAGGATTTCTCACTGGATCTGCAAGCCGGTGAAATCGTCGCCCTGGTCGGAGACAATGGCGCTGGAAAATCAACCCTGATCAAGATCGTTTCCGGCGTCTATACGCCGACATCCGGTGAAATTCGTCTGGATGGCGAAGCCGCAACCTTCAGCGACGCAAGCTCGGCGCGAAGCAATGGCATCGAGGTTGTTTATCAGGACCTTGCCCTCGCCGACCAACAGCCCGTTTACATGAACATGTTCCTCGGGCGCGAACTGACCAAGCCACCCTTCGGACTTCTGGACAAGGCACGCATGCGCCGCGAGGCGCAGGGACTGGTTGACGAACTGGACGTGCGCATTCCCTCCGCCGCCTCGACAATCAGCGATCTGAGCGGCGGGCAGCGCCAGGGCATCGCCATTGCCCGTGCAACCCATTGGGCCAGCAAGCTGATCCTGCTGGACGAACCGACCGCCGCGCTTGGCGTTGCGGAAACAGCGAGGGTCGAGGAACAGATCATAAATCTGAAGCAGAAGAACCTCGCGATCCTCATCATCAGCCACAGTCTGGACCAGGTGTTCCGCCTGTCAGACAGAATCTGCGTCCTGCGGCGTGGCGAGCAAATCGGCATCAGGGAAACCGCCAGCACCGATAAAAACGAGATCGTCTCAATGATCACCGGAGTATCCTGATATGGGCAAGACAGACGTCGAGACGGTGATGTTCCGGGAAATCAACGAAATACCCGATGTCCTCACCCGCCAGGTCAATGAAGCGCTGCATGCGTATCTGGAGGCTGGCCGACAGGCCGCATTTACCAATCCACGCGGCTTTGTCACCAGCGCCCGGGGCACCTCCGACCACGCAGCGATGTTTTTCAAATACGTCATGGAGCTGCACACCGGCCTGCCCGTTGCATCCATCGGCCCCTCCGTTGCATCCGTCTACAAAACGCCATTGAAACTGGACGACTTTATCTGCGTGACAATCTCCCAGTCCGGCGGCAGTCCAGATCTTGCGGCTTTGCAGCAGGCTGCCGGTGCGGGAGGCGCACAAACGCTGGCCTTCCTCAATGAGACCGATAGCCCGGTGGGCGAAGGCGCTGCATCGGTGCTGCCTGTGCTGGCGGGAGAGGAAAAAGCGGTGGCGGCAACCAAGTCCTTCGTCAGCACATTGTTTGCCATTTTGGGATTTGCTGCAGGATTTACCGGCGACGAAAAGCTTGAGACTGCTCTGCGGGAATTCCCCGCGACAGCACGCGCTGCGCTTGGCAGCGACTGGTCAAAGGCAGCTTTGCCGTTGGCACGGGCTGGCTCTGTGTTCACCGTCGGGCGCGGCCCCGGGTTGGCGGTCGCAGCTGAAGCTGCGCTCAAGCTGAAAGAAACCTGCCGCATCCACGCCGAAGTGTTTTCCGCTGCTGAGGTTCTGCATGGCCCTGTGGTTCTGGCCGAGAAAAAATTTGCAGCGCTGCTGTTCGACCCTGGCGATGCCGCACAGGAATCTGTGGCCACCGCGGCACGTCTGATCAATGAGAGCGGCGCGACAAGCCTGTGGATCTCTACCCGGGAAGGCGTGGAAAACACGTTGCTGGTTCCAGCCGCATCCCACATTCTTTTGCAGCCTCTTGTCCAGATCATAGGGTTCTACAAATTCGTGGAGGCCCTTTCCCGAAACCTGGGTGAAAACGCCGACGCGCCAATCGGCCTGAACAAGGTGACCGTGACCGTGTAATCGGCATTGCCGCAGCCGCATGTGTCGCCGAAGCTAAATCTGTCCCGGTGATCATCTCTACTGGAAAACAGCCCGACTATCGGGCATGGTCTGCCGCAAAGCGACAGTTCGGTAAAGATGCACAGGGAGAGTTCCAGTCAT
>JARGOF010000003.1:0-186218 GCA_029212415.1 Rhizobiaceae bacterium | reverse complement strand
TCTCCTGGGGATAGGAGCAGACCCTGCAGTAGACATGGACAGCACAGCACAATCAATCATCATAACCGGTGCAGGATCGGGGATCGGGCGCGCCTGCGCGCAATTGTTTCTGGAAAAAGGCTATAACGTCGGGCTGATTGGCCGACGCGCTGCATTGCTTGAGGATGTGGCCAAAGGCCATTCCAACGCCCTGCCCCTTGCCTGTGACATCACCGATGCGGATCAGGTTGCCAAAGCCTTCGAGACGGCCAGGTCCACCTGGGGCCGCATTGATATCCTGTTCAACAATGCCGGCATGAGCAAACCATCGCGCACAATTGACGAGACACCGGTTGAAGACTGGCTGGAAGTGGTCCAGGTCAATCTGACCGGCTCCTTTTTATGCGCGCGCGCGGCATTTGCCATCATGCGGGCCCAGTCACCGCAGGGCGGGCGCATTATCAACAACGGCTCGGTTTCGGCCTATACGCCAAGGCCCGGATCGATTCCCTATACAGCCACAAAACACGCGATCACCGGATTGACCAAGACTTTGTCGCTGGATGGCAGACCTTTCAATATCGCCTGTGGTCAGATCGATATCGGCAATGCGCTGACGGAAATGGCAAAACCCATGACCATCGGCGTTCCCCAGGCTGATGGTTCCATCAAGGCCGAAGCAACCATGGATGTGGCCCATGTCGCAACATCGCTCCTGCACATGGCGCAATTGCCCCTGGAGGCCAATGTCCAGTTCATGACCGTCATGGCAACAAAAATGCCCTATGTCGGACGGGGGTAGTGTCCATCATCATGTGTCGAAATTCAGTGTTTTGAACAATCTTTCGACAACACCCAGAAACAGGCGCTTGACCGGATCAATGGAAGTGGATGCCGACACGAAAAGGCCGATCTTGTATTCGCTCAGCGCCTTCTGGGACAATTTAACGAATTTCAGTTCACCGCGCTCGATTTCGCTCATGAAACCGATTTTCGTATAGATGCCCATGACCTGATTGGACAGGATTCCCTGTTTGGCAATGATCAGTGAATTGGTGAACAGATGCGTCGGCAGGTGCACTGCGATAGAGGCCATTTCCTGATCGAGAATGGAGTTGCCCGCACGCGCCTCTATGGTTCGCACCAGGGGGTAACCGCCAATATCCTCGATGGTCAGACTGGTGCGCTCGGCCAGGGGATGATCGGGGCGCATGATCAATCCGAATGGCGTGGCCTTTTCTGCAAATACCCGCACATCCGGATGGGAATCATTGGTAAAACTGATGCCTATGTCCGTCACGCCCGAGGCGACCGACTGTATGATCTCGTCAGGCTGGGCAGTGGTCACCGAAAGCGTAATGCCCGGATATTTGTCACTGAACCGGCCCAGCACTTCCGGCAATATGCCGAACGTCACGGAATCCAGCGTCTGGATGTTCAGGTGGCCGGTCCGAAGATCGCGGATGTCATCAATGATCGTCTTGATCCGATCAAAATCGTAGAGCGTCTTGCGACAGTGCTCCAGCACGATCTTGCCTGCCGGTGTGATCTCCACGCCCTCGGGTGAACGTTCAAACAAACGCACCCCCAGCATCTCTTCTATATTGATGATTTTGCGGTTGACCGATGTGGACGAAACCTTCAGCAGGTTGGCCGCTTTGCGGATCGATCCCTGACGCGCGACTTCATCGAGATAGCGCAGAAACACCGTGTGCATTGCATCCTCCAGAGGGTGGTGCATTTTTTGCACCGCTGTTGGCTAAAATCGGCTCTTCATGCCTCACCCAAAAGTCTTTATAAGTCAAGTGGGCGAAAGAACAGCAAACCAATGCTGCTTCCGCAAAAGCGGGGGCCTTCCGATTATGAACCACGCCCACAACCGGAGAACACAATGTCACATAAGCCCAACAATCAAATTGCCAGACGCTCTGTCCTGAAGGGAATGGGGGTTGCAGCCGGCGCCGCCTTCACAGGAAGCATGCTGCATGTCGGCCAGGCCCTTTCTGCCGATGAATTCAAGGTAACCATGCAATTGGGATGGCTTGCTTCAAATGGTATTCTTGGTGAAGTTGCCGCCGACAAGCTTGGATATTACGCCGATGAAGGCCTGAGCCTTGATATTGTCGCTGGCGGACCGAACATCGACGGTGTCGCTTCCGTCGCGTCAGGCCGTGCCAATCTTGGTTCCATTTCGTCCAGCCCATCCCTGATGCTGGCGCGCGCCGCCGGCATTCCGATCAAATGTATTGCTGCCGGTTATCAGCAGCATCCCTTTACCTATTTCTCTTTGAAGAAAAATCCGGTCAACAAACCGCAGGACCTGATCGGCAAAAAGATCGCGACAAATGGTACAGCCCGCATTCTGCTGGATGCACTGCTTGCCAAAAACAACATCTCACCCGATGATGTGGAAGTGATCGTCGCCGGCAGTGACATGTCCGTTCTGATGACCGGCCAGGCCGATGTCGTCACCGGATGGACAACCAATGTCAATGCACTGTCCGTTCTGGGTGACCAGCGCGTGGATCTCAGCCTGTGGGACGCTGGTGTTCAGCTCTATGCCAATCCCTACTATGTCACAGACAGCACATTGGCAGACCATCAGGACAAGGTTGAAGCGATGATCCGCGTCAGCGCCAAAGGCTGGGGATGGGTTTACAACAACCCGGAAAAAGCCTGCGAATATCTGGTGGAACGCTATCCAAATCTGGATCTGGAAAGCGAATTGAAGGCGGTCGGCCTGGTGGTTGACTATTCATTCAATGAAGTGACCAAGGAACAGGGTTGGGGCGCGATGAACACCGCCAACTGGCAGGCACAGATCGACGCCTATGATGCCCTCGGCCAGTTCAGCAGTGAGCCGCCAAAGGTTGACGACATGATGACGCTTTCCATTCTGGAAGCCACGGCTGCCAGCCGTCCGAAACTCGGATAACGGCCATGTCCGTTAACGAGACGGCTCAAACACAAGCAACCGGGTTTTCCCCGGTTGCTGCATCACTGAAAAACGCCTCCGTTCGTTTTGGCTCATTTACCGCAATCGACAACCTGAGTCTCGATATTGAAGAAGGCGCTTTTTACACGATTTTGGGACCATCCGGTTGCGGCAAGTCAACCATGCTCCGCCTGGTATCGGATCTCATTCCCGCTGCATCCGGGGACGTGCGCATTTTCGGCAAGACAACCGAGGAAGCCAGAATTGCTCGCGAATTTGCCTTTGTGTTTCAGGATTCCACTTTGTTGCCCTGGCGCACTGCACTGGCCAATGTCGAACTGCCGCTCGAAATGGGCCGCAAGCGCGGGGTAAAAATTCCGCTCAGCGACAAGTCACCAATGGAACTGCTGGAACTTGTTGGCCTCAAGGGGCGCGAAAACGCCCTGCCCCATGAATTGTCCGGCGGAATGCGTCAGCGTGTCGCCATAGCCAGGGCTCTGGTCTGCAAGCCGAAATTGCTGCTGATGGATGAACCATTTGGCGCGCTGGACGAGATGACCCGCGACCATCTCAATTTGCAACTGCTGCAAATCTGGAAAGAAACCGGCGTGACAATTCTTTTTGTTACCCATTCAATACCAGAAGCCGTTTTCCTTGGGCAAAAGGTGTTGATGCTTCAGGCGCATCCCGGAAGGCTGAAGGAGATCGTTGATATCGATCTGCCGCACCCAAGGCAGATCAAGCTTCGCGATACAGCCCCTTTTACGCGTTATACCGCGCATCTGCGTGAACTTCTGGAGACATGCTGATGACCATGGTGGAAAAAGCAGACCTTGCAGAGCCGAATGAATCGGAACTGGCCGCAAAAATCGATGCCGAGCAAGTGCGGATGGAACGCCGCCGCAAGATCGAAGCCTTCCTGATACCTATGACGACAGTCGTCAGTCTGCTGTTGATCTGGCAGTTTGGCGTGCGTTATTTCGAAGTGCCGATGTATATCGCACCGGCACCCAGCGATGTTGGAGCGGCTTTGATCAAGCAGTTTCCGCTTTTGCTGACAAATTTCTGGCCGACGTTTTATGAGAGTGTTCTGGGCTTTTTTGTCGGCAATCTGGCCGCTGTTTGTATTGCCGTCGCCTTTGTGCACAACAAGACGGTGCAGAAAGCTTTTTTTCCCATTGCGGTTTTCATCAACACCATACCGATCCTTGCCGTAGCGCCCATATTGATACTGATACTTGGCCCGGGTCTTTCGGCAAAGATCGTCATTGTCTCCCTGATTTGCTTCTTTCCGACGCTCGTCAACATGGTGCGCGGCCTGCAGGCCGTAAGCCCGCAAGCGCTGGAACTGGCACGCATTCTGTCAGCGACAAAATCGGAGATTTTCTGGAAAATCCGCCTGCCTTCATCGCTTCCCTTTCTGTTCTCGGCGCTCAAGATCGCCGCCACGACCAGTGTCATCGGGGCAATTGTCGGTGAATGGGTTGGAGCGGATGTCGGGCTCGGTGCATTGATCCTGGATTCCTCATTCAATTTCCGGGCAGCGCTGCTTTACGCCACAGTGTTCATGTCTTCCGGACTATCGGTGATCCTCTTTGCATCGGTCACCATCGCAGAGCGTCTGATTGTTCGCTGGCATACGTAAAAGACTGTAAATTTTCATTTTAATGCATCCGACACCCTGATCGGCAGGGCGGCTGCACCCATAGGAGCAACACAATGGCTGAACAGACCAAAGAATATGTCTTGTCATCAAGTCAGCAAATACCCGTCGTGGCATCCACGGATGTGGTGGTTATCGGCGCCGGTCCGGCCGGATTGACAGCGGCGGTGTCGGCTGCCCGCAACGGCTGTTCCGTCACCCTGCTGGAGCGCTACCACCATCTGGGTGGCATGGCATCCGGTGGCATGGTGCTGGTGCTCGATGACATGGTCAACGAGGGCAATGAGATTGTCACAACCGGCATCGTCAACGAGTTTGTCGATCGCATGGTCAAACAGGACGGGGCCGTCTTCCCGCCCCGCGAAGAATGCCTGACCAATTGGGACATGTGGCAGAAATGGTCCCGCTGGGGCTGCATCGACTTCCACAAGACCGGCATGCCGCAGCCGATCATTCATGCCGTGGCATTCGACCCCGATGCATGGAAACGCGTCAGTCTGGATCTGGTCGTTGAGGCCGGTGTCAATCTGCGCCTGCACAGCTGGTTTTCCGAGGCGCTTGTCGAGAACGGCAAGGTTACCGGCGTCATCTGCCAGACCAAATTGGGACGCCAGGCAATCAGGGCCGATATGGTCATTGATGCGACAGGCGATCTCGATGTCGCATCCTCCGCCGGTGCATCCTTCATCAACGGCCAATATATCGTTACAACCGTCTTCCGCCTGATGGATGTGGATACGGACAAGGCCGAAGCCTATGAATACGCCAACCCTGAGGCCTACAAGAAGCTTGACCGCGAAGCCCGTCGCCGTATCGGTGGCGCCTGGGGCATGTGGTGGCTGAAAACACCGCTTCCCGGTGTCGTTTGGTGCAACTGCCCACACATGTCCGGTTATGACGGTCTGTCGCCTGAAGACATGCTCGGCGCCGAGATTGAAGGCCGCGAGCGCATGATGAATTTGCTGCACTTTGCCCGTGAAAACATACCCGGTTTCGAAAACGCCCGCATGCTGGGTGCCGCCGAACAATTGGGTATCCGCCAGACACGCCTCCTGAAGGGCGAATATGTGGTGACCAAGAAGGACGTTGCCAGCCGCCGGCACTTTGCCGACAGCGTTTGCCGTGGTCGCGATTATTACACACCCTACCGGGCGCTGCTTCCCAAGGGCATCGACAATCTGATTGTCGCCGGCCGGCACTATTCAGTGGATAGCGACGCCCAGAAACTGTCCCGGGAAATTCCCCCCTGCATGTCGCAGGGTGAGGCAGCAGGCGTGGCCGTTGCGCTGGCGCTCAACAGCAACAAGGCCCTGCGCGATGTAGACGCCAAACTGATCCAGAAGCAGATGCGCGCTCAGGGGGCTGATCCAGGCGATATCCCCTCGGCCAATGCGCTTGTCGAAGACGCGATTTCTGCGTGAGGAGAATGACATGACGACTGAACAAAATCTGCCCCTTGAGGGCGTTCGTATTCTTGATTTCACTCAGGTGATGCTTGGACCCTGCGCCACCCAGATGCTGGGTGACTTTGGCGCCGACGTCATAAAGGTGGAACGCCCCGGATCGGGTGACCTGTCGCGCAACTTTTTTGGCGAGAGTTCAGAAATTGCCATGAACAACGCGGTTTTCTCCTCATTGAACCGCAACAAACGTTCCATCGCGATTGATACGAAATCCGAAGCCGGCAAGAAGATGGTCTATGACTTGGTGCTGCAATCCGACGTGGTGGTGGACAATTTCCGTGCCGGTGTGATGGATCGTCTGGGCTTCGGCTACGAGGCCTTGAGCAAAATCAATCCGCGCATCATCTGTGCATCGGGCACCGGATTTGGCGAAAAGGGTCCCTATGCCCACAAGGGCGGACAGGATGTCCTGGCGCAGGCCATGAGCGGCGTGATGGAAAAGACTTCCGATCCATCCATTCCGCGATCCATCTACCCCACCACATTGTGCGACTACACCGCAGGCATGCATCTGGTTCAGGGCATATTGGCCTCTCTCCTGCACCGGGAAAAAACCGGCCGGGGCCAGAAGGTCGGCGTTTCGCTCTACGACTCGATGATTGCCATGCAGATGCAGGAAGCGGCGCAATGGAGCAAGCACCGCGAAGTGCTCAACTGGGCAGCCATGCCTTTGACCGGGGTCTTCGATACGACGGACGGTTCTTTGGTGGTGGTTGGCGCCTTCAAGGTCAATCCCCTGCAGGACATCTGCAATGCCCTGGAGATCGAAGACATCTCGCCACTTTATCCCGATCTCGCCTCCCAGCGTGAAAACAAGCCCTATCTTCAGGAACTGTTCCGCAAAACCTTTGCGACCAATAGCACGCAATATTGGCTGCAGCGGCTTGAGGCACAGGATCTGCTTTGTGCACCGGTTCGCTCGCTGGGCGAGGCCCTTGCCGATCCGCAGACCGCGATCAACGAGATGCTGATGGAGATGGATCATCCCACTTTGGGTGAAGTGACCTTTGTCGGCTCTCCCGTTCACATGAGCAATGCACGACCGAAACTGCGCCACACGCCTCCGAAACTCGGAGAACACACCGATGAAATCATTGATGAGTTCGGTCTCCTTTCACAGTCTGCCGAGAAGCTGGCGATATGAGTGTCCTGTTTGAAATTGAAGATGGCATTGCAAATGTGACCATCAACCGGCCTGAGCGGATGAATGCGGTAGATCCTGCGACGGAAGAAGAGCTGGAGCGGATCTGGGCCGAGATCGAAGCCGATGATGCCATCCGATGCGTTGTGCTGACCGGCGCCGGTGAAAGAGCATTTTCTGCCGGTGCCGACATGAAGTCCGATTCGGGCAAGTCGGGTCTGGAATATTGGGCATCCCTCAACCCCAACGGGTTTGGCGGCATAGCCATGCGGAAAAGTCTGAATGTACCGGTGATCGCGCGGGTCAATGGCCTGGCATTGGGTGGCGGCATGGAGATGGTGCTTGGTTGTGACATCGTCATCGCCTCGCAAACCGCACGATTCGGTCTGCCGGAAGCCAAGGTAGGACGCCTGCCGCTGGACGGAGGCATGGTCATGCTGCAAAGGCTGATCCCGGAAAAGATCGCCGCCGGCCTGATGTTGACCGGGCGCATGATGTCGGCACAGGACGCCGCTGCCTATGGGCTGGTCAATGCCGTGGTTCCTGCCGAGAAGCTGGACGAGGAAGTCCAGTCCTGGGCACAGGACATTGCCTCCTGTGCACCGCTGTCGATCAAGGCCATAAAGGCCACCATCCGCAAAACCGGTCACCTCACCCCCCATGAAGCCCGCGCCCTGTCCATGCCGGAACTGATTACCGCCCTGGAATCGGAAGACGCAAAAGAAGGCGTGACGGCATTTCGGGAAAAACGTGCACCTCAATGGCGGGGATGTTAGGAGACTGGCGTGGCACTGATCATCAACGCTGAATGTATTGACATCAAGGACGGCGAATGCACGGTTGTGTGTCCGGTCGACTGTATCTATGAAGGCACACGGATGTTTTACATCCACCCGACCGAGTGTATAGAATGCGGTTTGTGTGAGAGTGTTTGTCCGGTCGATGCCATACGCTACGATGACGAGGTCACACCGGAGGAAGAAATTTACGTGACAATCAACCGCGAATATTTTGAAGTGACCGGACTGGGCAGTCCCGGTGGCTGGGATCGCACGGCCCCAGCGGCGATTGATCATCCGATTGTCGCAGCCGCGCCACCAAACAAGACCACCGTTGAAACAGCATTGAATGAGGGAAAAAATACATGAGGGGCGTTGTCGCAGCAGTACCAACACCGATCACCGACACAGGCGCACCTGTTGAGGACCTGTATCTGGCCCATTGCCAATGGCTGCTTGCCAATGGTTGTGACGGTCTCAATATATTGGGCTCCACCGGTGAGGCCAATTCCTTTGACGGCAAGGCCCGAAAAACGGTCATGAGATGGGCTGCCGGTGCATTGGACCGCACCCGCCTTATGGTGGGCACCGGAACACCATCGCTTGCAGAAACCATTGACCTGACAAGCTTTGCCGACGAACTTGGCTATGAAATAGCGCTGGTATTGCCGCCTTACTACTACAAGCCTTTGTCAGATGACGGATTGTTTGCCTGGTATGCGCGCTTGCACGATGCGCTGCACGGCCGCAAGATCCAGATCTACTTCTACAATTACCCTCAGATGACCGGGCTGAATATTCCTGTCTCTGTCATTGAGCGGCTGCACAAAACCTGGCCGGATCGCTTCAAGGGCATCAAGGATTCATCCGGAAAACTCGAATATTGCCGCGAACTGACTGCATTGCTGCCTGATCTGGCTGTCTTTCCCAGTTCGGAAGTCGCGCTGAGCGAAGCCGCCCAGTTCGGCTATGCCGGCTGCATTTCCGCCACGGCAAACCAGACATCTTCCCTGTCGGCTCAACTTTGGTCTGATCGTGAAAATCCGGATGCGACGCTGGTCGAGAAAATCAGCAAAATACGATCAACAGTCGCCAGTCAGCCTCTGATCCCGGCGGTAAAATATCTTGTATCACTGCAATCAGGTCACAGTCAGTGGCAACATGTGATACCACCCTTTCTTGAACTGGATGAGGCGCAGAAATCCGCCCTTGCAGAAATCACGGATCATCTCGTAACAGTCTGATAAATTCTGAGGAAAAAAATGACAAAACATGAAAATCTCATTGGCGGCAAATGGGTCAGCTTCGGCAATTATCACGACAATATCAATCCATCTGATACGTCCGATGTCATCGGTTCCTACTCCTACGGAGATGCCTCCAGCGTAGACGCAGCCGTCGAAGCCGCTCGTGCAGCACAGCCGGGCTGGCGCAATGCCACCCCGCAGGCGCGCCACGACCTGCTTGATGCCGTCGGCAATACGATTGCGGCCCGCAAGGATGAAATCGGCCGCCTGCTGTCGCGCGAAGAAGGCAAGACCCTGGCTGAAGGAATCGGCGAGACCATGCGTGCATCGCAGGTTTTCAAGTTCTTTGCTGGTGAATGCCTGCGCCAATCAGGCGACCTTCAGGCCTCCGTTCGCCCCGACATCGACATTGAAGTCACCCGCGAACCTGTCGGCGTTGTCGGCATTGTAACGCCCTGGAACTTTCCAATTGCCATTCCGGCCTGGAAAACGGCGCCGGCGCTGGCTTTCGGCAATTGCGTTATTCTCAAGCCCGCTGACCTGACACCAGGCTGTGCCCATATGATTGCCCAGATACTGGACGAATGCGGATGCCCTCCCGGCGTCTTCAATCTGGTCATGGGCCGCGGTTCGAAAGTTGGCGAAGCGCTGGTTACTCATCCGGGTATTGATGCCATTTCCTTCACTGGATCCGTAGCAACCGGTCACCATATTGCCGAGGCCTGCGGAAAATCACGCAAAAAGGTCCAGCTCGAAATGGGTGGCAAGAACCCCATGGTTGTTCTCAACGATGCGGATCTGTCCATTGCTGTTCCAGCCTGCCTGAACGGAACATTCTTCTCCACCGGTCAGCGTTGTACAGCTTCCTCCCGTCTGATCGTCGAAGCCGGCATCCACGACGCCTTTGTTGACGCCATGACAAAAGCCGTAACGGACCTGAAGGTCGGCAATGCTCTGGATGCATCCACCCAGATCGGACCTGTGGTTGACGAAAAGCAGCTCAATTCCAACCTGGCCTATGTTGATCTGGCCAAAGAGGAAGGCGCGGAAGTCATCGGCGGCCAGCGTCTGGAACTGGGTCAGAACGGCTTCTATCAGGCCCCTGCCCTGTTTCTCGGCACCAACAACAACATGCGCATCAACCGCGAGGAAATATTCGGCCCCTGCGGCTCCATCCTCAAGGTCAGCGATTTTGACGAAGCCCTTGCCGTTGCCAACGACACGGATTTCGGCCTGTCTGCCGGTATTTGCACTGCCAGCCTGAAAAGCGCCCGCGACTTCAAGCGCCAGGCACAGGCAGGCATGGTCATGGTCAATCTGCCGACGGCAGGTGTTGACTATCACGTCCCCTTTGGTGGCAGCAAAGGCTCTTCCTTTGGCGCGCGCGAACAGGGTCGGTATGCGGTGGAATTCTACACCACCGTCAAGACCAGCTACATCTACGCCGGCTGATATGCGCGACCAGAAACAGTCCAAATGGGACCAGCGTTTTCTCGCACTTTGCGATCATCTGTCCGAATGGACAGAAGATCGCGATTTCAAGGTTGGAGCCGTTATCGTCGGCTCCGACCTGGAAATCCGCTCAACCGGGTTCAACGGTCTGCCGCGCGGCATCAAAGCCGATGACGACAGCCGTTTTGACCGCGCTTCGGGTGAAAAATTCTTCTGGTTCGAGCATGCCGAGCGCAATGCCATTTACAATGCGGCGCGCATGGGAACTGCGGTCGGTCAATGTTCGATCTATGTGAACCGGTTTCCCTGTGCCGACTGCGCCAGGGCGATCATTCAAAGCGGCATAACCTGTGTCATCTGCCCGGAAAAACCGGCACATGATGGCGCGCTGGATCACAGTTTTGACGTCTCCGAGGTGTTGTTGCGTGAAGCCGATGTTGATTTGGTAACAGTGCCCGCAAAGACGTAACCCCCTGCTCAACCGGCCGTCCAGCCGCCGTCGATCAGCAAGGCGGTGCCAGTCACCAGAGCAGAGGCATCTGAGGCCAGATAGACGACAGCACCCATGATATCCTCGACCTCGCCCACACGGCCGAGCTTGATCTTGTCTTCGATCCATTCAACCCTTTCCGGGTTGTCGAAGGTTGGGGCTGTCATTGGCGTGCGAATGAATGTCGGGCAGATCGTATTGACCCTTATGCCATCACGGCCCAGTTCAATGGCCATGGACTTGGTAAAGCCTTCCACAGCGTGTTTGGAGGCGCAATAGACAGCCCGGTCGACACCGCCCACATGCCCCATTTGCGAGGAGACATTGATCAGTGAACCCTTGCGCCCTGCTGTCTTCAATCCCTTTGCCACAGCCTGGGTGAGGAAATAGGCACCGCGCAGATTAACATCCATGACGGCGTCGAAATCGCTGGATGCGGTTTCAATTGCCGGACTGTGCCTGCCCAATCCCGCGCTGTTGACAAGAATATCAAAGGGACCCTTGTCCTTGACCTGGGTCGCGGTCGCTTTAATGTCCGCCACATCAAGCGGCAGGATACCGGCCTGCCAGCCCTCCTGCAAAAACTGCGCCAGGACATCCTTGAGGCGCTCGACATTGCGCGCCGCCAGAACAACATGTGCCCCCGCTTCCGCCAGTGCCACGGCGCAGCCCAGACCAATGCCTGATGTTGCACCGGTGACGAGCGCTTTGCGCCCCTCAAGGCTGAATGACGGTGTGCGTGGAAGTGTAACCATGATGTGTCCCCCAAGAGCTGAGACTGGTGTTTCCACCTGTCCTTGCGATTTCGTCAAAATGCAGATTATTCAGCAGGTTCCACCGGCGGCGTCAATGGCTCGGTACTGGTCGCCTGCATGATTGCCAATTGCGTTGCCAGTGAGGGGGCATAGGCCTCCACGGGTGCCGACACATTGTGCAGATCGAAGGCGCCGAGCGATTCCAGATCACCAAAACCACAATCGGAAAAATGCCCCGAAGCAACAATCCCATGACCCAGGCGCTTGCCCAGATCACTCAACCGGGCGGCAATATTGGCCGCCGCACCGATGACAGTGAAGTCGAGGCGCTCCTTGGAGCCGACATTGCCATAGGTGACATTGCCGAAAGCCAGGCCGATAATCCCCTCAATCGGAACCTCGCTGTCAGCTATCATCGTTTTGGCCAGTTCCCCCTGAATTTCAAAGGCTGATTGCAGCGCCTGCAGACAGGCCCGCTCACGCTCTGATCCGACAGGAAAAATCGCCAGCACCGCGTCCCCAATGAACTTGAGAACTTCACCCTCATGGCCATTCACGATGCTGGTCGTTGTTTCAAAGAAACTGTTGAGAAGGTCCAGATAGGCTTCGCGGCCGAGTTCCTCTTCCAATCGTGACGATCCACGAAGATCGCAAAACAGAATTGCTGCATCGATCTGATCGCCGTCACCGCGCCGGATTTGCCCGCCCAGCACCCGGGCGCCGGTCCGCTTGCCCAGATAGGTTTCCAGCAGGGTCGAGGCATTTTCCCTCAATGCAAAGACCTCGTACAGCCGGCTGATCATCGATACACATTCGAAGACAAGGCCAAGATTGGCCGTGGTAAAGCCGTCCGGATGATCCGATGCCAGGGTGAGAACATTGATCTGGCCATTGGAAAACGACAGGGGCATGGCGACATAATCCGTTGCTCCTTCCTCCCTGAGCTCATCCATCACCGGAAAATTGAACTCCTTGTTCTGGCTGAGAAGGTTCTGCCGCACACCTCCCAAACCGTTGGTCACGTGCCGTATCGGACTGTTCTGGAAACGCGCTTCCTGAAGAATGCCGTGGGATGGCGCAAATTTGACCACCGCGTCATCCTTTCTCGTCCACACATAGCTCCTTGCCGCAATCATCGGATGCAGCGACCAGATCATGACGCTTATTCTCGATACCGCTATGCCGTCTTCATTGAATTTTCTGCCAATGGCAGACGTCAGTTCTTCCGGCGATGTACAGGACGAAGCACCACGCATGATCCAGTCAACCGTCGGACCGGCAATATTCCCGTCATCAATCGGCTGCGGTTCATTGCTGCCCATTTCGAGGTTGCTGAGAACGCTCGGCATGAAGCCAACATAGCCTTCGATTTCCCTGGCTTCCGGCAGCGCATTTTTATAGGACCATGCGCCATTGGGGATGATGCGATCTTCAACGACCACATCCCAGTAATTGGCCGTGCCCTTGAAGGGACAGAAGGTCCGGTGCCCGCTGGCCTCGCCCAAAACACCAACAACATCATCCATCGGGAAATAGACCGTGGGCGCCAATCGCGTTTCGTGCATCAATTTTGCTGCACGGCTTGTGGCAATGACAGTGTCACCACTTTTGGCCACGATGTCGCCCAGCAGCGGCAAAACCTGCAATCTGTAGCCGCTCGTCTGTTTGTCGGGTTGAATGTTCATGCGACATAAATGGGCGATTTGCGGGAAAAAACAAACCCGGAATCGCAATTGGCTGAATAAATGGCACCGAAAATCTCACAGGCCCTGTGCAAGCCATCAAATGCGGCAATGAATTTTCCTTCATGCCGCGCTGCGACGCTTTTCAGCTGAAAGCCGCTTTGCCGAGAGTCGCATCAAGGCCATGTTCGCAAAACTGCAGCAGAATTTGCGCCCGCTCCTCGAACAGGGCCGCAGCACCTGCCCCATCGCCCAAAGCCTCCATCCGCCAAAGTGACGTTGACATGGTCAGCATGGACGCCACTGAAAAGACAAACCCCGTCGAAACCGCCATCTTGTCAGCCTGTGGATAGAGCCGGGACAATTCCTCTACAAACACCTGTGCCGTCGGATCAAAACAGGCCTGACTGATGTGCTTCCAGCGCTCATCGGCAGACACCTGCGCCACAAGCCGCGCATAGGCGCGCCAATGGGCACCTTCATGCATCGCCTTTTCCAGATAGGGCATGATGAAACAGGCCAGCACATCGCGCAGGGCCAAAGGCCTGTCACCATTGCGCTCACGCGCCCTTTGCAGCGCCAGCAACCGGCTGTCGGACAATTCCTTGGCGCGCCGTTCGACAATGTGAAAATACAGCGCGTCCTTTGGCCCTCCGTGAAAATTGACCAAAGCTGTCGGCACACCCGCGGCCTCTGCAATATCGCGGATGGAGGCCCCCTCAAAACCGCGTTGCGCAAACAGGTTTTCCGCCGCATCGAGAATACGTTCGCGGGTTTGCAGGGATTTTTTTGACGGCGCCCTTTGCCGCGGTTTTCTGTCTGTGGACAAGATAGTCATAAAACATCTTGCACTATTTTTAACGATCGTTCAATTTAAGAAACAGAGCAACGGACGTTCTGGGAGGATTTTGCGTGCCGCTGAACGAAATGATCGAGCTGATTCCGGCATCGCAGACACGCGACAAATACGCGCTGATCGGTGCAGGACCGATGGGGCTTGCCTGCGCCAAGACGCTGAGCGAGCAGAATATCCCCTTTCAGGGCTTCGAAATTCACAGCGACGTGGGCGGCCTGTGGGACATCGATGGCCCGCGCTCCACCATGTATGAGACCGCGCATCTGATTTCCTCAAAGACCATGACCGAATTCACCGACTTTCCGATGGATGCGGCCGTCGCAGAATATCCTTCGCATCAAGAGATAAACAGATATCTCAAGCAATTTGCCGAGCACTTTGCTCTGCGCCAAAAGTTTCTGTTCAACACGCACGTCATTGAAACGGTCCCCCTGGGTGGCGATGGTGAAGGCTGGCGCATTCGCTGGCGGGACGATGCTGGAAGGCTTTTTGAAGGCACCTATGCCGGTGTCCTGATCGCCAATGGCACGCTTTCAGAACCGAATATGCCGAAATTTCCCGGCACATTCTCCGGGGAGCTCATTCATTCCAGCGCCTATCGCAAACCCACCCAGTTTACCGGCAAACGCGTTCTGGTGGTCGGCGCAGGCAATTCGGGCTGCGATATTGCTGTCGACGCCATCCACCATGGGGTCAGCTGCGACATATCCGTGCGGCGCGGCTATCACTTTGTGCCCAAATACATATTTGGCAAACCGGCCGACACCCTGGGCAAGACCAACGGTTTGCCCATGTGGCTGAAGCGGAAAATCGATACGATGATCCTCAAATGGTTCGTCGGCGATCCGCAGAAATACGGATTTCCAAAACCCGAATACCTGCTCTACCAGTCCCACCCGGTGGTCAATTCCCTCATTCTGTTTCACGCCGGTCATGGCGATATCAAGGTCCGACCGGACATTTCCCGACTTGAAGGCAAGCTTGTGCATTTCAAGGACGGAAGTTCCGGGGAATACGACATGATACTGGCGGCAACCGGTTACCGGCTGCACTACCCCTTTATCGACAATGCCCTGTTGAACTGTCGCGGGGATGCACCGCATCTGTATTTGAACTGCATGCACCCTGACCGCGATGACCTGTTCGTCATGGGCATGGTCGAGGCCTCCGGTCTCGGCTGGCAGGGACGCCATGAACAGGCTGAAATGGTGGCGCGCTATCTGGGCGGCTTGAAACGCGGAACGGCCGGCGCACTGGCGCTGAAAGCGGAAAAGGCTGCCGGCTTCGAACGGCAAACCGGCGGCATGGATTACCTGGATGTGCCGCGCATGGCCTATTATGTCGACAAGGCCACCTACAGAAAATCGATCGCAGCAAAAACCAGACAACTGACGGGGTGACAGCATGAACGATATCGATGGCATTCTGCTGAATTTCAGCCCGGCATCGCTGACCCTTCTCAACGCTATTCTGGCTGTGGTGATGTTTTCCATTGCGCTGGACCTGCGCCTGGCGGACTTCCGTACGCTTTCCAGAGCGCCCAAGCCCTTGCTTGTGGGCCTGGCATCACAATTCATCGTCCTGCCTGTCCTGACCTTCCTGATGATCCTTGTGCTGCAGCCCCGCGCCAGCATAGCGCTGGGGCTGATTTTGGTAGCCGCCTGCCCGGGCGGCAATATTTCCAATTTCATCACCCACCGGGCCGGCGGCAATACGGCGCTGTCGGTGTCCATGACCGCCTTTGCAACCGTGGCCGCCTTGGCTCTGACCCCCTTCAACATTGCCTTTTGGAGCAGTCTTTACGGGCCCACCAATGCGATATTGAAACAGACATCCATTGATCCGGTTCAGGTGGCGATAACCCTCGGGCTGATGCTCTTCCTCCCACTTTGTCTTGGCATATTGCTCAACACCTATCGACCCGGCTTCGCAACACGCATTCGCAAACCCATGCAATGGCTTTCCATGGCCATATTCCTGGCCTTTATCGTTCTGGCACTGGCAGCCAACTGGAATTTCTTCCTGGCCTATGCCGGTATGGTGGCCCTGCTGGTCTTCATTCACAATGGCCTGGCATTGGGCGGCGGCTTTGTGACCGCAACACTGGCCGGTGTCAGTCCCTATGACCGGCGGGCCATCACCATTGAAACCGGCATTCAGAACTCCGGCCTCGGGTTGATCCTGATTTTCACCTTTTTCGGCGGCCTTGGCGGCATGGCCGTTGTGGCGGCCTTCTGGGGCATATGGCACGCCATTACCGGCATTGCACTGGCCAGCTTCATGTCCCGGACAAAGGCAGCGCGATGACACGGATTTTGATCACCGGCGCTGGAGGCGCTGTGGGCCAGGCCCTGCTGCGCGAACTCGGCGGAACGGACCACGAGATCATCGCGACGGATATCAGGGCGTTGCAGGACCTGCCTGACAATTGCAGCTACCGGCCGCTGGATGTGCGCAACGCCACCGTCGATCAGGTCATTGCCGAGGCGCGTCCGCAGGTCATCGTGCATCTGGCATCCATTGTCTCGCCGCCAAAGGGTTCGACCAGAGCGTTTGAATATGCGGTCGATGTCACCGGCACCCAAAACATCATCGACGCCTCCATCGCCCATGGCGTTGAACGACTGGTGGTCACCAGTTCCGGAGCAGCCTATGGCTATCATGCGGACAATCCCGTGCCTTTAAGCGAAACAGACGCGGTGCGCGGCAACATGGAATTTGCCTATGCCCACCACAAGCGTCTGGTCGAGGAAATGCTGGAGAAAACGCGGCGGCAAGCGCCCTTTCTGCAGCAGGTTGTCCTGCGGGTGGGCACGGTCCTCGGCGCTGGCATGGAAAACCAGATCACCGCGCTGTTTCACCGCAAACGCCTTCTGGCAATCTCCGGTCATGAAAGCCCCTTCGTCTTTATCTGGACACAGGATCTGGCACGTATCCTTGTTCGCGCGGCCACGGCCGGTCCCGCCGGCATATTCAACGTTGCCGGTGATGGCGCCATGGGCATCACGCAAATTGCCGATGTGCTGCACAAGCCGGTGATGCGCCTGCCCGCATTTTTGCTGAAAGCCGCCCTCGCCCTCGCCCATCCGCTGGGTTTATCGCGCTATGGGCCACAGCAGGTCCGGTTCCTGCAATACAGGCCGGTTCTGGACAATACAAAGCTGAAACAGGAATTCGGCTATACGCCGGAAAAAACCAGCGCCGAGACATTTGACCTATGGCGCAGGAGTGCCGGACTTTGACCAGAAGAACAGCCGTTATAACCGGCGGTGCCGGTGGCCTTGGCAGAGCTTTGACAAAGGCTCTGATAGACGACGGCTGGTTCGTCGCCATCATTGATCTGCCCGGTTCGGAACTTCAATCTGCCGTGGATGCTGTCGATGACCCCAACCTGTTGGCTGCCTTTGCCTGCGATCTGACCGATAGAGAGCAAGTGGCGGCGACCTGCACACGCATCTGCGATGAAAGGCCGTCGGTGGATCTCGTCATATACAACGCAGGCGTAACACAGATTTCTCAGTTCTCCGATCTTGCCAGAGAAACCCACGAACGGGTGATGAATATCAATTATTTCGGGGCCGTCGACGTTGCATCGCATTTTCTGCAGCCCCTGCGTCAAAGTCGCGGCACCCATCTTGCCATATCTTCCGTTGCCGGGTTTGCACCGCTGGTCAAGCGAACGGCCTATGCGGCCAGCAAACACGCCATGGAGGGCTTCTTTGGATCATTGCGCGCAGAAGAAGCCCGGCACAATGTGCGCGTCTGCATCGCAGCGCCCTCCTTCATCGGAACCAACATCAACCGACCGGGGGTGACCACCGACGGCACCGAACGTCCGGGATCGGCAACAGACGGTGTCGATCACATGAATGCCGGCGATGCAGCGCGCATCATCCTCAACGGTCTGCGCAAGAAGAAGACGCGCATTCTGGTGGGGCGTGTGGCAAGGCTCGCATGGCTGATAAGCCGCCTTTCACCCAGCCTCTATGCCCATCTCATGGTCAGAAACATGCGGGAAGAAAACACTGGCGCACCTGGCAAGTAGAGACGCTTTCTCAAGGAAATTCAGTGCGTTGCAATCAAAACATGAATCTATCTGTTACGTTTTAACCCGGCAATTTCGGAAAGCACCACATTGGCTGCATCCAGAACATTCGTTCCCGGACCAAAAATAGCGGTCACGCCCGCATCCTTGAGAAAGGCATAATCCTGCTCGGGGATAACACCGCCGCAAATCACAATGATGTCGTCGCGACCGGCCGCCTTCAGTTCAGCGATCAGTTCGGGCACCAGAGTTCGATGGCCGGCTGCCAGCGAGGAAACACCGATGGCATCCATATCCAGGTCGATCGCCTTTGCAGCGACCTCCGAAGGCGTCTCGAACATGTCGGACAGTTCTACCGCAAAGCCCATGTCGGCAAAGGCAGTGGCTATGATCTTGGCGCCACGATCATGGCCGTCCTGTCCCATTTTGGCGACAAGAATGCGCGGCTCGCGTTGCTTTTCGGTGCGGTAATCGGCAATTTTCTGCTGGATCAGCTGATATTCGGAATCCCCCTTGTAGGCATCACCGTAAACACCGGAGATCACCCGCGTGGTGGCCTTGTGGCGATCAAACGCCCGCTCCATTGCATCCGAAATTTCGCCAAGCGTTGCACGCGTCCGAGCCGCATCAACGGCGGCTTCCAGCAGATTTCCCGAACCCGAGGAAGCAACCCGTTCCAGATTTTTCAAGGCAGCATCACAGTCGGTCTTGCTGCGCGTTTCCCGGATTTTTTTAAGGCGCGCAATCTGTGACAGACGCACCTTGGCGTTGTCGATGTCCAGAATATCGACCTTGGCCTCGTCGTCCAGCCGGAAACGGTTGACGCCGACGATGACATCTTCGCCCTTGTCGATACGTGCCTGCCGCCTTGCTGCAGCCTCTTCGATGCGCAATTTGGGAAGCCCCTGCTCGACAGCCTTGGTCATGCCGCCCAGCGATTCCACCTCTTCGATCATGCGCCAGGCTTCCTCGGCCAGATCCCTGGTCAGCGCCTCGACATAATAGGAACCGCCCAGAGGATCGACCACATTGGCAACGCCCGTCTCATGCTGCAGGATCAATTGTGTATTGCGGGCTATGCGCGCCGAAAACTCGGTTGGCAGGGCAATCGCCTCATCAAAGGAATTGGTGTGCAGGGATTGCGTGCCACCCAGAACCGCCGCCATGGCCTCAAAGGCCGTGCGCACGACATTGTTATAGGGGTCCTGTTCGGTCAGCGAGACACCGGATGTCTGGCAATGGGTCCGCAGCACCTTGGAACGCTCTGACTTGGCGCCAAAATCTGTCATGATCCGCGCCCAGATCTGCCGTGCGGCCCGCAATTTGGCCGCCTCCATGAAGAAATTCATGCCGATGCAGAAAAAGAACGACAAGCGTCCGGCAAATGCATCCACATCCAGCCCCTTGCCCATGGCGGCACGGACATATTCCATGCCGTCAGCGAGCGTATAGGCCAGTTCCTGCGCAAGCGTCGCACCCGCTTCCTGCATATGATAGCCGGAGATGGAGATCGAATTGAATTTGGGCATCTCGCGCGCCGTGAATTCAATGATATCGGCAACAATGCGCATCGATGGTTCCGGCGGATAAATATAGGTGTTGCGCACCATGAATTCTTTGAGAACATCATTTTGAATGGTGCCGGAAAGCGCCGAGCGATCCACACCCTGCTCTTCGCCCGCAACGATGAACATGGCAAGCACCGGGATGACCGCCCCGTTCATGGTCATGGATACCGACATCTGGTCCAGCGGAATGCCATCAAAGAGGATTTTCATGTCCTCGACGGAATCAATGGCCACCCCCGCCTTGCCGACATCGCCAACCACCCGTGGATGATCGGAATCATAGCCCCTATGGGTTGCCAGGTCGAAGGCGACAGAAAGGCCTTTCTGGCCTCCCGCCAGGTTTTTGCGATAGAAGGCATTCGACTCTTCGGCCGTCGAAAATCCCGCATATTGGCGGATCGTCCAGGGACGCCCTGCATACATCGTTGCCTTGACGCCACGCGTAAAGGGCGCAAAGCCCGGCATTTCCTGCGCAGCGGAGGATGGCACATCATCGGCGCCATAGAGCGCCTTGATGGTAATGCCCTCAGGCGTGTGCCAGTTCAGACTGTCAGGGCTTTTGCCCTTCAATTCAGCTGTGGCAAGATCAAGCCAGTCACGCTTGGTTTTGGTCATGATTCAAATTCCATAATCACCGCATCCACGGCCAGGCTGTCACCCACCTTGACCGGTATTTTCGAAACCACCCCGGATTTTTCCGCCCGCAGGACATTTTCCATTTTCATGGCTTCGACAATCGCCAGCGGCTGGCCTTCCTGTATGATGCTGCCCTCTTCCACCTTGAGCGCAACAACCAGTCCGGGCATCGGGCACAACAGCAGGTTCGACGTGTCTGGCGCCTGCTTTTCCGGCATCAGCGCAGCAAGCTCGGCGACCCGAGTGTCAAGCACCTGCACCCGCTGGTCAACGCCGCGGTGGCGAAGACGAAAGCCACCGGGAACGCTATTGACCTTGAAGGCCTTCTCAGACTGATCAATTGACACGCGCGCAAGGCTCTGGCCCGGTTGCCAATCGGTTTTGATGCAAAGCGGCGCATGATCGCCGATCACCACCTCAAAACCGTCATTCGTCTGACGCAGGACGGACGGACAATTGTCCCGATTGATCCTGATCGTCTTTTCAATCTGGTGCGAAGGCGCCCCCGAAGCGAACCGTCTGTCCGCGGTCAGTTGGTGCCGCCTGTGCCCGAGCGTATCGAGCACCAAAGCCACGGCAGACAGATGCAGCGCCAGTTCCCCATCAGCTGCCACGCCGTGGAAACCATCAGGATATTCTTCCTCGATAAAGGCTGTCGTGATGTTGCCCGATCTGAAACGCTGATGGCTCATCACAGCTGCCAGAAAGGGAATATTATGACCGATGCCCTCGACTTCGAAATGATCCAGAGCATCTGTCATTTTCACAACGGCACTGTCGCGATCCTTGGCCCATGTGCACAATTTTGCAATCATCGGATCGTAGAACATCGAAATCTCGCCGCCCTCGAAGACGCCCGTGTCGTTGCGCAACACGCTGCCATCCGGGCTCGTGCCCTCCTGTGGCGGGCGGTAGCGGGTCAAACGTCCGATCGACGGCAGGAAGTTGCGATAGGGATCTTCCGCATAGAGCCGGCTCTCCACGGCCCAACCATTCAGCTTCACATCCTGTTGCTTCAGGGCAAGGACTTCACCGGCAGCCACACGGATCATCATCTCGACGAGGTCAACGCCGGTAATCAGTTCGGTAACGGGATGCTCCACCTGAAGCCGCGTGTTCATTTCGAGGAAATAGAAATTGCGGTCCTTGTCGACAATGAATTCAACGGTGCCTGCACTGGCGTAATTGACAGCCTTGCTCAGGGCAACAGCCTGTTCACCCATGGCCTTGCGGGTTGGCGCATCGAGAAACGGCGAAGGTGCTTCTTCGATGACCTTTTGATGCCGCCGCTGGATCGAGCATTCCCGCTCCCCCAGATAGATGCAATTGCCATGCGTATCAGCCAGCACCTGAATTTCGATATGGCGCGGTTCCGTGACAAATTTTTCGATGAAAATCCGGTCATCGCCGAAGCTTGACGCCGCTTCCGATTTTGACCGATCAAAGCCCTCACGCGCCTCAGCGTCGTTCCAGGCGATCCGCATGCCCTTGCCACCGCCGCCGGCGCTGGCCTTGATCATCACCGGATAGCCGATACCCTTGGCGATCTCCACCGCGTGTTCGGCGTGGTCAATCAGCCCCATGAATCCAGGAACGGTCGAAACACCCGCTTCGGCGGCAATCTTCTTGGAGGTGATCTTATCGCCCATGGACTGAATGGCGCCCACAGGCGGCCCGACAAAGGCTATTCCATCTGCTGCAAGTCGCTCGGCAAATTCTGCGCGCTCGGACAGGAAACCATAGCCCGGATGCACCGCTTCGGCGCCCGTCTGCTTGCAGGCGTCGATGATCTTGTCGATCACCAGATAGCTTTCGGCGGCGGGCGCCGGGCCGATATTGACGGCCTCGTCGGCCATTGCAACATGCAGCGCATTGCGGTCCGCGTCAGAATAGACAGCAACTGTGGCAATGCCCATCTGACGGGCGGTCTTGAAGACCCGGCAGGCGATTTCACCGCGATTGGCAACCAGAATTTTTTTAAACATCTCGCATCCGATCAGCGATTGAATACTTGCGGAAAATTTGCCCGCGCAACGGCTTCGTCAATGCGCAGAATGGCTTCATAGGAAAGCGGATCAAAAGGGTCGTCCACCGGCACGACCTCCCGTTCGAACAGCGCATTCAAACGCCCCGCATCGAGGTTTCCGCGCTCGAAAGGCTCGGCCCCGAAGGCGTCCCAAAGACAGGCCAGAAAATTGGCATCAGCCTCAAGCAGGACCAGCTTACGATCGGCCAGGCGGGGTTTCTTCTCTATCCGGGTTGGCTTCAAATTGGCCCGGCGGATGGTGAACTGAAAATCCGTCCCCGGCAAACGGGATGGAAACCCGCGGTGTTTCAACATGGGCGGCAAATTGACCATTATACTATTTCAACCTCATCTTTGCGAAGTGCAGTTGCATCTCTGCGCTGTCACAATGGAATATTATCGTGTTTCTTCGAAGGCCCCGTCACCTGCTTCGTCTTGAGCAGTTCAAAAGCCCTGGCCACACGGCGGCGCGTTGAATGCGGCATAATCACTTCATCGATGAAACCGCGTTGTGCCGCCACGAACGGATTGGCAAACCGGTCCTCGTAATCCTTGGTGCGCTGGGCAATCTTTTCCGGATCGCCCAGTTCGGAGCGATACAGGATCTCCGTTGCGCCCTTTGCACCCATGACGGCGATTTCGGCAGTCGGCCAGGCATAATTGACGTCGGCGCGGATGTGTTTGGAGGCCATCACGTCATAGGCGCCGCCATAGGCTTTGCGGGTAATCACAGTCACCTTGGGCACCGTTGCTTCCGCATAGGCAAACAGCAGCTTGGCGCCATGTTTGATGATTCCACCGAATTCCTGCGCCGTGCCCGGCAGGAAACCCGGCACGTCAACCAGCGTCAGAATGGCAATATTGAATGCATCACAGAAGCGGACAAACCGCGCGGATTTCTTGGAACTGTCGATATCGAGACATCCGGCCAGCACCATCGGCTGATTGGCAACGACACCAATAGTCGCGCCATTGAGACGGATGAAACCACAAAGTATATTGCCGGCAAAATCCTTCTGAATCTCGAAGAATTCCCCCTCATCGGCAATCTTCGCGATCACCTCATGCATATCATAGGGCTGGTTCGGACTATCGGGTATCAGCGTATCAAGGCTCTTTTCAAGGCGGTCAATCGGGTCCACCGTTCCGCGGATCGGCGGCTTTTCACGGTTGGATAGCGGCAGAAAATCATACATGCGGCGCACCTCGAGCAGAGCCTCCACATCATTTTCGAAGGCACCGTCGGCAACCGAGGATTTTTTCGTATGGGTGGATGCACCACCCAGCTCTTCTGCCGTGACAATTTCATTGGTGACGGTTTTGACCACATCGGGTCCTGTCACGAACATGTAGCTGGTATCTTTCACCATGAAAATGAAATCGGTCATCGCCGGAGAATAGACGGCACCACCCGCACAGGGGCCCATGATGACGGAAATCTGCGGCACAACGCCGGAGGCCTGCACATTGCGCCAGAAAACCTCGGCATAGCCCCCCAGGGAGGCAACGCCTTCCTGAATACGTGCGCCGCCGGAATCGTTCAGTCCGATAAGCGGCACGCCATTTTGCACGGCAAGATCCATCACCTTGCAGATCTTCTCAGCGTGGGTTTCTGACAGTGAGCCGCCGAAGACCGTGAAGTCCTGGCTGAAGACATAGACCGGACGACCGTTGATCGTCCCCCAGCCGGTCACCACACCGTCACCGGCAATCTGCTGTTCTTCCATGCCGAAATCGGTGCAACGATGGGTCTTGTAAAGGTCGTATTCTTCAAAGGAATCCGTATCCAGCAGAACATCCAGCCGCTCACGCGCCGTCAGTTTGCCCTTCGAATGCTGCACGTCTATACGCCGCTGCCCTCCACCCTGATGGGCTTCCTGGCGCTTTTTCTCAAGCTGTTCAATAATTTCGAGCATTATGCAGCTCCCCTTGATGGTTGGCGGCGTGCCCAACAGAAAGCAAAAAGGAAATGATGGCCATTGGCATTTGCTGCGGCATAAAGTGTCATGGACCTCTCCTGTGCCTCTGCGGCACTGCGTTCAAGCGATACTGCCTCCGGTTCTACCGCGCTCCGCAGCCGAAAAAAAGGCTTGAATTAGCAACATTGTTGATTTAGCAAATATTGCAAATATTTTTTGCAAAGTTGTGTAATTCATGCGCGCACGAAAACTCTTCATTGGCCGCAACATCCGTGGCATTCGCGAGGGGACAGGATTAACCCAGGCAAAATTTGCCGAGCAGCTCGGGATATCGACCAGTTACCTCAATCAGATAGAAAACAACCAGCGCCACGTAACAGCGCCGGTCCTGCTCGCCCTGGCCGAAATTTTTGCCGTCGATATCGCCACTCTGTCTGAAAACGACAGCGACCGCCTGCTGGCTGACATGGCCGAAGCCATTGCCGACCCGATCTTCAAGGGACAGCAGCCCAGCGGGCAGGATCTCAATCTGGTCACCCAGAATACCCCATCGGTGGCGCGCGCCTTTCTGACAATGCATCAGGCGCTCCGGCGCGCCGGTGAGCAATTGGCCGAACTCGACGATACGCTTGCGCGCTCTGGCGGCCTCAATGAACCCACACCCTATGAGGAAGTGCGCGACTTTTTTCACTACATCAACAATTATGTGCACGAACTGGACGTCGCAGCCGAGCAGTTTGCCGGGCAATTGAAGGGAACGACAAGAAACCGGGTACGCACGCTGGCCGATCATCTGGAGCGCCATCACCGTGTGCGGGTTGCCATTGGAGGCAGCGCCACCGACGCGCAGATCATCCGGCGTTACGATCCCGTTTCGCGCGTCCTGTCGATCAATCCAAAGGCGGCCCCTTCAACCCATGCCTTTCAACTCGCCCACCAGATCTGCCAGCTCGAACATGCCGACATCATCGAACAGATTACCCGTGAAGCCGGGTTTCGCACCGAGGATGCAGCCGCCGTCTGTCGGATCGGACTGGCAAACTATTTTGCTGGCAGCGCATTGCTTCCCTATGGAGAGTTTTTGAACGCCGCCGGCGAATTGCGGCACGATCTGGAACTGCTGGCAGACCGCTTTGGCGCCAGCATCGAGCAGGTTTCCCATCGGCTGAGCACCCTGCAGCGTCCTGGCATGAAGGGTATCCCGTTCTTCTTTGCCCGCGTCGATCAGGCAGGCAACATCACCAAACGCCACAGCGCCACAAAACTGCAATTTGCCCGGTTTGGCTCCACCTGCCCCCTGTGGAATGTGCACAAGGCCTTTGAGACACCTGACCGGATTCTCAGACAATTGGCCGAAACGCCGGACGGCGCGCGTTACCTTTGTCTGGCAACGGCCATTGCCAAGCCAAGTGGCGGCTATCGCGATCCGGTGCAGCGCTACGCTCTGGCCATTGGATGCGAAATCAGGCACGCCAGTGCACTGGTCTATGCAGACGATCTCGATATCAAAAGCAAAGCGGCGTTTGAGCCGATTGGAATATCGTGCCGCATATGCGAGCGCTCTGATTGTCACCAGCGGGCTGTCCCACCGCTCAAACGCAGGCTGAGCGTTGACCACAACAGCCGTGACACCATTCCCTACGCATTCGAATAACAGGCGCCCCTTCACTTGTTTCCAGTTGAAGGGGCACGTTGTTTAGAAATTCAACGAAATGTCTCTGTGGCCGGAACTGCAGCCTGCAACATAGAGCGCCTGCTCGCGGGTCAGCTTGTCCTGCTGGCGTATGCCAATGGTTGGCCTGAGTGCGTCGACATAGGCGGCAACACCGGCCCTGAGCTCTCCATCAGCCTTTTCACGCCAGACCAACTGTTTCTCGTACTCTTCAACAGCATCGGAGATCTCATCGAGCGCCTTTTCCTTGTCAGGGGTCTTCGAGCGCAAGGCCCTGCGCGCCGATGACAATGCCGATTTGATGTCCGATGCACCTTCAATGGAGCCAAACTGTCGGGACAGGGCATTCAAAGGATCTTCCATATCCTCCGGCGCCTTGTTTCGGACCTCGTCGCCAATAGCGTTCAATTGAGGTCCAAGCGCCTTGAACTCGCCATAGGCGTCAAGACTTGCAAGCAACAACGCCATCGGCTCATAGGCCTTGTCAGCGGTCTGGCGGTATTTGGTGCGCAATTTGCTCTCGGCATCGTTAAGCGCATCAAAAGCCGTATAGGCGGACTCCCATTCTGCCGGTATCGTTGCGGTCAGCGCTTCACTCTTTTCCGTCAGCGCCACAACGCGGTCTTCAAGCCGCTGCCTGAGCTTCTGGTCCGTTGCATCCCGAAGCCGTCCGATCTGAACATTGAGGGTTTCAATGCGTTCATCAACGGAGCGGATATCCTGCTCAATGTCGCGCACCTGGTCATGCAATGGCCGATAGGCATCAGATGCCTCTTCGATGGCAACACCGGCTGCATTCGCCTCATCCAGCAGGGCTATGGCCTTGCTGACCTGATCAAAACTGGCTGTCACCGGTTTGACGAGCCCTTTCGGCAGAACAGAGTAATCAAGCTGCCGCGCCGTTTCCACCGATTGAAGCAGCGCACCACGATTGCTGGCCAGTTGCTCGGTGACATATTGCTCAACACAATAGGTCAGCCTTGGATTGCGCGGCGGCGGTGAGGTTTCTGAAAGCAGAGAAAGACGGTTGGGAAGATAATTGACCATTTGTGGAACCAGGCCAACGATCATCAGCGCACCAATCTGAATGCAGATGAACGGGATAACCCCCTTGTAGATCTGGATCGTTTTCACAATCGCGGGCGCAACGCCCCTGAGATAAAACAGGGCAAATCCGAATGGCGGCGTAAGGAATGACGTCTGGATATTCAGGCCGATCATCACACCGAGCCAGACGGCGGTCACATTGGCCGAGGGGTCAGCCAGCAGAATGGGCGCCACAATCGGCACAACAACCACTGCAATTTCAATGAAATCCAGGAAAAATCCGAGGAGAAAAATCACTGCCATCACAATGACGAATTTGGTCCAGAATCCACCGGGCAATCCGTCAAGAAATTCGCGAACCAGGTCTTCTCCGCCAAAGGCCCGGAAGGCCGCCGTCAAGATGGCCGCACCCAGAAGAATAATGAAGACCAGAGACGTCGTTTTTGCCGTTTCAATCATCACGCCCTGCAGCGTGTTGTTGACGCGCAGTGCCCGCCAGCCACTCCACAGCAAGGATATGATCAGCCCGCCAACGGCGATGGACGCCAGCGTCACGCCGGTCATGTCCGAACTCGTCTTGATATTCTTGATGTTGGTGTTGAAGTTGCCCAGAACGAAGGCGATCGTCACCAGACTGATAATGGCCAGAATGGCGGGATAATAAGCGTTCTTGTGGCCGTCTCGAAGACGGTAACCAGCCATGATCAACGCACCGGCTGCACCGATGGCACCGGCCTGGTTGACCGTGGCGACACCGGCGATGATCGAACCCAGCACCAGAAAGATCAGAACCAGCGGCGGGAAAAGCGCCAGGGCGACCTTGATCAGGAAGCGGCCATCCAGCTTGCCGTCATAATGCACAGGTGGCGCCATTTTTGGACGAATGGCGGCGATCACCAGAATGTAGATCATGTAGAGCGCGACGAGGACCAGACCTGGCACAACAGCACCAAGGAACATTTCTCCGGCACTAGTCGAACCGACATCGAAAATCGTAGGCATGGACAATTCGCCGGTCGCATTTTTATAAAGCAACTTGCGTGTCGTGCCAGCCTGATCGGCGGCACTGGACAATTGGTCGGCCAGAATGATCAGAACAATCGAGGGTGGTATGATTTGCCCAAGTGTTCCTGAGGCTGCGATCGTACCGGTTGCCAGTTGCGGTGAATAATTGTTGCGCAACATGGCAGGCAGCGAAATCAGGCCCATTGCGACAACGGTCGCGCCGACAATGCCGGTCGTCGCAGCCAGCAAGGCCCCCACGAAAACAACAGAAATGCCCAGACCACCGGGGATCGGACCAAACAGTTGCGCCATCGTGATCAGCAGGTCTTCAGCGATTTTGGAGCGCTGAAGCATGATGCCCATGAAAATGAAGAGCGGAATCGCAATCAGCGTGTCGCGCTCCGGTTCCCAATAGACCCCGCGCAGATTGGTGACACCGGCACTCAGCCATTGGGCAGGACCGCCCTGTGCAAAATAGGCGTCCGTGTCACCGACAAACAGGTAACCGAATATGGCCGCCAGAAGAATCGTCAGGATGGAAGACCCCGGCAAGGCAAAAGCAACGGGATAACCCGAGCCCAAAGCGCCTGCCATGAGCACCACCAGCAGCGCTAGAAAATAAAATTCCATGATTCAGTGCACTTTCCGAGCATATTGGCGCAGTTCTGTTTCGCAATGGGTACAGCGTCTACAGGAGCAAACGCTTCGAATGCATCTGGCTGCACCCTGCGATAACGGTTCATTCGAGCCCTGAGGGCTATCCGGCTCGACGGGCAAGAGGCAATCGCTGCCTTCCCATTCCAAGCCTGGAATCCCCCTTGGCCTGTTACATCGTCGGTTCCGCAATGACACGCGATCCTGGCTCACCACGATAATCGGCCACCGCCTCCATCAGATAACTGACAAACTGGATCATCATTGAAATGGCGAAAATTCCAAGAAACCCGGCCATCATGTATTTCACATACATGCCGAAGCCGGCCTGTGTTGTTTCAAAATTGAGGACAGGGCTGTTGATGATCGAGGTCTTCTGCCCCATACCGACAATCAGAATTGTCCAGCAGAATGTCAGCCCCATGAAAATCGTGCAGACCGCATTGACCACGGATTTGGTCTTGGTGGTAAAGGACGCATAGAACACATCAACCCGCACATGCCCCTCCTCCAGCAACGTATAGGCGCTGGCGAACAGAAACAGCGCGCCATACCAGAATCGAACCAGATCCGACATGAATGCCTGTTCGTAGGAAAAAACAAACCGCATGATGACAATGCCGAGTTCAGCGGCGACAATCAGCAAAGCCAGCCAGTGAAACCCCAACGTACGGGTGAATGCCGCCAGTACAATGCTGAAGGCGATCAGTGGAACATGCATATAAAGGCCGCGAAACTGGGATCGCCCCAGATCCTTGGTCAATTGCTCGCCGACAACACCTTCAAGCAAATCCTCCACACGCATGAAGGAAACGACAAGATCGGCAACACCGACAATCAGCACGGTCCAGAAGGCTGCCCTGATCACAAATGTATTGATGTTGGATATTCTCGCGCCATCTGAACGCAGACTCGTGTCGCTCGATCTCCAGACGTGCGCCGCGGCAATGACAACGGCAAGCGGATAAAGCGCCAATTGCAGCATCGCCGATAGCGATGGCTGCTCTCTGAGCGCCGCGCCGGCCCCGGGATAGTCGGCGCCATAGTTCAGAAAATTATTGACCAGAAATACGGCCAATATGGCCAAGACAGACCAGCCGAAGACACGCACCAAATTCGAAAAGGACAGCGTCGGCTGTATTTGGATCGTTGGCGATTCCGCCATTATTGTTCCCCCACGTCCGGTTATCACCAGATCAGGATAAAATGCAAAAGGTCACGGCAATGGAACCAGGTCCCTGCCACCGCATATCGGCAACAAACGTGTTCTTTCCGGTCTCAGCCGGATAACAACCCGTTCACATCCGATCCTCTGGAACTTCCTCCAAAGGCGAGACGGGTTGCCCCGTCTCGCAAGTTCCAGTCGTTCGATCAGCGCAATTACCGGTTAAGGACGTTGTTGCGCTTCTGGACATAGGCTGTGTCGGACAATTCTGTCCATGCACCCAGTTCTGCCCGTTTTTCAAGCACGGCGTCGTAGATCTTCTTCGACAGCGGGCTGTGATCGCGTGCTTCTTCGATGACCTCGGCAGAAGCTTCACCGAAGGCTTCATAGACATCATCATTGAATTCACGCAGCTGAACACCGTGATCATTGATCAGACGGTTGAGATAAGCACCGTTGTTGGCGTTGGTTTCAGCCATGGTACGTGCATTTTCTTCGTTACACGCGGCCTGAATGATATTCTGGTCATTTTTGCTGAGTGTTCCCCACCAGCTCTTGTTCATTCCCAGAGCAAGCTGAGCACCGGGCTCATGCATACCAGGCCAATAGTAATATTTGGCAGCCTCATACAATTTCAGGAAATAGTCATTGTAGGGACCGACCCACTCGGTGGCATCAATCGCACCGGAAACCAGGTTTTCATAAATCTGGCCGCCAGGCAGGGAAACAGGCGATGCTCCCAGTTTGGCCATGACGTCACCACCCAGGCCAGGCATACGAATTTTCAGGCCTTTCAGGTCGTCAGCGCTTTCGATTTCCTTGTTGAACCAGCCGCCCATCTGCACACCGGTATTACCGGCCGCAAAGTTCTTCAGACCAAATTCGTCGGCGAGTTCGTCCCAGAGTTCCTGACCGCCACCATATTTGATCCACGCGTCGATTTCCGTGTAGGTCATGCCGAATGGAATAGCCGTGAACGGCGCCCAGCCAGGATGCTTGCCTTTCCAGTAGTAATCGGCAGCAATATAGGCCTGAGCATTGCCAGAGGCGACTTCGTCAAACGAATCAAACGCGCCAACGCGTTCGCCCGCAGCAAAATACTGCACGTCAATGCGGCCATCAGTCAGTTCGGTTATACGTGCTGAAAGACGCTGTGCCGGCAGGCCGAGACCCGGAAAGTCACGTGGCCAGGTCGACACGATGACCATTTCCTTTTTACCCTGCGCCAGCGCAGGTGCAGAAAGAGTTGTTGCTGCACCGGCAAGCGCAGCACCCGTCAAGAATTTACGACGTTCCATAGATATCCTCCCAATTGAGCCATTCACAACACGGATTTCCGCAAGTTGTCGGGCTTCAATAGGCATTTGACAACAAAATCACAATTCGTGCAATTACCAATTGTATCCGCAATACTACTGATGCAGACCGGACGTCCCATTTGCCTCCCCCTTCAACCGACACAAATGTGCATTTCGTGCCAATTGACTGCCAACGGCAAGAACTTCGAAACAATGGTATTTCAATGGTTTCCAGCTTTGACAAACAATGCCGACGCCGCAATACAGGCCCTATCATCTTCAAAACACATGATAAGGAATGACTTGTGTTTCGTCAGGTGTCGCCCGCTGCGAACATTGGTCACACCTGCAGCACAGGAATTGCAGTCGTAAAAACACTCCGGTTGCCTGTGCTCAAACGATTTCAAACAACAATGAACGGAAGGTTGCCAATGCGACTTAAAACCAAACTGTTCTTCATCACGCTGCTGCCCTTTGTGCTGGTCACGGCTGCGATGAGTTTTGTTGTTGAATTCCAGTCCGAACGCCTTTCACACTCACAGTCAGAAACCATAGAAAGCCTCTTTCTGAGCATCAAGCGGACAGAACTGAAAAACTACGTCACGCTGGCCCAAAACGCCTTGCAACCCATTTACACGTCGAAACTCAAGACAAAAAGACAGGCGCAAAGACAGGTCAAAGAGATCGTCCGCAAGATGAACTTTGGCGAAGACAGCTACTTCTACATCTACGATGAGGACGGAACGAATATCGTCAATCCCCACCTCACCTACCTGGTTGGCAGCAACTGGATCGGGCTTGAGGACGCTGATGGCAAACCCGTTGTCCGTGACCTGATCACTCGCGCCAAGGAGGGCGGCGAATTCTACTCCTACATCTGGAAAAAGCCCTCTTCCGGCGCCTATGTCGAAAAACTCGGCTATTCGGTTTTTCTGGATAATTGGAAGTGGATGATCGGCACGGGAATCTATCTGGATGATGTCTTGGACGAGGTATCAACAGTTCAGGCTGAATTGCAAAACAATGTAAGCGAAACGCGTATGGTGCTGTTTGTTTTGATGTTTGTCGGCATGCTGCTGACCGCCACGATCATCTCCATCGCGCGTTTGTCGGAACAACGCTTCGCAGATGCCCGACTGAAAGAACTCAGTGCCCGCCAGGTCGATATTCAGGAAGAAGAACGCAAACGCGTGTCGCGAGAACTGCATGACAGCATCAGCCAACTGCTGGTGTCGGCGCGCTATGGTCTGGAAACCGCCCTCAGCAAATCATCGGGAAAAAGCCAGATTGGCGAGCCCATCGGAAAATCCATGAAGGCCCTGGATGAGGCGATAACGGAAGTGCGAAGGATTTCAATGGCTTTGCGCCCCTCCGTCTTGGACGATATGGGGCTGGCCGCAGCCTTGAAGAGTCTGGGAACCGAGTTCTCGCTGCAAAGCGGCATCAAGGTTGACGTCGATGCTCAGCAGGTCAGGCAGACCCTGTCCGATGAAGCAAAAACCGCACTCTATCGAATCACCCAGGAAGCTTTGACCAATGTGGCCCGCCACGCAGAGGCAAAACATGTCCGAATCAGGCTTCACAGGAACGGCAACAAGGTGGTCTTCGAACTGAACGACGACGGTACCGGAATGACGCGAGGCTCCGAAACGCAAGACAGCGGTGGCGGACTTGGCATCCGCAACATGAAGGAGCGCATTGACACGCGTCAAGGCACCATCCGCTTTTCAAAGGCAGCATCGGGCGGGCTTGCAATCCGTGTGGTTTTGCCGGTAGTAAAACAGCAACAATAATGGAACAATAAGAATAAAAAGGGGAACGAATGCAGTCTGCAATCACAGACGGCAACCGGATTCGGCTTGTTATAGTTGATGATCACGACTTGCTGCGGGAAGGCATAAGATCCCGTCTCGCCGATGTTGATTTTGTGGATATTGTCGGCGAAGGCAGCACCGGGCGTCAGGCTGTGGAACTGTGCCGGGAAGTTGCACCCGACATGATCCTTCTGGACCTGGCCATGCCCGAAATGAACGGCCTTGAGGCGGCGCTGATCATCAGGGAAATGCTGCCGGATACAAGAATCCTGTTTCTGTCGATTTACGACAGCGAGGAATATGTTCAGGAGGCATTGCGCATTGGTGCCAATGGTTTTGTCATGAAGGATGTTTCCAAACCGGAAATGATCAATGCCATCAAGTCGGTTGCGCTGGGCGCAACCTATCTTGGGCCTCAAGCTGCGGCTTCCCTTGCCTGCAAATCGTCAAACCGCCCCATGTCGACAAGCCACTTCGGCATGACAGATCGAGAAAAGGAAGTCCTGTCTGCCTTGTCCAAGGGCATGACCAACAGGCAGGTCGCATCCCTGCTGGATATCAGTGTGCGCACGGTGGAAAGTCACCGGCTTTCCATTCGCGAAAAAACCGGCGGCGGCAATGCTGTCGCGCTGGCGAAACTGGCCGCTCAGCTGGGGCTTTAGTAAGTATACTTACGCAGGTAACGATTTACCACAATATGCCTCGCGACCTTTTTTCACCCTTTGCGTGTGGCCGCGATGAGAACCGCCGACCTTTGCGCTGGCAACATCTTTGCGACTGCTTGCGCCTTTTTGTCACCTTCCAACGACTGCAACCGTAACGCAAGTACAGCTTTGTTGAAGACAGTTGCCTGATCATCTGATTAAATCAATCCATCCAAAAGGCACAGGAGCCCACCATGACGGATATTTCAGACCTTATCGCGGATATGAAACAGAAGCGCGATGAACTCAAATTGCAACTTCACCTCGCCTCGAAGGAAGCCGAAGACGAATGGGAAGATCTAACGGGCCAATGGGACAAATTCCTGTCCAGGGCGCAATTGGAAAAGAGCGGCGACGAGATCGGCGAAGCGGCCAAAGACCTTGGAATGAAGATGAAGGATGCCTATGAGCGTCTTCGCAAGGCATCAGACTAAATCCTCTGGACTACGCCTTGTCTTTTGATTTCGCCCTGATGAGTTTCGTCAGGGCGATGAGAACAGGTCCGATCAGTGCCGGAGAAAGCATGTCCATGGGCTTGTGAACCAAGGTTGTGATGCTGGTGCCGAGGTTTGCCACCTCGTCGCGCATAAGCAACAGCTTGTTCTGAACATCTTCAACCTCGGCGCCGATTTCGCCAAGGGCTATATCACGCACCTCGGCAACCATCGCCTCTTCCGATGCAGGACGAAGGCCGTGTGCAACCACCAGGAACACCAAAGCCAGCACAATATCCGACAAACCGACGGCCAGCGCCGCCAGAGCCCTTCCGAACAATGGTTCAAGGGCGAAATAGCCGGCCACATTGAGCATGCCCCAGGCAAAAAGGCAGGAGATAGCCGCGACCGTGGCAAGAACCAGCTTGCGTGTCGTCAATTTGATACGCGCCTCGGTCAGGACACGCTCGGCACGCCACAGCAGCAGCAGATTACGTTTCAAATGGCTCATGTCGCCTCCTGCTATTTTGTCGCTCTTCCGGCCAGAAAGCCGACAGCAAATACGATGCCCATTGCCAGCATCGGATGCTCGGCAATTTCTTTCTCGCTCAGATCTGTCAATTCCTTCAGCGCATTGTCCAGTTCTTCGGAAACTGCCTCGGGTTTCAGGTAGGAAGACAGCGTTTTGGATTGCTTTTCGCGCTCAGGCTCACTCTCGGGTTTCTTTTCGCCGGAGGCCTGCGCCTTTTCCTCGCGCAGTGCTGCCAGTTCCGCACGCAAGGAGCTCAGTTCTGTCTGTAGATCAGCTGTCATTGTGTCACCATAGCTCGACTGGCGTGGCATCGGGACGAAAGCCGATACACATCACGCCATGATATTGGCCTATGGCTTATCTTTAGCGTCTGCGTGAATGGGGCGTTTTGATCTATGTCAGGCCACTCACGCCCAGGCTTCATATATCAATTTGAGGGCAACAACGGCCAGCAATGCAAGAATCACGCGATCAAAGGTCTGTTTGGATATCTTTTTTGCAAGAAAGCTTCCCACCGGCATAAAGGCCACCAGAGGAATAATGGCTGCACAACTTAACCAGAATCGCTCCAGCGTCAGGAATCCGTAACTCATCAGCAATGGCAACTGCACGATTGCCATCGATACGAAGAAAACCGAAATGGTAGAGATGAATTGCCCGCGCTCAAGCCGCATGGCGTTCAGAAAAGTAATCGATACGGGCGCGGAAATTCCCGATGCCCCTTGGAGAATGCCCGCCACAATACCGATGGGAAAAACCACCTGCACGGCTCTGGCATAGGCAAGGACCCATTCGGGTTTCATCATTCTGAAGGCAATATAGGCCAAAACCGCAAAGGCCACCATCAGCTTGAGCGTTTCCCCCGATAGCGACGCCAGCATCACCGTCCCTGCTGCAGCGCCCAATGCGCCGGCAATGGCAAATTGCAGGACAAAGACCAGCGGCAGGCTGTGCGCGCGATGCGACCAGCCCTGCCAGACATTCGATATGATATTCGGCATGATGAAGATCGTTACCGCAAGCGGCACATTGTAGGTCATTGCAATGATCGGCACCACGAGGATCGGAGCGCCTGCCCCGGTTGCACCCTTCAAAATTCCGCCCAAAGCAAAGCCGATGAGAATGTAGATCAGATTGACGTCCATGTTTTAAAAACTGTCCGATATGGCAATCCGAACGTCGAGCACGGCCTGGCGTCTTTCATTGCGAATAATGTGAATGGCACGCGCCAGAGCAGCGGGCAAATCGCGACCGTCCTCCACCCGTTCCGTATAGGCTCTGCTGGCCTCTGCAATTTTCAGGTAATCAGGTGCAGGTTCCAGTGATGTTAATGGCATTGTGTTGGTAACCGCTGCAGCGCCGTTGGGATAGGCATTGACGACCGAGCGGCGTACCGCATTCCAGAGTCCATTATTCTTGATAATTGTCAAAATGGGAAGAGCCAGCGCCTCGGCAATCTGATGACAGGCTGCAGGATTGGCAAATATGTAGGAACCGTCTCCAATACAGGCTGTCACCAATCTCTCGCGATCGGCCAATTGAGCGCCCAGGGCAGCCGGCATGGCCCAACCCAGACCACCCGAATGCGGATTTGAGAAAACCCGGTTCGGGCCGCTGAGATTCATCATTCCCGGAAGGACACCCAGCTCTGCAAAGACAGCAGCATCCTCGCCCATTGCTTCCGACAGGCATTTGCTCAGCCAATCAGCCGTCATCGGGCTACCGCACCCGGCTTCGGCCACGACTTGCGCCGCCTGCCGCCGTTCATGGGTCCGGGCAGCGATCGCTGCGGAGCGCTCTGCAACCCGGCTTCCTGGAGATGGCATGGCTGCAGAAAGGGCTGCGATTGCGGCGCTTGCATCGGAAAGAATGGCCAGGTCCGTCTGATAGCCGCGCACCGGCATTCTGGCAAAATGCGGATCGGGCCCGATATGAATGATCTTTGTCTGAGGCGGTGGCCGGTGCACCGCTTCAATCCACGGAATATCACAATCAAGCGCAACAATGACATCAGCACCTTCAATGGCCGTTTTGACGTCATGACCTATAAACATGTCATGCGAAGACGGCATGACATTTCGAACCGAAAATGGTTCGGCCACGGGAATGGCATGGGTTGATGCAAAAGCCTGAAGCGCCTGTGACAGCTGGCCCTTCGGGTCACCTCTCTGCACCAGTAAAACCGGCGCCTTTGCATTTTCCAGCCATTGAGCGGCGGTAGCAATCATCTCAGGATCCGGGTAGGCCCGGCTGGCCGCCGGCCTGGCTGTAGCGGGTGTTGCCTGTCCCGGCTCAATATCGGCCGACAGCGCCTCGCGCGGCAGACTGAGATAGACGGGGCCTTCCGGCGAACTGGACGCCAGTGCCAGAGCGCGCGACACCAAAGGCTCGCCCTGCTCCGGATAGCGCATTTCATAATGAAACTTCACCGTATCGGACACCAGCGAAGCCTGATCATACATTTCCTGTCCGTACTGAATGGGGGTCATGCGCGACCCGCGTCGACCCGATTCGGTAATCGGCGTGCGCCCGGACATGACCAGAACCGGTATATTGTCGCTCGCAGCGTTGATGACGCCCATGGCAGCATTTGCAAGCCCGACATTGACATGGACCATGACAGCCTGCGCACGCCCGGTGACCAGGAAATAACCATGGGCCATGGCAACACTTGCCGTTTCATGCGGAATGGTAATCGCCGTGGGAATTCTGTCTGCGGAAAGCGAACACAACGCTTCGATAATCGGTGGAAAATCCGTACCGGCATTGGCAAAGAGGTAATCAACCCCGTGCTGTTTCAATCCGGTCAACAGTGACTCAGCACCATTGCGTGGTTGTCTGTCTTCGTTTTCCTGCACCGCCATCCCCCTGACACCATAGGTTTTCACACGTCATCAACAGTGTGTTTTTGCGTCGATCAAAAATGACTTGTCAAATGGAGCAAAGCAAGTCATTTTTGATAAAATCTCATCATCTGAGATTATCGTCGGAAAAAATCCGGCATATTTAAGGGAGGAAACCTTATGCGCAAGACACTTGCATTTCTTACACTCGGACTGGGGCTGGTCGCCAGTGGTTGGGCGAACGCCCAGACCGTTGGTATTGCCACGTCAAATCCCGGCTCACTTTTCCACAACATCGGCACAGCGGTTGCCAATGCGGCCAACAAGGCAGGCCTCAATACAACAATTCAGCCTGCAACAAGCCCCAACCAGTTCATTCCGCTGCTGAATTCCGGCGGTATCGAGTTCGGTGTGGCCAACCTGCAGGAAGTCAATTACGCCATCAATGGCGATGCCTGGTGGAATGGCGTCAAGAACCCCAACATCCGGGTCGTAGGCATGCTCATGCCACTGCGCGAAGCGATTTTCGTACGCGCTGACAGCGACATCATGAAGATTGCCGACCTCAAGGGCAAACCGATGGCTGATGGCTATACGGCGCAAAACACCATCTTGCCGCAGCTCGAGGCCTTCTACGCAACCGCCGGCATGTCACGCGCGGATGTCACCCCGGTCAATGTTCCTTCCGTCGTCGGTGGCGCCAATGCATTCATAGCAGGTGATGCAGTCGGCTTCATTTTCGCCCACGGCGCAGGCAAGGTGCGTGAAGCGGATGCCGCCGTCGGTGGTCTGCGTGCGTTGCCGGTGGACGATGACAGCGATGCTGCCCTGGCAAAGGCCCGCGAACATTGGCCAACCGCCTTCTTCACGACCGTCAAGGCGGGATCCACGCCCGGCGTGAGCGAAGACGCAACCTATATCGCCTTCCCGCAGGTTGTCTTCACCCATTCGGGTGTGTCCGATGATGTCGTCTATGCCATGGCCAAGGCCATGTATGAAGGCAAGGACGAAATGAAGGCAACATTCAAACCATTCGGCGCGTTCAACCCGGCCGACATGAAAGGCGATCCCGGCATTGCAGAATTCCACCCGGGCGCTTTGAAGTTCTTCAACGAAGTCGGTCTTCAGTAGGAACGAACCTGTGATGGTTAAACAACCCAAGGGAAAGGCCGATTTCGGCCTTCCCCCGTCCTTGTGGCGGCCTGTGGCCAATGGTCTGGCGATTGCACTCATACTGATTGCGATCGCCTGGGCCATGAACCTTCCAAGAATGCTGAACCTCGGCTTCTATCCGCAGCAGTTTTTTGCCGCCATTCTTGCCTGTGCATTGTCGATTGCATTTCTGACCATGCCTGCCGACAGGACGAGCCAACGCACGATGCTGCCCTGGTATGATGTTGTGCTGTCCATCGCCAGCATCATCACGGTTGCCTTTATCGCGGTGAACTACCCCGAACTCGTCCTGAAGATATTCTCGCAACCCATGGCCGTCTGGCTACCGGGATTGATCGTGACGTTGCTGGTGCTCGAGGCACTGCGCCGTGCGACCGGTTGGGCTCTGGTCATTATCATCGCGGCTTTCCTCGCCTATGCGCTTTTCGGCGACCTTGTCCCCGGCAGGTTGCAGGGCCGGCCGCAAAGCTGGCAATTGCTGGCTGGCTATATGGCTTTCGATTCGAACGGCATTCTCGGCCTGCCGCTCTCCGTTGCTGCAACCGTCGTCATCACTTTCATTCTGTTTGGCACGCTTCTGGCGACCACCGGCGGCACCCGATTCTTCACCGACGCAGCCATGCTCGGCATGGGACGGTTTCGCGGCGGCTCGATGAAAATTGCCGTTATGGCATCTGGCCTCTTTGGTTCTGTTTCCGGCTCCGCCGTTGCCAATGTCGTCGGCACGGGCGTCATCACCATACCGATGATCAAGCGCGACGGTTACCCGGCCCACAAGGCTGCCGCCATTGAGGCTGTCGCATCAACCGGCGGGCAATTGATGCCACCGGTCATGGGCGCTTCCGCCTTCCTGATGGCTGAATTTCTTGCAATCCCCTATTCGACGATCGTTGCCGCAGCGCTGGTGCCGGCAATCCTCTATTATGTTGCCCTGTTCATACAGGCGGATCTGGAAGCGGCCCGCATGGGCATAAAGGCCATGCCCAAATCCGAGCTTCCGGCTGGTCGAACGGTCATTGTCGGCAGTCACTTCGTTGCCGCTTTTGCAGTCTTGATCTACGCCCTGTTTGTCCTGCGCTGGCAGCCTGAAAGGGCGGCGCTTCTGGGTGCCGTCGCTCTCATCGCCACATCGCTTGTCTTTGGGTATCAGGGCAACCGTCCAAGCCTCAAGGCGCTGTTTTCAAGTCTCTCGACCACCGGTCACAGCGTGGTGGAAATCATTTTGATCTCGGCGGCCTCGGGTCTCGTCATCGGCGTACTCAATGTGACCGGCCTGAGTTTCAATCTGACCTATGCCCTCGTCGAGGTCGGCGGCGGCAGCGCCATCGTCCTGCTGTTTCTATCGGCAATCGTCTGCATTATTCTGGGAATGGGCCTGCCGACATTGGGCGTCTATGTCCTGCTGGCGGCCCTGGTCGCACCTGCTCTCGTCAAGGTTGGCATCGAACCGATCGCCGCACATCTCTATGTGCTGTATTTCGGCATGATGTCGATGATCACCCCACCGATAGCGCTGGCCGCGTTTGCTGCCGCTTCCATCGCCAGATCTGCGCCCATGGCAACGGGATGGGCCGCCATGAAATTCGGTTGGTCTGCCTATGTGATTCCGGTGCTCTTCGTCTTCTCTCCGACATTGATACTGATCGGAGAGCCTTTCGAGATAACCATTGCAATCATCACGGCGGGCATGGGTGTCTGGCTGATTTCTGCAGCACTTGCCGGCTATTTCTCCACTCAGCTGACACCAATGACCCGCCTTCTGTTTGGTCTTTGCGGGCTGCTCGCGCTGGTGCCCGCCGGTGCATTCGAAGGCGCTGTCTGGAGTGACCTGATCGGTGTTGCAGGCGGCGTTGCATTGATGGCGCTGAATGTCATGCGCAATCGCCTGGCTGTCCGTTCGGAGGAAGCGGCATGAGCGGCACCAACAGCGCCGACCGGATTCTCGCCATTCTCGATGTCTTCACCGAGGAACGGCTTGAATGGACACCGGAGGAACTGATGGCCGAACTTGGTTATAGTCGGCCAACGCTCTATCGCTATATCAAGTCACTGAAGGAGGCAGGGTTTCTGGCCTCCATGCCCGGCGGCTGCATGACCCTCGGCCCGCGCGTGGTCGAGATGGATTATCTGATGCAGAAATCCGATCGGCTGGTGTGTCTGGGGGAGCCCTATCTCCAACAGCTTTGTGACGATCATCCCGCCTCATCGCTTCTGGTGCGGTGGTATGGCTCAAAACTTCTGTGTGTCGCATCCGAATGTTCGACCCCCAATGCCCTGTCGAGCTATCCGCGTGGACGCCCGATGCCGCTGGCACGCGGCGCAATTTCCCGCGCCATCATGGCCTATCTGCCGCGCCGGCAGCTGGAACCCATGATCGCACAGAATCTGAAAGAATTTGCATCCATCGGCCTTGGATCCACCAGCGATGAGGTGATGATCTGCATGAAACAGATCAGGCGCCAGGGCGTTGCAATTGCCTATGGTGAAGTCACGCCCGGCGTTGTCGGCATAGCAGCACCGATTTTCAGCGACAGCAATGCTCCCATAGCCGCCCTATGCGTCACGATCGAAGCACGGGAAACCGATGAGAAGAGACTGGAACGGATTTCCGACCAAGTCCGCGCAGCTGCCGCCAATATCTCCGCCGAACTCGGCAAATACCCCAACCAGACACTCGAAGAAAAACCATTTCGGCGCCAGGCATGATTTCAGCGTCAAACGACAACCCGATACCTGAGGATCGCACCATGAAAAAAATCGACATATTCAACCATATCTGGCCTGAACCGTTTTTCGACGCTCTTATTGATCACATCGGTTCCATGACCGATATCACCAAACGTTCCGGCGCCGTGCCGATGATGACAAACCTTGATCGCCGCTTCGAGGTGATGGATATGTTTGGCGAGGATTACCTGCAGGTTCTGTCGCTTGCCTCGCCGCCGCTGGAACTGCTGGCAGGACCGGAAAAGGCTCTGGAGCTGTCGCAAATCGGTTCGGATTCCATGGCCGAACTCTGTCAGAAACATCCTGATCGTTTTCCTGGCTTCATCGGAACGGCACCGATGAACAATCCTGATGCCTGTGTTGAGGAATGTCGCCGGGCCGTGGAAGATCTCGGCGCGGTCGGCATGCAGATATTCACCAATGTGTCTGGCAAACCGCTCGATCTTGCCGAGTTCGAACCCTTCTTTGAATATATGGCCAACGCCGGCAAACCCGTCTGGCTTCATCCGGCGCGCGGTGCCAATTTCACCGATTATCTGACAGAAGAACAATCCGAATACGAAATCTGGTGGACCTTCGGCTGGCCCTATGAAACCTCCGTTGCCATGGCGCGCATGGTTTTCTCTCGCCTGTTTGACAAATATGCCGGTCTGAAAGTCATCACCCATCATGCGGGTGGCATGGTGCCCTTCTTCGAAGGCCGGGTCGGCCCCGGCTGGGACCAGATGGGTGCGCGCACAACCGGCAAGGATCTGTCTGCCGTGCGCAAGGCACTGAAGCGCCCTCACCTGGAATATTTCAAGGATTTCTATGCCGATACGGCCACCTTTGGATCCAGCAAGGCGATTGAACACGCGCTTGAGTTTTTTGGCGATGATCACGTCCTGTTTGCGTCAGACGCGCCATTCGACCCGGAAGGTGGTCCGATGTATATTCGCGAGACCATCCAGGTGATCGAGAATCTTGATATTCCGGAAGCAACCAGGAAAAAGGTCTTTCAGGACAATGCCGTCGCCCTTCTGGGCCTCAAGCTTTAGAGAAAATGAGCATGAAAGCTGCACAACATTATATCAATGGCGAATGGGTATCGGGCGAAGGGGTGCTCAGCCAGAGCACCAATCCGGCCGATGGAAGCGTCGTTGGGCATTATCACCCGGGTTCTGCTGCCCTTGTCACACAGGCGGCCAATGTCGCCCGAGCGACTTTTTTCAACACGCCATGGGCCGCTTCGCCGCGCCTGCGGGCAGCGGCTCTGTTCGAATTTGCCGACCGACTGGAAGCGGCCAGAGATGAAATCGTTGAACTGATCATTGCCGAAAACGGCAAGCTGAGGGCCGAAGCGATCGGTGAAACCATGGGGGCCATATCCGAGGCCCGCTATTACGGCGGCCTGGCGCGCACGGTGCTTGGCCGAACGCTGGAAACTGCACCCGGCAATTTTTCGCTGATGCACCGTGAACCGGCAGGTGTTGCCGGTATCATCGTCCCCTGGAATGCGCCGGTCACCTTGCTGGTGCGCTCCCTCGCTCCGGCTCTGGCTGCCGGCTGCACCTGTGTCATCAAACCGGCGGACCAGACGCCGCTCGTTCATGCACGGGTCATGGCGTGTCTTGCAGACTGCCCGTCACTTGACCCCGGCGTGGTCAATTCGATCAATGAAAACGGTTCGGAAGTCGGCCAGGCAATGGTCGCCTCCCCCGATATTGACGTCATCAGTTTCACCGGTTCAAGCAAGACCGGCAAGCTGATCATGGCGGGCGCGGCCCCCACCTTGAAGCGTGTCAGCCTTGAACTTGGAGGCAAGGCACCATCCGTGATTTTTTCCGATGCTGATCTTGATCTGGCTGTTCACGAACTGACCCATGGCGCCCTTGTCATGGCCGGGCAGATCTGCGTCGCAGCCGCACGTTTTCTGGTGCATAAATCCATCCAGAAAGAATTTGAGGAGCGCATCATCGCAGCCTTCAAATCTGTAAAGGTTGGCCGTGGTGGAGACCCTGCCAGCCAGATGGGTTCCCTCATTGATGTTGCCAATCAGAAACGTCTGATGAACCTCATCGAACAGGCTGGTGACGAAGGAGAAATTCTTCTCAAGGGAGAACCGCTGGCATCCGGTGCATTCCTGACACCCACATTGTTCCGCATCGATGATATCCATTCTGAGCTGGTGCAGGAGGAATTGTTTGGCCCGATTGTTTCCGTTGAGACCTTTGAAAGCGAAATGGAAGCCATCATGAAGGCGAATGCCACGGTCTATGGCCTTGCTGCAAGTGTCTTCACAAAGGATCTGAACTGCGCCATGCGCGTCAGCCGTGCCATTCGTTCCGGCACTGTCTGGCTCAATTCCCACACGCGGCTTTTTGCAGAAGGTGAAACCGGCGGTTTTGGTCAATCCGGATTGGGACGCCTTCATGGGGTTGAGGGGCTGAACGATTTCCTCGAAACCAAACATGTCTACCTCGAAGCAGGAACGGTATAGGAATGTCCGAAACATTGACGCATGATGTCATCATTATCGGCGGCGGCCCCGTCGGCATGGGGCTGGCAATCGAGCTTGGGCAACGGGGCATTCGCGTTGCCGTGGTCGAGCGATACGCCACCCCGCAACCGGTTCCAAAGGGTCAGAACCTGACCCAGCGGACAATGGAACACTTCCATTTCTGGGGGTGTGAGGATGACCTGCGCAGCCGCCGCATCGTGCCCCGCGATGTCGCCAACGGCGGCATGGTCTGCTACGGCACCCTGCTTGGAGACTACCGCTATGACTGGCTGCCGCGCGAGAAGGTCGGCCAGTTCTATTTCTCCAAAGTGGAACGCCTGCCGCAATATGAGACCGAAGCAAGCCTGCGTGCCCGGGCAGCACAGATCGAGTGTATCGAGACGTTTTACGGCTGGACCGGCGACCGGTTCGTTGAAGACGCTGAGGGCATCACCGTTCAAATTCGCCAGCACAAGGGTGATGCGACAAGGACATTGCGCGGCCAATATCTGGTCGGCTCCGACGGCAGCAATTCCCGAACCCGCGACAATGCGGGTATTCACCAGACAAAATCCGACCACGACAGGCTGATGGTCCTGCTGGTGTTCCGCTCGACGCAATTGCACGAATTGCTGAGCCGTTTTCCTGCCCGCTCCTTCTACAATGCCATTCACCCGGACATGGAGGGCTACTGGAAGTTCCTCGGCAGGGTCGATCTGGGCACAACATGGTTTTTCCACGCCCCTGTGCCATCCGGCACCACCAGTGACAATTTTGATTTCACCCAATATCTGCATTCTGCCGTGGGGCAGGAATTCCCGCTCGAGATCGATTATGTGGGATTTTGGGACATGCGTGTCGCCATTGCCGACACCTACCGCAAGGGGCGCGTGCTTATCGCAGGCGACGCTGCCCATAGTCACCCGCCCTACGGCGGTTATGGCATCAACACCGGCTTTGAAGATGCCGCCAACCTTGGATGGAAGCTGGCCGCTGTATTGCAGGGCTGGGCCGAAGACAATCTGCTCGACAGCTACGACGAAGAACGCCGACCGGTTTTTGCCTCCACGGCCAGCGATTTCATCGAACGTTTCATTGAAGAGGATCGTGATTTCCTGAAAACCTGGGACCCGGCTGTGGACCGCGAGGGCTTTGAAGCAGAATGGCAGAAACGCAGCCAGGTGACCTCCGAGGTCACCGCATTCGAGCCCAATTATGACGGCTCAAGCATTGTCTTCGGAGACAGCAACCAACATCCGGGCGCGCGCGGTTCGCATGTCTTCCAAGCCCGTTCCGGCCATCACATAGCACCGGCTCTATTGGCCGACGGGCGCAACACCTATGACGCCCTGGGGTCTGGTTTCACTCTGTTTGATTTCACAGCAGATGGCTCACTCAGCAAGGGGTTTGCCGCTGCAGCACAGACTCTGCGTGTGCCTTTGAACATTGTTCATGATCCAGACGGCCCTGCCGGACAAATCTATCAGGCGGGCGCCGTGCTCGTTCGGCCCGATCAATTTGTTGCCTGGACGGGCGATCAGGCCGGTCCTGCACCGGAAGAGATATTGTCCAAGGTAATCGGCAAACAATAGGTCGCCCTGGGTCACCAGTTCACCAAATTTGAGCCAAATTCTGATCGAAGCGAGCTCCTGTCAACTTGTTTATCGTAGCGGGTCGCAACGGCTGGCAAGTGTTTGAGGCGATTGGATCAGGTTGCGCACAATTCGCGAACCCCATTTATGGGTAGATGACCAATGCCAAAACTGACGCTTTGCCGCAGCGCAGAGAATGCCAGCCTGACGCAAATGGGAAACCGGCGTATCTGCGAATAAGGTCACTCTTGCCGTTTATGATATTTCATGGTTTTCGCCGTCCGCGCAAAACGGTCTGTTGACTGATGACCTCGTAGCCCAACTCGGCGGCAATCCTGCCCCAAAGCTCGGATATCCTGTCTCCGGGTATTTCGATCAATTCGCCGGTGTCTATATCGACGAGGTGATCATGATCGCGTTGCGGCGTCATTTCGTATCGCGCCGGCGCGTCGTCAAAGGTCAGCTTGCGGATCAGCCCTGCACTCTCCAGCACTGCCATCGTCCGGTATACCGTTGCCAGCGACACGGTGTCGTCAAGCTGACGTGCCTTGTCGAAGACGTCGTCGACCGTCGGGTGGTCGGTAGAAGCGTCGAGGATCGTGACAACAGAAACGCGCTGTTGGGTCACACGAAGTCCGGCTTCACGCAAAATCTGCTCATAATTCGTCATCTATTTTGTCGTCAGCTCCGCGTTTTCATTCCGCAATTCTAACGGTCCTATGCGTGATTGGCAAGTTGTTGCAAATCATTCTCATTCTTATTATTGTTGACTTTTGCGACTGCTTCGCATTATCAATGGATATGCCGCAATCAAACAGGAGTTTTGTATGCCTTGCCCAATCCTGCGATCGATCGCCCTGTGCACGATGATCGCATCGACATCCCTGTTTGCCATTCAGGCCGGCGCTCAAGAAGCGGATAAACCATTCAAAGTCGTCACGACCTTCACGATCCTTCAGGACATGACGCAAAATGTTGCGGGCGATGAGGCTGATGTCGTATCAATTACCAAACCGGGCGCTGAGATCCATGGCTATCAACCGACACCGCAGGATATCGTCCGTGCGTCTCACGCCGACCTTATCCTCTACAATGGCCTAAACCTTGAACGTTGGTTCGAGCAGTTCATTGACAATCTGGGCGACATGCCAAAGGCGATCCTGACCGACGGGATTGAGCCAATGTCTATTGCCAAAGGTGAATACGAAGGCTTGCCGAACCCGCACGGCTGGATGGGACTCGACAACGCGATCATCTATGTTGACAATATTCGTGACGCCCTATCCGAACACGATCCTGACAGTGCCGAGATCTATGCTGCCAACGCCGAAACCTACAAACAGCAAATCCGCGACACCATAGGTCCCTTGCGTGATCGTATCCAAGCTGTTCCCGAGGCAAGGCGCTGGCTGGTAACCTGCGAAGGCGCATTTAGCTATCTGGCCCGTGACTTCGGCCTGCGCGAAGCCTATCTGTGGCCCATCAATGCCGACCAGACCGGCACGCCGCAGCAGGTTCGTAGCGTCATTGATACGGTGCGCGAGAATGATATTTCAGCAGTGTTCTGTGAAAGCACTGTCAACCAGGCCCCGGCCAAACAGGTCGCGCGCGAGACCGGCGCCACTTACGGTGGTGTGCTTTATGTCGACAGTCTGACCCTGGCCGATGGCCCGGTGCCCACCTATCTCGATTTACTGCGCGTTGACGCGCAGACTATCGCGGACGCCTTGGCCCCGTAGCGAACTGACACCAGGGTGCTCTATCGCTCGGTCGCCTTGGGCTTTTGTTTGTGATGGTCAACAGACCTTTTGTTAATCGGCCCCTTGCAGCAAGGATTGAACAATGCTCGACAGAAACCCGGACCCAGTCCATGCCGCCAGCGAAGGTGCTGCTGCCAGCGGCATCATGGCGCGCGACGTCACTGTCACTTACCGCAACGGTCATACCGCCCTGCGCGATGCCAGCTTCGAGATCCCGCGCGGAACGATCACTGCCTTGGTCGGTGTGAATGGCTCGGGCAAGTCGACTCTGTTCAAAGCGATTATGGGATTTGTGCCGACGGCACGCGGCGAGATCACGCTTCTGGGCAAGTCGATCAAGGAAGCGCTCGCAGCCAACCTCGTGGCCTATGTCCCCCAAGCCGAGGAAGTCGACTGGGCCTTCCCGGTGTTGGTCGAAGATGTGGTGATGATGGGCCGCTACGGGCTTATGGGCTTCTTGCGGCGTCCATCCGTTGCCGATCATGCTGCTGTTGAGGCTGCCCTCGGTCGGGTTGGCATGTCGGATTTCCGCAAGCGCCAGATTGGTGAACTTTCGGGTGGACAACGCAAGCGCGTGTTCCTCGCGCGCTCAATCGCACAGGACGGTCAGGTGATCCTGCTCGATGAGCCTTTCACCGGCGTTGACGTCCAGACCGAAGAAAGAATCATCGCACTTTTGCGCGAACTGAAAGCTGAGGGCCGTGTCATGTTGGTCTCGACACATAACCTTGGCTCGGTGCCGGAATTCTGCGATCGCACAGTACTGGTGAAAGGCACCGTGCTTGCTTATGGTCCGACCGAAACCACCTTTACGCTCGACAACCTTGAAAAGGCCTTCGGGGGTGTACTGAGGCATTTCACACTCGGCGGTAACGACCTTCACCACGACGAGGACGACACCCGCGAAGTGCGCATCATCACCGATGACGAGCGTCCATTCGTGCAATATGGCGAAAAGCGCTCTCCTTCGCCGGCCGTTGACGCCACGCTGCGTGGCACTGGCCATTCCGGCGCACCCGAGAATGACGGCGACAAGAAAGGCGATTTCTCGTGATTGATACCCTGCTGGAGCCGTTTTCCTACGGATATATGTTCAACGCCATGTGGGTGTCGTCTCTCGTCGGCGGTGTCTGCGCCTTCCTGTCCTGCTATTTGATGCTCAAGGGCTGGTCGTTGATCGGCGACGCGCTTAGCCATTCGGTGGTGCCAGGTGTCGCGGGTGCCTACATGCTTGGCCTGCCTTTCGCGCTAGGGGCGTTCTTTGCGGGCGGATTGGCCGCCGGCGCCATGCTGTTCCTGTCAGGGCGTTCGGGTCTCAAGATTGACGTCATCATCGGTATCATTTTCACCTCGTTCTTTGGACTGGGCCTGTTCATGGTCTCGCTGTCGCCGATGTCAGTATCCATCCAGACAATCATCATGGGCAACATTCTGGCCATTACACCCGGCGACACGCTGCAACTGGCGATCATCGGTTTTGTCTGCCTCGCGGTCCTGCTTGCCAAATGGCGCGATCTGATGGTGGTCTTCTTCGACGAAAACCACGCCCGCACCATCGGATTGCGCCCCGATGTGCTAAAAGCCGTGTTTTTCATTCTATTGTCGGCTGCCATTGTTGCGGCGATGATCACGGTCGGTGCATTTCTGGTTATCGCATTGGTCGTCACACCGGGCGCCACGGCCTATCTGCTCTGCGACCGGTTTCCGAGACTGATCATTGTTTCCGTCCTGATTGGCACGATTACAAGCTTTCTTGGCGCTTACGCGAGTTTCTTTCTCGACGGTGCAACAGGCGGAATCATCGTCGCCCTGCAGACATTGATCTTTCTTGTCGCCTTCATCTTTGCGCCAAAGCACGGAATTCTGGCTGCCCGACGCAAAGCCGCCCAGGCGCTTGAACGCCAACCAGTGTCCAGCTCCGATCTCAAGGAGATCCGTCCGTGATTGATGCCCTGATGCAGCCTTTTCAGTTTCCATTCATGCAGAACGCATTCTGGATTTGTCTTCTCGTCGCGCCACCCACGGCGCTTCTGTCATGTTTCCTGGTGCTCAAGGGCTGGGCGCTGATGGGAGACGCGGTGAGCCACGCCACATTGCCGGGCATTGTGCTGGCGTGGATTTTGGGTTTGCCCCTGATCATCGGGGCCTTCGCTGCCGGCATGCTGTGTGCATTGGCGACCGGGTTTCTGTCACACAACAGCCGGGTCAAGCAGGACACGGTGATGGGCGTTGTCTTCTCGGGGATGTTCGGTGTTGGGATCATCATGTATACATCGATCCATACCAATGAGCACCTCGACCATATCCTTTTTGGAAATATGCTGGGCGTCGGAAACGCCGACTTGTGGACATCAGGTCTGATTGCTCTCGTTGTGACCGCACTCCTTGTTTTGAAGTGGAAAGACCTGCTGCTTCACGCTTTTGACCCCGCACAGGCGCAGGCTTCAGGTCTGCGAACGAACGTCCTGCATTACGGCCTGCTTTGCGCGCTTTCGTTGACCATTGTATCAACCCTGTCGTCCGTAGGCCTCATCCTTGCCGTGGCGCTTCTGGTCACGCCGGGGGCCATCGCTTTTCTGATGGTCCGTAGTTTCGACAAAATGCTCATGGTCTCGGTACTGGTCTGTCTGATTGCGATGCTGACAGGCACCTACGCCAGTTTTTATCTCGACAGCGCACCCGCCGCGACCATCGTCTTGATCCTTACAGGGATCTTTATCGCAGCGTTTCTCCGCAGGCTGGCAATAACACGCAAAACGTCGCAGATGGCTGCCGAAGCTCTGGTTTAGCGAACGGATTTGCCATGTGCTCACGAAGGTCATCACAGGCATAAGCCTATGACACAGCCTCCAAAAGGCGATTCCAAACCCTAGTTTAACGCCAGATTATACCGCTCAAAACGGGCTGATCATCGACCATTCAAAATCCGTCAAACCAAAACAGGCCATTGAATTCTCCTCGTTTGAGGAGATTGAATCAGATTTTACCCAGTTCAGAAATTCCATTCATGGGCACCTGCTCTAGCACTTCACCTTGAGCATTTTGGGGTCATAGAGCGGTGCAAGCGAGGCCTCGCAAGGCACCCGTTCGGAGGCGACCTCCAGTTCATAATCTCCCGAAAGGACATGGGCCCGGTCGATGATTTCATCGCTTCGCACATAGCCCAGCCCGATGGATTTTTGCACGGTGTGCCCAAAACCTGCCGAGCTTAGCCAGCCGACCCGTTTGCCGTTGCGATAGATGGTCTCGCGGCCCGACAGAATAACATCAGCGGGGGCCGTGAATGTCGTCATGATCTTTTTGACGCCCTGATCCCTTTGGGCTTCAACGGCCGCTCGCCCCTTGAAGGCGGCATTGGTCTTGAGTTTGACCGCAAAGCTCAGCCCTGCCTCCTGCGGCGTGTGGTCCGGGCCGATATCGGAGGACCAGGCGCGGTAGCCCTTTTCGAGCCGAAGCGTTTCAATGGCCCGGTAACCGGCATTTCGCAATCCGAATTCAGCACCCGCCTCGTGGATCGCCCGATAGACGGTGACAGCATATTCCACCGGCAGATGCAGTTCCCAGCCCAGCTCTCCCACATAGGTCACCCGAAGCGCATTGACGGGGCAACCCGCTATGCCAATGGTTTTGGCCGTGGCAAATGGAAAGCCTTCATGGGACAGGTCGTCCCGGGTGATTTTCTGCAAAATCGCGCGAGACTTCGGTCCGAAGAGTGACAAAACCGAGTAGGCCGAGGTCACATCCACCAATTGGGCATTCATGCCCACGGGAATGTTCTTCTCGATGTGATCGAAGTCATGGGTGGCAAAACCCGTTCCGGTGACAATGTAATATTCGTTTTCAGCCATGCGCACGCAGGTCAGATCGCATTCAATGCCGCCGGAATCATTGAGCATCTGGGTATAGATCAGCGAACCGATCGGTTTGTTGACATCACCTGCGGCGATCCACGAAAGCGCAGCCTGTGCATCGGGTCCCTTCAGAATGAATTTTGCAAATGATGTCTGATCAAACAGAACGGCGGCTTCGCGCGCTGCCTTGTGCTCGCGGCCGACAGGTCCATGCCAGTTGGGACGACCAAAGGTATAGATGTCACGCGGCTCTTCGCCGCCTGCAATATCGGCAAACCAGTTGGGTCTTTCCCATCCAAGCTTCTCACCAAACACCGCGCCATCATCTTTCAATGTTTCATAGAGTGGCGATTTGCGGCACGGGCGGCCACTGTCGTGTTCTTCGGAAGGCCAGGCCATGGTGTAATGTTTGCCATAGGCCTCGTAGGTGCGTGCCCGGATCCAGTCCGTATCAAAATGCGGCCGGCCGAAACGGCGAATATCAACGGCCCAAAGATCATAGGGCGGTTCGCCCTTGGCAACCCATTCCGCCAGCGCCATGCCGGCACCGCCGCCTGCAGCTATGCCGTAGGCATTGAACCCCGCACCGACATAGAAGTTTTTGAGTTCCGGCGCCTCACCCAGAATGAAATTGCCATCGGGCGTGAAGCTCTCCGGACCATTGGTCAGGGTACGGACACCCGCCGTTTCCAAGGCCGGCACGCGTCCCAGCGACAATTCCATCAATTGCTCGAAATGATCAAAATTGCTATCCAGCAGCGAATAGTGAAAGCCTTTCGGAATGCCGTTTTCAGCCCACATGATGGGGTTCGGTTCATAGCCGCCCATCACCAGACCGCCCACCTCTTCCTTGTAATAGGTCAGCCGATCGGGATCACGCAGGGTCGGCAGGTCCGAAGTGACACCCTCGATGGGTTCGGTCACCATATATTGGTGTTCGACGGAAACCAGCGGCACGTTGACACCAACCTGCTTGGCAAAATCGCGCGTCCATTGCCCGCAACAGGCAATGACGACGCCACAGGCAATATTGCCCCGTTCTGTCTCGACGCCCTTGATGACGCCTTTCTCCACGGTAACGCCGGTCACCTTCGTGTCTTCAAAGATCCTTGCACCGGCCATCCGGGCACCCTTGGCTAGCGACTGGGTGATATCGGAGGGATTTGCCTGTCCATCGGTCGGCAGAAATGCAGCGCCGACCACATCATCGATGGTCATCAGGGGCCACAGATCCTGTGCTTCTTTCGGGGTGAGCAATTGCATGTCGAGCCCGAACGAATGGGCGGTCGTCGCCTGCCGCTTGACCTCTGTCCAGCGCTCCTGGTTGCAGGCAAGCCGCAGGCCGCCATTCATTTTCCAGCCCGTGGCCTGACCGGTCTCGGATTCCAGGGTCTTGTAGAGCTTCACCGAATCGCCCAGCAATTGGGTGATGTTGGCGCTTGAGCGCAATTGCCCCACAAGGCCGGCAGCATGAAAGGTCGTGCCGGACGTCAGCTTTTTGCGTTCCAGCAAAACGACGTCCCAGCCGAGGCGCGCCAGATGGAAGGCCGTCGAGCAACCGACAATGCCTCCGCCCACGATGACAGCCTGAGCGCCCTTGGGAAATTCGCTCATATCATGCCCTTTCTTTCAGAAATTGCGCAAAGCTGCGCCTGTATCTTTCGAGGTTCTTTTCGGTGTATTCGCTGTAGTCGAAATCAAGGATCGAGGTGATTTCACTGACCATCGACCACATGGTCTCGCGCAGCAGAGACGCGCATTTCATCGCATCGTAGCGTCGCCAGAGATCATCATCAGGCGCCGTGCCAAAATAGGCGGACAACATGTCCGCTTCAGCGTCACGGTCAAGGCCGCAATTGCTGGACAGGCCACCCAGATCAAAAAGCGGAGAATTGAAACCGCCATACTCCCAGTCGATCAGCCAATAGCGGTCTTTCGACATCAGGATATTGGCGGGCAGCAGATCATTGTGCCCGAGAACCAGTTCAATCGGCCCGACAGCGGCCTGCATCCTTGCACATTGTTCCAGCAAGTCATCCAGAAGAGGAACATGACGCGAATTTTTCTCGCGCAGGGTCGCCGCATAATCGCGCAGAATATGGAACACCCAGAAGCTCAGCACCTTGCCGCGCAGGTGATCAGGCACCCGCGTGTGGGTTGTTTTTATCAACGCCGTGACGGCACGCAACGTGTCTGCATCATCCAGATCGGATTCGCCCAGCGCCCTGCTCTCGATATAGTCGAGCACCAATATGCCGGGTTCGGCATGAACAACCGCCGGAGACACACCTGCCGCTTGGGCTGCGCGCGAGATGGACAACTCGTTCCAGCGCATGATGCCGTGTTCGGGAATGTCCTGCCCCAGGCGCACGACGTATTGGCGCGCGCCATCTTTCACCAGAATATTGTGGTTGGTAATGCCACCCTCGAGCGGCCCGGCTTCAACAGGGCCTTCCCAGCAGCTCAAACCCGTGGCGATTTGCAGGGCCAATTCCGGCGTCATGCTGCCTCCACCCGTTGTTTTGATGATTTCGAAAGCGCCGTCAAAATGCGATCGGCAATGATGGCGATGAAGGCGACACAAAGGCCGGCGACGATACCGTGCCCGGTATCGGCCTTGGTGAGCGCAATATAGACTTCCTGACCAAGGTCGCGCGTGCCGACCAGCGCCGTAATGACCAGCATGGATAGCGCCAGCATGATCGTCTGGTTCAGGCCCAGCAGCAGGGAGGGAGCTGCCAGAGGCAGCTTGACGCGCCAAAGCAATTGGCGCGGTGTGCAGCCCGAAACAAGTCCCGCCTCTATCATCTGCGGATCAATCGATCTGATACCATGGGCCGCGTAGCGCACAGCAGGCGCCAGTGCATAGAGCACAATGGCAATCATTGCCGAGAAATCACCGACGCGAAACAGCATGACGACAGGTATCAGGTAGACAAAGCTTGGCAGGGTCTGCAGCGTGTCCATAATGGCGCCGACAACGGAATTGACCCGTGTGTTCTGCCCCGCCCAAATGCCCAGAGGCACGCCAATCGCATAGGCAATCAGCACCGACACGCCGCACAGGTAGATGGTGATCATCGCCTTGGCCCAAAAGCCGCTTGCGGCAATGAATGTTGTCATCAAGGCCGCCATGAGACCAAGCCTCCAACCGCCCACCCGCCAGGCGGCAAGGCCCATGGCGATGATGCCCCAGGCCCAGGGAATGCCGGAAAAGAACCGTTTCACCGGCAACAGCAGAACGGTGAGGAAAAATGACTTCACCGCTTCAAAGGTGTCGAAGTAATTGATATTGATCCATTCCATGGCGTCCGACCAGAATGTCCCGGTCGTCAGGGTCAAGGCCGCCGGATAGCTTTGCACGGCAGGCAGAAAAAGACCCAGCAGATAGGTAACGACCACCACCACAAGTGTGGTCACAAGCCACGGGTGGCGACGCAGCGTCCCCAAATCGGCAGGCAGGATTGCAGAAGGCGGTCGCCGCACAAATGCCTGACTGAGCCGGTCAAGGGCAATGGCCATGACGACAATGGCAACCCCGGCTTCGATCCCGCCACCGATATCCAGGCGTCGCAGCGCCGACAGGACGTCAAATCCCAGCCCCCCCGCGCCGATCATCGAGGCGATGATCACCATATTCAGCGTCAGCATGATCACCTGATTGACGCCGACCATCAACGTCGGCATGGCCGATGGCACGAGAACCCGCCACATCATTTGTCGTTCCGTGCAACCGACAATCCGGCCCGCTTCCACCACCTCGGTTGGAACGGATTTCAGGGCAAGGCTGGCAATACGCACCATCGGCGGGGTCGCATAAATCAGCGTCGCAATCAGGGCTGCAACCGGCCCGAAGCCAAACAGCACGAGAACGGGAACCAGATAGGCAAAAACCGGCACCGTCTGCATCAGGTCCAGAAGCGGACGGATCAACCGGTCAAACCAGAGCGATCGATAGGTCAGGATGCCAATGCCCAGGCCCAGCGCCACACCGATCGGCACAGCGATGATCACCGATGACAGTGTCACCATGGCGCTGTCCCATTGACCGAAGACCGCCAGATAGACAAAGCAACCACCCACAAGCGCTGCCAGCCACCAGTCCCGCGCATAACGCCCCAGCGCAATGAGAATGAAAATAACGGCAATCCAGCTGAGTGGCGGGGCAATTTCCACTGCATTGCTGCCCTGCCCCGACTCGAAACCATCCGCCATCAGGGCCCGCACCTGATCATAGGGCCATTCAATCAGGCTCGACAAAAAGCGCGTCAGATCGCGAAAGGTAAAGAGAAACAAATCAGCGTCGTTCTGCAGCCATTTGAAGAATGCTGTCAGCCAGACATCGAGCGGCACCTGCAACTGCGCGGGAAAGCGGATGATCCAACGCGCATCAAGCGCCTTGTACAGCGGGAAAGACCAGGTGGACAGCGCCCATGTTATCAGCAACAGCGCAATCCAGAACGTCCACGGCGCTCTGAAAAACCGGGTCAACGCGTTCATCGGTGGGTTCGCCCGATCAACACATCGATGACAATCTCTGACGTGACCTGCCCGATGGGCGTGCCATCTTCGTCCAGAACCCGGAACGGAGCATTGGCGCCTTCGATGACATCTGCCGCTTCTGCCACTTTGAGTGATCCGCTCAGATCACCGGCAAATTCACCCGCTGTCATGTCGGGGGTGGCAATCGAACGCAGACTGAGAACCTTCTCACGCGCGATATGTTGCGTAAATTCCGCCACATAGTCAGACGCCGGATGCAGAATCAATTGTTCCGGCGTGGCAATCTGTTCAATTCTGCCATCTTTCATGACCGCGATGCGGTCAGCCAAGCGGATGGCCTCATCGAAATCATGCGTGATGAAGACAATGGTCTTTTTCAACAGCGACTGCAGGCGCAAAAATTCATCCTGCATTTCCCGGCGAATAAGCGGGTCGAGCGCGGAAAACGGCTCGTCGAGGAACCAGATTTCCGGGTCTCCAACCAGCGAGCGGGCAATACCGACCCGCTGCTGCTGACCACCGGACAATTGGTTGGGGAAATAATTCTCGCGACCCTCAAGACCCACCGTCGTGATCATCTCCATCGCACGGGTTTCGCGGGTCACACGATCCACACCCTGAATGTCCAGCGGGAAACTCACATTTTGCAGAACAGTCAAATGCGGCAACAGGGCAAAATGCTGAAAAACCATGCCGATCTTTGTGCGCCGAAGATCAATCAGTTGCTTGGGACTCATGGCCAGCAGGTCCTCACCATCAAAGGTGATTTTACCAGCAGTCGGTTCGATCAATCTTGAAAGGCAGCGCACCAGCGTCGATTTCCCGGAACCGGAAAGCCCCATGATGACGTAGATTTCGCCTTCGCCTATTTCCAGGCTTGCATCGCGCACAGCACCGATGGTGTTGGTGCGCTGCAGATCGGCATCATTGGGCTGCGTATCGCCCTTCAACAGGCCGTCGGCATGAGCGCCATACAGTTTCCAGACATTCTGACAGGTAAGCTTTACCTTGCGCTGCATGAGCACCCCGGACGAATTTCATGTAATTTACTGGATGATAGAATGTCCGGAGCGGCGCTGGAAGCGCCGCTCCATTTGTCCGTGACTATTGCGCCAGCCACTTTGACCATAGGGCCTCGTTGGCAGCAATCCATTCGTCAGCCGCAGCATCAATGGAAACGCCATCAAGATCGACTTTGGTGACCATGGCCCCCATGTCGGCATTGGTCAGCGTGTAGTCCTTGATGATCTTGGCAGCACCCGGCCATTTGTCTTCCAGGCCAGCCCAGCTGACTTTCCAGATCGGACCGGTCGGTTTGCCGCAATCATAAGCGGCATTCGGGTTGATACCGACTGACGGGTCCTGGTAACACGCGGCAGAATAGGGTGGGAACTTGACAAAGCTGCCTTCAAATTTGGCCGGCGCCCAATGCGGCTCATAGAGCCACAGAACGATTGGCGCCTTGCGCTGATAGGCGGATTCGAGTTCCGCAAACAAAGCCGCATCGGTGCCTGCATGAACGACCTCGAAGTCCATCTCGAGCGCCTTGACGCGTTCATCGTCAAACCCGCCCCAGGTAACAGGTCCACCCAGATAGCGACCCAATGGTGCTGTTTCTGCGGTTGAAAACTCACTGGCGCAATCATTCAAGGCTTTCCAGTCCGGCAGGCCGGGGCAGATCTCTTCCATATAGGCCGGATACCACCATTCCTCGATGGCCTGCATGCCGCCCTCACCCATATTGACCACTTTGCCTGTCGCCACAGAGGCGTCCATGGCTTCGCGGCCTGTGGTTTCCCAGATTTCGGTGGCAACATGCAGATCACCGGTTTCCAGACCGGCGAACTGGGCGATGTAATCAGCCTGAACATATTCAACATTGTATCCGGCTTTTTGCAAAAGCTTGCCGAGGATCGTGGAATTGACGATCTGCCCGGTCCAGTCATGCGTGGTGATCTTGATCGGATCCTGTGATTCCGGAGCGGCCAGCGATGAAGTGGAAATAAGCGCGGCGAGCAGCCCCGCAACAATTGTCGTTGTATGTTTCATGATCTGTTCCCGTTCGTTGTATCCAATGCGTTGTGCAAATTACCAATTTATCCTTCTCCAAAAACCCACATAAAGCAACATTGCATGATGCTAAAAGACGTATATTTTCAAAGATCGCCATGAATTCCGTTTTGAAACAACCTATATTGGTGGTAGTTGAGAGGGACAAAAGGAAGCGGACATTGACTGTACAAACCTATCCCAACCATCGACAGCAGGAGATCGTCACGGCATTGCGCAGGGCCGGTGGTTCACTGCGTGTGCAGGCCCTTGCGCGCGAACTCGATGTCACCGAGGAAACAGTTCGTCGCAACCTGAAAAAGCTGGCGCGCAACGGGATTGTGGAAAAGGTGCATGGTGGCGCCCGCCTGTCGGAACTTGAAGATGAAGGGGACTTTCGTCAGCGCCTCGCGATCAACCCGGCTGCCAAGCAGGTGATCGCCAAACAGGTTGCCGCGCTGATTGCGAACGGCAGCTCCCTGTTTCTCGATGTCGGCAGCACAACATCCTACATAGCCGATGCCCTGCGGGGACATGAAAACCTTTTGGTCGTCACCAATTCCGTGTCGGTCGCCTACAAGCTTTCCATGCGCAACAACAATCGCGTCTTTATGGCGGGCGGCGAGCTGCGCGCCCATGATGGCGGCGCCTTCAATACCCATGCGATGGAATTTGCCAACAATTTCAAAACAGATTTTGCCATACTCTCAGCAGTGGGAATCAATTACGCAGACGGTTTTGTGCTGCTGGACCTGGACGAAGCGGAATTTTCGCGGGCCATCATCAACAACGCCAGGACACGCATCATCGCCGCTGACAGCAGCAAGTTCCAGCGACAGGCGCCGATCACCATCTGTGATCCTTCGGAAATCCAGATATTGGTCACCGATAGCGCCCCTCCTCCCAGCCTTGCAAAAGCGGTCGCACAATGGGGCGTCAAAACAATTGTGGCGAGCTGACATGGCGAATGATCTGCAGGAAATGTCCGAAAAGGCTGCACGGATTGTGCAGGACGCCAGTGCCGTCGCCATGCGCTATTTTCGCAAGGAACGCCTGGATGTCGATGCCAAAGCCGACGATAGCCCGGTGACAATCGCAGACCGGGAGACCGAACGTTTCATCCGAAAAGCGCTGGAGAAGTCCTTCCCCGGTCACGCCCTCATCGGTGAGGAATTCGGCACGCAAGGCGACCCGTCCAAAAAGAGCTGGATTATAGATCCGATCGACGGAACCCGCTTTTTCATTTCCGGCTACCCGGCCTTTGGAATGTTGCTGGCGCATCTGGATGCCGGAAAACCATTGATCGGCCTCGTACGGATGCCCGCTCTTTCCGAGACCTATCTCGGCTATCATGGCGGACCTGCGACGATGAACGGGCGGCCCATTCGCACGTCAACGGTCACGCGATTGGCGGAGGCAAAGATCTTCATCAACGAAGCGGAAAAGACATTTTCGGACAGTCCAGATCGCTTCGCCCGGCTTTGCACCGCCGGTCACACCCGCCGCATGTCCTATGATTGCTACCCCCATGCAATGGTCGCAGCCGGTCGCATTGACGCCGTGACGGATATGGGGCTGGAACCCTACGATTACCTGCCTCTGGTTGCTCTGGTGGAGGCGGCAGGCGGCTTGATGACCGATTGGTCCGGCGCCGCTTTGAGTTTGAATTCGGACGGCCGCGTGCTGACGGCAGCCACACCACAATTGCACCAGCAAATGCTGCAGCTGCTAAACGGCTAACCTTCCCGCACAGCCTCCAGATGAGCGGCAAATGCCGGATCGTTCATCAGGGCCTTGCACCGGTCAAATCGCCCGGTCGCATAGGCCCAGAAGTCCTCTGCCGGATTATTGTCCGCGTGCTGGATCAAGCCCCAGAGTGTCCACAGCAGATCGCACATGGCCTTGTAAATGACCACACGTCCGTGCTGCTCAGGCGTTGGTAGCGCGCCAAAATAGGCCTGCATCAGCTCCATCTCCTGCGCCGCATTCAGACCGGCCTCAACGGACAGATCGCCGACATCCCAAAGCGGATCGTTCATGCCGGAATATTCCCAGTCGACAATCCACATCCGCGCGCCGTCATCCAGAAAATTCTCGCAAAGCGGATCGCAATGGCATGGCGCCAAGGGTGTTGGCCGTGATGCCAACAGGTCCTTGATGGGCGCAGCCGCCTTGACGATGTCATGATAGCCTTCCGGCAAATCCACATCCTTTGTCGACAGCAGCTTGAGATATTCGTCGATCATCGAAAAGAGCTCAAAGCGGAACTGAAAGACCTGACCGGATCCATGCAGCTTGGCAAGTGCAGCGCCGGCCCGCGCCGGTGCGCCCATGTGCGTCGCAAAGAGATCCGGCGTCATTGTTTCGATATTCTCGATTGCCTCGCTGACCATCAACCCGGTGTCCGGGTTCACGTAGAGCACTTTCGCCGATACACCGGCCGCATAGGCCGCCTGTGCATTGTTGGCCTCCACCGCCCGGTCGATATATTCCTGTGTCCCCTCGCCCGGAATACGCACAATGATGTTCTGCTGCCTTGCTTCAACAAGAAAAACCAGATTGGTCATTCCTCCGAGGCGGGTCAGTAGGCATTCATCCTCACCTATGGTCTCAAAACCGGGAGCATGGCGAAGCGCTCTGGTCACTTCTGAAAGATACTCACTCATGGCATGCCCCTCTCGCTAGTGTTTAAGCCGCAGGTTGTCCGCATCATAAAGCGGCCCATCCACACGCCTGATATTGACGTGGTCTCCGAACAGCTCGACTTCGAAGTCAGTCTCATCCCAGTACGCTGCGGGCAGATATCCCATCATGATCATTTTTCCGACGCTGTGACCATACCCCTGGGATGTCACCAGCGACACGGTCTGGCCATTCTTCAGGATCGTTTCACCACCAAACAGCGGCAGTTTTTCGTCGCAAACGAAGGTGCACAATCTGCGTTCAGGCCCCTCTTTCTTCTGGCGCACAAGCGCTTGCCTGCCGATGAAGTCGCCGCCGGATTTCAAGTGAACCCGAAAACCAAGCCCCGCCTCAATGGGTGTATAATCGGGTGAAATGTCGCCCGACCAATAGACATAGCCCTTTTCCATGCGCAGGCTGTCGATGGCGCGATAGCCGACATTGCAAATCCCATGGGCCTTTCCCGCATGCCACAAAGCCTCATAGACATGGGCGGCAAATTCCGTTGGAACATGCAGTTCCCATCCCAGTTCCCCGACAAAACCGATCCTGACAGCGCGCACCGGTGCCGCGCCGATGATGATGTCGCGCGCTGTGCCAAAGGGGAATGCCAAATTGGAGACATCGCTTTCGCTGACCGTCTGCAACACCTCGCGGGCCTTCGGGCCGCACATATTCACCACGGCGCGCGCAGATGTCACTTCGATCAGATGCACCGATCCATCCGATGGCATATGTCGCCGGATCCAGTCGCTGTCATGGGTGCCGAATCCTGAGCCGGTAACGATGTAGAAATGGTCCTCGGCCAGTCGCGTGATGGTAACATCCGCCTCGATCCCGCCTTTTGCATTGCAAAGCTGAGCATAGATAACCGTACCGATGGGCTTGTCCATATTGCATGCGGCAAGACGCTGGAGAGTCGAAAGCGCCGCCGCACCGAACATTTCAAACTTTGCAAAGCTCGACTGATCGATCAGGGCGACGCCATTGCGCACGGCCTGGTGTTCGGCTGCAGCATATTGGTGCCAGCCCGGATTGAGAAAATCGAGCTGATCGACCGGCTCCACACCCTCCGGCGCAAACCACAGCGGACGTTCCCAACCGTTTTTGGATCCGTAGACAGCACCCTGGCGCTTCAGCGTCTCATAGAGTGGAGAGCGTCGCAAACCGCGCGCCGTTTCATGTTCCTGCCCCGGATAACGCATCTTGTAGTGATGCGCATAATGCTCGACGGCACGCGGATACATGAACGCCCTTGTGCCATGGTGAGGACCAAAACGGCGAATATCCAAAGGCCACAGATCAAGTGATGGCTGTCCTTCGACAACCCATTGCGCAATCATTTCGCCCGCCCCGCCACCGGCGGCGATGCCATAGAGGAACCCCGTGGCCATCATCAGATTGTCAATGCCCGGCACCCAGCCCATGACAAAATCACCATCGGCAGAATAGGGAATCGGCCCATTGATGACGGTTCGAATACCGACTTCGTTCAAGATCGGCGTGACCTGCGCCGCAAGTTCGGCCAGCGGGCTAAAGCGGTCCAAATTGTCGGGCAGCAACTGGCGGGTGAACTCTCCGGGAATTCCCTTGTCACCAAAGGGCAGCGTTCCTTCCTCGTAACCGCCAATGACCAACCGGCCACCGGCATCCGGTTTATAATAGACCAGCCGTTCCGGGTCGCGCAGTTGCGGCAGTGATTTCACCAATTCGGGATCCGGCAGGGGTTCGGTCACGATATATTGGTGCTCAACCGCACAGGCCGGAATATGAAGGTTCAGCTTTGCACCCAGTTCACGGCTCCACATGCCGGCTGCCATGATGATGTTTTCAGCCTCATAGGTGCCCTTTGACGTGATCACCTGTGTGATTCGCCCATTGGTGACCTCAAAATCCAGAACCTTGACACCTTGGCGAATGTCAGCCCCGTATTTTCTGGCGCCGCTGGCAATGGCCTGGCACAGGCCTGCTGGATCAACATGCCCGTCAGAGGGAATGAAGGCCGCGCCATGCAGCGCGCTTTCGTCGATATAGGGAAACAGCGCCTTTGCTTCCGCGGCAGAAATCATGTGCATCTCAAGATCAAAGCTGCGGGCCATTGTGGTCAGGCGTTTTGCTTCGAGCAACCGCTCCCGGGTGGCGGCCAAACGCAGGCTTCCAACCTTTTTCCAGTCAAACGCCATCCCGGTCTCGGCTTCCAGCTGGTCATACATGTCAACAGACCGCTTGAGCATGCGGGTCGTGTTGCGTGAACCGCGCAACTGCCCCACCAGACCGGCGGCATGCCAGGTGGCGCCGTCTGTAAGCATGGCCTTTTCCAGCAGCACGACATCCTTCTCACCATTCTTGGCAAGATGGTAGGCCGTCGAACAGCCGATGATGCCCCCACCAATGATGAGATGTTTTGCAGAATGCTGGACCATGTCGGAAAACCTTGCCTGATGCGATCCTTCACATGATTGCAATAAAACAACATAAATCAACTCAATTTGTGGGTTTATATAACAATTCGTAAGAAGGGCCTTCGTTAGCGCACCCAACGGATCCACGCCGAGAGCCCAGCCCCACAACCGTCCTATTTTCCAGAGAACCGTTTAGAACCATGATGCACATCCATTGTGCGTCATGGTTGCAGCCCGACACAGAAGTCTAAATGCGGCCTGTCCTGCAGCCCTTCCTCCCTCTACAAGAATGTATCACTCTGACAAAAAGCAAATACTGCAAGATATTCGATCCAAGGTGGTTGCCCGCGACTGTTAATTTGTTAAGACTGTTGTGATCAAGATATGAAGTTTTCTCTGTCTGAAACCTGAAGCCCATGAACTACGCCGAACTGACAGAACGACTGACCCGGATTGCCCTGTCCGCTGGCGATGCCATTATGAAAATTTACAGCGAGATACCGGCGGCCAAAATCAAGTCGGATGGCTCGCCCGTTACCGAGGCGGATGAAGCTGCAGAAGAAATCATTCTGACATCCCTGCGCGAACTTGCACCCGATATTGCCATCGTTTCCGAAGAGCATGAAGACAGTCACTGCATGAAAGTGCCGGACCGTTTTTTCCTGGTTGATCCACTGGATGGCACCAAGGAATTCATCAAGCATGATGGCAGCGGCTCATTCACCGTCAATATTGCACTGATTGAAAAGGGCGTTCCCGTTCTGGGTGTTGTCTATGCCCCGGCGCTTGGTCGCCTGTTTACCGGCACGGTCGGCGAAGGCGCGCGGGAAACCGCAAACGGCATAAGTCGCGCCATTTCCATTCGAAAGATACCTGAGACAGGCCCTACCGCCGTGGCAAGCTGTTCCCATAGGGACGAGCAGACGGACAAATGGCTGGAGGAACACCGTATCGCCAATACGGTCTCCATCGGTTCATCGCTGAAGTTCTGCCTGGTGGCTTGCGGCGAAGCTGATATTTATCCACGCTTCGGCCCGACGATGGAATGGGATACGGCAGCCGGTGATGCGGTTCTGCGCGCCGCCGGTGGCCACATCTCCACACCGGAAAATGGACCATTCCTTTACGGCAAACCGGATTTCCGCAATGGACCCTTTGTCGCCAAAGGCCAGATGCCAGTGATTGAATAACACGTGATTGAATAACACGTGATTCAATAACACCGGCATCCGTATTCTATCTGATCAGCCGACTTTTTCAGCAACGCTCTTTACAGCATCCCTTGTCGCACCAATGACGATGTCGGCCTCTTCGCGGGTGAGACAAAGCGGTGGTGCAAAACCCAGAATATCACCCTGTGGCATGGCCCGTGCGATGACCTTGCTGCGCTCAAGCATTGCGCCGACAATCTGCGGTCCAACTTTCAATGAAGGATCAAAGGCAGCGCCTGTGTCCTTGTCCTGAACAAATTCAACCGCCGCCAGCATCCCTTCACCACGCACTTCGCCAACGATGGAAATATCGCTGAGCGCGTCATTCAGGCCCTTGCGCAGATAGGCGCCCGTCGCACCGGCATTGCTGACCAGATCAAGCGAATCCACCAGCTTGAGATTGGCGACACCAGCAGCAGCGCCAATGGGATGGGCCGAGTAGGTCCAACCATGGCCGATCGGTCCGAACTCATCGGTGCCATCTTCCAGAACTTTCCAGACGCGGTCTGAAATGATCGAACCGGACAGCGGCGCATAGGCGGAGGTCAGTCCCTTGGCAATGGTGATGAAGTCGGCTTCCATACCGTAATGATCGCTGCCGAACATGCTGCCAAGGCGGCCAAAACCCGTCACAACTTCATCAGCAATGAGCAATATGTCGTGTTTTTTCAGGACCGGCTGTATCGCAGCCCAATAGCCTTCGGGAGGAGGAATGATCCCACCCGTCCCCAATATCGGCTCACCGATGAAAGCGGCAATGGTATCGGCGCCTTCACGTTCGATCAGGGCTTCAAGTTCTGAAACACAATGGGCGACAAATTGCGCTTCACTCATGTTCCGATCTGCCCGGCGGAAATAATAGGGCGCTTCTGTATGAATGATCCGATCCAGGGGCAGGTCGAATTTCTTGTGAAACAGCTCCAGTCCGGTCAGCGAGCCGGTGACCAGGCCCGAACCGTGATAACCGCGCCAACGGGAAATGATCTTCTTTTTCTCAGGGCGTCCCAGAACATTGTTGTAGTACCACACGAGTTTGACATTCGTCTCGTTGGCATCCGATCCGCCCAGGCCGAAATAGACCTTCGACATATTGTCCGGAGCGCGATCGAGAACCATCTTTGACAGGGTGATTGAAGCCTCGGTGCCGTGCCCGACGTAGGCGTGGTAATAGGCAAGTTCGCGGGCCTGATCGGCAATGGCATCAGAAATTTCGGTGCGACCATAGCCGACATTGACGCAGTAAAGACCAGCAAATGCATCCAGGAATGACTTGCCATCACGGTCTTCAATATAGACGCCTCTGCCGCCGGTGATAATGCGGCTGTTTGTTTCTCCACGCGCGTGTTGCGCCAGATGTGTCGAGGGGTGAAAGAAGTTTTCACGGTCCCATTCGGCCAATTTGTCATTTGTCAGCATATCTATTCCTCACTTTGCGTCACGCGAAATCGCGACAGACATATTTGATATCGGTAAAGGCTTCCAGTCCCTGGCGCGCACCTTCACGGCCAAGACCTGATTGTTTCATGCCCCCGAAGGGAATCGGCGCCCCGGTCACCCGCGTACGATTGACGGCAACCATACCGAATTGAAGCGCCCTTGTGGCCATATATATGCGTTTCGGGTCCCCTGTGTGCAAATAGGCGACCAATCCATATTCGGTGTCATTTGCCCGCGCCATGATGTCATCATCAGGCCCGAAACGAACCAGTGGCGCCACCGGCCCGAAGGTTTCTTCCCGCAACATTAGGGCATCTGGTGGTACGTCGCCAAGCACGGTTGGCTGGTAGAAAAGCGGCCCCGCGGCATGCCGTTGGCCACCACACAGGACTTTGGCGCCCTTGGCCACCGCATCGGCAACCTGTTTTTCCTGCTTGAGGATCGCATCTTCGTTCATCAGCGGTCCGATCCGGGGATCATCCACTCCCCTGCCGACAGTCAAGGCACCCGTGGCCGCCACGAATTTTTCGGCAAATTCATCGTAGATACCGTCTTCCACATAGAGACGGTTCGCCGCCAGACAATCCTGGCCGGAAGTGGCAAATTTCGCTGATATGGCGCATGCGACGGCATGATCCACATTGGCATCCGCAAAAACGATGAATGGCGCATGACCACCCAATTCCATGACCAGACGTTTGATGGTCGGGGCGCACTGAGAATAGAGCAACCGGCCGATTTCCGTGGAACCTGTAAACGACAGCACACGCACCCGCGGGTCCTCCGTCCAGGGTTTGACGATTTCTGCCGGTGCCCCGGTGACCACATTGAACACCCCGGATGGAAAGCCGGCTCGCTCGGCAAGTTCAGCCAGAGCCGTGGCTGAAAAGGGCGTCTCCTTTGAAGGATGGACAACACATGTGCAGCCCGCAGCAAGAGCCGCCGCAGCCTTGCGGGTAATCATTGCACAGGGAAAGTTCCACGGGGTAATCAGCGCGGCAACACCGCAGGGCTCGCGCCAGACTTCAACCTCACCGCCGGCAAGATGCGAGGTCACCCCCTCAATATTGGGTCTCTTGGCCTCCTCGGCGTAAAACTCGATGAAGTCAGCGGCATAATCGATCTCGCCGCGCGCTTCCGACAAGGGCTTGCCTTGCTCGAGGGTCATGATCAACGCCAGATCATCACGATTTTGCTTGAGCAGATCAAACCAGCGTCGCAGGATTGCAGAGCGCTCTTGCGGCAGACGCGTTGACCAATCGGCAAAGGCAGCCTGTGCCGCATCTACCGCTTCAGCACTTTCCGCCGTGCTCATACGTGGAACCGAGCCCAGAACACGCTGGTCAGATGGATCATTCACCATCAGCGTTTCACCACTGGCGGCCGCCCGCCAGCGTCCGTCAATATAGCTGAATTCCCTGAACAGCCGGGGGTCCTGCAACCGTGCCAGCGCCGTTGAGCGAAAGCTCTTTTGTGACGTATCGATCATGAACGCACTTCCCTGCCTATGCGTCCATTATTCCCTGTTTTTCGAAGAGGTTGCTTCCGAAGTACCTGCACAAAAAAGACGGTGTGTCTCTGTAGCCTGCGGACTTCAGACGAATCCACTTCTCACAGAGTTTTCAGCCATTGGCCAGCACGTCCACCGGCAGGGCTGTCTCGCATTTGACCGACTTGGTGACGACATAGGTGAAATAGCGCCGAAGTCCGATCTGCGCCTCAAGCATACCGTCGACCAGCCGCTGGTAGCTATCCACATCGCGGACAATGATTTTCAACAGATAGTCGATTCCGCCGCCCACAGCCCAGCATTCCAGTATCTCCGGGTAATCGATGATTGCCTGCTCAAAACGACTGAAATCCTCGGCTCTGTGACTGTCGAGTTCCGCCTCCATGAAGACAATGGTCACAGGTGAAAAGGCCTTGACGCAAAGGCGCGCTTCATAGCGCTCGATAAGACCTTCGTCTTCCAGGCGTTTGAGCCGTTCCCAGCAGGGCGTGGGTGACAGATTCACCCGTTCGGCCAGGGCCGCCTTGGTGATGCGTCCTTCCACCTGCAATATCTTGAGGATCTCAAGGTCGCGATCATCCAGTCGCAGGCCGGTGGCACGCATAGTCTCTCCGGATCATTGTGCCTGGTAGCGGGCAAGTTTGCGCATGAAACCCAGACATTTTTTGATTTCAGCAATCTCAATGTATTCGTCCGGTTTGTGCGCCTGGTCAATGCTGCCCGGTCCAAAAACCACCGTAGAAAGTCCTGCCCGCTCAAAATACCCGGCATCTGTGCCAAATGGTACAACATGGCTCGAATTCAGGCCTGTCAGTTCACGGATCAGGCGCATGGCGTCCGATTGTTCATCGGCGTGAAAGGCTGGCACATTCGCCTCGATAATGGTCCGGATTGCCGCTTCGGGTGCAGACCGGCGCATTTCGTTCAACAAGACGCCGTCGGCATAATCTGTCAGCTCTTTCAGGATGGCATGGGCGTCATCGCCTGGCAATGGTCGCACCTCCCAGTCGAATGTACAGGAGCCGGCGGTGATGTTGCGTGCAGCCCCACCATTGATCATGCCGATATTTAGCGTGGTATAGGGCGGCTCAAAAGCAGACCCATGGACAGGTTTTGCGGCCAGTTGCTGCGCGGTCGCAAGTATTTGGCCCATGAACCGGGCAGCAAATTCCACCGCATTGACGCCCTTTGTCGGATCGGATGAATGGGCTTCAAATCCGTCGATCTCGGTGCGCAATTCCAATCCGGCCTTGTGTCCCGATATCAATTGCATGTTTGTCGGCTCGCCCACGATGACAGCCTGCGGCACCATGCCCTTTGACAGAATATCATCCACCAGTATCGGCGCTCCGAAACCGCCTATTTCCTCGTCGAAACAAAAGGATACGTGAATCGGACGATTCATGTTGTGAGCCTGAAATTCCGGCACCATGGCCAGCATACAGGCAAGAAACCCTTTCATGTCCACTGAACCACGACCGAACAATCGTCCATCGCGCTCTGTCAGAACGAATGGATCGTCGGTCCATATCTGACCAGTGACGGGGACCACATCCGTATGCCCGTTGAGCACCACGCCCCCATCGCCATAGGGACCGATGGTGGCATAGAGATTGGCGCGATTGCCGCTTTCATCGTAGCTGATCGACGCGGTGACGCCGAAACTGTCGAGATAGCTCCGGATAAAGTCGATCATGTCCAGATTGGGAAGCGCCGACAGGCTCTCAAAGGCCACCAGCCTGGACAGAATATCTTTCGTGACAGCCAATGTGTCCTGTTTCATCGCATCACCCGGTTTAGAGCATGTCTTGTTTTGATTGAACCACTCTGTTCGTGATCCAGTGCGTCGATCCGACAGGAAGGCGGTAATGAGCGATGCTGTCGCATCGGTCGAGACGCCAGACAAAACGGGTGACGCAGCGGGCGGCCACTGGTCGCGAACCCTTCGGGCCAGCTGTTTTTTCGCCACTATCTGCGTCGTTTCGCTTGCCCGTACCTTGAGGTACGCGCTTCACGAACCAACTTGATCCTGACCAAAAAACAACTGGCAGAGTGAATCCATCAAAGCAAGACATGCTCTAGGAAACCACGAAAAGCTCTCGTGGAACATCGGAAAGACATTCCGGACCATTGTCTCCGATCACGATGCTTTCGGTCAGCTCAAGCCCCCAATCTTCCAGCCACAGGCCTGACATGAAGTGAAACACCATGCCCGATTGCAGCACTGTCCTGTCGCCTGAGCGCAGGCTCATGGTGCGTTCACCCCAGTCGGGCGGATAGGAAAGACCGATGGAATAGCCGGCGCGGTTGTCCTTGACGATCCCATATTTTGTCAGGACGGCAAAAAAGGCAGCCGCGATATCTTCACATCTGTTGCCGGACCGTGCCTTTTCAAGCCCTGCCTCCATACCCTCAAGCACAGCTTTTTCACCATCGAGAAACCGCTGATCGGGTTTGCCGAGAAAAACCGTTCGCGACAGCGGGCAATGGTAGCGCTTGTAGCAGCCTGCAATCTCGAAAAAAGTGCCCTCACCCATCTTCATCGGCTGGTCGTCCCAGGTCAGATGCGGCGCAGATGCATCAGCGCCCGAAGGCAGCAACGGCACGATTGCCGGGTAGTCGCCGCCCAATCCGTCGACACCGCGCAGACTGGCATCGTAGATTTCAGCAACCAGCTCATTTTTGCGAAGACCAGGTTTGACGGTCTCGCGGATGCGTTGATGCATCGCCTCGACGATCCGGCCGGCACTGCGCATATAGGCGATTTCACCGGGCGATTTGACGGCCCGCTGCCAATTGACCAGCCCAAGACTGTCCTTGAATGTCGCATTGGGCATGTTTCGGGTCAAAGAACCAAAGGCGGCGGCAGAAAAATAGTAATTGTCCATCTCGACACCGATCACGGCGCTGCCCTGCCCCTTGTCAACAAGGATCGATGACAGAAGGTCCATTGGATGGCACTCATTGGACTGCACATAGTGATCGGGATAGCCGATGATGTTGTCCCGCGTCAGATAGCAGGTCCGCAATGCGCCATTGGCATCCTGCCCGCGGCCATACCAGACCGGCTCGCCCGACGGCAGCACAACGACACATTGATGGACATAGAACGACCAGCCATCATAGCCTGTCAGCCAGGCCATATTCGACGGGTCGGAGATGATCAGACTGTCAAGCCCGGCCTTTTCCATGGCCTTGCGGGTACCGGCAAGCCGCGCTGCATATTCTTCAAGCGAGAAATTCAAATTCGGTGAAATGGTCTGCAAGCTCACGTCAGGTTCCTCTTCATCAAAGTATTTTTGCTAATGCGATTTCCGTTCGGTTCGTTCCAGACGATCGCGGGCAAGAATTGCGATCGCCGTATCCTGTATCCCCATGCCGGTCAGGTCACAGATCGTTATGTCACGCTCCGATCGGCGCCCCTGCACCTGCCCGGCGATAATTTGACCGAGCTCCGGTATGCCTGCAGTGTCCCCGATGGTTCCTGTCGCCAGCGCGCTGCGCAGTTCCCCAAGTCTTTCGACCTGCGACAGCCTGTCGGCAACGTAGAGGTCCGCACGCGCGAGGCATTGCGGTTCGAGTTCATTCTTGATGGCGGCATCCGACCCCATGGCCGTCACATGCTGCCCCGCCTCCAGCCATTCAGCAAGCAGGATCGGGCTCTGTGCCGGCGTCGTTGTCACCACAATGTCTGCGCCGGCGACCGCATCCCGGGCATTTGCCTTTGCTTCGATAGCAATGCCGGTTTTTTCGTGCAACTCGTTTGCCAGAGAACAGGCCTTGTCGAAGCTGCGCCCCCAAATGACCGCATGATCTATCGGCCTGACGAGACGCAAGGCCTCCAGTTGCATGCGCGCCTGCAAACCGGTTCCCAGAATGGCAACCCGGCTGGAATTTTTCCGTGAAAGCTGCCGGGCGGCCACGGCCCCCGCAGCTGCCGTGCGCAAATCCGTCAGAAATCCATTGTCGAGCAGGATGGCCTCTACAAAGCCTGTTCGGCTTGAAAACAACGCCATCATGCCGCTGAGGCTCGCCAGGCCCAATGTGGCGTTATCGAAGAAGCCTGAACTGATTTTTACCGCAAAACTGGGCAACCCCGGCACATAGGCCGTCTTGATATCAACTTCGCCATTCACTTCGGCAAAATGCATCGACAGAACCGGCGGCATGACGACGGCAGCCGTTGCCAGCGTGGCGATGGCGCTTTCAATACAATCGACAATTGCCACATCGAGCCCAAGAGACGCGCGCAGTTCAATCTCCGAAATCACCCGAATATCCTGCGCCATGGTCTGCTGCGTCACTGCGACACCCTTTCACCGGAAATCAGTTGATGGTGAACCGACATATCCAGATTGCAGCCCGTCATGATCGCCACACATTGGCCGGGATTGTCGATCTTGCCGGCCAGCAGTGCGGCGATGCCGACCGCGCCAGCGCCTTCGACAATTTCGCCTTCCTGCCAATAGGCGTGGGAAATGCCGGCAGCAATTTCATGTTCGCTCAACAGCACGATGTCATCGACAAGTGCGCGGGTCATCTCAAAGGTCCAGCGATTGTCGAGCCCGATGCCACCGCCCAGGGAATCAGCCAGTGTTGGCACTTCTTCAACCGTTACCGGCTTCCCGGCCCTGATGCTTGCTGCCATCGCCGCACCGTGTTCCATGCTGATGCCGATAATTCTGGTTTGGGGACAATAGGCCTTGATTGCGCGGGCAACACCACTGATCAGGCCACCGCCGGACAAAGGCACCAGAACCGTGTCCGGGTGCGCCATATCATCAAGGATTTCCATGCCGAGCGTGCCCTGTCCGGCGATGACCAATGGATCATCAAAGGGTGGCACAATGGTCATGCCCGCCTCTTCGGCCAGTCTTTCCACCTCAACCTGTGCTTCATCTTGTGAACGCCCGACAATGCGAACATCAGCGCCCAGCAACCCGATGGCATCAATCTTGTTTTGCGGCACAAGTTCCGACATGCATATGACGCAGGCAACGCCGGCGCGCCGGGCGGCATAGCTCAGCGCTCGTCCGTGGTTGCCGGTGGAAAACGTCACAACGCCTTTTCTCTTGCGGTCCTCTGACAGCGAAAGAATGGCATTGGTTGCACCGCGCAACTTGAAACTGCCTGTCAATTGATGATGCTCAAGCTTGAGATGGATCGATCCGCCACTTCGCGCGCTTAACGTCATGGACGGCACAAGTGCGGTTCGCAGAATATCGTCTTCAATCCGTCTGCCGGCTTCCACGATACTTGCCACTGGCAGAAGCTGCTCGGCGGTCTCTGTCTGATTGGTGGCCCTGCTCATGCCAGAAGTCTGCGCGCGATCACTGTGCAGGAATGGTGCTGCTGTGCATCCACAGGTTTTGGCCGTCGAGCCGCACAAGTGGGCAGAAGAACAGGAAGCTTAACCATGGCCAGATACACCCCGATATAAAAGCTGTCATGCCGCAAGTTGCGCAAGCATGGCTCATACCAGCCCCATGAGCAGGCAGGGGTCAATCGAAACATTATCTCATGACAATCTATTTCTGCCGATGACCGACGCCCGATACCATCTGCCAATAGGGACTTTGCATTTCAGAAAACCGGCAGTGGCCTTTCAGACTGGCCATCCAGCAAACCGCGCATGACTGCCAGCGCTTCACGGAGCGGTTCACGTCCGACAGTACCAAGGCAAATGCGAACCGCATTGGCCGGCGCAATCTTGCCGCCACTGCTTTGCTCTTCCATGATGAAGGGCAGACTGCCGGCTACGGCCACATTCTGACGCCGCAATTGCTGAACAAACTCCGCCTCATCCCAGGCGGAAGGCAGCGGCAACCAAATATGCAGACCGCAGGGATGGCACGAATAGTCAAAACCACTCAGAGCTTTGGCCACAAGGCCCTGCCGGTGCGCCAATTCCCTGCGCTGCCACAAAATCAGTTCATCCGCCGTGCCATCCGACATCCAGCCTTGTGCAATATCGACCATTAGAGGGTTGGCCATCCAGTTGGTCATCATGTGCCGGTTGCGGGCGCTTGTGATCTTGATGTCCGGACACACAAGAACACCGAAATGCAGACCCGGCATGATGGTTTTGCTCAACGAGCTGAGATAAAAAGTACGGTCCGGAGCTATGGATTGTATGGACGGCGGCGCATCCGGAATCATTTTACCAAGAACGTCGTCTTCAATGATGAAAAGACTGTATTTTTCAGCAATTGCAACGATCTCATTGCGCCGCTCTGTGCTCATCACGCCCGCCTTGGGGCCGCTGGCCGTCGGAAACAGCACCACAACACTGGGGTTGGTTGATCTGCAGGCATGTTCAAACGCCTCGGGACACAATCCCTGTTCATCCATTTCGGCTGAAAACAGGCGCAGACCGAGATAACGACACAAAGGCTTCAAGACATGAAAGCTGATCGCTTCGGCTATCACGACGGCACCCGGTGGTGCGACTGTCATCAGGGCCGCTGTAAGGGCGGAAACCGCCCCGTTGGTAAGCAGAATATTGTCAGGGCTTGCGCGAACCGCGTGCCCGTTCAGCCAATTGGAAATTCCGCTGATCTGGGTTTGCACAGCGGCATCGGGCCGAAAGGACTGAACAAGACTGAACGGCAATCTGTCGGCAAGCGCATGCAGAGCCCGGCTCATGGCATCCCTGTGAAGCGACTCCAGCGCGGGTTTGAGGAGGGAGAGGTCAATCAGTTCCTCCCCGCGGTTGGGCAGGAAGGGAACGGCATTGTCGCCGCGACTGGCACGCACAAAACTGCCGCGTCCGACTTCGCCCGTGACATAGCCAAGATCACGCAAGGCTTCATAGGCACGTGACACGGTCTGTACCGAAATATTGAGATCGTAAGCCAGGTCTCTGTGGGTCGGGAGTTGCTCGCCCGCAAACAGGGCACCACTCTCAATGGCATCAATGAATTGCCGTTGCAGGGAAAGATAGATCGGACGCGTCAATTGTCCTGATTTTGGTCGCCACAATGTCATGGCAAAATCTATACAATATCCCTTTATTCAAACAAGCCGTAAATGCGACCTATTGCGTCGATGCTGTCTGGCACGCCTGGCAGAAGCCTCTGAGTTCAACCGTGGCTGCCTTGAGGGCAAAATGGTCCAGATCCGCCAGAGACTGAAGCTGGCCCGCAATGGCCTTGTCGGCCAGTTCCGAAACCTTCCCGCATTTTTCACAGATGGTAAAAACCATGGTTTCCCGGCTATCGCATTCGGGATGACTGCACGCCACAAAGGAATTGAGACTCTCCAGCCGATGCACAAGGCCGAACTCCAGCAGCTTGTCGAGAGCCCGGTACACCTGCAAAGGTGCCCGTATGCCGTGTTCACGCAAACCATCCAGGATTGCGTAGGCACTCAAGGGCCCTTTGGCATCCGTCAGGGCGTCATAGACAAGCTCCTGATTCTTGGTCAATGCGCCATGTTCAGATGATCTCATGGTTTCTCTCCCGGTAAAACAACGCGGTTACGCAACAATAGTCCGGCCAAGGGTGACAGGCTGAGGAGAAACAGCACCATGGCTGCCACGACTATGGACGGTCCTGACGGGGTATCCCAGTTCAATGAGCCAAAAAGCCCCCCAACCACCGCAGCAGCGCCAATCAGCGCCGCAATAATGGCCATTTGTTCGGGGCCACGGGCAAAACGACGCGCTGTGGCTGCAGGAATGATCAACAATGCGGTAATCAGCAGGACACCAACGATTTTCATGGATATGGCGATGACCGTGGCCATCAGCAGCATGAAGATGATGTTGGTGCGATCCGGTTTCTGACCCTCTGCCTCGGCAATCTCGTGGTTGACCGTTGCGGCAAAGAGCGGATTCCAGATCAATGTCAGCACAGCCAGAACCGCCGCCCCACCCAGGTAGATGACGGATATGTCCGCAACGGAAACCGCCAGAATATCGCCAAACAGCAGGCCCATCAGATCGATGCGTATCCAGGTCATGAACGCCAGGGCAACAAGCCCCAGGGCCAGAGAGGAATGCGCCAGCAGTCCCAGCAGGGCATCCGACGACAGCGTCGCATTCCGCTGCAGGAACACCAGCGCCAGCGCCACGGCACCGCAAACGATGAACACCGACAAAGTGACATTGAGTTCCAGCAGGAAAGCCATGGCAACACCCAAAAGCGCCGCATGGGAAAGCGTATCGCCAAAATAGGCAAGTCTGCGCCATACGACAAAACATCCAAGCGGGGCAGCGACCAGGGCCACCCCGACGCCTGCGATAATGGCTCTTGTGAAGAAATCGTCAAACATGGTCTGTCTCCTGCCTGTTGCGAACCGCAGCGCTCACAGGATCTTTGTGCTCACCATCGTCATGGTGATGCCCGTCATCCGCATGGCAATGATCCGTAACCGAACCATCGGCATGGCGAACGGTGCCATCCGGCAGATGTGTATGATCGTGGTTGTGTTGATAGATGGCCAGGGATGCGGCGGCCCTGCCTCCGAAGAGATTTCGATATTCCGCACTTTCGGCGACCGCATCGGGAGAGCCCTTGCAGCATACGTGGCCATTAAGACAGATCACCTGATCGGTGGCCGCCATGACCACGTGGAGATCGTGCGATATCAACAAAATGCCGCAGCCCAGATCATCGCGTATTTTGGTTATCAGTTCGTAGAGGGCGATCTCGCCGGCAAAGTCCACGCCCTGCACCGGCTCATCAAGCACCAGAAAATCCGGCCGCGCAGCAATGACCCGTGCCAACATGGCCCGCTGAAACTCACCACCCGATAGATTGCGCACTTCAGCCGAGGCAAGATGCGCTATTCCGGTTGCGGCCAGAGCCTGCTTGATATCTGCCGACGACAGACGCCGGGTCAACCGCATGAAGCGTTCGACCGTCAGCGGCAGGGTCCAGTCGACTGAGATCTTCTGCGGAACATAGCCGACTTTCAACCCGCTGGCCCGTCGGGCCTCACCTTCGTCAGGCTGGTGAATACCAAGCGCCAGTTTCGCTGTGGTTGATTTGCCCGAACCATTGGGTCCGATCAGAGTGACGATTTCACCGCTGCGAACCTGCAGATCAATGCCGCGCACCAGCCATCGTCCGGATTTCTCCAGACCGACATTTTTCAGCGATACCAGCGGCTCCGAGGGATTGAGCACAGACAAAACTCCTTGGCGAGACAGGAATTGTCTATGGCATATGTAATACAGTTACGCAATCGATGTTATTGTATAACAGATGCGTAATCCCGCCGTTTCTTATGAACCGGACCGTAAAAAAACAGCGGAATCAAAATATTCAGGGGCGCCTGCAACCCATTCTGGTCGCAGGCTTTTCACCCCGTCGAACCTGATTGAATATCAGACCCGCTCCAGCGCAATGGCAATGCCCTGCCCGACGCCGATACACATGGTTGCCAGGGCGTATTTTCCGCTGCGTTCTGCAAGTTCCAGCGCAGCAGAGCCGGTGATGCGGGCGCCTGACATGCCCAGAGGATGGCCAAGGGCAATGGCGCCACCATTGGCATTAACAAAATCCGCATCCTCTGGCACGCCCAGTTCGCGCAAAACAGCAATCCCCTGGCTGGCGAAGGCCTCATTGAGTTCTATGACGTCAAAGTCGGAGGCGGAAATTCCCAGGCGGGCGACCAGTTTCTTCGTTGCCGGTGCCGGCCCAATGCCCATGATGCGCGGCGGTACGCCCGCTGTGGCGCCGCCCATGATCCGGGCAATGGGTCGCAAGCCATATTTCTTGATGGCTGCCTCTGAAGCGATGACGAGCGCAGCGGCGCCATCATTGACACCCGAAGCATTGCCTGCGGTCACCGATCCACCTTTGCGAAACGGTGTGCCAAGGCTGCCGAGTTTTTCCAGAGTGGTGGCGCGCGGATGCTCATCGCGATCAACCACGACCGGATCGCCCCTGCGCTGGGGAACACTCACAGCCGTAATTTCCTTCGCCAGACGTCCATTGGCCTGGGCCGCAGCCGCCTTTGTCTGTGACCGCATGGCAAAGGCGTCCTGATCAGCGCGCGATATGCCAAAGTCTTCGGCGACATTCTCACCCGTCTCAGGCATCGAGTCGACACCGTATTGGGCCTTCATCAAGGGATTGACGAACCGCCAGCCAATTGTCGTGTCATGGATTTCCGCATGACGCGAAAAGGCAGCTTCTGCCTTCGGCATGACAAATGGTGCCCGGGACATGGATTCAACACCACCGGCAATAATCAGATCGGCTTCGCCGGCTTTGATTGCGCGCGCCGCTGTGATGATCGCGTCCATGCCGGAACCGCAAAGCCGGTTGATCGTGCAGGCCGGCACCGACACAGGGTAATTGGCCAATAGAAGGCTCATGCGACCGACATTGCGATTGTCTTCGCCAGCCTGATTGGCACAGCCGTAAATCACTTCGTCAACCGCCTCGAAATCGATTGAGGGGTTGCGCAGGGCCAATTCCTTCAGCGGAACAGCACCAAGATCATCGGCCCGCACGCTTGAAAGACTTCCTCCAAAACGTCCGATCGGTGTGCGAATATAGTCGCAGATAAAAGCCTCTGACATTATGCATTTGCTCCGCTGGTTGATGGCGCTGCATGCGCCGCTTTTGTGCGTGCTTTCAAATCTCTGAGTGTTTTCAGCTCAAGAACACTTGGCGCAGGAGTTACCTCCACATCGTCGGCAAATTTGACTGTCCAGCCGCAGGTCGCCTGAACGTTTTCCTTCGTCACGCCCGGGTGCATTGAGACCACCGTAAATTCCTTGGTTACCGGATCGGGACGCCAGACGGCAAGATCGGTAATCAGCAGGGTCGGACCAAGCGTTGTCATCCCAAGCTTCTGGCGGTCATCGCCGCCGGTGCCATGTCCAAAGGAGGTAACAAAATCGATCTTTTCCACCATGCCCCGCAGCGTCTGTTTCATGGTGATATAGATTTCACCCGATGAGGAAGCAATCTCGGGTGCGCCACCACCACCGGGCAACCGTATCTTGGGCCGGTCGTAGTCACCGATCACGGTTGTATTGATATTGCCGAACCTGTCGAGCTGCGCGGCACCCAGAAAGCCGATGGTGACCCGTCCGCCCTGCAGCCAGTAGCGAAACATTTCCGGCACGGCCACCGTCGACACGGCCGTTTCGCATAATTCACCATCACCGATGGAAAGCGGCAGCACGCTCGGCGCAGTTCCGATTGTTCCGCTTTCATAGATCAGCGTGATCTCCGGCGCATGGGTCAGCCGCGCCACGTTACAGGCAGCAGAGGGGGCACCAATGCCGACAAAACACACATCATCATTTTTCAATGCCCGCGAGGCGGCAATGGTCATCATTTCGTCAGGTGTAAAATCATTGCTCATGCGGAGGCCCTCAAATGCCGCACCCGCTCGGCGAATATTTCGGGTGTTGCTTTCAACACATGTTCGTCCATCCATGCCAGAAATTTCTCACGGTCGGCAGCAATGGCGTCCCATTCAATATAATTGACATTGTCACGGTCATAATAGCCGCTTGCATAGGATGGATGCGCACCGCCCGGAACCACGCAAATGGCGGCAATCGTCCAGTGCGGAAGTATGCAGGCATTGGTGTGGGTATCGAGATCGTCGACCACTTCCTCAACCGTGATGACCGCCCGTTTGGCTGCCAGAACGGCTTCCTTTTGAACGCCCAGAATTCCCTCGATCAGCACGTTGCCCTTGCGGTCGGCCTTTTGCGCATGAATGAAGGTTACATCGGGGCGCAGGGCGGGGACAGCGGCCAGTTGTTCACCAGTAAACGGGCCGATGATGGACTTGATATTGGCGTTGACCTTTGCCAGTTCCGCACCCAGATAGCCGCGAAACACAGCGCAAGGCAGACCGGCAGCACCGGCTTCATAGGCATTGGCCATGGCGGCGTGACTGTGTTCTTCCACCTCAAGCGCATGCGGCCACTGATTTTCAACCGCATCGCGCACGCGGCGCAACAGACCAACACCGGGATTTCCGGCGAAGGAGAAAATCATCTTTTTGACCATGCCCATGCCAATCAACTGATCGTAGATGATATCGGGGGTCATGCGCATGACTGTCAGGTCCTTGAAACCCTGACGGATCACCTCATGGGCAGCGGCATGGGGAATGAGATGGGTAAAGCCCTCAAACGCCACACTGTCGCCGTGTTTCAGGTTATCCGCGACCGCGTCACGAATAGACAAGAATTTTGCCATACAAAAAGTCCTCAGATGTCGAAGAATATGGTTTCGGATTCACCCTGCAGGTAAATGTCGAAATGATAGGTATCGCCCTTGCGCGTTGCCATGAGCGTCGGAACACGGACCTGATGCTCAATGCGCACAAGAACCGGATCTTCAGCATTGGCAGCTTCCTCATCGGCAAAATACATCCGTGTATTAAGGCCGAGATTGATACCGCGTGCAACGATCCACAGGGAAACATGCGGCGCCTGCAACCGACCATCCAGAAACGGCACCCGACCAGGCTTGACGGTCTCGAACCGGAACACACCCGTATCCATGTCCATGGCCTGACGTCCCCAACCGGTGAAATTGGGATCTGCTGTACCGCGCATTTCAGACGGGCTGTTGTAGAGCCCCTGGCTGTCCGCCTGCCAAATTTCAATCAGCGAATCCTTCAGCGGCGTCCCTGTCCCGTCAAACACGCGACCCTCGATGACAATCCGCTCTCCTGCGGTCTTCTCATTGACCATGGCGATGCCCAGATCTTCATCATAGACACCGGATATGCCGGAGAAATTCGGGACGCAGCCGATATGCACATAAGGCCCGGCGGTCTGCGAAGCGGTTTCCCTCAATTGATTAAGCTGTTGAGCCATCTAATTGCCCTCCATACGGTTTTCAAAGAGCGTTGAACGCCGACCGCGCAAGACGATGTCGAACTTGAAAGCCCGCGCATCCATCGGAATTGTATTGGCCATGTCGAGAGGCGCAATGAGCTGATCCAGCGCTGCCTGATCGGTGATCGTGCGTGCGATCGGACAAAGCGGAATAAGCGGATCACCTTCAAAATACATCTGGGTGATCAGCCTCTGGGCAAAACCATGACCAAAAACGGAAAAATGAATGTGCGAGGGACGCCAGTCATTGACCCCGTTGGGCCACGGATAAGGCCCCGGCTTCACGGTTCTGAGCGAATAATAGCCATCGTCATCGGTGATGGTACGGCCACAGCCACCAAAATTCGGATCAAGTGGCGCAATATAGCCTTCCTTGGCGTGGCGATACCGTCCACCGGCATTGGCCTGCCAGAACTCAAGCAGTGCACCTGAAACACCCCTGCCGCGTTCATCAAGGACGCGGCCATGCACGACGATACGCTCACCAAGCGCACTTTCACCTGGCCTTGCAAAATTGAGAATGAGATCATTGTCCTTTTCACCCAGTATCTCGTGACCGAAAACCGGGCCGGTGATCTCGCTGATCGTATCATTAAGCGACAGCAGCGCCTTTTGTGGAGAGCGCACCACGCTGGTCTTGTAATCAGGCGTAAATGCTTTCGGATGCAAGCTGCGGTTGCGTGGAAAAAACGCCCCGGTTTCAGGTTTTGCATTACCCATTTTTGGCCTCCTCAGTTTCCTGTAAATCCATCTCGGCAAAAGTGTTTTTCACGATGCCGATGGCATGATTGGCTGCCGGAACGCCGGCATAGATGGCCACATGCAAAAGCGCTTCGCAAAGATCCTCACGCGTCGCACCCGTATTGGCGGTTGCACGCACATGCATGGCAACCTCGTCATCATGACCGAGAGCTGCCAGCAGCGCGATCGTAACGATTGAACGCTCACGCAATGTCCATTGTGGCCTTGACCATACACGCCCCCATGCCGCATCAACAATCAATTCCTGAAAGGGTGCGTCAAAAGGCGTCTTCCGCGCTTCAGACCGATCAACATGGGCATTGCCCAGGACCTTGCGGCGTGTTTTCATGCCGGCGTCAAGCAAGTCAGCCGTCTCATCGACCTTGGACATCGGTCACTCCATTCTGTTTCAATTGCCACGAAAAGCCCTGCCTTCAAACCTGTTCTCCGCCGTGAGGCAGACCATCACAAGGCGCTGTAGACCGAAGTTTGACTTCGAAAGCACGCCTGACAGAGGCAAAGAAAACGGACAAATCCTTCAAAAACATATTTACATGTTTTTTCAGAGATGAATAATGCATAAATCGTCATAAAAAATAGCGAAACCGATATGAATTTATTGCGCAGAATAAAACTGCGCCACCTCGAGACCTTTGTCGAAGTGGCGCGCCAGAAAAGCGTCAGCCGCGCTGCGGAAAGCCTTCATCTGACCCAACCTGCCGTGACGAGAACGATCCGCGAGTTGGAAGAAATATGCGGCAAACCGCTGATCGAACGCGAAGGCCGCGGCATTCGCATCTCCAATTATGGTGAGGTTTTTCTGCGCCACGCCGGCAGCAGCCTGGCCTCGGCCCGCAATGGAATTAACGCGCTTGCCGAGCTTAACCTTGCCGATGGCCCGAATATCCGGCTAGGCGCCTTGCCGACTGTTTCGACAACCATCATACCGACCGCCGTTTCCAGATATCTTTCATCGGGCATGCGCAACCGGCTCAAGATCGTTACCGGTGAGAACCGGGCTTTGCTTGATCAGTTGCGCATGGGGGAACTGGATCTGGTGATGGGCCGATTGCCCGCGCCGGAAAACATGCAGGGACTGATTTTCGAACCGCTGTTTCGCGACAAGGTCATTTTTGCAGTCGACGCCCATCATCCGCTTGCCGGCAAGAAACGCTTCACCGTCGATGCGCTGAACAATTACCCGGTGCTCGTTCCAACCAAACAGTCCATCATCCGGCCATTTGTCGACCGGTTGTTCATTGAACAGGGCATCACGGAGCCCCTGAAGGTGATTGAAACGGTGTCGGATTCCTTTGGTCGCGCCTTTGTGTCGAAACATCAGGCAATCTGGATCATTTCCCGCGGCGTCGTATCCGCCGAAATCGCCGATGGCTCCTTCGTGACATTGCCCATTGATACGGATTCCACGATGGGCTCGGTCGGCCTGATCACAAAAGCCCAATCCGCCCTGAGCTCAGCCGGCGACTATTTTGCAGACATCCTCAGAAAGGTCGTTGCGCAGGCCCACCCGTGATCCGGGCACGAAACCGTAACCGACCTTTCATCATATCAATTCTCAGAAGACCGCAACTGGTTGCACCTACGTGTTTTCGTCTGGCACCAGAATGAAATCGAAAGGAGAACGCCAGACTGTTTTGCCATGGGTGACCCGCTCAAAGGGCGCAACAAGCGTATCCTTCACGCCGAACACGGCATCTGAGGTGATGTAGCGATCATCGCCGACAAAAGTGTGGGTGATCAGTTTCTGAAAGGAAGGTGCCGTCACCAGATAATGCATGTGCGCGGGACGATAGGGATGGCGCCCCAGGGCCGCCAGCATTTTGCCCACTGGTCCGTCATTGGGGATCGGATACGACACGGGTTTGATACCGAGAAAGTTGTATTTGCCGTCCGCCTCCGTGACAAAAATGCCCCGATTGTTCCATTTCGGCTGCACCTGAGGCTGCTGCACGTCGTAATAGCCATCTGCATTATCAGACCAGACATCGATCCGCGCACCCGCGACTGGATTGCCCTGCAGATCGCAGACCCTGCCAACATACTCACAGCTCTCACCTTTTCCATCAATTGATATGGTATCGCCCATCTTGCGAATGGGGGCACCCTCAACATGGAAGGGACCCAACACGGTGTTCTCCGTGGCGCCGACAGGCCGACGGTTGTTCATGGCGTCCACCAGCATGGAGAGCCCCAGAACGTCGCTGAGCAAGATAACCTCCTGCCGCTCGACACTGGAAATCTGACCGGTCTTCGTCAGGAAATCGATGGCGAAATCCCACTCGTCCTGCGTGAGATTCACGTCTTTTGCAAAAGCATGCAGATGCGCCACCAGCGAAGTCATCAGCGTTCTCAAGCGCGGATTGACTTCATCGCCCATGCGCTCGTTAACGGTTTCCACCGAGCTTTCCTCGTTAAAAAAGCGAGTCATTACCTATCCTCCCAATGCGCCTGTATTTTTTTACTGACTAGACAGGTGGCGCACCTTCCCAGGCCCGGGTCAACAAGGCATGGACCTCATCGCGCTCCACCGGACGGGGGTTCCAATAGACATTCTTGACGGCCAGATCAGCCACAAGATCCAACTGGTTCTTGGTCACACCCAGATCCTTCAAGGCCGCAGGGGCACCAAGCTTCATTGCAAAATCGTAAAGCCCCGCCCCCGCCGTTTTGCTGCCCAAAAGAGCGGCCACTGGTGCCATGCACGCTTTGGCCCCAGGTTCATTATAGGCAATCGCGTGCGGCAGTATGATCGCATGGGTTTCGGCATGCGGCAGATTCAGGCTGCCGCCCAGAACGTGGCAGAGCTTGTGATGCAGCGACATCCCGACCTGGCCCAGAACTGTACCGCACAGCCAGGAGCCGAACAAAGTATCCTCGCGTGCTTCCAGATCAGACGGATTATCGACAACCACAGGCAAGCCGTCCACAAAGGCTCCGATCCCCTGAAGCGCAAGTGTATCGGAGAGCCGGTTGCGGTCACGGGCGTATAAGCCCTCAACGGCATGGGCAATTGCGTTCAAGCCGCTGGTAACCGTCATCGCCGCTGGCAGACCCACGACCAATTCCGCATCATAGACAATGACTTCGGGCTGCACGCGTTCTGACGTAAGTGTTGTCTTCACACCATTCTCGGTCTGGCCCAGAATCGACGTCGCCTCGGAGCCCGCATAGGTGGTCGGCACCACAATCTGTGGCAGATCCGTGTGATAGGCGATGGCCTTGCCCAACCCGGTGGTGGACCCACCGCCAATGGAGATCAGGCAGTCCGCCTTCAGCTTCTGCGCAACCTCCATGGCCTCTTGCGTCACCTCAACCGGCGTATGCATGGTGGCATTGGAAAACAGGCCGACACATTTTGATCCAAGGGCAGACACGATTTGCTCGCCCTGCCCCGCCTGATGCCGCGTGGTCAAAACCAAAGCCCGCATGCAACCCAGTTTTTCCATATCCTCAGCAAGCTCGAGGCGCCCACCGCGCGCAAAGCGCACGCGCACAGGCATTTGGTCTGCAATAAAACCAGCGTAAAACGCACCCATCAATCATTTCCCCTTGCGCTGAAACCCGGCAACATTGCGATAGGAGGCCGCAACCTCTTCCAACTCTTCCCGGGTAATCAAATCTTCAATTCTGTCATTCGGTCCCCTAACCCGTGCAGCGGCAATATCCAGCACGCGCTCCGGACCTGACTGTCGGTTTGACAGGACGATATTTGTCGTTGCCGGCAGTCTTGTTTCCTCGTAATCCTGCAGGCCTTGCGGTCCCGGATTGGCCGCCAGACTATCGGCAAGGCAACGCCCGTCAAGAATGGCCTGCGAGGCGCCATTGGCACCAATCGGGTACATCGGATGCGCCGCGTCACCCACCAGGGTTATACGCCCCGAAGTCCAGAAGGACAGAGGATCACGGTCCACCATGGGGAATTCCGTCACTTTTGCTGTTTTTTCCAGAATATCCACAACGTCCATATCGTTCATATGGAAGTCCCTGAACGATTGAATGAAGTCGCGGCTGCCCTCCCGGGTCCAGTCGGCATCAAAAATGTGGCGCGGCCGCTCATTGCGCACCTCAGCCACCCAATTGGTCAGGGCACGGCCCTGTTTGCGCGCTTTTTCGCTGATCGGATAGGTGACAAATTTCACATCGTGATTGCCCGCAATCACCATGGTCTTGCCGTCTCCGATCGGATCCATCTCCAGAGCGCCACGAAACATCATTGTGCCTTCGTAGTTGATCGGACCTTCCTTCGGGTGCAATTGACGGCGGACATTCGAATGCAATCCGTCTGCGCCGATCAATAGATCACAGACATGGCTGCCGCCATCTTCAAACTGCACAGTGACGCCGCTGCTGGTCTGCGCAAAACCTGCTACCGACTTTCCTGCTTCGACCGCTTGCGCGCCCAGCCGCTCCCGGACTGCATCAAGCAATATCATTTGAAGATCGCCACGATGGATTGAATACTGCGGCGCCGAAAAACCCGCCGCCACATTGCGCGGGTCGGACTGTATGAGGTGCCCGTACTTTGTGCGGTATTCTATACAGCGGGTGCGAATTGCCACCGCTTGCAACATCTCTGCCAAGCCAAGCCTGTGCAGCACCTCGGACGCGTGCGGCATCAGGTTGATACCGACTCCCAGCGGCCGAATTGTGCCTACGGATTCAAAGACCTTTACCGTGAATCCCATCTCGTGCAGGCAGAGCGCCGTGGTCAGCCCGCCGATACCAGCCCCGGCAATCGCAATATTCATCTCGATTGTCTCCGCATAATTTTCACAATATCGACAGGAAGAAACTTTGGTCGGCTTACCCAACCCGTTATTTTTCCATAAGTTCTGTGGAAATCACGATCAAATCAATACACATAGCTGACTATTTCTAGCACTTTTTCAACATTGGACGAGACGCATGCCTGAGACAAAGCCGGATAGAGAACGCTTCGTGCTTGGAGATGCATCCGAGCACATGGGCTTTCTCAATTGCGAAAGAATTGCTGAACGGCGCCACATTCACGGCTGGAAAGTCGATGTTCATTATCACGAGGGATTATCGCAGCTTTTTGTCTTCGACAAAGGCCTGGTGCAAGGGCGGATCGATGGTCGAGATGTACCAATCCACGGCCCAGCCCTTATCTGGTTACCCGCAATGAGTACGCATGGATTTGAATACCAAAAAAACATGCAAGGCTGGGTCATGACAGTACCGACCTCGGACGTTGCACGCCTGATGCAGAACATGACCTGGATGGAACACTGGATCAATCACCCGCGATTGATTGAAGGCAAAGCGCATCAGAACATTCTCACGGAGGCAAAATTGCTGAGCGAGAAAATTGAACTGGAACACCGCAAATCCAACGAAGAGCGAAACATCGTTCTGGAATCGCTTTTTCGTTTGCTGCTTGTCTGCCTCTATCGCGGCCTCAAGCGCCATAGCGGATTGAAAACCGTGGTGAATGACCGACGGGTACAGCTTATGCGCCAGTTTCAAAACCTGATCGATCAACATTTCAATGAGATCCGCTCAGTGGCGGCCTATGCAGACCTTATGTCTGTCACACCCACGCACCTGTCGCGTTCGATCAAGACTGTATCAGGCAAGACTGCAGGCGAGATCATCCACGCGCGCATTGTTTTGGAAGCAAAAAGGCAATTGATGTTTTCCGACATGCCGATAGCGGAGATCGCCTACGCACAAAAATTCGCCTCTCCATCCTATTTCAGTCGTTTTTTCTCCGGCCAGACCGGCGAAAGCCCAAGGGCGTTCCGTGAGAGGATGCGAAGCATCTAAAGCAATGCGACACAAGCTCCGGAACAGATTGCTTCAATAGGACGACACGTACTCCTGCTGCAAAATCGCTGTCAGGCGGGCCGCATTCATTCATGCGATGCCGGCTTTCGCCTGACAGCTGTTTCCGACGCCCTTTAACGGGCGCCTGGTTGGGGTCCCCTCTGGACCTGCCTTAAAATAAGCAAAACCCGTGCCAATTCCGAAATACCTATCTTAATCTAAGTTTTTCAGTATCTTGCTGGATTTCAAGCATCGTTCTTGCACCAGCCGAACCGGCGATCAATGGTGGATTTATACGCAAACGGCCATAATATGTGCAGGGCACAAAGGGCATCAGGGGATCGACAGACTGTCGCTGTTTTTGGCAACGACCGTTTCCATCCAGCGCCGAAAACGCAGCAAGGGCGGGTGGCTGCTCCGCCGTTTGGGCCAGATGAGCGCATAGCTGCCGATGCTCCTGTTGGCCTTGTCCCAGGCAGCCACAAGCTTGCCACTGCGCAATTCCTCCTCAATCAGAAATTCCGGCAGCAGGGCCAGGCCAAGACCATGGGCAGCCGCCTGCGCCAGAGTGGCGAACTGATCGAAAGTCGTGCCCGCTACGATCTCCGTCTCCATGCCGTTCATGGCAAACCAGCGTGTCCAGGCCTCCGGTCGCGTGGCAATATGCAGGAGTGGCGCACGGGCAATATCCTCGACGGATCGGATGTTGAGTTCGGGCAGCAATGTCGGCGAACAGGCAGGGACCACGGTTTCCTCTGCAATGAACAGATGCTCCGTCCCCGGCCATTCCTGTGAACCAAAATGGATGGCCGCGTCCAGCAGATCCACATCAAAATCAAAGGGCCGCAGCCGTGTACTCAGATTAACGGTAATACCGGGGTTCTGCTGCAGGAATTCCGGCAATTTCGGGGCGAGCCAACGTGTGCCGAATGTTGGCAGGATACCCAGATTGAGAACACCGCCATCAGGGTTTATCTGCAAGGCGGTGGAGGCTTTGCGAATGATCGCCAGGGCTTGCGATATCTCATCCAGATAGACTGCCCCCGCCGGTGAGAGCGATACACGCTGTCGTTCGCGCAGGAACAGCGCTGTGCCGAGCTGTTCTTCCAGCGCTTTTATCTGCCGGCTGACGGCCCCCTGGGTCATGTTCAGGTCAAGCGCCGCGAGCGTGAAGCTGCCGCGCCGGGCGGCAGCTTCAAAGGTCTCCAGAAAACTGGTTTGCGGTAGCCTGCGTGACACGTTCCCTACCCGCTTGGATTATGGCGAAACAACCACGACCCTGGATTTGCCACGCCTCAGAAAAAGGCCTGCAATCCGGTCTGCGCCCGTCCCAGGATCAGCGCATGCACATCATGCGCACCCTCATAGGTATTGACCGTTTCCAGGTTGCACATATGGCGCATGACCTGAAAATCTTCCGAGATGCCGTTGCCGCCATGCATGTCGCGCGCCATTCGGGCGATATCCAGAGCCTTGCCGCAATTGTTGCGTTTGACAAGCGAGATCATCTCCGGCGCCGCGTTGCCTTCATCCATCAACCGGCCAACCCGCAAGGACCCCTGCAGACCCAGGGTAATTTCGGTTTGCATATCCGCCAGCTTTTTCTGAAACAGCTGTGTCTGGGCAAGCGGACGATTGAATTGCTTGCGATCGAGCCCGTATTGACGCGCGGCATGCCAGCAAAATTCCGCAGAGCCCAATACACCCCAGGAAATACCATAACGGGCACGATTGAGACATCCAAATGGTCCTTTGAGCCCCTGAACGTGCGGCAGCAGAGCGTCTTCACCGACCTCAACATTCTCCAGAACGATTTCACCCGTAATCGAGGCCCGCAAGGAGAGCTTTCCACCAATCTTGGGCGCTGAAAGGCCCTTGGTACCCTTTTCCAGAACAAAACCGCGAATGGCGCCATCATGGGCATCCGATTTGGCCCAGATGACAAAAACATCGGCGATCGGCGAATTCGATATCCACATCTTCGAGCCGTTCAGACGGTAACCGCCATCCACCTTTTCGGCCTTTGTTTTCATGCCGCCCGGATCACTGCCGGCGTCAGGCTCGGTCAGACCAAAGCAACCGATCAGCTTTCCGCTGGCAAGACCGGGCAGATACTTGTTTCGTTGCTCTTCAGAGCCATAGGCATAGATCGGATACATGACCAGCGATGACTGAACGGACATCATCGAGCGATAACCACTGTCAACGCGCTCCACTTCGCGCGCCACAAGGCCATAGGCCACATAGCTGGCTTCCGCGCCACCATAGGCTTCGGGAATGGTGGTGCCCAAAAGCCCCATTTCACCCATTTCCTGAAAAATTTCCGGATCGGTGATCTCGTCACGATAGGCGGCAATGGCGCGTGGCTGCAATTTGTCCTGCGCATAGGCACGGGCCGCATCGCGAATCATCCGCTCGTCTTCATTCAGCTGATCATCCAGATGAAACGCATCTTCCCAATCGAATTTCGAAAGGGATGGCATTTCCTTTGGTTTCAGGCGGGTGTTCATTTTGATTGTCTCCCTGATCAGGTTCGCAGCACCAAGTCTGCCGGACTATGTCTCCATTGCGACGACAGGACAGAACGCCTGCCTGTTTGCCGCAACGGGTGACTGAAAATGTCAGCTCTCATGAATACCATTATCCAGATTACTCATGAGTGCTTAAAGCTTTTTGCAAAATGCGTTAAAAAACCGGCGAGGTAAACCGAGATTCCATAATATGTTCATTACAAAATGGAATGAACATACCGATTCCCTTTAACCCGAAATTTGAAGCGCGCGGATTGCAGCGCTTAGATTGCCGCCTTGCGCATTTCGGCGATGTAAACCTCCCGCAGGTGTTTCGCCGTTGGGCCGGGCATTCCATCGCCGATCTTTTGACCATCGATCTCGACAACCGGCGTGACAAATCCCGAAGCTGAGGTTGTGAAGGCTTCAACGGCCGCCAATGCTTCCTCGACGCTAAAGGCACGTTCCACCACTTTCATCTGCAATGTCCGGGCGCATTTCAAAACGGCACGCCGGGTGATGCCGCTCAAAATGACGTTGGAGAGATCGCGGGTGACAATCGCTCCATCTTCCAGAACGATATAGGCATTGTTGGACGAACCTTCGGTCACCGCGCCATCACGCACCAGCCAGGCATCGTCGGCGCCCTTGGATTTGGCTTCCATCTTGGCCATTGAGGGATAGAGCAATTGAACGGTCTTGATGTCACAGCGCGACCAGCGCAAGTCTTCAACCGTCACCACTTTCTGCCCCCTTGCGGCAAGCGCGCTTTCGATCAACGGTTTTGCCTGGGTGAACAGAACCAAGGTGCGTGGCGTTTCTTCCGGCGGGAACAGAAAATCCCGTTCAGCGACACCACGGGTGACCTGAAGATAGATCAACCCTTCCTGAAGCTTGTTTTCCACCACAAGTCGGCGGTGAATTGCCAACAGGTCCTCGTCGCTCATCGGCAAACCCATGGCCAATTCCCCCAGGGAGCGCCGCAACCGTGCACAATGACCCGGAAAATCCACCAGTTTGCCATCCAGAACCGATGTCACTTCATAGACACCATCAGCAAAAAGAAAGCCGCGGTCGAAGATCGACACCTTTGCATCTTCTTCGGAGACATATTCTCCATTGACATAAACAGTGCGCATGATCAGCCCCATAGCTCAGGGTTGGAAGGATGAACGCCATCGGCGTCGTAGGAAAGTGGGTTCGACCGGTCCTTACCAAGCAGCAAGGGACCGTCGAGATCAACAATGTCTGCGCCCTGGGCAACCAATACGGCGGGTGCCATGGCCAGTGACGAGGCGACCATGCAGCCGACCATGATGCCAAAGCCCAATGTTGCGGCCTCGCGTTTCAGCGCAAGTGCTTCGGTCAGGCCACCGGTCTTGTCGAGCTTGATATTGATCATGTCATATTTGCCCGCCAGTTCCGGCAGGCTTGACCTGTCATGGCAACTCTCATCGGCGCATACGGGCAGCGGCCTTTGCATATGCAACAACGCTTCATCCTGACCAGCAGGCAATGGTTGTTCGACCATGCGAACGCCAAGCCTCAAAAGTTCCGGCGCCAGTGCGGCATAAATATCAGGGGTCCACCCCTCATTGGCATCAACAATGATCGCCGAATTCGGAGCCCCCTGGCGCACCGCTTCCAACCGGGCGAGATCACCTTCACCACCCAGTTTTACCTTGAGAAGCGGGCGATGCGCATTGAGCTGCGCTTTGCTGCGCATTGTTTCAGGTGTGGCGAGCGAAAGGGTAAAAGCCGTCTGCACGGCGACCGGAGGGGCAAGACCCGCCAGTTCAAAGACGCGTTTGCCGCTTTGTTTGGATTCCAGATCCCACAGGGCGCAGTCCAGGGCATTGCGGGCAGCGCCGGCCGGGAGCAGATCCTGCAGCGCCTGGCGGGTCATGCCCGAAGCCATAGTGTCGCTCATGGAACGAATGTCGGCAATGACACCCTCGACAGTCTCGTCATAGCGCCCATAGGGCACACTTTCTCCCCGCCCGATCAGTCCGTCCTGTTCAAGTGACACCGTTACAACGCGCGTCTCGGTGCGCGAACCACGGGATATTGTAAAGATCTCCGCCATCGGAAAAATGGTTTCCTCGACGCTCAATATGCACTGTGACCCCATCATGAAAGCCCATCCACCAGTCGCATGGCTCCGTGGCGGTAGGGATCAACCGTCGGCAGCCCCATACGCTCTTCAACCTTGGCCGCATAATCCAAAGCCTCATCGTCTCCCATGGCTGACGTGTTCAGCGAAATACCGGTCACCTTGCAATCCGGATTGACGATCCGGGCAAGCTGCAGCGCCGTATCGCGCAAGATCTCGAGACTCTGAGCCTTATAGCCCGGCAGGCCGCGCATATGGGGACGGTTTGGCTCGTCGCACAGGATCAGTGCATCGGGTTGCCCGCCATGGATCAGCGCCATGGTGACACCGGAATAGGAGGGGTGAAAGATACTGCCCTGCCCTTCGATCAGATCCCAATGGTCCGGATCATTATCCGGTGTCAGATACTCCACGGCCCCGGACATGAAATCAGCCACCACCGCATCAAGCGGCACGCCGGATCCGGTGATCAGAATACCCGTCTGGCCGGTGGCACGGAAGGATGCCTTCATGTTGCGAGCACGCATCTCGCGTTCCATGCACAGCGCCGTATACATCTTGCCGATGGAACAATCCGTTCCGACAGCCAGGCATCTTTTGCCCTGTCGTTTCTCACCATTTGCTATCGGATAGGCGACCTCGGGAACCCGGACATCGTGCAGGCTGCGCCCTTTGGCAGCAGCCAGAGATGCCAGCACCGGCACATCCGTCAGGCGATTGTGCAGTCCCGATGCGAGATCCATGCCGGCCTCGAGGGCTGCTGTCAGCACTTCCAGCCAACGTTCCGAAATCACCCCGCCGCGATTGGCAACGCCGATGACCAGCGTTCTGGCACCCTTGGCCATGGCCTCTTCTATGGTCAGGTCGGCGATTCCCATATCGGCTTTGCAGCCGGGCAAGCGCAATTGTCCGACAGCGAATTCCGGACGCCAATCCTTGATTCCACGAGCAACTTTAGCAGTCAGGGCATCCGGGGCATCGCCCAGAAAAAGCAGATAGGGTGTTTCGATCAATTCAGGCTCCATCATGCAGATATTGAAGATGGACGAAATATGGATGGTTCATTGAACGAATGCCAGCGCCAATTTTCGCCAATTGACTGACCACAACGCACAGTGCAGATTGAACGTCATTTTTTCTGTCCAAGAAGGTCGCGCCGGCAGGACTTGCCGTCAATCGCGCTTAGAAATTTTCATAGCTGAAGTGGGAAAAATCAGCACTGAGTCCAGCGCCGGTCAGATCCTGTGCAGCCATGCCGACAAATGCACCGGTGAAACTGGAATGTTCACCACGGCCACCCTCGTCCGAAAGGACGGATGCGTCCAGCACCGGCCCGATCGGCTGCCATGCACCCTCTTTCAGGGCAAAGCGAAATTGCAATTCGGCACCGCGCACATCAACGCCCAGCCAGACTGGTCCACCCTCTGGCCCACCCTCTGGCCCACCCTCTGGCCCACCCTCTGGCCCACCCTCTGGCAAGACAAGTTCCTGCGCCAGCGGATAGGTCACATCTCCATTGGGCCAGTCTCCCGGACAACTCTGGATATCCAGAACCCGCTGCCCCTCCTTGTTCAGGCTGACGCAGAGATAATGAAACTTGGTCTTGTTGTAGTAGGCCGTCAGCCCTGCCATTTGCTGAAACGAATGTGGCTGAAAGTCCACCGCTGTTTCTGCACTATAGCGAATTGCCGTCTGCCGCCGCGCGACAAGTGATTGCTCGAACCACGAACCGATGGATTCCCGCCCGAACAGCCTGAGGTAACCGGGACGCGCAACGGTCGAAAAAATCCGATCCGGCTCCGGAGTTCGCAGCCACTGGAAATCAGCAGGCAATCGACCATTGTCAAATTCGTAAAGACACTTCTCCGGACCGGCCTGTGTCGGCAGGGCCGTAACGCTTTCCACTGTTACCGGCGGAACAGGATTGCGATCCGGCGTGTGGAACCAGCCATCATCACCATAGACCACCGGCGCAATACCGGTTTCGCGTCCCAGCGGCGAGCGACGCAGTCCGTCCAGTGGCCGGGAACAGAGAAAGGTGTGGAAGAATTGACCATTCGGCGTTTCCACCAATTGCCCATGGCCCACCCGCTGCAATTTTGAATCCGGCGCATCCTTGGTGGTCATCAGATGAATATCCGGATGCATCTCATAGGGGCCCAAAAGGGATCTTGAACGTGCGTAGGTTATGGCATGGTCATAGCCGGTGCCGCCCTCTGCCGTGCACAGAAAGTACCAGCCGTCATGGCGCAGCAGATGCGGTGCTTCGGTCAGCGCCTGTTTTGAACCGGCGAAAATATTGGTCACCGGCCCGATCAGTTTCTGACTGTCCGCATCATATTCCTGAATGAGAATGCCACCGAAACTTCCCGGTTCCACACCATCGGGGCCAGGCCGCTTGCCATGATGATTCCACACCATGTTCAAGAACCATTTGCGACCGTCATCATCATGAAACAGCGATGGATCGAAGCCGGAAGAATTGAGGTGAACAGGATCAGACCATGGCCCGTCTATCGCAGGCGCCGTAACCAGATAATTATGGGCATCCTTGTAACTGCCGTCCAACCGCTTCACATCCGTGTAGATCAGCCAGAAAAGACCGTCCGCGAAGGACAGGCATGGCGCCCATATCCCGCAGGAATCCGGATTGCCGCGCATATCAAGCTGGCTGGCTCTCGTCAGAGGCCGACAGGCCAATGTCCAATTGACCAGATCGCGTGAATGATGAATCTGAACCCCCGGATACCACTCGAAGGTCGAGGTTGCGATATAATAATCCTCTCCCACCCGCCAGATGGAGGGATCGGGATTGAACCCCGGCAGTATCGGATTTTTCAGCATCGACGACGCATCCCTTCAACGCAACTTCTAAAAGATGACATGGAAACAGACAATTGGAACGCATTGCTGATTCAGACTGGCAACAATGCGTTCCGTGTCACAATGGCTCAGACATACCTGTTGACGACATTTTCCAGATATTCCTGGCGGCCGGACCTGGGCTTTGGATTGACATTGGCATCGGTGACATATTTGGCGATGTCATCAAAACCATACTGGCCACTGAGCATTTTGCGGGCTTCTTCACCCTGCCATCCGGCATAACGTTCTTCAACGAAGCCAGGCAGAACACCGTCCTCGATCATTGCCGCAGCGGCTTTCAGTCCGCGGGCGCAGCAATCCATGCCACCGACATGGGCGATCAGCAGATCGTCCGGTTCGATCGATTGGCGACGCAGCCTGGCATCAAAATTCGTGCCGCCGGTCTTGAACCCACCGCCCTGCAGGACATGGTAATAGGCCAACGCCATTTCAGGCACATTGTTGGGGAACTGGTCTGTATCCCAGCCGGACTGGTAATCATTGCGGTTCATGTCGATGGAACCGAAAATTCCCAGTGCATTGGCTGTTGCCAATTCATGTTCAAAGGAATGGCCAGCCAGGATCGCATGACCCTGCTCGATATTGACCTGAACCTCGTTTTCAAGCCCATAACGTTTCAAAAAGCCGTATACGGTCGCTACATCGTAATCGTATTGATGTTTTGTCGGTTCCTGCGGCTTTGGTTCAAGCAGAATGGCACCACTGAAGCCGATCTTGTGCTTGTATTCGACAGCCATGTTGAGGAACCGTCCAAGCTGATCAAGCTCCCGGCCCATATCCGTATTGAGCAGCGTTTCATAACCTTCGCGACCACCCCAAAGCACATAATTCTGTCCGCCCAGACGGAAGGTCGCATCCATGCAGGTTTTCACCGTTGCAGCAGCAAAGGCAAAGACATCGGGATCGGGATTGGTGGCGGCACCCGCCATGTAGCGGCTGTTTGAAAACAGATTGGCTGTGCCCCACAGCAGCTTGACGCCGGTGTCGGCCTGCTTCTGTTCGAGATAATCCACCATGGCATTCAGGTTTTTTGTATTTTCCGAAAAATCGGCGCCCTCAGGCCGCACATCGACATCATGAAAACAATAGTAGGGAACCCCCAATAGCGAGAACATTTCAAAGGCCACATCGGCCTTTTGTCTGGCCAGTTCCATCGTATTGCCAAACCAGGGCCGATCGAAGGTCCGGCCGCCAAAGGGGTCCAGCCCTTCCCAGCACAGCGAGTGCCAATAGGCCGTGGCAAACCGCAGGTGATCCTCCATCCGTTTGCCAAGCACCACTTCATCGCGATCATAGTGGCGGAAAGCCAGCGGGTTTATGCTGTCCGCACCTTCAAACGCAATGCGCTCGATATCCCCAAAAAAACCTGTGCTCATGATAGTGTACTCCGTAGGGCCGGATATGTTTTCCGGTATTGTTGATAGGCATCATCGAAGGCCGAAAGAAATTCCGCATCCGGTTCAATCGTGTGATCTGTGGCAGGTGGCGTACACAGCGCCAGTCCCTGAGCGCCAATGGACGCCAGCATGCCGAGGCGGGCCGCACCAAAGGCAGCACCCACTTCGCCGGCAGCGGGCACATCGATGGGCACGTTGAGGGCCGTCGCAATGGTTTTCAACCAGAAGCCCGACCGCGAACCACCGCCGCTGGCCAGCAACCGGTCGACTTTCGTGCCGACGGTGCCCAGTGCCTCAAGATTGTCGCGAAAGGCGAAGGCGACACCCTGCAAGATCGCCGCCGTTATGGCTGGACGATCCGTTGCATGCGAAATATTCGTCAGGGCACCGCGGATGGCGGCGTCATTGTGGGGCGTGCGCTCACCGGAAAGATAAGGCAGGAAAATGGCTCCGGGCGCTTGCAGGGTGTCGCCCAGTTCACCGGTCAAATCGGCTGCCGAGCGACCTGTAATGCCCGCGAACCAGTTCAGCGTATCGGTTGCCGACAGGATCACACCCATCTGATGCCAACGCTCTGCAACGGCATGGCAGAAGGTGTGAACCGCACTGTCCGCATTGGGACGATAGCTGTCATTGGCCGCAAAGATCACACCAGAGGTACCAAGAGAGACAAAGGCCTGCCCCTCCGCAATCGTGCCCATGCCGATCGCAGTCGCGGCATTGTCTCCTGCCCCGCCTGCAACCACGACATTGTCTGCCATACCCCATTCAGCTGCCAGCGCTCCGCGCAGCAGGCCGCTGACATCGCTTCCCTCGACCAGTCGCGGCATATGCGAAATATCCATGTCGCAGGCATCCAGCAAGGAGGACGCCCAGGCCCGCTTTCCGACATCCAGCCAGCTTGTCCCCGACGCATCGGACATCTCCGAAACGTAATCGCCGGTCAGCCACAGGCGCAGGAAGTCCTTGGGCAGCAGGACCTTGGCGGTCCTTGCAAAAATGTCGGGCTCATTGTTTTTCACCCACAGCAACTTTGGCGCAGTAAATCCGGGAAAAACGATGTTGCCGGAAAGATCACGAAACAATGGATTGCTGTCCAATGTGGCAGCTTCCGCGTGACTGCGCGTATCATTCCACAAGATGCAGGGCCGCAGAACCTTGTCGCTGTCATCCAGCAAGGTGGCGCCGTGCATATGGCCGGACAGGCCAATGCCTGAAACCGCAGCCAGCAAGGACGCATGGTCCGATTTGAGCTTCAGCAGCGCCTTTTCAGTCGCCGAAATCCAGTCTGCCGGGTTCTGTTCGGACCAACCGGCAGCCGGCCGTGAAACGTCGAGATTGGCAGAAGCACTCGCGACAATGGCCTGTTTATCGTCAATGATCAGCGCCTTGACACTGGATGTGCCAAGATCAATTCCAAGATACATATTACCTCCCATCATGCCGCCTGCCGAACGAACCGGCGAGCAGCGACCCGGGCAACAGCCCGGGGCATTTTACGAGGCCAGCGCGCCCGGGCCCGGTATGGCACCCGGCGGGCATTTGCCGAGAATGATCATCCCCAGCACCTCATCCTTGTTGACGTCTTCCGTTCTGGCATGTCCCACAACCTGCCCGTTTTTCATCACCGTGACACGGTCGGCCAGATCAAAAACATCGTGGATATCATGACTGACGAGGAAGATGCCGATGCCTTCCGACTTGAGTTGCAGGATCAGCTCCGACACTTGGGCCGTCTCCTCCGGCCCGAGGGCTGCAGTCGGCTCATCCATGATCAGGATGCGTGCATTGAACAAAATGGCACGGGCGATGGCGACCGATTGCCTTTGTCCGCCCGACAGCGCCTTGACCGGTTCCTTGAAGCGCTGAAAACGCGGATTGAGCCGCCCCATGACATCACGGGCGCGGGCCTCCATGGCCACATCGTCCAGCGTACCCCAGGGGGTCAGCAATTCACGACCGAGGTAAAGATTGCCTGCCGTATCGACATTATCCGCCAGCGCGAGCGTCTGATAGATCGTCTCGATGCCGTAGGCCTTGGCATCCCGTGGGTTGTTGATCGCAACTTCCTTGCCATCAATTTTGATGGTGCCCTTGTCGCGGCGGTAGGCGCCGGAAAGGATCTTGACCAGAGTGGACTTGCCGGCGCCATTGTGGCCCAGCAGGGCCACCACTTCACCGGCAAAAAGGTCAACCGACGTATCATCCACTGCCTGGATACCACCAAAGGCGATCGAGATATTGTCCATGTCCACAAGGGATTGAGCTTTATTGACAGAGTTCATCTCTTTTCCCCGCGCTTTCTAATGTTGAGACCGACGGTAAAGCGAATCCAGCCAAACCGCGATTACCAGAACAATGCCGACAACAATGGCCTGCAGCGGTGTATCAAGTCCCAATAGGACCATGCCCGATTGCAGCGATTGCATGACGACGGCACCGATCATCGCGCCGACGATCGTTCCAACGCCACCGGCCAGAGAGGTGCCGCCGATGACTGCTGCAGCAATGGTCAGAAGCTCATCCAGGGTGCCCTGCGCATTTGTCGCCGCATTCAGACGCGCCGTCGAAATGGCTGCCGCGATGGCACACAGGATACCCATGATGATGAAAATCTTCATCGTTACCCATCGCGTATTGATCCCGGCGAAATCCGTTGCCTCGGGGTTGCCCCCCAGCGCAAAGACATAGCGCCCGAACCGTGTCCGTGTGGTGATGAAAGTCATGACAATGCCGACAGCAATGGCCATGAGCACCGGAATGGCAATGCCATGGGCAATCTGCAGATCGGCTTCGGCAATCTGCAAATCATTGGCCGCAATATATTTGCGCACGATGCCGATCGGCCAGTAGTAGCTGTTGACGACCCAAACGGCGCCAAGAATGACGAAACAGCCGATACCGGCAAGAAACCCTTCCGCCCAAAGCGGCCGCAGCGGAAATTTGAACCTTTGACGCTGACGTCTCGAGTTCCAGATCATTGCAATAATGGCGATACAGGCCACGATCCCCACGGCCCAGCTTGCGGTCGCGCCGATGGACCCCGTGGGACCACCCCCCATCAACCGAAAGGTGGAATCCATCGGTGAAACGGTTCGCCCGGACGTTACCCACCAGGCAGCACCGCGCCATACGAGCAGACCTCCAAGCGTCACAATGAAGGCGGGCACGCCAAGATAGGCGATGACATAGCCATGCAAAGCGCCGATCGCAGCCCCCACGGCGATACCGACAGCCAGAGCAATCACCCAGGTGACAGGATTGTCGTAGCCGATAAGCGCCGGCAATAGTTCCGCCTGGGTGACGGCCATGATCATGCCCACGAACCCCAGAATGGATCCGACTGACAGGTCAATATTGCGCGTCACGATGACAAGAACCATGCCTGTGGCCATCACCGCCACAGAGGCTGTCTGAACAGACAGATTCCAAAGATTGCGGGGCGTCAGAAAGAGGCCACCGGAAAAAATATCAAACAATATCCAGATCAGCAGCAATGCGCCGATCATCCCCAGCATGCGGGTGTCGAGTTCCGTCGCCTTGAAAAAACGCGCCAGGATCGACATCTGCGAAGCACGGGCCTTTTCGCCTTCAGGCGCTGCCTGCAAGCCCTTGTCGTCCGTCATGTCGGGACCTCCCCTGAGATATTTCAAAAAACGCCGCGATCTTCAAAGACCGCGGCGCTTCGCACATTCATCCGGAATGTGCTGATCAGTTACAGGCAGCCGTCGTGCCGGCCTTGACGCCCTGGCATACGACATCCTTGGAAACCCATCCAGCGTCGATCACGACGTTCAGGTTATCCTTGGTGATCGGCACAGGCGCCAGGAAAATGGCGTCCATTTCGACACCGCCGGGACCACCCGACCATTTGACCGCACCAGGCACATCAGCCATCGCCGTTCCATTGGCCAGCAATGAGGCAATTGCCGCTGCGTTCTTGCCAAGTTCACGGGCATCTTTCCAGACGGAAACGGTCTGGGTTCCCAATGCAACGCGGTTCAGCGCGGCATGATCGCCATCCTGACCGGATACAGGCACGGTTCCGTCCATACCCTGGGAAGACAATGCAGCAACAACACCGCCGGCTGTACCGTCATTGGATGCAACAACAGCGTCAACCTTGTTGTCGTTAGCCGTCAGGATCTGCTCCATGTTACGCTGAGCATTTTCCGGCTTCCAGCCATCCGTATAGGCTTCGCCCACATTCTTGACCTTGCCTGAATCCATGGCTTCCTTGAGAACTTCCATCTGACCGGAAAACAGGAAATCCGCATTCGGATCAGCCGCTGACCCCTTGATGAAAGCATAATTGCCTTCGGGCTTGGCAGCCAGAACCGCACGCGCCTGCATGCGACCGACTTCCTTGTTGTCGAATGTGATGTAGAAGGCTTCCGGATTTTCGATCAGCCGATCGTATCCGACAACTGGAATGCCTTCTGCAGATGCTTTTTCAACTGCCGGTCCGATGGCGCCGGCATCCTGAGCGAGAATGATCAGAGCATTGGCGCCCTGGGCAATCAGCGCTTCCACATCGGTCAACTGCTTGGAAGCAGAAGACTGCGCATCAGCAGAGATGTAGCTGTCGCCGGCTGCCTCAATGGCGGCCTTCATCGCAGCTTCGTCTGTCTTCCAGCGTTCTTCCTGGAAATTGGACCAGGACACACCAATGACTTTGCCATCAGCCAGTGCAGAACCAGCAAAGGAAACAGCAAAAACTGCACCTAAAAGTGCAGCATTAAGGATCTTCATATTAACAACCTCCCGGTGAGTGGACCATCGAACCGCCCATTCGGAACGATTGGTCTCGCTTACACATGAGCCATTTAATTCGAGGCTCGAAAAAAATAGTGACTTAATCGCCAAGCTGTGTCAACTTGATTTTCATATTGCGCTAAGTTGTTGTAATGCAGCAATTATATTGCATTGCAGCAATTCATCTGTGAACCCGGGAGGAAATGGGGGCGGTGGCTGAGCTTGAACGATCAGATGATGTGCGCAAGCGCAATCGGGCCCGTATTCTTGGTGTTTTGCGGCACAATACATCCCGATCACGAAAGGGAATCTGCGCGAAAACCGGGCTGAGCGCCTCGACCGTATCGGCCATCACATCCGAACTTCTGGACGAAGGAATTATCGTCATCATGGAGGCCACAGCCACTGAAAACAGCGGACGGGGTCGGCCGCAGGTTCGCCTGGCACTGAACCCCGCTGCCGCCCTGGTGGCTTCCATCGTGCTGCAACTTGACCGGGTGTCGGTGACCATTTCCGACTATGCCGGAAATATCGTTGCCGGCATTGATCGGGCCTTCGAGGCACGCCTTGCCAGCCCTCAGGCCTTTTATGAAATCGTCAAGGACGCGACCAACAGCGCCTTGTCTCAATTGCCGACTGAAGGGCGCGCTTTGAAGCGCATCATGCTGGGTGTGCAGGGCGTCACAGACGTCGATGGCACATCCATGCTCTGGTCGCCGATCACCCCGCATCGCAACCTCGCCTTCAAAGCAGAACTGGAACCCCTGTTCCATGCGCATGTCGGGGTCGCCAATGATTGCAGCATGATCGCCCGCGCCCTGCACTGGCGGGCCCCGGACCGTTACAACAGAAATTATGCAGCAGTGCTGCTGTCACATGGTATCGGCATGGGTCTCATGCTGAATGGCGAACTGGTCAGCGGCATTCGCTCTTCCGGCACCGAATTTGGCCATATATCCTACATCCCCAATGGCGCGCTCTGCCGCTGTGGCCGCACCGGCTGCATAGAGGCCTACGCAGGCGACTATGCCATCTACCGTCGTTCCCACGCAATCAGCGATGCAAAGGAACCCAGAAACGATATCAATGCCCAGCAGATGCGGGCCGTCCATCTGGCCGCAAGTGCCGGAGATGCCGACGCCATTGCGGCCTACAGGGAGGCAGGACAAGCACTGGGCACCGGCCTGGCCGACATGTATGCCCTGATGGATTCCTTTCCCGTGGCCTTTGTCGGAAAGGGAACGGAAGCTTTTGAATTCATCGAAGTGTCCCTGCGTGAAACAATCAACAAGACCAAGCTGGACGTGATTGATGACGACATCGAGATTCACTGTTTTCCGGACGAGAATCCACTGATCATAGACGGCTGTACAATCACCGCACTGTTCGAACTTGACGTCATGTTTGCCGGGGCAAGCAATCCTGCCATCGAGGTTTCCAATTATGCCGACTTCTAAAGCTCTTCTGACCGGATTGTTCATGTTGGCAGCCATGGGTGCGCCTGCCGCTGCCGACGATTCAACTGTCCCCGACCCCTGGCTGGAAAAGACAATCGGCCATCACGTGGATCCGGAAAAATATTCAGGAACACTGTCAAAGGACCAATTGCAGTCCCTGACGACCATAGGCGAGGCCCTGTTCACGGCCAGATTTACAACCATTGACGGCGTTGGCCGACCGATGGCCACCCAGGCCATCATTCCGACAAAACGCAAAAGACCGCCGCAGCAATCATTCCAACGGCTGGCCGGCACCGATTCCAATGCCTGCTCGTCCTGCCACAATGATCCGATCATCGGCGGTGCAGGCGATTTCGTCACCAATGTCTTTGTTTCCGAAGGGTTTACCAACGCTGATTTTGACAGCACCGACCCGCAATTTTCCAATGAACGCAACACCAATCATCTGATGGGTGCGGGGCTCATCGAACTGCTCGCCCGTGAAATGAGCGCCGATCTGCAAGACCAGCGCCGTGCTGCCCTGGAAGCGGCACGGACCAGCGGCAAGCCGCAGGTGGCACAGCTCAACAGCAAAGGCGTTGATTTCGGAAAAATCATCGCAGGCCCTGACGGCATCGTCGACCTGTCAGCAATCGACGGTGTTGATACGGATCTGGTCATCCGCCCGTTCAGCCAGAAAGGCGTCATTGGTTCGCTCAGACAGTTCACCGTCAATGCCCTCAATCACCATCACGGCATGCAGGCAGAGGAACGTTTTGGCGCACGATGGACCGGAGAAAATGACTTTGATGCGGACGGGATAGAAGGTGAAATGACCCGCGGTGATATTTCCGCGCTGGTCGCCTGGCAGGCCACCTTGAAACCACCAATAGAGCTTGCGCCGGGAAATGCCCAATGGCGACAATTGGCTGCGGAAGGCTCCGAATTGCTTGACGAGACTGGCTGCACACAATGTCACCGGCGGCATCTACCGCTCAACAGCCTGTCCTTTGCCGATCCCGGCCCGCTCGACAGCGCAGGCACCCTGCGCCAGGGCGACGTCAGCCAAACCGCGACCTATGACCTGGCGCTCATGGCCTGGTCGGCCACCCTGCCCCGCGATGACAACGGCGCCGTCCTGGTGCCGCTTTTTGGCGACCTGAAGCGGCACACCATTGCCGATCAGCAAATCGCCCATCTCGGCAATGAATTGCTCGGCCAGCGCTTCGTGGATCGGGACGTCTTCATGACCGGTGAATTATGGGGCATCGCATCAACGGCCCCCTTTGGACATCGTGGTGATCTGTCAACGCTTGACGAGGTCATCCGGGTGCATGGCGGCGACGCACGGCAAAGCCGGGATCGCTACATGGAACTGGACGATGCCCAACGGGTGGCGCTCATTGCCTATCTGAAAACCCTGGTGATTGAACCATGAACAAGACATCCGCCTTCTGCATAACCACAGCACTGTTGATGAGTGGCTGGGTCTTGATGGCCCATGCCGCCGATGAAGCCGGGCAAACAGCTGTGCAAATGGATATTCCCGTCATGGCTGAACAGGCAAAGGCTGCAGGCCTCGAACACAGCTACACGGGTCCCTGGGAATATTTCGTCGGTGGTGGAGCAGCGTCCCTTGATTGCAACGGCGACCGTTTTCCAGACCTGATGCTGGCCGGCGGAACCAGCAAGATGCAACTCTTCGTCAATGAAAGCAAACCGGCAGGACCGCTGAAATTTACCCCTCAAAAACTGGATATCAACGACACGGAACTGGAGAGCGTGACCGGGCTTTATCCGATCGACCTGAACAATGACGGCTTCAAGGATGTCGTCATGCTGCGCCTTGGCCGCAACATCATTTTGAAAGGCGGACCCGATTGCAGCTTCAGCAATGCCAACCGCGAATTTGCCTTTGACGGCGGACGCGCCTGGACAACGGCCTTCGCTGCCACTTTTGAAAGGGACCAGCCCTTCCCCACCCTCGCCTTCGGCAACTATGTCGACCGCTCGGCACCCGGATCACCCTGGGGCACCTGCCACGACAATATCCTGTTGCGCCCGCAGGGAACGGACAGCCCGCACTACCGCGAAGCGGACATTCTGACGCCTGGCTTTTGCACCCTGTCGATGCTCTTTACCGACTGGAACCGCTCCGGCACACCGGCGCTGCGCATGACCAATGACCGGCAATATTACCGCGATGGCGAAGAACAGATGTGGCGTGTCGACCCCGGCAAGCCACCGCGTCTTTTTCGCCGGTCCGATGGCTGGAAACGGGTCAACATCTGGGGCATGGGGATCGCTGAAGGCGATATCGATGCCGACGGCTTCCCCGAATATGCCCTGACATCCATGGGCGACACCAAGTTGCAAACGCTGGACAGTGAAGCAGAAGAAGGGCGTCCGGTTTACCGCGACATCGCCTATGAGCGCCATGCGACCGCCCACCGCCCCTATATTGGCAGTGATCTCAAACCCTCCACCGGCTGGCACTCCGAATTCGCCGATTTCAACAACGACGGCCTGCTGGACCTCTACATTGCCAAGGGCAATGTGGAAAGAATGCCTGATTTTGCCGCCTTCGATCCGGACAATCTTTTGCTCGGCCAACACGACGGGACTTTTGTCGAGGTCGGTGACCGAGCGGGCATCGACCTTGACCGGCGGGGCCGCGGGGCAGCGATCGCCGATTTCAACATGGACGGCAATCTCGATCTGGTGGTTGTCAACCGGGAAGCCCCGGCCAGTGTCTTTCGCAATCTGGGTGGAAAAGCCGACTGGGGCGCCAGCCCCATGGGCAACTGGCTGCAGATAGAACTCCAGCAGGACGGCGAAAATATCAACGCGGTTGGAGCGACCATCCTCGTCAAGTCCGGCAATGCGACGCGTCTGCGGAAGATACAGACAGGCGGCGGCCACGCTTCCGGTCATGCCGGTTTCGTCCATGTGGGCACAGGCGTTGCCGAGCGCGCCCAGATCCGCGTGCAATGGCCCGATGGCGAATGGAGCCCACCCTATCGGGTCTTTGCCAATAATTTTGTCATTATTCGTCGCGGTGATGCCAATGCGCGCTACTGGTATCCTGAGAGGAAGGCCAGACTTGTCAAAACTTGATGCCAATGCAAGATTGTTGCGTGTTGCTGGCAGAAAAGGCAGTCCTGACAAATGGTGTGTATCCGCGTTAACCCGGCAAATATCACACGCAAAAGCAAAAAGCTGACCGCCGGCGATCGCCTGATTGTCAAAAAGGGCATCTATGACAAGCCCGTTGTCTTCAATGGCCTGGCGGGCACCTGGAACAACCCCATCCTTATCGAAGCAGAAAAGGGCGCGATCTTTACCAGCGGTCTGAGTCTTTCTGAATACACAAAACGGGCCAATCTGATCGCCCAGCGCCGCCAGGCCGCTGGCTATTATCCCAGCGTCGGACAGACTGCGGATGAAGCCGCCCTGGTCTTTTTGCACTGCAAGCATGTCATCGTGCGCAAGTTCAAATTTGTCCGATGCTGGCCGACAGCGCTTTATCTGGATGAATGTCAGCACATCACGCTGAGCCGCATACGTTTCCGGGAAGGAACAATTGCCATCGGCGCGAATGGATCAACCACGCGCGACCTCAAAATAACCCGTTGTAAATGGAAACAGGACGTCAGCGCTGACCATGCCATGTGGAACAGGATCCCCTGGTCGGCCATCCACGGCTCAAAGGACAACACCGGCCGTCCCGGTGTGGATCTGCAGGCAGACTACCGGGCCTGGGACGGTGATTTTTTCCGGGCATGGGATATCGCCGGCAACATCACCATTCGCAAAAACAGGATATCCGACGCTTTCAATGCCATCCATTTCTTCAATCGCGTGGATCGACTGGCGCCGGGCGTCGATCCGAACAGCCTGGAATTCAACGATGGCAAGCGAGCGTCTGCCAATGTCCTGATTGAGAAAAACAGGTTCAAGCGCATTCGTGACAATGTCATCGAACCGGAAAATCATGCCTGGAACTGGGTTATCCGTCACAATATTCTGGCCGATTGCTACCGTCCGTTTTCTTTTGAACTGGACCGCGCCGGTTGGTTCTATGTTTACGGAAACTATGGCTGGGTGAACAATCCGCCCGCATCCAATTCGGATGGACACCGCCGCAAATGTTCTCATTTCAAGCTGGGAGGCGCGCAGCACAATGAGGGTAAAATCTATGTTTTCAACAACTCCTGGTTCTACCGCTCCGGCAAAGGAATTTTTCCAAGCGGCATCCTGAAAAAACTTCGTCACTTCAACAATGCCATTGGCTACGGCCATCCGCCAAAGGCCCGCATGTTTGGAAAAACCGCCGACCTTGGCTGCACAACACTCCCCTTTTCGGCAGCCGAGACAGACAAGGATATTGCCGGACATTTCACCCGGAAATGGCAACCAAAAGACCATGACATCACCTTTGATGGTGATATTTCACAGGACATCGACTTTCCTGAAACGTTGCGCAACAGGGGCTACGCCATTGGCCCCAACGCCAAAGGCGGCGCGCCCGGATTTGCCCATCCCGAAGCATGGCGTCCTGATCTATCCGTATCAAATGGCTCCAGCGCCTTTGAAAAAAGTATCGCCTGGACGCTTTGTTTGCCCAATGGTCGCAAATTCTGTCTGCCGGCGGGGCTGAATGTCGGAGCGCAGCAGACCGTCGATATTTACAAAAAACTCGATAGCTGCTTCCAGTTTCTGCCCGAGTCAACGGGATTTTCAGATTGCCCAGATTGCCCAGATTGCCCAGATTGCCCAGATTGCCCAGATTGCCCAGAATCCTCAGAATGTCAGCAAACGGAAGCTCAAAAACCCGAAAAACCGCATCTGCTTTTGTTCTGAGAAAGACCGTTTTCAAGACAATGCAGGTTCTTTATCCAGTCAGTCCGCCTTAAAAACAGCCGTGCCTCCAACCCAGACGCGCTCCACGGCAAGCGCATTGGACAGCTGGACAAAATCCGCCCGACCACCCGGACCGATATGACCGTGAAGTTTTTCAACCCCCAATGCCTGGGCCGGATAGAGCGACGCCATGCGCAGCGCTTCATCCAGTTCGAGCCCGACCTCCTCGTGCAGAAAACGCACCGAAGCAATCATGTCGATATCCGCGCCAGCAAGCGTTCCATCTTCCAATGTGAGCCTGCCTCCTGAACGGGAAATCCTGCGACCGTTAAGCGTAAAGAATGTCTGTTCGCTTCCAATCGTCGACATGGCGTCGGTAACCAGGAATATCCTGCCCGGCCCCTGCTTGGCGCGTATGGCAATGCCCATAACGATCGGATCCACATGGAACCCATCGGCAATCAGCCCCACCGACACGCCACCCTGTGACAGGGCTGCGCCGACCATGCCGGGTTCACGGTGGCCAAGCGGGCTCATGGCATTGAAGAGATGCGTCACCAAAGTTGCCCCTGCCTCCACCAGTGCCACGGCATCGGCGCAGCTGGCATCACTGTGCCCCAGACTGACCTTGATGCCGGCATCTGCCAATTGGCGCACCTGTTCAGGGTCAACGGCTTCCGGCGCGACGGTCACAAGCAGGTTTGCCACCCCCGTACCGGCAGCCACAAGGCTTGCGATATCTGCCTCATGCGCCACCCGGATGAAGCTGGGATCATGGGCGCCGCGCCGCGTCTGCGACAAATGCGGCCCCTCCAGATGCAGTCCCAGGCAACCGGTAATCCTTTGCTGGTGGGCCGCCTGTGCGGCTTTAACGGCCAAAGCCATCGTTTCAGGCCCATCGGAAATCAGGGTGGGCAGCAATGCGGTCGTGCCAAATTGCCGGTGAGCTGCACATATGCGCTCAATCGCCTCGACGCTGGGTTCGTCATTCAACAAAACACCACCGCCGCCATTGACCTGCAGATCGACAAAACCGGGCACCAGCATCCCCTCGCCCGCATCCGCCAAGGGCATGTTCACTGGCAATTGCCCGGCCGGCACAATGTCGCTGACAATACCGTTTTCAAAAACAACGCAGCACGCTTCATGCCAGCGAGAGCCGTCAAATATCTTCCGTGCGCTTATCGCCGATCTCTGGTTCATGGGGCGTCAGTCACCTTTGTTCCGATCAGTATCCTGTTGACAGGCAAACGAAAAAACCTGCTCAACAATTATCAGTGGCAACCGCATCGGTAAATGGTCGAGCAATGATCCGTTATCCAGATTATGGAAAGAGATTACGAACAAATCTTGGTATGGCCTTGCACACCCTCAGGCTGATTGGGGGCACAAAAACAGCCGCACCCCCTGTCCTGGCAGAGTGATTGCCGATTGCCCCGGTCAACAGAGTATCGATAATGGCCTTGTTGTCGCACAAATATCCCGCCAGTCGCGAGAAGCCTGAAGGGTAAAGGCGGTCTGAGCATGTGTAATAGTAGCGCGTGGCCTTGCCCAGAGCGATCAGATCCACGAAGGCACCGATTGTCGACTTTGTCATTTCTTCTGCGCTGTCAAGGGAGGTGGGATGGTGAACCGGCAATCCGTTTGTCTGTGGAATTGTTGAAACAGTAAAGACATTGCAAGTCGTGAAAAACGATTTTGCATCGCTAAGCACACCAGAATCATCACTGCAGACCAGCAAAGGCCTGTCACGGACCCGGTTTGAAATCCGCCGGAAAAACCGGTGATAATCGGTTCGTAGATCCGTGTTGCGAACATGAATGGCGGCATAGTCAAACGTCAGATGTCTTGTGCGCTCGCTGACGATCTCAGCCAGCTTTGGAGCGAACCTCACCCGGTTGAGAAGTTCAAACGAACGAATGCCACCACCGCTTTTGTAAAGCAATAAAACCTGTTCTGCATAATCCTGTTCAAAATCAAACGATAGACCAGCAACAGAAGATGGTTCTACATCGTGGTATTTCGAATTCCTTGCGTCACTATAATCCCAGAGTCGACCCTGTGCAGATGCTGGAAAACAGCCTGCCTCATTCATTTTTTCAATGAGGTCCTCATCAGCCGAGAAGACAACGGCTTTCGTGTGATCCAAAGGCTCAAAAAACTCAGAGAAGGCAGCAGCCAGATTCGACCTGGCAGTATCCACGACGAGTGTGCGATCGAAGCGCTCCGCATATTGCCAGCAATTCTCGATCTGACATAGTACATCGTTGAGACCGCCTCTTGGCCTGCATATCAACCATCTTTCCGTACTATTTGTCTTTGAAGGCATGGTAGGTCAGTCCATCTGAGCAGCTTTAATGACACCTCAAGTGCCTGCTGTAGAGGGCTCATCAAGACGATGGCGCATAAACAAAGCAAACGTAAAATCCAACGAAGAGCCCTATCTGCTCACGGTTCAACAAAAATCCCATTCGTACGTCCGCGAGCCACCTTTGTTCAAACTGGTAAAACGCAGGCAGGCATCCGCCAAACAACCCAATCAACTGTTATCGGCCGCAACCGCCTCGGTAATATGGCGCATGACATCGGGATAGGCAGCGGTGACCCGGCTCCAGTTTGGAATGAATGGGGTTTCCATGGGGTTTTCCAGAAAGGTGGTGCCTGCTTCGACGATATTGGCGGCAAAAAGCTCGACGGCCTTCTCTTCCTGATGGCGATCAAGATGCAGGCCATTCATGGCCGCATCATTGTAATACATTTCAATCAGATCGAGGGCTGTCCGGTAATAGGTGGCTTTCACCGTGCGGAAATTCTCCTTGCTGAAGGTAACCCCATCCGTCGCCAGTTTTCGAAACAGCGCTTTGGAAATATCCATCGACATGCGCGACAGACCGTTGTTCGCATCGTCTTCCGAAAGCGGTTGATGCTTGTGATCATAGGCGTCGGAAATATCCACCTGGCAAACCGAATGGCGACTGAGATTGCGCCAGACTTCGGATAGGACGCCAATTTCCAGCCCCCAATCGGACGGAATGCGAATGTCCGGCAGGATGGATGTGCGCATGGCAAATTCGCCGGCAAGCGGATATCGGAATCCTTGCAGATATTCCAGATAGTCCTGGTGACCACAGGTCTTTTGCAGGCTCAGCAACAGGGGCGTGACCAACAGCCGTGTCACCCGGCCGTTAAGTTTGCCATCGGCGATACGCGGGTAATAGCCCTTGCAAAACTGGTAGGAAAACCCCGGATTGGCCACCGGATAGATCAAACGGGCCAGCATTTCACGCGAATAGGTGACGATGTCACAATCATGCAAGGCCACCACGTCGCAATTTTGCGATGCAAGGGCATGGCCGATGCAATACCAGACATTGCGGCCCTTTCCCGGTTCCGTGGGCGCCAGATTTGCGTCGGCAAGCTGATCGTGTATAGCCCGCAAGCGCGGTCCGTCATTCCACAGAATGTCGTGTCTTTGCGGCAAGCGGGAAAAATATTCCCTGGCAAATTCAAACTGTTCCCTGTTGGCGCGATCCAGACCGATGATAATGTGATTGATATAATTTGCGCCGCAAAGTTCATCAACAATTCCGGCCAGCGCCGGTGTCTCCAGCTCCGAAAAAAGCGACGGCAGAATCAATGTTATTTTTCGCTTCTCGGCAAATTGCACGAGCTGGCGCTCCAGATCCTCGGCCGACTTGTGCGATAGATTGTGAAGCGTTGCGACACTGCCGTTCTGGTGAAAATCCGCCATCAGGTTTCCTTCTTGACCTCAGTCTTTGTCATAACCCTGTTTGCCAGAAATGACAAAACAGATTCATTCCAACCGGCTGGACCCGCCATTGTCGCCCGGATGATCCTGCCGTCATTTTCCCCCTGCATGGGTCCGATACCGCCATGGGCGGGATTGGGTATGATCGCTCCCCTGCTCGCCGCTTCCAGCATCGCCACATCATTGGCCGCGTCACCAAGCGCAAAGCTCTCGACCGGGCCGTCCCAGCGGTTTTCATAAAGAGAAACAATCTCGCGCAACCGATCCGCCTTGCTGGCACCGAAAGACAAGGTCAGGAACCGCCCGCCCTGCTGGGCGAACAAGGATTTTGCTTCAAGCGCCTGAAGGAATTCTTGCAGCTGCGCATCGCTTCCCGACCAAAGGCCCGGTTCGGAAAAATCGCGCATTTTGGCCCGTTCTGATGCTGCAAGGTCAAGGCCTGTGCGCCTGGAGACCTCTTCGACACTCCAGTCGGAAAATCCGGAAAAGCCGCTGCGAAGGGCTTCGGGCATGGCCGCCAGAACCGCCAGCAAGCCATCATGGGATCGCTGCGCTGTCGGCTGACTGACTTGAGGCGGCAAGACACCGGCCCCATTTTCAACAATGGCCTCGCAATGGTCAAACCCGAGGGCGGCCCGTATGGGCGCCATTTCGGCCGCCGTCTTGCTGGAAGCAAGAACAAGCGGGATCTCCTGTTCCTTGAGTTCTTTCAGCGCCGGAAGCGCTGCCTGCCAGGAATAGTCACCATGGTCGAGCAATGTTCCGTCCAGATCGGAAAAAATGATGATCCGTTGCTGACCTGTCATCTCTTCCAACCTCTCAACTGCCTGTGGAATTCATCTGCCAGCTTTGCTTTGCCCGAATTCCTGACCGATGGTCAATCCCGTTCCGCGAACGCAACGGTTGATTGCCTCTGGTTTTCCGTCGCCCTGTCAATTTGTCTTGCCTTATGCATTGCCTTCATGATCATCGGGAAGAATGGCCGTCGCCTCGATCTCCACCTTGGCCCGGTCCTCGATGAGGGCAGTCACCTGGACGACAGCCATGGCTGGAAAGTTCCGTCCCATGACACGACGATAGGCTGCGCCAAGTTCCTTTTGGCCGGCAATATAGGCGACCTTGTCCGTCACATACCATGTCAGCCGGACAATATGCTCGGGGCCGGCACCGGCTTCCGCCAGTATGGCAATGATATTGGCAAGGGTTTGCTCACACTGGCCGACAAAATCATCCGTCTCGAACTCCTGGTCCTTGTTCCAGCCGATCTGCCCGCCGGTCACCACGAATTGTCCACGGGCGGCAATGCCGTTGGAATAGCCTCTGGCTGGTTTCCAGCCCTCTGGTTGCAGGAATTTCATGGCTCTGCCCTCCTCATGCTGTTCATGTTCATTGCGGTTCTTCCATCAGACATCCAGGTAGCGATCGCGGATGTCATTAGACAGATTGTCCGGCGTTCCGTCCCAGACGCTTTGTCCGCGCTCAAGGCCTTGTCGACAATCAGGATCGATTGCCCCGTCTTTCAGTCCGCGCACGCTCGACCGGATTTCCCGCCGGATGATCAGGTTTCCGTTTTAAGGCGATATCTTTGAATTTTGCCTGTCTGCGTTTTTGGCAAATTGGCGATGAACTCAATGGATCGGGGATATTTGAACGGTGCAATGGTTGCCTTGACGTGATCCTGCAGCCGTTTGACGGTTTCTGCATCCGCCGCAACACCCTGGCACAGAACCACAAAGGCTTTGACGATTTGCCCGCGCTCCTCGTCCGCAGCACCGATCACGCCGCACTCCACAACATCTCCATGTGCCAGCAACGCCGCTTCAACCTCCGGCCCTGCAATGTTGTAGCCCGACGAAATGATCATGTCATCGGCGCGGGCAACAAAGTGAAACACGCCCTCTTCATCCTGGATGAAAGCATCACCGGTGATGTTCCAGCCATCGCGCACGTAGTCCTTTTGCCGTTTGTCATTGAGGTAGCGGCAACCGGTCGGGCCGCGCACGGCCAGTTTTCCGGGCTCGCCTCGCGGCAATTCATTCATTTTGTCATCAACAACCTTTGCCTGATACCCGGTCACCGGCGTGCCTGTCGCACCGGCGGCTGAATTGCCGAGCCGGTTGGAGATGAAAATATGCAACATCTCGGTAGCGCCAATACCATCAAGCAGCGGCTTGCCTGTCTTGGCCATCCAGGAATCATAGACCGGCGGCGGCAGGGTCTCTCCCGCCGAGACGGCAACGCGCAAGGAGGAAAGATCGGCCCCCTTCTCCATGGCTGCCAGCATCGCCCGATAGGCCGTCGGCGCCGTGAAGCAGATCGTTGCCTTATAGGTCTGGATGATTTCAATCATATTGGGTGGTGTGGCACTTTCCAGCAGCGTGGCTGCAGCGCCGAACCGCAATGGAAAAATAGCCAGCCCTCCAAGCCCGAAGGTAAACGCCAGGGGCGGTGAGCCGATAAAGATATCGTCCGGCGTCACACCAAGGACTTCTTTCGCATAACCGTCGGCGACAACCAGCAGATCACGGTGGAAGTGCATCGTTGCCTTGGGTTCTCCGGTCGTACCGGACGTAAAGCCCAGCAGCGCCACATCATCACGTCCGGTATCGACAGCAGTGAATCGCACCGACTTGTTCAGCGCAACCCTGTCCAATTCGGCGTCATGATTGGCCGTCCCGTCAAACCCGACAACCTTTTTCAAGGTCGCACTCTCCTTGGCACAAAAGACCAACTCGTCCATCAACCGTGTATCACAAAGCGCCAGGGAGATTTCAGCCTTGTCAACAATCTGCGACAGTTCCACTGCCCGCAGCATCGGCATGGTATTGACAACAACAGCCCCCGCCTTGGTCGCGGCCAGCCAGCAGGCAACCATCGCCGGATTGTTGGCCGAACGGATCAGCACCCGGTTGCCGGGCACAATGCCGTAATCCTCGACCAGCGCGTGGGCAATCTTGTTGGTCCAGTCGGAAAGTTCCTTGTAGGTCCGCCGCCGGCCATTGCCGATCAGCGCCGTATGATCGCCAAATCCCTTGGCAACCATGGCGTCGGTCAGTTCAACGGCAGCGTTCAGCCGCTCGGGATATTCAAATTGCGTCATATCGAGTATCGGCCAGCTCTCGAAAGGCGGCAGATTATCCCGGGTGAATGTATCAATATGGGCCGAGTGGCCGAGTGTGATCGCTGTCATGACGAAGCTCCGGCGAGTGCATTGGCTAGTGTTTGTCGTGCTATGATGACTTTCTGGACATCAGAAGCACCTTCATAAATCCGCAGGGCGCGAATTTCACGATAGAGACTTTCGACAATATGTCCGCTGCGAACACCATCGCCGCCGTGGATCTGCACGGCCTTGTCGATGACCTCCTGCGCCTTGTCGGTGGCAAATAGCTTGGCCATGGCAGCCTCCCGTGTCACCCGGGCAGCGCCACTGTCCTTGGTCCAGGCCGCACGGTAGATCAAAAGGGCTGCCGCATCGACGTCCAGTGCCATATCGGCAATATGCCCCTGTACCATCTGCAATTCTGCGAGCGGCGCACCAAACAGCTCACGGGATGTCGCCCGGTCAATGGTCTCATCCAGGGCACGCCGGGCAAAGCCCAGCGCCGCCGCCCCCACGGTCGAGCGGAACATGTCAAGGACCGACATGGCGATGCGAAATCCGTCTCCGGGCTTGCCGATCATCGCACTCTCGGGAACGCGGCAATCATTGAAAGCCAGCCGGGCGAGCGGGTGTGGCGCAATGACATTGATGCGCTCGGCAACCTCCAGGCCCGGCGTGTCGGCAGGCACCACAAAGGCACTGATGCCCCGGGCGCCCTCGGCTTCGCCGGTACGTGCAAAAACCGTATAGACATCGGCGATACCGCCGTTGGAGATCCAGGTTTTCTCGCCGTTGAGCAGGAAGTCATTGCCATCACGGGTGGCACTTGTTTCCAGATTGGCCACATCCGACCCGGAGCGCGGCTCGGACAGGACAAAACCGGCCAGGGCCTGCCCCTGGCGGGTTTTTGTCAGCCATTCATGCCTCTGAGCCTGTGTCCCGAAAAGCGAGACGGCCCCCATGCCCAGTCCCTGCATGGCAAAGACAAAATCGGCAAGACCATTGTGCCGCGCCAGAATTTCGCGCGACAGGCACAGGGTGCGCACATCAATGGTTGATTGTTCATTTTGCGGATCAACCGCGCTGTGCAGCAGCCATCCGGCGCCGCCAAGCATTTCGGCAATTTGGCGACAGGTCTCGTCAACATTGTCATGGCCGAGATCCGCCAGATTGTTGGCCACCCATTCATCAAACCGATCATGGAATTCCCGGTGCCGGTCATCCAGAAAGGGCCATTGCAGAAAACTCCGGTCTGCCATGCTCAGTTCCCCTCAAATACCGGCTTTTGCTTTGCCACAAAAGCATCATAGGCACGCTTGAAATCCCGGGTCTGCATGCAGATTGCCTGGGCTTGCGCTTCGGCCTCGACGGCCTCGTCGATAGACATGGACCATTCCTGTTTCAGCATGGTTTTTGTCATCATGTGACCGAAATTCGGGCCATCAGCCAACCGCGTTGCAAAGGCAACGGCCTCGGCTTCCAGTTGCGCGCCATCCACCAGCCGGTTGTAAAAACCCCAGCGCTCACCCTCAACGGCAGACATGGTGCGTCCGCTATAGAGAAGTTCAGCCGCACGGCCCTGGCCTATGATGCGCGGCAGGATTGAACAGGCGCCCATGTCACAGGCAGCAAGCCCGACGCGGGTAAAAAGAAAAGCCGTTTTAGCTTCATTGCTGGCAAAACGAATATCGGACGCCATGGCGACGATGGCGCCGGCGCCAACGCAAACCCCGTCAACCGCTGCGATAATCGGCTTGCCGCAGCCGATCATCGCCTTGACCAGGTCGCCGGTCATGCGGGTAAAGGCCAGCAGGCCCTTCATGTCCATATCGAGAAGCGGGCCTATGATGTCATGGACGTCCCCGCCGGAACAAAAATTGCCGCCATTGGAGGCAAAGACAACGGCGTCCACGTCTTCCGCATAGACCAGATCGCGAAAGCAGTCGCGCAGTTCCGCATAGCTCTCGAAGGTCAGGGGATTTTTGCGGTCGGGCCGGTCAAGCCTGATAATGGCCACCCGGCCTTCCATTTGCCAGTTGAAGTGTTTGGGCTCAAGTTCGGCCATATGGGTCATTTGTGCAGGGCTCCGCGTATGTGAACATTATCAAGCAGGTGAACCAGGGTGTTCGCGTCCTCGTCACTCAGGGTCTTCAGCAGGGAAGCAACCCAGCCTTCATGGGTTTTTGCCATATGGGCAAAATCCTTGCGGCCGGCCGGGGTCAATTGAACGATCATTGCCCGGCGGTCTCCGCTGACGGGAATACGCACCACAAGACCATCCGACACCAGCCTTTCGACAATGCCGGTGACATTGCCGTTGGATACCATCAGCGCAGAGGAAAGCTCGGTCATCTTGAGCCCGTCCGTCTCCCGATAAAGGGCGGCAAGGACATCAAACCGCGGAAGGGTCGTGGCAAATTCCACCCGCAACCTTTCGCGAATTTCCGCTTCCATCTGCCGTGAGATTTTCAAAAGGCGCAACCAGATCCGCAGCCTTTGTTTTTCAATTCCCGTGCCGCCATCCACGGGCGCAACCGCTGCACTCATACCTCACCTCCCGAAACGGAAATGGCCTGCCCGGTAATCGATGCCGAATTGGGACCGCACAGGAACAAGACCGTCTGTGCCACTTCTTCAGGCTGAACAAAACGACCGCTTGGATTTTGCCGCAGCAAGGCTTTGGCGGCATCATCCCGGCTGCGTCCGGTTTTGCTCATGATGTTTTCCAGCGTCCGCTCCAGCATCGGCGTCTCGGTATAACCCGGGCAGATCGCATTGACGGTAATACCGCTCTTCGCGACCTCCTGGGCAATCGATTTGGTCAGGCCGATAACGCCGTGTTTGGCGGCACAATAGCCCGCCACATAGGGATAGCCCTTCAGGCCGGCGACGGAACCAATGGATATGATGCGGCCCCATTTTGCATCCTCCATGCCGATCAGGCCTGCCTGCATCGTCAGGAATGCGCCGGTCAGATTGACATTGATCATCCTTTTCCAGCTCTCGATATCCATCTGGGTAAAGGGAATGCTTTCCGCCACTCCGGCATTGGCGATGACGATATCGGCTTTGCCATAGTCCTGCGAGATACGGCAAAACAGCGCCTTGACGCTGACCGGATCAGTCACATCACAGGTGACAGCGGAAATCAGCGCTGATTGTTCAGCGACAGCGACAAGCGCTGCCTTGCTGCGCCCCGTGACGGTCACGGTCGCTCCCGCATGGGCCAGAGCCAGTGCAATGGATGCACCGACGCCGGATCCGCCACCGGTAACCACTGCATGTTTGCCAATCAGATCACTCATGGCTCACACCTTTTCCGTCTGTGCCTCGGCCCGTTCGGCCAGGCGCACCATCTGATCACGTCCGGCCAGATAGGGCAGCGGCCAGGCAACCTGTGTATCGCCAAGGCCAACGGCCGTGTGCAGGGTCCAATAGGGATTGGCAAGATGCGGACGGGCCAGGCACACCAGATCTGCGCGACCCGCCATCAGGATGGAATTGGCATGGTCTGCCTCATAGATATTGCCGACTGCCATGGTCGCCATATGGGCTTCATTGCGAATGCGATCGGAAAAGGGCGTCTGATACATGCGCCCGTAGACGGGTTGAGCGGCAATGGATGTCTGGCCGGTCGAAACGTCGCAAATATCCACACCTGCGTCCTTGAGCAGGCCGGCAATCGCCACAGCGTCATCCGGCGTAATGCCCTCATCCCCCACCCAGTCATTGGCCGATATGCGAACCGAAATTGGTTTTCCATCCGGCCATACGGCGCGCACGGCGCGATAGACTTCAAGCGGATAACGCATGCGGTTTTCCAGCGAACCGCCGTACTCATCGTCGCGCCGGTTGGTCAGCGGCGTGATGAAGGATGACAGGAGATAGCCGTGCGCCGCATGAATTTCCAACATGTCAAAGCCGCAACGATCAGCCATTTCGGCCGAGGCCACGAATTGATCACGCACCAGATCCATATCATCCCGGTTCATCTGCCGTGCCAGTTGGTTTTGCTCCGACCAGCGGGTCTCGGATGCCGAAATCAAAGGCCAATTGCCCTCCTCCAGCGGCCCGTCCATCTTTTCCCAGCCAAGCTGCGTCGATCCCTTGACACCCGAATGCCCCAGCTGCATGCAGATCTTTGCATCCGTCTGCTGGTGAACGAAGTCAACGATCCGCGCCCATGCGGCCTCATGCTCAGGCGCATAGGCACCCGGACAGCCGGGCGTGATGCGCCCATCAGGGCTGATGCAGGTCATTTCCGTATAGACCAGCCCGGCGCCACCCTTGGCGCGTTCGCCATAGTGCACCAGATGCCAATCCGTCGGACAGCCATCCACGGCCTTGTATTGCGCCATAGGCGAAACGACCACGCGGTTGGACAGCTCCATGTCCCGCAACCGGTAGGGCGCAAACATTGGCGCCCTGTGACCGGTGGCGCCCGCCTGCGCCTGAAACCAGCCCTCCGCCTGCTGCATCCATTGCGGATCACGCAGGCGCAGGTTCTCGTGGCTGATGCGCTGCGAGCGTGTCAGCAGGGAATAGTTGAACTGGACGGGATCGAGATGCAGATAGCGCTCGACATTTTCAAACCATTCGGTTGAGTTGCGCGCTGCCGATTGCAGGCGCAGCACTTCAACGCGGCGCTCTTCTTCATAGCGCTCGAATGCGGCCGGCATGGATTTTTCGCTGTCCAGATAGTTGGCCAGGGCAATAGCGCTCTCCAGAGCCAGCTTTGTGCCGGAACCGATGGAGAAATGCGCCGTTGCCGCGGCGTCACCCAACAGCACGATATTGTCATGTGACCACCGCTCACACAGCACCCGGGGGAAATTGATCCAGGCGGAACCACGGATATGCCGGGCATTGGTCATCAGGGAATGTCCGCCCAGATGTTTGGCAAAAATCCGCTCGCAAACCGCTATGGATTCATCCTGAGACATCGACCCGAAGCCGAATTTGTTCCAGGTGTCCTCCTGACATTCGACAATGAACGTCGCTGTGTCATCATCAAACTGATAGGCATGCGCCCAGATCCAGCCATGTTCGGTTTCTTCGAAGATGAAGGTGAAGGCATCATCAAATTTCTGGTGGGTTCCCAGCCAGACAAATTTGCACTGCCGCACATCGATATCGGGACGAAATTCCGCGGCAAATTCAGTGCGCGTTCTGGAATTCAACCCATCGGAAGCGACGACAAGATCGTATTCCTTTGCGTAATCAGACGCACTGCTGACATCTGTTTCGAACCGCAGGTCCACGCCCAGTTCCCGGGCTCTTTCCTGCAGCAGCAAAAGCAATTGCCGACGCCCGACGCCGCAAAAACCATGTCCGGTGGACAGTTCCTTGCGTCCGCGATAATGCACGGCAATATCGTCCCAATAGGCAAAATGCTGACGGATCGTCGCCGCACTGATCGGATCGTTTGCCTGCAGATTGTCGAGGGTTTCATCAGACAGGACAACGCCCCAGCCAAAGGTATCATCCGGCTTGTTGCGCTCAATGACAACGACCTCATGGGCCGGATCACGCAGCTTCATGCTGATCGCAAAATAAAGGCCAGCCGGCCCGCCTCCAAGACATGCAATACGCATTGGCACTTCCCTGCTGTTACCCGGCGCGCCGTCCAAAGGACAGCCCCGCCATTGCTCCATGAGGGAATGTTGCCACCGTCGGCAATATATTTCAAGCTTAAAATTTTTAGACTAAAACTTTATCGGCTTTGCCGCGGGCATGCCATCAAGCGACGCTGCAGGGTTTGCGGGCAACAGATTCAATCAACAGGCCTTTTTAGCATTTGCAACAGCGCCGCCTTCGGCATGCCAGAGGTTTGGCCTTAAGATTTGCTAGGAGCGAACCTTCTCACTCTTGGGATCATACAACGGCTTTGCACTGACCTCCGCTCTGCAAAGCTTCCCGGCAACTTCGATTTCATAGGTCGATGCCAGCATCTGAGAAAGGCTCTCTCCATCACGCACAGGCACATAACCAAGCCCCACTGCAGCGCCGAGAAAGTGGCCATAATTGCCCGATGTCAGATAGCCGGAAATCACGCCGTCACGCATGATGGGTTCGCCGTGAAACAGCAGGGGCTCAGGGTCCACCAGTTTGAAAGACAAAAGACGTTTTTGCAGTCCGGCCTGTTTTCGCGCAACCACAGCCTCACGACCGATAAAGGGTCCATAGCGGCCATCCGGCTTTTCTGTTTTCACCGCAAAGCCAAGTCCGGCCTCCAGCACATGGTCCTCATCGGTGATGTCGTGACCAAAGTGCCGGAACCCTTTTTCCATGCGGCATGAATCCAGCACCTGCATGCCGGCCAGCCGCAGGCCTTCACCCTCGCCTGCCGCCATCACCACATCGAAAACATGCCGCGCCATGTCGGCGGACACATAGAGTTCCCAGCCCAATTCACCCACATAGGTAATGCGATGCGCCCGCACCGTGACCATACCCATATCGATGGTTCTGGCGGTGGCGAAGGGAAAGGCTTCATGCGACAGGTCGGCAGGCGTGACTTTCTGCAGGATCCTGCGCGCATTGGGTCCCATCACTGCCAGCACAGCTTCTGAACTGGTGACATTGACGGCAATGCATCGCGCGTCCTCAGGAATGTGTCGCTTCAGCCAACTGAAATCGCGCGTCACGGTGGCTGCACCGGTCATCACCATGAAACGGTCCCTGGCCAGCCGCGTTACCGTCAAATCCGCCTCGATGCCGCCGCGGGCATTGAGCCATTGCGTATAGACAATGCGTCCCGGTTCAACATCAATGTCGTTGCCGCAGATATGTTGCAGCACATCCACCGCATCACGCCCCTCAATGAGAAACTTGCCGAAGGTGGACAGGTCAAAGGCTCCGGCCGTCTCGCGCACGGCGCGATGTTCAGCCTCCGCGTAGGCAAACCAGTTTTGTCGCTTCCAGCCATATTGATATTGCGGCGCCACGCCCTTGGCCAGATCATCGGCTGGCACGAACCAGTGCGGTCGCTCCCACCCGGCGGTCTCGCCGAAACAGGCCCCGCGCTCTGCCATTTTTTCATGCAGGGGCGTATGGCGGATATGGCGCGCGGTCTCGTACTGGCGATGGGGAAAATGGTCGGCGTAAAGCAGGCCAAGCGTTTCCGTCACGCGGTTTTTCAGATAGGTCCGATTGCCCTGGAACGGCTCCATACGGCGAATATCCACATCCCAAAGGTCAAAGGGCGGCTCCCCCTCGACGATCCATTCGGCAATCGCCTTGCCTGCGCCGCCGGCCGATTGAATGCCGACCGAATTGAAACCGGCTGCCACAAAGAAGTTCTCCACCTCCGGTGACGGGCCCAACAGGTAACGGTCATCAGGTGTGAAACTCTCCGGTCCGTTGAAGAACGTGTGAATGCCGGCGCTTTCAAGCAGAGGCATCCGTTCCACGGCCTGCTCCAGTATCGGCTGGAAATGATCGAAATCCTCCGGCAATTGATCGAAGCAAAAATCTTTCGATATGCCGTCCATGCCCCAGGGTTTGGAGACCGGTTCAAAGGCGCCCAGCAGAATTTTGCCCGCATCTTCCTTGTAATAGGCGCATTCATCGGGAACCCGCAGCACCGGCAGATTGCCCGGCAGGCCTTTCACGGCTTCGGTCAGAATGTAGAAATGCTCGCAGGCATGCAAAGGCACATTGACACCGGCCATCTGCCCGACTTCATGTCCCCACATCCCGGCGCAATTGACCACGATCTCGGCAGAAATCTCACCCTTGTCGGTGCGCGCGCCCGTCGCCCGGCCATTGTCCACGTGAATGGCTTCAACCACGGTATTTTCAAATATCTGCACACCCTTGTTGCGCGCACCACGCGCCAGCGCCATGGCGATATTCGACGGATCGCCCTGCCCGTCCAGCGGGATATGCAGACCGCCAACGACACCATCCACATTGAGATAGGGGTACATGTCGGCGCATTGCTGCACATTCAACACATTGACTTCGACACCATGGGCCTTTGCCATGGAGGCATTGCGCAGAAACTCTTCCATGCGGTGTTCGCTCAGGGCGACAGACAGCGAGCCGTTGCGCCGAAAACCGGTGGCCATGCCGGTTTCCTCTTCAAGGCGGCCATAGAGTTCCTGACTGTATTTGGCCAGACGGGTCATGTTCATGGTCGCCCGAAGCTGGGCAATCAATCCGGCAGCATGCCAGGTCGTTCCGCTGGTCAATTGCTTGCGCTCGACAAGCACAACGTCGCTCCAGCCCTGATGCGCCAGATGATAGGCGACAGAACAGCCGACAACGCCGCCACCGATGATCAGAACGCGAGTATGTTTGGGAAATTCAGCCATGACGAAGACCACCTGCAACAGCGTGCAAAAACGCACCGTGAAATTAATGGCGATATTTTCACGAAAAGAAACGCACGTCCAGCCCCGATGGATAGAAGATCAACGGCAGCGACATTGCTCCCATGGACGCATCATCCCTTTGACACGTTTCAACAGGGCCGCAGGCAGTTCCACCGGGTTCTGGCTGATCATCCCATTGATTCCCCCTGAGGCCGCAGCTTTGCGGAGAGACCGCGCGCGCCGGATCGTAATCTCCATAAATGAGGAAAGGCTGACCGTCCTTTGGCGGCAGATTTCAAGCCGTTGCCGTGAGAGACCCTTTTTCCGAGCGTTTACAACTTACTGGCACCTTTTCATGAATCAAAAAGGCAATCCTTCTGGTAAATTATCGCCTGCCCGGCTGCCATGACACAGGCAGCCGTCGACTATATTCAAGCCAGCCCTTGATCTTGCAACCACTATTGGCCTCATAATGGGGCCAGATGGATTGCACTTTCGGTCCATCAGAAAGCGGGCAGATCCGAGGTCAGGCCACCATCATGCGTAATGCGCTGTTTCATGTTGAACGAATGGAGATGACAACACTCCAGACCCAGATCCGCGAGATGCTGGTCTCGGCCATGCTGTCGGGGCAATTGCCCGTAGGCGCGCCCATTCCCTCCACCCGGGCCATGGCCAAGCGGCTGAAAGTATCCCGCAACACGGTCATGCTGGCCTATCAGGCACTGGCTTCCGATGGCTACCTTGTGGCGCGTGAGCGATCCGGGTTTTATGTATCATCGGATATTCACGATGGCACCATGGCGGGCTCCGTCCCGGCCAAACCGCCGCTGACTGGCGAACCCCAGCCTGACTGGGCAGGCCGCTTTCGCGTGCAACCCAGCGAGCAGACCAATATCGTCAAGCCGGACAATTGGCATGATTACCCCTATCCATTCATTTATGGACAGGCCGATGCCGCACTCTTCCCCATCGCCGCCTGGCGCGACTGCATGCGCCAGTCCATGGGCCGCAAGTGGCTGGATGCCTGGACCAATGACCATTTTGCCGAAGACGACCGCATGCTCATCGAACAGGTGCGGCAACGTATTCTCACGCGGCGCGGCATCCTCGCCAATGCCGATGAGATTCTCATCACGCTGGGTGCGCAAAACGCGCTCTACATCCTGTCGAGCCTGCTGGTCAAACGCGGCATGACAGTGGCCATCGAAGACCCCGGCTACCCGGACATTCGCAATATATTTCAGCTGCGCACCGATCAGATCAACCATATTCCTGTCGACGAGGAAGGCATTACCCTGACGCCCGAACTGTTCAAATCCGAACTGGTTTTTGTCACCCCCAGCCACCAGTATCCGACCAATGCCACCATGAGCCCGGAACGCAGAAAAGCCCTCCTGCAATGGGCGGCCACAAACAACGGGCTGATCATTGAAGACGACTATGAATTCGAGACCAATTACCAGGGCGAACCGACACCGGCGCTGAAATCCCTCGATCAGGGGCAACGCGTTCTCTATGTCGGCAGCCTGTCAAAATCACTGATGCCGGGCCTTCGCATGGGTTTCATGGTTGCCCCTGCCCCGCTTATTCGCGAAGCCCGGGCCTTGCGGCGTCTCATGTTGCGCCACCCGCCCGGCAACAATCAGGGCGTCGTCGCCCTGTTTCTGTCGCTTGGTCACCATGACACGCTGATCGGACGGTTGCACCGCAGCTATCGCAATCGCTGGGTCACCATGGGCAAGGCATTGGAGAAATATTTTCCCGGTTGGACACAGGCCCCCGGCTTTGGCGGAACCTCCTATTGGCTGAAGGGGCCACCATGGCTGGACGGAACCCTGCTGGCGAGCCGGGCGCTGGAGGAAGGCATCGTCATCGAACCCGGAGACATCTATTTTTCCGATCCGCAGAACCATCGGCACTTCATCCGGTTGGGATTTTCCTCAATCGCGGAGGAACGCATAGAACCCGGACTCGAGCGGTTGTCGCATATCGTTGCGGCAATGAAGCCTGCCTGATAGATCCACAATGAACGCTTTAAACATGACTGGCTCAGGCATTTGGCCTGATCTGGCTCTACGCCATGGTGCCAGTCTCCCCCTATCAAAGGTGCAGGCACTGCAGGTGTGAGCGCCCGAACCGTGAAATTCAAAGGAACCGTCGCCATGAAAATGACCACCGAAGAAGCTTTCGTGAAGGTTTTGCAGATGCATGGTATCGAACATGCCTTTGGCATCATCGGCTCCGCCATGATGCCGATCTCCGATCTGTTCCCCAAGGCTGGCATCACGTTCTGGGATTGCGCCCATGAAACCAATGCGGGGATCATCTGTGACGGCTACACCCGTTCAACCGGCAAAATGGCCCTGGCGATTGCCCAGAACGGCCCCGGCATCACCAATTTCGTTACCCCCATCAAGACCGCCTATTGGAACCATACGCCAATGCTGCTGGTCACACCGCAAGCCGCCAACAAGACCATCGGTCAGGGCGGTTTTCAGGAAGTGGAACAGATGGCGCTTTTCCGGGACATGGTGTGTTACCAGGAAGAAGTGCGTGACCCGTCGCGCATGGCCGAAGTCCTCAATCGGGTCATCGAAAAAGCCATCCGCGGCTCAGCCCCGGCACAGATCAATGTGCCGCGCGATTACTGGACGCAGATCATCGATATCGAATTGCCGCAGATCGTTCGCCTTGAGCTGCCTTCGGGTGGCGACAAGGCCATCGAAATGGCAGCCGATCTGCTTTCCAATGCACAGTTTCCGGTGATCCTTTCGGGCGCCGGCGTGGTCATCGGCGGCGCCATCGAGGACTGCAAGGCGCTTGCCGAGCGTCTGGATGCGCCCGTTGCCAATGGATACCAGCACAATGACAGCTTTCCCGGCAGCCATCCCCTCGCCTGCGGACCACTTGGCTACAATGGATCGAAGGCCGCCATGGAGCTGATTGCCAAGGCTGATGTCGTTCTGGCGCTCGGCACAAGGCTCAACCCGTTTTCCACTTTGCCCGGCTATGGCATTGACTATTGGCCGCAGGACGCGAAGATCATTCAGGTCGATATCAATTCCGATCGCATTGGCCTGACCAAGAAGGTCACCGTCGGCATCTGCGGTGATGCCGGACAGGTGGCCCGACAGATATTGAACAAATTGACCCCGGACGCTGGTGACAGCGGCCGCGAAGAGCGCAAGGCCGTGATCCACAGGACCAAGTCAGCCTGGTTGCAGACACTCAGCAGCATGGATCACGAAGATGATGATGCAGGCACCAGTTGGAATGAGGATGCACGCGGCCGGCAGCCCGAGCGCATGTCGCCGCGCATGGCCTGGCGTGCCATTCAGGCTGGCTTGCCCAAGGACGCGATCATCTCCAGCGATATCGGCAACAATTGCGCTATCGGCAATGCCTATCCGACGTTTGAAAAGGGACGCAAATATCTCGCCCCCGGTCTCTTCGGGCCCTGTGGCTACGGTTTCCCAGCCATTCTCGGCGCCAAGATCGGCTGCCCGGATGTTCCGGTGGTCGGTTTTGCCGGCGACGGCGCCTTCGGCATCTCGATGAACGAAATGACCTCCTGCGGACGCGAAGAATGGCCAGCCGTGACCATGGTGGTCTTCCGCAATTACCAATGGGGCGCCGAAAAGAGAAACACCACATTGTGGTTTGACGACAATTTTGTCGGCACCGAGCTGGATCCGCAACTCAGCTACGCAAAGGTGGCAGAAGGCTGCGGCCTGAAAGGCATCACGGTCAGCAGCCAGGCCGATCTGACAACGGTTTTGCAGGACGCCTGCGATGCCCAGAAAGACGGCGTGACAACCCTCATTGAGGTTATCCTCAATCAGGAACTTGGTGAACCCTTCCGCCGCGACGCCATGAAAAAACCCGTGGAAGTGGCCGGGATCAACCGCGATGACATGCGCCCGCAAAAGGGCGCATAGACCACGTGGCACAGGTGAGACTATTGGGCGGATATGGCGTGGTTCATGACGTGGAAGATGTAGTTCTGCTCGATCGTACCATCGAACAAATGCGCCCAGGGGCCCTTGGCATAGACCGCAACATCCTCGCCTGAATGGGTCTCCGATGACATGGGAATGGCGGCCTGCTGCTGATACTCCGGATCAATGGCCTGTTGTTGGTCGACAAGTGCACGGCTGCCGGAATAGCTTCCATCCGCCTGCCGGGTCAGCACAGAGCCCGGACCATTGAGATAGCCAACCACTGTATAGGGTTTTCCATCGGCTGCCAGGCGCGGCTCATCGGTGTGTTCGACCTGCCCCTTGGCAATGCCCATGCAAAGACCCGTAATGGGCGTGCCACGACCACAATATCCGTTGAAGGCAATGGCGTGTTCATGGTCGGCTGTAACAATGATCAATGTATCTTGATCATTGGTCAATTGATCGGCCATGGCCACAGCCTCGGCAAAGGCAACGCCATCGCTCAGCGAGCGGTGCAGATTGCCGTGATGACTGGCATGATCGACACGGCCGGCCTCTATCTCGAGATAGTAGCCCTGTTCATTCTGGCTGAGAAATTCGATCGCCACTTTGGTCATCGCCGCCAGTGAAGGCTCATCTTCATCCCTGCGGTCGAATTCAAAGTTCATGTGGTTGTCCGCGAGCAGTGCCAGCACCGGCGTCGCGCCATCCAGCTTCAACGCGTCGACAGAGGCTGCATTCCAGGCATATTGCACACCTGCAGCTTTTGCCTCTTCAATAAGGTTCCGGCCATCTTCGCGGCGTCCCTTGCCGCCCTCATCCGTCGCACCATCACTGGCGACGAAATTTCGGCGGCCACCGCCCATGGCGAAATCCACTGTGCCGACGCCAATGGCCTCGATCAGTTGAACGGCAATATCCTTTTGTGCTGTGCAGTCGGCGGGAACAGAAGCCTCCCAACCCCGGTTGGCCGTCTTGGCATAGACGGCCGCGGGGGTCGCATGGGTGAGACGGGCAGTGGAAACCACGCCCACTGACTTGCCTGCACGCGACACGATTTCAGAGAAGGTTGTCAGTTCGTTGCCCGCAACCGTGCTGCAATCGCCAAGCACCACCTTGTCGTTCAGGTTGATCGTGCTGAACATCTGTTTGACGCCGGTATTCATGGCGCCGGCTGTTGCCGCTGAACCGGGCGTCTGGGCGTTGATATTATAGGTCTTGACGAGCGCCAGATTGGGAAATTCTTCGTAGGACAGCACGTGTTCGTCGCCAAGTTTCCCCATTTTCTGGCCCTGGAACAGTCGGGTCGCATAGTTGGTGCCGACCCCATTGCCGTCCGCAATCAACAAAATGACATTCCTCGCCCTTGCCATAATCGGCTGGCGCGCCAGGGTCTGCTTAAGTCTGTCCTGCGCGGATGTGTAATAGGCGTCATTTGCCTGCGGCAATTGCTGTGCATGGATTGCCGTAGAAAGAACCAGCAGGGCTGCAGCGGCAAACAAGGTATGGAGACTTTTTTTCATATCCGAGGTTTCCATACGCAATGAGGGCAAGTCAATGCCAATTCGCACGTACAAACTGAAGAAGAAAGCAGATACGCCAACTCTATCGTCAATAGAGGCTCTGAGACAGTCGGATATCGAACTGCGCACGAATGGCCGCATCCACTTCGCGGGAAATGTGTCTGGGATAGATGGTAGACAATATTCTGTTTTTTTCGGCAATGGCCGTCTGAATGATGTCCGGCCTGCCTCGCTCAACCCATTCCTTCGGGCTGGTGCGATCGCCAATCACGGGATAGATATATTCCGTTTCCATCATCGACAATGTCTGTTCATGGCCAAGATAGTGCCCCGGCCCATTGATGCAGACATCCTCGATCGCTGCCAGCGACAGCGTGCGTTCATTGACCTCAATGCCGCGAACACAACGTAGACATTGGCCAAGCATGTCATTGTCTATGATCAGGCTTTCCAGTGAAAATGCCAGCAATGAGGCATGCATGCCCGCCGCCTCATAGATCATGTTCAGCCCGGACAGGCCCGCCATGACATTGGTAATGCCCTTTTCATAACCCGCCTGAACATCCGGCAATTTGGAATCGGCAATGCCTGCGGCAGCGCCTCCCGGTAGGTTGTAGTAGTGGGACATCTGTGCACAGGCAGCCGACAACAATGCCTGCTCTCCGGATCCGCCCGACATGGACCCGGTGCGCAGATCCGAAACAAAGGGCCAGGTCCCGAAGATCGCCGGATGACCTTTCGACAGGGCATTGACATAGACCAGGCCAGCCAGGACTTCTGCAACCGCCTGCACCACTGCACCGGCAATGGCTGCCGGCGCCGTGGCGCCGGCCTGACCGGCCGAAAGCAGAAGAACCGGCATGCCGCCGCGAACACATTCCTCCAGGACCACGCAGGCATCTGCCGCAAATCGCAATGGTGGCACCACGAAGCAATTGGAGTTGGAAACAAAGGGCCGCGCCCTGAAGGCCGCCTCGCCGCCTGCCACCAGGTGCAGCAGATCCAGGCAGGGCTTGACGTTTTCACCAACCGTGAAACTGGTGCCCACATGTTTTGTGGTTCCCAGAACGCTGGCATAAAGCGTGTTGATGTCGAGATCGCACGGATCGGCAATATCCCTTGCAACCAGCGGCCGTTGAAAGAAGTGAATATTGTCCAAAACTTCGACGATCCGGGCTGCATCATAAAGATCGCCCAGCAGGGATTCCCGATAGAGGCGGTGCTCCACGTCAACAATATGAACGGCGGCGCCGGCTGTTCCAAAATGCACCTTGTTGCCGGACAAATGCAGATCATGCACGGGGTCCTGCGCATGAAGGGTCAGATCACGGCAGGCATTACGAACGGTCTCCATCACCAGCGCGCGCGGAAACCGCAGCCTTCCGTCTGCCCCATGAATGGCGCCAACGCCAGTGCACAGCGCGATACAGGAATCAATTGGCTGCCCCATGCCGACATCTTCCAGAATGGTCAGCACGGATTCATGGATGCGGTCCATGTCATGGGCGGATAATGGGCGATAATTGTCCGAAGACATTCCCGGTCTGACCGGACGAACCGACCTGTCCAGAGGTGCTGCGCGAAGAGCAAGCCGGGCCTGCCGTCCGCCTGACCGGCGCTTGCTGCGTTCAATACCGGGAACATCGGTCTCGTCCAACAGTTTTGACACCGGCGCATTCCTCCATGGGCACGACCTGTCTTTGACGCTATCACGCGTTTTCCGGGTGCTGATAGAACCAGTTACACGCCATTATTTCGGAGAATGATGGAGCCAGATCTGTGAAAATCGAAGGGCATTTTTCATTAAACCATGCAAAATCTGGCAGTTTAATCAATTTTTCAGCCGTTGGCACCAATGTGGGCTTGAGCCTGGCACTACCTTTGGCCTCATCATTAATTGCCTAATGGTTGCAGGAGTGTCCAACCAGCTTGCTATTTACAATTGTTGTAGCGACTTTTACCCATACTCCTGATTGAATATGCAGACCGGCATACCCGGCTCAAACGCCACACAAAGTGCGAATAAAGGGGAATATCAATGTCCATGAAAACCAGAATGACTGCTCTGGCCACCGGAATGCTGCTGTCCACATTGGGTGGTATTCCGGGCGCCCTGGCTCTCGATGAAGTCACCGTTGCCTATTTTCTTGAATGGCCGACAGCCAACCAGGTCGCCCAGATGGAAGAAACCTATGACAAGGAAATGGGCGTCAAACTCAAATGGCGCGCCTTCGGCAATGGCAATGAAATGACACAGGCCATGGTTTCCGGCGATGTGCAGATTGCCTACAGTCAGGGCTTTGTTCCGTTTGTCGTCGGTGTGAGCACCGGGGCGCCGCTCAAGCTTGTCGGTATCGCCGTGACCTATGCGGAAAACGACAATTGCGTTGTGCACAAGGATGCCGGCATCACCAAGGCCAATGCAAAGGATCTTGAAGGCAAAAAGGTTGCAACGCCCATCGGCAATGTCACCCATTACAAGTTGCTGCGTACACTGGAGCATCTCGGTGTGGATCACAGCAAGGTCAACCTGGTGCAGATGAACCCACCGGACGGAGCCGTTGCTCTTGCCCGTGCCGATGTGGCCATGGCCTGCGGTTTTGGTGGCGCGCTGACGCGCATGCGCGAATATGGTGAGCCCCTGATGACGGGCGCCGAACAGGAGGCCATCGGCATCAATACATTCGATATTGTGACGGTGACCAATCAGTTCGCAGAAGAGCATCCGGACCTGGTCGAAAAATTCATGGCGGTAACGGAAGCTGCCAATATCGCCTACAAGGCCGATCCTGATGCAGCCTACCCGATCGTCGCCAAGGCCTCCGGTATGGATATCGACACCACCAAGGCAACCATGGCCAATTTCGGATTTCCAACCGCTGCAGACCAGAAAGGCCCCAACTGGCTTGGTGGTGGCGTTCAGGAAATGACCAAGGGTGTCGCCGACATCATGGTATCGGCCGGCGGCATGGACACAGCGCTTGATGACTACTCGGTCTTCATCGATCCCAACTTCCTGAAATAGTCAGCCAACAATTGTTCAGGCGGCATGTTGCCGCCTGAATTGATGGGTGCGTCCTTCAAGGTGGAGAGAGTATTTGACCGGCATTGCTATAGACGGCGTTTCGATGGTTTTCACGATACCCGGCGGCGGTGAAGTCCATGCATTGAACAATGTAAGCCTCGATATCAAGGAAGGCGAAATCGTCTCGGTCCTCGGTCCGTCGGGCTGTGGCAAGACCACGCTTTTGAATATTGTCGCGGGTTTTTTATCTCCGACGTCGGGCGAGGTGCAACTGAACAATCACATTGTCAAAGGTCCCGGTTCAGAGCGCGGCATGGTTTTCCAGCAGGGCGCCCTTTTTGAGTGGTTGACCGTATCGGAAAATGTGGCCTTCGGACCAAACATGGCAGGCAAGCCGAAAGACCAGACGCGTCAGAAGGTCGAACACCTTCTTCAAATCGTCGGTCTGGGTGATTTTGGCGAAAAACCCGTCTACCAGCTTTCGGGAGGCATGCAGCAACGGGTCGCTCTCGCCCGCTGCCTTGCCAATGATCCGGACGTGATCCTGATGGATGAGCCGCTGGGCGCCCTTGATGCGCTGACCCGGGAAAAGATGCAGGGACTGGTCCTCAAGCTGTGGGAAGAAACCGGCAAGACCATCATTCTCATCACCCACTCTGTGGAAGAGGCCCTTTTCCTCGGCGAGAAACTGATCGTCATGGCGCCCCGTCCCGGCCGGATCGAGAAGATCTATGACCTTCCCTTTGCCCGGCAAGGCAGAACAAAAAGCCCCCGCGACATCAAGGCCAGCGCCGAATTTGTTGAAAAACGTGAAGAAATTCTCTCCATGATCTGGGAAATGGAAGAGGAAATCATGGGCCAGGCAACACCCTGACAGGAGACTGAAATGGCAGACAAGAAACAGCCTTCTGACATCGCCATCTGGCTGGGCATCGCGGACAATGCATTCACGCGTCAGAAAACCGTGAAATTCGGTGATGCCAGTGCCGTCAATTCCGGCCGCATATACAGTTTTATCGTGGTCTTCGGGCTGGGTGCCCTCTGGGTCCTTGCCTCGATCATGGGATTTGTCGAGCCTTTCTACTGGCCGACCATTGGCGGAACAATCGACCGCGTCTATCTTCTGGTGACAGAAGGTTTCCGCAATGTGCCGCTGTGGGAGCATGTGGGCATCAGTGTCTTTCGGGTGATATCCGGTGTTATCTTTGGCGCGCTGGTCGGCGTCCCCCTGGGCTTTGCCATGGGCTTGTCCTCGACGGCACGCGGTCTGTTTGACCCGATTGTCGAATTCATGCGTCCCATCCCGCCGCTGGCGCTGATCCCCCTGATCATCCTGTGGTTCGGCATTGACGAGACAGCCAAGATCTTCCTGCTGTTTCTTGCATCGCTCTTCATCATGACCATTGCTGCCCGCTCAGGGGTATCCAGTGTCGGGATTTCAAAGGTCCATGCGGCCTATTCCCTCGGCGCCTCGAAACTTCAGATTCTGCGCCACGTGATCCTGCCCAATGCCCTGCCGGAAATCTTCACCGGTCTGCGCACCTCCATGGGGGTGTGCTGGGGAACGGTTGTCGCCGCCGAGCTGGTCGCAGCCGACAAGGGTGTCGGCTCGATGATCATGATCGCAAAGAATTTCCTGCAGACCGATACCGTGGTGATCGGCATCATCATCATCGGTGTGATCGGCTATATCATCGAGATATTCATGCGTTATCTGGAAAACTGGCTGATCCCCTGGAAAGGCAAGGGCTGACGCCCCGGCATTTTCTGAAGCAAATTCGCCGTCTGGATGACGGCGGCTCCATTTCAAAGAGCGACCATCAGGCCCTCAAGCGCTCATTTTTCGGATCATAGATCACCTCGGGAACCACTGTCGCCTGACGCTTTTCTCCAAAAATGTCGATCAGCAGAACGCTGCCTTCCGCCGCATGGCTGACATTGACGTAACCAAAGGCAATGGACTTGCCGGTGCGGTGCCCAAAGCCACCGGACGTCACCAGCCCGACCGGTTCATGACCGGCGAAAACCGGGCTGCCATAGGGGGCCTGCGTCCCGTCGCCATGCGCCAGCTCCATCACCACGAAACGCTGGGAGACACCCTCCTGACTTTGCCGCAGCAGAGCCTCTCGTCCGATGAAATCCGCCTTGTTGAGCCGCACAAAGCGATCGACGCCGGATGTCAGGGGTGAATATTCCGACGACAGATCCTGTTTCCAGCCGCGATAACCCTTTTCAAGCCGCATGGAATCCATCGCATACATGCCGAAATGGCCAATGCCATGGGCCTCGCCTGCCTGCAGCAATTGCCCGTGGACACTGTTCATGCATTCCATCGGCAGATGCAATTCATAGCCCAGTTCACCGACATAATTGACGCGCAAGACAAGGCCACGCGCCATGCCGATGGTGATTGGTGCAGCGCCCAGCCAGGGCAGGTTTTCATTGGACAGATCCTGTTCGGCCACCATCGCCAGAATGTCGCGTGACAATGGGCCTGCCAGCACAAGCGTACCAAAACGGGCAGTGACATCCTCCAGCACAACGGAGCCATCGTCAGGCATATGCTGTTGCAGCCAGTCACGGTCGTGCCAATAGCCTGCGGCCGGGCCGATCAGCCAAAAGCGGTTCTGCGACAGCCGGGTCAGGGTCATTTCGGTGACCACACCGCCGCTCTCATTGCAGAAATAGGCCAGTGACACGCGCCCTTCCCGTGGCAAGGCGCCCGTGATCATGCCGTCCAGCCAGTCAGACGCCGACTCACCTGAAAGTTCAAATCGCGTAAAACCGGTCAGGTCCAGAAGACCTGCCCGTTCGGCAACCATTTTGACTTCGCCGGCCACCGCATCATCAAAATGCGGTTTTCCATGCGTCAGGTCCGGCTCGGCCCGGTCACCTTCACGGGCAAACCACAAAGGTCGTTCCCATCCGCCAAAGCTTCCGAATTGCGCACCACCTGCCCGCATTGTTTCATAAAGCGGCGATGTCTTGGCCGGTCGCCCTGCCGGCCATGGCCTGTGGGGCAGATGCATGGCGTATTCATTCTGATAGACTTCAACGGCCTTCAGCGTTGCATAGGTCTTTGTGGCAAAATCGGTAAACCTGCGCGGATCGACCATCCACAGATCGAGCTCGCTCTCCCCTTCGGTGATGAATTCTGCGATGACCTTTCCCGCACCTCCGGCCTGGCAAATACCAAAGGTAAAGACACAGGCTTCAAAAAAGTTGGTCAATCCCGGTGCCGGGCCGATCAATGGCAGGCCATCGGGCGCATAGGGGATGGGCCCGTTGATCACTTTCTGGACCCCGCCTTTGGCCAGCATCGGAACCCGCTCGCAGGCGGCGTTGATGTACCATTCAAGCCTGTCGAGGTCATCGGGATAGAGCTGGAAGGCAAAATCGTCGGGGGTGCCCTCCTTGAGCCAATGGGGCGTCGCCTGCCATTCGTAGGGCCCCAGAATGAGGCCATTGCCTTCCTGGCGAAGATAGTAGCTGTCATCAGGGTCACGCAGCAGCGGAATACTCTTGTCCAGCCCTTCCAGATCAGCAATGGCTTCGGTGACCAGATATTGATGCGACATGGTCACCATCGGAATGTCGCGACCGACCATGCGGCCGATTTCATCGGCATAATAACCGGCCGCATTGACGACGGTTTGCGCGTGAATATTGCCCTTGTCTGTGGTGACATCCCAACTGCCATCCAACCGCTGCTTCAATCCGGTTACCTTGGTGAAGCGCGCAATGCGTGCGCCCTTGTCGCGTGCGCCCTTGGCAAAGGCCTGAGTCAATTGCGCCGGATCGATATCACCGTCTTCACTGTCCCACAGACCGCCCGTCAGATCATGGGTTTCAAGCCATGGATAATATTTGCTCTGCATCTCCCCGGCACTGAGAACCTCCATATCCATACCGGCAACATTGGCCATGGCGGCCACATGTTCAAATTCCTGCATGCGTTCCCTTGAATGGGCCAACCGGACCGCACCGGTCATATGACGGTTGATCGGGTAGTCTACCGCGTCACCCAGACGATTGTAGAGGCGCGAGCCATAATTCTGCAGTTTCATCAGGTTGAGATTGCCGGTAAAATTCGGCGTATTGCCGGCTGCATGCCAGGTCGAACCGGAGGTCAGTTCGTTTTTCTCTATCAAGACAGTGTCGGTCACTCCGGCAATGGCCAGATGGTAGAGACAGCTCGCGCCAACGACACCACCACCAATGATGACCACCTGTGCATGGGAAACAAGATCCGCCATGGTAAACTCCTGATGCTAGTAAATGGGTGGAGAAATCACCCATAGGGCGACTGCCGGTTCATCATAATTGTTTTCCCAGGAGAATTTCTCCTCCTTGAAGCGAAAGCAATCGCCGGCTTGAACCGTGAAAAAACGCTCGCCGATACGAATATCCAGCTTTCCCGAAACCATATAAGCGGTCTCTTCGGTCATGCGACGAACCGGCTTTTCAAGCCGCGCGCCCGGGGCAAAGACGCTGCGGATCATTTCATAGGAACCGCCCAGATCCGGCGACAGCAACTCTTCGACCAAACCATCCCCCGTCGCACCGCTCATGCGGCGCAGACCGGACCGGGTGATCAGGCCGCGCTCGGCATCGCTGACATCCGACAGCACCAGAAACCAGGTGACCGGCACGCCAAACAATTGGGCAACCTGACGCAGTTCCTCCGTCGACAGCGACGAGATCCCGCGCTCGACCTGGCTGAGAAATCCGATTGATCGCCCCAGACTGGTGGACATTTCCGTCAGCGTCATGCCGCGGGATTGCCGGATGGCACGAATGTCACGACCAATATCGGTCGACACGGCGGAAGTCGCCGCGCGCGTTGCATCGCCTTTGTTGCCGACAGCCATCATTCATCCCGTTGCAGCAGAAACAGCCCAGGGCTGCACCCCCTGAGCTTCCCTCAAGCGCCGTGAAAAATCAAACGATTTTTTCACGGGCGAGTTTCGGCAGCAAGGACTGCGATGCAACTACGCGGCAAGCTCACGGCGCGCCATCATGTGCGCCCGTGGTAAATTGACCGCATCCACGCAGAGCAGATGATCGCCTGCGTAGTAGCGGATGGCAAAGGCGTTCTCCGCTTCGCTGCCCTGCATTTCAACACGATCATAACCCTGCGACAGGCCTGCAATCTGCAATTTCGTATCAAATTGATCAGACCAGAACCAGGGAACCGGATCATAATCATCTTCGACACCCAAAAGCGCATTGGCTGCATGTTTGCCCTGATCAATGGCGTTCTGCACGCTCTCCAGCCGAATGTGGCGCTGATAGCGATTGGAATGGAAGGAGGCACAATCACCCGCCGCATAGATATGCGGAAGCGACGTGTGGCACTGGCGATCGGTTTCAATGCCGTTGTTGATCCTGAGGCCTGCTGCCTCGGCCAGTTCACTGACCGGCTCGGCGCCCACGGCCATCAGCACCATGTCAGCCTCGATGGCCGTTCCATCCGCCAGACGAACCCGCTCGGCCTGTCCCCTGCCCTCTATCGCCTCGAATCGCGAAGCCACATGAACATCCACACCATGGTCGCTGTGCAATTGGTGAAAAAAGGCCGACATCTGCGGACAGACCACGCGCTGCAACAGACGTTCCGCGCCCTCGATCACAGTCACCTCATAGTTGAAGGAGCGCAGCGCAGCAGCCACTTCAAGACCGATATACCCACCGCCGATAATGGCGATCTTCATGCCGGGCTTCATGGCAGCCGTCATGGCTTCGACATCCGCTATGGTGCGCATGGAGAAAACACCGGGCAGGTCCAGGCCCGGCACCTCAATGCGCCGCGACCGGGTCCCCGTCGCCAGCAACAATTGACCATAGGCAATCTGCCGCCCATCCTGCATCATTACCTTTTGCTGCTCGGCATCGATTTCGACGGCCCGCTGCGACAGAAGCGCCTCGATATTCAGTTTTCCGTAAAAATCCGGCCCCTTGAGCATCAGCCTGTCGATACCGATTTCGCCCTTCAGAAAGGCCTTTGACAGCGGTGGCCGCTGATAGGGCGCGTGCGGTTCGTCACCAATGAGAACCAGATCACCGTCATAGCCCTGCTGGCGCAAGGTTTCTGCTGCCTTGAGGCCACACTGGCCCGCACCGATGATCACAATCGGATTTTGTTTCATGGACATTTGCTTTCTTGGAAAAGAGACTCAGAATGCCGTGAAGGTCATGGTGGTCAGCGATCTGGCAATACCCGGGATATTCAGCACATGGTCATGGATGTATTTGCCGATATCCTCGCCCTTTGGCACATAGATTTTCATCAGCAGGTCAAACTCGCCGGATGTTGAGTAGAGCTCTGAAATGATTTCACGCTCATAGATCTGATCCGCGACACTATAGGTCTGGCCCGGCATACATTGAAGCTGAACAAAAACGCACGTCATTGTGTTTCCCCGAAATGAATTAGGTCCTGTCTGACAGAACTTGTCCTGTGACACAATATAACGCCGCAGCGTTTTGTCGAGAACATGACCGAGCATAAAAAATGCTTTACCCAATCAAACCACTTTATTGTAATCCTGTCACAACGGCTGCTTTCTGGACATTTGAGAACAAGCGCCATAACAAAGTGATTCAATTCACCGCCCTGCTTTGGCGGCTGTGGAAACCATAAACAGGTGAGTACAATGCTGATGCATCAAATAACCGATTGGGACGATGCCTATGCAAATGGCGTCCACATTCCCGATGGCAAAGACTATCCGGCCAAATGGGCCGCTGCAGCCAAACTGTTTCGCGATCAATCCCTGGCCGCCGAAAAGGCCGATCTTGATATCGCCTATGGCGACGGCCCGCGCAACAGGCTCGATTTGTTTCATCCTCAAGGCGACTCAAAAGGTCTGGTTGTCTTCATCCATGGCGGCTATTGGAAAGCCTTTGACAATTCCCTGTGGTCGCATTTCGCCGCAGGTGCGCTGGCCCATGGGTTTACCGTTGCCATGCCAACCTACACATTGTGTCCGGACGCGCGCATTGCAGACATTACCGAGGAATTGGGAAAGGCCATAGAATTGGTGGCTGCCTATATTCCGGGGTCAATTCGACTGACGGGACATTCGGCGGGCGGTCATCTGGCGACACGGATGGTTTGCCGCAATACGCCCCTTGGCAATGATGTCCTGTCACGCATCGAGCGTACCGTGTCCATCAGCGGCGTGCATGACCTTCGTCCCTTGATGAAAACCGAAATGAACGACACGTTGCATATTGACCGGATGGAAGCGCTGCTTGAAAGCCCTGCCCTGCTGGAGCCCGTTGGCGACACACGCCTTGTCTGCTGGGTTGGCGCTGGTGAGCGGGCAGAGTTCATTCGTCAAAATGCGCTGCTTGCCAGTATGTGGAAAGGCTTGGGCGCAGCAACGGCCAGCGTGGAAGAGCCCGACCGTCACCACTTCAATGTCATAGACGGCCTTCTGGAGGCGTCCCATCCACTGACCTGTGCCCTGTGTGCGTGACAGGCCTGTCAGGCGCATCTTTTAACGGTTCATCATCACCGTCATCGAGAATACGGACGGCAGCGCCATCCAGATCGTCGTATTGACCGGTGCGAATGGACCACAGGAAGGCGCCGAGGCCAAGAGCCCCAAGCAACAGCGCAACCGGAATCAGATAGATCAGAATACTCAAAAGCCGGCCTCCATCATGGCGGCCTTCGCCTGTTCTGTATCAACCGGACTGCCAGATGAATCTTTTGCAGTACCTGCGATAGGGCGACCTGCCAGCCGCAATCGCAGCGCATTCAGAACCACAATAATGGAAGAGGATGACATGGCAAGGGCGGCGACCAGCGGCGTTGCATATCCCAAGATAGCAGCGGGAACAGCGACCAGATTATAGGCAATCGCCAGGGCAAAATTCTGTCTTATCAGTCGCCCCGCCTTGAGGGAAATCGACCGCGCGATGGTGACCGCCGACAGGCTCTCGTGCAGAAAGACAAAATCCGCCGCATTGCGCCCCACATCGGCTGCACTGGCCGGTGCCATCGAAACATGGGCGCTGACCAGTGCGGGTGCATCATTCAGCCCGTCACCCACCATCAGAACCTTCCGGCCCTGGGCGCTCAATTGCGCAATATGCGCGGCCTTCTGTTCCGGCAATACGCCGCTCTTGAAATCGGCAATGCCGAGTATCCCGGCCAGTCGTGCAACGGCCCCTGCCCGATCACCCGAGATGATTTCCACCGGCAGCTCCATGGTTTTGAGCATTGCAATGGTCGAGGCAGCATCGCTGCGAAGCCGGTCTTCGAACAGGAAAGCGGCCAGAAACGCACCATCAGCGCTCAGGATTGCCTGCCCACCTTCCAGATTCAGATCCTGATCGTTCTGTTCGTCTTTGTTGCCGATCGCCCAATCGGCCCGCCCCAGCCTGTAGAGAACGCCATTGTTTTCGGCCTCGATTCCCGCACCGGGAATTTCCCGAAACGAACCAAAGCCAGCCTCGCCCTCCTCCGGTTTCAAACCGGCAAGAGCCTGTGAATAGGGATGGCGTGAATGTTTCCCCAAAATCGCAGCAATGCGCAGGTGTTGCGGCGATATGCCATCACCATTGACCAGCCGCGGGCGACCCAGTGTCAGGGTGCCGGTCTTGTCAAAGACCACTGCGTCGGCCTCTGCCAATCGTTCCATGGCCGCGCCGTCTTTGACCATGATGCCGTTTTCAAAGAGACGCCCGGCAGCAACCACCTGAACGACAGGAACAGCAAGACCGAGGGCACAGGGACAGGTGATGATCAGCACGGCTATGGCGATATAGAGCGAATAGTGCCAATCACCCGACACGATGAGCCAGCCGACAAAAGACAGCAAAGCGATGATGTGAACGACAGGCGCGTAGAGATCGGCGGCGCGATCGGCAATGCGGCGGTAGCCTGCCTTGCCGTTTTCTGCGCTTTCCATGAGGTGCATCATCTCGGCCAGAAACGACTGGCTGGCCGGTGCAAGCGCTTCAATGGTCAGCGGGCCGGTCAGATTGAGCGTACCGGCTCGGATGACAGAACCTTTGGACACGGTTTGCGGCAGGTTTTCTCCATTGACCAGAGAGCAATCCAGATCACTGGTACCCTTCAGCACACGGGCATCGACAGGAATGCGGTCGCCGGCTGCCAGAAGAATGTTCATGCCGGCAGCAATATCATCGACAGGCAGAAATTCACGAGATCCATCCGCCTGCAGGACTATTGCGCCACGCGGTGACAGCCGCGCCAGGCCTTTGACTGCCGAGCGCGCCTTCTCACGCATGACATGATCCAGCGTTCTGCCGATCAGCAGAAAGAACAACAGGGTAACGGATGCATCAAAATAGGCATGTTCGCCTGAATTGGCTGTCTCATAAAGGCTCATGGCAAACGCCAGAACAACGGCCAGCGAGATCGGCACATCCATATTGAGCCGGCCATGACGAAGCGCCGACAATGCCGAGCGGAAAAAGATCCGCCCACTATAGGCCAGTGTCGGCACGGCAATCAGCGCGGAGATCCAGTGGAACAGATCGCGCGTTGCCGCTTCGGCGCCGGACCAGACAGAGACGGAGAGCAACATGATATTGGCGGAGGCAAAACCAGCGACGGCGACGGAACGCAAAAGCACCGATAATGTCTTGTCTTCACCCGTCTCGCCGAAATCGAAGAGATGGGCCGCGTATCCAAGAGCCTGCAATGTGTCGACAATCGTCGAGGGCTGCCCCAAGGCCGGCGACCAGATCACGCTGACCCGCCGCGTTGAAAGATTGACGCGGGCGTGGTCGACCATGGGCAGTGCATTCAGGCCATTTTCAATGGTCCTGATGCACACGCCACAATGGATGCCCGGAACGCTGAAATCAGATTGGCGCAAGTTTGCATCAAGCGCCCTGCTGGCCAGCAGCAATTCCTCATTGGAAGGGCCCGATTGGCGCGTCCTTTCCAGTTCAAGGGCGGCCTCGGTTCCAGGAGCGCAGCAACTCACCGGCTGTTCCCCTCCGCATCGATAACCATCCGCTGAATATCCCTGTAGATCAAAACGCCATCACGCTCGGCATCCACCTGCACAACCCACTGCCCGGGATTCATCCGGTGGTGTGTCGCATAAATGCCGCTTTCCTGACGTTCCAGAGGCAGGATCTGGTCCTGTTCTTCCCCGACAGGACGGGTGAAGCTGACAGCAACCGTATCGACCGGCACATGTGACCCAAGGGCATTGGTCAGTGAATAGGTGATTGCCTTGCTGTCCACCTGCAGGCTGGATGCCCAGCCCTGACTTCTCATTTGACGTGTCGCGGCAACGTCATCGTCAAATTGCTGGCTGGCCACATAGGTGTTCTTGACAATCAGCCCACTCCAGCTGGAGGTGGCAAAATAGGCCATGGTGCCATTGACACCGATGATGATGCCGAAAAACAGGACAAGCACACCCAGCATGTGCCAACCGGTGAATGTCTGCCTCTGAAAAATCTGGCGATAAACCTGCATTATTTCACCTCCGGCGCGTCAAAAGTCGCCTTGTAAACATCGGACTCATCGCTTCCCCTGTCTTTCGCAACCAGTTGGAAAACGGTCTTGCCGGGTTTGATCTCTTCGATCGGCTGATGGATATGAACCTTGATGGTTCTCAGCCTGTCGGGCTCGACCGGAATGGCAAATGAGCGGCCCTCGGGCTGATCAATGCCGACAATCGACATGGTAGCGCCAGGCAACCCTTCAATCGACAGCGATATCACTCTTGGTTCAGGGATCATGTTAAGCAGCTTGACGGTATAGCCGTTGCGAATGGAGCCATCCGACAAACGCACGAACTGCGGGTTGCGGTCATGCAGAACATTAACCTCGAGCCTGTCACGCGACCCAAGTGCAACCAGCAGACCGATGCCCACCAGTGCCCAGACGGACAAATAGAGAAGTGTGCGCGGCCGGATGAAAATATGCCAGTCAAAATGGCGAATCTTGTTGCTGAATGAGCCGTCCGGTTTGCGCACGAGTTCCGGGTTGATCGGGCTGGTGCCGCCAGCCGTCGCCAGGGCCATATTGTCGGCATATTCGTCCAGTGTGGCATAGGAGATCAGACCACGCGGCCGGCCGACCTTGTCCATGACCTCATCACAGGCGTCAATACACAGGGCACAGGTAATACATTCCAGTTGCTGGCCATCGCGGATATCGATGCCCATCGGGCAGACCGCCACACAGGCATTGCAATCAACGCAGTCTCCAACGATCTTGCCCTCTGCCTTGGCCTTCTTGGTATGGCGCGAACGGGGCTCGCCGCGCCAGTCATTATAGGTCACGGCCAGTGAATTCTCGTCCAGCATCGCGGCCTGAATGCGCGGCCACGGGCACATATAGGTGCAGACCTGCTCGCGCATCAGCCCGCCGAAAACATAGGTCGTGGCTGTCAGCACCGCGACGGTAATATAGGCAATCGGCGCTGCCTGCCCGGTAAATACATCAACAAACAAGGTTGGCGCATCGGCAAAATAGAAAATCCAGGCGCCGCCTGTTGCAACCGCGATCAACAGCCATATGGCATGTTTGGTGACGCGTTTGACCAGTTTTCCGGCGGACCAAGGTGCCGCATCCAGTTTCATTCTCTGGTTTCGTTCGCCTTCGATGGCGCGTTCAACCACCAGGAACAGGTCCACCCAGACGGTCTGTGGGCAGGTATAGCCACACCATGCCCGTCCAACCACCGAGGTCACCAGAAACAGGCCAAACCCGGCCATGACCAGAAGACCGGCAACATAGTAGAATTCCTGCGGCCAGATTTCGATAAAGAAGAAGTAAAAGCGCCGATTGGCCATATCGACCAGAACGGCCTGATCAGGCGCAAAGGGTCCACGATCCCAGCGAATCCATGGTGTCAGATAATAGATTCCCAAAGTGAGCAGCATGACCAGCCACTTGAATTGCCTGTACTTGCCGCGCGCCCGCTTGGGAAATATCTTCTTGCGCGCCTCATAGAGCGGCTTGCGTGCCCAGGCTGCATTGACAGCTTCCGCATCAATCCGTTCGACGTCCGTTACTTCAGAACTGGTATCCGTCATGCTTGTCTTCTTTGTGTGAGATCCGGGATGCACATATCTCGGTCAATTAGCGGATGAAACGTCGGCCCCTCCCATCGCAGCACCAATTCATGTCCGTGCGGCCTTGCCGGGCGCTTGCCCCGAAGCCGACAGTCTCAGCCGGCTTCGGGCATGGTGATTATCCATGGTGCCTGACTACTGCCCGCCTCCCAGCGAATGGATGAACACGGCAAGCTGCTTGATGACCGGGTCGCCCAAACGCCCTGCCCAGGCCGGCATCACGCCATGTTTGGGCTTTGCAATCTGAGCCGCAATTTCGGCCTCGCTATCGCCATAAAACCAGATCGCATCGGCCAGATTGGGTGCACCAAAGTCCACATCACCCCTGGCATCTTCGCCGTGACAGGCTTCACAATTGTCGACAAACACCTGTTTGCCGGGTGCCACGAGCGCACTGTCAGAAGGCTCTCCGGTCAGACTGTAGACATAGGCTGCCACCTGGCGAATTTCAGCCGGTTCCAACATGTCCTTGAACGCCGGCATTTCCGAAAAGCGTGAATCGTCGTCGCCGTCAAACCGCACACCATGCGCGATGGTCTGATGAATGGCGTTGATATCTCCGCCCCACAGCCAGTCATCGTCATTGAGGTTTGGATAGCCCGGTGCGCCCTGTGCACCGGAGCCATGACACTGCACGCAATTGACCTTGAAAGCGGCACTGCCGCCTGCCATGGCAAATTGCAGAAGATCAGGATGCTGGCTGATTTCCTCCACCGGCATCTGCGCGATACGGTCTACATATTCGGATTTTTCCGATGCAGCGATCGCCATTTCTTCGGCTATCTCGGCGCGGCTGGAATAACCAAGAACACCGCTGGTTGCCGAATTGATCAACGGCCATGCAGGATAGAGGATCATATAGACAACGGCCCATATGATACATAGGTAAAACGTGATGACCCACCAACGCGGCATGGGATTGTTGAGTTCGCGAATGCCATCCCACTCATGCCCGGTTGTCTCAACGCCGCTGATTTCATCAATGTGCTTTTTGGTCATGTCTCAATCCTTACCATCCAGAGCGTCGTCATCACCCAGTGGTATACGGGAAATCTTGTCGGCCTCTTTCTTGCTGCCGGGGCGAAATGTGTAGGCGATCACGCCTACGAACACGATCACCATGAACAGCAGTCCCCAGCTGTCCGCAAAAGTCCGCATTGTCTGATAGTCCATTCCATGCCTCCTAAAGCGTTCTACCGGTAACCGGATGTGGGATCATAGCTGCTGAAATCGACCAGCGTGCCCAGCATCTGCAGATAGGCCACCAGCGCGTCCATCTCGGTCAGCCTGGCTGGATCTCCGTCGAAATCTCCCAGCACAGCCTTTGGATAGCGCTCTTCGAGACCGGACGTATCTGCATCCGGGTCAGCCTGAGCAAAAAGGTCCGCCTTGGCATTTTCCAGCATGGCCTCATCATAGGGTACACCGACGGCAACATTGGCGCGCAGATGTTCTTCCATCAGATTGCCGGTCAGCTCCTCGTTCAACAGGAAGGAGTAGCTGGGCATCACCGATTCCGGCACCACGGACCGTGGCTCGATCAAATGCTGGACGTGCCATTCATTGGAATAGCGCGCACCAACGCGAGCCAGATCGGGCCCGGTACGCTTTGAGCCCCACTGGAACGGATGGTCATACATGGATTCCGCAGCCAGAGAATAAGGCCCATAGCGTTCCACTTCATCGCGGAACGGACGGATCATCTGACTGTGGCAGGCGTAACACCCTTCCCGCACATAGATATCACGCCCTTTCAGCTCAAGCGGTGTGTAGGGCCGCATGCCCTCCACCTTTTCAATCGTATTCTCCAGGTAGAAAAGCGGGGTTATTTCCACAATTCCGCCAATACTGACAACCAGCAATGAGCCAATCAGAAGATAGGAGGCATTTTTTTCGATGATATGATGTTTATCAAGAATTGACATTGCCCACTCTCCTACTGCGCTGGCTGCATAACGGGTTGACTGCCGGGAATGGGTGTTTCTTCCCGCACATGCCCAAGGATCGTCATCAGCACATTGAAGCCCATAACGAGGCCACCGGCCAGATACAGAAGACCACCGACGGTCCGCAAGATGTAATAAGGCCGCATCGCAGCAACGGTCTCGGCGAAGGAATAAACAAGGAAGCCCTGGTCATCATATTCGCGCCACATCAGGCCCTGCTGAATACCGGCAACCCACATGACCGCCGCATAGACAACGATACCCAATGTTGCCAGCCAGAAGTGCCAGTTGATCATCCGCAGCGAATAAAGCCGTTCGCGGTGCCACAGTTTTGGAACAAGGAAGTAGACCGCTCCAAAGGTGATCATGCCGACCCAGCCCAATGCACCGGAGTGCACATGACCGATGGTCCAGTCCGTATAATGGCTCAGACTGTTGACGGCCTTGATGGACATGACAGGTCCTTCAAATGTCGACATGCCGTAGAACGCCACGGAAATAACCATCATCCTAACGATGGGATCGGTCCGGATCTTGTCCCAGGCCCCTGAAAGGGTCATCAGACCGTTGATCATGCCGCCCCAGCTTGGCATCCACAGCATGATCGAAAATGCCATGCCGAGCGTTTGCGCCCAGTCAGGCAAAGCCGTGTAGTGCAAATGGTGCGGTCCGGCCCAGATATAAAGAAAAATCAGTGCCCAGAAATGGATGATCGAAAGACGGTAGGAATAGACCGGCCGACCGACCTGCTTTGGAATGAAATAATACATCATGCCCAGGAAGCCAGCGGTCAGAAAAAAGCCCACGGCATTATGGCCGTACCACCATTGCGTCAGGGCGTCCTGCACACCGGAAAAAGCCGAGTAGCTCTTGGCGCCCAGAAAGGAGACCGGCATCGACAGATTGTTGACGACATGCAGCATTGCAATTGTAATGATGAAGGCCAGATAAAACCAATTCGCCACATAGATATGCGGCTCCTTGCGCCTGATGAGCGTGCCCATGAAAACCACAAGATAGGCCACCCAGACAATCGTCAGCCAGATATCGACATACCATTCCGGCTCCGCATATTCGCGGCTTTCGGTGATACCCAGCAGATAGCCGGTCGCGGCCATGACGATAAACAGCTGATAACCCCAGAAGACGAACCATGCCAGATTGCCGCCAAACAACCGCGCCCGTGTGGTGCGTTGAACCACATAGAGCGATGTCGCGATGAGCGCATTGCCACCAAAGGCAAAAACCACCGCTGACGTATGCAAGGGACGAACCCGACCGAAATTGAACCAGGGCTCAATATTCAGATCCGGAAAAGCCAGCTGCGATGCAACGATGACACCCACCAGAAACCCGACGATGCCCCATGCGACGGTTGCCACCACGCCGTATTTGATCACCTCATCAAAATAGCCGGACGTATCAGCATCGGCTGAAACGGCCCCTGCCGTCGTGAAAGATGATCTGCGCAACAGCACAACGGCCGCACAAAGCAAGACAAAAAACAGCACCCACATATGGCTTTCGAAGGCCTTGTCCTGTGCAAATGCGACCGCGAGCAAAGCCAGAAAGGCTCCGATCCCGACAATCATGGTTTCGACACCAAATTTCATAAGTAATCCCCAATCAGGCAGCAAACAATCATCCGCAGAATACATGATTCTTGCAGATTGATGGCACCATGCCATTTTCCCCGCACCGACACTTTGATCTTGATCAATATTTGCTTTTGTCGAATGGCCTATTGATCGAACGCTGGCCGTGACTGATCGGTCAAAAATTCGGGCGATGCAAGAGGGTATGATGCAACTGTCGACAGCTCTGGATACCATTGTTGATTCATCCAGATTTTTCAGTTCACCTGCGGGAGATCCCGCCGCTGTCCTGCAAAGGGCCCATCAGGCGCAATCGACTTTGTGCGATACGCTGGAACTGATCGCCGATTCCATTCCCACCCGGATTGATCCGCAAACCTGCAGCAATCTGGCCGACAATCTGACACCGCTCATCCGCAACATTCACCAATTCGAGGAAGACGTTCTGTTTCCTCTGGCCATTCAGAAATTCGGGTCAACAGCAGAAATCAACACCACCATCACGCGTCTCAAATATGAGCATTGCGAAGATGAATGTTTTGCCGAGGAACTGTCCGACGCCCTGCGCGAGCTTGGTGCAGACAAAAGGCTCCGCAACCCGGAGGCCCTGGGCTACATGCTGCGCGGTTTTTTCGAGGCGATGCGACGCCACATCGCTTTTGAACGCGAACATCTCACCGGTCTTTTTGCAACCGGCAATGCTGAAAAACCTTAGGGTGCTTCAGGTGCTCCCGGCGACTGTCACGCCGGTTTCGCGCCTGATTTCAGAAAAGCAGCAAACATTTTGATGATCTTGTCGGTCGACAGATCATCGTCAACGGTCTCATAGGCTTGCTGCTTGATGTCCTTGGGCAGGACGCTGCCTCTGGTTTCCAGCAGGCCGCGCAAAAAAGCCTGATCGAACTCGGGATGCGGCTGAAACGACAGCCCCTTCTTGCCATAGGAAAGCGCCGCATATTGGCAATGGTCTGTGCTGGCAATGTTTTCTGCGCCCGCCGGCGGTTCAACAACCTGATCCTGATGCCAGGCAAGCAGTTTCAAGTGATTGCCGTCCTTCAAGGTGTAGTCCGTGTTGCCGACAGACCAGCCGCCGGAATATTTTTCCACTTTCCCACCCAGCGCCTGCGCCATGATCTGGTGACCGAAACAGATGCCCAGAACAGGAATTTCAGCGGCAAAACATGCGCGTACAAAATCTTCGAGCGGCGCAATCCAGTCATGCGGCTCATAGACGCCGTGGCGGGATCCGGTAATGATCCAGCCCTGCGCATCATGGACGCTGCCAGGCATTTGCCCATCGACGACCGCATAGGTGTCAAAGGTGAACCCCTGCCCGCCGAGCAGGGTTGTAAACATGTCATTATAGTCGCCATGTTCAGATATCAGGCTTTCCGGCGCATGACCGGTTTGCAGTATTCCAATTTTCATTTCTATAGCTTTCAGCCTATTCGGCCTTTTTTTCCTGCCGCAGCAAAAGAGTGGTGGCGATGACAACACCCAGACCGATAGCACCAATCATGATGGTTGCAAGTGCATTTACATCCGGGCTGACGCCAAGACGCACCTTTGAAAACACCACCATGGGCAAAGTCGAGGAACCGGGCCCCGATACGAAGCTGGCAATCACCAGATCGTCAAGCGAAAGCGTGAAAGCCAGCAGCCATGCGGAGACCAGCGCCGGTGCAATGGTCGGCAGGGTAATATCAAAAAAGACCCGCACCGGTCTGGCCCCCAGATCACCGGCGGCCTCCTCGATGGATTCGTCCATGTCCGACAGGCGGGATTCAACAATCACCGCAACAAAAGCCATGCAGAAGGTCGTATGGGCAATGACAATGGTGGTGAAACCACGCTGCGACGGCCAGCCGAGCCAGCTTTCCATCACCACAAACAGCAGCAGCAGCGACAGGCCCGTGATGACCTCCGGCATGACAAGCGGTGCGGTGATCATGCCGTTGAGCAATTCACGCAGACGAAACCGGCCAAAGCGCACCAGAACCAAGGCCGTCAATGTGCCGAGAACAAGCGCGATCGAAGCCGATGTGAAGGCGATTTTCAGGCTGATCCAGGCAGCACTGAGGATTTGCGGGTCCTTCAGCAGCTCGCCATACCATTTGGTGGAAAACCCGCCCCAGACCGTCACCAGCCTTGATTCGTTGAAGCTGTAGATCACCAGCGAGAGGATGGGCGCATAGAGAAACACAAAACCCAAGACGGTGATGAAGCGCATGAGGAAGCCGGTTTTCTGCATGTTACCCCGCCTCCTGCTGGCTTTGTGCCCGCCGCAGCCACATCACCGGCAGAACCAGCAGAACCAGCATCGCCATCGCCACCGCGGAGGCCACCGGCCAGTCACGGTTGTTGAAGAATTCAGACCACAGAACCCGGCCGATCATCAGCGTGTCGGGACCACCCAGCAGGGTCGGCACGACGAATTCGCCGATGGCCGGAATGAACACCAGCATGGATCCGGCGACAATGCCGGGAATGGACAATGGCAGGGTGATGGTCAGGAACGTCGTGAGCGGACGGGCACCCAGGTCAGAGGAGGCCTCAAGCAGCGTGGTATCGAGCTTGGCCAGATTGGCATAGAGCGGCAGGATCATGAAAGGCAGATAGGTATAGACAATGCCCACATAGGTGGCGAAATCGGTCTGCATCATGACGATCGGGCTGTCGATCACCCCTGTCCACATCAGAAAATTATTGATGACGCCATTGGCTTTCAAGATGCCGATCCAGGCATAGACGCGCAGAAGAAACGACGTCCAGAAGGGCAGCATTACCAGCATCAGTAGAATGTTGCGCCTGTGCCCTGTCGACCGGGCGATCACATAGGCCATCGGGTAGCCCAAAAGCAGGGCAAAGATGGTGGAGAAAAAGGCGATCCTGATCGACGTCAGATAGGAGGAGACGTAGAGACTGTCTTCAATCAGATATTGGAAATTGCCGAGATTGAGGGTGAGGATGAGTTTGCCGTCCTCCCAACTGGTCAGCGGCAGATAGGGCGGCCGGGCAATCGCCAGCTCCGACACGGAAATCTTGAAGACCACGAAAAACGGCGCCAGGAAGAAAATTCCCAGCCAAAGCATGGGAAGGCCAATGACGAGCATCCGTCCGTGTCTGACAAACCAGTCGGCAAGCCGCCAGGGACGCACACTGTCCTGTTGCGCGGTCTCGCTCATGCGATCAACACCACACCGGCAGAGGGGCCCCAGGAAACAAACACGGTTTCTTCCCAGGTGATTGGCGTTTCCTCACCCCGGTCCCGATTGGTCCGTGTCAGGCGGACAACCATCCCCGATTTCAACCGGATACGGTAGGCAGACTGATTGCCCATATAGGCGATGTCTTCGACGATGCCCTCGAAGAAATTTTCCTTCTGGTCCGGGCGCTCCCGGCTGATTTCCATTTTTTCCGGGCGCAGCGCATACCACAGCTTCTGGTTTGGCGCGCAACCGACACCATGCGAAACATAGATATCGCAATCGGCATCCTTGCTCCTGATGCGCACGAAATCCGCTTCGGTTTCCGTCACGATCCCTTCGAACATGTTCACCGAGCCGATGAAATCGGCAACAAAGCGATTTCCGGGGAATTCATAGATTTCTCGCGGCTCTCCCACCTGTTCGATCTTGCCGTTGTTCATGACACCGATGCGGGTGGAGAGCGTCATCGCCTCCTCCTGATCATGGGTGACGACAATGAAGGTCACGCCCAGGGTCTCCTGAATGGTCACCAGTTCGAACTGGGTTTCTTCGCGCAGCTTCTTGTCCAGTGCCCCCAGCGGCTCGTCAAGCAGCAGCAGCTTGGGCCGCTTGATCAGCGCCCGGGCCAGAGCCACACGCTGGCGTTGACCGCCTGAAAGCTGGTTGGGCTTGCGTCGCCCATAGCCAGACAATTGCACCAGTTCCAACATGTCGGCAACGCGCTGCCTTATCTCGCCCTTGGCCACATTGTCGCGATGAAGCCCATAGGCGACATTGCGCTCGACACTCATGTGCGGGAACAGCGCATAGGACTGGAACATCATGTTGGTGGGCCGTTCATAGGCCGGCACATGCGCCATGTCCTGTCCGTCAATCTCGATCGACCCGGCCGTTGGCTCTTCAAACCCGGCAAGCATGCGCAACAGGGTCGACTTGCCGCTGCCCGAGCCTCCAAGCAGGCAAAAGAGCTCGCCCTTGTAGATGTCCAGCGATACATCATCGACCGCAGCCACCGGGCCAAATTTCTTGGTGACATTCCTGATCCGAATGAACGGCTTCACATTATCGGATTGCCAGGGATTATCCTGCGCCGGACTGGGTTTTGATGTCATGTTGACCTCGCGAGAAAAAGCCGGCTGAAACAGCCGACTTTTTCAGTTTCATCAATGGCCGGTTTTGATTTCGGTCCACAGCCGGGTCACGGCCCTGTCATCGCGGGCGCTTCTGGTTCTGACAGTCCAGAGCTTCTCCTTGATCTCATCGGGCGGAAAAATACCCGGGCTTTCCACGATCTCGGCATCGATCAGCGGCAATGCAGCCGAATTGGCACTGGCGTACCAGACATAGTTGGTAATATCGGCAGTGATCTGTGCGTCCATGACGAAATTGATGAACTTATGGGCGGAATTCGGATTGGACGCATCCGAGGGGATCGCCATGAAATCGAACCATTGCAAGGCGCCTTCCTTGGGGATCAGATAATCCACGGTGACGCCGTTCTCGGCCTCACTTGCACGATCAGCTGCCTGGAAGACATCACCGGAATAGCCCACCGCAACGCAGATATCGCCATTGGCCAGGTCATTGATATATTGTGAGGAGCTGAAATAACGGATAGAGGGTCGCACCGCCTTCATCAGGTCGGCCGCTTTCGCCAGGTCTTCCTTGTTGGAAGAATTCGGATCGAGACCCAGATAATTGAGCGCAGTGCTCATCATGTCATTGGGCGCATCAAGCAGCGTCACGCCGCAGTCGGCAAGCTTTGATACAACCTCCGGATCGAAAATCAGGTTCCATGAATTGACCTCGAAATCGTCACCCAGACGTTCCTTGACCATGTCGACATTGTAGCCAATACCGGTGGTGCCCCACATGTAGATGACGGAATGTTCGTTGTTGGCGTCATAGCTGCTGGCATTGGCCATCAGACCTGGATCCATATTCTTCAAATTGGGCAGTTTGGATTTGTCCAGCGGCATATAGATATCCGCCTTGATCTGCCGCTCGAGATATTCCGAGGTCGGCACGACAAGATCATAGCCGGATCGTCCAGCCAGCAATTTCGCCTCCAGCACTTCGTTGCTGTCATAAACATCATAGACAACCTTGATGCCGGTCGCCTCGGTGAATTTTTCCAGCGTGTCTTCGGCAATATAGTCAGACCAATTATAGATGTTCAGAACCTCGTCATCGGCTTTCGCGCTGGACAGGGTCGCAGCCGCAAGGGCCGCCGAAATCATCAATAGTTTTTTCATTGTGTTCTCCATTCAACTCTCAAATTTCAGCTTCTGTCTAAAAGCCAAGCTTGTCACGCAGATTATAGTAAAACGAACCAATAGCCGAATATTGGGCGCCAAACAGACGGCCGCCGGGGAACGGCAGCCAGGGCAGGCCCGCCAGCACATTGTACTGCGACAGATCACCATGAATCGCATCGGCCAGAACCTTGCCGTAAAAATGCGACCCCGTCACGCCGTGACCGCTGTAACCATGGGCAAACCACGTATGATTCGATAATTGACCCAATTGCGGCACACGACTGAAACTCAAGGCAAAATTACCATTCCAGGTATAGTCGATCCGCACATTTTTCAATTGGGGGAAGATCTTCAGCATATTGGGTCTGATCCGGGCGGCGATATCCTTTGCGTCCCTGCCACCATAAAGAACCCCGCCACCAAATATCAAACGGTTATCGGCTGAAAGGCGGAAATAGTCGAGGATATAGCGGCAGTCCTCCACACACACATCGGTAGGCAGAATATCGCGCGCCTGTTCGTCGCTGAGCGGCTCTGTTGCCAGCACCTGTGTGGAAACCGGAAGAATGCGCGGCAGCAGGGCCGGCACGGCCTTGCCCAGATAGGCATTTCCGCAGATCACCAGGTTCTTGCAACGCACCTGCCCCGCAGCTGTTTTTGCAACGGGCTGCGGGCCGGAATAATCCACCGAGACGACCCGTGACTGCTCGAATATGCGCCCGCCAAGGCTCTCGACAGCGGCGGCCTCTCCCAGCGCCAGCTTGAGCGGATGCAGATGGGCGCCGCTGTGGTCGATCATCCCGCCGAGATAGGCATCGCTGCCCACGTGCTGGCGTATCGACGCACGATCGAACATTTCATGATCATCCATGCCGTGACGACGCCAAAGCGCCTGTTTGGCTTCCAGTTCGAGCAGATGTTTTTTGGTAAAGGCGGTATAGAGGTTCTTTTCCTTCAGATCGCAGTCGATGCCATATTTTTCGATCCGCTGGCGAATGATCTTGCCGCCTTCCTGCAGATGTCGACCGAAAAAAGCTGCCGTATCGTCGCCATAACGCCGGGTGATCGTATCCAGACCGGCATTGAACCCGTTGACCACCTGGCCGCCATTGCGACCTGATGCGCCCCACCCGATCCGCGCACCTTCCAGCACGATGACCTGATGGCCTTTTTCCAAAAGGCTGATCGCCGTGGACAGGCCGCTATAGCCGCCCCCGATCACGCAGATATCAGCCGTCACCTCACCTTGCAATTGCGGGCGTTCAGGCAGAACGCCAACAGATGCGGCATAGGCGCTGGCGACGTGCTCTTCAGGTGCATTCACCCTGGCAGGAGCAACCATCACGCGGTCCCCCGATAGGTCTCGGCCTCAAACTCGGTCATGCGTCCGGCAAAGACAGCAAGCTCCTGACGTTTGCACAGCCGGTAGGAATCCATCATGATCGGATCAAACAGGCTTGGCAGAATTGTTCCGGCCTCAAAGGCGTTGATTGCATCCTGCCAGGTGGCGGGAAGGCGCCGCTGATCACTGGAATAATCAACCTTGCCGTCCTGCGGTGCATCCGGTTCCATTTTCTTTGTCACGCCAACCAGTGCAGCCCCCAGAATGGCGGCCAGCACCATATAGGGATTTGCATCCGCACCGCTGACACGGTGTTCGATCCGCCGTGCCGAATCCGGGCTTTCGGGAATGCGCAAAGCCGCCGTGCGATTGCCATAGCCCCAGGTCAGGGTTGTCGGCGCCAGCGAATCTTCCCTGAAGCGCCGGTAGGAGTTCAGATGGGGGGCAAAAATCAGGGTGGATTCTTCCAGTCCGGCCAGCAGACCGCCAACCGCATGGCGCAATGCCACGTCGCAATTGCTGAAAATATTGTGACCATCCGCATCAAGCAGGCTGAAATGGGTGTGAAAACCACTGCCTGACAGTCTGCCGAAGGGCTTGGACATGAAGCAGGCTTCCATGCCGTGACGGCGCGCCACCCGCCGCAGAATATATTTCAGAAAGACCGTGTCATCGGCCGCTTTCAGGGCATCGGGCGAATAGCCCAGCGTGACTTCGAACTGGCCCGTGCCGCCTTCCGACACGGTGGTTTCCGCCGGGACATCATTGTCCGCGCAGATCGTGTAAACATCGTCCAGAAAGGCTTCGATGGAATCGATATCATCGATGGCCAGCACGCTGTTGCTGGCAAAGGGACGACCGGTTTGCGGGCAGATGGCGGGGGTCAGGCCCGGATTATCCGGATCAATCAGATAGAATTCGAGTTCGGTACCGACGGCCGGTCTCAGCCCGGCATTTGCAAATTGATCAAGAACGCGCGCCAGTGCGCCACGGCAATCGCCCGGGTGTGGCGCGCCATCATCATCGGTAAACCACATGGGCAACAATGGCACTCCGGCATCCTTGCCCGATCCGATGCGAATGGGCGCCCGACCGGTCGGCTGGCACAATCCATCTCTTTCACCACATTCGAAAAAAGCCGCATTGGCCACAACATCATTGCCCCAGATGTCAACGGCTGTCGCCGACAGCGGCATGCGCACAGGCATGTCGGCCAGTTTTTTCAAATCACCATAGGGCAAGCGTTTTCCACGCCAGATTCCGTTCAGATCGCAGATGCCCACATGAACACCCTTGATATCCTGATCCGTAAATATCCATTCCTTCAAGACACGTACCGCCTAATAACGATCACATATACAATTTTGTGATACCATTATTAAAAAGAAATCACTTTTCAGCGTTTGTCAAACAATTATCGTTAGCGTAATACCAATTTCACTCCTGGAGGATATTTAACAGCTTGAAACACCGAGTATTGATACCTGATGTTGAACATCAGCCGGATATGACCGTGCAGGAACATATCTACAGGCGCCTGCGCAGTGCGCTTGTGCTTGGGCATTTCTCTCCCGGAAAGCCGGTCACCATCCGCGGTCTTGCGACAGCGCTTGAAACCAGCCCTACTCCGGTCAGGGAAGCTCTGCGGCGCCTTTCATCGGAAAACGGCCTGACCATGCTTCCCAACAGACGGATCGTGGTTCCCAACATGACGCCGGAACGCTTTCGAGAATTGATCCTGCTCAGGATCAGCCTTGAATGCCATGCGGCATTGCGCGCCCTGCCCTATGTCAACGACGTGCTGGTTGATGCTCTCACCGAGATCGACGACAGGATCAATGATGCCATCACTCGCGGTGACCGCGATCAGCAGATCAATGAAAACCAGCACTTCCACCGCATGATCTTCAGCGCCAATCCCGATGCGGTCGCCATGCCGATGATCGAGAGCATCTGGCTGCAACTGGGGCCTTTCAACCGCATTGCAGCCCAGCATATCGATGAACTTTACAAGGTGGACCATCATCGTGAAGCCATTGCCGCGCTGCGCATTCGCGATGAAGATGCACTGAAAGCTGCCCTGGAGGCCGATATCCGCGGCGGCGTGGGTGATCTGGACCCGGAATCCATAAGAAAAATTCTGGGTTGACCGGATTCCCGGCAAATTTGAAAATGTGATACCTTTATTGAAAAGACTATCACATATGATGTATATACCTTTATAAAACCAGACCGAGGAAATCATGACCAGTCAGGGCGATCAGGCATTCACCAAAAAAGACACGACCGGAACATCGGTTGAAATGACCTATGCGGGTGCTTTGAGTTTTGCCCGGCGTTGCTACAGCCGGGATATCGGTGCTGCCGACGTGGTCATCAGCGGCATTCCCTATGATGGCGCGGTCACCAACCGACCCGGTTGCCGATTTGGCCCCCGCGCCGTGCGTGAGGCCTCGACACAACTGGCCGAACTCAAGTCATTTCCCTACGGTTTTGATCCATTCGACACGATCGCCGCCATCGATTTCGGCGATTGCTTCATCAATCCCCACCACCCCGAGACCGTCAGCACCACCATTGAAGACCATGCACGCGGCATCCTCTCTGCGGGTGCCAAAATGCTGACGCTGGGCGGCGACCATTTCGTCAGTTTTCCCCTGCTGAAGGCCCATGCAGAAAAACACGGCCCCGTCGCACTGATCCAGTTTGATGCCCATTGCGACACCTGGGCAGATGACGGAACGGCGATGGATCATGGCGTCATGTTCGCCCGCGGCGTCAACGAGGGGATTATCGACGCAACGAAATCCACACAGGTTGGCCTGCGAACCTACAATGATGATGATTTCGGTTTTGAAATTCTCACCAGCCCCTGGATCCATCGCAACGGCATCGATGCGACGCTGGAGGTCATTCGCAAGCGTGCCGGCAATGCGCCCGTCTATATCACCTTTGACGTGGATTGCCTCGACCCGGCCCATGCGCCCGGAACAGGAACGCCCGTGATCGGCGGTCTGGCAAGCTGGCAGGCGCTGGAATTGCTGCGTGGCCTGGATGGCCTCAATCTCATTGGCATGGATGTCGTCGAAGTCTCGCCTCCCTATGACCATGCGGAAATCACCGCCCTTGCCGCAGCGACCATGGCCTATGAATGGCTCTGTCTGCTGGCAAAATCCAAAGGCGCAGCACCCAAGCCCTATGGCCGTGACTGAAACAACCCCCGCAGCACTTTCGCTGCTTCACTTGAAAGATAGAAGATGACGACGTCTGAACAGGATGACTGGCAATCGCAGCTACCCGAGGCATTCAGCAACTGGCAAAATGGCCGACGGATCGAAGAAGTCGAAAGCATGGTGCCCGATATTGCCGGCATCGCCCGCGGCAAGGCCATTCCCGCCAAGAAATTCTCCATCCGCGCCCGGTCATTCCTGCCGATTTCCATTTTTCATCTCAGCATCGCCGGATCCTACGTCGATCATGGCCCGACAGATGACTGGCTGACCGAATCCGACATGGTTCTGGTGCCCGACATGGCGACGGCCTGCGCCGTGCCCTGGGCCGATGATGTCACCATGCAGGTGATCAATGATCTGGAATTCCCCGATGGCACACCTGTGCCTCTTGCGCCGCGCAATGTGCTCAAGAGGGTCATGAATTTCTATCGCGAGGCCGGTTGGGAACCAATCGTCGCGCCGGAAATGGAATTCTATCTCACCAGCCCCAATGTCGACCCGAGTGACGCCATAGAACCACCCGTTGGCCGCACCGGGCGCAAGGGCATCGGCCGTCAAGCCTATTCCATTGCCGCTGTCGATGAATATGGCGCCGTGATCGATGACATTTACGCCTTTGCCGAAGCGCAAGGCCTGGGCATCGATGCCATCACCCAGGAAGGCGGCGCCGGACAGATCGAGATCAACCTTCCCCACGGCGATCCGCTGACGCTGGCCGATCAGGTTTTCTACTTCAAGCGCACCATCCGTGAGGCGGCCTTGAAGAACGGGTGTTTTGCCACTTTCATGGCCAAGCCCATGAAGGATGAGCCGGGCAGCGCCATGCATATTCACCAGAGCGTGCTGGATATCAAAACCGGGGAAAACATTTTTTCCGATAGCGACGGCAATGCCACAGAGCTGTTCTACGGCATGATCGCCGGGCTTCAGACCTACCTGCCCCATACGCTGGCGTTGCTGGCGCCCTATGTCAATTCCTACCGCCGGTTCAAAACCGACGACGCAGCCCCGGTCAATTTCGAATGGGGGAGTGACAACAGGACCGCCGGAATACGCATTCCCATTTCCTCAACCGCAGCACGGCGGGTTGAAAACCGCATCGTCGGCATGGATTGCAATCCCTATCTGGCCTTTGCCGCCAATCTGGCCTGCGGTTATCTCGGCATGAAGAAATTGCTGAAACCCTCCGAGCCGCGCTCCAAGATCGCCTATGATGGCGGCACCAGCATTCCGCGCAGCTTCAATGTCGCATTGCAACTTTTTGCTGAAAACCAGGAAGTCCGCACCCTCCTGGGTGAAGAATTTGCAGCCAATTACGAACAGATCAAGCTCCACGAGCTCGACGAATTCCTGAGCGAAATCTCTGCCTGGGAACGCGAGCACCTGATGCTCAACGTCTGATATTGGCCGGATGCATCAAAGGCTGGCGCGGTGCGCCAGACTGCCCATGCATTAAAGGCTGGCCCGATGGGCCAAAATATCTATCCCTTAAAGGCTGGCGCGGTGCGCCAGCCGGGCCATATCGGGAACCGTCAGATGGCGATTGTTCTCGATTTCGATGACCCCGGCCTTGCGCAATTTTGTCATCTGTCGGCTGACGGTTTCAATCGTCAGCCCGAGAAAGTCGGCAATATCGGCGCGGGTGAGCGGCAGGTCAAAGGTAATGCTGTCGGCTTTGTCATTTTCCGGATTGATATGTGTGGCAATCAGATAGAGGAAGCTCGCCACTTTCTCGGCCGCCGTCTTGCGGCCCAGCGTCACCATCCATTCGCGCGCCTCGTCGAGTTCATCCAGCGTCTGTTGCAGCAGCTTGTGCTCCAACTGGGGTGATTGCTTGATCATATTATCGATGGCCGAGCGCGGAAAACTGCAAACCTGCACGGTGGTCGCCGCTTCCGCATTGGTAAGGCTTGATGCCTTGAAGGGCCTGCCCAGAAAGTCCGGCGCGAATTGCAGGCCGACAATCTGCTGTCGCCCGTCTTCCAGTATCTTTGTTAATTTGACCACACCGCCCAGGATATTCGCATAGTGCGAAATCTGCTCCGCGTCGGCGGCAAGTTCTGTGCCGGGCGCTATCTCCCTGCGAGTGGCCTTGCTGGCCAGCTGCTGCAGTTCAAGCGGTGAAAGTGCACCGCATACGCCGCGGTGTCGCGCCTCACAGGCCTGACACAGGGCCGGTATTTCTGAATTATGTATATCCTTGCGGTACTCGGTCATTATGTTCTTTTCCGAAAAAGCCCTGACACGATCAGTAATAACGCCAAAGACATCCCTTGTCTCCAGAACCTAAGTACCATAGGCAAAAGGCCGCAGGTGCAAAGGACACCCGCCATGACAAGTGAACTAAGCCCTATTTCAAAATGCTGTTTGATAAAGATCAAAAACGGCATCTGTCACGGTCGCTTCTCAAAATTTACCATGAATTTCACAAATCTGGTAACGCCGCCCTCAATTGTCAATGCGCCTGATGCCAGCGCCATGGCAGGATTGATTGCCTTGGCGGCAATCGCCTTGAAAGTCGCGGTTGGAGCGTTGAGCGTCCCGATGCAGTCTGCAGCCAGTCCGGACTGCAGAACCGCCACACCACGCCGGATCCGCATGGTATATTGCTCAGCCGGTTCGCTGAAATTGAAACAATAGGCAACCTCGATGTCCAGCACCTCCTCCGCCTTCAGTGAAACCTGCAGGAGTTCCAGATAGGAGTGGATCGGAATGCCCACCAGGCTTTCCTGTGGTGTCAGCCAGGTTTTGGGTTGCGGAATCACAAAGCCACGGGCCTCCGCAGCAGAAGTCAGAAAGTAATTGCGCCCGGTTGCCGATATCTCGCGCTCTCCCAGCGCGATCAGCGCCAGAGCCTGCATTTCGGCGGCATCAGGATCACCTGAAGTGCGCAGGTGGGTGGCCAGGACGAGCGCCCATTGCGGCTCATCACGCTGCATGGCCTCGGCGATACGCTGTTTGAGTTGCTCCCTGCCACCGGCAAGTTCGATCATCAAGGCCGCCTCGCGTTTCGAAGAGAGCGGCAGCAGGTCTTTCGGATCGCCCGAAAACCAGCCGAGATATCCTGAAAATATCGCTCGCGATGCCCAGTCAACCCGGCCATAGAATTCCTGCAGATAGGGTGCGGCGGCCAGATGCGGCGGCAACTTGAGGCCGCCTGCGATGTCATTTGGCATCAGCCCCTTGTTGATGCCACGGACCGTCTGATCATGCACAAACTGGATCGCATCGCGGTAATCAGTCAATTGCGTTTTGATAGCGGCGGCGCCAAAAACCGGCTGCGAATGCTGCGGGATCATGGCCGATGCATTCAGCCCGATCATGCCATCAATGCTGTCGACCCATGCCAGCACATCCCTGTAAGGGGTGCCGCGGATGGCATAGAGATTGGGAAAGGCGTGGTAGTAATTATCGGCGGGCAGCAGCACGTCCCGATCCGTAAGATAAAGCATCAATTGATCCGGCGTCTCGCCCTCAGCCTGGCGAATGACAAGATTCTCGCCGGCAATCTGCAGGTGAACCACCTTGTCCTCGATGATCTGCGTGGGTTCCTTGAAATAGACCCGGCTGTTTTCATTGACCAGCAAAAATGGCCCGATGCCGACATTGATCAGGTCTTCTTCGGAAAGAAACGAGCCGAACTGCCGCATGGATCGCAGAAACAGGATGGGGCGCAGCACACCGACCACATCATGCACGCGGTTGGCTGTATTCTCATGGGCCCATATGCGCACCGGGGTTTGCTGATCGCTGGTGAAAACACCCGAACCGAAAACGTGGTCTCCATGATTGTGAGTATAAATGATGTCGGTGACATCCTTGCCCGTTTGCTTGCGCAAGGCGCGTATCTCGGGAAGCAGCCCTTCTGCGGCCTCTATACCTTCCAGCGTATCAACCATGACAAGACCATCGGGCGCATCAATGACGACGACATTGGCAAGTCCGTATCCGGTGGCAAGATATATCCCGGGCATGACCTCCTCGAAGCTGCGTTCGAAACCTGCGCTCAGGGCTTCAAGGCCAGGATGGACTTCGGGAGACAGGACCGGCGCGAAGATTTTGGTCTGAACGTCATTTTGCGCCGTGAAATTGAAGAACCCATAAAGGCCGATACCGGCCACCAGGACCGTCAATACAATGCCACACAGAAGTCCCCGGAAAAACCGTTTCATTGGTTTCCGCCCCCAAAATTGATTACGCCCGGATTCCCTATAGCAGAGCTGATCATGCGCCGGCATTTTTGCCTGTGCATAAGATCGTGATTGCCTGTCAAAATAGGCCTGCGAAAATGAAAACCGAAACAGTAAAATCTGTCCTGTCAGTTTTCATTGGTCAGCGCAGGCGATATCCTCCACCCCTGAAACAACCATCCTGGAAGGCAAAGCGATTGTACGATTACATCATTGTCGGCGGAGGCTCGGCAGGCTGCGTGCTGGCCAATCGGCTGAGCGAGGATCCCGGCGTTTCTGTCTGCCTGCTGGAAGCCGGAGGAGACGGCAAGGGTCTTTTGGTGCGCATGCCTGCCGGCGTTGCCGCGATGATTTCCGGCTGGCCGGTCAAATTGAACAATTGGGCCTTCGAAACAGTGCCTCAACCGGGCCTCGATGGACGCAAGGGATTTCAGCCCCGGGGCAAGGCGCTCGGCGGTTCGAGTGCCATCAACGCCATGCTCTATGTGCGCGGTCATCGCGCCGATTATGACCATTGGGCCGATCTGGGCTGCGACGGCTGGTCCTTCGACGAGGTGCTGGACGATTTCACCGCATCCGAAAACAACGAACGTGGCAGCGACGCTTTGCATGGCGTTGGTGGCCCCCTGCAGGTTTCCGACCAGCGATCACCCCTGCCCGTCAGCCACGCCTTTATCGACGCCGCCGGGCAATGCCAGATCCCCCACAATGAGGATTTCAATGGCGTTGAACAGGAAGGCGCAGGCCTCTATCAGGTCACGCAGTTTCATGGCGGCAACCGCAATGGCGAGCGCTGTTCAGCCGCTGCCGCCTATCTGCACCCGGTGGAAGCGCGCCCCAACCTGACAATCATCACCCATGTGCACGTCACGCGGATCCTGCTTGAAGGCAAGCGGGCCGTTGGCGTCGAATACCAACAGGCAAAAACCCTGCACCAGATCAGGGCAAACCGGGAAGTCATCCTGAGCGCCGGCACCTTCAATTCCCCGCAATTGCTGCTTCTGTCGGGCATTGGCCCACCAGAGATCCTGAAACAGCACGATATCGCCCTGCAACACGCATTGCCCGGCGTCGGGCAGAACCTCCAGGACCATCTGGATTTTGTCCTGTTGAGCACCAGCCGCTCCAGCGATCTGGTCGGCATCACCCTGAAACGGGCCGACAAGCAGATTGCCGCCGCTCTTGAGTGGTTTCGCAAGGGTACAGGCAAATTTGCCTCCCCCATGGCGGAAGCCGGCGCATTCCTCAAATCCGACGCCGCACTGGACCGCCCGGACATACAGCTGCATTTTGTGGTCGCCCTTGTCGATGACCACAACCGCCACATGCACTTCCAATACGGATATAGCTGCCACACCTGTCTGCTGAGACCCCATGCACGTGGTGAGGTCGGCCTGTTTGACAAAAACCCCCTCTCGCCACCGCGCATTGATCCGAGATATCTGTCAGACCAGCGCGACGAGGACAGCCTGCTGGCCGGAGTCAAAATGGCCCGCCAGATCATGGAGGCCCCTGCCCTGGAGCCCTGGCGCCACGACGATATCTACCCCTATTCAGGCCTCGACGACGACGCGCTGCGCGCCCAGATCAGGCAGCGGGCCGATACGATCTACCACCCCGTCGGCACCTGCAAGATGGGCATCGACGACATGGCCGTGGTCGACCCGCAACTCAAGGTCATTGGCATAGAAGGCCTGCGCGTGGTCGACGCCTCCATCATGCCCACCCTCATCGGAGGGAATACGAATGCCCCGACAATCATGATTGCCGAAAAGGCCGCGGCAATCATCAAGGCGAAGGATGGCAAAGCTTCTGAACGGCGGGTGAACCCGGAAGCTTGATCCATCTCCATGCAGTGGCGCTGCTTTGGCTGCTCAATGCGCATTTTGGCAAAATCGATAAGCATATGCTGCTGTACAGCTTCATCAATTGCCGAGAGGAGGAGGCTCCACGGTCACACCGGGAGGCAGAATTGGATGCGTAATTCAATTTTACCACCATAAGCGCAGATCAATGCGAGCAGCGTGCAAAATCGCCCATTCTTTTATTGAACCGGCCCTCTCATGCAAATAAATAGAACGTTATTCCTTCTTCAATGGGTGGGGAAAGTCGCCCCCTGTTCACTGGCAAGGCTTTGGTGTGCCGCTTGCCCGATGCACCACATCGCGCTGCGCGACGCGTCCAGTTGAGCAAACAAGACAGGTCGGGTGAACCGGCTTTCCGCCATCAAATGTTTCCATTTGATCATCAACGCCTTGAGGACGCGTAATACCAAACGGCAATGAATTAGGCTCCTATGAGCGGGGTTTCCACGAGGTTTGCCTGCGTCACCGACACGCCGCCCCTGCTTTTGGGATCATCCACCAAAACTTCAAACCAGCTGTCTGTGAATTTCGGTTTCTTCATGTCACCTGCTTGCGGTCGCGCAAATCTTTGATCGCCACGAGCAGCGCCAGCGCCACCACGACCGCGATCAGGCTGAATCCCACAATCATGGCCACAGTCCATGAGGCCACCGCAATCGTCGAAAACAGCGCCGCGGTGATAACCGCAATACCGACAGCCGTGCCGATCCGCTGGCCCGTCTGCATGATGGCCCCTGAACTTCCTGCATAGTCCAGCGGCACCTCTGCGAGCGTCAGTGTTTGGTTGGGGCTGATCACTGTTCCCTGCGCCACGCCAATCAGGGACAGCGACCCCATCAACCACCAGACGCTTAGGTGTCCCGCATCGACCTGGATCACTACAGCGATGCTTATCCCGAGGCCGACCAGCGCCACAATCAGACCGCCGATCACCAATTTGCGGCCAAAACGCCCCACCCGACTTCCGGCCCAATGGGCGGCATAGGCCGACAGCAATGCAGCGGGAATGCTGAAGACTGCAGATTGCAGCGCAGTTTTGCCATCACCTTCCTGCACATACAGCGCCACCAGCACCCAGACGCTGGTGACACCCATGAAATACAAGGCCATGATCGTGATTCCATTGGTGTAGCTGCGGGTCGAAAAAATCTTGAGGTCAACCATCGGCTTTAAACCCAGTCGAACATACCTGCGTTCCCACAAGAGCCAAAGCCAGACCAACAGTATGCCAACAGGCAGCAGCAACCAGATCAACGCACCGCCACGGCCTTCGACAAAAGGAAACAATACGGCAAGCACGGCCAATGCCAGAAGAACCGCGCCAACAGGGTCAAGCGAACGCAGCCCGCTTCCGGTTCTTGGCAGACGCACAATCAAGGGGCGAGGAAACCAAAGCAGCCCTAGAATGATCGCGGTGAGACCGATAGGGACATTCACAAGAAACGTGAGACGCCAACCGATTTCTGTCCCACCGAGTTCAATCAGAAGGCCGCCCAGGACCGGACCAATCGCCACAGACAGGCCAACGGTCGTGCCAAAATACCCGAACGCTCGCCCCCGTGCATCTCCCCTGAAATAATGCTGGATCATCCCCAGTCCTTGAGGGTTCAGCAACCCAGAACCAATTCCCTGCGCAAAACGCGCTGCATTGAGCCATTCAGCACTGGGTGCCAAACCCGCCGCTACCGACGAGGCAGTAAAGATGGCTACACCGATCAGGAACAGCCCTCCCCGTCCCATGATGTCGCCTGCACGTCCGGCGGCCACGAGCACCACGCCGAATGTCAGTGCAAAGCCAGACAGTACCCACTGGAGATCGGATTGCGTTGCATTCAACCCCAAACGAATCGCCGGCAGGGCGACGTTGACAATGCTAACGCTGATCAACGTCATGAAAATTGTTACCAGCAGAACAGCCAGAATTCGCCACCTGACAGGATCAGTGCTCGGATCATCCTGCCCGTCTGGGTAAGTTTTCAAATCTGTTTGAGAAGGAACCATCTTTTCCATTCGCGTTGATAGCCTGAATTTGCCGCACGGGCCCCACATGACAAACGACGCCCGTTCACAGTTTTGAAACGTCGGCTATCGATTGGATCACATTGTTTGTTGCACTGAAAACCCTCCCTTTCCAACCATTGGTGGATTTGCTCTTATAAAGTGGAGTGAGGTGGTCCCGGTTTTCCGGACAGCTTGACAGCCCGGTTAAGGTGTATTCGACATATTGATCATGCTGCCAGTTTCTCGTCTTTTTCATTGCCATCAGGCCCATAGACTTCATCAGGCGTTCTGCCGTTGAAAGTCGCGTGCGGGCGTTAGGTATTATGAAAGCTGATCCCTTTATGTATATGACGCTTGGCGATGAACCCGTCGTCCATTTCATGCAAATAAGTGCAATCATATTTGAGCGCCCCCCATAGCCGTTCTGTAAAGATGTTGTCCATACACCGGCCCCGTCCGTCCATGGATATCCTGATCCCAGCCTCGTGCAGGACATTGATACATTCGGCACTGGTGAACTGACTGCCCTGATCGGTGCTCAATATCTCAGGCGTGCCGAACAGGGTGATCGCTTCCTGCAGAGCTTCAACGCAGAAGCGCACATCCCGCCAATGGACGGTTCAGGCGATCGACCATATCGACCTTGCCAACATCATGATCGCCGGAGAGAGCCTCGGACAGTTTAGGAACTGGAGCACCCGGGATAAGCGCGCGAAAAACTTCAGTCCTTCAGCGTGACTGCAAAATCCTGATCAATCGGCCAATTGATCCCGGCGGAGATTCCGCCGTCTATACGCAGGATCTGGCCGGTCATGAAGGCTGCGGCAGGTGACGCCAGAAAGACCATTGCGCCTGTCAGATCATCCACTTCGCCCATGCGCTGGAGCGGCGCCACCGTCTTGTTCCAGGCTTGCAAATTCGGATCAGCCCACAATTTTTCTGTGAGGTCCGTAAGGATGAACCCAGGCGCCACGCCGTTCACCCGAATGCCAAACCTGCCCCATTCCAGCGCAAGCGCGCGGGTCATATTGCCAAGTCCCGCCTTTGACATGCTGTAGGGTGCAACACGGGCAAGCGATGTCAGCGTCGAAAGACTGTCGATATTGATCTGGTTGCCCTTGCCCGCCGCAATCATCATCTTGCCCACGGCCTGCGCCATGAAAAAGGCACCGCGCAGATTGATATCCATGATCTGGTCATATTCCTGCGGCGTGAAATCGACCGCCGGTTTGCGGATATTGATGCCGGCGCAATTGATCAAAGTGTCGATGCGGCCGTATTTTTGCGCAACGGTATCAACGCAGGCATTGATCGCATCGCTATCGGCAACGTCGCAGGTGGCAAAATCCATGTCATGTGCCCCCTTTGGCGCCGTGGCACAGGCCCCGCGCAAACTGTCTTCATTGCGCCCGGTGATGATCACCCTAGCGCCCCGTCGGACAAATTCGGCCGCTGCGGCCAACCCGATGCCACGGCTTCCGCCGGAAACCAGAACAATCGTGTCTGAAACATCAAATTGATCAGAATGCATGAAACCTCTTCCCGGTGAATTCAATCCTTCGCAGCTCTGCCCGATGCATCGATTGATGCGCCTTGCCGCGACGCAATGGATAAATCGGCCTTGTCCTCAGGTTTTCTGCTGCGCGTACATGGCGGTCACATTGTCGATGACCTTTCTCAAATGATCCCGCATGCTGCCGGAGACTTTTTGCTCGTCGCGCGCGCGCAGCCCTTTCACGATCGACGCATGGTCGGCCACGGATACTTCCCGCGTGGCCACCTTGCCGGCCGTCAGAAAACGGGCGCGCCAAAGCCGCACATGAAAGCGGTTGTGCGTCTTGATAAGAGCTTCATTTTTGGAAGCCGCAACAACCGCTTCATGAAAAGACATGTCAATCTGAAAGAATGTAATCGGGTCAGCATCCTGGGCCGTCGCGACCATTCTGTTGTGTATCTCTTCAATGGCCTCGATATCGCTCTGCGTCGCCTTGCTGCAGGCAATTTCGCCCGCCAAAGCCTCCAGTGCAGATTGCACCAGCAGCATTTCAGTCAGTTCGAGAAGACTTGGATTTGCCACCACCGGGCTTTTGGAGGGCGACATCTCTATCAGCCCTTCCGCTTCCAAAACCAGCAAAGCCTCACGCAGGGGCGTTCGACTGACACCCAATGCGGCGGAGGTTTCGCGCTCCGGAATTACATCACCAGGCTTCAGTTGCCCCAGCAAAATCTGAGCGCGCAGCACATCTGCCACCTGGTTCCCCAGGCGCTGACGGGCCAGCGCCGGCATCTTGATCGTCTGTTTTTCGTTTTCTTTCACGTCACTATCTCGGTTCAAAAAATCCTCGGCTTTTCCTATGTCGCTTTCTCTGGCTTCACAAGCGCCTTAGATGTATATTTTATATGGTATACCAAATATTATAGCATGCATACCAAACTTGACCTACTGATATAATGTGTATACCAGCGTAATGGTGTTGAGATTTCACCGCACATCAAAAGGCGCGTGACTTCAGGTCACCGCATTCATTTCTGGGAGGAAAACATGAAACTGATACACCTCGCTGCAAGCGTTGCCGCATCTGCAGTTTTGGTCGCCGGCGCGCAAGCCGCTGAATTCGACCTTCGTATGCAAACCCAATATGCAGCCGAGTCCGTCTCGGGCAAATTGGCGCAGGAATTCATCGCCAATGTCGAAGCCATGTCCGGTGGTCGCGTAGACATAGAAATGTTCTGGTCATCAGCCGTTGTTGCCACCGTTGAAGGATTTGATGCCGCTGCCACGGGCATTCTGGATGGCGAAATGCACGGTGGCGCCTATCAGACTGGCAAAAACCCGGCATTTCAGTTCGTTGGTGACCCGATGGGCGGCTACAATGACCCCTGGGAACTCTACAGCTTTTTCTATTTTGGTGGTGGTGAGGAGGCTGCCAACGAACTTTACGAAGCCCATAACATGCATCTTGTCGGCTGGTGGACCGGTGGCCAGGAATCGCTTTCATCATCCCGCCCTCTGCGCGGACCGGAAGATCTGAAAGATTGGAAATTCCGCTCACCGCCCGGTTTGGAAACCGAAATTTTCGCCGAACTTGGCGCGTCTCCCATCGTGATGGATTTCACTGAAATCTTCACCGCACTTGAAACCGGCATCATTGACGGTGCCGACGCTTCAAATCTGGCGAACAATGTGAACCTGGGTCTCTATGACATCGTCAAACATGCAACCTACCCCGGCTTCCACTCCATGCCGGTGGACCATGTGACGTTCAACCTGGATGTCTGGAACAATTTCCCGCCAGATATCCAGGCCATCATCGAGACTGCGACACAGGCACTTGCCCTCAAAACAGCTTTGACTATCAATATTGCCAATGCTGAAGCGGCAACCGATCTGCAGGCAAAGGGCATTACCCTGCATACATGGTCCCCCAAGGATCTTGCGGAATTCCGCGCCGGCGCGCAACGCGCCTGGGACGGCTGGGCCGCCAAGACACCTGAAGCGGCTGCCCTGGTGGAATCCCATCGTGTCTTCCTGCGACGCATAGGCAGCATTCAGTAAGTTTCCCAGAGTTGCAATCCAAACCCGAACAAGCCCCACGGGGCTTGTTCACATCGATCGGGGCGCACGTCGTTGGGGAAATCAATGTCAGAAGCACACGAAAGTCTGTGGCTGGGGCGCTTGTGCAAACCGGTACGCATTCTGATGGTCGCCAGCATTGTGGCAACCGCCATTCTGGTTTTATGGGTGATTCTTGGCCGCATGTTCTTTGGCACGAACATCGGCATGAAGCAGTTCCTGTCGCCCGCTGAAACCCCCATTGTCATGCTGACGATGCTTGTTGCAAGCGCTACGCTGCTGATCGCCAGCGTCTATCTGTCGGACTCGCGCGGCACCATTGAAGTTCAACCCTCCGGGTTTTTCGATATTGTCAGCCTGATCTTCTCACGCTTCACCATGATCGGCATTTCCATTCTGGTCTTTGTCATGTTCTACGAAGTGGTCTCGCGCTATCTGTTCAAAAAACCCACCCTGTGGGCCAATGAACTGTCTTTGTGGATCGCCGCCTTTCTGTTCCTGTTCGCGGGCCTTTACGCCATGCAGCAGCGCAGCCACATCCGAATCTACGTGATTTATGACCTGCTTCCACGCTGGATGCAAAAGCTGGCCGATGTCATCTCGCTGGGTCTCATCTGGACCTTCGCCTTCCTGCTGATCTGGGGCGGATACAATGAAGCCCTGTCAAAATTCATGCGCTGGGAAACATTCGGCACAGCCTGGGATCCACCCCTGCCCGCAACCATCAAACCCGCCATTCTCATCATTATTGCCATGGTCGCCATTCAGGCCCTGTCCAATCTGATCGCCGATTGGAACAAACGGCCTGAGCATCACACCGCCATCGCCGATATCGATGAGACGGAAATTGAAAGCATACGTAAAAGCATCAAGGATTAACGCCATGGATGTGGGCACACTTTCAGCCTTCCTGTTGCTGGGTCTCTTTGTGCTTTTGGCACTGGGCATGCCGCTTGGCTTCGCATCGGCCACCCTGGCAGGCGCCGTTCTGCTCATGAAATTCGGCCCTGATCTGCTGTTTCGCGACTTTGGCCGCGGACCTTTCGCGGTGCTGGGTCAGGCGGTCTATCGGCAATTGACCAACTACGTGCTGATTTCCGTGCCCCTGTTCATTTTCATGGCCTCCCTGCTCGAGCGAAGCGGGATCGCCAAGGACATGTATACCTCGCTCAATCGATGGCTGAGCCGCACCCGCGGCGGCATCGCCATCGTCACCTCCATGATGGCCATTGTCATGGCGGCCATGTCGGGCATCATTGGCGGCGAAGTGGTGCTTCTGGGCCTCATCGCGCTGCCGCAAATGCTGCGTCTGGGATACAATCAGAACCTTGCCATCGGCACGATTTGCGCCAGCGGCACATTGGGCACAATGATCCCGCCGTCAATCGTGCTGATTTTCTACGGGCTGGTCACCGAAACCTCGATCAAGGCGCTGTTTACAGCCTCCTTCCTGCCGGGCTTCATGCTGGCGTCATTCTTCATCGTCTACATCATCATTCGCACCCAGCTCGACCCAAAACAGGCACCTTTGCCGGAACCGGTTGCAAATGACCCGACGGGGCGGCAAAAGGCCGTTCTGTTTGCTGGTCTGGTGACATTGGTGGTGACCGGCATTGCAGCGCTCCTGCTGGTGCGGGCTTTGATACTCACGGCGATCGGCGCCAATGCCATTATCGAGGATGTGGCGCCCCTCCGATGGGGCATGGTGTCCGACCTGCCCTATCTGGTTGCAACTGTGGTCGGCGGCATATTGCTCGGTCAATTTGTGATTGGCCGCGAACGCCTTTTCACCGCCTGGGAAATGGGCAAGGGTCTCGTGGCGCCACTGATCGTGATCGGCGTGGTTCTGGGCTCGATCTATGGCGGCATCACGGGCATTACCGAGGCCGCCGCCATGGGCGTGGTCGCGGTGTTTGTCATCACGGTTCTTCGCGGCGAGATGACCTTCGAGATTTTCTGGGATTCCCTCATCCGCACCATGAAGTCCACCGGAACCATCATCTGGGTGACATTGGGCGCCGCTGCGCTGGCAGCCGCCTACACTTTGGTCGGCGGCCCGACTTTCGTCGCCAATCTCATTGTCGGCGCCGATCTGCCGACCATGGGTGTCATTCTGGTGATGATGCTGGTCTTTTTGATCATGGGCATGTTCATGGACTGGGTGGGCATTGTCCTGCTGATCATGCCGGTGTTCCTGCCCATCGTGACCTTGCTGCCGGTCGAGGAAATCGGATTTCTGGGCGGGATTGAGCCGAAATATGTGGCCATCTGGTTTGGCGTGGTTTTCACCATGAACATGCAGGTCAGCTTTCTGTCGCCGCCCTTCGGACCGGCCGCCTTCTACCTGAAATCCGTCGCCCCTGCCCACATCTCGCTCACCGATATTTTCCGCGGGTTTTTGCCCTTCATCGCCATTCAACTGCTGGCGCTCGCCGTCCTGCTGGTGTGGCCAAGCCTGGTCACCGTCTTTTTATAGACCTTGCAGAAGAGGAACTTCATAGCGTAAAGGCCTTGGAAGGGCCCTTGTCGAGCCTGACCACATAGTCCGGCCCGGTGCGATCGAAAAGGCGCATCACCAAAGGATCATGGCCGGGAATGAGCAGGCTGCGATCGCTGGCCAGCGCCGATATCCGGTCAAAACCATCCAGCATGTCCTGCAGATCGACAACGATGGGGAACGGCTTTCTGGCATGCACGTTTTCATAATAATGGGCAGCGTCGGACGCCAGGCACAACCATCCGGCATCCGTGCGCACCCGCACCGCCTGAAGTCCGCGGGAGTGGCCGCCAATGCAATGCACGGTGACGCCATCGGCAACCTCCCCATCGCCATCATGGAACACCACACGCCCGCTATAGACCCGTTTGACTGCCTCGCAGACATGATCGGCGGAAAACGGCATGCGCAGCGTGTCGTGACACATGCAGGGACCGGTCGCATAGGCCATCTCGGCCGCCTGCAAATGAATGATGGCATTGGGAAACTGATTGAGGCCGCCCGCATGGTCATAATGCAGGTGTGTGACAATCAGGGTGGTGATGTCTTCCGGGCTGATGCCGATGCCACGCAGCGCCTCGGCGGGTTCGCGGATGATCGGCCGCTCCCGGCGGCTGGCTTCGGCATTGTCATAGCCGGTATCGACCAGAATGACGTCCCTGCCCGACTTCAGCACCCAGATAAAATAGTCCATCGCATGCGGCTGATCATGATTGTCGTCGAACAGGAAACTGTCCCTGCGCGTGCGGCTGTTACGATCGGCATATTTGAGCGCATAAACCTCCCAGATCATTGCTGCACCTGCGCGAAGCGTCGCACGTCCTTGGACGTGATCATTGCCGCAGAGGCCTGATCAAATTGCTGATAATGCGGCGTCTGCCGGTGCGCATCGAAACCGGCCAAATCGGAATAGAGTTCATAGAGAAACACGCTGTCTGGCTGCGCCGCATCAGTGCACACGTCGAACTGGTGGCAATCCGGCTCATTGCGCAAGGAGGCCTGCGCATTGGCCAGCATCAGCGGCATGAATGTGCCCATCAGGCCAGGCTTGATTTTGAACGTCACAACAACAGCAAACATATTGACCTCACTTGTCAAAACAGATGAACCATCGTCATCGACACGGCCGCAGCATGCGGCTGACAATAGCAGCAGCACGGTGGTGCTTTCCAGTGACCTGGCAAAAACAGCGTCGCAATTATTGACGTATACATTAATAAATTTATTGTGGAGTTTGCCTTATAGACAAATCCGGCGCTTCCTGAGGGAAAATACATGGTCCATTCATTCGAAATCGCAGTGTTTGAAGGTGACGGGATCGGGCCGGAGATCACAGCGCCGACGATCAGCATACTCGAGGCCCTGGCCACTGCACAGCAATCCTATGCGCTGCGCTTTACCAGGGCTGACGCCGGTGCGGCCCATTATGCCAAGACCGGGCAGGCCCTGCCCCCGGCCTCCATGGAAACGGCCCGCCGCGCCGACGCCATTCTGCTGGCGGCCATGGGGCTTCCCTCCGTGCGCTATGAGGATGGCACCGAGATATCGCCACAACTTGATCTGAGGATCGCGCTCGACCTGTTTGCCGGGGTGCGCCCGGTGCGCGTCGTGCCGGGACAGCCGACACCGCTGAAGCTTTCCGGCGGTCAGGCAATCGATTTCGTGTTGATTCGCGAGAGCACTGAAGGCCTGTTTCATTCCATGGGCAAAGGCGTGGTGACGAAAGACGAGGCGCGCGAGACCTTGCTGATCACCCGCAAGACGAGCGAAAAACTGTTTCGCTTTGCCTTTGAATATGCCCGGCAGCGCAAGCAATCGGGAACCGGCAAAGGCCGGGTGACCTGCGTCGACAAGGCAAATGTCTTCCGCGCCTTTGCCTTCTTCCGTGAAATCTTCGATGGCGTCGCCAGGCAATTCCCGCAATTGACCGCCGATCACGCCTATGTGGACGCCACGGCCCTGTGGATGGTTGAAAAGCCCTGGACCTTCGATGTCATGGTCACCGAGAACATGTTCGGCGATATTCTGTCCGATCTGGGCGCCGGCATCATGGGCGGGCTGGGACTGGCGCCCTCTGCCGATATCGGTGATGATCATGCGGTGTTTCAGCCCTGCCACGGGTCGGCGCCCGATATCGCCGGCAAGGGGGTCGCCAATCCCCTGGCGATGATCCTGTCAGCCGCCATGATGCTTGACTGGCTGGGCACCAAGCACAATAGCGCCCCCATGATTGCAGACGCGAAAGCCCTGCGCGACGCGGTCTATCAGGTGGTGGCCGACAAAAGCCACCTCACCCGTGATCTGGGAGGTGACAGCAGCACGGAAACCGCCGCAAATGCGGTTCTCGAACAGATAATGGCAAAGGCACAGACGTGAACAGACTCTTGCGGGTTGCCTGCCTAGGCGCGGGCTATTTCAGCCAGTTTCACATCGACGCCTGGGCGCGAATCCCCGAGGTGAAAATGGTCGGCATCGCCAACCGAAGCGTCGACAAGGCCAAGCGAACAGGCTTTCCGGCCTTCGGCAGTCTGCAGCGCCTGCTCGAAGAGACCGCGCCGGATATCCTGGACATCATCACGCCGCCGCAAACCCATCTGGATGTGATCAGGGCGGCGCTCGACCACGGCATCAAGTCCATCATCTGTCAGAAGCCGTTCTGTACCTCGCTCGAGGAAGCCCGCATTGCGGTGGAACTGGCCGCTGCCGCGGGCGTGCCTCTGATCGTGCATGAGAACTTCCGCTTCCAGCCCTGGTACCGGGAAATGGCGCGCTCTCTGGCTGCCGGCGATATCGGCCAGGTGCACCAGATGACATTCCGGCTGCGCACAGGCGACGGACAGGGACCGCAGGCCTATCTTTCCCGGCAGCCCTATTTTCAGACCATGCAGCGGTTTCTGGTGCACGAGACGGCCGTCCACTGGATTGACACCTTCCGCTTTCTGCTCGGCGACATTCAGGCGGTCTATGCGGATCTGAGAAAAATGAACCCGGCGATCGCCGGAGAAGATGCCGGTTACATCCTGTTCGATTTCGCTGACGGGGTGCGCGCCATCTTTGATGGCAACCGGCATCTCGATCATGCCACGCAAAACACCCGCATCACCCTGGGCGAGGCATTGCTGGAGGGCACCGGCGGAACCTTGACCTTGTCGGGCGATGGCTCCGTGCACCTGCGCGCCTTCGGCGAGACAGGGACAAAAGCCCTGCTTGCGCCGCAACCATGGCCCGGATTTGCCGGCGATTGCGTCTTTGCCCTTCAAAACCATGTGGTTGCGGCTCTGCTCGGAAAACGGCAGTTTGAAAATTCTGCTGCCGACTATCTGCGGGTGATGGAAGTGGAAGAGGCAATCTACCGGTCAGCGCAAGAAGGCCGCAAACAAGAGGTTTAAGGTGTCCGGCGAAGCAAAGACCAAATCCCAGAGTATTCGTGCGGTGGATGCCCTGCGGGCGTTGATTTTTGCCGGCGAACTGCCTGCCGGGACGGATCACCTCGAAAGCGAGCTTGCCGAACAGCTTGGCATGTCGCGCACACCGGTCCGTGAGGCCACCCTCATTCTGGAATCCCAGGGCCTGCTGGAAGTCCGACCGCGCAAGGGGGTGCGGATATCATCCCTGTCACCCGATGACATGCGCGAAATCTACGAAGTCCTGACCGAGCTTGAGAGCCTTGCAGCCTCGCTTGCCGCCGAGGCGCACTATAGCGAGGCGCAACTTGCCCGGCTGAAAGCGGCTACGTTGGAGATGGAAGCCAGCGTTGAGGCCAATGACCGGGAGGGTTGGGCGCGTGCCGACGCAGCCTTTCATGACGAGCTTGTCCGCCTGGGTGGCAACAAGCGCATTCAGATGATCGTTTCCAAGTTTAATGACCAGGTGCGACGGGCAAGGGCCATGACGCTGCACATGCGGCCAATGCCGAATAAATCCAACGAGGATCACCGCGCTTTGTACGAAGCCATTGCAAGGGGCGATGCCAAGACGGCGCGACAGATCCACTGGATGCACAGGACGCAGGCAAAGGACATGCTGATCCGCCTGCTCGATCAACACGGTCTGCGCCGGGTTTAACCTTCTGCAACTGGATAGAGCCATCTGCCACACTTCAATCGCTGACGGCCCCCAAACTCTTTTGCCTGTGGGGAATCCGGCTGATTGTCCTATTCGTGCAAAGGCACAGGGCTGGCGCTTTGGGTTCTCAGATAGGCGATAATATCTGCCCTGATTGCGATCGAAGGAATGGAGATTTTGCCATATTCCCCTCCCCCCATGCTGTTTCCGGGCCAGAAATTCCAACCATCCAGCAGCAATGCATTCAAATTCTCATAATCCCAGACATCATCGGCACGCTTGAGTGCTTCGGAATATTCGAAATCGGGCAGACTGGCCATCGCTCGCCCCACGACGTCTCGGAGGGGCGGTCCAGTGTCAAGTTTGATGCCGCGGTCTATCGAATGGCAAACACGACATTTCATTTCCCAGTATTTCTTACCATTTTGAATGTCCGCGTTTTGCAGCAGTGGTGAGACAAATTCCGTCAATGCATATTGGGCGCCCTTGTTGATGAGGGCGTCGACGACATTATTGCTGCCGGCAAGCCCCGCTAGGTGCAGCGCCGCCTTGCCTTTCAAATTTTCCGCCCGGACATCAGCGCCATTTTGAATCAGCAGCAATGCAGCTTCTGCGTTGCCGGCTTCGCTGGCTATATGCAACGGTATATTTTGAATGTCATTTTCAGCATCGATATCTGCGCCTGCCGCCAAAAGCAGATTGATAACATCCGGACTGCCGCCAAGGGCTGCCCAATGAAGCGGCGTGTCGCCTTTGCCGAACTCTTGCGCCCCATGATCCGCATCGTTGCGCAACAGGAATTCCACAAGACCAGCATGTCCATTGACGGCGGCGATATGCAGTGCGGACCCTTGCACATAGTCAATCGCATTCACATCAGAACCAGACTCGATCAGCAGTTCGAGCGATTGCAGATCTCCAGCGCGCGCAGCATCGTGAATTTCAGCGCTCCATGCGGCCTGACAATGGATGAACAACAATAGACACGACAATGTTTTCAGTTTCCGCACAATGCCTCCTGTGACAAGTCATTCAATGTCGTGGTCTCCCATTGCGCGCTATGGCAAAGGCACCGGGCTTTCGCTCAACGTTCTGAGATAGGCGATGATGTTGATCCGGTCGGTCCGCTCCTGGACATAGCCCCGATACATTCCCGAGCCAGGCACAGTGCCCGCCGGATCCGCCAGAAAAGCATTCAGCCGCTCGAAGGTCCAGGTTCCGATCTCGGCCAGCAGCGCGTCGGAATAACCAAAGTCCTCGCTGGCGATTGGCCGTCCGACAATGCCCCAGAGCCGCGGTCCGGAACCGATGGCCCTTTTATCCTTCGCCAACTGGTGACAGACGCTGCACTCCAGGGCTCTGATCCGGCCCTTCTCGACGTCAGCGCCGGCCAGCTGCGCGGAAATCGGTTCGACGGCAATGGGCCGGGCCCCGGCCTCCCGCAACAGTGTGGCGATCTGCAAGCGCCCACGCTCCATGGCCAGATGAACCGGCGGCTCGAATTCGTTGTTTCTGGCATTTACATCGGCACCCTGGGCAATCAGCAATCGCCCCATCTGTGTCGCACCTACATAGGCGGCGTTGTGCAACGGCGTATTGTCCAGTTCACCGCCCTTCGCATTCGGGTCAGCGCCATACTGCAAAAGGATCTCTGCAACGCCGATGTGCCCACGCCGTGCTGCAATGTGCAATGGCGTGCCCCAATCGGACCGGGCGTTCGGGTCCGCACCACGCTCAAGCAGCAGTTCCACGATTGCCAGATGTCCGCCCTGCGCCGCAAAATACAGAGGGGTTGCAATGCCCTCCGGGTCCGGCTCTGCGCCGGATGCCAGCAAGGCCTCAACGCTTTCGACATCCCCATCGCGCGCTGCAATCATCAAATCAGCAGGCTGCGCCGCGGCCTGTTGCGTCAACATCAATCCGACTATCAGGATGGTAACAGACAAAAACCTCGGCATGCGATCACCCCACTTCTATGCACTACCTACCATGAATAGGCCCATTGGCCTAAGCGCCCGCATTTGCAGCTGTTGCAGCCATTCAATACGAACGATGGCAATGCCCCCAACGGCTTCAAATTGCACCATAGCGAGCTGTGTCAAAGCTAGTCAGCGCCTTCTGATGATCGGCATGAACATCGACGCGGTCATTTCTGGCTGGGCACTGCCCGAATTGCCTATGGGGCACGGGCCGTTATGGCCCGCGCCGTTCGCCAGACGACGTTGTTCCACCGGCTAAGCGGCCTTGTCGACGTCGGTCTTGCGGGCCAGCAAACGCAAGCGGGAGCTGAATTCGCCGCGATCAACATAACAACCATGCAAATGCCGAAAGCCGGTGGAGGGATCAAAGGAGTCGCGTCCATGCAGAATCCGGCGATTGTCGAAGACCACCATTTCGCCGCCTTTCAGCTTCAGCATCAGGCGATACTTCGGATCCCGCGTCTTGGCCATAAAGGCACGATAGGCGCGGTAATAGGCTGGCATGATCTCCGGTGCCATATCGAAGACCCCCGCCAGATGGGCATTGTAGCGGATCTCGATCACCGCGCCTGAATTATCCAGAGTGATCACCGGTTCACGCACCCGGATATCTGCGTCACCATCGTGAAAGCGAAAGGGAACGGGCACGTCGCAGAGCAGACCAAAGGCCTGCGGGTCCTCTGCCCTGAGATCCTGTGCCATCGCGAATCCATCGGCAAACAGCGAACCGCCACCCCTGGCCTCATTGGCCAGACAATGCAGGAATTGATACCCTGGCGGCACTTCCTGGTTCGGCAGGTCGGTGTGCAGCGGCAAGGCGACGGACGTGTAGGCCAGATTGTTCGGGTCGGGCTTGTTGATCACTTCAAAGGTTGTGCCGAAATTGGTCTGGCGCAAAAAACCGATGCGCCGTGCCACGTCGACCCCGGCGCTGATCCGACCCTCCAACTGTTCCACAATCGAAATGCCAAAGGTTGCAGTGGCCTGCATCCACGCGTTCAGACATTCATCGTCCAGCAATATCGGCGCAGCCGGGTAGCGCAGGACAACGTCAGCAATCATGTCGGCCCGCCAAAGCTGCGGCGTGATGGCGGCCGCATCGGCTGCCGGCTGGCCGGGGCGATGGGCGCTTAGCAAAGCGACAGGCATGTGGCTGACATGATCGTCGTCAAAGCCAAGAACGACGTTGTCGCCGTCAAGATGGGCCGACAGGAGCACTGGTGAGACGTCCAACGCCAGCAGATCCAGCAGACGTTCGTGTGTTTGCGGGTGCAGCCCCGAGGGACAATTGTCGCGCAGCCAGATGGTCGGGAATGGCGTCGAGCTGTTGTCCGCCCAGGTCACGACAAGCGTGTCTGTACGGACCGAAAGGTCACATATGGTCATGGAAAATCCAGTTCATTTTGAATTGTTGATCTCAAAAGTGATCAACGGCAGGGTGGCGGCCACCATTCCTGTGTCTTGCCGAATGGCGCACCCATGGCACGCCATCCCAGCTCAAAATGTCTGAAGTCTGAACACATCGCACGACGCTACACCCGATACGCTTGAAAGAGAACCATGTTCAAGGTGAGAGCTGACCAAATGCCTGATGAAGCCTGCAAACAGCCCACGAGATCGGCCTTGGTGTTTATCAAGGTGCAAATACAATGCTTCAGGCGTGTGATCGTTTTGTCGCGCCCGCCTTGATGCGCGAGAAGTAGTCGTTCCATGATTGATGGGGCCGCCCGGCGGCTTCGGCATAATCACTGATATTGTCGAAGGCACCGTCTCGGATGCCCGTATATATGCCGGCGATGACCGTGCCGATAAATGTGCCAAGCGCGTCAATGCGGTCCTGCTTGTATTCCTCGACGCTCACGGCGCGATAGACCAGGGACGTGCCGAAGGCGAGATTCAGGTAATCGGCCAGTGCCGCCTGCGTCAGGCTTTCACCGTGCAAATTGCAGGTTTGGCCGTTGTGGAGATCGCTGACAATCAGTTGCGCATAGGCATGGGCCAGTTCGTCACGGGTGGTGTAGCCACATTTGCCGTCTCCGGCACAATTGGTGATCTCGCCTGCAGCCATGTAGGAATCGATATAGTCGATATCCGGCTCGATATAGATGCCGTTGCGGCCGATGATCCACTCCAGTCCACTTTCGCGCACGTCCTGTTCCGTCCGACGGTTGCTCTGAACGACCGGCGAGAAGCTGGTGCCTTCATCCGGTCCCTGCACGCTGGTATAGACGATCTTCCTGACCCCGGCGGTCTTGGCTGCTTCTATGACGTTTCGGTGCTGCCCGATGCGTTTGTTCGGGTCATCCATGCCGGAGACCAGCAACACGACATCCACATCTTTCAGCGCACATTCGAAACCGGCGCGGTCATTATAGTCCCCCTGACGCACCTCGACACCCATATCCCGGGCTTTCTCCGGGGTGCGGGCGATGGCAATGACACGATCGGCTCCAACCTTGACGCTCAGAGCCTTGATGATTGCGCGGCCCAGATGGCCGCTTGCGGCGGTAACAGCAAAAGTGGCCATGGGCCTCTCCTCTTTGCAGATCAGGATACGGTGTTGTGCGCAGTCTGCGCCAGACGGTCGGAATGCATGGTTTTCCAGATGCGGTAGGTTTCAAGCGCGGCCAGCGGAACAAAATGCACAAGCGCCGGAGCGAAATTATAGTGGACAAAAATCCAGTGCAGCAGGGTCGCGACCGCAGCCGCATAGACAAATCGCTGCAGCACCTTCCAGGAGCGGCCAAGGCGGCGGACCGAAGCATTGTTGGAGGTCATGGCCAACGGCACGAAAATGACGAATGCCACCCACCCCGTCCAGATGCCGAACTTGGTCAGGTCCGCACCGACGGCCGACAGGGACCCCAGGTCAATCACGTAGTAGAGCGTATGCAGTGCGGCATAACCGAAGGCGGCCACGCCAAGGAAACGGCGGCGTCGCAAAAACCACAACACAAGGCCGGACTTCGGAAACAGCATGCGCAAGGGGGTCAGCATCATCGCGAGGATCATGAACCGGGCGGCGAATTCGCCACTGGGATGAAGCAGCGGCTCCAGATCCTGGCCGGACAATGCGCTATTGATCATGCCGATCGAAGGCAAGGCAAGAAGAGCCCAGAAAACATAGGGTGAATTGAGCAGCGTTTTCAGCATTTTCATAAAGGTGTCTCCGGATATTCTGACCTTGCCCACCTGTAGCGACACGTCATGACTGTTTCATTTTTCCAAAGGTCGCGCAGGAATCCCCGAAATGCGTGCAGAGTTGTAGCCGATACTGGCTGGCCTTCGGCATTTGAACGGTGTCGATTGATTGGGGCATCGGCTTGCCCTTCCCTGGCTTTATAAATAGAGGTCTTTTCATTCTTTGACATGATGGGGTAAATTTGAAAGACTATCTCATCCAATCGAAAGCCGAGATCCATGATTGATGACCTGCGCGCCCTCGCCATTTTCGCCCGGGTTGCCGAAGCAGGCAGTTTCAGCGCCGCAGGCCGCGCGCTTCGGCTGTCGACATCCGTTGTCAGCCACCATGTAAAAGCGCTGGAAACACGCCATGGCGTCACCCTGCTGCACCGCTCGACCCGCGCCATGTCTTTGACGGGAGACGGGCACAGGTTGCTGGAAGCCGCCAGGCGCATGGTCGAAGCGGCGGAGGAAGGCCTGGATGCCATCGCCGACATAAGCGCCGGTCCCGCCGGCGCCCTGCGCCTGACCGCGCCGGCCTTCCTGGCGGACAGCCCCCAGGAAAGCGCGATCTGGCAATTTGCCGCCCGTTATCCCAATGTGGCTGTCACGCTGCACGGCAGCGATGAACAGGTCAATCTGGTCGCCGAAGGCTACGATCTGGCCATACGGCTGGGTGCCATGCCCGAGAGCGCCTTGATGAGCCGCAAGATCGGCACGTTCGAGCGCTGCCTGGTCGCCGCCCCCTCCTACCTGGAGACCATCGAAAAGCCCCGTGTTCCGCAGGATCTGGCGCGCTGCGATTTTGTGCTGCTGGATATGCTGTCGGAAAAATTTACCCTGACCAGGGGGAAAGAAGAGGTCACCTGCCAGCCCGAACCATCGCGCATTGTGGTCAATACGGTCAGCAGCGCGCGGTCCGCCGTCCTGGCCGGGTTGGGTCTGCAGAAACTGCCCCTGAGCGCCATCGAAGAGGACCTGGCCACCGGACGCCTTGTGCGGGTTTTGCCGGAATGGTCGCTGCCGACGCTCAACATCCACGCGGTCTGGCCCGAATCGGGCCATCGCAGCAGCCTGGTCGGCCTGTTGCTGGAATTTCTCTTAAAAGCCTAATGCGGTTTTGCAGCATGGGCCTGCATCAGATCTCCGTAAAGGCCCAGATCGCCAGACAGCTTGCGATGCCGACGACCACGTTCATCACCAGGCCGACTTTGAGAAAATCGGCAAAGCGGTAGTTGCCGGCTGCGTAGACCAGCGTGTTGGTCTGATAGCCGATGGGGGTGGCGAAACTCGCCGAGGCGCCCATCATGATGGCGTAGATGAGCGGCTTTGCATCGATGCCAAGCGCATCGGCCAGTCCAATGGCCATGGGCGTCAGGATCACGGCGACCGCATTGTTGGAAATCAGCTCGGTCAACAGGGACGTCAGCCCATAGATGGCAAACAGCACCACCAGTGGCGAGACGCTTTTCAGCAATGGTGTGACCGCGTCAACAAGGCTCTGCACCACGCCCGTATTGTCCAGACCACGGCCAATGGCGAGCATCGCGAAAATCAGCACGAGAATTGAACCGTCGATGGCTTTCCAGGCGTCCTCGGCCTCGACGCAACGCGTCAGCAGAATGATGCCGACGCCAAGAAGCGACAGGGTGACGATCGGCGCGACATTGAAAATCGACAGCACAACGACAGCACTCATTGTCAGGATTGCCAGTCCCGCCCGGTGCCGCTTGTAGGGTCTCAATTTGGGCACAGTCGCTGCCACAAAACTCTCCGACTGCACGATATCAGCGAGATCACCGGGACTGCCTTCCAGCAATATGCGATCGCCCGCACGCAAGCGGACTTCCGACAGTTCGGGCCCCGGATTGTGCTTGCGCCGTGAAATGCCAAGCACCCTTACGCCCGCCTTGAACCAGCCGAGATCGCGCAACCGCCGCCCGCTGCTGCTCGCGTCGCCCGCATAGACCGCCTCGATCTTTTCGGACTTCTGCTGATCGGCCGAGGCGAGCAAGGCCTTGTGGTAACCCAGCATGTAGTTCGGGTGATCGCGCAGGGTCAGAAGCTCGGACTGATTGGCATGAAAAATGACCAGGTCGTTCCTGTTCAATTCAAGCGCCGGGTCGGGTTTCAGCCGCTCGGTGCCGCGCAGGATGGCCAGCACGCGGATCTTGGACAGGGCGCTGAAATCCGCCAGCGCCCTGCCGGTCGACGCACTTTCTGCCTCGTTCTCGGCTGGCGCGATAATTTTTGCCTGGGACATGAACTGCGTGTCGGTGTCATCGATCGCTTCCCCGGAAACGATATGGGAAGGCAAGAGGCGTGGGCCCAATGCCAGTAAAGTCAGCCCACCCACCACCAGCGCAACCAGACCAAAGGGCAGCAACTCGAGCATCCGCATCGGCGCCATGCCCTCGCCTTGCGCCACGCCATCGATCAGCAGATTGGTGGATGTTCCGATCAGGGTCAGCGTGCCGCCGAGGATCGCCATGTAGGACAGTGGAATCAGCACCTTGCTGGAGGCGATATTGAGGGCAGCGGCCATTTTCGAAATGATCGGGATCAGCACGATCACCAGCGGCGTATTGTTCATCAGGCCCGACGCCAGCGCCGCACCGAGCAGCAGAAGCACCAGAGCAATGGGTCCGCGTTTTTCCGACAGGCCGACAAGATAGGACGACGCCGCGTCGAGCACACCGGTGCTGACCAGCGCCGAGGAGAGAATGAACATCGCCGCTATGGTGATCGGCGCCGGATTGGAAAACACCGCCAGCGCCTCCTCTGTCGAGATATAGCCGAGCAGAAGAAACGCCGCCGCGCCAGCGGTGGCCACTGCGGCGGGCGGCAATTTTTCGAAAAGAAAACCGAGGAAGACGAGCCCGAGTATCACGGCCGACAGAGCGGAAGCCGTATCTGCCGTGAATTCCGCATAAAGGTTTTGAACCATGAAGCCGCCCGGAGCCGATTGTGCAATCTGATTGTTCAACGCGTGGGCAGCCTCGGAGTTGCGTGGAACGACAATATAATAGGAAGCCACCCGTCGAAAAACATCAGCATGGATCGGCCCCAGGCCTTGATCGCGATCCGTTTGGCTTGACTGGGACGCAACCGTTCACGCGATGCAATCCCAATGGTGTCACATGGGTTTGTGATGGCGTTTCAATGGGCAAACTGACATTTTCTTAATGACCGCAACCGGTTGAACCCGGTGGACAGGCAATTGTACGGAGGCCTTATGAGCGAGAAACCCATCTCTTATCCGCAGGAACTGATCGCACCCGGTGGCTTGATCGAACCGGATTCGACTGATTTCGGCTACATGCCCGGTTACGAAAACACCCATTCCACGCAAGCTGTTCCCGGTGCGTTGCCGATTGGCCGCAACTCTCCGCAGCGTCCACCTTTGGGGCTTTATGCAGAACAGTTGAGCGGCACGGCATTCACCGCGCCACGCGCCGAAAACAAGCGCTCCTGGCTCTATCGGATACGCCCTTCCGTGAAACACGGAACAGGCTTCAAGAAAGTGCCGAAGGGCGGAATACGCACGGCGCCCTGCCGTGATGAATGCGATCTGCCGGCCATGCAATTCAGATGGCATCCGGTTCCTGTTCCCGATGAGCCGACAGATTTTCTGGCCGGACTGAAAACCATCACCACCTGTGGTGATGCGGCGATGCAGACCGGCATTGCCACACATCTCTATGTGGCTAACACATCCATGGAACGCCGTTATTTTCATAACGCCGATGGCGAGCTGCTGATCGTGCCGCAGGAAAACGCCATCAGACTGATCACTGAATTCGGTGTGATCACCGCTGCACCGGGAGACATTGTCGTCATTCCGCGCGGTGTCAAATTCCGCGTCGATCTGGTCGACGGCCCGGTGCGTGGCTACATTTGCGAGAATTACGGAAAGGCACTGACCTTGCCGGAGCGCGGCCCTATCGGCGCCAATTGCCTGGCCAATGCCCGTGACTTTCTCTATCCGGTGGCAGCCTATGAAGACTATGAGGGCGAATGCGAACTCTTTCTCAAAGCGCAAGGGCATCTGTACAAAACGACCATCGCGCAATCACCGATTGATGTCGTCGCCTGGCACGGCAATTACGCGCCATATAAATATGATCTTCGCCGCTTCTCGCCCGTCGGTGCCACATTGTTCGACCATCCTGATCCGTCGATCTATACGGTTTTGACCTCTGCCTCGGAACTGCCCGGCACAGCCAATATGGACTTTGTGATCTTCCCCGAACGTTGGCTGGTCATGGAGGACAGCTTCCGGCCGCCGTGGTATCACATGAACGTCATGAGCGAGTTCATGGGGCTTGTATATGGTGTTTATGATGCAAAACCGGGCGGTTTTGTCCCCGGCAGCATGAGCTTGCACAATGCACTGGTTGCCCATGGTCCCGATACGGAGGCTTTCGCCAAGGCCAGCGAAAAGGCTCTGGCGCCCGAAAGGCTTTCAGGCACTTTGGCTTTCATGTTCGAAACCAGGTTCACCCAGAATCCGACAGGTTTTGCCTCCAATCTTGACACAATTGATCAGACCTATCCAGACTGCTGGGACGGCTTGCAGCGCAATTTCCCTAAAGACTGACAAAACCGTTGCGCCCATTAGCGCTGTTCGAATGGTAATTGATCAATGCGCGCTTTCCAGTGCGCATTGGCGAGGGATGTTCACGATCAATAGGTTTGAAATTCAGGCGCTTGCAAAACGGCTGCCTGCCTGGCGTTTTCGGATGCACAAGGGAGCAAAGCCTACCAATCCCGATACACCATCATGCGGGACACGCCCCATGCAACCGGGCTTGTCTTGCGCCACCTGACAGGCACCGCGTTCTGTGAGCTAAAACCTGCCTCTACCCAACGAGGTAAAGGGCCAGTGCCGGGAAGGCGATAAGCAGGCCGATCCTGAACATGTCTGCTGCCCAGAACGGTGCAACGCCGGCAAAAATCGACGCAATTGGCACCTTGGGCGCTATGCCTTTGATGGCAAAGACATTGATCCCCATCGGCGGGGTAATCATGCCGGTTTCAACAACAACCACAACCATGATGCCGAACCACACCGGATCATATCCAAGCTGCATGATGATCGGAAAGACAACCGGGATGGTCAGCAGAACCATGCCAATTGAATCCAGGAAACATCCCAGCACCAGATAAATCCCAAGGATGATCAGGAGGATCATCAAAGGCGGGTAGTCGAGGCCGATAACCCAGTCTGCAATCATCAGATTTGCACGGCTGAACACAAAGAAGTTCACCAGAATGGTCGCCCCGGCGAGGATCAGGAACACCATGCCACTTGTCTTGAGCGTCGAAAACAGCGCGTCCACGATGGCTTTGAAGCCGAGCTGACGCCTGAAAACGCCAAGCAAGAGCGCTATGATGGCGCCAATGCCTGCTGCTTCTGTCGGTGTGAAGACGCCGAGATAAATCCCGCCGATCACCACGGTAAACAGGACGAGCATTCCGGCAACGCTCGGGATGGCAAGAAATTTTTGCCTGAGGGTGGTTTTCTCACCGGCTGGGCCATCCTCGGGGCGCAATCGAACAAGAACCGAAATGGTGATCATGTAGATCATGACTTGCAGCAGGCCCGGAATAAGGGCTGCGATAAACAGGTCAGTGATGCTGGTCTCGGTCAGGATGCCATATAGAACGAGGATGATGCTTGGCGGGATAAGAACGCCAATCGTCCCACCTGCGGCTACAACGCCCGTCGCCAGACGGTCGCTGTAATTGAAGCGCTTCATCTCGGGAATGGCGACTTGCCCCATTGAGGTGGCTGTTGCCAAAGACGAACCTGAAACTGCAGCAAAACACCCGCAAGCGCCTATTGTGGCCATGCCAAGTCCGCCGCGCACGCCGCCAAAGAGTACGGCGCACCCCTGATAGAGTTCTCTTGAGAGACCGCTGCGGCTGGCCAGATTGCCCATCAGAATAAACAGCGGAATGATACTCAGATGGTAGCTGAATGCCGTTTCCGTGATCACATCAGAAAGAACGGCCATTGTACCATTGAGACCAACAATGGCGACGATGCCGAAAAACCCGGACAGGGCCATCGATACACCGATAGGCACACCAAGCACCATGAAGCCCAGCAAGCCACCAATCACCAAGACTGTAATAAGTTCGTTACCCATGAATAAGCTTTCAGGCAAAAGGAAAAGTCTGTCGCAGGCCTACTCGGCAGGCGTGACATGGTCTGGTGAGTGAGGCTTGCGTCGCGCAAACAACATCCACACCGCGATCAGGAAAAAAACGACCGCGATGAAACCGGCAGCCAGGGTTACGGGGTAGATTGGCACACGCAGGACCGGCGTAACCTCACCCGTTTCGAATTGATGCAATCCGCTCGTGACAATGGCATAGGCAAACAACAGGGCAACGACCGCAGTCAATGCAGATGCCAATCGCAGCAGAACCGTCCTCACGCGAGACGATATGCTGTCGACCAGGAGATCGACCCGCACGTGCTCGTCATGATCAGTTGCAACAACGAATGACGAAAAAATCAGTATCGCCATCAAGGATGAGGAAATTTCGATGCCACCGGGCAATGGGTGATTGAACACATAGCGTCCGACAACATCGACAAATGTGACCAAAGCCAAGGTAGCCAGAGCGATCATCCCAATTCGCGCAACCAGTCTGGTTGCGCGAACTTTGATTCTGGCAAGCAATGTATGTTCCATGATTGAAACTTTGCTTCCGTGTTAGTTGGTGGCATCGGAGATTGTCGCAAACACCGCGTCAACATCAATGCCGGCAGCATCCGCTTTGGTTTTCCAGGCACCGATAATTGGCTCGGATTGTTTTGTCCATTCCGCCAGTTCTGATGGGGATATCTCGGTGATTTCGTGGGCAGGATCTTTGGAAAGAACATCGAGTGCCCTTGTGTCGGCTGCATCCCACGCGCGGCCCATGAATGCGGCCGTTTCTTCACCGGAGTTGGCATCAATGACAGCCTTGAGGTCATCTGGACGGC
>JARGOF010000027.1 GCA_029212415.1 Rhizobiaceae bacterium | reverse complement strand
CGGAGACATGATTGCGCGGGTGCATGCACGCGATGACGCAGCGGCCGATGAAGCCGGCCGGGCTGTTTTGCAGTCCTATTTTCTGTCGGAGGTCAAACCAGCGTCAGGCGATGTGGTCATTTCGCAGATCGGTGTAGGTTAGCGCTCCAGAACCAATTGGCCGTCAACGGCGCGGTAGGATTTCAGGCGGCTGAGAAAACTCATGCCGATCAGCGTCTCCGACAGGGATTCGTCCTCCAGCACATAGGCATCCACGTCGCGCACCCTGATGGACTGCAATCCGACGCTCTTGAGGGTGACGCGTGCAGCCAGAACGGTGCCATTGGCGGTGCCGACCTTGTATTTGAACATGCCGGAGGTCAGTGAAATCCCGAGACGGCGCGCTGTGCTGCGGTTGATTGCGATGGTCGTTGCGCCGGTATCGATCATACCCTCCAGCGTGCGACCGTTGATTTTGAAGGTGCCACTGAAATGGCCGTTCCGATCGGCCTTGAGAACGACATCGCGCCCGCCGGAATATCCGGCATTGCTTCGGGGCTGGTTGGTTGTCGCAACGGGTTCTGACGGTTCTTCCAGAAGCGCATCGAGATGGCTGTCCATGAGACGGGGAACAGCCACGGCAATGCCGGCAATGACGGCCACGAACAATAAAATACGCTGCATTTGTCCTGACCTTGCTGTTTCACCGGCGCAGTAAAACAGAAGAATCCTAACGGGCCGTAATCTTTACAGAGGTTTGCCTTACTTGGTGCCATACATGCGGTCGCCCGCATCGCCAAGGCCGGGCACGATATAGCCCAATTCGTTGAGATGACTGTCGATGGCCGCTGTATAGACCGGAACATCCGGATGGGCGGTTTGAAATGCCTCAACACCCTCAGGAGCCGCCAGCAGGCAGACGAAACGAATATTCTGCGCTCCGCGTTCCTTCAGCTTGTCTATGGCCGCAATGGACGAATTGCCGGTCGCCAGCATCGGATCCACGACAATGACAAGTCGGTTTGTAATGTCTTCGGGTGCCTTGAAGTAATACTCGATGGCCTCAAGCGTGTCGTGATCGCGGTACAATCCGATATGCGCCACACGTGCAGAAGGCACCAGTTCAAGCATGCCTTCAAGAAGACCGTTGCCTGCGCGCAAAATCGACACGAAAACCAATTTCTTGCCTGCCAGAACCGGCGCATCCATTTCAGTGATGGGCGTTTCGATTCTTTCGTGTGTCATCTCCAGGTCGCGGGTGACCTCGTAACACAGCAGCGTCGATATCTCGCGCAACAGCCGCCGGAATCCGGCGGTGGATGTGTCCTTCTTGCGCATGATTGTCAATTTGTGCTGGATCAGCGGGTGGTCGATAACGGTAACGCCGTCCATGGCAATCATTCCTTTACAATGTGATATTGCAACTTTGCATTTCCCATGCCGGTGCCGCAAGGTCGCTCGTGACTAATTGGGCCTGGAAGGGCCGTTTGTCACAGCTTTGCCAGCAATGCGGCGCGTGTGTCCTCGTCAACGAAGGCAGATTTGAGCGCCGTGCGGGTGATATCCAGCAGTTCCTGCTCGTCCAAGCCGAAGATTTTTCGAGCCGTCGCATATTCTTCACCCAGACTGGTATCGAAAAAAGGCGGATCATCTGAATTGAGCGTCACCTGGACGCCTGCGTCACGCAGGGCTGGAAAGGGATGGTTTTCAAGGCTGTCATAAACCGCAAGAGAAACATTTGATCCCGGGCATACCTCCAGCACGATGCCGTCCCTGACCAGGCGCTCGACAACGGCCCTGTCTTCTATGGCGCGAACTCCGTGACCGATGCGCGAGGGCCGGACATGCTCAAGTGCATCCAGAATGCTTTCAGGTCCGACAATCTCGCCGGCATGGGTGGTAATACCCAGGCCCGCGTCGCGCGCGATGTCGAATGCTCTGGCAAAATCGGCATGCGAGCCCATGCGCTCGTCACCACCCATGCCAAAGCCGGTGACCAGAGGATGCGGCCTGCTTGCCGCGAAGCGTGCCACGTCAATGGCGGCATCCGGACTGAAATGGCGCACACAGGTGATGATCATGCGGCCTTCTATGCCGTGTTTCTCACCGGCACGACGAATGCCTTCGCCAAGCCCGTCCACATAGGCCTGCGGCTCAAGGCCTGCCAATCTTGCATGGTCTGGAGATATGAAGATCTCGCTGTAAATGGCGCCCTGGCGTGCAATTGATTCCAGATAGCGCTCCGCAAGCAATGCGTAATCCTCCTGCGAGCGAAACAGAGCAGCAGCGGCGTCATAGGCGGTCAGAAAACTGGTAAAATCATTCCAGACAAAACGTTTCCCATCAATGAGGTGATCAATATCAACCCCATATTTCAGCGCTTGCTCCTGAACCAGGTCGGTTGGTGCTGCGCCTTCTATGTGGCAATGCAGTTCGGCTTTTGGGATGTTGGTGCTCATAGAAAACTCTTTCCATGGGGGCCGGGTGAGAGGCCGAGATGGGCGGCGATGCTTTCGCCGATATCGGCGAATGTGCTTCGTACGCCGGTTGAACCAGCGGTCACGGCTGAACCGAAGCAAAGAATGGGTACGCGTTCACGCGTATGGTCATTGCCCCGCCAGGTGGGGTCGCACCCATGGTCTGCGGTGATGATGACCAGATCATTGCGCTTGAGTTTTCGGGCGATTTCCGGCAATCGCCTGTCGAAGGCTTCCAGCGCGGCGGCATAGCCCGGCACATCTCTGCGATGGCCGTAAAGCATGTCGAAATCAACAAAATTGGTAAAGACGATATCGCCATCATCGGCGTCATCAAGTGCTGCCAAAGTTGCGTTGAACAGGGCCTCATTGCCATTGGCCTTGCGCATTTCGCTGATTCCCTGATGGGCAAAAATATCGCTGATCTTGCCAACTGCAAGGACCATGCGTCCTGCCTTGCAGGCACGGTCAAGCAATGTTGGTGCGGGCGGCAATACCGAATAGTCGCGCCGATTGCCGGTACGTTCAAACGTGGCTGCGGTTTCACCGACGAACGGCCGGGCAATGACCCGGCCGATGTTCAGCGGATCCACGCGTTTGCGGACGGTTGCGCAAAGTTCGTACAAACGTTCGAGGCCAAAATGCTCTTCATGGGCGGCGATCTGGAAAACGCTGTCAGCAGAGGTATAGAAGATCGGTCTGCCGGTGCGTATGTGTTCTTCCCCGAATTTCTCGATGACCTCGGTTCCCGATGCATGGCAATTTGCCAGGCTGCCCGGCAGGTCTGCCTCCTCGAATATGGTTTCAAGCAGTGCCGGTGGAAAGGCTGAAATGCCTTTGGGGAAATATCCCCACTCGAAAGACACCGGCACACCGGCAATCTCCCAATGCCCCGAAGGTGTGTCCTTGCCAAGCGAAACCTCACTGGCACAGCCGTAAAGCCCAATGGGCTTGACTGTGTCATTCATTCCGACCGGCGTGAGGCCTGTTGCCAGGCGTGCGGCTTGAACAAGTCCCAGTGATGTCATGTTGGGCAGAGACAACTTGCCTTTGCGCAAGCCGTCGCGATCACCCAGACCCGCAGCGCAATATTCCGCGATATGCCCCAGGGTATCGGCACCCGCATCGCCATATTTTTCCGCATCCGGCGCGCCGCCAATGCCAAATGAATCGAGAAGCAATATGATTGCGCGTGCCATGAATCTTCCAGTTGATTTCGTTTAGCCGACACACTCAGGGTATTGGGCATCCAGGCAGGTCACAATAGGCAAATTTGCCGGGAATACACAGGCTTATTGCAAGAATTCGGGAATTGTAAACAATTCTTGCGATCAGAGACAATCGCGCAAGCAAAGTGACATCAAGAATTTCGGCGCATTGCGATGGGCATGCGTGAATTGATGGACGAATATGCTTTGTCTGTCAGCAATCTGTGCAGTCAATTTCCGCGCCCAGACGGGGCCGCATGTAATAGGTCTCATTGAGATTCAAGGCCCCGACCTGTGCGCTGCCCATGAACGGAAATGTACTGATGAAATCATGGGGATTGATGATCTCGCCGCGCACATAGAAGGAATTCGGCATCTTGAGACCGTCCGGAATATCTGCCGTCGACCCTGTGGCATACGGTCTTCTTACCTCATTCCCCCAGGACCATGCCACCTTGGGCTCGCCAGCCGCATCCACTTTTATGCCGGTATATCTCAGCTCAATATGATCAGCGGTATAGGGCGCCATGACGCTTGCGGCCACATCCTCCATCATGTCGAGCTCCGCTCTTGACGTGGATGCGCCCTGCGTAATCAGGTCGAGTGTGATGTTTCCGGCGCGCGATACCCGCGTGTCAACGGAAAGGGCCACGGTGATTTCCACGGCGCCCATATAGAGCACCACGAGGACAGGAGCCAACAGGGCGAATTCCACTGCGCCGAGGCCGCTGCGGTCACCCAGCAACATATGCATCCGCTTCTTGCAGGACATTAGGAAAGGTGCGGGAACGCTCATCGAAATCATGATGATATCTCCGCGATACCGGCTATGAGGCTGCACTGACGGTTTCGCATTATTCATAACTTTCATTGCGATAAGCCGTTGTGCCGACAATCAGGTAGTGATGAGGCATGGAATCGCCCGCCGCGGTGATATTTGTAATGTAAGGGCGCATCAGATCTGCCGTCACCCGCCATAGGTAATAGGCGCGCAACACGTTGATGGAGGAAGCGCCACCGGGACTGAAATCAAAACCGGTCGTGTCGATTGCGCCATTTTTCTTCGGCACACCGGTAGGAATATCGGCAAATGTGTCGAATGAACGCAGATCAAGAAATAATCTTTTTTCAACATCGGCCCCACAGCTGATCATGACCGACATTCTTTCACAAAATAGATCCTGAAACTGCTGTTCGGTGAGATCCGTTGCTTCGCCCGTGTTGAAGGTTATCCGACCGGTGCGCAATTCGCGACCGAGTTCGTTGACCACCTTGTTTACCGTCTGCTCGGCAGCAAAAGCAACGCAGGTTTCAATGATTGCGAATACAAGTAGAAAAAACGGGATTGCCAGAATGGCGAATTCAATGGCGGCAGAACCATTCTCGTCACGACCAAAGCGCATCAATGCAAAGCATTTTGCTCTGCCAGGCCTTTGCCTCGTTCCATTTCTACGAAAAGCACGCATCAAAACCCCGATTTGGTTGTATATCGATGAAGATTAACGCAGAGGGGTTTACAATCCGTATCTGAAATCAATTGGAATTGATCATTTCAGTTCAATGGGTTCGCAGGCGGGCGTGCATGACATGATTTCCCGATCGGCCTGTCGATAAACCATCATTGTATTGTGAGCTTCCAGGGAGACAAGAATACGTTCGTCGACAATTGCGGTTCCGTCCTGATCCAGAATGACCAGATTGGTGGTGCCGAATTTTTTACCTGTTATGATAATCGTCTGCGTGTCGCTGACCGTTGCATCGGCAATTTCCGCATTGCCGATGATGACGCGACTGACAGGCCGGTCGAGTTTGATCACGCGTACATAATCGACTTCCACCTTGATCGTTCCATCAGCGGACGCCGCATTGCCGACAACCGGAATGGTGGCGAGTATGAAGATCAGCGCTGCGGCTGACTTCAGGATGGATCGCATGCTGAACCGGTTGGACATGATTAGCTCCTTGAGAGGCACCACAACTGTTGTACCTTAAAAATATACAGTTCTGAACGTCGCTCTTAATGGTGAACGAACCTTTAACAAGAGTCGGTCTGAGCGAGAAAAGGCCATGAAAACGGCCGAAATAAAGTAGCAGGTGAATTCATGTCATAAAAAATGATGTCTTTCTACAGCAACAAATTGCAATCAATCTTCTCGTGTAGAGGACCCGGTTTGACCCGTCTATCCCAGATGGCTTGAAATAATAGGACTGATGGATTCTGGTTTGTTTAGGCAAATCAATCTATTAAGTGGTCGAGATGCCGGTTATTCGGGGCAGCGGAGCGGGTGAATCGGTTTCAGCGCCTTTGAGGGGCAAATTTGACCGGCGATTGAAGCTCCAGCTCCATGGCACGATGCCGAGCAACCGAATAATTGTCATCTAAATGATTGCAGAAAGGCCTAATGATGCAATCATTGCAAAAAACTCTTCCATGACGGTAATAAACTATCTGAAAAATCATCGCATTAAAGAACACAAACGATACCACACGATTTTAAATAAAGGTGCGCCGATTGTAGACTTTAATACTGATCTGCGATTGAAAACGACACGAGCATCCGCCAGATCCATTTCGGCATATAAAAGACCAATTTTTGGGGGTTTTTGAGTTGGTTTACCAAGCTTTTGCCTGATTTTCGAAACGCGATAGTTCAATCGCGACGCCTCGCCTGGGGCATGACAAACGCGGAGAAAGTCGTTTCCCAGCCGGCCAAATAATAAGGTTACTTCTTCAAGGGTTTTGTCCGCGGTAATCTGGAACTCTTGTTGGCTCGATTTTCGATAAAATCCACTTCCCGCGATCTGCGGTTCAGCTTTCAGCGTACCGGCGAGATAAGGCAAAATACCCTCAACCATAATCTGTTGTGCGGCGATGGCTTGGCGGCAAGACCAAACAGCAGGCGATCTTTCCGGCGACCATCGCGCCGGAAGCTGCATAATTATCGCTCCTTGATCTATCCCCTCGGTCAGAACATGAGCGGTAACGCCGCCATACTCGTCTGCTTTGCCATCAATGCGCATACATTGTGATGGAAGAGGCCCCTTATAAGCCGGCAGCAACGCTGGATGGATGTTAATCGCAGCGGGGCCGAATTTATTTAAGACCTCAGGTTTGATGATAAAATGCGTCATCACAGTAAAAAGGGTATCTGCGCCAGTGATCAGCACGTCTTCAGCAATTTCTTTCTTATCAATGTCTGTTCGGACAATCGGAATGCTATGCAGTTTTGCAATGGTTGAAAGGGTCGAGTAACCGACAAGAAAAGCTTCAAGACTTTGCTTTTTCTTGGGTTTGAGCACATTCTCGTTGCTGACATATAGTTTTACGGCTTGGTTCCCACTTCGAATCCAAGATGACAGGACTGCAGAACTTACCAGACCGGGTTCAATGAAAAATATTGCTTGACGTTTTTTCGTCGTCATCGCCGTTATTTTCCACTGGAAAGAAGAGTTATTGTCAAATCTGGTTTTTGATTTCTCAAAGTTTGCAAAGGTTCTTCCATCTGTTTCTCCAAGAATTTTTGACTATCAAAATATTTTGCACCGTTAAATTTTCTATCTAGAAACACTCGGAGTCGGTTTTGCGATGATGTTTTTAAAATAGTGTTTGATTATAACATCTTAATGTACTTTGTTATAGTCTTTAAAAGGTCCCTAAACAGTCCATGAAATGGCATTTATGGACTAAATTGAGCGCCTCATGGACTACCCTCTCGTCTCGGTCAATAAGCGTCCATCCCTTGCGCTTTTTCGGCCAGCCCAAAGATGTTGACTTTTCTCCTTCATTGAAAAGGGGCCTGCGGCCCACAGGCATCAAGACCTGAACGCCCTTTAGGGCGCACACAGCGCGTATCCCCGCTCATTGGCGCGGGCCTAGTCCCGGTTGCATGCGCAACCGGCTATCCAGGTAAGGAAAATCCAATGAAAAACGATATTTATCAGAGAGTCACCGACAAGATCATTGATCCTGTTTTGCGGATCGATCACGCAGATGAATTTTTTGCGAACATGGGCGCAGATGTTTGCCACGGCGGAAACCGCGCCTTTTACTCTGGCGGCAGCGATCATGTGCAGATGCCGTTTTTTAAAACGTTCCGTTGCCCAGAAGCCTATTATGCAACTTTGGCGCATGATTTGACCCATTGGACAAAGCACAAGTGCCGTCTTGATCGTGAATTTGGTCGCAAAAAGTGGGGTGATGAAGGATATGCACGCGAGGAACTCGTCGCGGAGCTTGGAGCGGCATTTCTTTGCGCTGATTTGGCACTGTTTCCGGAATCTGGGGCAGACCATGCAGCCTACGTTCAAAGCTTGGCTCAAGGTTCTAAAAACGACAAGCGCGCGATCTTCAGCGCAGCGGCCCAAGCACAGCGCGCGGCGAACTTCTTGAACAGAATTCAAGGTGAAGAGGAAAAAACAGGAGCGGCGGCGTAGCCGCTCCTATCGGCAAATTAAATTTGACGCGGGCCTTTCGGCCCACCGCACGAGGCTCAGAGAACTGGCATTCTTGATGCCAGTTCAGCTTTTGATCTGACACTGCCCCTTTTCAGCGACCTTGAACGAGGGCGGCGCATCTCTTGAAGGAAAATGTTGTTATCCGCAGCCCAGGTTCAGGCGATGGAGAAGAAAAATGACGATGATGACGCCTGCAATGAGATGAAACTGCTCATCCCGGCTATCTCGGCACATTGAAGGGCGTTGGGCGTGTGATTCAGTTGACCCATGTGGGCACCTGTTTTCATGGTTGCCCATGGCGATCTATACACGATAAAGACGCTGATCTGCGCAACTGACCGGCTCCATGATCGAGGGGAAAGAAGTCTGGAAAATAAAATCTGTAGATCAAATTTGACCTGGCAGATACCGCCAACAAAACGGCAGACAAAACGGCAGACTGTCAGATCAAGTCCGAGCCTTTCCACTTCACGTTTCTGTTAAGTGTCCGTTCATCATGATTCAGTCCCAAATTTTTTAACGTTTCGGTAACCGTGTTCTTTAAGTAGTTTTCAAACCTTGTTGGGTAGATTGCAGTTATTCGATCAACGGACAACACGTTGACGGAAGTGCTGAACAACAATTGGACCTAGGAGAATACAATGACAAAGATTTTCGCACGTTTCATGAAAGATGAGTCTGGTGCAACCGCAATCGAGTACGGCCTGATTGCCGCCCTGATTTCTGTCGCCATTATTACTGGCGCGACTTTGGTTGGTACCAATCTCGGCTCCACATTCAGCGGCATTGCGACCGATCTGGAAACTGCAAACGGCGACTAATAAACAATCAGTTGCTTCTTTGATAGTCTGCGGGCTGTCATTGCTGAAAGATGGACGCCGCCTGGATGAAAAAATTCAGGCGGTTATTCTTTTTTAACCACCACAATGTTTCATGCACATCGATTGGAAATGTCCGGTGTGACGGATTTGAGCGTACCAGACCAATTTCCTTGATGGCGCTGGGTATGCGGTTTTGCTTCTTCAATCTGAAGTTCGGCTGCAATGTGCCGCATGGAACGACAAACTTGAGACACTGGACTTGTCTTGGTTGGAACGCTTGAGGAGCAGGTTGATATGCTGATTGCAGCAATAGTGGTTATTTTTCCGTTGTGCCTTGCCTATGCGGCTTTCACCGACATGTTCACCATGACGATCCCAAATCGCGTATCAATTATTCTGGTTGTGGCCTTTGCAGTGATTGCCCCGATGACCGGCATGAGCTGGCTGTTGTATGGTCAGCATTTCCTCGCTGCTCTTGTCGTCTTCGTCGTTGGGTTTGGACTTTTCGGTATCGGCGTGATGGGTGGAGGCGATGCCAAGCTCCTGTCTGCAACGTCACTGTGGTTCGGATGGAACATGCAATTGCTGGAATTCATGGTCCTCGTCTCTGCTTTTGGTGGTGTGTTGACGCTGATCATCCTGATGATGCGCTCTGACAGATTTGCCGTTTACATCGGGCGAGTCGGCCTGATTGGCTATCTTACAAATCCGAAACTTGGTGTGCCCTATGGCATCGCCGTGGCCTGTGCAGGCTTTGTCTGCTTTCCGGCAACCGCTTTGATGCAATATGCCATTACCCGAATGATCTGATCAGGCAGCAATATCTGTCTTTGAGCAGGCATGAGAAGGCAAGGCCGCATCGGCCGCCATCCTTTTGGCTGAATCGATCAGCTGCCGTTGCGCAATCAACTGTCTTTTGAATATCTGGAAGCCGCCAGTTTATCCCGTCACTCAATCCAGCTGGCCCACCATGTGCACGACAGAGCATTTCGCCCGTCGCCCGTAGCATGTCACTGTTCATTGGTAGAACCACGCCAGTGATATCGGTTAATATGTAGTTTCTTTGGTATTAATCTGCTGTTAAGCAGGATTCGCAGGAATATATTAACCATAAGTATACGATTCATGCGGCAATGTCGGGAAATCAAGCAAAAGTGGTTCCTGAGGAAACAGCATGAAGCCCGCACGTATTATCGTTATGACCGTCGCACTGGTGGCAGCCGTGGCAGCCGGTTATCTGATGCTGAACCTTTCTGATACTGAGATAACACAATCGGTCACCCAGACCGTGGTCAAAGAGGTTGCAACGGACAAGGTCCTGGTTGCATCCAACAGCCTGCCGATTGGTTCACGCCTCAACAAGGGGAATTTGAACTGGCAGGAATGGCCCGAAAGTGCCATTGCCGACGGTTTCATCACCCAGTCGACACGTCCTGATGCAGTCTCCGAGCTCTCGGGCTCGATCGTGCGGCTGCCCGTTTTCAACGGTGAGCCTTTGCGGACCGAAAAGGTCGTCGATTCCCACACGAACATCATGTCTTCGATATTGCCAGCGGGAAAACGCGCCGTGTCCACGGAAATTTCCGTTGAGACTGGCGCTGGTGGGTTCATTCTGCCCAATGACCGGGTCGATGTCATCATGGTCCGCAACAAGGACGGGGCAGGCTTTATTACTGAAACGGTCCTTTCGAATATCCGGGTTCTGGCAATTGACCAGCGCATTCAGGAAGATGAGGAAGGCAACAAGACGGCTGTCGGTTCAACGGCAACGCTGGAGCTGACGCCACAACAGACAAAGATCATTGCGGTTGCCCAGCAAATGGCTTCCCGCCTGACCCTGGCGCTTCGCAGCGTTGCAGACGGGCAGGAATCCGACACAGGTGGTGCCGACTATCTGCTGAGCCGTGATAACGGCGCAAACATTCAATTGATCCGTTCGGGTCAAATTACCAATGTCGGCACGTCGAATTAGGCCGGGGGAAAAACAATGCGCAGATACAAAAATCCGATTTGTAAATCAGCCCTTGGCCGGCCGGGACTTATAACTGTTCTGGCTCTGGCATTGTCAGCCATGATGTCGATGACGCCATTTGTGGACAATGCGTCGGCAGAGTCGCAAATCATCAAGGTTCGCAAATCAGGCCCTGGAATTACCAAGGACGTCTCTCTTGGCCTGAACAAGGCCGTTGTTGTGGATTTGCCGGAAGATGCAAATGACATCCTTGTTGCCAATCCTGAGGTTGCAGATGCCGTGACAAGAACGGCCAGAAGAATATATCTGTTTGGCAAGTCGGTCGGCCAGACGAACATTTTCGTCTTCGGCGCCAACGGCAAATCCATCGTCAGCCTCAATCTGTCGATCGAGCGGGATATAACGGGACTCAAGAGTCAGCTCAGCCGGTTCATTCCAGATTCTGACATCAATGTGGAAATCATCAGCGACAATATTGTTCTGACCGGTACCGTGCGCACGCCGCAGCATTCCGCGCGCGCCAATCAGTTGGCGGGCATATTCCTCAAGGGCGGTGAGGCAACCACCCGCAACATAACGGCAATCGGCGAGGGTGGTGATGCGGCCATCTTTGCGGAAGACCGCCAGCAGTCGCAGATCATCAACCTTCTGGATATCGAAGGGGAAGATCAGGTCACATTGAAGGTGACTGTTGCGGAAGTCAGCCGACAGGTTCTCAAACAGCTCGGCTTCAACAATTATTTCAAAAACAACGGCCAAAGTGTCTTTGAAGCGATCAATCCTGTGGCCCTTGGAAAATCACTGAGCGCCACCGCCGGGCTGATGTCCGGCAGCGTTGGTTCGGTCAGTATCGATTCCTATGTGCGGGCCATGGAGCAGGCCGGTGTCATGAAGACTCTGGCGGAACCGACATTGACCGCGATCTCCGGAGAACCGGCAAGCTTTTTTGTCGGTGGCGAGTTTCAGCTGATCACCGGTCAGACCGTTGATCCCGACACCGGGCAGATCACCTATGAATATGAAGAAAAGGAATATGGCATCGGGTTGCAGTTCACGCCGGTTGTCCTGTCGGCCGGCCGTATCAGCCTGAGGGTGAAGACCGAAGTGTCCGAACCAACCTTTGAGGGCAGTGTGACATTGAGTGGCGGCCAGGGTGCCGCTGGCATTACGGCCAATGGCATCAGACGCCGGGAAGCTGATACAGCTGTCGAATTGCCATCGGGTGGATCGATTGTCATTGCCGGCTTGGTCCGCGATGACATTCGCCAGGTGATGGGCGGTTTTCCAGGGGCCTCGAAAATACCTGTACTTGGCACATTGTTTCGCAGTCGCGATTTTGTTCGCAATGAAACCGAGCTGGTGATTATCGCAACACCCTATCTTGTTCGGCCGGTGGCAAGAAACAAGCTGGCCAGACCCGATGACAACTTCAATGCGGCCAGCGATGGCGCAGGAAATTTCCTTGGTCGTGTCAACCGTGTTTACGGACAAATGGAAACCCAATTGCCTAAAGGCCGCTACCACGGCGTCGTCGGCTTTATCTACAAGTGATCAAGAGCTGGAGTCACATCATGACACATACCACTGTCTCAACAGTACCGGGAACAGATCTGGCCCATGCTCATCGCGGATGCAGCTGGCGGAGCGGAGCAATCATTCTGGCGCTCGGCATCATGCTTGGTGGTTGCGCCAAGGTCCATGATATCGAGGTCGGTTCCATTCCGGATGATTACCGCACCAATCATCCCATCGTGATTTCGGAACAGGAGCAGACGATGGATGTTCCGGTGGCCAGCGGCGCTCAGACCATGAATTACGGAACGAAAAGCATCGTTCGCGGATTTGCAGCACGCTATCGGGAAACGGCATCGGGAACCGTACAAATTCTGACACCCGTTGGATCGCCGAATACCCATGCGGCCTCAATTATTGCAGGTGATATTACCCAAACGCTGGTCGATGAGGGAATTCCCGCGCGACGGATCGTCGTGAACGCCTATCAGGCTGAGGCCGAGAATGACGCGGCGCCGATCCGGCTGAGCTACAGGGCTATTGCTGCCCACACCAACCAGTGCGGTCAATGGCCGGAAGATCTGGTTACCAATACGATGGAAAACAAGCACTACAAGAATTTTGGCTGTGCCACGCAGAACAATCTGGCCGCACAACTGGCCAACCCAGCGGATCTGATTGCGCCCCGTGACATGACACCGATTGATGCCCAACGCCGTGACACGGTGATCGGTCTGTACAGAAAAAACGGTTCAACGCTTGAAGAATAGGCAGGTTCGAACCTGTTTCGGACAATGCAAGGCAGGATTTTAAAATGAATGAGGCAACTGAAAACGCCGCGACCGACCAGAGCCTGATTGATGACGGCAGCATGAACGATGCCCTGGAGACAATGCGCCCCCTGCCGCGAATTTCCATTCAGGCTTTCTGTGAATCAGAAGAGGTGCTGGAGGTGGTGAATCGCTGTGCTCAGGATCGACGCATGTCCCGCGCACATCTTCGTGTCGTCAACGGTGATATCGAGACGGCCTGCACCATGTTTGCATCGTCTCCGACACCAAATCTCGTCATTCTTGAAAATACCAAGTCGGCGGACCAGTTGATTGAACAGCTTGGTGACCTGGCGGATGTCTGTGACGCGACGACAAAAGTGGTCGTCATAGGCTATGACAACGATGTGCAACTCTACAGGAATCTGACACGCCGCGGCGTATCGGAATATCTTGTCAGCCCCGTCTCTCTGGCCGACATCATCAATGTCATCGCTTCGATATTCGTTGATCCGGATTCGGAACCTTTGGGGCGCACGGTTGCATTCATCGGCGCCAAGGGTGGCGTTGGCTCATCGACAATCGCGCATAATTGTGCATGGGGCATATCCAATCTGTTCGAGACCGAAGTTATTCTGGCCGATCTCGATCTGGCGTTTGGTACGGCGAACATCAATTTCGATCAGGACCCACCACAGGGCATTGCCGAAGCGGTGTTTTCGCCTGAACGTCTGGATGATGTGTTTCTGGAGCGTCTGCTATCCAAATGCGCGTCTCACCTGTCGATGCTGGCTGCGCCTTCAATGCTTGACCGGACTTATGATTTCAATCGTACCAGTTTTGAACCCATTTTGGAGGCAGTACAACGCACCGCGCCCGTTGCCGTCCTTGATGTGCCGCATATGTGGACCGAATGGACAAAGTCGGTGCTGAGCGAAGTTGATGATGTTGTCGTGGTCGCAGCGCCTGATCTGGCAAATTTGCGCAACACGAAAAACCTTATCGACACATTGGTCAAATTGCGTCCCAACGACAAGATGGCACGCCTCGTGCTCAATCAGGTTGGCATGCCCAAGCGCCCTGAAATCGCGGTGGCCGATTTCTGTGAACCGCTTGGGCTCGAAGCATCCGCAATCATTCCCTTTGACGCTCTGCTGTTCGGCACCGCATCAAACAGCGGGCGCATGATCGCCGAGACCGATGCCAAGGCTCCGGTTGCGGAAACCTTTGCTCAGCTCGCCCATGTGCTGACTGGCAGAGTTGAAGTCAAAGGGCGGAAAAAACCCGGACTTTCCGGTTTGCGGGCTTTGCTGGCGCGCAAATGAGGAATCAGTTGAAGCTGGGTTTGAAATCGGATCTCTAAAGCAGGGTTCAGAGGTAGAAAATGTTTGGCAATCGCGGAAAACACGGATTCGGCAAGGCGGGGAGCACAGTGGCGCCCACGCCACCCCTTGCGCCGGCGTTGGAAGAAAAATCCGCAAAAGCGGCTGCGGCTCCGGCTGCCTCCACAAATACTCCAATAGCGCCCGGGGGCGATCGACCAGAGAAAAAGCGGCGTGCGTCGAAGAAGTCGGAAAGTTACTACACCACCAAGGGCCAGGTGTTTACCGCCCTGATTGACACGATTGACCTGTCGCAACTTTCGAAACTGGACATCGAGAGCGCGCGTGAGGAAATCCGTGATATTGTCAATGACATCATCACAATCAAGAACTTTGCCATGTCGATATCCGAGCAGGAAGAACTGCTTGAAGACATTTGCAATGATGTTCTGGGCTATGGTCCACTGGAACCTCTGCTTGCCCGCGATGATATTTCCGACATCATGATCAATGGGTCAGGCAGCACCTTCATTGAAGTCAATGGCAAGGTGGTGGAATCCGATATTCGATTCCGCGATGAGACGCAGCTCATATCGATCTGTCAGCGTATCGTCAGCCAGGTCGGCCGACGTGTCGATGAATCCAGCCCCATATGCGACGCCCGTCTGCCGGACGGATCGCGCGTCAATGTCATTGCGCCGCCGCTGGCAATTGACGGTACTGTTCTGACCATCAGAAAGTTCAAGAAAGACAAGCTGACACTCGATCAACTTGTCACCTTTGGGTCGATCACCGCTGCGGGTGCAATCATTTTGCAGATCATTGGTCGCGTTCGCTGCAACGTCGTCATTTCCGGCGGTACCGGCTCGGGCAAAACGACTTTGCTCAATTGCCTGACACGCTATATCGATGAAGATGAACGCATCATCACCTGTGAAGATTCAGCAGAACTGCAACTGCAGCAGCCGCATGTGGTGCGACTGGAAACACGGCCGCCTAATATTGAGGGCGAGGGTGAAGTGACCATGCGTGAACTTGTCAAGAACTGTCTGCGTATGCGTCCTGAACGTATCGTTGTCGGTGAGGTGCGTGGACCGGAAGTTTTCGATCTGCTGCAGGCAATGAACACCGGCCATGATGGCTCGATGGGCACGATCCACTCCAACTCTCCGCGCGAATGTCTCAGCCGTATGGAATCGATGATCGCGATGGGCGGTTTTTCACTACCGGCGAAAACGGTGCGCGAAATCATCAGCGGGTCTGTTGATGTCATTGTGCAGGCAACCCGTTTGCGTGATGGCTCACGGCGTATCACCCATATCACCGAGGTCGTCGGCATGGAGGGTGATATTATCATTACGCAGGATATCATGACTTTTGAGTATGAGGGCGAGGATGCAAACGGCAAGATAATCGGACGCCACTGCTCGACCGGCATCGGCAAACCGCATTTCTGGGAGCGCGCGCGCTATTTTGGAGAGGAAAAGCGCCTGGCGGAGGCGCTGGACAGCATGGAAACGACAGCTATTTAGAACGGTACGGGATTTTTTCTCAGGTTGGATGGGTGCAGTAAAGATGTTTGGAATTGATAGTACAGTGCTGATGATCATCCTGCTGGCAGCGGTTTCTGCGGGTGCGCTTGCTTATGCCGTATTGTTTCCATCCATTGAGGTTCAGAAAAAAACAGACGCCCGTTTCAATCGGGTCAAAGTGGCAGAAACAGACGGCAATGTCGTCAAGGCGGCGCGTGACCGGGTCAATGAGGCGTCAAAGCGGAAAAAATCTGTCCAGGAATCGCTGAAAGACCTGGATGCCAAGCAGAAAAGCAAAGCCAACCATTCCTCGCCTCCACTCAAGATTGCGCTGCAGCAGGCGGGATGGGGTATCAGCGTTCTGCAGTTCTATATTGCCAGTGTGGTTGCGGGCGTGCTTTTCGGTCTGATCAGTCTGGTCATGGGTGCCGCCTTTTATATCGCTGCTGGCATCGTCGTGGTCGCAGGACTGGGTGTGCCCCGCTGGGTCCTTTCCTTCGCCCGCAAACGACGTTTCAAGAACTTTATGGAAGAATTTCCCAACGCGCTGGACGTGATGGTTCGATCAATCAAATCCGGATTGCCGATCAATGACGCACTCCGGCTGATTGCCACTGATTCACAGGAGCCGCTCCGGTCGGAATTTCGCAGGATCGTGGAAGCACAGCAGATGGGACTGACGGTTCCCGAAGCCTGTGCGCGTCTGCATCAAAACATACCGGTGCCGGAAACGAGTTTCTTTGCCATCGTCATCGCCATTCAGGCGCAAGCCGGTGGCAACCTGTCCGAAGCCCTTGGAAACCTTTCGCGCGTGCTCAGGGATCGACGGAAGATGAGGGGCAAGATCAAGGCCTTGTCGATGGAAGCCAAGGCGTCGGCTGCCATTATTGCATCATTGCCATTCATCATTGTGCTGCTCGTCTATCTGACAACACCAGATTATATCACCCCGCTCTTTACCGACCCCAGGGGGAACATGATTCTCGGCGCCTCAATGGTCTGGATGCTGATCGGGGTGATGGTTATGCGCAATATGGTCAATATTGACATTTGATCGGCGACTGGCGTCGATTGCTGAAGTGAACATATCATGATTGAGACACTGACAAACCCTACAAATGTGATCGCTGCACTCGTCAGCATAGCTGTCTTCGCCACGTTGGTGACCTTCATCATGCCGATGTTTGAACGTGATGACATGAAGGCACGCATGAAGTCCGTCTCGCTGGAGCGCGATGCGATCCGGACCCGTGAACGTGCCCGGATGAACGCGGAAATCAGTTCGCGCGGGACCCTTCGCCACGGAAGCAACACCTCTGTGCGTCAACTCGTGGAGCGTCTCAATCTGCGCGAAGTTCTTGTGGACAGCAAGACCGTGAGCAAATTGAGTATCGCCGGATATCGCACGCAGAACGCGTTGAACATCTTTCTGATTGCCCGTTTTGCATTGCCTTTTGTGTTTCTTTTATTGGCAGTCTTTTATGTCTTTGGCCTGGGCATACTGGGCGACAAACCCATGATGATCCGGATTCTGGTGTGCGTGGGTGCGGCCTATATGGGCTTCTATGCCCCGAACATGTTTGTCTCGAACCGTTCCACAAAGCGTCAATTGTCGATCAAGACGGCCTGGCCTGATGCACTCGATCTGATGTTGATCTGCGTCGAGTCAGGCGTTTCGATCGAGGCGGCGTTCCGCCGCGTTGCTGATGAGGTGGCAAGCCAGTCGACGGCCCTTGCCGAGGAATTGATACTGACCAATGCAGAGCTTTCCTATCTGTCGGAGCGTCGTAAAGCCTATGAAAATTTCGGTGAACGCACCGGTCTGGAGACTGTGAAGTCGGTCTGCCAGGCGTTGAATCAGGCCGAGCGGTATGGCACGCCCATAGCGCAGGCGCTGCGCGTATTGGCACAGGAAAGCCGGGACTCGCGCATGAATGAGGCTGAAACAAAGGCTGCAGCCCTTCCGCCGAAGCTAACGGTTCCGATGATCCTGTTTTTCCTGCCGGTCATTTTCGGGGTGATACTTGGACCTGCCGTGATGGCTGTCCTGGATCAGTAAGAGAACTGGTCCGGCGTTCCTGGCTTGCTTTGCCGGTCAACTTTCATCAGGATCAAGTCGTCGCATCCCTTAAGCAAGAGCGTACTAAAGAGAATGCTGATGCTGGCAAAACCCATTGGTTCGAATGGGTCGCGCCAATGCCCATCCCTAAATGACATTTGGAACGCTTCATTGCTCGCCTATCGGGCCACGACAAAACGGCCGGGACCTTGCTGGCGTCATTGTTGATTGATGCATTGGATTGTCTGCTGCATGCTGTTCGGCGTGCCGGTTTCAGCTCGCCTGGCCGGTCACCAGGCGCTGAATATTGCTTCAGCTCTTCTTGTCATTGAGCTTGGCCCAGGCATTTTGTTGCGCCAGCATGGAGCGCAGATAGGCGACATTTGCCTCCGCCTGATCTTTGGACAATTCAGCCTTTGCGATCTGCTCGGCCTCTTTGAAACGACCCTGCAGGCCGACAACAAGCGCCAGGTTCTGCCGCACACGGCTATCTGCCCCCGGCATTGCAACGGCTTTTTTCAGATAGGTTTCAGCGGTACGCAAATCGCCGGCCAAAACGTAGGACATGCCAAGATTTGAAAGGATCGATGGCTCATTCGGATTGATATCCAGAGCCTTTCGATACATGCGGCGCGATTCATTCGAACGGCCAAGCTGGTCGAGGATGGCGCCCTCGGCCGATAGAAGTTTCCAATCCGGCTGATCTGGTGTCTGCGCCCGCTGAACGGTTTGCAGCGCATTTTCAAATTGACCTGCGGCAGCCTGTGCCTTGCCATAACTGGCCAGAACATCGCGATCGGTCGGATGGTGTATGGCGACCTGCTGCATGACGGCAAGAGCCTGATCATCACGTCCCGTCATCCGCAGCAAGGTGGCGAAATTGATGCCGACGGACTTGTCCTTGGGATTGGCCTTGTAGGCAGAGGCATATTTACGCTCGGCCATGGAAAGTTCAGACGCGTTCATTTCCGAAACGGCCTTGCCATCTCTTGCAATGGATCCGGTCTTCATCTTGCCGACATTGGCGCAGCCTGCCAGCAGGGCGACGAGCGCAAAGGTACAAACGGTTCTGGACAGCCGCGCTTTATGCGATGATCTGAAATCTGATTTGCCCATACTGGCGATCCTGTCTCAATTGGCCCACATCAATTCAATTTGCGCGGTGCTTGCCAGCAACTGCGAACATTCTTGTGCCGGGTGATTCCACTGCGGTGCATAATGCTCTAGTTTCAGGTGAACCGCCCTTTTATCAATATTGCGTTAACCCTAACGGATCGTTAACGCACACGCCCAAGGTACCCCATGACAACCTCCTGTTTCGCTGAAAAAAACGCCGAAAATACCAATGCGCCTTTGCCGGTCTATCTGATGGGCAAGGCAGACCTGGAGCAGCCCCATGACAATCCTCAGGTGGAAAAATGGATAAGGCAGACCGGTTTCAAGGCCGCAGCAGGAGAATTGCAGCTTTTGCCGGGGGTAGACGGGGCGCTTATCGGCGCCGTTTTTGGAACCGGTTCCAATGGTGCAGACTTGCCCTTTGTTACCGGAACCCTGGCAAGGAAACTCCCCCAGGGCAATTGGAGCCTCGAGAATGCTGCAGATCAGGCGATGCTGATGGCTCTGGGGTTTGGTCTCGGCAGCTATCGGTTTGATCGCTACCGGAAATCCGAAAGGGCGCTACCAAAGCTTGCCTGTCCCGATCAGGTTGACAGGGCCGAACTGGGACGCCTGGTCGATGGCTGTTTCATGGCGCGGGATCTGATCAATACGCCTGTCAACAATATGGGGCCGGACGATCTGGAACAGGCCATGCGGGCCCTTGCGACCCGATATTCTGCTTCGGTCACGACGATCGAGGGCGATGACCTGCTGACCAGCAATTTCCCGATGATCCATGCGGTCGGGCGGGCCAGCGCCGTTGCACCGCGTCTGCTCGAGATGCAATGGGGACCAAAGGATGCACCGAAGGTGACGCTGGTTGGCAAGGGTGTATGTTTTGACACCGGTGGCCTGGATATCAAGCCGGCGGCCAATATGTTGCTGATGAAAAAGGACATGGGCGGCGCCGCCAATGTTCTTGGCCTTGCCCTGATGATCATGGATGCAGGTCTTGGCGTGCGCCTGCGGGTTCTGATTCCTGCCGTGGAAAATTCCATCGCCGGCAATGCCTTCAGGCCCGGAGACATCCTGACAAGTCGCAAGGGACTGACTGTTGAAATCGGCAATACAGACGCCGAAGGGCGGCTGGTTCTGGCGGATGCGCTTTCCTACGCAGACGAAGAAGAGCCGCAATTGCTGATCGATATGGCAACACTCACGGGGGCTGCCCGGGTGGCACTGGGGACCGATATCTCACCCTTCTACTGCCATGCCGATGCCCTTGCGTCCGATCTGGAGGCGGCTGGCGGGCAGTCTTTCGATCCGTTATGGCGCATGCCGCTCTACGGGCCCTATGATAAAAACCTGAACTCGCCGATTGCCGATATCAACAATGCTCCGGCAGGCGGCATGGCCGGGTCGATTGTTGCAGCCCTCTTTCTCAACCGCTTTGTGCGCAAGGCCGGTGAATGGGCGCATTTTGATATCTACGGCTGGAACTCGAAGGACAAACCGGAATCGCCCGTGGGCGGCGAAGCGCAGGCCATTCGCGCCCTGTATCAGCTTCTGCGCAATCGCTACCCGCGCCCATAGCAACAGGACCTGGGGAACGCATGGGTATGTTTTGACCTAATTTGGCAACAATGATACGGTAGCGAAACAATCCATGCGTTTAAACGGGTTTGCGGGTAAAGATGACGGTAAATTTGAGGCCATCTGAAGCCTTGCACCTTTGGCACAGCGCCATGCTCAGGCTGGTTCAATCGGAGGCGCCTGACCTGACATTGCGGCAGCTGAGCCTGTTGCTGCATATTTATCTGGTGCCACCGCCCCATACGGTGCGCGGGCTTGCCGCGACACTGGGCGTGACAAAACCGGTTATCACACGAGCGCTTGATTCCATGGGTGCCCTGGGTCTGGTGCGCCGGATACGCGATGATCGGGACCGGCGCAATGTCATCATACAGCGCACGGTTGGCGGCGCACTTTACCTGGAAAAACTGGGTGATATCATTATTGAAGAAGGCAGGGAGCTTGCGCTGTGACAGACAAACCAGACAGCAGGGTCAACGCCTATAGGGCGGATCTGGCCGACAGCGCGCTTCGTGGCCGGGTCACGGCGGAGCGTTACGTCGAAGGCCGTCAAGCCGTGGTTTGCGGACCTGTTGTCAACCTGCACGCACAACCCTCCGCAGCAGCGGCCATTGATACCCAGGCCCTGCTGGGCGAGACTGTGCGTGTCTTTGATGAAGCCGAAGGCTGGAGTTGGGTGCAGCTGGATGCGGACCACTATGTCGGTTATGTTCCAACGCATCAGCTTGCCGATCCAGGCGCTGTTGCAACCCACGTTGTTTCCGCGCCACGCAGCTTCATCTATGGTGAAGCCGATCTGCGCAGCCCGTTGCGCTATGCCTGCTCGATGGGCAGTCGGGTGACCGTTACCGGGACGCAAGTGACCAGAGGCACGCACTATTGTCTTCTTGCGGACGGGACAGCCATCATTGCCGGACACCTTCAGCCGGTATCAATGCTGGCGGCTGATTACGTCGATGTGGCGACCCTGTTTCTGCAGACGCCCTATCTGTGGGGAGGAAGGTCCGGCATGGGCCTCGACTGTTCCGCCCTTGTGCAGCTTTCCATGATGATGTGCGGACAGATAGCGCCGCGTGATACCAACATGCAGGAGGCTTCACTCGGCCGTCCTGTCGATACGGGACCGGCGAGTGCCCCCGACTTTACCAGCCTGCAACGCGGCGACCTGGTCTTCTGGCAGGGGCATGTGGCGATTGTGGAGGATGGACAGACAATTCTCCATGCCAACGGTCACACGATGCTGGTCACGCGGGAGCCGCTGGCAGAAGCCATCGGACGCATCGCCCATCTTTATGGATTGCCGACCAGCGTGCGCCGACCCGGCGTAGCCTGAAGCCCAGACACATCAACGCTATTGGTTGACCACATCTGTCGGTGCAACGGTTAGATCAAAGGCAGCGGCCATCAGTGCCTTGGTATATGCATGCTCTGGAGCATTGAATATCTGCTCGGCCGATCCCTTTTCCACGACTTTGCCCAGACGCATGACAATCACATCATTTGCCAGTGCCCGCACCACTTTGAGATCGTGGCTGATGAACAGATAGGCAAGATTGTGATCGCGTTGCAATTTGCGCAACAGGTCGACAACCTGGGCCTGAACGCTCATGTCGAGCGCCGATGTGGGCTCGTCCAGCATGACAAAACGCGGATTGAGAACCATCGCCCGGGCAATCGCCACCCTTTGGCGCTGGCCTCCGGAGAATTCATGCGGATAGCGCCAGCGTGTCGCGGCATCCAGACCGACCTCTTCCAGCGCACTTGAAATCTTGTGATCGCGCTCTGCCCGGCTAAGCCCCGGTTCGTGAATTTTCAAACCCTCGGCGACAATCTCGGCGATCGACATGCGCGGTGAAAGCGAACCGAAGGGATCCTGGAACACCACCTGCATCTCATTGCGCAGCGGCTTCATGGCGGAAAAGGAATAGGTGTCGATATCCCGGCCGACGAAAGCAATTTTACCCTTCGATCCAATCAAACGCGTCAAAGCCAGACCAAGCGTGGTCTTGCCGGAGCCTGATTCACCGACAATGCCCAAAGTCTGTCCGGCCCGCAGCGTCAGGTCGATACCGTCGACCGCCTTTATATAGTCGGTCGTGCGGCGCAGAAACCCGGTCTTGACGGGAAACCAGACCTTGATCTGCTTGCCCTCGATGACAACGGGGGCCGTATCGTCGGATTTAGGAGGTTCGCCGCTCGGCTCGGCAGCCAGCAGATGTTTTGTATAGTCGTGTTGCGGGTTGTCAAAAATTTCCTTCGTCGGGCCGGTTTCGACGATTTCACCGTGGGTCATTACGCAGACCCGGTCGGCAAACCGCCGCACGATGCCCAGATCATGGGTGATGAACAGCATCGACATGCCGTGGTCGGATTTCAGCGTCTCCAGCAATTGGAGAATCTGCGCCTGTATGGTGACATCCAGTGCGGTCGTCGGCTCATCGGCGATAAGCAGTTCAGGCCGATTGGCCAGAGCCATGGCGATCATCACCCGCTGCCGCTGGCCACCGGACAATTCGTGCGGATAGGAGGCCAGGCGCTTTTCCGGATCGCGAATGCCGACCTGATCGAGCAGTTCAATTGTCCGTTGACGGGCGGCGCGGTCAAACAATCCCTGATGCAACCCCAGAATTTCGCTGATCTGCTTTTCCACCGAGTGCAGCGGATTGAGCGATGTCATCGGCTCCTGAAAGATCATCGTCACATCATTGCCGCGCACCCGTCGCAAGTCAGCATCGCTGGCGCTCAGCAGGTCCTGCCCCTTGAAGGTGATCGTTCCGCTGGGATGGCTGGCCGCCGGATAGGGCAACAATTGCAGTATGGAAAGTGCCAGCACCGATTTGCCGGAACCTGATTCGCCGACGAGCGCGAGGGTTTCACCCCGCTTTATATCGAGGGAAACCCTGTTGACAGCCAGCGTCTGCTGGCCACCCTGATGAAAGGCAACCGACAGGTCGCGTATGGAAATCAGCGGGCCGGTCATCGGAACGTCTTTCGTGGGTCGAAGGCATCGCGGGTTGCTTCACCCACGAAGATCAGCAGGGACAGCATGATCGAAATGACAAAAAAAGCGGTCATTCCCAGCCACGGGGCCTGCAGGTTGCGTTTGCCCTGGGCAATCAGTTCTCCCAGTGATGGTGAGCCGGGAGGCAAGCCAAAGCCGAGAAAATCCAGGGACGTCAGTGTGGTGATCGAGCCGGAAAGAATGAATGGCAGGAAGGTCAGCGTGGCAACCATGGCGTTGGGCAACAGGTGCCGGTAAATAATCGTCGCATTGCCGACGCCCAGCGCCCGCGCCGCATTGACGTATTCAAAATTGCGTGCACGCAGGAATTCAGCCCGGACGATACCGACAAAGGAAACCCAGGAAAACAGCAGCATGATGGACAGCAGAATCCAGAAACCCGGTGGCAGAATGGCTGCAATGATGAGAAGGATATAGAGAACCGGCATGGATGACCATATTTCGATCATCCGCTGGAACAACAGGTCGGTCCAGCCGCCGAAATAGCCTTGCACCGCGCCCATGGAAACGCCGACCACAGCTGACAGCGATGTCAGCACCAGTCCGAACAGCACGGAGATTCGAAACCCGTAAATCATCCGCGCCATGACATCACGCGCCTGGTCATCGGTTCCAAGCCAGTTCATGTTTCCGATAATGCAGCCGGGATCGTCGGCGCCCTTCGGATAGGCGGCGCAACGTTCCTCAACCGTCATGGTCCAGAAAGGCGCTGTCGGCGCAGAGGTTGGAATATAGGAATTGGCCGTACGGTAGGAATAGCGAATGGGAGGCCAGAGCATCCAGCCATTGGCTTCGATTTCCTCGTAGATGAAGGGGTCGCGGTAGTCGGTGCGCGCCAGAAACCCGCCAAATTGTTCTTCCGGATAATCGACCAGGACCGGTACCAGCAGTTCACCCTTGTAGAGCGCCAGGATCGGGCGGTCATTGGCCACCAGTTCGGCGCACAGGGAGAGGCCGAAAATGACCAGAAAGATCCAGAAGGACCAATACCCGCGGCGGTTCGCCTTGAAATTTTGCCAGCGGCGCTTTGCCGTCGGTGAAAAAAAACCGCGGGCCTCGTCGGATGCCATGGCTGGTGCATGTGTTGCCGGTTTCATCTCAGACATCCCGGCGCTCGAAGTCGATGCGTGGATCAACCCATGTGTAGACAAGATCGGAAATCAGGCTGACGACCAGCCCCATCAGCGAAAAGATGAACAATGTGCCGAACACGACCGGATAATCCCTTTTGACGACCGACTCGAAACCAAGGCGTCCCAATCCATCGAGCGAAAAGATGGTTTCGATCAACAGGGAACCTGAAAAGAATGCCGTGATGAAAGCGGCGGGAAACCCGGCAATGATGATCAGCATGGCATTGCGAAACACGTGCCCGTAGAGCACCTGTCGCTCGCTCAGTCCCTTGGCCCGTGCCGTCGTCACATATTGTTTGCGGATTTCATCAATGAAGGAATTCTTGGTCAGCAAGGTGGTTGTCGCAAAGGCGGCCAGCGCCAGCGAGATCAGCGGCAGCGTCAGATGCCAGAAATAATCCAGAATTTTCTCCCACCAGGACAGGTCGGCAAAATTGTCGGAGACCAGGCCCCGCAGGGGAAACCAGTCGAAAAACGAGCCACCGGCGAACATGACAATCAGCATGATGCCGAACAGAAACCCCGGGACGGCATAGGCAATGATGATGACGCCCGAGGTCCAGATATCAAATCGAGACCCGTCCGAGACCGCCTTCTTGATGCCGAGCGGTACGGAAATGATGTAGGAGATGAGCAGAATCCAGATGCCGAGGGAAATCGAAACCGGCATTTTTTCGATGATCAGATCAAGCACGGAAACATCGCGGAAGTAGCTCTCGCCAAAATCGAAACGGATATAATTCCACATCATCAGCAAGAACCGCTCGGTCGCCGGTTTGTCGAAGCCGAATTGTTTTTCAAGCTTTGCAATGAATTCCGGATCCAGTCCCTGTGCGCCGCGGTATTTGGACGAAAAATCATCGCCGCCCACCGGCTGGCTCTGAAAATCACCGCCGCCCGATATCCGCTCTGTCGCCGAATTGCCCTGGCCGGTGAGTTCCGAGATCACCTGTTCGATCGGTCCGCCCGGGGCAAACTGGATGACCAGAAAGGAGATGCCCATGATACCGACAATGGTCGGGATCATCAAAAGCAACCGCCTGAGAATATAGGCGCCCATTAGTTCATGTACTCCTGCAAGCGCTCACTGGCTCTTTCCAATTTTTTCCGCCTTCAATGGATCAAACCACCATAAAGTTTCCACCGGCCAGTCATAGTCGGGCTTGGGTTCAACGAATCCGAACATGTCCCAATAGGCTGCCCTGTGATTAGCCGAATACCAGTTGGGTATCCAGTCCTGTCGTGCGCGCACCACCCGATCAAGAACCCGCATGGCAACAACCAGGTCCTCCCGGCTGTTTGCCTGCTTTACATAATTGAGCAGATCGTCAAAGACCGGCGCGTCCGCCCCTGAAAGATTATAGGAGCCCGGTTGGTTGGCGTATCGAGGCGAAAACACCGATTGCAGGCTTTCCGCCGTCGGCGTTGCGGCCAGCGACAGGGCAAATCCCACCATGTCAAAATCATAGTCATCCAGCCTGGATTGAAATTGCGCCGGATCGACAAGGCGTATGGATGCATCAATGCCGATGCGCCGCATGTTTTCGACAAATCCCGACAGAACCCGTTCAAACACCGGTGAGCGAATCAGAATCTCGATCGATAGCCGTTCGCCATCTTTCTTCAGTACCGTACCATCGCGGGTCCAGCCAGCCTGATCCAGCAATTCAACCGCCTCGCGCAACAGGCGACGGTCGCGGCCCGATCCATCGGATACGGGCTGCATGAGCGGCATGCCAAAGGTTGCCTCCGGTATCCTGTCGCGCAAAGGTTCAAGCAAAGCCAGTTCCCGATCATCGGGCAATCCCATGGCCACGAATTCCGATGTCTCGAACAGTGATTGTGATCTCGTATAGGCATTGTAGAAGATCTTGTTGTTCGTCCAGTCGAAATCGAAACACAGGTTGATGGCGCGGCGAACAAGCGCACTCTTGAATTTCTTGCGCCGCTGGTTGAGCGCCCAGGCCTGCAATATGGGACGTTTTTCCGAATCAAAGGTCCGTTTGACGACCCGACCATCATTGATTGAGGGAAAATTATATTCCGTGGCCCATGTTTTCGAGGTGAATTCCTGCCGGAAGTGAACATCACCCTTCTTGAAGGCTTCAAAGCCCGCCTGGCGCTCGGAAAAAAATTCGATGCGGATCCTGTCAAAATTATTCTGGCCCCGAACCGTCGGCAGATCGCGTCCCCAATAGGTCTCAACCCGTTGGAAATCGATGAATTTGCCCGGCTCCAGCCTGCCGGGCCGATAGGGACCCGATGACAGCGGAATATCCAGGGATCCGGAATCAAAAGGGTTTTCGCTGTAATAGGCACGCGACAGCACGGGAATATTGGCCGCAGCCAGAACAGCCTGGGCAGATTGTTTGCCCGAAAATCGCAGTTCAACCGTTTGCCCGTCGATCACCACCGCATCACTCAATTCGTTGAGTGTGGTGGCGGGATTGGGATGACCTTCGTCTCTGAGCGTCAGATAGCTGAAAACCACGTCATGGGCAGTGACAGGCGAGCCATCATGGAAGCGGGCTTCGGGGCGCAGTCCGAAACGCCAGATATTGCGATCCTGTGACATCTCAACCCATTGCGCCAGATGGCAATAGATGGCGTCCGGTTCGTCCATGGCGCGCACCATCAGACGGTCAAAACACAATTCCATTCGTGGCGGAGCATCGCCGCGCAATATGAAGGTATTGAGCGTGTTGAAGGTCTGCACATTCTGATTGAAGAACCAGTTGGGCGGTTGAAACGAAAAGCTGCCGCCCTTGGGCGCCTGTGGATCGACATAATCGAAGTGGGTGAAATCAGCGGCATATTTCAGATCACCGAATGCCGAAATCCCATGGCGTTTGACATTGGCGGGATTGCCGGCAAAGGCCAATCGTGCCGGCATGGCGAGCAGTATGGCGGCGGTTCCGGATGCTCCGAGAAACCCGCGACGCGTCAGGGGTGCCGCCTGTGCCGTTTTGCCTTGCACTGCCATCTAGTTTGACGCGTCCTTTGACCACCAGATTGTCGGAAAGCCGATGGCGTATTCGGGCAATGGATCAGGATGCGCCAGGCGGCTGGAATAGGCGATCCGCGCCACCCGGCTTGTATAACTTGGAATGACGAATTGGTTGGCCAGCAAGACCCGGTCAAGGGCTTCTGTTGCGGCAACAAGTTCATCCCTGTCGCTGGCAAAGACCACCTGTTTGACAAGAATATCCACGGCCTCATCGGCGATACCGCCGTAATTGGCCGAGCCTTCGCGCGCCGCCGATTGCGAGCCCCAATATTCAAACTGCTCGTTGCCCGGTGACATGGACTGAGCCCAGCCGGCGTAAATCACATCAAAGTCGCGGTTGCGTTCCCGGTTGGTATATTGGGCCTGGTCAACGGAGCGGACTGTCACATCGACGCCGATTTTCTTCAGGCTCGCCACATAGGGCAGGGCGACCCGCTCAATGGTGGGGCCATTGAGCAAAATTTCGAATGTGAACGGCTCGCCGGTCTGCGCATTGACCATGACGCCCTTGCGAATTTCATAGCCCGCCTCCTTGAACAGGCGAACGGCTTTGCCCAGATTGCTTCTCTGCTTTTGCGGATCTCCGCCGACCGGGTTCTGATAGGGTGTTGTAAATACCTCTGCCGGAATCTTGTCGCGTATGGCCTCCAGAATTTCCAGTACCCGCCCCTGCGGCAATCCGCTGGAAGCCAGCTCGCTGCCGTAGAAAAAACTGTCTACGCGTTGATACTGGTCGAAAAAGATGGTGCGGTTGAGTTCCTCGAAATCAAAAGCCAGATTCAGCGCCTTCCGCACCCGCCTATCCTGGAATTTACTCCGCCGCAGATTGGGAACGAAGCCGACAAGAACACCTGAGGAGCGATAGGGATTGGCCAGTTCCTCGCGCACCACGCGGCCGTCGCGCACGGCGGGGAAAACATAGTCCTTGGCCCAGCGCCGCGCCGCATTTTCGATCCAGAAATCTGTTTCCCCAGCCTTGAAGGCCTCGAACTCGACATTTCGGTCTGCGTAATAGCTATAGTGGATCTCATCAAAGTTATGACTGCCGATATTGACCGGTATCTGTTGTCCCCAATAGGTGTCGACACGCTTGAAGAGCACGGTAGATCCCGGGGAAACGGCCTCGATGCGATAGGGACCTGACCCCATCGGCGGTTCTATGGCGGTGGATTCGATCGAGCGTTGCCTGCCCTTTTCATCCTTGGCTTCCCACCAGTGTTTCGGCAGGATCATCAGCTGGCCGACAATCTGCGGCAGCTCACGATTGTTGGTCTGGTCAAAGCTGAACGTCACTTCTCTTTCGCCGGTCCTTTTTGCCTCTGTGACGTGCTGGTAATAAAACTGGCGCTTTGGATCGAGCGCCACAGCCTGCTGGAAACTCCAGATGACATCTTCCACGGTGACGGGCTGTCCATCATGCCATCGCGCTTCCGGCCGCAGGCGGTAGCTGACCGAGGAATAATCATCCGGATAGCTGATGCTTTCGGCAAGCAGCCCGTATTCGGTTGATATCTCGTCCTGTGCGGGCGTCATCAATGTTTCGAAGACAAACCCCAGGCCCTCGGCCAATTCACCCTTTGCCAGGACAGGGTTGAGCGTATCGAAGGAACCACCTGCCGACAGATTGATTCGCCCACCCTTGGGCGCATCCGGATTGACGTAGTCGAAGCGGGTAAATCCGGATTTGTATTTCGGGCTGCCGATCAGTGATGCGCCGATTTTCCAATGCATGGCGTCGTCAGCCGATGCCTGGGACAGCAACACCTGGGGCGCAAGAAAGAAGGCCATAGCGGCCAGCAAACTGATGACGGGCATTGCCCTGGATGAATCGGATTTGAACACGGAACGAATCGTCACAAATTTCCTCCTGAATGCGCGGGCCATCATTGCCGCGTGCCGGGTGGGCAAATCACCAATGGATCACCCAGAGAAACACAATAGGGGCAAATGTGACAAATAACAGGCAGGAAGACCACAGAAAGTCATAACAATAAAAAAGCCGGGACAGGCCCGGCTTTTTGAAGAGTGCAATCCGTTGGGATTATTCTGTTGTAGCGGCCGGCGCAGTTTCTGCTTCGACGCCTGTATCTGTGCCCGAATCAGTTCCTGTGTCGGCGCCCGTATCTGCGCCCGTATCTGTGGATGTCGTATCCGTTACGGCTGCAGCTTCGGGTGCTTCGTCAGCCGGCAATGGTGCAGGGCTGGCTGACAGCGTACGCAGATAGGCAATGATATCGGCGCGATCCTGGGTCTTTTTCAACCCGGCAAAGCCCATGGCCGTTCCCTTGACGAATTTCTTCGGCGCTGCCAGAAATCCGTTCAGATGGGCATAGGTCCAGCTGTTGGCACCGCCATCGGCGTATTCCGTCATGGCCGTTGAATATCCAAAGTCAGGTGCGCTTGCGACCGTGCGATTGACGATGTTCCAGAGATTCGGGCCGACCTTGTTGGCGCCGCCCTCTTCTACCGTATGACAGGCAGCACATTTCTTGAAAGCCTTGATGCCATTGTCGATGTCGGCGCTGGCAAGCAGCGGCGCAATCGGTTCAATGCCATCCGAGCTTTTTGCCGTAACCGCCGGCGCAGTGCCATCCCCGGCTTCCAGCGCATAGCCTTCCGTTTCCGGCGCAGCCGAATGGAAGATTGCGTCAGACGCAATGGAAACAGTCATCACAACGAAAACCACGGCAAGAAGCGCACCGGCCATTGCGTTAAAGTTCGAGGAGTTCATTCTCACGGGCTCCTTGGTCCAGCCGGTTCATCCCGGAACCGGTCATAGTTCTTGATTTCGCGCGGAACCTATGTCTTTTGCTTGGCTGTTGCAACACTGTTTATAACGAGTCCAGAGAGTCTTTGATTCCGCGGGCTCACATTTGGAATCATCCATGGCCATTCGTTCAAATCTGGTTCTCATTCCTGCCCGCATGGCATCCACCCGTCTGCCGGGCAAAGTGCTTGCCGATATCGCCGGTTTGCCGATGGTGGTGCAGGTGGCAAAACGGGCGCAGGAAGCTGACCTTGGAAGGGTTGTTGTGGCAACCGACAGCCATGAGGTTCTCAATGCCGTGCAGGCCCATGGTTTCGAAGCCGTCATGACCGGCGCGGACCACCAATCGGGCTCAGACCGAATTTATGAGGCACTTCAATTGCTTGACCCGCAGGGAGACGTGGAATTCGTGGTCAATGTGCAGGGTGATCTGCCGACGATCGAGGCGAAAACCGTTTGCGCCGCACTGGAGGCCTTGCAGATGCCGCAGACGGACATTGCCACTCTGGCGGTCGAAATTACCGATGAGGAAGAAAAAACCAATCCTCATGTGGTCAAGGTTGTCGGCTCGCCGCTTGCGGAAAATCGCTTGCGGGCGCTCTATTTTACGCGTGCCACCGCACCCTATGGAGACGGACCGCTCTATCACCACATCGGATTATATGCCTATCGCCGCGACGCTTTGTCTCGGTTTGTCGGCCTTGGTCCATCGCCGTTGGAAAAAAGGGAAAAGCTGGAGCAATTGCGCGCTTTGGAAGCAGGCATGCGCATTGACGTTGCCATCGTTGACTCAATACCACTGGGTGTTGATACTCCCGCCGATCTGGAACAGGCGCGCAAAATGCTGGCGTCCTGACTTCAATTTCCATTGAAATCCGCAAGACCGTAACATTGGATCCCCACATGGCACATGACAAAGAGAAAATCGCCTTTCAGGGCGAGACCGGCGCGAATTCCGATATGGCTTGCCGTGACATGTTTGCCGAGATGGAGCCACTTCCCTGCCGCACCTTCGAGGACGCATTCAATGCCGTTCAAAGCGGTGAAGCGGATCTGGCGATGATTCCCATTGAAAACACCATTGCCGGACGCGTCGCCGACATTCATCACCTGTTGCCCGAATCACGCCTGCATATTGTTGGCGAATATTTCATGCCGATCCATTTCCAGCTGATGGTCGTGCCCGGCGCTACCGAGGCTGATATCAAGACCGTTCACAGCCATATCCATGCGCTTGGCCAGTGCCGCAATATCGTGCGGGAACGTGGTTGGCAGCCTGTCGTTGCCGGTGATACGGCAGGCGCTGCGCGGTTCGTCGCCGAGACGGCAGACCCCAGCATGGCCGCCTTTGCGCCGCGTCTTGCCGCCGAACTCTACGGACTGGACATTATCGAGGAAAATGTCGAGGATTCAGAAACCAATGTGACCCGCTTTGTCGTCTTGTCGCCCCGGGAGCAATTGGCCGTGCGGGACAATCCCGATGATCTGATCGTCACGACATTCGTCTTCAATGTGCGCAACATGCCCGCCGCTCTCTACAAGGCAATGGGTGGTTTTGCGACCAATGGCGTCAACATGACGAAGCTGGAAAGCTACCAGCTCCAGGGCAAATTCATAGCGACCCAGTTCTATGCCGATATCGAAGGCCATCCCGATGATCCCAATGTCGCCCTGGCGCTGGAGGAATTGCGGTTCTTTTCCACGCAAGTCAGCATATTGGGCGCCTACAAGGCCCATCCCTTCCGCTCCCGGCTGGAGCGATAGGGGTTCCGGGCTTTATAGCCGTGTGCGTGAACGCAGGGCGGCTGTCAGCGTGCCTTCATCCAGATAGTCCAGTTCACCGCCGACGGGCACGCCGTGGGCAAGCCGGGTAATTGAAATGTCCAGGCCGTCGAGCTGGTCGGTGATGTAATGGGCGGTTGTCTGCCCTTCCACGGTCGCATTGACCGCAATGATAATTTCCTTGATGCCGCCGGCTGTTGCCCTGTCGACCAATGGCCTGATGTTCAGGTCATCCGGTCCAACGCCGTCAAGCGGTGACAATGTGCCGCCAAGGACATGGTAGCAGCAATTCATCGCCGCAGCCCGTTCCAGCGCCCACAGATCCGCCACATCTTCAACCACAATGATCACTGCGGTGTCGCGGCGTGGATCGGTGCAGATCGTGCAGGGATTGAGCGTATCCACATTGCCGCATTGGCTGCATATCTGCACCTTGTCGAAAGCAACAGACATGGCTTCGGCCAGAGGACCCAGCAATTGCTGCTTCTTTTTGATCAGTTGCAGGGCTGCTCTGCGCGCAGAACGCGGTCCAAGTCCCGGCACACGCGCCAGGAGTTGAATTAGCTTTTCTATTTCGGGGCCAGCTACACTTTTTGACATGCATCTATCTAGTGCGTTTCACCGCCATTTGAAACCATTTGATCCGGGAAAAACGGTCAAATTCATCAGGTCAATGCCAGAGGCAGGAGCGCCCCTTGCTTCGCTCTTGAGTTCGGGTCGAGACCGACCTCCCTGTCGCCGCTTTGCGGTCTGTCTCTTGATGTCATCAGGCCGCAGAATCAGGCCGTGATCTCATCAATGGTTGCATTTATGTGTTTCGACTTTATGTGTGGAGGGCGAACCAGCGGGCTGCGGCCTGTGCAGATGGAAAAATTATATGGCAAAACAGATGAATGTCGCGGTCCAGATGGACCATGTCTCAACAATTCAGATTGAAGGTGATTCGAGCTTTGCCATGTGCCTGGAGGCACAAAGGCGCGGGCATCAGCTGTTTCATTACACGCCGTCGCAATTGTCATTGCGCAATGGTCAGGTGATTGCCCGGGTCGAACCGATGACCCTGCGTGATGTGGCCGGTGACCACTACACGCTAGGACCTCAGGAGCGGATAAATCTGGAGCAGATGGATGTCGTTCTGCTGCGTCAGGATCCGCCGTTCGACATGGCCTATATCACCTCGACCCATTTGCTTGAGCGTATACATCCCAAAACCCTGGTGGTGAATGACCCGGCCTGGGTGCGCAATTCACCGGAAAAAATATTTGTCACCGAATTTGCGGATCTGATGCCGGACACGCTGATCACCTCTGATCCGGAGGAAATCAAGGCGTTTCGCGCCGATATGGGCGACATCATCCTCAAGCCACTCTATGGCGCCGGTGGTGCCGGTGTCTTTCATCTTCGCAGTGACGACAAGAACCTGTCTTCCCTTCTGGAGATGTTCGGGCAGATGTTCCGTGAACCGTTGATCGCCCAACGCTATCTGCCGGCCGTGCGCAGTGGAGACAAGCGCATCATACTGGTTGACGGCAAACCTGTCGGTGCGATCAATCGTGTTCCGGCAGAAACCGATGCGCGGTCAAACATGCATGCGGGTGGGCGGGCTGAAGCCGTTGGCCTGACCGACCGAGAGCGTGATATCTGCGCGCGCATTGGTCCCTCGCTTAAAGAGCGCGGGTTCCTGCTGGTCGGCATCGATGTGATTGGCGATTACATGACTGAAATCAATGTGACCTCACCGACGGGCATTCGCGAGGTCAAGAAATTTGGCGGAGCAGACATTGCCGCGCTTCTGTGGGATGCGATCGAGGATAAACGGTCGGGGACTTGAGCCCCCGCCGCGCAACACCTCAATCGGTGCTTTCGAGCCAGTCACGAATCAGATGATGGGCAATGGCGCCCGGCGGCGGCGTCGAATGCCCATTGCCCCTGACGTTGCGGTTCAGCATGGCCTCGGCCTCCGACCGGGTAAACCAGCGGCAATCTTCCAGTTCGTTGGTATCGATCTTGATGTCCGTGCTGGTGGCTTCGCAATAACAGCCGATCATCAGTGTATGCGGCATCGGCCAGGGCTGACTGGCATGATAGCGCACCCGTCCGACGCGGATGGCTGATTCCTCCAGGGTTTCGCGGCGCACCGCATCTTCCATGGTTTCACCCGGCTCCAGAAATCCTGCAAGGCAGGAATACATGCCCTGTGGGAAATGCGGGCTGCGCCCCAGGAGGCAGCGGTCGTTTTCCAGATCAATGGAGAGCATGATGACGACCGGATCGGTGCGCGGAAACAGCTGCTGCTTGCAGGAGGGGCATTCTCTGCGGTAACCGCCGGCCCGGGCAATGGTTTTTTCGCCGCATCGGCCGCAATGGCGGTGCGAACTGGCCCAGGCAAGCAGGCTGGCGCCCTGTGCAAGCTCACCCAGCAGGCTGTCTTTCAACAGACCCTGCATGTAAATGGATCGATGGTCGACGGCCTTGATGTTCTCTGGCAAGGTTTCCAGGTCAAGATGGACCGGGACGGCTATGCGCGGGGATTCGTCATCGGAAAAGCCCAGCAGGATGGCATTTTCCAGATCGGGCTTGAGATGATCAAGCTCTTCAGCGCTGTGCAAAGGGGCAAAATCTTCGCCCTGTTTCTTCAGCAAGGCCCGTCCGCCCTGCATGGCAAAAGCCCGCATTTTGGGCGATGCCAGCGCCTCGGTAAGGCTGTCATCGTGGCGCTGTTCCGACCTGCGGTCCAGGCGGTTTCCGGAAAAAGCCACACGGCTGCTCGGCTCATGGCCGTGGCCATTGGCATCAAAAATTGTCACGTTTGCAGGTTCCTAAAGTTCCTTGGCGATCGCTGACATCAGCGCTTTCGCGCCCTTGGTATCATATGGCTCGGCTTTGCCAAACCCCCAGACAGGGCCTGGCCAGGCCGCATCACCCTCATTCCTGGCAATCACATGGACATGCAATTGCCGCACAATGTTTCCAAGGGCACCAATATTGATTTTTGTGCATTGGGTCACCTGCTGCAAGGCGCGTGCTGTTTCATTCATTTCGAAGGTCAGCAGGGTCTGATCCAGCGGTGTAAGCTGATGCATCTCGGAAATGTCGTTGCGCTGCGGCACCAACAGGAACCATGGCCAACGCCGGTCATTGAGCAGGCGCAATTGGCAAAGGCCCAATTTGGACACAAGATGACTGTCGGCTTCCAGTCTTTCATGCAGCTTGAAATCACCCATTGTCCGATCCTGACCTATCGAAAAAATGAGTTTAACAGTATTATCAGGACTTATACAATCATGACATGCAGAAGCAGCACGCTGCACGCGAAATCCTGTAGCCGCTCAACCGTCCCGCGTCAGCCTTTCAGCGCTATGCGCTGCTGGTGGTGCTCTGCGTTCTCGTCATGGTTTGCGAGCGTCACAACTCTTCCCGTTTTTGCCGATTCCTGGGCGGCCATTCCCATCTGCACCGCAGACAGGCCGTCATGCATGGTGACTTCCGGGGCACATTTTCCAAGAACCACCTGCTGAAAGCGCTTGTGCTGATAGAAGGTCGCGCCATTGTGGTCACCTGCCTCAAGCAAAACCGGGTCGACATCAATATTGATCACGCGCGCGCCCAGCGGCTGACGGGGGCTGACAATCAGTTTCGGCTGTGGTGCTTCGCCCAGATGGGCGGGCCAGAAGCGCCGTGGTCCCGGCACCAGACATTCGATCTTGCCATTGAGGCCAACGGCAGAGATTTCTTCCTGATACTGCGATCCCTCCGCGAACATGCAAAGTTCCAGCATGGCCCGGGCACCGGATTGGAAATCCACCATCACATAGCCATGGTCCCAGACATCGGATCGTTGGTCATCATAGATCTCGTCAAGATGGTTTGCCGCCTGACCGGCAGAAGCGACGACCCGGATTGGTTCAGATTTGAGAATCAGCCGCATGAGGTCGAAAAAGTGACAGCATTTTTCCACCAGAGTGCCGCCGGATTTGGCGTTGAAGCGATTCCAGTTGCCGACCTTGCTGAGAAAGGGAAAGCGGTGCTCGCGTATGGTCAGCATTTTGATGCCGCCGGTGGCTTGTTCCACCTGTTCAAGCAATGCAGCAATGGGCGGCATGTAACGATATTCCATCGCGACCCAGATCGGCGCGGCATAGTTTGCCGACAGCGCATCAATCAGGCCTTCATCGGCCGGATCGGTGATCAAGGGCTTTTCACACAATATCGGCTTCGTACAGAGTGAAGCGATGCGCCTGAGTTGATCCGCATGCTGATAATTGGGGCTGGCGATGACAAGGCAGTCGATGTCGTGCCGGCGCAACAGGGTTTCGATGCTGTCCGCAAAGGCAACATCCGGCACAAGGGCCTGCGCCGCTGCCCGCATGCCCGCGTCGGGCTCAACGATGGCTGTCACAGCAGCGTTTTCAAGCAACTTGATATTGCGGATGTGCTCCTGGCCCATCATGCCGCAACCGATCATGCCATAACGTAGTGGTGTCATTTTAACCGGATCCTTCAATTCCACCGGGCGACAAAGCGCGTTGTTTGCGGGTCAAACCAGGTGCGCGAAAACTCTGCGCTTACGTTCTTCTGGTCATAGCTCATGCGTTCGATATAGCCCCAGATGGCCTGGGGGCCGGAAGACCGGCTTGCGAAATTGTCGGGTTGCCATGCGGGCACCGGCGCCACGCTGACCGAATCAGTGGCCTGGAATATCCACAGGTTGAGTTTCTTGCGGTAAAAGACATAGAGAGAATCGCGCAGGTCTTCCGTCCTGACGGTTTCAGCCCGTGATCCGTCCAGCCAGATTTCCTCCAGCGCCGCATCAATGCCATTGAGTCGCCGCAGACGTTTGATGCGAAAACCTTCGCGGGATGTTCCAAAGTCCGGCAGGTCATCGGGTTTGACCATCCGGTCCACGGAGAGGATTTCAGCTGTCGGCAGGCCGCCGCCCTCTATCAGTTCCAGGTGGAAAAAACCGTAGATCGTGCGCGCTTCCTTGGTGTTGCGGGCATAATTTCCCGAGCCCTGTACCCTTTCCAGAAGGCCTTTTTCCGTCAGGTCGGCCAGAGCCTTGCGCAGGGTGCCCACCGCGATGCCCATGTGTGCCGCCATTTGACGTTCCGGCGCCAGCCGTTCTCCGTCCGGGATGATGCCTGCCTGAATTTCGCGCGCCAGCAATTCGCTGACCTGCACATGCAGCGGCAACCTGCCGCCATGGGTGCTGTAGGCGGGCGAACGATCGGGGCTTTTGTCTTTTTCCAGGGTCATGACTTTAAATTGATACACGATTGATACATATATTTTTCTATGTTACACAGGATGCAACGGAACGCAATTCGCAATGATGAAAGCAGCAACACGCATGTCAGTTGTTCCCATCCGATCTGCCGATACGACAGCCGCCGAAGTGGCATGGTTTGCACCACTGTGTTCGGACGATTATCGCTATCTCGGGGTGCCCGATGGAGACCTGCGGTCTTCCTGGCAGAACACGTCGAATATCGTCCAGACCGCTGACAGGCTGGGTTACCGCAACATTCTGTGCCCTTCTTCCTATCAGGTGGGCCAGGATACCCTGAGCTTTGTGGCGGGAAATGCTCCGCTGACGCAAAACATCAACATGCTGGCGGCGGTGCGCTGCGGTGAAATGCAGCCGATCATGCTGGCCCGCACGATTGCCACCCTCGACCACATGATGAAGGGTCGGCTGACGATCAATATCATTTCCTCGGATTTTCCCGGCCAGAAGGAAGACAGCGCCTATCGCTATCAGCGTTCACGCGAGGTGGTTGAAATCCTCAAGCAGGCCTGGACCCAGGATGAAATCAACTACCAGGGGCAAGTCTATCAGTTCGAGGGGCTGACCACGGACCCGGTGCGGCCCTATCAGCAGAACGGCGGGCCTCTTTTGTATTTCGGCGGCTATTCGCCACCGGCGCTTGATCTGTGCGGCGAACATTGTGACGTCTATCTGATGTGGCCGGAAAAGAAGGAAGAACTCGCCGAGCGCATGAAAGCCGTCCATGAACGCGCGGACCATTATGGCCGGGTCCTGGACTACGGCTTGCGGGTCCACATGATTGTGCGCGATACGGAAGCCGAGGCACGCGAATATGCCCGCGAGCTGGTTTCCCGGCTGGACGATGAGCAGGGACGCATCATTCGCGAGCGGGCACTCGACGCCACGTCGCTCGGCGTTTCCCATCAGGCGAAAAACCGTGAGCTGGCAAATCTTGAAGGCTATATCGAACCCAACCTGTGGACCGGGATCGGCCGGGCCCGCTCCGGCTGTGGAGCAGCGCTTGTCGGCTCCACGGATCAGGTTCTTTCGCAAATTGAAGACTACAAGAAGATGGGCATAAGGGCCTTTATTTTCTCCGGCTACCCGCATCTTGATGAGTGTGAAAGCTTCGGCAAACGGGTGTTGCCACAATTGGAAACCTGTTCGCTGCCACAACTTCAGGGCCGCATCCCGGACACCACACCGCCCACACCGCTGGGCAATGGAACGAGACGCTGATGGACCGTGTAAAACTCAACGACAATCTGGACGTGAGCCGCATTGTTTATGGCATGTGGCGGCTGGGCGATGATGCCGATACATCACCCGCGCATGTCCAGGCAAAAATTGAAGCCTGTCTTGAACAGGGCATAACGACGATGGACCAGGCCGATATCTATGGTGGCTATCAGGCAGAGGCCCTTTTGGGAGCCTGTTTTGCCGAGGCGCCGGCATTGCGCGACAAGCTCGAGATCATCACCAAATGCGATATTGTTGCGCCCGCTGGCCGCTACAGCGATGCGCGCGTCAAATATTACGACACCTCTGCAGCCCACATCGAGGCATCGATCGATCATTCGCTGACCTTGATGAAGATCGAACATATCGATTTGCTGCTCATCCATCGGCCCGATCCATTCATGGATCACCACGAAACCGGGGCCGCGCTGGACCGGGCCGTGGCCTCAGGCAAGGTCGGTGCAATTGGTGTTTCGAATTTCAAGCCCCATGACTGGAGCTTGCTGCAATCGGCAACAAAGACGCCCCTTGTGACCAATCAGATCGAGATAAGCGTCATGGCCCATGAGGCCTTTACCAATGGCGATCTGGCCTTTCATCAGCAAATGGGCGTCCCTCCCATGGCATGGTCGCCCTTGAGCGGAGGCGCCCTGTTCGAACAGGGCAATCCGCACACGCAGGCAATACGCGACGGTATGGGCCGTATTGCCGCGCAACGCGGGATTGACGTCGACAGCCTCGCCATTGCCTGGCTGCTGGCCCACCCGGCAGGCATCATTCCGGTCATGGGCACCAATAGTCTTGATCGTATCAAACGCTTCCATGAGGCGACATCAACAACGCTGGATCGCCAGACATGGTTCGAGATCTACACTTTGGCTCTGGGCCGGGAGGTGGCCTGATGGAAGGTTGTGCTGTTTCAATGACAACGATGGAGGAACGCGTTGACGATGCGATGCGCAGCGACCCCCCAGTCAGCGTGACACCTCGCGTGACGCCGTTCAACCAGCGTGCCTATCGTGATGCGCTGGGAAATTTCGGCACCGGTGTCACCATCATCACCGCGACGGGGTCGGAAGGTCCGGTCGGCATGACGGTCAATTCCTTTGCCTCGGTCTCGCTTGATCCGGCGCTGGTCCTGTGGTCGCTTGCCAAATCATCAGGCCGCTTTGCGCCATTTGCCGAAGCGCAAAACTATGCGATTCATGTCCTGTGTGCCGATCAGCAGGATCTGGCATCGGCCTTTGCGCGCAATGGCAATGCCTTTCATGCCTGCGATTGGGTGTTGAATGGCCATGGGGTTCCCCAGATCGAGGGCGCCATTGCCCGGTTTGATTGCACGAGAAACGCGGCTCACGATGCCGGCGACCATTTGATTATTATCGGACAGGTGGAGAATTTTGTCCATCGGCAGTCAGAGCCGTTGATTTTTGCAAAAGGATCATTTGGAGGCTTTCGCCGCAACGACTGATATGCTTGCATGAAAAGGGATGATGGCAGGGAGAGCCACGCATGCCCGGGAGGAGATGAATTTGGAAGGATTGCGGACAGTTCTCGCTGTTCACGGAGGCATCAATGCCTTTGTGTTGCGCGTGTGCCGGGGCATTGGCGGCGCCGCCATGGGGCTGATGGTCGCCGCTGTGCTGTTGCAGATCTTCTTCCGTTATGTCCTCAACAACGCCCTGCCGTGGCCTGAAGAGGCCGCCCGCGCCCTGATGATCTGGATGATGGCCCTGGTCGCGCCCTCCGCCTACCGCTATGCGGGCTTTGTCTCGATCGACATGCTGCCGGATATGCTGCCCCGCCGACCGAGGCTTGTGCTCGCCCTTGCCATCCTCACCCTGTCGCTGGCGGCGATGATCGTCATGTTCGGGCAGGCCTGGGCGCATTTTTCCGCGCCCCTGCTGTTTGATTCATCCGGCCTCAACCGCCTGCTGCAGGACAGTGGCATCAATGAGCTGCTTGGCACCCAACTGCAATTTCGCACCGCCTATATCTATCTTGCCATGTCGGTCCTGATGGTTCTCTTGCTCAGTGTGTGTATTGAGCTCATCATGCGCACGCTGGGTCGGTTGATCTGGACGGACGACGATTTTCAGGCGCCCGTTGCGCCCATCTCGATGGCGGTGGACTGAACATGCTTGTATGGTTTCTGCCACTCTTTCTCGTCATGCTGCTGATCGGGGTCCCGGTCTTTTTCGCCATGCTCGCAGCGCCCGGCATCCTGCTCTATCTCAATGGCCAGGAACGCGACATCGCCCTGATGTATCGCAATATCTTCAATGGCATCGACAATGGCGTGCTGCTGGCCATCCCGTTTTTCATGCTGGCCGGCGAATTGATGAACCGTGGCGGCATCACCGAGCGCCTTGTCAACTTCAGTCAGGCTTTGATCGGTTCGGTGCGCGGCGGTCTGGCGCAGGTCAATATTCTGTCTTCCATGCTGTTTGCAGGCATGTCCGGTTCTGCCGTGGCCGATACGTCAGCGCTGGGTTCCATGCTGATACCGGCGATGGAAAAGGAAGGCTATACCCGCCGTTTCGCCGCTGCCATTACGGCTGCTTCATCGGTGATTGGCCCGATCATTCCGCCATCGGGCATCATGATCATCTATGCCTATGTCATGGAGGTTTCCGTCGCCGCCCTGTTTGCCGGCGGGATCATTCCGGGCATTCTGGTCGGCGCCGGCCTGATGATCGTTACCCGTCTGATGGCAAATCATTACGATTATCCGCCAGCCAAAAGGGTCACCCAGGAAGGTGTTTCGATTTCCGCCGGGGAAAACATCGCGGCCAGGCTTATCGCCAGAATAATGCTCGCCGGTATTTTCTATCCGATGCTGCTCAAGCTCGCGGGTTTTGAAGGTGACCGGACCTGGGGGCAGTTCTCCATGTATTTCGCCGGTGCCCTGGTCATGGCGGAGATTGTCTTCCAGATTCAGCGGCGCCTTGTTTCTGAAAACTTCCGCATCACCGCCAAACGCGCCGTGCTGCCGCTGCTCACACCGGTCATCATTCTGGGTGGCATCCTGGGCGGTGTGGCCACGCCAACGGAAGCTTCGGCGCTGGCTGTGGCCTATGCGGCCTTTCTCGGGCTTTTCATCCTGCGGACGCTGAAATGGTCGGAAATGCACGGCATCCTGATCAAGGCATCCATCACCTCCGCTGTCGTTCTGCTGCTGGTCGGTGCAGCCATGGCCTTCAAGACGGTTGTCAGCCTGTCCTATGCGGCGGAAAATCTCGCCCAGTGGATTCTGACGCTGACCAGCGATCCGCTGCTCTTGCTGTTGCTGATCAACCTGCTGCTGTTCATTGTCGGCATGTTTCTGGATGCCGGCCCTGCCATCATCATTCTGGGGCCGATCCTCGCGCCGATCTTTATCAATATGGGCATTCACCCCGTGCACTTTGCCATGATCATGTCGGTCAACCTGACCGTCGGATTGGCGACCCCGCCCATGGGCCTGGTGCTTTTTGTCGCTTCATCCGTTTCGGGGGTAAAGGTGGAAACGATCTCCAGGGCCATATTGCCGTTTCTGGCCGTTGAGGTCGTGGTGATTTTCCTGATCACCTATTTCCCGATTATCTCGCTGGGCATTCCGACCTGGCTTGGCCTCGTCAAAGGTGCGGACCTGATGGGGCCGGTACTGCGCATGTTCAACTAGGGAGGTTTGATCTCGTTACGACCGGAAGCCTTTCGGTGAAACTTTACCATTCAAGGGCCAGATCAATTGGCCCGCAACTTGGAGGAGATACTCTATGAAATCCTGTTTGAAAACACTTGGCATAGCCGCCGTGACGGCGGCGCTGATGACGGCCGGTTCGCTTGCCGCCATGGCCGCCGACTATAACATCAGGGCCACGGCCAACTCGAACGAGAACGATGAAGACTATGATGGTCTGGTGGTTTTCAAGAACTACGTGGAAGCCGCATCCAACGGCAAGATCGGCGTCGAACTTTTCATTGGGACGCAGCTTTGCTCAAAGGGCGCCGAATGCCTGCAGGGCGTGGCCGACGGTTCGATCGATATCTATATTTCGACATCCGGTGGCGCAGCCGGTGCCTTCCCCTATGTTCAGGTTCTTGATCTGCCCTACCTGATGGCCAATGACCGCATTGCGGAGAATGTCCTGTCCGGTGACTTTACCCGCACCGTGCGCGATATGGCGCTGAAAGATTCCGGTGACAAGATCCGGCTGATGACCATCGGCAATACGGGTGGCTGGCGCAATTTTGCCAACACCAAGCGCCGGCTGCAGAATCCGGGCGATATGGAAGGCCTGAAGATCCGCACCGTGGTCGCCGACCTGCCACAGGAACTGGTCAAATCGCTCGGTGCATCGCCCACCCCGATCCCATGGCCGGAACTCTTCACCTCTTTCCAGACCGGCGTGGTTGAAGGCTCCAAAAACGGCATCACCGACATCATGGGCATGAAATTTCCCGATGCCGGCCTGCAATATCTGACCCTTGACGGCCATGCCTACATGGGCGCCCTGTGGTGGATGAACAATGATACGTTCAAGTCCATGCCGGAAGATCTGCGCCAGGTGATCGTCGACGGATTCTCTGCCCTGCAGCAGGCAACCTTTGCCTCGCCGAAGCGCAAGTCGATCCAGGCCTATGAAGATTTTGTCGCCGGCGGCGGTGATCTCTATGTGCCGACCCCAGAGGAAAAAGCCGCCTTCAAGGAAGCCGCTTCCCCCGTCTATGAATGGTTCAAGACCAACGTCAAGGGCGGTCCGGAAGTCTTTGATGCATTGACCACCGCCGTGGCTGAAGCAGAAGCGGAAATTCAGGCCGACAACATGAAAGACCTGAACTAGGCTTTGCAAGACCTGTCATAAGGATATCGCCCTGCTTGAAAAGGCGGGGCGGTATTCACTCCTAACGGAACGGGTAGAGCCAGGCCTTGTAATCGTCAATCAGCAGGTGGGCATCGGCGATCTGCTGCGGCGTCATCTTCTTGACGACCTCCTCCTGGCTGATGGCCGCATCCGGGTCGCCGCCAATGGCCGAAAGCACATACCACATATAGGCGCGCACAAGATCCGGTGATTGCATGCCGCGCCCGACCTCGTAATACCAGCCGATACCGCTTTGCGCCCCGGGATGGCCTTTCATGGAAGCACGCAGATACCATTCGAAAGCGCGGCGATCATCGCGCTCCACCCCCAGGCCCATGGCATACATTACACCGATCAATTCCTCGGCATCCGCATTGCCCGACCGGGCCGCCGGCAGCAGATCCTGCATCGCCTGCTGGAATTTTCCTGCTTCCATCAGATCGCGTGCTGCTTCAATATCGGCTCTGGCCGGGCCTGCCAGAAAAACCGCAAGCGAAAAACAAAGAATGACGAGATGATGACGCATTTGAAATCTCTGATTGTTCTGTTCTGGGTGATCGCCGCATCGCCCGTGAGCCTGTTGGCCAATGACCTGCCGCGCGCGCTTCAGCCCGATGATTTCATCGCCTTTGATGCAAAGCAAGCGCAACTGGGACAATTGTTGTTCTATGACAAGATCCTGTCGGGCAATCGCAACATTTCCTGCGGCACCTGCCATCACCATGATCATGGCAGTTCGGATGGCCTGTCGCTGGGCATCGGTGAGGGCGGCATTGGCGTTGGACCCGACAGAACAGCCGGCACTGGTGCTGACCGTATTGCCAAACGCATTCCCCGCAACGCAACAGCTCTGTGGAATCTCGGGGCAAAGGAAATCACCGCGCTTTTTCACGACGGGCGCCTGGAACGGTCCGACGCCTATGAAAATGGTTTCAATTCGCCGGCCGAGGAATGGTTGCCCAAAGGCCTGCCGAACCTGCTCGCCGCACAGGCCCTTTTCCCGATGACCAGCCAGTTTGAAATGGCCGGAGACCCGAAGGAAAACGAGGTGGCCGGGGCGGCCTATGACCGGATTGACAAGGTCTGGCCGATCCTTGCCAAACGCGTCAGAAGCCTGCCCGCCTATGCGGAGCGATTCGCCGACGCCTTCGACCGTGTGGAAACCGCTACCGACATCACCATCATTGAAATTGCCGAGGCCCTTGCCGCCTTCATGGGCACCGAGTGGCAAAGCAGCGATTCGCCATTTGATGCCTATCTGGCCGGTGACGCCTCGGCCCTTGCTCCGGACCAGAAAAATGGTCTCGACCTATTCTATGGCAAGGCGGCCTGTTCGACCTGCCATTCCGGCCCGCTGCTCAGCGATCAGAAATTTCATGCCCTGGCATTGCCGCCGATTGGTCCCGGCCGCACCAGATTGTTTGACCCCTATGCCCGCGATGTGGGGCGCATGGGTGAAACGGATAATCTGAGCGATGCCTATCGCTTTCGCACGCCGTCGCTGCGCAACGTCACCCTGACCGCCCCCTATGGCCACAATGGCGTCTATCCGGATCTGCGCGGCATCATCGCGCATCATCTGGATGCCCTAAGTGGTCTGGAGCGTTGGCAAAGGGAAATGGCCCATCTGCCGGAAGCGCCCTGGCTGAAGCCGGTGGATTTTGTTGTTCTGGACGACAAACGCGAAATGGCGCGCCTTCGATCCCGCGTCGATATTCAGCCGGTTTTGTTGCAGGACGAAGAGGTGGACGATCTCATCGCCTTTCTTCATGCGCTCGAGGGCAGTGGCGCTGCACGGCCACCGCTTGGCCGTCCTGCCAGCGTTCCAAGCGGCCTGCCGCTGGATTGATAATTTTGATCCGGGTGCCCGCCGCAAGCCTCAGGTTGTCATGCGCAAAGAGCGTGTTGAACCCGCCTTCAAAAATATTTTCATGCGGTCAATCGGCGATCTTGATTTCGGCTGAACCGATCATCATCTGATATCAGCCGCGCTCCATGTCGTGAGCGCCATGGACACATGATCATGTCGGATTTGATTGATTCTCACACTGTTGAAGCGCCCATCGGGGCAAATATGTCTCCACAAAAATTGGCCCTGTTTCCAGCGGTGCTGGCAGCCATGGGGGCGATCGTCCTGATCGGCTCGGAAATATGGCTTGTGGCAATTGCCGCCCTCTGGGCATTGCACGGTTGGCTGTCAGCCAACCTGGCGGTCGATGTCATCCTGGGCATCCTCATTCTGCCGGCTGCGATCTGGGCGACGTGGAAAACCGTCATCATAGCTGTTGAAGCGGAACGAGATCCCGAAAATCAGGTTTGATTGCGCGGCATCCGCAAGCGCTTCAATCTCTTTGCTCGTCTCTGACTTCATTCGGGCGGTCCGTTCCCATCCCTGCCAAAACGCGCAACAACCTGATGTTTGCACGTTCTGGCAGGGTGGTTTCTATTTTTCGACGAAGGCCGCGCCGCGAAAACGCCGGATCGGGTTGCCGCGCTCCAATTGCCTGTGATGCCGGTTCTGGTCGGAACCTGCATCGGCCTGTTTTTGCTGTTGCAGCAGATCCATGCGGGCGACCAGTCTTTCCATGGCGATGTGTTTGTTGCGATGTTGAGACCGCTCATCTTTCGACACCACGGATATCCCGCTGGGCAAATGGGTGAGCCGGACAGCGCTGTCGGTGGTATTTTGATGTTGTCCGCCTGGCCCTCCTGCACGGAAAGTGTCAAACCGCAGGTCCTTTTTGTCGAAGCGGCTCGCCAATGCGTCCTCAATGCCAAGATCAAAGACACCGACGAACCAGTTGCGCCGCTTGTGATGGGGCCTGAAGGGGCTTTGCGCCGTCCATTGAATTGTGCCGATCCATTTCTTTGCGAATGTGACGGTACCTGCACCCGATACGCTAACAAGTGCTGATGGCGGTTCTTTTTGCCTGTCCTGCTCCGCCAATGTTGCACTCCATGACAGGTTCATGCCGCGGGCTTCCATTTTCATCCTTGCAAGCACCAGTGAGACGGCCAGGCGACATTCTCTCGGGCCGTCGCCTCCGCTGACAAGCAAACGCAGTTGATTGGGGTTTTTCATCGACCACGCCTCCTGTCACGCAAGCGACTTTGTTTTTCCCGTCGCTGTGTTCTTTCCTCGTCTCTGGCTTTCTTGAACGTGATCAGCGGATGCAGCGCCGCCAGCTTTTCAGCCAGACCCGCAGCTGCCAGATCAGCCATCACCTGCTCGGGGTCCTTGTAGGCCAGGGGTGCTTCTTCGATGAGAAGTTGCCGGTCATCACAAATGACATGGCCACCGAAAGATGTACGCTCCAGTCTTTCACGGTCGGACTTCACTTTACCGGCGCGTCCCGTCATGGAGGCGCGGTCATACCGTCTGCCCGAGCCGTGGGCGAGCGAAGAAAGGCTTTCAGCCACGTTGCCGCAAGGCTTGACCAGAAAGCTGGGTGCATCGCGTGATCCGGCAATGGGGACAAGCGTGCCTTCCGCCTTGGCCGCACCTTTGCGGTGCAGATAACCATCGTCGCGGAGTTCGATCAGATTATGCGGAGAATCGGCGAGAAGGCGAATATCTGCACGCAGCGCATCGGCAGCCCGCACGGCAATGACCTGCCTGTTCACACGTGCCCAGGCGACGGCCTGATCATGGGCCTGCATATAGGCCTGCGCCTGTTGTGTTGTTGGCTCCAGGCCGTGATGTTGATCGAACACCCTGTTGAAAACATCTGTTCCCAACGACCGCGAACCGGAATGCACCAGCAGCAGCGCGTCGCCTTTTGAAAGCCCGATGGCAGCAAGGGTTGTCTCGTCATAGACAGCGCCAACGCATTGCAATTCGCAAAAATGGTTGCCACCGCCCAGCGTTCCGAGGGCCTGCCCCTCCAGGCCGGTGGGGAGCCCCGCATTGCGCAGATATTGGTTCGCATCTCCGGTCCACGGACCTTCCAGTGCCCGCAGCTTTTGCGCTGCCTTGTCGAGGCGCAGTTTTCTGGCCGGCTTGTCGAGAGTAAAAAGCGACATACCACACCCGATATCGTTGCCGATCAGGTGAGGGTAGATGCGATCAGCAAGCACAGCGCAGCCGACCGGTCCGTATTTGCCCGGATGCAGGTCTGGAAAGGCGGCGACACGGCGCACACCCGCAAGGCATGCAACCTGCTGAAGTTGATCGACAGCCGCGCCTTCGATCCAGGTGTTTTGTGAATAGAAAAGATTGATTGGAGCCGCGCCAGCAGGTGCTGGAGCGACCTCCATTGGAGGATTGCCCATGGGGGATACCTTTGAAAACAGATAAGCGTCGAGAAGCAAGGCAGAGCCCTGTCCCGTTCAATCCGGCCCCACCGCAATCACGGCTTAGCGCGGGTTTGCTACCCCTTTGGGCGCGCGGTTCATGATCGTCATGTCCGGTATCCCGTTTTCAAAAATTGGCGCTGATCATCAGCGGAAGCTCAGATACCGCGCCAGACAGGCAAAAGCAAGAAATCGCATGCCTGAATGTCCGCGATTGGAAACCAGTGTTGTTTGCCTGCAACAGGCCAGCCGTCTTCGTCCAGCCCATGGCGCGTATCACCAATCCCGCTCGTTGTGGTTCAAGCGTGGCGATCGCTTCTCTCTGCACGCCCTTCAATCAAAGGCGTGCAGCAGGATTGCCGGGTCAGGGTTGAGCCTCATTCGCAGTCAACGCGACGAAAAATCTGCTGGCCGCATCGCTGCATTCCGGCGATCCGGCCTTCGATACGCTGCCCGATTATTTCCGGGCACATTTCGAACCAGCGCTTGCTGCGCTTCTCGAAACGGCCGCCGCCGCCGGAGAGGTGCGCGGCGATGTTGCCCCCTACGATCTGCTGCGTGCCATTGCCAACCTGTCGGTCACCACCGGAGATGAAGGGGCTGCCCATACCAGACGCATGCTCGACCTTGTGATCGATGGATTGCGATTCGGTGCACCGGATGCTTCGACGCAGGCCGCATCGAAGGCTGACCGATAAAAACTGTCCGCGACCGCCTGTCAGCTGCAAGCGAACAACGGGCAGAATCGCTTCGATCAAATCATTCTATTTGAAGAAAATCACCGGCCGGGAGGCGGCGGCAGGACAGCGCGCAGTTCGCTTTCGGTCACGCCCGGTAGCATGTCGCTGCGGCTCCGTCTTCAAATGTGCAATCAACCGTCACTGTCTGTTCTGCAAAGGCGCTGTCATCGAAGGCCGTAGGGTCGTCATGTGCGTTGGCGAGGCCTGACATCACCAGGCTGCCGGCAAGCAGAGGACCGCGGGCTGTTTGGATGAAGTCAATCATCCTGTTTCCTTTCGGTGCGCTCGGTCTGACAATTTGGAGTGTCGTTTTTCACATCGACCAAAGGCAGTTGGTTTGTCTCCCCCGGCATCTGTCCCGGCACCCTTCCGCCGAATGCATCACGCAATTCACGCGTCAGCGCTGCAAGTTGTTCCGCCTTCTCGTGGCCGATCGTGGTCTCGATCATCCGGTCCATTTCCCGCCAGATGCTGCGGATCTCCGCAAGCAGGCCACGGCCCTTGTCAGGCAGCTGCAAAACGTTGCTGCGGGCTTCATCGCGGTGACGGGCGCGCAGGATGAAGCCGGCCTCCAGTAACCGCACGGTCATCGTGCTCATGCTGGCAGGCGTCAGATCGAACTCCCGTGCAAGCCGGGCTTGTGAGGCTTGCCCCATCCGGTCGAGCGCATCGAGGATCCGGGCCTGGCGGTGTGACGTGTCCAGCGCGGCGAGTTGCAGGCGCAGCCGCTCTTCCACCAGGGACGCCGAATGCAGGAGGAAGTGCAGATTAAAGGATTCATATTGCATGCTAATAGTTAGTATACTAACATAGTGCTGGATGCAAGAATGTCGGCCCGTTTTAAAAATCAGGAACGTCCCATGATGAGACCAACAATCCATAGTCTGAAGCTTGCCTTTCTGGTGGGGCTTGCGACATTCGCAACGGCGGGTATCGCGCAGGCCTCGCAAGACAAAATCACTGATATCGCCGCCTTTTTCCAAGGTGCCGATCTGGTCAAGGCGCCGCAAATCGTGGACTGCACCCTGTCGGAGGGAGCCCGGACGAGGTGTTTTTCAATTACAGTCAGGGCCGACCCGCAAAGCTATACACCCGGACCCTGGTGTCCCGGCAATATTGCCGACGATGCTGACTCGGGCGGTATCTGGTTCAAGGATGGGCAGGTGCACGATGTTGACGGCACATTCATCAAAAATCTTGCGGAATTTTATGGTGATGCAAAGTGGCAACTGTTTGATCCCGACACGGGCAAAATCCGCTTCACCGGCACATTGCAGGCCTGTCAGGCCGCTGCCCGTCCAGATGTCGATCCGGCCTACCAGAATTACTGCGTCCAGTGCCTGCCCGAATACATGCTTGAAGATGCGACCATGACCTATGTGATTCCGCTGGAGCCACAGGCCGCAAACCGGGTGCAGCCCACGCAATTTTCCGGATCCGGCGTGGCCTATAACGGCATCCGGCTCGATGGCCCTGCGCCGATCGATGCGATCCTCGCGGCCCATACCATCGCCCCCTTCGACGACTGTGGCGGGCACGTCAATCCGCATGTCGGATATCATTATCATGCCGTTACGGACTGCCTGCAGCAATCGCCCGCCACCCTTGGCCCGGTTGGATCGCAGCATGGCACCCAGATCGGCATTGCAATGGATGGGTTCCAGATATTTTCGCACCTGACACAAACAGGCGTGGAGCCTGACGACCTGGACAGCTGCAACGGACACGAGGGTGAGGGGCTGGCCTATCATTATCACGCCGGAACGGCAGGCTCGAATGCAATTCTGGGCTGCCTTGCCGCCCAGGCAGGGTGCGCACTGGAAGATGACAATGCGCTTTGCAACGCTTCGGTTCGCCCGCCGCGTCCTTGAGCGAACAGCGCGGCATGAACAAAACGCATCCGGGTTGGTCACGCTTCATGCCAAAAGACGTGATGGAATATCCTGGCCTTACGCTGGGTCTCACCCTGCTCAGCGTGGCTGGCCTGTGGTCTGACTCCAGCTACGGCTACTACGCGCTGGTTGATGCCCTGGGTTTGGAAAGTGGCTACAACGATGCTCCGGTCCTGTTCACAACCTATTATCTGATGTGGACGGGGTTGGCTTTGGTCTGGTCCAGGCGGGTGTGGGCCGCCAGCCTGGATCGCCGGGAGGTCGTGGCACACGCTGTGGCGATGGCCCCGGTCATGGCGGTCTTTGCCATTTTTGTCGCCGTCATCCTGCCGGCCCTGCCGAATGTATCAGTGTGGCGCGCGCCCAGCGATCCGCCCGAGTTCATGTTCGCTTCAGGCTGGTATTACCTGCCCAAATCGGCGGATATCCTGTTTCAGCAGGTTCTGGTCGCCGCGATGATCCGCACTGCAAACCAGCTGAAATACACGTTGACGACGATCGCAATTGGCATGGCGCTGATATTCGGCGGGTTCCATCTTCTACTGGCATTCGACGGCTTTTTGCCACTTTACGTGGCTCGCTTCACAATCGCAGCATCATTGTTCGGTCTACTGGTTCCCTACCTCTACCTGCGCCTGAAAAGCGGCTTTCGCTGGGCCTATGGTCTGCACTGGTCCTTCTACGCATTCGACGCGACGATAACCCATTTTGTGCTCGCAGCCCCACCCTTGGGTTAACGCGCGTTGACTTCCAGAGGGGCAATTTTTAGACAATCGGCAGCAACGGTCGACCGGGCTGCGATTTCGCACTGGGTGATCGCCATCTGAAAATCAAGTGCACCTTCGTGCCGGGAAAGAGTGAACTTCATGTCTGCGGCAATACCAATGCTTCATCTCATATGCGGAAAAATAGCGTCCGGAAAATCAACCTTGACGGCGCAGCTCGGTAAATCGGCCGGAACAATAGTCATTTCGGAAGATGACTGGCTTGCCGCGCTTTATGCCGATGAGCTTTCGTCCCTGTCTGACTATGTGCGCTGCTCCGCCAGGCTGCGGGATATCGTGGCGCCGCATGTCGTTGCTCTGTTGAAGGCAGGCGTTTCGGTCGTGCTGGATTTTCCTGCTAACACGCGCGCCAACCGGACGTGGATGCGCGGCATCATCGATGCGGCAGATGTCCCGCACAAATTGCACTATCTGGATGTGCCGGACGCGGTTTGCAAAGCCCGGCTTCATCTGAGAAACGCCCGCGGCGACCATGCATTTGCCGTATCGGACGAGCAGTTCGTTCAAATTTCAAAGCATTTTGTGGCGCCCGCCCCGGAAGAGGGCTTCGATATCATTGTGCACCGATCCGACGCCGTGCAATGATATCACTGAAGGAAGCCATACCATGTCGAAGACAATTCTGATTACAGGTTCAACGGACGGGATCGGACTGGAGACAGCGAAACTTCTGGCCGCAGAAGGCCACTGCATTCTTCTGCATGGTCGCAGCCAGGAAAAACTGAACCTTGCGGCAAAAGCAGTGGGTGGAAAGACGCAGTGCTATATTGCCGACCTGTCAGACCTGACAAATGTCGAAGCCCTCGCGGCCGAAATCAGCAAAAATCACCAGCATCTGGATGTCCTGGTCAACAATGCCGGTGTCTTCAAGGCGCCGAACGCCGTTACCAAAGATGGCCTTGATATGCGTTTTGTCGTCAATACGCTTGCGCCCTATGCGCTGACCCAAAGACTGTTGCCGTTGATGGACGGCAAGGGACGCATCCTCAACCTGTCTTCTGCGGCGCAGGCGCCGGTGAACATCTCTGCCTTGCGCGGGCAGCAACGCCTTTCCGATATGGACGCCTACGCCCAGAGCAAACTGGCGATCACCATGTGGTCCATCGATCAGGCCAGAAGACTGCCGGATGGCCCCCTAGTCCTGGCCGTCAACCCGGGCAGCCTGCTGGCAAGCAAGATGGTCAAACAGGGTTTCGGGGTGGAAGGCAACGATCTGGCCATTGGCGCGCAGATCCTGCGACGCGCCGCACTGGATCAGCAATTTGCCGCCGCGTCCGGACAATATTTCGACAATGATGCGGGCCGTTTCGCGCACCCGCACGCAGACGCCCGTGATCCCGCCAAGGTGAAAGACGTCGTGGAAACCATTGAGCAGATTGTTACGTCCCTGACAAAGGTGTGAGGGTACAACGGCGCGCAGCGGGAAATCCGGATGTCATCCCGTCGGAGCGGGGCGGCTGCGCACAAGGTATTTGGCAAGGATCATCAAGCCTCCGGCCAATTCAAATGTCAGTTGCATGCCACCTGCAATCGACGCCAGCGCAGCATTGACCACGCCTGTTGTTGAAAAACCCTTTGAACACGGGTCTGGCTGCTGCGCACCGCAGGTTGGCTTCTCGTCCAAGTTGTCACCTTCTCTGGGCGCTTTCGGCCTAAACCGGATATTCCATCTGTAACAGAAATGATGCGATGCCACCCGTGATTGCGGCCATTCGTGTTTGGCGCAGCATTTCAATTCTGCAGATGACGGCAACCGCGGAAAAGGAAGAAAACGCTCTCGCGGTAATGTGAGCCGGGCTGTCGGTCCATCTGGCTGCATGTTTTACGCTCAATTAGGCCGCTTGACCCAATCCATCCTGCTTGGGTTTGGACTCTGTTTGAGTTTGTAACCAAAGGAATGTTTCAATAGGAACCGGCTTGGCCACAAGATAACCTTGGCCGTTGGTGACACCTGCCTTCACAAGCGCTTCCAGTTGTGTCTCCGTCTCTATGCCTTCGGCGATTATTCTCATGCCAAGCCGACGAGCGAGCCCCACTAGCAATTCGATGATGGCATCAGCCACCGGCTCCTTTCCAACGACATCAACAAACTTCTTGTCAATCTTGATTACATCCAGAGCCACATCCTGGACACTGGACAGACCGTTATGTCCCGTCCCCATGTCATCGAGAGCAATCTTGAAGCCAAGGCCACGCACCCGGGCTACGGCTGACCTGAACTCGTTTATGTCGTCAATGGCCTGCCTCTCTGTAATCTCCAACACAACCTGCCTTGTGGCAACACCTGCATGGTTGGTGAGTTGCAAAAGCTCTTTTTCGAACCCTTCTGAAGTGAAGTCAGTGGGAACTATGTTGAAAGCGACCGTGAACGCGCTATTTCTGCGCAGATATAGAGCAAAAGACTCAAGCGCAATTTTCATGACATGGCGGGTCATGGGGACAATCATGCCCGTAGCCTCCGCGAGCGGGACAAAATGCACCGGAGGTATGACGGATCCATCGGGCTTAATCCAACGCATCAAAATTTCACAACCGGTCACCTGACGTGTCGCAAGGTCAAAAGTTGCCTGCGCATAGGGTACAATTTCAAGATTGATCATCGCCTGACGCAAGCTCTCGCGAGGCGTTGTCGGCCGCCGCAACTCGCGAATCACCAGCCCGCTGACAAGTAAACCGAGGGCAGCGCCCAATGTGATCAGCGGTCGCCGGTTCTCGCCATTCCAGTTCGCCAAACTTGTGTTGTCCAATCTCAATTCAGCCGTCACGGGAAAACGGCCCGATGAGGACACTACAGAAACCGAGTGTTGTGAATCGAGTTCGCGCCCGAAATTCCCGAATTCACCAAGGCCAGTAACACTCAAATCCTCGCGGACGTTATCCCGAATTTCAGACGGAAAAGCTCCAAATCGGTTTGCCGCGAGATCTACGCCGATCACATAGGTCAATTGGTCGGGGGCCTTCCACGATATGCCGAGAAATTCCCTATCGGCGGCAAAGAGTTTGTGCAGTGCATAATTTTCATTGAGCGCGGGGACACCGGCAGAAACATCGAACATTCGGCCAGACCCAGAAAATGCCGAACATAATTGCTGTCCGTCCGACCCCAGAATGATCACGTCCTTGATATTGCTTCCGCTGTGCACAATGTTTTGTATGATGTTCAGTGCCTCTGCAGCGCAAGGCACAGGCGCTTTGTCAGCAACTTCGAATGCTGTGAGAATGGCATAATCGACATTGTACTCAACCTGCTTTAACGCATTCGTAGCGAGTGTCTTTAAAGCCTCATTATTGTATTGTCGTTGCCAGCGATCGTGAATGAGCATGGCGAGTAAACTAAACAGCACTGTGCACGAAACGGCGATCACCGCATCGCGCAAAAGCTTTGAAACCTTCAAGCTTCTAATCAAACCCGTATCTCCTTCATCGACCAAGTATGCCTTGATCTTGTTAAGCGGGAGTTCACAGGCCTTGAATTTCGAGGCGTGCCAATCACGGTTTCCATACTGACATCAACTTACCAACGGGTCCGACAATCGGATCTTCACGTATCAGAGATGTGCCCTGCCAGATGATGATGGAATGGAAAAAGGAAAACGGCCCATTTAATGCGTATATCTGGCAAGGATCGGCTTAACATCGAACTGGGGCCTCAAGCGGTCAAACAGCACGATTCATGGAAATACGTCGAATGGATCTCCTCTTTTCGCAGATTGTCATTTCCTGTACGCAGTTTCAGAAAACTCACACTTCCCACGCAAGACTCCAATGTAAAGCCCAAGGGCGAAATAGCGCTTTGTCCACACTCCGGTCATCTACGTTGCGAAAATGCCCCTGCGACGGTTGAAGGTCCCCTTTGCTGAGTTTGCACCTGCTCATTCGCATTTGCTGTAAATGACAGCTCCCCGCCCTGTATGGACCTTCGCACTTGATCCATCGGGCAGACTTCGGCCCATTGCCGACCTTGAAACCGCCACGGCGAATGGTCGGTGCAGAGCAACTGCATCCTGCGAATCCCACAAACGTTGCCGAAGGCGCATTCTTACACGTGTCTTGCGGTGAATATTGGCCTGCCTGACTTGAAAAGCCGAAATGCAAGGGTGGACGGCACGACGCAGATGAACAGGGCCATGGCGAACACAATCGGTCCTTTAGGGCTGCCCGTTGCATCGAGGATTTGGCCTGCAATGGGAGGCGCGGCCATCATGATCGCGTAGTAGACCGTGAAGAAGACGCCCATGCCGAAGGCGCGCTGTTGTGGCCGCAACGCTTCCCCGGTGAGGGCCATGATGACGCCTGCTGGCGCCATGCCGACAAGCCCGAACACAAGACTTGCCCCCAGACCTGCGCCCAGACCTGCGCCCAGTCCGGCCCCCGGTCCTGCAAACGGAAGACTCAGCAGCGCCAGAGCGACCACGGCCCCGCTCATGCATATGGTCAGGATCAGCGCCCTCCGTCCCAGGCGATCCGCGATCTGGCCGCACAGCGCCCCTGAAAAGATCATCAGCCAGCTTCCAACACTGATGACACCGGCGGCACTGAGCGCCGGTTGGCCCTGCGCCTCCAGAACCTTCGGCCCGAAAGACAGATAGATGACATAGCCCGCGTTGAACAGGCCCCAGGCCATGCCGGCGCAGACGATCAATCGCCATTCAAGGCCGGACAGACCGGTGTGCGCGCCGGTCTTGACAGGCGGCAGATCATGCGGAGGCCGGTAGAGAAAAAACACCCCCAGAGCAGCCAGCAGGCAATAGGCCGAGGCGGTCAGAAACGGCACTCTCCAGTCATAGAACGCTGCGAGCCAGGCGTGACCCACCTGGCCCATCGCGATGCCGAAAGGCCAGCTCATGACGAGGATACTCATGGCGGTCGCAATTTCCCGGCCTTCGAACCAGTCCGCGACCATCTTGGTGAAATAGAGCGTGGCGAAAAGGAACCCGGCGCCTGCCAGCACGCGCCCGAGACCGATGAACCAGCCGTCCGGGGCAAGCGCAGATACGATCCCGCCTGCGGCCAGCGCGCACAGTCCTAGAACGGCCAGGCTCCGGTCCGACGCGTAGCGTCCCGAAAACCCGGCGGGCATTGCCAAAAACAGACCGGGAACCATGAAAAGGCCAATCAGCAGGCCGATGCCCGCATAATCGAACCCGAAAGCAACAATCAGGTCGTCGCTGACCGAAGCCAGTGTCTGAAACTGAAACCCAAGCCCGATACGGGCCAGGAACAACAGAGCCAGAATGCGCCAGCGCATCACGCCCAGCCGAGCGCGCGCAGAGCCTGAGTGTCGTTCCAGATTTTGGTCATGTGACTGATCTTGTCGCCGGCAAAATGTATCACGTAAGCATAATCGGAGGCGACCGTTCGGGATGTTGGGGGGACTGGCCCGCCTTCACCGGTCTGGGTTCCGTGAAAGACCGCAGCTGCCACCACAGTCCCGCGTGACGCGTCAGATGCAAAGGCCTTGAGTTCGTAGTGGCCGTCGGGGACAGGTCCGAGCAATCCCATCATCCACTCGGCATAGGCGGCCAGAGTATCCATGTCAGCCAGCGCGTCAGCCTGACAGCTGAACGTCGCATCCTCCTGACAAAAAGTCTGGCACGCCTCCCAGCCCTTGCCGGTTTCACAGGCTGTGAAAAAATCATGTGCGGTTTGTTCGTGGGACATCCGGGTCGCCTCCATGGTGCTGATCGGCATTGATCACGAGGAGGTCAGGCTAGCGGCGCGCCCTTGCTCCGGCCATCGGGCAAATGCAGTAAATTGGCTGGCCCTCGTGCAGTATTCAAACTACAGCATTTGCAGGGTTGCCTGTGCCGTTCCCAATCTTCACAATCGAGCCCAGTCTTCACAATCGAGCCCAGTCTTCACAATCGAGCCCAGTCTTCACAATCAGACTCCAGGTCCATTTTCAACGGAGCATGCCAGGTGTCAGCCCAGTCAGATCTAAGTCCCAGGGAACTGCAGATCGCGACATCATATGCAGGCGGCGCGACCTATCACACCATTGCCGAGCAATTGTGCCTTGCGCCTTCAACAGTGCGCACCCATCTGGCGACGATCTACCGAAAGCTTGAAGTCTCATCGAAGCTGGAGCTTCTGGCCCGTCTGAATGGCAACGCCCCGCGGCCCCGCGATCAAACCGAAATCAATGCCGTCATCTCGGAACTCGCCCTCAGCCTGGAAGAAGCCATCAGTCGCGAAAAAGCGCTCAGTGAGGTGCTTCGGATTATCAGCAGTGCACAGGGTGACGTGGACTCGGTGATGCCGTCCATCCTGAAATATGCGCTTGAACTGTGTGATGCCGAATTCGGCATTCTGTTCGAGTATCGACAGAACAACAGGTTCCGTGCCCGTTTCACGCTGGGGATTGCCGACGCTTTCCAGAACTGGCTTGACGAGCAGGGCGCGTTCCCCGTCAGCCCGGCAACGGGTCTTGGTCGGATGGAAGCCGCCCGAGATGTGATCAATATCATAGATGTCAGATCCGAAGAGATCTACCGCACCGATGATCCATTGCGCCATGCCACAGCAGTTCTGGGAGGCGCGCGATCCTTTGTTGCGATCCCGATGCTGGCAGCAGACAGGCTGGTCGGCGCTTTCACGATCTATCGTCAGACGGTCAGACCGTTTTCTGATGAAACAACCCGGCTCGCACAGATTTTTGCCGCACAGAGCGTGATCGCCGTGGAAAATGCGCGTATGATCAGCGCCTTGCGCGACCAAACCGGATAATGCAGAGGCGAATGACGGTCTCGGCCATGGATTGCCCAAACAGGCCCGGATTTTCCATTTACTGCAGTTTTTCGCCTTAGCCGCTTGCATTTTCCTTTGCAATTGACGATATGGAGGCCGGGAGGTTGGTGGTGGACGAGCCACTCGCCAACCGGGTCAGGTCCGGAAGGAAGCAGCCCTAACGAGCAAGGCACGGGTCACCGTGCCAGCCTCCCACCTTTCACTGCCGTCCATGGTCAAGGCACATGGGTAATGGAACATGCCCCGGCGGCGTCGTTTCTTGTTGACCAGAGGGCACCGGGAGGGCGACACTCCACGGGGCTGACAACGGCCCGGTTCATGGAGCTTTGATGAGCGACAGCACGACATCGGATGGAGGCGGTTATCGGGTTCTTGCCCGTAAATACCGGCCGAAGGATTTCACTGACCTGATTGGTCAGGAGCCGATGGTGCGCACGCTGACCAATGCCTTTGAGACCGGACGGATCGCCCAGGCCTATATGTTGACGGGCGTGCGCGGTGTCGGCAAAACCACCACAGCGCGCATTCTGGCCAGAGGGCTGAATTTCCAGACCAGTGAAGTCGACAAGCCGACCGTTGATCTTGCTGTTCTCGGTGATCATTGCCAGGCGATCATGAATGGCAGCCATGTGGATGTCATCGAGATGGATGCGGCGTCCCATACCGGTATTGACGATATCCGCGAGATCATCGAACAGGTGCGCTACCGTCCGGTATCGGCCCGTTACAAGGTCTATATCATCGATGAGGTTCACATGCTGTCGACGCAGGCATTCAATGGCCTGTTGAAAACCCTTGAAGAGCCGCCGCCCCACGTCAAATTCATCTTTGCCACCACGGAAATCCGCAAGGTTCCGGTGACGGTTCTGTCGCGCTGTCAGCGCTTTGACCTCCGGCGCATCGAGGCAAGCGCGCTGGTTGCCCATTTCCGTTCGATCGCCGAACAGGAAAAGGTCACGGTCGACGATGAATCCCTGGCGATGATTGCCCGGGCTGCCGAAGGCTCCGTGCGCGACGGCCTGTCCCTGATGGATCAGGCCATTGCCCATGGCAGCGGCCATGTCGAGGCTGAATCCGTGCGTTCCATGCTGGGGCTTGCCGACCGCAGCCGCATTGTCGAACTTTTTGAACTGGTTGCCAAAGGCGACATATCCGGAGCGCTGGCGTCCTTCCGCCAGCAATATGATGCAGGCGCAAATCCATCCGTCGTGCTGACCGATCTGGCCGATTTCACCCATCTGGTGACACGGCTGAAATTCGTCCCCGACGCCACCAATGATCCGGCGCTCAGCGAAGCCGAACGCCGCCGCGGGGCGGAATTTGCCGATGTATTGTCCGTGCCGGTTCTCTCCCGTCTGTGGCAGATGCTGCTGAAAGGCATTACCGAGACCGAACAGTCGAGCCGGCCGGTCAGCGCATGTGAAATGGTCCTGATCCGTCTGACCCATGCGGCCAATCTGCCGTCGCCCGGCGAAGCGGTCAAACGACTTGATGCAATGATGGCATCGAGCGCCAACGCGGCCCAGTCCAATGGTGCGCAGGCGGGCAATGGGCCGCAATCGTCAAGCCATGCCCCGATGCAGGGCGGCAGTGCGTCCGGTTCCAGCTCGAACGAGCCCGGCATGTCCGGCGGCGCGCCGGTCAGAATGTCATCAGGCTCCGGCTCCACGGCCATGCTGCGTTCCGTCGAGGCCAGTGCCGAATTCCATGAAAATCAGCCTTTGCCGACTGCAAAGACCAAACCTGTTGCCGTGCCGACTGTTCGCATTGGCAGTCTTTCGGAACTGGCAGAGCTTGCCAGCGAGCACCGCGACGTCAAGCTCAAGGCGATGATTCGCAAATATCTGCGTCCGGTGAAGATTGAACCCGTACGGCTGGAAATCGGCCTGCACAAGGATGCCCCCAAATCGCTGGTTGGCGAACTGGATGGCAAGCTGAAAAAATGGACCGGGACGCGCTGGATCATTGCCATCAGCCGCGAGGAAGGTGGCCAGACCCTTGAGGAAATGCAGAATGCGCACCGCGAGGAACTGGTCAGTGATGCCAGCCAGGATCCCGATGTTGCGGCCATTCTCAAGCAGTTTCCCGGCGCGCGCATCAGGGATGTGCGCATCCGCGTGGACGAAGCAGACCCATTGCCGACCGGACTGAGTGAAGAAGGTGATGTTCTGCCGGAAGACATGCTGCTGGACGATGATGAATTCTAGGCTTTTCCCGATCAACTGGAACCATGTGATCGGGAAAAGCCTTAATCAATGAAAAGCGCCCTCGATCGAGGTGCCGCACAGAAAATGGAGAATCAACATGCGCGACCTCATGGGCATGATGGGCAAGGTCAAGGAAATGCAGGAAAAGATGGCCGGCCTGCAGGAGGAAGTCGAAAAGCTTGAAGTCGAAGGCAAATCCGGCGGAGGCATGGTCACCGTGCGGCTGAATGGCAAGGGTGTCATGCTTTCGCTGGCCATCGATCCGGTTCTGCTCACGCAGGAGGAAGTCGAAATCCTCGAAGACCTGATTGTTGCCGCTCACAATGATGCCAAAGGCAAGGTGGATGCCGCCGTTCAGTCCAAGACACAGGAACTGACCGCAGGTCTGCCCATTCCTCCCGGAATGAAGCTGCCTTTTTGATCCGGCGACGATTGCCTTCGGGCGCCATATGAACAAAGATGTGGCCATGTTCAATTCATCCGGTGGCCGCATCAATCGGCTGCCGGGCATTCCGGTCAGGTCCTGATGCCCTTTGTCCCCCGCGGTCCTGTCCGCAGTCTCTCGGATATCCGCCAGCTTGAAGAAATTCCGCTCGAGCAGGCTGTCACGGTCCGCAACACCTATGAAATTTTTGCAAGTTCGGCGCAGGCCTTCGGCGACAAGACGGCGCTGACCTTCCTGCGCAGTGGCGACCCGCAGGATGAACCCATCCGCTGGAGCTACCGCAAGCTGTTTGCCGGCATCAATCAGGCGGCCAATCTGTTCCATTCACTTGGCATCAAGCCGGGCGACGCCGTCGCTGCGCTGCTGCCGGGCTGCCTGGACTATCATCTGGTCCTGTGGGGCGGTGAAGCCGCTGGCATCGTCCAGCCGCTCAATCCCCTGCTTGCCCTGGACAAGCTCACCGAACTCATCCGTGCGGCGGACGCAAAGGTTCTGGTCGCCTATGGCGGCGAGGAGGATGCGCAATATTGGTCGAAGACGATGGAACTGCGCCGACGTATCGCCGGGCTGAAGGTTCTGCGCGTGGCGCCCCATGACGAAACGGGCCTGCCGAAACACGACGGTGATGGCGATTTTCAGGACCTGCTGGCCCGCCAGCCCGCCGACCATCTGGTCAGCGGACGCACTATAGAGCCCGATGACATTGCCGCCTATTTTCACACGGGCGGGACAACCGGCGCGCCGAAACTGGCGATGCACAGCCATGCCAATCAGGTCTTTACCGCCTGGGCAAGTGTCCAGCTGCAGGGCGTGACCGACCGGGATGTGACGATCAATGGCTATCCGCTGTTTCATGTGGCGGGCGTTCTGCCCGCGTCACTGGCGTCCCTATCGGCCGGGTTGGAGGTCATCATTCCGACAACGACGCTGCTGCGCAACGCCGATGTCAGAAAGAATTACTGGCGCATTGTCGAAACATACGGAGCGACGTCCCTTTCGGCTGTGCCCACCGTGCTGGCGGCGCTGGCCAATGTACCGCTGGATGGTGCGGATATTTCGTCGATCCGCTATTGCCGCACCGGCGCCGCGCCCCTGCCGCCGGAACTGGCAGAGCGGTTTGAAGCGCTTTTCGGGCTGCATGTCCACGAGAGCCTTGGCATGACGGAAATGGCCGGCATCAGTTCCATCCGGTCGCCGGGTGTGCGTGGTCCTGCGGGCTGCGTCGGTTTCCCGATTCCCTATTCTAAAATCCGCATCGTTGCCCTGGATGACAACGGCGGCGCCACGGACCGCGATCTGCAGCCCGGCGAACACGGCATGATCCTCTTCAAGGCCCCCAATGTGTTTCCCGGTTTTCTCGACAGCCGGGAAACCGCAAAGACCTTTACCGCCGATGGCTGGCTGCTGACCGGCGATGTCGGCTGGATGGATGCTGCGGGCCTGTTGCACCTCAGCGGCCGCGCCAAGGATCTGATCATTCGCAGCGGCCACAATATCGATCCGAAGGTCATTGAGGATGCCCTGGGCTCCCATCCTTCCGTGCATTTGTGCGCCGCTGTGGGTGTTCCCGATGCCTATGCGGGTGAATTGCCGGTTGCCTTCGCCATGCTGATGCCGGACGCTGGTGACATCGACGAGGCTGAACTGCTGGCCTGGACCTGCGCGCGCGTCGACGAACCGCCGGCACGGCCCAGATCGGTTACCATTGTGGCAACCATGCCGATGACCAATGTCGGCAAGATTTTCAAACCGGATCTGCGCTGCCTGGCCATTGAAAAACTGGTCAACGACCAATTGGCGCCTCTGGCGCAGGAGAGCAAGGCCCTGCGCTGCACGGTCAGCGCCGCAAAGGACGGCAAGCCCAAGGCGCGCCTTCAGGTGCCGGCAGGCATGAGCGCGGATGACCGTCAGAAACTCGATGCCTGCCTGGCTGCCCTGCCTGTCGGGATCACCCTCGAAACAGCTGACCCCGACATTCTTTCCTGACTAACCAGCCGCCTTTGCTTTCAGTTCCTGGCGGCGGCGGTGCAGAATTGGCTCCGTGTAGCCATTGGGCTGCGTGCGCCCGGCCAGAACCAGTTCCAGCGCTGCCTGATATTCGATGGAATTGTCGAAATTGCCGGCCATGTTGCGATAGGCCGGATCACCTGCATTCTGTCCGTCGACAACAGCCGCCATGCGCTCCATCGTCTCGATGATCTGTTCCTTGCCGACAATGCCATTGTGCAGCCAATTGGCCATGTGCTGCGCCGAGATGCGCAGGGTTGCCCGGTCTTCCATCAGGCCGACATTGTTGATGTCAGGCACTTTCGAACAGCCCACACCTTGGCCGACCCAGCGAACGACGTAACCCAGAATGCCCTGCGCATTGTTGTCGAGCTCGTGCTGAATGTCCTGCGGCGTCCAGTTCGGACGCTCCGTGACGGGCACCGAGAGAATGTCGTCCAGCTTTGCACGGGGGCGGCTTTTCAAATTGGCCTGAACCTCCGCCACATTGACCTTGTGATAATGCGTGGCATGCAGGGTGGCAGCCGTTGGCGAGGGAACCCAGGCCGTATTGGCGCCGGCTTTCGGATGGGCGATCTTCTGCTCAAGCATGGCCGCCATCAGATCCGGCATGGCCCACATGCCCTTGCCGATCTGCGCATGGCCGGACAGGCCGCATTCCAGCCCGATATCGACATTCCAGTCCTCATAGGCGGCAATCCACGGGGCCTGTTTCATGTCGCCCTTGCGGATCATCGGACCGGCTTCCATGGAGGTGTGGATTTCATCTCCGGTGCGATCAAGGAAGCCGGTATTGATGAACACGACACGGTCCTTTGCGGCGCGAATGCATTCCTTCAGATTGATGGTGGTGCGGCGCTCTTCATCCATGATGCCCATCTTGATGGTGTTGCGCGGCAAGCCGATCACATCTTCGACGCGGGCGAAAATCTCCGACGCAAACGCCACTTCCTCGGGGCCGTGCATTTTCGGTTTGACCACATACATCGATCCTTCGCGGGAATTCTTGCGATGGCCGTTTTCACCGATATCATGCAGCGCAATCAGTCCGGTGATCATCGCGTCCATGAAGCCTTCCGGGGCCTCAAGGCCATCGCGATCCGTGATGGCAGGATTGGTCATCAGGTGTCCGACATTGCGCACCAGCATCAGGGCGCGGCCGGGCAGGGCCAGATCGCCGCCATTGCGACCCGTGTAATGGCGGTCCTCATTGAGTTTGCGGGTAAAGGATTTGCTGCCCTTGGCAACCTCTTCCGTCAGGCTGCCATTCATCAGTCCGAGCCAGTTGCGGTAGACGATCACCTTGTCTTCTGCATCCACGGCTGCAACGCTGTCCTCGCAATCGACAATGGTTGTCAGGGCCGATTCCATGATGATATCGGCAATGCCCGCCAGATCATCGCGGCCCACGGGGCTTTGCGCATCCATGACGATTTCCAGATGCAGGCCGTTCTTTTTCAGAAGCACCGATGTCGGGCTGGCAACCTCACCCCTGTAGCCGGCAAATTGCGCCGGGTTTTTCAAACCCTTTTGCGTTCCGTCTCCCATTGTGACAACCAGCTCGCCATCGCTGACCGAGAGTGCCCTTATATCTTCCCAGCGCCCGTCAATCGGTGCCGAATCATTGAGGAACTGGCGGGCCCAGGCAATGACCTTGGCGCCGCGCGCCGGATTGTAGCCCGCACCCTTTTCCGCACCACCATCATCGCTGATGGCATCCGTGCCGTAGAGCGCATCATAGAGCGAACCCCAGCGCGCATTGGCGGCATTGAGTGCATAACGTGCATTCATCACCGGAACGACCAGCTGCGGGCCGGCAATGGTTGCGATTTCCGGATCAACATTGTCGGTCGCTATGCTGAATGTCTCGCCCTCCGGCAAGAGGTAGCCGATCTCGCGCAGAAACGCCTTGTAGGCTTCCGCATCGTTGGGCGCGCCGTTTTCGCGGTACCAGCCGTCAATCTGTTCCTGCAATGCATCGCGTTTGGCAAGCAGGGCCCGGTTTTTCGGTCCCAGGTCATGAATGAGCTCGGCAAATCCCCGGAAGAAGTGGTCGGCGTCCACGCCGGTGCCAGTGATGGCCTCATTGACGATGAAATCATGCAGTTCGGAATCAATTTTCAGACCATGTATGTCGACCATTGCCATTTTGCGCTCCTTGGGATGCCAGCTGGATTGCACGTGTCATCTCATGTTCCGGGATTTATTGTCAATTTATCAAAGGTAAGAAAGATTTATTCCAAAATGGAAAGAATGATGACCGTAAACCTCTGGGGCCACCGTAACGGCTCGTTCATTCAACGCGCGCACAATGGGGCATCAAGGGGAAACCGGCCAAAGGTCGGCGGATCTGAAAAGAGGAATTGATATGACCCAGGTTCTCGGCGTCTTCGACGGCGCTCTGTTGCTCAAATTCTTTATTGCCTTGTTTGCCTTGCTGAACCCGCTGTACGGCGTACCGGTGTTCCTCAGCATGACAAAGGGCTTCACACCGGCCGAGCGCCGGAAAACGGCGCATACCGTGGGCATCACCAGTGTGGTTGTCGCCATTGTTGCACTGCTCATTGGCGAGGAGTTCCTCGCCCTTTTCGGCGTCAATGTCGCCGCTTTTCAGATCGCCGGAGGTATCATCGTTCTCGGCGTAGCGCTTTCCATGCTGAAAGATCCGGTTTCCCCCAAAGCAAATTCTGCGGCGCCCAATGCGCAAGGGTCCAGTGCGGACGGATCAGAAACAAGAAGCATCGCCATTGTCCCCCTGACCATACCGATGATCGTCGGCCCCGGTGTGATTGCCGCAGTCATCCTCTTCACGCAGCAGATTGGCGACAAGGGAGAGGTGGCGACCCTGCTGCCTGTCGTTGTTGTCATGTGCTTTCTGGTCTGGCTGGGCCTGCTGTTTGCCGAAACGATCTCGAAATTTCTGGGCGACAGTTTCATCAATGCCATGACCAAGATCATGGCCATCATCCTGGCTGCCGTCGCCGTGGAAATGGTGATCCAGGGCACAGTCCATGCGCTGGCGATCCATCTGCCCGGTCTGGTCAAGGGTGCAACGCCGGGGTAGAGCGCCGGCGAGCCCGATCAGCGCTCGCGGGCACTACGCGGTCGTTGGGTATGGAGATAAGATCAAAGAATGCCACGCTGCGGCGTCTAAAAACGGGCTTTCTTTGATGTCTTTGGCTTTGTGCCGCCTTTTGTACGTTTGCGGGTCTCAACTTAATCCTGAAAGCTGCCGTTCGTTGCGCAGGGAGTGAAGGTCTATACAGGGCGGGAAACGGTCTTTTGCTGCAGGTGTGCGGAGCTTCGCAATGCGGACAAGGACGAAACCGCTCGCGCGGTATTGGCGCTTGTTGCGGGTGATACA
>JARGOF010000077.1 GCA_029212415.1 Rhizobiaceae bacterium | reverse complement strand
GTGCATGACATGCACGACGTCGGGAACAATGTAGTCGAGAAGACGCTGGTAGTGCGTAATGACAATGAATGACCGGTCGGGAGACCGCAAAGCATTGACGCCGTCAGCGACGATTTTCAGCGCGTCGATGTCCAGACCTGAATCGGTTTCGTCCAGAACGCACAATTTTGGTTCAAGCAGCGACATCTGCAAAATCTCTGCGCGCTTCTTTTCACCGCCCGAAAACCCGACATTCAATGGTCGCTTCAACATGGCCATGTCAATTTGAAGATTGGCAGCAGCAGCCTTGACCCGGCGGATGAAGTCCGGCGTTGTCAGCTCATCTTCACCGCGCGCCTTGCGTTGCTCATTCATCGCTACTTTCAGAAACTGCATGGTGGCGACACCCGGAATTTCGACCGGATACTGGAATGCCAGAAACAGACCGGCAGCAGCCCGTTCAGCCGTATCCATGCCCAGAATGCTCTGACCGTCGTAGAGAATATCACCCTCTGTGACTTCATAGTCGCTGCGCCCGGTCAGAATGTACGAAAGCGTCGATTTCCCCGATCCGTTCGGGCCCATGATTGCCGCGACTTCACCGTTCTCGACGGTCAGGTTCAGCCCGCGAATGATCTCTGTGCCGTCTTCGGCGATGCGCGCATGCAGATTTCTAATTTCAAGCATATCGGTCTGTCCAAATTCTTTGATGATCCATAGGCAATGCAGGCTTTGTCATCTCAAGCGCTGCCCTATGCAATCCATTCTTGTCTTCATTTCGCTCACCCGCGCCATCAGTCATTGCTGTTGCCTGACAGGGCGGTAAAAGTCGGGATTTATCCAACACTGCCTTCAAGGCTGATGCCGATGAGCTTTTGCGCCTCAACGGCAAATTCCATTGGCAATTCCTGAATCACTTCCTTGACGAAACCGTTCACAATCAGGGCAATTGCCTCTTCTTCAGGAATTCCCCGCTGCATGCAGTAAAACAAGTGATCCTCGGAAATTTTCGACGTTGTGGCTTCGTGTTCGAACTGTGCCGTCGAATTTTTTGCTTCGATGTAGGGCACGGTATGCGCGCCACAATTATTGCCAATGAGAAGCGAGTCACATTGCGTGAAATTACGCGCACCGGTGGCGCGACGATGCGCCGAGACCTGACCACGATAGGTGTTGTTGGAATGACCTGCCGAAATGCCCTTGGAGATGATACGGCTGGACGTGTTCTTTCCCAGATGAATCATCTTCGTGCCACTATCGATCTGCTGGCGCCCGTTTGATACGGCGATGGAATAGAATTCGCCGCGCGAATTGTCGCCACGCAGAATGCACGATGGATATTTCCAGGTAATCGCCGAACCCGTTTCAACCTGGGTCCAGGAAATTTTGGAATTGTCACCGCGGCAATCGCCCCGTTTGGTCACGAAATTGTAGATACCGCCCTTGCCGTCCTTGTCGCCCGGATACCAGTTCTGAACCGTGGAATATTTTATCTCAGCATCATCAAGTGCGATGAGTTCGACCACGGCGGCATGCAACTGGTTTTCATCGCGCTGCGGTGCTGTGCATCCCTCGAGATAGGAAACATAGCCACCCTCTTCACAGATGATCAAGGTGCGCTCAAACTGTCCCGTATCCTTTTCATTGATACGGAAATAGGTCGACAATTCCATCGGGCAGCGAACGCCTTTGGGAATATAGACGAAAGAACCATCGGTAAACACGGCACAGTTCAGCGCCGAATAATAGTTGTCCGACACGGGAACGACGGTCGCAAGATATTTGCGTACCAGCTCCGGATATTCCTGAATGGCTTCTGAAATGGCCATGAAAATGACGCCGGCCTTCGCCAGTTCAGCCTTGAAAGTCGTGACAACGGATACGGAGTCAAACACCGCATCAACAGCAACTTTCGATTGCTGGACGCCGGCCAGTATTTCCTGCTCGCGCAGCGGAATACCCAGCTTGGCATAGGTCGCCAGAAGCTCCGGATCCACCTCATCGAGGGTCATCGGTCCGGTCTGGCTTTTGGGCGCCGCATAATAGACGATGTCGTTGAAATCAATTTCCGGATAATCGACGCGCGCCCAATCCGGCGCTTCCATCGTCAGCCAGCGTCGATAGGCGTCAAGACGCCACTCCAGCATCCATTCCGGCTCATTTTTCTTGGCCGAGATGAAGCGGATGATATCTTCGTTAAGGCCTTTGGGGGCCTTGTCCATTTCAACATGGGTTTCAAAACCATATTTATACTGGTCTACATCGATCTGGCGAACCTGATCGATTGTCTCCTGCACAGCAGGCATAGGCGCTCTCCAATCTCGTCGGGTTCAAGGTCCGACAGTTTGTCAAGGTCATGTATGGTCAGGCATTTGCCTTCGCAGCATTTGTCATAACGTATCTAGTGTCGTGAAAACCAAATTTCCACCGTGTGGGCCGCTTGTAAGCCGAATTTTATAACTTTTCTAGACTAGATTAACGGAATTGAATCGCTGCGCGCGATTGCAATCATCCAACGGGCCGCCCGGAGTGTCCAATAATCCAATCGATACAGGCGGTTGACAGCCTTTGAATTTATGTCATTTTTTGCTCTGCCACGGCACAATATGTCGCGCTTTTCACCTTCAGGATGCAGAAGTATCGTGCAAGTGCAACTGATCCAGACGTTTGTTGTTTATCTTGTCAAATGCAGCCAGAAAGCGATTCACGTCTTCATCACTTGTTCCAGGCCCGATACTCACCCGCACACCACCAAGCGCCGTATCGCGCGCCATTGCGGCAAGGACGTGGCTTGGCCCGACTTTTCCCGATGAGCAGGCCGAGCCGGCAGAAACCGCTATTCCTTCCAGATCGAATGATATTTGTGCCGTCTCGGCCTTGAGGCCCGGCAGACAAAAGAAAATCGTATTGTTCAGCCGCATCTGGTCCTGACCATAAATGATACAGTCCGGAGCCAGCGCGCGCATGGCGCTCTCTACAGAGTCGCGCCTCGCGCCCATATCCGCAATGCCTTCACTGAGGTTCTGCAGCGCCACGGCGCACGCTGCTCCAAAGCCACAGATCGCCGGCGGATTTTCAGTACCAGAGCGGTGTCCCTTTTCCTGTCCACCGCCGGGAATGAGCGGTTTGGGCATCATGATCTCACCGGCACTGACAATGGCGCCCGCCCCTTTCGGACCGCCCAATTTGTGAGACGAGATGAACAGGAAATCAATGCCGGATGCGCTCATGTCCACGGGCATGCGGGCCGCGGCTTGAACTGCGTCGACGACCAGAATACCACCGGCCTTATTGACGATTTCGGCAACCTGCAAAACAGGCTGGCAGATACCGGTTTCATTATTGGCCATCTGAACCGCCACCATGGGCATTCCTGTGGAACGGTCATGGGCTTCCAGAAGAACCGTCAATTGCGCCAGATCCACGATGCCATCGTGATCAACCTTTATGGTTGTCATTTGGTCAGGCGCAAAATGTCCGCCCGCCAGCACGCAGGGGTGCTCAACTGCGCTGACGTAGAGATGGCTGATAAAAAGATCCGCCTTTCCCATCTTGTAATGGGGGTTCAGCAATGTTGCGGCCGCTTCTGTTGCGCCACTGGTGAAGGTGACATTGGCTGCGGGAGCACCGACCAGCGCTGCGACCTGTCGTCTGGCGGCACTGATGCGTGAACGGGCGATGCGCCCTTCCGCATGCACTGAAGACGGGTTTCCGGGCAGATCCAATGCAGCAATCATGGCCTCGCGTGCCTCCGGCAAGAGAGGCGCGGTCGCATTATAATCCATGTAAATACGTGTCTTGTTCATGCGATTGCCGCGCCAGTCAAACTGGCAACGCCTCATTTTTCTTGAATTTTCGGGTGCCAATGGCTTATGACACACCTTCATATCCGGAAGGATAAGCAAAAAACAATTCAAACCAATCCAATTCGCGTTGGTGGCACGGTATAATTCGCCAATTGAAGCGAAAGACTTTTGCCACAAATGGAATTGAGCCGGAGACGCAATGCCTGAAGTCATATTTAATGGTCCCGCCGGACGGCTGGAAGGCCGCTATCAGCCCGCCAAGGAAAAGAATGCACCGATCGCCATCGTGTTGCATCCCCATCCGCAATTTGGTGGAACGATGAACAACCAGATTGTCTATCAGCTTTTCTACATGTTCCAGCAGCGCGGGTTCACCACCTTGCGTTTCAATTTCCGCTCCATCGGGCGCAGCCAGGGTGCCTTCGACCACGGCATCGGTGAATTGTCCGATGCGGCAGCGGCGCTTGACTGGATACAGACGCTTCACCCCGACAGCAAGGGGTGCTGGGTTGCCGGCTATTCTTTTGGTGCATGGATCGGCATGCAATTGCTGATGCGTCGGCCTGAGGTCGAAGGCTTCATGTCCATCGCGCCACAGCCGAACACCTATGATTTCGCCTTCCTGGCGCCCTGCCCCTCCTCGGGTCTCATCATTCACGGCGACGCCGATCAGGTCGCGCCGGAAAAAGATGTCCAGGGACTGGTGGAAAAGCTCAGAACCCAAAAGGGCATCATGGTCACCCATAAGGTCATGCCCGGTGCAAATCACTTCTTCAGCGGACAGGTCGACGGGTTGATCGAGGAATGTTCCGACTATCTCGATCGGCGTCTGGCCGGTGAACTGGTGCCCGAGCCTGCGCCCAAACGCATCCGTTAAACGTCCGCAATTGGACAATGAAAGACAGGTTGCGGCAACACCATCTGAATTTGCCGCAACCAAGGAGCGTGAAACGCTCCAGCCAGGTTTCTGAATGGGCATCCACCATGGCCGGAAGCCGCCGTCGAATTGTCAAAAGTGGTTCCTCGGATGACCGGGGTTGTGGTGTTTGCCCGCCCTCTGCGCATCACGGCCGTCCTGAAACCAGCAAACACATCCAGAGCAGATTTCGGCCAGAGCGGATTTCGACTTGTTCGCCAACAATGGCGCTTTCATTCAGGTTAAATCGCGGTTGTCTGCCATCGGCTCCACATAGCGACCACCCGTGGTCGGTTGCCGGCACCCGGTTGTGCCCGGCCAGCTGAGCGGCAGGCCATGTCTTGAACGAATGGCCAGAAACGCCCAGGCCTCGGCTTCCATCGCATCTCCGTCAAACCCCATATCTTCAGCGGCCACAACGTTGCCATCCTGAAGGGCTGCAAGTTCTCTCAAATCATCCATGATGGTGCGATTGTGCCGTCCGCCGCCGCAAATGATCCATTGATCCACCGGCAAAGGCAATTTCGCAGATGACTTGAATATCGCTTCGGCGGTCAATCGCGCCAGAGTGCGGGCGCCATCCTCAAGCGAGGCACTGGCCGGATCGGGCGGACGAAAATCATTTCGGTCGAGCGAACGTCTTTTTTCATCGGTAAAAAACGAAGCCTGCAGATATTCTTCCACGATTGAACGGAGAATGCGCCCTTCACTGGCAATGGCACCCCCCTGATCAAAGGGGATACCCGCTTTCATTTCGACCCATTGGTCGATCAGCGCATTGCCTGGGCCCGTGTCGAAGGCCAGAACCGTCCCGTCTTTCCCCACCCATGTAATGTTGGATATGCCACCGATATTGACGAATGCGACACTTTGTTTCTGCTCCAGTGAGACTGCCAGCGCTGCATGATAGGCGGGTGCCAATGGTGCACCTTCACCCCCGGCCTCCATATCTGCTGCGCGCATATCGTAGACAACCGGCACAGCAAGTCTATTGGCCAGCAGTGCGCCGTCTCCAATCTGAACCGTCAGCTGTTGCAGGGGCCGGTGCAAGACTGTCTGGCCATGAAAACCCACGACATCGATGGTCGACAGATCAATGTCGAATTGCTTTGCAAACTGAAAAACCGCATCGCCGTGCAATTGCGTCAATTCGCCTTCCAGTTCGGCCAGATCACCTGGTCTCTCGCTCCTCAGCCTGATCGAGGTGGCGCATTCCAGCGCACTGGCAAGCCTGCGACGGAAATCCGGCCGATAGGCCACGCTTAAAGACGGACCGCGTTCCAGCACCCGCACACCGTCGCTTGTGATCAGCGCAACATCGATACCATCCATCGATGTTCCACTCATCAGGCCGATGGCAGTCATGGCATCGGATCGGGGCTCAAATGCCGGCCCGGATGGGCGAGAGGATAGAGTTTTGTCAGGCACCATCAAGCTCCTCAATCAGTTGCATCAAAACAAATGGCGTGAATTCTCTGCGAAACAATGATAGATGCCCCGCCGAGCCGATAATACCTTTTGCCTGCGCCAAGGGCATCTGCAAGGAAAGAATGATAATGCCTGCTTTCAAGTCCGAATTCCTCCATACGCTCCACGAACGCGGTTTCATCCATCAGACCTCGGATGACGCTGGTCTCGACGCATTGCTTAACAAGGAATCGGTGAAAGCCTATATCGGGTTTGATCCGACAGCCTCCAGCCTGCACGCCGGTTCATTGATTCAGATCATGATGTTGTACTGGTTCCAGAAGACCGGACACAAGCCCATTGCATTGATGGGCGGTGGAACGGGCATGATCGGCGATCCGAGTTTCAAGGATGAAGCGCGCCAATTGATGACACCAGAAAAGATTGCAAACAATCTTGAAGGCATCAAACGCTGCTTTGCAAAATACCTTCAGTTCGGTGACGGCCCTGGTGATGCGCTGATGGCCAATAATGCCGACTGGCTGATGGACATCAACTATGTCACCTTTTTGCGGGATGTCGGACGTCATTTTTCCGTCAACCGGATGCTGACCTTTGATTCGGTGAAGATGCGGCTGGAACGGGAACAATCGCTTTCGTTTCTTGAATTCAACTACATGATCCTGCAGGCCTACGACTTTGTAGAACTCAGCAAACGCTATGATTGCCGCATCCAGATGGGTGGCTCGGATCAATGGGGCAATATTATCAACGGCATTGATCTTGGGCACCGCATGGGTACGCCGCAGCTCTACGCGATCACCTCGCCG
>JARGOF010000026.1 GCA_029212415.1 Rhizobiaceae bacterium | reverse complement strand
GTCAGAGACCAGAGAAAATGGAACGAAAATATGGCTTGATCACAACGGATACTCTGATGACCGGAATGCGGGTGATTCCTCAGCTTGGGCCGCACCACCCGATTTACCCGCATTTCCGTTTACATGTCTTTCCAAGCCAACCGCGATGGCTGTGGAAGCCTGCAAGCATGGGAGGCAATTTTTCCGTGCATTCTCTTGAAAGTCGTTGTAGTCTGACATGGAGATTTGCTTCGGTGTACTGCATGCGCGTTGCATCTGATGCAAAACTGAAATGAGGAAAGGCGATCCAGTGGCCAAGGAAAATGAACCCGGAAAAACGGTGAGCAACGCAAGGGTGCAGCTCGAAGCGAAGCAATCGGAACTGGAGGCCCTGCGGACGCAGGTCGAGGAACTGGAACAGGCTGCTGATGTGGCAGAGCAAAATGAGGGCACCAGCACCAGGCGCGGCGTTCTTCAGGCTGCCTGGGCTGCGCCGGTGATCATGTCTGTCAATCTGCCCAATGCGGTTTTTGCGGCAAGTGCGGTGAGTCCCGTCAGCCACCCGTCTCCAACGTCCGCGCCCACGACGGTTCCAACATTAGCACCTCCAACATCTGCGCCTCCAACGTCTGGGGCACCTGTGCCTTTGCCCTCCGCGCCGGCTTGATGGCTGGACCGAGTGACAGACGTCTTTGATTCGCATGCCTGTTGCCCCCGCCAATTTCCGGATGTCCGTCAGTTTTCCGTCCGTGATGAGATGGTGCTTGTCGCGCCATACCGACAGGGCGATGACTCCGGCAATCAGGGGCGCAATCAGGCCCTGACCCTCAATCCATCCGGCCGCGCCATCTGGGAGCTTTGCGACGGCACTCGCTCCGCAACAGACATAGCCGCACTTCTCGCGGATCGCCATGGCGTTGACCGCGACCTGTTGGAGAGCCAGGTTGGCCAGGCTCTCGCCGAATTGTCACGGCAGGGATTTGTCGAGGGAATTTCCGAAGCCCATGTAAACGGCCCGGCAATGACCTTCGTCGTCGGAATAGAAGACAAGACCTATTTCCACTGGCAAACAGCGATCTTCCTGGAATCACTCAGGGGCAAATTACCGCCCGGTTGGAAGACTTTAGTGGTGGTCTGCAACAATCATCAGCCGCTCTCGGATGAACTGGCCCTTGTGCTTGACCGCTATGATACGGATTTCACCTTCGCAACCAACCACGCCAATACCCATCTGATCGATGTTGGTAACAATGGCGGTGAAACCCATGCCGCACTCAACAGGGTGGAGGCGTTGTCCGCCGCCGCCGCAAAGGTCGGCAATTCAGACATGATCTGCCTGCTGGACACGGACATTTTCCTTTATGGAGATCTCAATCTGGACATCCTGCCATCGGGATGCGCCATGCCGAGGAACTGGCATATTGAGAAAGAAGTTTTTTTTGCGACGGTTGATGAAAACAAGGGCAACGGGGTGGACCTGCGCAAATTGCTGGATGCCCTGGGTTGCAAACAGGAATTCCAGCCCGGAGGCGTCAACATATTTGTCACCGGCGAAGTCGCAAAAAACAGGAAATTCATCGCCGATTGCTTTCGTTTCGCCCATGCGCTTTTTCTTCTTGGCCGGGCTGCCGGTGTCGAAGTTACGTGGATTGCGGAAATGCCCTGTTTTGCCCTTGCCATGACCGCCAACGGCATTTCCTACGACCTGCTTGAGAACAAGGAATTCCTGGTATCGGATTGTACCGAGAAATCAATTCCGTTCGGTACACTTTATCATTACTATAGTGACCCGGCGGACTCTGGGCAGGCCGCATTCCTTGGTTCAAAATGGCACAAACAGGCCTATCACACCGAAAATTTCTTGCGCTCCGATCTGACACTCTACACGGAACAAGCGAAAACTGACCATGAACGATATTTCTTCCAACTCTCCAAGGCCGCACAGGACCGGCTTGATGCATGAAACACCCCCGCACCTGTTGGAACGCCTGAGCAAATACAACAAGAAGGTTCCCTCGCTTGGCTTGGGTTTCGTCAAGAAAACCATGGATTCCGTCCTCTATGCGCGCCTGCTTGATCATTTCCTGGCCAATACCCAGAAGTTCAGTTCGGAACCGACAGACGGCTATATCCAGACAGAGAACAGCCGGGCCTATCCCTCGCTGGTCTATCAGGACGATGCCTTTAATCTTCGGCTGCTGGATGACCTCCATCAGGCCCATGAGGAATGGAGCGGTCTTTCATTGAAGAAGGCGGCCTGCTACGGCATCCGGGTCTACCAACCCGGCAGCTACCTCTACAACCATTTCGATACCGCGACTTCGCATGCTGTGAGTTCGACGATTTGCATCGACCATCGGCTCAGCGGCCCATGGCCGCTCTATATCGAGGATAACGAAGGCAATGCCCATGAGGTGCCGATCGAACCGGGAGAAATGGTCTTCTTTGAAGGCGCGCGATTGATGCACGGTCGTCCCTATGCGCTGCCGGGTGAGTATTACGCCAATATTTTCGCGCATTACACGCCGCTCGACTGGCGCCTGGACGCGCAGGACCAGCCAAAATGATTGTACCAGTGGCGTTGCAGGCAGCATGAAATCAATTCTTTACACGGTCTATCAGAACGGTTCCGCAGGCCTCAGCAATCTTGTCATGTCGCTGGAACTGGCTGTTGTATTGTCGGCTCTGACCGACCGGCTGTTGATTTTGAAGGGCAACACAACGCCTCAGGCAAATGTCGTTCAATATGACGGCATCATCACCAACGCCTATCCCAGCCGGGTCACCGACCTGATCGATCTGGGGGTGCCGTGGCTCGACCTGGAATTCATGAATCCGCATGCCTTTGTCCCGCTGGAAATCTGTGAAAACCCGGCCCCTGAGAGTGTCTTCTATTTCCCCGATAACCTGTCGCTCCAAAGCGACGATTTCCGCTCCTTTGCCAGCCAGCGCTCGTCGTTCATCACTGTGGGTGATGACCTTCAACACGTTCCCGTCCTGTCCTTTTCTGGTGGCGACAGCGATATGCTTGGTTTTTATTCTTCGTTTTTCTACCTTGATGCATCTGCCCAAATGCAGGCCCATGATGCTTTGCGGCGCATGCGGCCAAAGCCCGAATATGCCGCTTTTGCAGCGCGCATCGCTGAAAGTCTCGGTTCCTTCAACGCCGTCCATATGCGCCGTGGTGATTTCAAACAGACATTTGGCGTGACAACACTGGAGCGCACGCCCGCCGAGGCCATCGAAGCTCTTGATCACCATTTTGCCAGGAATGACTGCCTGGTGATCCTGACTGACGAGGCTGCAGATCCATTTTTTGACGAAATCAGAAGAGCCTATCCGCATCACGTCTTTCTCGATCATTATATTCTGGAGAATTTCGGCGCTGCCTTTGCCGATCTTCCCGCCCATGACAGCATCGCCCTGGCCTATATCTCGCAACTGGTCGCTTCCCGGTCGCAGGATTTCATCGGAACCATGACCAGCACATTCACCGCTCTCATACAGCGCATGCGCGGCAATCTGGGAAAGGACGAACCTTTCAAGTTTCTGTGGAACGAATTGCCGTCGCCCGATGACATCATCGAACGGGGGCGCCACACCCTCGGCAACGAGATCCCCCTGGAAAAGGGCATCATGGTCGAGCAAAGAAAGGGTCCCTATACGTGGAACCGTTTCAATGAAAGGCTGAATTCCGCCTGGATGCGTGAATGGCCTGAAAGCTTTCTGGATGAAAAGGCAATGGTTGCGCGGGCGCGCGGCCGCGAAAAAATCATCTCGCGCCCGCACGACAGTACCGCCGCCAGCGATGGACAGCAGAAAACGGATGGCGGTTGTTACACGATCGCCTTTATGGACGACACCGTCGTCTCGAGCAGTGACAGCGCCGACATCACCGGGTCAGTCAGCAAGCTGTTTTCCTTGATGGGCCTTCCATCCGGCTCACCACCCACCGGTCCTCCCGCCGGTGAAGTGCGTATCGAGGAATTTGGCGCACAGCCAATTCTAAAGGTCGACGGCAAGAAAATTGCTCAAAGCGCCACGGGCGCCGGTCTCCTGCGCAGGTCCTATCGGGAAGTCGTGAGACTCTTCATCCAACGCCATCCCGAACTGATATGGCTGCATGCCGGTTGTGTGTCTTCCCCCGATGGCGCCATCGTCTTTCCCGGTTCCTGGGGGCGCGGCAAAAGCACGCTTGTCCTTGAGCTTTGCCAGCAGGGCTGCGCCTTCCTGTCCGATGATATCGTACCTCTCGATCCGCTGGCCGGAACGGCAATTCCCTTTCCCGGCACGCCCCAGGTGCGCTCTGGCTTTGATAAAGTCCTGTCGCGCGATCAGCTCAGTTCGCTTGCCAAAAAGGCCGTGCCGCTTGACCCTGCCAGCGTGGCCGTGGCCCCGCAATCGGTCTCAAGGATTGTTTTTCCACATTTCCAGGCGGGTGCCACGGCGAGCCTTGCACCGCTTTCTCCGGCGCAGGCCCTGGGAGAAATGCTTGAAAACTGCCTCAGTTTCGTCAACAACGATGATGCGTCGATCCAGGCCCTGTGCAAGATGGTGGAAAATTTGCCGGTCCACCGTCTGACGTTCGGCGACGCGAGCGATGTGGCCAAATTGCTGATCGGCACGCATGTCGGAACCCGATCGGCCACGCAGCAAGATCATTTGAGCGAGGCGGTACAGTAAACATGGACAACAACAACGCCATAAGGAACATTGAGGTCGAAGTGACGCTGAAAGGGGGACAGGTCCATGCCTGTATCCTGCCTTCCAATTCTCCATTGCTTCATGAACTCTATGTGGCTCTGGCGCATGGCGACAGGCCCGACCCGCGGCAACCGGGAATTCTCCTGCAACTGCCGCTGCAGGGTGGAACCGCCGCCGTCTCTTTCCTGTCGACGTCGCTGGTTTCCGTCACCACCAAACCCGCTGTTCTTATCCAGCCGCAGCAGGGTGCTGCCGCCAGCCAGAACAGCCCGGTCGCTCTCAAGCCCCCGGCCTATTTTCGGATAGATGATTTTCTGACGCCTGACGAAAACAGCCAGCTTCTCGAGTACGCCCTTGCCAACGAAGAGAATTTTGAAGGCAGCAGCGTCATTACGGATAAGCAAAGGCGGCCGAACCCGCAGTTTCGCAAATCCAGGGTGCTTTTTTCGATCCATAAGATGAAATGGCGCCAGGTCTTCATCAACCGGATAAAGTTGCACTTGCCGCAAATAGCCTCGGCGCTCGGCGAGGAGAATTTTCAGTTCGACGACAATGAAGTCCAGCTGACGGCCAGCAATGACGGCGATTTTTTCAAGCGCCACGCCGATTCCGATAGAAACAGCGCCGAAGTCTCGGGGCGCATCATCACTTTTGTCTATTATTTTCACCAGACGCCAAAGCCCTATGCGGGCGGCGATCTTTTGCTCTACAGCGAAGATGCCAGTCGTCCTGCCTATGACAACGGCAGCAACGTGATCGCCATCGCGCCGCAGAACAATTGTCTCGTCGCCTTTGCAAGCCATCTCTTGCACGAGGTCGACATGGTGCGCTGCCCATCCGGAAAATTCACTGACAGCCGGTTCACGATCAATGGGTGGCTGCGTCGTGAGGTCTCATGAGCCTGTCCTTCCATTCGGCCGGTCAAACCATCTGCCTCCCGCCGGCATAAGGTTCGACTAGCCATGGACACTTCAAAGCCCATGATTTTCGTTTCAATCGCCTCCTATTGCGATCCCGAACTGCCGCGAACGCTTGACGATTGCATCGCCAATGCGCGGTATCCGGAAAACCTGCGTTTCGGTATCTGCTGGCAATATGACGCGCGGGAGCCGATCGACCTCAGCCGCTTCAAGGCAGACAGACGGTTCCGTTTTTCCGAGCATCCCTGCCAGGACAGTGAAGGCGGTTGCTGGGCGCGGTCCCTGGCGCAGGAATTCTGGGATGGTGAGACCTATTGCATGCAGGTGGATTCCCATATGGTCTTTGCGCCCGGATGGGATGCCTCTCTGATCCATATGATGCGAACATTGCCTGCCGACCGGCCGTTGATCACCATGATTGCGCCCCTGTTTCGTATCGATGACAGGGGCGGGCTTCACAGGCAACGGGACTTGGGTGTGCGGACGACGAAAATGGTCGACTGGAAGCAGGAAACTGGCTGGGCGCCCTGGTTTGATTGGGGACTGACCGCAAAGTCTGCTGCGTGTCGAAACCGGTTTGTCTCAGGCCAATTCGTCTTTACGCTGGGGGCCTGGACCGAGCAGGTCTGCCAGGATCCGGACCATTATTACTGGGGCGAGGAATTCGCGTTGAGCCTGCGGTCCTACACACATGGTTATGATTTTTTTGTGCCCGACGACATTGTTGCCTGGCATATGGAGCACAGGAATGCTGCGCCGCGGCGCCATTGGGAGCATGGAACACAGGTGATCGCGAACAAGAACAGCATGGCGTTCGAGCGGCTTCGAAAGCTGGCCTATAGCGACGATCCGGCCGACTCGCGCGCATTGGGCCGTTTTGGTCTGGGCAACAGGCGAAGCCGCGCCGATTATGAGCGCTTCGCCGGGATCGACCTGGTAAACAAGCGCGCACACCCGGATGTCTTTTCCGGCCACAGCCCGGACCCGGAGACGATAAGAACGAAAGAAGACTGGGCACATTGCATCAGTTTCGAGGACCAGAATTCACAACAGCCCGCATAACGGAGACAGTGGAAGAAATGTTTTATACGGTTTTCAGCACAAATGATTCTCCATTCATGCAATGGCAGTCCGATTTGCTCGAATACAGCTGGAAACGCGCCGGACAGGAGGGCGCGCTCATCCGGTTGGTTGCGACCGATGATCCGCAAAACCTGCCTACTCAGAAATACGCCCAATGCGTTGCCACGCGGTTGTGGGATACCCATCCCGAGACCGCAGACGCCTATCCTGTCTACAACAAACCCGCGTCGCTCCTGGAGTGGGTATTCAGGGACAAACCCGAGGGGACCGTGCTGCTGCTCGATCCCGATTGCGTTTTCCGCAGGGCCATCGAGAGACGCGTTGCCCCCGGGTTTCCTGCCTCCCAGGCCTGGGCGCATTTTTCCATGGACAATCCGGTCGCAAACAATCCATTTGGTCTGGGTGAACGGTTTGCTTTTTTGCAAGACCATTGCGCCCGCGTTGATCTGCGCATTGATCCGGTGATGATTCCGACACTGATCCATACGCGCGATCTGCGCAAGATCGGCGCACGCTGGCTCGAGCTGACAGGCATTGTCCGTGAGAATTATCGTGATGGCGAAGGCAACAGGGCGTGGGAATCGGACATGTTTGCCTATTTGGCGGCGAACGCGGAATACGGTTTGCAACACGAGCCGATATCCCTTGGCATCTGCACCAATTGGGAAGCTGAAGATGCACCGGACGCGCCGATCATTCACTATTGCAATGCTGTCCTGGACAAAGACGGAAAAGCGCTTTTCAACAAACATCAATACACACCTTGGACCCGTGCCGATACCGCGACCGAATCTCGGCATGCCTCGGGTCGCGAACTGATCGCACTGCTTAACGCCCATATTGACAATCTGCTTGGGGTGGTCAGCCCCGCCGCCCTCCACAATCATCCGGTCTGGCGCGACGGGGTGATGGAGGGGCGGGTCCATGATGATTTGTTGCTGGAGTATCCGCGTGAGGACAAGAGCCTGTGGCTGAACCATTCGGGCAAGGCCATCTGGGCCCTGTGCGACGGTTCCAGAACCATAGGACAAATCGGTTCGGAACTGAGCGCGCAATTCTCCGTGGATCGCGACAGTCTGACAGCGCAGGTGCAAACAACCGCCGGCCAGCTTCATGTCGCTGGCTTTCTGGATATGCGCTAACAGTCGTCTCGCTTCATGGCTTTGCGCTCAGGCTCTCAACGGATGCCTTTGCGGAAAATCTCAAGATGGCGATGCCACCAGTGCGCATCGCCCATGTTGCGCAACAGCCGGACAAGGGTTTCACGGCTTGAAAGCTCCTGACGCAGTAGCATGAAAACGCGGACAATGCGATAATTGGCCCTTTGCAAAGCTGGATAATCAATGAAATAGAGCGCGCGCCAATACAAAAAACGCACCAAAGGACCCGGTTTGAAATTGTCACGAACTGCGACGCCCAACATCTGGTGGACTGCATGGCAATAAAAATCCAGAGCCAATGTGTGGCCTGTTTGTGCAAATTTCGATTCAATCATCTGCCAATCAATCTGATCGTGCATCACCCGGGTCAGGCATGCAAAGTCATTTATGGTTCGAAGCGCCAGGTTGCCGTACCAACAGGCGTGATCATTCAACTGTGACTGGCCGATATTGATGATGATCTGAAGTGTCGGACTGGGTACGGCAAAGCGTATGCCATCGCGGATATGGGCCACGCTTTCGGCGCAGATTTGCGCACCTGAAAGCAGGTTTTGATATTGATACTCCATAACTTCATGGTGCAGGTCGATGGGCGCGGTCGATGATGCCCGCACATAGGTGTCAATGCCTTTCTGCCGGGGGTGCGGAAGGGTTGGAGCGCGCTCATATCCGCGCGCCACAAGATGCTTCCTGCATTGGTTGCTGCATTCGGTCGGCACGACGATGTCCAGATCGCTCATGACACGCACAGCCGGGTCATCATGCAGCCCCGTCAGCAAACCCGCAGCGCCTTTGAGAAAAACCGGCACAACGTCAATCTCGTTGAGGATGGCCGCGATTTCCATTGCCTCATGCTGCAAGCGCTCGTTGCGGCTGCGGTTGAGCCTGAGCATTGCATCCAGATAGCGCTGGATCAGAGGTGGGGCCTGGTCAGACAAAGTGCGTTGGTGCAGGCGATGTGCGACTGCCGGCGCCATGAGCTGGTCCATCGAGATATTGACCACCTCGGTCCACAACGGGTTCCCATCATCCTTGCCACCGGGAATTTGCAAATCCGATTGGGTGATGTCGTCGCTGGACAGAATTTTGCAAATGAACAAGAAGGCGTCGGTACGGATATTCCGGGTCTTTTGAAAAGGTCTCATGAAATAGGTATCATATCCACATTTTTGAAGTTTCCCAGATCATGCGACGCCTTTCGGGGCAAACCTGTTCCCGCTTGTGCCACAGCACGGGTGGTCATGGAAAGCCTCACGGTCTCGCCGGGGATCAGGCTGCCGGCGTTGTTTTCTCCAGCCGGTTTGACGAGTCTGCTACGGCCGAAATTATTCCGTGTTCATTTGAACGGCACTTGCGGTATATTGAACAAATTCAATAGTCGTTTGTGATCAATAATCCGCAATGGGGGTTCGTATTGCATAGCCTGCTTGAAACCGCCTTGGCGCCGTCATCGATTGCCGGCCATCTGTCCTATGGGCTGCTGGTCCTGTCGATGCTGATGAACTCCATCGTATGGCTAAGGATCATTGCGCTGATTTCCGGTGTCGCCGGTGTTGTCTATAGCGGCACAATCCTGCGTGACCCGATCGGTACCGGCTGGGAAGCACTCTTCGTATTGGCGAATTTTACGCAATTGTCCATTTTGATGTGGCAGAGCCGCCGGGTGCGGTTCAGCGATGAGGAGTTTTTATTCTGCCAGAATGCCCTGGTGCTGGTCCCGCCAAACCTGTCGCGCCAATTCATCAATATCGGTTCCTGGCAGGACATTCCGGCGGGCAGCCAGCTGACGCAGCAGGATCAGAGCGTCGAACAATTGACCTATATTGCCGAGGGCAGCGTGGATGTGGTGGTCAATGGTCACCTGGTGGCAAACTGCACGACTGGCGATTTCATCGGCGAACTGGGCATTATTTCCGGTCGACCGGCCACGGCCACAACCACGGCGACCAGCGATCTGCGTGCCCTTGTCTTTAACCGTGACGACCTGCTGCGGCATCTGCGCCGCAAGCCTGATCTGACAATTGCCCTGCAGGCCGGTTTCAAGAACAATCTGCGCCAGAAGCTGGCGATGGCCAATGAGCGCACGCTTGCCGGCGCCGGAAGGCAGGCTCAATAGGTTTGCTGATTGTCCACGAATGCGCGACGGGCTGATTGAATTGTTGCAGTCACGGGAGAAATCCTGTGGGCCGCGGCCTGACCTGCTCGAACGGGCGGTGGCGACAACAGGCCATGTGCAGGGCTATCCGGACGATTCCAAACTGGTTGAGGGCACGATGCAGGTGGCTTTGAGCTATGATAACGTAGATTTGATCGTCACCATTAATTATCGTGGTGCCTTGCTGATCCAGCCAAATAGCGGTCTACGCAGTCACGTGTTACTTGAAGAGGTAACCTTCAATTTCGGCCTTGTCGATTTCCTCATTGGCATCTATCCAGACCATATGGAATCATCGGCCCGTGGCAGCGCCGTGAACATCCGGTTGATTTTTTCGATCTGATGTCGACTGAAAAACATAGCTTTGACCACAACAGACAGCCCAAGAGGACCGAGCCCCAATGGACATACAGGCCGCGCGCCAATGGCTGAAAGGGTGGTGGATTCATCCGATAACGCCGGCTCTTGTTTCTCTTGTCGGCATTGCCAGTCTCCCGGCACTTGAAAACAGGGCGCTGTCCTTGCCGTTTGCCGTCACAGTGGTTGCTGCCTTTGCGGCCATCCTGTTTGCAATCTCAAGGCGGCTTTCTTTTTCCGTTTGCACGGCCTGGATGATCGTCTGCATTCTGACGCTGACCTCGCTTCTCAAGTTCCGGCTGAAGGGGTTTTCCTTTCACATCTATGATTTTTTCTTCACGGCCATGGACACCGAAGCCCTTGGTTTCCTGTTGTTTAACTATCCTTTTGTTGTTGTGCCCATTTTCGCTCTGCTGGTGCTGTTTATTGGCCTTGCGATTGTCATGTTTAGGATGGACAGGGTGCGCAGCCCCTCCGCAGTCATGCGATTGGCACCGATGATCCTGCTCCTGGCACTTTTACCGGTCACCTATCCCCCCGAAGCAACCGCCCAGCCGCGCCATTTCTACTATCTGCTGGGGCGTCATGTCACGGCGTTTTTTGTCTCCATTCTCGATCTGCAATACATCTTCGGTGACAATGAACTGGAAGCGCGGTTGGCCAAATTGCCGAGCGGGGTGGGCTTTTCCGGCATTTCGGAATGCGGCCAGGATGACAGGCCCGATATATTTGTCGTGCTGGAGGAGAGCCAGACCAATCCGGCCTATTTCAAACAGATTGAAAAAGGCCCCCAGGTTGCTGCTTCAATGATGTTGCCGGGCGAGGCTTTGAGGCCCTTGAATGTCGAGATGTTCAGTGGTGGAACCTGGATCACCGGGTTGTCTTTGCTGACGGGGCTTTCAGCCAGGGATTTTGGCTGGCGCAGTCCCTATCTGACGGTTACATTGGAAGGTGCTTTGCGCGGCACCATTCCCCAGATTTTGGCGGATTGCGGGTATCACACAATAGCCCAACTCGCGCTCAATTATACATTTGTCAATGAGGGGCCGTTTTTGAAATCCATAGGTTTTGAGACAATCCTCGATAACAGAGCCATAGGCGCCGAAGCTGAAACGCTGCGTGATGCATTCTATTTCAGAAAGGTCGAAGAGTTGGTTGAAGTTCTCAGGCCAAAGGACAACCGGCCGCTTTTTGTCTATCTGCAAACGATGTTTACCCATTCTTTGTACAATGCGCGACTTGCGCCTGAAATCATGGTGCCGGGAGAGCCATTCTCCTCAAACAAGGACCTGGCAGAATATATGCGGCGGCTGGTCATCTCCAGGTCTGATTTCAGTGATTTTTCCCGTTGGGCGCGCGCCAATGCGACACCGCGCGGTGTGGTGATCATGTCGTTTGGCGATCATCAGCCGTTTGCCACGTTGCCGCTGGTCACCGAGTTGGAGGGCGGCAATGCACTGGCTGATCCAGAATCGTTGGCCTACAAAACCTTTTTTACGCTTTCGCGCTATGACGGGGCGGGCGAGAACATGAACATCCCCGCCGAAAGCAGTATGACCGATATTGGTTTTCTTGGGGTTGACCTTCTGCGGGCTGCAGGAATTCCAGGCTCAGACCTGTACCGAGATCTGGCTCGTCTGAAACAAGGCTGCAAGGGCCTCTTTTCTCAATGTGCAGATCGCCGGGAGATGGATATGCACCTGCGCGAACGGATTGATGGCGGCTTGCTCGACCTTGCAATTGACTCGACGGTGGTAAAACCTGCAACGGGTTCAAGGTAACATTTTTGAGGAGGCCGACTTTCAATATCCGCAGCAGCGGCTCTGTCAGGATACATCAGGCTCGGCTTTTTTGGCGCTGCCCACACCGTCATCTGCATTTTGCATGGCGCGCGTGGCGAGAATCCGCCGGTCACGCCAAGCCTGGGCCTCGGCTATATTGTCTACAGGCAATTGACTGGCAAGCCATTCGTGGATCTCCGCAACCTGCTGTGGTCCCCAGTCGTAGTCGGTTTTTGCATCCTGGCCCATGCGTTTCATCATCGGGCCCAATTGCTCGACAAAACCGGCAAACCCCCCTGTCGCGTTGAGATGGGCCGTCATGAACGGGCCGATGGATGCCCAGCGCAGGGCAAGCCCGCTGGTGACCACCCGGTCGATATCTTCCGCCGTGCAATAGCCTTCACCAATCAGATGCATCGCCTCGGCAACCATCGTATATTGCAGGCGATTGAGGATGAAGCCGTCAATTTCCTTGCGCACGATGATCGGCTCCATGCCGGCAGCGCTCAGAAGGTTCTGCGCCGCGCCCAGTGCCTGTGCACTCGTTGCGCCGGTGCCACACAATTCGACCAAGGGGATATGCGAGGGCGGGTTGACCGGATGGGCGACAAAGGCCCGTTCCGGATGGACGATCGCGTTCAGGAAAGCCGAGCCGGGCAATGCGGAGGTTGATGAGGCGAGCAGACATTGATACGGGGCCGCATCGGCAATCTCGGCAAAGACGCTGCGCTTGACCGCAACATCTTCACGCACGCTTTCCTGAACATAATCGGCATTGCGAACCGCGTCAGCGATCGTCGTATGCACCTGGATCCGGCTTGCGACTTCCTCGGCAGTTTCGCCCGTCGGCATCGCCTCGGCAAGCTCTTTCAGGGTCTGGCGGATACGCGGCATGGCGACATTGAGCGCCAGGTCCGGTTGCGCGTCATAGAGTGCAACCGCATGGCCTGCGCGGGCAAAGACCACGGCCCAGGCACGTCCGACATTGCCGGTTCCGATACATGTAATTCTGGCCATGGTCTGCCCGTTCTCCGTATCTGTCAGGATTTCTGCTTCATTGTCTGGAGATAATCCAGAATTTCCTGCTCGCCGACCACATCGCCATATTTGGCATTCATGTCGAAAAGGTTGGATTCGTGAGGTGCCTCGTGACGGTCGCCGACGCCCTCGCGGGCGATGATCGGGATAAAGCCGTGCGAGCAGCAGTCAACACAGGTGGCCCGCACACATCCGCTGGTGCTCAACCCCGTATGGATCAGGGTGTCGATGCCCCAGGTGGTCAGTGTGGAGGCAAGGGAGGTGCCGAAAAAGGCGCTGGGATATTGTTTGGAGATCACCAGTTCATCATCGCCAACCTCAAGTCCCTCAGGCCAATTGCCCATTGGATTGCCTCTGATGAAATTGTGCAGCGGTTTGGCCTTTTGAAAAAACCGACCGCCATCCGAACCATCGGGATGATAGGTGACATTGGTATAGATAACCGGAACGCCGTTTGCCCGTGCGGCCTCGCGAATGCGCAGCGCCGAGGCCAGTGCATCGTCAACATCGGCGTAAAGTTCGCATTCGGGGTCAAAATAGGCGCGAACAAAGTCGATCATGATCAGTGCCGGGCGCTGACCAAAGCCGATACCGTTGCCGTAGGCCTTGCGATAATTTTCCATAAGGTCTGTCTTGTCTGTCATCTCAATCATTTCCGCTGTGTAATTCCAATTGTTCCGATCCGGCTGTCACCCAGGGCGTATTCAGCTTGCGTCGGGATTCGTATGCCTCGATGGCCGCCAGATCTTGCGTCAGGATCATCCCGACCTCGTCCAGACCGGCCATCAGGGCCTGTTTGCGATAGGGCTCTATTGTAAATGCGATTTGCGTCCCGTTGGCCAGCCGCAAACATTCATTCGGCAGATCCACGGTGATCTGTTCCGCCGCATTGGCCGCTGCTTCCACCGCAAGCATTGCGTCTTCGCCAAGGACGATCGGCAGGACACCATTCTTGTAGCAATTGGAAAAGAATATTTCACCGAAACTACGCGCAATCACGCAACGGATGCCCAGATCTGCCAGGGTCCAGACCGCCTGCTCGCGGCTCGACCCGGTGCCGAAATTCGAACCTGTCACCAGGATCTCGGCCTTGTCATAGGGCAGTCTGTCGAGCACAAAATCCGATCCGGCGCCCTTGCGGCGTTCGTGGAAGGCATATTGTCCAACGCCTTCCTTTGCAAGGATCAGCAGGAAACGTGCGGGAAATATCACATCCGTATCGATGTTGTTTTCCGGCAATGGCGCTGCAAGACTGGTGAATTCGGACATTTTTCTCATTGGCATGATAGCAATTCCCTTACATCGGTCAGCCGGCCGGTGATGGCCGCCGCCGCCGCCATCTGCGGACTCATCAGATGGGTCCGCCCGCCGATGCCCTGGCGGCCTTCAAAATTGCGATTGGACGTCGATGCGCAGCGTTCGCCTTCTGCAAGCCGGTCATCATTCATCCCCACACACATGGAGCAGCCGGCCTCGCGCCATTCAAACCCGGCAGAGCGAAATATCGTGTCGAGCCCCTCGGCTTCGGCAGCGATACGCGTTGCCGCCGATCCGGGCACCACTATGGCCGAGACTCCGGGAGCAACCGTGCGGCCCTCAAGGATCGAGGCCGCCGAGCGCAGATCCTCGATCCTGCCATTGGTGCAGGAGCCGATAAAGACCTTGTCTATTGTTATGTCGCGAATGGCGGTCCCTGCGGTCAGGGCCATATAGTCAAGACTTTTCTGCAGCCCGAAGCGACGATCAGGATCGCTTTCCTGCATCGGATCGGGAATATGACCCGTCACTGCAACAGACTGCTCCGGGGTCGTGCCCCAGGAAACCTGCGGCGCCAGTTGTGATACATCCAGGCTGACGCAATGGTCGAACTGCGCATCCTCGTCGCTTGCAAGGTTTGCCCAAGCCGCCACAGCAGCGTCCCAATCGGCGCCCTTTGGTGAAAGTGGCCGGCCCTTGAGAAAGGCAATCGTCTTTTCATCCACGCCAACCAGTCCGACGCGGCTGCCTGCCTCGATCGTCATGTTGCACAGCGTCATGCGGGCCTGCATCGACAGGGCTTCGACGGCAGAGCCGACATATTCGATGGCGTAGCCGACACCACCGCCGGTGCCAATCTTTGCGATCAGTGCAATGATGACGTCCTTGACCGTGACACCCTCGGGCAGGGCTCCGTCAAGGCTGACGCGCATGGTCTTCTGCTTGCGCTGGCGCAATGTCTGGGTGGCCAGGACACAGGCGCATTCACTGGCCCCGATACCAAAGGCGATACATCCGAATGCCCCATGGGTGCAGGTGTGGCTGTCACCGCAAACCAGCGTCGTGCCCGGCTGGGTAAATCCAAGCTCCGGGCCGATGACATGGACAATGCCGTGACGGGGGTCATCGGTGGGGATATAGGGAATTTCGTATCGGCGACAATTGTCCACCAATCGTTCGACCTGGCGTGCGGCAAGCCCGGTTTTCAGGGCTTGTGAGCGGTCTTTTGTCGGCACCGCGTGATCGGCGACGGAAAGATGAGCCTCGGGGCGACGCACGATTCGGCCGTATTCATCAAGCGCGGCAAAGGCCTGCGGGCTTGAAACTTCCTGAACCAGATGTCGGTCAATATAAATGAGATCGTCGCCACCATCGTAGCTGCGTACGATGTGCGCGTCCCAGATTTTTCCATAGAGGGTGCGTCCTGCCATGTTTGCGTATCCGATGCTGCTTTCTCTGGTTTGAACGATCAAAAGTGCCCTGCGGCCATCGATCAACCAGTTTTTTTTCTTGATGTCGAAGCAATGCTACTATTTACTGAATGCGTATTCAACAGATATCGCACCGGAGGATCTTCGGGCGCAATAGGGCAGCATGGAGACGATCAAATGAGGCTAGGTGTTGATGTAGGTGGTACGTTTACCGACTTGCTCTTGCAGGATGATGAGACCGGGAAGACCTATCGGGCCAAGACGCCCTCAACGCCCCAGGATCAATCCATAGGGGTTGCAGCGGGCGTCCGGTTGATCTGTGAGAAGGCGGGCATTGCCCCATCCGACATTACGCTTGTGTTGCATGGAACGACTGTTGCAACCAATGCAGTGCTTGAAGGCAAGGGCTCGCGGGTCGGCCTGCTGGTCACCCAGGGTTTCGAGTATACATTGCACCTGGCGAAATCCTGGACACCCGGCCCATTGTTCGGCTGGATCGTGATGGAGAAACCCGAGCCGCTGGCCTCGCTGGCCGACACACGCGGAATTCCCGAACGCATGGATGCACGCGGCAATGTCGTGCGCGAACTGGACGTGGAAAAAGCCACGGCATTGATTGACGATCTGTGTGGCTCCGGCATTGAGGCGCTGACCATTTCGCTGATGCATTCCTATGCCAATGATGCCCATGAACGGCAATTGCGCGATATCGTGCTTGCCCGCCATCCCGAACTTCAGGTTTCCCTGTCTTCGGAAATCCTGCCCGAGTTTCGCGAATATGACCGCGCCATCACAACCGTGATGAATGATTATGTGCGCCCGATCATGACGCGTTATCTGTCGCGGATCGAAGATCGGTTGAAGGAAGAAAACGTCACCAGCAAATTGCATATCGTGCGCTCCGACGGCGGGCTGATGAGTGCCGCCGCTGCCGCTGACCGACCGGTGCATACGGTGCTGTCGGGACCGGCTGGCGGCGTCACCGCCACGGCCATGATTGCCCGCCGCACAGGCCTGCACAAATTGCTGGCCTTTGATATGGGCGGAACATCGACAGACGTTTCGGTGATCCTTGACGGCGAACCGATGATCTCGCGCTCGACGGAAGTGGGATCCTTTCCCGCCAAGGTGCCGACGCTGGATGTGCGCAGTGTGGGGGCCGGCGGTGGTTCGATCGCCGAGCTTGCCGAACTGACAACCTCCCTGCGCGTTGGGCCACGCAGTGCCGGCGCGATGCCGGGACCCGTTGCCTATGGCAAGGGCGGAACAGAACCCACGGTCAGTGATGCCAATGTGGTGCTGGGCTATCTTCCTTCCAAGCTTCTTGGCGGCGACATGTCGCTGGATGTCGAGGGCGCCCGTGCCGCTGTTTCTGCCATTGGCGAAAAAATGGGATTGTCGGCGGAAAGTGCAGCCGAGGGCATATTGCACATCGCCAATGAGGTGATGCTGGGTGCCTTGCGGCTGATTACCGTTCAGCGCGGTCTCGACCCGCGCGAGTTCGGCATGGTTGCCTTTGGTGGCGCCGGTCCATTGCACGCCAATGCCATTGCAACGCTGCTCGGCAGTTACCCCGTCGTCGTGCCGCCCAATCCCGGTGTGCTCTCTGCTCTTGGTTTCCTGGAAGCCGAATTCAAGAATGAATTCGTGCGCACCATGATCCGCAGCACATCCGGCATTGACGAGACACAGGTCTGGGAAGTTTTTGCCGAGCTGAATGCAAAGGCGCGGGCCTGGCTTGATGAACAGGAGGTCGCCGAGAGCGATCGGGGCATCACCTACGGTCTTGATCTGCGTTATGAACAGCAGGGGTTCGAGGTCAATATCAATGTGCCGAAGACTCTGGTGGAAAGCGCCGCCGGACTTGCCGGTGTGCTGGATGATTTCCACGACACCCATGAGCGCCTGTACGGCGTGCGTTTCGATCTGCCAATCGAGCTTGTGGCCTTGCGCGTTACGGCCACCGGGGCCACGCCACCGGTGATCACAGCGCCGCCGGAAGCGGGTACAACCGATGTTGCACAAGCCGTGATGGAAACCCAGAAGGCCTATTTCAACGGGGCCTGGCAGGACACGCCGCATGTGGATCGCGACCGCCTTGCGCCCGGTGCTCGCGTCCAGGGTCCGGCAATCATCAGGCAGTATGACACCACCACCGTCTTGCTGCCCGACCATTACGCCGATGTCGATGATCTCGGCAATCTGCTCATCTGGCCGACATCGAAGGGAGAATGATATCATGACCAAGACAGTTGATCCCATCACACTCGACCTGATCGAGAATGCACTTCTCAATGCCCGCTTTGAAATGGACAGCGTCGTGGTGCGCATCGCGCTCTCGCCGGTGATCCGCGAGCAGCATGACGAATTTCCGATGATCTGTAATGCCCAGGGGCAGATGATTGTTGGCCAGTTCGGCTCCTATATTCCGGCCATCGTCGATCAATATGGCGACGATATCAATGAAGGGGATGTGTTCGTCTGGAACGATCCCTACGCCTGTAAGGGGTCCATCTCGCACAACAATGACTGGTGCGTGATGCTGCCGATCTTTCACGAAGATGTGCATGTCGGCTTCAGCTCGATTTTCGGCCATATGGTCGATGTTGGCGGCAAGGTGCCGGGCTCCATGCCGGCAGACGCACGCACGATCTGGGAGGAGGGGCTGCGCGTTCCTCCGGTCAAGATCTATGAAAAGGGCAAGCTCAATCAGGGTGTGCTCGACATCATGCTCAACAATTCGCGCACGCCCGACATGAACCGTGCCGATCTGATGGCATTGATTGCCGGCTGCCGCACGGCGGTCAAGCGTGTCAATGAAATCTGTGATCGTTTCGGCCGTGATGTCTATGTCGAGGCCTGCGACATGCTGATGGATCGCACCCGTGAGGCCATGCGCATTCTGATCAACAAATATATTTCGTCTGAACCCGTCACATTCACCGATTATGTCGATGATGACGGCCTGGGCAACGGCCCGTTCAAGATGCATCTTTCCATCTACCGACGCGGTGATGTTGCGGTGATTGACTGGACCGGCACGGACCCGCAGGCGGAAGGGCCGATCAACTTCCACATTCACGAAGGGCTCTGCAAACTGTTCTTTGGCGTTTACATGATCATGGCTTTCGATCCGAAGATCATGTTCAACGAGGGTTTTTATGATCTGTTCGAGATCATTCTGCCGGAAGGCAGCCTGTTGAATCCCAAGTTCCCTGCGGCCCTGTCAAACCGCTTGAACACCCATACACGGTTCTTCGATTGTCAGGCCGGCGCGCTTGGCCAGAAGGCTCCGCATCTGTCGATGGCTGCCGGCTATGGCACCAGCCCGCATTTCATCTTTACCGGTCACGACAAGAACGGCAAATATTTCCAGTTGATGGAACTGCTGTTCGGCGGTGTGCCCGGCAGACCGCTGGGGGATGGCTTTGACGGCCACGCCTGGTGGCCTCTGTTCAGTGCAACACCGGTTGAATACATCGAAAATTACTATCCGGTGCTGGTCGAAAGCTATCGTCCGGTCAAGGATGCCGGCGGCGCAGGCCTGCATCGCGGTGGTGCGGGAATCGAGAAGATTTATCGTCTTCTGGAGCCCGGCACGATCTCCATCCATGATGACCGCGAAACGGTTCCACCCTGGGGCATCAATGGTGGCCTGCACGGCGGTACATCGAGCAAATGGCTGCATCGCGCCGGTGCGGACAAGCCCGAACGCATCAAGTCAAAGCTCGACAATCTTACTGTGGAACCCGGTGACCGGGTGATTTTCATCACGGCGGGATCCGGAGGCTGGGGCGATCCGCTGGATCGGCCGATTGCCGCCGTCAGAAAGGATGTCTGCATTGATCTGGTGTCGCATGAACGGGCCAAAAGCGATTATGGCGTTGTCATCGGACGAGACAATGTCGTTGATGAGGCGGCGACAGAGGCGCTTCGCGACGAGATGCGAAAAACACGCGGCGAGCCCGAGCCCTTTGACTTCGGATTCATTCCCGGCGTTCATGAGGCAGCGGAATAGGCCTAGCTGAAGCAGCATCTCCGGAAAAGCCCCTAGTTTTTTCCGGAGATGCTTTCAATATCGGCTTCCAGCGCCTTGTCCGGCGCTATTTCCACCAACCCCGGCACGGTTCTGCCCGGTATGAATATGCCGGGCAGCACGCAATTGACCTGGGTCGCGGATTTTTCACCCTGATTGTCACGGCCCAGAAGATCCAGCGTTTTGGTGACCATGTCTTCAATCGGTTGGCGAACCGTTGTCAGGTGGTAGGGGCCGAGGCGCCCTTCTCGGATTCCATCAAAGCCGGCAAGCATGATATCGCCGGGAATGGCAATATTGAATTTGGCACGAAGCGCATCAATGCAGCCAATGGCCATGATGTCATTGACTGCAAAAATGGCATCGGGGAACTGTGGTGCCGGGCTGTCAAAATGATTGCTGATCGCCCTGTAGCTGCCCGCATAGCTTGATCCCCCGTCAATTTCGGTGATTGCGCTGTCACCGATGCCGAACGAAGCCAATGCATCGCGGAAGCCTTTGACACGCAAACGGCTGGTCGAGCCCTGCGGATCCCCACGCACGATCAGGTAGCTCTGCGCACCGGCTGCAAACATTGCGTCGGCCAGAAGGCCGCCTCCCTGCACGCTGTCACAGCGTACCGAGGTCAGGGTCGGGTCTGAGGTGCTGCGATTGAACAGGGCGATGGGAATGCCGACCTCCCGGCTGAGGCTGATCAGGTCGGAAGACAGGTTTGCCGATGTCACCACAATACCGTCAACATGGTAGCGCAAGGCCTGCATCAGCACGGCGTCGCAGTCACGGCCATCCTCCACCGTAAAGGCCAGAACCTGCCGGTTTGTCGCCTGCAGGCGATTGATGAAAGCCTGCAGGCTTTCGGAATAAAACGGATTGTGCATGTCCCCGACTATCACTGCCACGATGTTGCTGCGGGCGCTCGACAGGCTGGCGGCGATCGAGTTGGGCAGGTAGTGCAATTGCTTGGCCGCAGCAAGCACGCGGTCGCGTTTATCCTTGGCTATGCTGGCATTGGGCGTAAAGGCACGTGAGACCGTAGGCTGCGAAACTCCGGCGAGTTTTGCCACATCGTAGGACGTTACGCGGGTCGTTTTTCGCTTCATTTGCCAATGCCTGCCTGAATATAAATGGATGCTGATCTGTACTAAACGATTGACTCAAGACACTCAAATGCGGAACTATATGAATGCGTATTCAAACAAGCGGCATCAAGGTTTGTCAATCTAAAGTCGCCGCGTGACATAATGAGGAGAAGCAAATGAATAATTTCTGGAAAATTTCGACCATGGCGTCGGCACTTGCGGTGGCGCTGGTCGCGCCAACGCTCAGTGCCCAGAGCGCCGACGATGGAATGACGCGCGCCAAGGAGCGTCTCTCTACCTATACAGAATCGCCCGTATTCACTGCCCCGGGCGAGCCTTTTGACATCAAGGCCTGTGCCGCCGGCAAGAAAATGCTGTCCATTCCCAACAGCAGCGCCAACCCCTTTCTCAAGGGCATCATTGACCGCATGAAAGTTGTCGGCGATGAAATTGGTCTCGAAGTTGTCGAATGGGAAAATCAGGGTCAGCCGAGCCAGTGGGTGCAGGGTTTTGACTTTGCCATTCGCAGCAAGTTCGATGTCATCGATCTGATCTCAGGCATTTCTCCCGATACGGTTGCCCCTCAGGTCAAGGCGGCATCGGATGCCGGCGTCAAGGTCATGACGTCTCATTTCTATGATCCCTCCTTCGAACCACATCCTTTGATTTCCAGCAGCCTGCCGATCGGTTTCAACGAAATCGGCAAGATTCTGGCCAATTGGGTCACCGTCAACACCAATGGCAAAGGCAATATTGCCATCGTCGTTTCACGCGAAGTGCCACCGACCATCCCGTTGGTTGCCGGCTTTGAAAGTGAACTGGCTGAAAATTGCCCCGATTGCAAAATCGTCCGCGAAATCAATGTTGGCGTTGCCGAATGGGGAACAAAGATTCAGCAGTCCGTGCAGGCCGTTCTGCAGTCAAACCCTGAAATCGATGTGATCATTCCGATCTATGACTCCATGTCACAATTTGTCGTTCCGGCTCTTCGGCTGACCGGCACATTGGGCAAGGTCAAGGTTGCAACCTTCAACGGAACGCCCTTTGTGCTCGATTTCATTCATGACGGATCTGTCGACATGAACATCGGTGAGAGTCTCGACTGGATCGCCTATGCCACCGTTGACGGACATATGCGTGACCTGTGTGGTCTTCCTGTACCGGACAAGCTCAACGTTCCTTTCTACATTTTCGACAAGGACAATGTAGCAGATGCCGGCAAGCCAGCTCAGTTTGATACGGGCTATGGTGATGCCTATGTCGCCGGCTTCCGTAAACTCTGGGGCATGGAATAAGCGCAGTGAAAAATTCTGAAACGGAAGTTTTGGACACACAGAACAAGGCGGCGTCTTTGACGCCGCCTACGCTTCGACTTGAGAATATCTCGAAATCCTTTCAGGCAACCCGGGCACTCGACAGCGTTTCAATCGATGTGATGCCTGGCGAGGTTCATGGCCTTCTGGGCACCAATGGCTCGGGAAAATCCACACTGATCAAAGTGCTGGCCGGTTTTCATGCACCCGATGCCGGTGGCCGCATGCAATTCAACGGGCAGGATGTCAGCCTGCCGCTCAAACCCAGTGATTTCCGGCGTTTGGGTATGAGCTTCGTGCATCAGAATCTTGGTCTTGTACCCTCACTTACCGTTCTGGAAAACCTGCGTCTGGCGCAGATTGCCCTGGCCGCCAAAGGCATGATCAACTGGCGCCGTGAAAAGGCGGCTGCGCAGGAAACGCTTGAGCGTTATGGCGTGCATATCGAGTCTTGGCGGCGCGTTGATGAACTGAGCGCCGTCAATCGCGCGCTGCTTGCCATCGTGCGGGCCTTTGAGGAAATCCGCGAAGGCAGCGAAATAACCGGCAAACCTGGCCTTGTCCTGCTTGATGAACCAACACCCTTTCTGCCCAAGGAAGGCGTCGAGAAACTGTTTGATCTGGTGCGCCGGATCAAGGCGCACGGATCCAGCGTGATCTTCATTTCTCATGACATCGAAGAGGTCATGCAGATCACCGACAGGGTCACGGTGCTGCGCGATGGTCGCGTTTCGGGCCAGATCGATACGCGCGACGCCACCCATGAAAAGATGGTGGAAATGATAATCGGGCGCAAGCTTGAGCGATCAGCGGATCGCCAAACGCTGCTCACGGAAAAAATGCCGACATTTGCATCCATACGGGGTCTGCAAGGTCACGGCATTCCCCCGTGCGACATCGATATCGGCAAGGGCGAAATTCTGGGTATGACCGGGCTGATTGGTTCGGGATATGACAAGATTCCCTATCTGGTCTTTGGTGCGACAAGTGCCGATGGCGGCTCCATTGCGCTGCCCGGAGCAGAGCCGATGGACATCAGCGCCATGACGCCGAAAAAAGCCATCAAGAATAATTTTGCGCTGCTGCCCGGCGATCGCGCCGAGCAAAGCGGCGTCGGCAGCATTTCCATTTTTGAAAACATGCTGCTGCCGGACATTGAAAAATACTTCTCTCACGGGTTCCTCAGCAATCGATCCATGAAGAAGGAAGCCTTCCGGCTGGGCCAGGAATATGAAGTCCGTCCGAACGATCCGGGGCTGTCGCTGGGTGCGCTGTCAGGCGGCAATGCCCAAAAGGTGCTGATCGCCCGGTGGATGAAGCGCCAACCCATGCTGCTCTTGCTGGATGAGCCGACGCAGGGCGTTGACGTGGGAACGCGCGACAATATCTTCAAGGCGCTCAAACTGGCTGCAAGCAAGGGCATGTCCATCGTCTGCGCCAGCACCGATGCCGAGCAATTGGCCGAGATCTGTGACCGGGTCCTGGTTTTTGCGCGCGGGCGTATCGTCGAGGAAATTACTGGCGGTGACGTCAGCAAGGACAATATCACAGAGGCCTGCTATGGCTCGGTAGAAGCTGTTGAGAATATCATTCATCCGCAGGCTTCACAGAAAACACAGAGTTGATCCATGACTGAAACTGACAAGGCGGCATCCACCGCCACGGGCCCCAAAACCAATTATCTCAGGATCTTTGAGCGTTTCGCGCTGATCCTGGTTTGGCTGCTGTTGATTGCCGGTTTCAGCATTGCCATGCCTGTCTCCTTCTTCAACTGGGGCAATTTCTCGATCCTGTTTGCCTCTTACGCGCCGGCTGCCTTGCTGGCGCTGGCGATCATCGTGCCCTTGACGGCCGGCGATTATGACCTTTCGGTCGGTGCGACGCTGACCGTGTCCTCCTGCCTGATCGGCGTCCTGAATGCCTGGTACGATGTTCCCATCGTTGCCTGCATCATCATTGCGATTGGAGCCGGTGTCTTCATCGGCCTGTTCCATTCCCTTTTTATCGTCTATTTCCGCATTCCCTCCCTGGTGGTCACGCTCGGCTCCACATCGCTGATGACCGGTATCGTGCAGTGGATGACCAATTCCTCGACCATTGGCGGCATCGACAACGCCCTGATCATGGCCGTTGTCGGCGGACGTTTTCTCAATGTGCCCTACGTCTTCTATTATGCGCTGATTGCGATGATCATCATGTGGTACATTTTCGATTTCACCCCGCTGGGACGCCGGCTGCTGTTTGTCGGGCGTGGACGCGAAGTCGCGCGGCTCAATGGTATTTCAGTCGACAAGATGCGTGTCGGCGCGCTGATCACCTCTGCCGTTGTCGCCTCGATCGGCGGTGTCATGTACGCAGGCATTTTGGGTTCAGCCGATCCCTACTCCGGTCTGAATTATCTGCTGCCGGCCTTTGCTGCGGCCTTCCTCGGATCCACCACCATTCTGCCCGGCCGCTTCAATCCGCTGGGCGCAGTCGTCGCGGTCTATTTCCTCGGTACAGGCATCACCGGCCTGACCATGCTGGGCATCCCGCTCTGGGTCACCAATGTCTTCAACGGCGGCGCCTTGATCCTTGCCGTGACGATCTCGCAATTGACCAGAGGCCGCGAAGTCACCGATATCGGCTAGGTAAGAAAAACCGCTGTCAGGTTAATTGGGCGGGCGCCGACCGATCCACGGTCTTGCCCGCTCGATCTGTCCTGCCAGGGCGAAAAGCAGGCCTTCCTCACCATAACGACCGGCAAAATGGCAGCCGACGGGAAGCCCCTCTTGTGAAACGCCGAGCGGCACGGACATCGCCGGCTGACCGGTGATATTGCTCAGAAATGTGAAGGGGATGAAGGCCATCAGTTTGGCAAGCCACCGATCAACATCGGTTGCATTGGTGTCGAACTGGCCGAGGCGCGGCGGTGTTGTTGCAAGTGTCGGTGTCAGCCAGACATCATAGCCGGTGAAAAAACCCGCAATGCGCCGCGTCTCGCGCTGCAGCGCCTGGAGGCTGTGGATATAATCGGCGGAAGACAAGCCCAGACCGCGCACCGCAATGGCGCGTGTCAAGGGTTCGACCTGGCCTTCGGCTGGTAGCCTGCCCTGGGTAGCCCGACCGATATTGGCCATTGTATTGGCCTGAAAGACGTTCAGAAAACCCGCCTGCGCCACGTCGAAATCAAATTCCGGTTCGGCCTCTTCCACAAAGTGTCCGAGATCGGCACACAGGGCTGCGGCGTCCTCAGTGGCCTTGATGCAATCGGCATCGACGAAGGCGCCATTGGGTGCAGCCGTGGAGAATGCAATGCGCAATCGGGCCGGATCGCGTGTGGTTTCTTCAAGATAGCTGCGTTCGGGAGGCGGTGGAAAATAGGGATCACCTGGCATGGGGCCGGCGGTTGCATCGAGCAAGGCTGCGCTGTCGCGCACCGACCGTGTCACGGCGTGCTGGCTTGCAAGTCCGGCAAGCCCTTCACCGCCCTCCGGACCGGCGGTGATGCGCGCCCGGGTCGGTTTCATGCCGAACAGCCCGCAGCAGGATGCAGGGATGCGGATGGATCCACCGCCATCGGTGGCGTGGCTCATCGGCAACAGGCCGGCAGCCACCGCCGCCGCCGAACCACCGCTCGATCCGCCGGGCGTATGGTCGCGGTTCCATGGATTGCGGGTGGCGCCGAACAGATGCGGTTCCGTCACCGGTTGCAGGCCCAGTTCCGACGAATTGGTCTTGCCGACGATCATCATGCCGGCATTGCGGCAACGGGTGACCAATGCACTCTCGACGCTCGGCTGGTTCTGCGCAAAGAGACGCGAGGCGGAGGTGCTGGGTGTCCCCAGAACCGAAACCACCAGTTCCTTGAACAGATAGGGCACACCTTTGAACGGCCCGTCTGCCAAGCCCTTGTCAATCGCCTGCCGTGCCTCGTCATAAAGCGTTGCCACGACGGCGTTGAGTGCGGGGTTGCGTGCCTCGGCAAGCGCAATGAAAGTTTCGAGCACCTCCAGGGGCGAAACCGCGCCACGCTGCACGCGTTCGGCAATCGCCAGTGCGTCGAGGCTTTCATAGTCTTCAATCATTGCCGGCAGTCTCCCCTGCAATCGCCTTTGGCCAGGCAGCAGGCGGCTTGGGTTCCAATGCGTCAAAATCCGGTGAGACCCCGGTACCAAAGCCGCTGCAATCAAGTGAGCCTATTGCAAATTTCCCGTCTTCCAGTCGCAGCCGAACGCCGCCGTCCTGGCGGTGATAAAGATCGGGATGGGCGCTGAGGAATGCCTGGGCCTCGCTGTCAGGGCGCCCGCCAAATCCATCAATGAAATGATGGGCATTGCGCTCCACATGGGTAAGCCCGAGCAGGTTGATCAACGCCAGGTCCTGCTGGATGGCCAGTCCCGGTTCGCAGGTCAGGTCTTCCGCCGACATGAAATAGGTGCCTTCGCCACCATCATTCCAGACCTGACAGCGGGCATAATTGATCATCGATTTGTAAATGCCCTTGCAGGCCTTGGACGAGACGCCCGTATAGCCCAATTCCCGTGCCTGGGAAAAAGCCGAAAGTGCGCCATCGGACTCGTCAATGATAACCGGCACCGTTTGGGCGATTGCATTGACCGGTCTTGCCAGGGCTTCCTTGCGGTTGATCGGCTGTTCCACATAGAGGATCGAAGCCAACAGCCTTTGAAGTTCTGGCACCTCTGCAAGTTTCGCGTAGAAGTCGGCAAAGGCCGCTGCATCGGGATATTGTTCATTGCCGTCCAGCGTGGCGCGATAGGCGCCCTTGCTGCGGTCAAGCACCGACGCAATGCGCGTCAGCCGATCCAGGTCCTCGGCCTCATTGCCGCCGACCTTGATCTTGAAATAGCGATTCGCGTAGGTCGTGACCACTTCCTCCAGCGCTTGAGGCAGGCCGTCGGTGACCCGCAAATCTGCCGGAATATCAGAAACAAGAATGGGGTCGGTAAGCCCCACCGTGTGGCGCACATCGATGGAACGGGCAGGCTGTGCATTGTGAAAAAGCGAGGCCATATCGAAACCATCGAGTTCCGGTGCAACCGGGTGCGGCGTCAGGCCGACCAGATTGCTGCGCATCGCCTGATAGAAGCTGATATCCAGTGCCCGGCACAGCGCATCCAGAATGGCCCTGTCGACCAGCGATTGGCCGTAACTGGCAATCAGCGGGTTGAGCGCCAGTCTGCCGCAGGCAGCGACATGGTTGTCGTAATTGTCCGCAAACAGAGCAAAGGGCGCAGCCGCCGGACTGGACAGATAGGCTTCAGATGCCAGTTCAAGAGATTTGCGCAACTGGTGATGGTTTTCATCATCGCTCAGCGCCAGATCCTTGTCGAACCATTTGGCGCCGAGCGCTTCAGCTGAATAGCCTTCAGCCTCGCGTCCATCCTGCAGTCTGATGCGCACCCGCATGATCGCCTGGCGGCCATGGGTGGCGGTTTTGACGCCAAAGCGGAACGGCATGCGCAACCGATAGGCGCGCTCGCGTCCTTCTGCCTCAATCAACTTGATTTGCATGATGTTCATCCCAGACCCTGAAGTGCAGAACCACTTTCACCGGATTGACGGCCTGTCAAAAGGTCATAGATATCCAGCGAATATTTTCCGAACTCGGCGCTGGCCCGCGTTTCCACAGACCGGGGGCGTGGAAGATTGATATCCAGAACCTCGGCAACGCGTCCTGGCCGTGGCGACATGACGACGACGCGGTCGGAAAGAAATACCGCTTCGGGAATTGAGTGGGTGACAAACAGGATGGTCTTGCGACCTTCCGAACCACCGGTCTCACCCCAGACGCGCAGCAGTTCAAGATTCATGTCATCGCGGGTCATGGCATCAAGCGCCCCGAAGGGCTCATCCATGAGAAGCAGCGGTGGATCGAGCAAGAGTGCCCGACAAAGGGCAACACGCTGCTGCATGCCGCCGGAAAGTTCATTGGGACGTTTGCCGGAAAAATCGCTCAGCCCCACCAGTTCGAGCAATTCATGCGCGCGGGTTCGATAGTCACGCGCGTTGAGCCCTGCCAGTTCGGCCGGCAACAACACATTGTCCAGGATCGAGCGCCACTTGAGCAGCACCGCCGCCTGGAAGACCATCCCCACTTTGGGGATGGGTTTTGTCACTGGAACGCCGCCAACAATGACGCTCCCGGAGGTCATCGGGCGCAAGCCCGCGACCACCCGCAACAGGGTGGATTTTCCACAGCCACTCGGGCCGACAAGTGAAATGAATTCACCTTCGCCAACCGCGAGATTGATGTCCCTGAGAGCCTCGACCGGGCCACTTCCGGTCTCATAGACCATACCTACCTGATCGAGTTCGATGATATTCTTCATCACCTGTTGCTCCTGCCTTTAGACTGCGGGCCCTATGGTTGCGGGCCTGTTGATTGTGGACCTGACCCTTACTGGGCAGGCATTTCCACTTTGGTCAGAAATTCCGTGGTGAAGACGTTCTTGCAATCAACTTCGCGGGGCAGGCCCATGTAGGTGTTCACAAGATCGACCGAAGCACACATTTTGGCTTCTTCAACCCAACCGATGCCATTGTCCTTGTAACGGTCCGTCTGCATCAGCTTGAGGCCCATCTTCATGTTCGCGCCAATCAGCTTCTCGTCGATTTCGGGGACGCGTTTCTTGAAAATGGCCATGGCTGCATCGGGGTCCATCATGACATCGCGCCATCCCATATAGGCGGCCTCAAGAAAGTTCTTCAGGTCTTCCGGGCGTTCTGTCATGGTTTCTGCACTGGCAATGATCGACATGGAGTACATGTTGAGACCATGGTCAGCCCAGGGCATCATTGCCACTTTGCCTTCGCCCATCGGTTTTTCATAAAGCGGCAGGCCGGTCGTGTAGTCGGCCACGGCGTCGACACGTTTTTCAGCCAGCGCTGCAATCTTGGCGGCAGGCTCGATATTGACCCATGTCACCTTGCTCTCATCGATATTGTTGGCTTTGGCAAAGGCAGGCCAGATCTGACGCTGTCCGTCTCCGGGAGGCGCACCAATCGTCTTGCCTTCCAGATCCTTCGGATTGACAACGGGATTGTCGATGCTGGAAAATACATTGAGTGGGGTTTTGTCAAACACCATGCCGACCACCTTGATGGTCGTGCCGCGTGCCAGTGAGGCAATGACCACACCGCTATCGGCAAGGCCGGCATCGGCAGCACCCGTATCGACCTTGGCGATGGAATCGCCCGAGCCCTTGGAATTTTCCAGGGTCACATCCAGACCGCGGTCAGCAAAATAGCCTTTTTCCAGAGCAACCCAATAGGCTGCATGGTCACCAACGGGGAACCAGTTGAGTGCAAATTTGAATTTCTCCAGTGCTGCGGCTGGTGAGGCGATGACGCCCAAAACCGCTGTAATCGCAAGTATTTTCTTCAACATGACAGTGCTCCTCTGTGTTTAGTTTTCTTGACCTTCGGCCCACGGGGCCAGTACACGCGACAAAACCGCAACGGCACCATAAAGTGCGAGGCCGAGGATCGAGATCCAGACCAGGGCACCGAAGGCCAGCGGCGTGTTCAGACTGCTCTGGCTGGTAATGATCACGTAGCCGAGCCCGCTTTGGGATGCGACGAATTCGCCGACAATGGCACCAACCACTGCGGCAGTCGCCGTGACTTTCAAAGCGCTGAGAATATAGGGATAGGCATTGGGTATGCGGATCTTTGCAAAGACTTTCCACTTCGGCGCATTGAAGACACGCCCAAGATCCAGCATGTCTTCATCGATCTGCGTCAGACCCACTGCGGTGTTGATGACCACGGGGAAAAACCCGATCAGCGCACCGATCAGCATGTTGGGAAAGATGCCATAGCCGAACCACAGCAGAAAGAGCGGCGCGACGGCCACTTTCGGCAAAGTATTGACGAAAACCAGAAATGGCATCAGCGCCCGGCCCATGACGGTTGACCATGCGGTGAGCGTGCCCAGCGCAATGCCGCCGATGGCAGCGATCAGGAAAGCGCCGAGAATGGCTGTTCCGGTGACGATGATATGGCCTGTCCAGTTGATCTCGCTGGAAAACAGGGCATGGGCGACTGCGGCGGGGCTTGGGAGGATATATTCGCGCAGTCCGAGCCCTGATACGGCCAGTTGCCACAGGACAAGCAAACCCAGAAACATCAGGGATGCAGGCAGCCACTCAAAAAATTTTCGCTTAATCATGTTCAAGACTGACTCCTACGGCATGATTTCGAACCCAGCTTTCGTCCACGTCGACGCCGAGGCCGGGTCCTTCAGGTAAATTGACCTGGCCTCCACCTTTCCACACGCGTGTGGAAAGGAACGGGCTCTCGATATATTGCGGACCATTGAGCTGCAGCGGTGAGATGCCGAAAGCGGCGGCCAGGTGCAGGCTTGCAGCAAGGCCGAGATCAGTTTCGGTCAAACCGGACATTGACAGGCCAAGCCCGGCGGCTTCGGCGGTCTGGCACAATTGCCGCGAGCGATGAAAGCCGCCATTGCGCTGCAATTTGGCAACCGCCACATGGATGGCATCCGCGCGGGCATATTCCACAAGATCGGCGACGCTTCTGAGCGATTCATCAATGCCGATTTCAACGCAGCTGGACGCCGCAAGCGTGCGGTAACCGGAAAGATTGAAGCCGTCGAGCGGCTGTTCGAAAAGCGAGACATTCAGGTCGGCAAAATGCCGGGCCTGACGTTTTGCCGCGGCAAGCCGATAGCCGCGATTGGCGTCCACCAGAATTGTGCGGTCCCCGACGACCTTGCGGGTTGCACGCACCAGTTCAAGGTCGCCTGCCTCGCCATGCATGCCGACCTTGACGTCAAAGACATCATAGCCTGCTGCCAGGCCCTCTTCTGCCAATTGCCCGGCCTGCGAGGGATCGGAGACTGAAATCATCCAGGAAAGATCAAATGTTTTTCTGCGACAGCCCCCCATCAGCTGATAGACCGGAACATTCAATGCATGGCCGAGCGCATCATGCATGGCAATGTCGATGGCCGATTTTGCCAGCGGAGAACCGGTCGTGACGCCCGGGCTGATGGCGCGATCCATGGCGTGGTGCAGAGCGTCAAAATTCCAGATTTCGATGCCTTTGACAGCCGGTGCAAGGTATTTGGAGATGGTGGAAACGATGGTTTCCGTGGTTTCATAGGTCCAGCGCGGTGTCGGTGTGGCCTCGCCCCAGCCGATGGCGCCGCTTTCGCTTTCAAGGCGAACGAATATGCGCGGCGATGGTGTGCCTGGTGCACCTGCGACACCGCCGGCGATCAGGAAAGGCGACCTGAACGGAAATTCCAGAACGAATGTTTCGATCGACCGTATCTTCATCTAATCCAACCATCGTTCGAGGTTGGCGGCAACAAAGGCGTCATCGGACAGATCGGCATGCTGCTCCAGTACCCGGTCGATCTCAGCGGACTGGCCGGGGCTGAGACCCTCATGGGGATCCAGACACCATGTGCCTTCCAGCAGTCCCTGTCTGCGCAACACCTCATGGCAACCGGCAATGCAACCGTGAAAGTCATTGGCCACATCAAAAAACGCCGCATTGCAATCGGTTACCCGGCTGTCGAGCGCCAGCAGATCTGCGTCGACAGATGGCTCGGAAGCTGCTTGCCGGCAGCGTCGGAATAGTTCGACGGCACCCTTGGTCCATACGGACCAATGTCCCAGAAGACCGCCGACAAAGCGCACGGTGACAGGCTTGTCCTGGCGCATGACCGTATAGGGGGTGACCAGATCAAGAACGATGTGGTCGTCATTGCCGGTGTAGAGGGAAACCCGGTTCTCGGCGCCCGCCGCGACCACGCCGCGCACCACATCAAGTGTGCGGTAGCGATGGAAGGGCGCCACCTTGATCGCTATGACATTGGGGATTGCAGCAAAGCGCGTCCAGAATTGCGTATCCAGATGCAGGCCGCCGACGGCTGGCTGAAGATAAAAGCCGATCAGCGGGATTTCCTGTGCGACGGCTGCACAATGGGCGATCAGCGCATCCGTATCCTGACCCTTCATGGCCGCCAGACTGAGAAGGCCGGCGTGATAGCCGAGCAATTTGGCTGTTTGTGCTTCGCCCACGGCCTGTCGGGTCGGACCGGCAAGACCGGCGACCATGGCCAGAGGCCGGTCAGTCCACTTGGCCGCCGTTTCAGAGGCAAGGCCCAGGACTTCGCTGTAAAGACCATTTTCACGAATGGCGAACTGGGTCGTATGCACACCGACAGCAAGACCGCCAACACCGGCATCAAGATAGTAACGGGTCAAGGCGCGCTGGCGCCGCGGATCAAGTTTGCGATTTGCGTCCAGTGCCAGCGGATGCGCCGGAATCACGGTTCCCTGTCGGATAATGTTCAACGGATCATCCGCCTGGGCAGTCTGATCGGAAACAGGGGTATTTTCATGGATCGTCATCAACCGAACTCCGGACCTGCAACAGCAAACAGATGCTGGGGATTTCCAAAGGGCCTGGCGCGGTCCAGCGCCATGCGTGCGAAGCTGCGCTGAATGGCAAAGCCGCCTTTGCCAAGCCATTGCCCGATATCCTGCCAGGTGGAGGGTACATCGATGAACAATGCACCGTGCACGCCAGCAACAAGCCTTTCCAGAAGCTGCAGCGCCTGGTGTTGCGATGACGCAACCACTGGGCCAGCCTGGGCGGCGCGCCGTCCGTCTCGTACCAGGGCAAAACCGCTGTTGTCTTGCGCACAAAGAGCCTTTGTCGCCTTGCGGTCCAGAAAGTCGGTCATGAGGCGGCTTCGATCTGCGCCAAAAGCCTGGTGATCCAGATCCACCAGAGTGGCCATGGCGCATACGGATGAGGCATCTGCGGGCGCGGTCTTGTCGGGCGATGTGAGGGCCGGGCGCTCCCAGCGATCAAAACGGAATTGCGGAACAAAACCCTGCTTGCGGTAAACGGCTTCTCCATCCGCCGTGGCATCAAGCACGGGCGTCAGCCCTTTTTCGCAAAGCACTTTGATGCATTGGTCCACCAATTGTGTTGCGATGCCGCGCCGCCGCCACTGCGGGGTCACCAGCACCATGCCGATGAAACCGAAAGGGCCGTCATAGGGCAGTGCAGCCGCACTGCCGACAAGGCGGCCGCCCGGCGCACGAACACCGATGGCCTGACCGTTGGTAATGAAATGGCGCCAATCATCCGCGGTCTGATTCCAGCCGGCCTCGCTGGACAGGGCCATGCCGGATTCGACATCGCTCAAATCGAGATCAATGATGGGCAAGCGCTCAGAAGTCACCGTCGCGCACCTCGAATTTCGTCGGCTTGTTGAAGCTTGGCCGTTCATGCGCAACCCAGTTGGCAACCCAGTCCAGCATGACACTCAGCGGTACGCTCGGATAACCGAACAGGCGGGTCGCCTCTGCACTGTTGGTCAGCCATGCGGTTTCTGATTCTGTTCCCTCAAGCTTTGCCCTGGTATCGAGACGGGCGGCGAGTTCTTCTGCAAGCCAGCGCACCGAAAGCGTTTCCGGACCACTGACATTGAGCGGTGATGCGGGGGTGGTGCAATGGCGAAGGGATCGCAATGTCTGGGCATTGGCATCGCCCTGCCAGATAACATTGACGTGGCCCATCAGGGAAAGGTCAATGGGCGTTCCCGCCTTGATGCGGCTGGCCAGATCGTAAAGCACGCCATAACGAAGGTCGATCGCATAGTTCAGGCGTATCAGCCGCCCGGGTGTTTCATGGCGTTTGGAGAAATATTCAAACATCCGCTCGCGTCCAAGGCACGATTGCGCATATTCGCCACGTGGTCCTGTGGGTGAGGTCTCCGTGGAACCCTGGTGCATGACATTGACCAGCGGATAGATGTTGCCGGTCGAAAAAGCCACGATGCGTGATTCATGAAATGTGGAGGCGACAATACTCGGACAATGGACATTCATCGCCCAGGTCTGTGGCTGGTTGCCGCTGGCGCCGAATTTCATGCCGGCCATGAAGATGACGTTTCTGGTGCGCGGCAAGGCGTTGACCTGATCGGCATCCAGCAGATCGGCCTTGATGGTCTCGATCCCGGCCTTTTCAAGATCTTCCCGCAGACCCGGCTCGCTGAAACGCGCAACGCCGGTGATTTTCTTGTCGGGTGCGGCATTGCGGGCCAGGCGCGCCAGAGTTGGCCCCATTTTTCCTGCAACGCCGAGGATCAGGATGTCACCATCCACTTCGGCCAGATCGTCGATCAGTGATTGGCTGGGCTGTGCGAGAAAATCGTCAAGCTGTTCGACGCTGTCAAACTTGTCTGGCAACACACCGGCAGAACCGGTTGGCGCGGCTGAAATGGCGTCTGGAGCAGTTCGATTTTGTTTTGTCACCGGCATTCTGAATTCCTGTGCTTCACCTCAACCACCCTCACGCTAGCGCGTCTTTGAAAAAGTTTCAACTATTTAGTTGAAAGATTCCTGAAGCCACCTTTTGCTAGGGTTGAGCGTCGTTTATAAGCCCTTTCAGGCGCTCCAGTGCATTGCGTGTGGATGCAACCGAGGGAGAAAGATGCGGCTCAATGGCGATCGAACCCGTGTAATGATCTGCCACCAGAGCAGCGATTTGCCCCCTCCAATCGACGTCCCCCTCCTCAACAATCGTCCAGGCGCCATCGACCGGAACGTGGACGTCCTTGAAGTGAACATTCTGAACAAATGGTCTGACAGATGCATAGCCGTCCGGATAAGGCGTATCACCGTCGATGCAGGCATTCGCCGGGTCCCAGTTGATCCCCAGCGCCGGATGGTTGATACGCCGGGCAAGTGCGGACGAGGTTTCGCCCGTATTGGCCCAATGGCCTTCCTCGGTTTCGATCAGCAGGGTCATGCCTCTGTCTGCAGCACGCTCCGTTGCGCTTGCAATCACGTCGACAAGCGCCTGCGGGGCAGGTCCCGCCGACGCTCCGTCGCGGTGGAAGCTGAAAGCAATCAGATGGGATGCGCCCACCTCCTGCGCGAAGTCCAGCGCCTCTGGCAGAAGGTTTTGTCTATGATCGTCAAGCAGGCCCCGCAAGTCTGCCCAGGACCGGTGAAATCCGGCACCCATCCAGCCCAGATTGGAGTGTTGCGGCGCGGCGGCCGGAAAGGGGATTTTGAAAAGGCCAGGCGAAATTGCGGTGATGGTAACATCGAGGGAGCGGATTGCCCGTATAAGCCGCTGCCTGACATGCGCTGCCAACCGCGGCACACGCTGATCATAAACACCACGCAGTTCAAAATGCGAGACGCCCCATTCCAGACCAAGCTCGAAAGCGGTCTCCGGATCGGCTGATAATTCGTCGGTTACTATACTGATTTTCATAGGCGGCAGTCCCGTCAGCGTGTCATGAATGACAAGCTTACCGGAAGAGTTTGCCAGTTTTCAACCGTTTGGTTGAAATGCGCTCAGGGCCGCAGTCCGTTGAGCGTCAAAGTCACGATATGATCGCGATAGGAGCTGACCGCTTCATCTCTGGTCAGGTCGCGACCGAAAATCGCCGACATGGTCAAACCGTTGGCGAAGTAGAAAAATGTCATGCCGGCAATCGAAACATAAAGCTCAAGCGGATCGACACCGGCGCGGAACGTGCCTTCCGCTTCACCACGTTGCAGAGTCTCCGCGATCAATTCGAGAAGTGGCGAGTTGGTTTCCAGCGCCATGTCGGAATTGCGCACATGGCGCGCGCCATGGGTGTTCTCATCGGCGAGCATTCGAATGAATTCGCGATGTTCATTGAGGTAGTTGAGTGAAAAATCGATCAGTTTGACCATCGCGTCGCGTGGCGGCAGAGCGCTGAGGTCAAGCTCGCGTTCGCGCGCACGGATTTCCGCATAGGTGGCGTCCAGTGCCGCCTTGTAGAGGCTGTCCTTGCTTCCGAAGTAGTAATAGACCAGCTGCTTGTTTGCCTTGGCACGCTTGGCAATCTGGTCGACGCGGGCGCCTTCAAGTCCCTTTGCTGCAAATTCCATTCGGGCAGCCGCCAGAATGGAAGCCTTTGTAGCCTCGGGATTGCGGCGGTTGCGGCCCTGGGCTTCAACCAGGATTTCTGAAGAAAGTGACATTGGGCTCCCAACAGGTTGAGCGATACCGGTCAGCGGCTTCTTTCCATGAGGCCGCGAAGGTAGCCGATGGAGCGCGCTGCGCAGGATGGGCCATCCGGACTGTAGATGAATGGCTCTACTGCAGTCGTGCCGTTATAGTCAAGTTGGCGCAAAAGTTCGACGACGGCGCCAAAGTCCGTTGTGCCTTCACCCGGCCCGCGCTTGTTGTCATCATTGAAATGGACATGGCTGATAGCGCCCTTGGGGATCCAGCGCTGCAGCAGATCCGGCAAATCCTCGTCATTGCTGATGGCAGCGTAGGAATCAATCATCGTGCCAAGCGCTTCCGATCCGATTTCATCGATAATGGCCAGTGCATCTTCAACCGTGTTGATGAAAGCCGTGTCATCACGCGACAGCGGCTCAAGGATATAACGCACGCCGGCTTGCGACGACGCCTCGGCCATCGCAGCAAAATAGGCGATCCCCTGGCGTCTTCCCTCGGCCTCAAGGCCCGGTTCCAATGGGCGTTGCAAAGGTGAGCCATGAACCAGATAGTGCCCGCCGAGCTCGCGGCACATATCCACCAGAAATCTGCCGACATCACGGGTCTTTTCTGCCACTGCAGGATCGGTCGATGTGATCGAAAGGCCTTGCGGTGCGGCCAGAAGCCAGTGCAGTCCTGCTACGGCGACACCTTCGCCATCCGCAATCGCCCGAAAAGCCCGCAGATCTTTGACGGACAGGTTTTGCGGCTCGCTGCTCAGTGTGAACGGAGCAATTTCAAGTCCGTCATAGCCGACGTCCCGGGCGAACCGGCACTGGTCGGCGAAATCGAGATCGCGCACGACCTCACTGCATAAATATATCTTCAAAAGTGTCTCCGTTCACAAATGGCGGCGAGCGCGAGACTACCGCACCTTGATTGAAATCGCCAACCGGTTGGAGGCAAACTGTTGCAGGAAAGGGTGGCAAAGCGCAAACGGTCAGGCTTCCATCACGTTGAAAGCAGTGTCGGTGGTCTGGCGGATTGGAGGGATGATTTGGCGCGCTGCTGCGCCTCCGCGCGTTTTGGTGTTGCTGGAGCTCGAAATGTGCCCGACATGCGCTCGGGCACGTCAACCGGGCAATGATAACACTGCGGATTGTGATTGGAGATATCCCTGCGCTTGTCCAGTGACTGCAGCCGGACGACCAGAATGGCTACGCTCAAAATGGCCAGGGCCAATGCGCCAAATGTATATAGTACAAGCGCCCGAAGACTGAGTCGCAAGGCGAGAAAGACCGACAGGAGCCCAGCCAACAATGCGGCAACAATACCGACAAGGAGAACATCGGCGGCACCCGCAAATCCCTGCGGCTCGGCAATGAATGCGGCCGTAAACCACGCCCCGCACATGAAGGCAACAATTGCAGCGCACAGGACAAGCACCATGCCAGCCACAGCGCGTTTTGCCCCGCCGCGGTTTGTAGCGCTGCGCTGAGACGTCATGTCGATTTCATTTCGGGGTGCAGCTCAGATGACCCGTCATCATAGGCAGGCAGTTCTAAATCTGTCGAAAAGCTGCTGCCCAACAGCAGTTTTGACAGAAACGGAATGGCAGCGGCATTGGTCATGACATCTCTGGCAAACAGCGAGAACCAGTTTTTCGGGGCAAAGAACCCGGCAAACTTCAATGCCTGATCCTGTCTCCTGACGAGATAATCCTGCAGCCGCGTCTGATAGGCTGGAAAGGCGATTTTGTGATCGCCTGCTGCCCGGTGCAATTCACCGGCAAGTATATAGGCTTCCGTCATGGCCAGTCCGGTTCCCTCACCAGCCAGCAATGAGGCGCAGGCCGCAGCATCGCCCAGCAGGGCCACCCGCCCCGTTGTCCATGTGGGCATCCTGATCTGGCTGACCCGGTCAAAATAGAAATTTTCCGCATCGTCCATGCGCGCAAGCATGGCCCCCGTTTCCCATCCCATATCGCCATTGACCTGTCGCAACAGAGATTTTTGCGCCGCCTCGTCTTCTGGTTCCCGGGAAACAAACCGTTTGGAAAAGACCAGCAGAATGAGCGTGTGGTCATCGCGCAGCGCCACCCGTGAAATCTGGCGGCCGGGCACCGTGTGGGACACATAGGTCAATTCGTCGCGCGGCCGGTAGCCCGGCAAATCGAAAGCGGCGACATAGAAACCCGTGTGATGTTCAAAGTCTGATTGAGGCCCGAAGGTCAGTGCCCTGACCTTTGAATGCAGACCGTCAGCGCCGACAACAAGGTCGAAGCTTTCCTGACTATTGTCTGAAAGATCAACGGATACCCTGTCACCCTCATCCCGGATGCCGGTAATCGCGGTGTCAAACCGTACCTCTATGCCTTCGCACGCCTGATAGATGTGTCTTGAAAGATCACTGCGGGCAATGCTCAGATAGCGACCCTGCGTCAATTCCTGAAACCTGCGCACATCCAGAGAGGATGTCGTGCGACCACTGGCAGTAACGGATCGCATGCGCTCCATGATATAGGCATCATCCAGCAGGTGTGGAAACAGCCCCATCTTCTGTGCAATTTCATAGCCTGTGCCCCAGAAGTCGATGACATGCCCGCCCTTGCGAAGACCCGGGGATTTTTCCAGCAGCACCGGTTCATGGCCATAGCGGCGCAGCCACCAGGCCAGCGTCGGCCCGCCAATTCCACAGCCATTGATTGCAATTTTCAATTTTCAGGTCCCGCACTGGCGTCAGGTTTGATCTCGATTGGCACACCAGTCCCCCGGAATATAGCACGGATGCGCTCCGGTGTCAGTGCATGCCGCTTGCCCGGCAGGACGCAACCGACACAAGCAATTCGCTTTACGCGGAATTCTGCTTGATCAAAATCAGTCTTCGTCCAGCGGGGTGAGGATCTCCAATACCACATCACGCAACCAGCGGTGCGCCGGATTGCTGGTGCTGCGCTTGTGCCAGGCAAGAGAGATATGGGAGGGGTGCACGAGCATGGGTAATTTGTAGATGGAAAGGTTCAGCCGGTCTGCAACCTTGGAAGCAAGCGGCGAGGGTATCAGGGCCACGACATCGCTTTGGGCAACCAGATTGTAGACGCCACTGAAGACAGGAAGGGACATGACAACCCGTCGTTCGCGGCCAACGCGGGCCAGCGCTGCGTCACCAAAACCCCTTGTTCTGCCCTGTGGCGACATGAATGCATGGGAGAGGTCACAAAGGACATCCAGAGGCACCGTGTCACCCGTCGTTACGCCGGCCTGCTCCAGTTTTGGATGGCCGTTTCTGGCAATCATCACAAAATAGGACTTGAAGACGGGGACATGGTCGATCCAGTCAGGCAGATCAAGGCCGGTGACCAGGGCCATGTCGGCTTCATCATTTTCCAAGGTGCCGATATAGTCGTCGGGTTTTGCGTTGACCAGATGAACCTTCATTCCCGGTGCTCGGTCAAAGAGCGCGCGCGCAAGCGGCGGCATGAGCATTTCGGCAAAAAAATCAGAGCCGGCAATCTTGAAACGGTTTGTTGCCGCTGCAGGGTCAAAATCAGCCGCACCCGAGAGCATGGATTCCAGATCATCGAACATGCGCCGCAAGGGCAATTCAAGACTCCTGGCAAAGTCAGTGGGAACGATGCGTTGTCCCTGCCGCAGGAACAACGGGTCTCCCAGCGAGAGCCGTAATCTGCCAAGCGCTGACGATACGGCCGGCTGTGAAAGGCCGATGCGCGCGCCCGCCTTCACTGTGGATTGCTCCTGCAGCAATGCATCCAGAACGCGCAATAGGTTGAGATCGAAGGTTAGTAAATTCATGTGGCGAATTAATACAATACAATCAATTTATTTCAACACCAAATGGCAGGCCGTTAGAATGAGAAGGTGGAGTGCGATCAGGTCGGTCGTTGTTTGCGCCTCATCCGACCTGATCGCATGGCCACAATCCAATCCTCCCCCCGGTGGATGGTTATGGCCAGACTGCGGCAAACCAATTCGTTGGTGCCAATCAATGGTATGGTCCTAGCCATACATGAGACTATAGTCAAACTGTATGGATGCCATTTCTATGGCATCCATACTTTATATTGTTATTTACAGATGAAAAGACCCTTGACACTGCATCGCTGTGCAAATCCGGATTTTTCCGGAGCGGCTTGATCCTCAGTGCATATTCCCACGGGCCATAGCAAGATGATGTGCCTGATGATGGGCTCCGATTGCCATCACGCCAAAAAATCCTAGTGATTCGATTTTTGTCCTCTCCACAGCATCTGCTGCAGAAAGTGTCATGATCGCACCTGATGGTGTGGTTTTTGCCGTCACCTGCCAGTCGGTGATTTGATCGAGTTGTGCACTATGGGCCGGAACCATCGCGTGAATGGCCCGCAACGTTTGTCCCGTACCCGTGATGGTAAAGACGATCTCGTCTTCGCTGGATGTCTGTACGACACGCGCATCAAGGGTGAGCGCATTCATGTCCACAAGATGCTCGCGCAACGCCGAAATATTCACCTTTGACCAATCCGTATCAGGGTCGCGCGCCAGGATGGCAACAATTTCGGCGATGGATGCAAAAGCCGACTGCCCGGCTTCCACCGGTGTTTCAGCGCTCATTCCTTCTGCGGAATGCATATGTGTGGCGTGTTTGTCTGGTTCGGTGGTCTGTCCCGCCTGCAGCGGAACGATGGTGGCAAAGGCAAGGCCAGCAGATGTGGCAAGAAAGAGCATAGGGCGCATTTTGAACTCCAGCAGCAAAGGGGCTTTACCTATAGTGCATATGTTCAACATCAGATATGATTTCGATCATAAGGTGAACCATGCTGCCAGCGCCCTTTGATATTCTGCCGGAGACGGCCTATCGCGTTCTGAATCTGGACGCCGGAGAGACTCTGTTCAGGCAGGGCGATCCCACGCGTGGTATCTTTTACCTGATCACGGGGAGGGTCAGGCTTGTTCGTTTTGCCCGTAGCGGCGAAACCGTTGTCATTCATCGTGCCGGGCCGTTGGAGACCTTTGCCGAGGCGTCTCTTTTCGTTGATGTCTATCATTGTGATGCAATCCTCGAGCAGGCCGCGCAACTGGTCGAACTCAGGCGGGAACCGTTACTGCGGCAGTTTTATTCCGATCCGCTTTTCGCGATGGCATTGACCAGCCGGTTTGCCACGCAGGTTCAGACCTACCGCCGCCGCCTTGAACTGCTGGCCGTTCGAAGCGCTCAAGAGCGGGTATTCGCGGCGCTTTCAGAAGGCTTTCTCACCGGTGACATAAAGACCTTCGCAACCGAAATAGGCCTTTCCCACGAAGCGACCTACCGTGCCCTGTCGCATCTGGTAAGGCGCGGCCGTCTGGTCAAAACGGGTCGTGGAAAATACCGCGTGAAAACCACTTGACCTTCCAGTCGCTGGAAGCCCTATAACGTGTATAGAGAATGCTCTGACAGGTGGAATTCATGGAAAAGACCGATCACAATCATGGCACGTGCGGCCATGATCATACCCATTGCGCCGGGGATCATTCCGACGCCTTGCCTGAAGGTTCAAAAGATCAGGAAGGCAATGCGACAGCCATTGATCCGGTTTGCGGCATGAGCGTGAAGCTCGGGGCCGGCAAGCCGCAACTGACCCATGATGGTCAGACCTACCATTTTTGCAGCACCAAGTGTCACGATCGCTTTGAAGCTGATTCATTCTTTTATCTTTCCGGCAGGGCAAAGGAGAGGCCGAAGGCGGCGGCAAAGGATACGCTCTATACCTGTCCGATGGATCCGGAAATCATTCAGGAGGGACCAGGTACCTGCCCGATCTGCGGCATGGCGCTTGAACCGATGAGCGGTGTCTCCAATGAGCCCAATCATGAACTGATCGACTTCACGCGGCGTTTGTGGGTGAGTGTCGGCGCGGCGGTCCCGCTGATTATTTTGACCATGGGGCCGATGGTTGGTCTTTCGGTGCGTGGATTGATGGGGGAAACGACTGCACTTTACCTTGAATTTCTGCTGGCAACGCCGGTTGTCCTTTGGGCGGCCCGACCATTTTTCCACCGTGGCTGGACATCGTTGAAAACACGCAATTTCAACATGTGGACATTGATCATGCTGGGTGTCGGGGCGGCCTATATTTACAGTACCGTCGCCCTGTTTGCACCAGGGCTGTTTCCCGACGATTTGAAGATGAACGGCCATATGCCGGTCTATTTCGAAGCCTCGGTGGTGATCATTGCCCTGGTCTTCGTCGGTCAGGTGCTCGAACTGCGCGCGCGGGAAAGAACCGGCGATGCCATCAAGGCGCTTCTGGATCTGGCGCCCAAGAAGGCGCGACGCATCAACCCGGACGGCTCCGAGCATGATGTGCCTGTTGAAAACATTCTGACCGAGGATCGGCTGCGCATTCGCCCCGGCGAAAGCGTCCCGGTGGACGGCGTTGTTTTGGAAGGCGCCAGTTTTGTCGACGAGAGCATGATTTCCGGCGAACCGCTGGCCGTTGAAAAAGGCGAAGGTGAGATCGTCACCGGCGGCACATTGAACAAAAATGGCACCCTGGTGATTGCTGCAACGCATGTCGGTGATGATTCGATGCTGGCCAAGATCGTTGCCATGGTCTCCTCCGCGCAAAGGTCGCGGGCGCCGATCCAGGCGCTGGCGGATCGCGTTGCTTCCTGGTTTGTCCCCAGCGTGGTTGCTGTCGCGATCCTGGCTTTCGCGGCATGGCTGTTGTTCGGACCAAATCCGGCCTTGATCTACGCGATCGTCGCCTCCGTATCTGTTCTCATCATTGCCTGTCCCTGCGCTCTGGGCCTGGCAACGCCCATGTCAATCATGACGGCAACCGGACGCGGTGCCCAGGCCGGCGTGCTGATCCGCGATGCGGAAGCCCTGGAACGGCTGGCCGGGGTCGATACGCTGGTCATCGACAAGACAGGCACGTTGACACAGGGAAAACCGCGTCTTGCCGAAACATACGCGGTTGAAGGTTTCGACAGCAACGACGTCCTGGGTCTTGCCGCGACACTTGAAAAAGGCTCCGAACATCCTCTGGCCGAGGCCATCGTCGCCGGTGCACAGGATCTCGGGCTGGTCCTGAAATCGGCCGTGGATTTCGAGGCCGTCACGGGAAAGGGCGTATCCGGGGTCGTCGATGGCAGAAAGGTCGCGCTGGGCAATCGTGCCATGATGGAAAGCCTGGGTCTTGCCACTGAAACGCTGGGCGAACGCGCCGACGGGTTCAGTGACGAGGGAAAAACCGCCATGTTTGTGGCCATTGACGGCAAGCTGGCCGGTCTCATCACCGTCGCAGATCCGATCAAGGAGACAACGACAGAGGCCATCGCTGCACTCCACAAGGCAGGACTGACCATCATCATGGCAACCGGTGACAATCATCGCACCGCCAAGGCGGTCGCCAGTCGGCTGGGCATTGATGAGGTGCGTGCCGAGGTGCTTCCGGAAGGCAAGAAAGCACTGATTGATGAATTGCACAGCCAGGGCAAACGGGTGGCCATGGCCGGTGACGGTGTCAATGATGCGCCGGCCCTTGCCGCCGCTGATGTGGGGATTGCCATGGGAACAGGCGCGGATGTCGCTGTGGAAAGTGCCGGTATCACCCTGATAAAGGGTGACCTGAATGGCATCGTTCGGGCCAGAACGCTGGCGCAAAAAACCATCTTGAACATCAGACAGAACCTGTTTTTCGCCTTTGCCTATAATGTCGTCGGAATACCGCTGGCGGCCGGCATACTCTATCCTTTGACAGGATGGTTGCTGTCGCCAATGATCGCCGCGGCTGCGATGAGCCTTTCCTCGGTATCGGTGATCGGCAATGCGCTCAGATTGCGCCGCGTCAGGTTGGGCTGATGAGGGACAGTCACGAAGGCGTGTACGGGATTGACCTTCCACCCGCTGGAACCTCTATAATTGAGGCCTGTGCGCATTTTGCGCGCAGGAAAGTGGCCATCGGGACAATGCAATGAATATCGGGCAAGCCTCGGAACGCACCAAACTGCCGCCAAAGACAATCCGCTACTACGAGGAAATTGCGCTTGTCGCGCCGGAGCGCGGACCCAACGGTTATCGACGCTATTCCGACAAGGATGTGCATCGTCTGCGTTTTCTGCAACGCGCCCGTGGTCTGGGTTTTACCATTGAGGAATGCCGATTGCTGCTTTCGCTATACGAGGATCAGCACCGTGCAAGCTCCGATGTCAAAGCCCTGGCCACCGACAAGATTCAGGAGATCGACCGGAAGATCAAGGAATTGAATTCCCTGAAAAAGACCTTGGCTGCGCTGGCGCAAAATTGCCATGGCGACGACAAGCCCGATTGCCCGATCATTGACGATCTTGCAGGCATGGCTGATGTGCCTGTGTCTTTTGCACAGAAGTCCGCAAAATGAGTACTTCTGTGCGGCTTGTGGTTCTGATTGCATTGGCGGCACTGGCAGTCTGGTGGTTTGCCCTGCGCGCAGTACCGGAAACGACCGGCGCGGCTCTGGTTGACATTGTTGTGCCCGCGCTGCCTGAACCGATCCGTCAGGGAGAAGCTCTTTTCAATGCCAATTGCGCCTCCTGTCACGGCGCACATGCCGTCGGGCGCGATGGTCTTGCGCCGCCTCTTGTGCACAAATTCTATGAGCCAAATCACCATGGTGATGCGGCATTCCAGCTTGCCGTGCAAAATGGCGTGCGCGCCCACCACTGGCAATTCGGCAACATGCCGCCGGTTGAGAATATCACACCGGATGAGGTTGCACAGGTCACGGCCTACATAAGGGTCCTGCAACGGTCCAATGGCATTCACTGATGGCTTTGTTCACACAGAAAAAATCGTCCCTGGTGCGCTTAGCCCGAAAGATCGTCTGGGTCGGCGTTGCCGCTCTGCTTCTGGCAGGCGGACTGAACACCCATGCTGGCGAGCGTGCCGCCGCCCATGAACATGGCGTAGCTGAAGATGGAGCCGCGATGTCTGATGCCGCAGACGGCCATCGCCATATCGGACAGGGCAGCACAGACCAATGGCCGGCCGCTGACCTGATTGTTCATTGCGGCGCTGATATCCTCGCACTCTCTGAATGGCCGTCAAGACATCAGGTTCCGAAATCAGGTTCGTTCTTGCGTCACCACGCTGACATCTGGCGTCCTGCAGATCTGGGGCACGATCCGCCGCCTCCGCGAAGGTTCTCCTGAAATCAGGATCACCGGTTGCACCGTGTGCAGCCGAGCGTCTTCCGTTTCCAGGAGAAAACCAGATGAAAAAGAGATTTATATTTGTTTGCGCGGCGGCATTGACCGCTTTGTCAGCCGCTGCACTGGCCCATGGTGGAGCCACAGGAATAGTCAAAGAGCGCATGGATGCCATGTCGGCGATGGGTGCTGCCGTAAAATCCATATCCATGATGATAACGGGCGCCACGCCCTATGATGCGCAGATTGTCAAATCGGGCGCCGCTGTCATCCAGTCGCATGCGGGCGATGCCCTCACCGGACTTTTCCCGGAGGGCAGCCAGCAGATGGCATCTGAAGCAAGGCCGGAAATCTGGTCCGACTGGCAGGATTTCCAAACCCTGTCCCTGCGTCTTGAGACATTGGCACAGGGTCTGAAATTGGCTGCCGACAACGGGCCAATGCATGATGCAGATTCCGGTCCGGCGGCCATGATGGGTGGCAGCGGCTCAAAGATGATGGGAACCGAAGGTTCCATGATGATGGGTGATTCCGGCATGATGGGTGAAGGTTCAGGCATGGGTTCAGGCATGGGTTCAGGCATGGGTTCCGGCATGGGCTCGGGTATGGGGTCACAGGTCATGGAGATGAATCCGGAGCAATGGGCAAATATGCCTGTTGACGGCGTGTTCAACATGCTGACCCGAACCTGTTCGGCCTGCCACACCCGGTTTCGACTGGAAAAGAAATAGCCGATGACGCGGATATTTCTGTTGCTTATCAGCGCCCTCATTACGGTGGCGGGGGTATTGGCCCTTGCCGTCTTCCTTTGGCCGCTCCAGCCGCCAACCAGCACCATACCACCGAACGGTGACGTTGCTCGCGGCGCCTATCTGGCACACATGGCAGGCTGCATAGCCTGCCACACCAATGCGTCCGCCGGCGGAGCACCGCTTGCCGGTGGCTTGGCCCTGAAAACAGATTTCGGCACCTTCTATTCCGCCAATCTGACAACCGATGGGGAATTCGGGATCGGCGATTGGACAGTGGAGCAATTTGCAGCTGCCGTGCGGGCCGGGATCAGCCCCGGCGGCAAGCCCTATTATCCGGCTTTCCCCTATCCATTCTATGCAAAATTCTCGGACCAGGACATCGCCGACCTGTGGGCGGCATTCCGCACGGTGCCGCCGGTCAGTCTGCCGTCCAGACAGCCGGATGTGTCCTTTCCCTATAATTTCCGTCCCGGCCTGAAGCTTTGGCGCGGTCTTTTCCTCGATTCAAAGCCATTTGAAATCAATGCTGACAAGAGCGCCAGTTGGAATCGCGGCAAATTCATCGTGACGGGTCCCGGTCATTGCGGCGCCTGCCACACGCCGCGAAATTTTGCCGGGGCCAGACAGGTCGCGCTGCGATTTCACGGCGCGGAAGGGTTGCCCGGCGGCGGACGGTCGCCGTCAATCACGTCTGCGCGGCTCAACAAGGCGGGATGGACCATGGAAAGCCTCAAATATGCCCTGAAAACCGGAATATTGCCGGACGGGGACACCTTTGGCGGCACCATGGGTGAGGTGGTTCGCGATGGATTGTCCTTCGTGAGCGATGAGGATCTGACCGCCATCGCAGCCTATCTGCTCGACAAGGAACAATGACCATGGGACTGACCAGAAGACACTTTATTGCATCCTCTGCGGCGATGGTCGCGACGGCCTCGGCCCTGACCATGCGCCAGACCTTTGCCGCTGACAGGAAAATAGAGCTGATTGCCGGGCCGGCCCGGATAAAACTCGCAGGCGAGGCGGCCGCAGCATCTGATCTGTGGACCTATAATGCATCCTCGCCGGGACCGCAGATACGGGTCAGGCGGGGCGAGCGGGTTCAGGTGCGGCTGATCAACAATCTGCCTGAACCGACGTCGATCCATTGGCATGGGATACGCATCGACAATGCCATGGATGGTGTTTCCGGACTGACCCAGGCGGCTGTCGCACCCGGCGATGTTTTTGACTACGATTTTGTCGTGCCCGATGCCGGCACCTACTGGTATCACGCCCACAACAAAAGCTGGGACCAGGTGGCGCGCGGGCTTTACGGGCCGCTCATCGTCGAGGAGGAGGCCCCCGTTTTCGAACCCGGACATGATCTTGTTCTGGTGCTTGATGACTGGCGCCTGGACAACAGCGGCGCGCTGGATCTGGAAAGTCTGGGCTCTCTGATGGACTGGAGCCATGCCGGGCGTTTGGGAAACTGGCTGACCGTCAACGGGCAGGACGTGCCAAAATTCAAACTGACCGCTGGAGAACCCACCAGGATCAGGCTGATCAATGCCTGCAATGCCAGAATTCTGGCCATTGATCCGGCCCGGTTCGACGCCCGGATCATTGCCTATGACGGGCAGATGCTGGCAGCGCCAGAAGTGCCCCCTGAAGGACAATTGTTGATTGCTCCGGCCCAAAGGGTGGATCTTCTCGTTGTGCCGCAGACAATGGTCGATTTCGCACTTGAGGAAAGATCAGGAGACCCCTTTGTCATGGCTGCATTCGAGGTGACAGAAGGCAGCGATCAGGCCCCGCAAAACCTGCATTTCATCACCAATGATCTGCCGGAACCGGATCTGGCTGCGGCGCGTCTGGTCAGGCTCGACATGACAGGCGGCGCTATGGGGCGCATGGGCCAGATAACCTACAAAGGCAAAGTGTTGAGCGGTCAGGATTTTCGTGACACCGGTCAGCTATGGGCCATGAACAATGTTGCCAATCTGGCCGAAGCACCGCTGTTTGCCGCCAGGCGCGGCGAGACGATTGTCCTGAATGTGCACAATGACACGGCCTTTGCCCATGCCATGCACACCCATGGTCACCATTTCAGGATTATCGAGCGGCAGGGGGTGAAAATTGATGGCATAAGCTCCTGGCACGACACATTCCTGATCGCGTCAGGTGAAACCGCGAAAATAGCCCTTGTGTGCGACAACCCCGGAAAATGGCTGCTTCATTGCCACATGCTGGAACACGCAGCGGCGGGCATGAACACATGGTTTGAAGTCCTGTAACCGGAGCGAAAGCAAAACCTGCCGCAAGAACGTCGATGTTACTGTGATTGCGACGGGTTGAGCAATTGCGCGTGCATGCCCCAAAGGCCGCCATTCTCGCCGGTGGCGCCCTTGATCAAAAGTGGCCCTGGACGGGGCAGAAGTACCTTTGACTGAACCGCCTCGTCGAGCGCAGACAACAGGGGCTGTGCATTCGACAGGCCGCCGCCGACAGGCACGATCTGCGCGCCGGTGATATTGAGCGTCATAGCCAGAGCATCGCTGACGACGGCGACATAGGATTGCACGGTCTTTGCGCAGGCCGCGTCTCCCGCCACCCATCCGTCAATGATTTTCCGGCTATCCATGCTTTCATCGCCGGACGCACCATGAATGATCTCCAGTCCGCGCGCCCCGCCGATGGTGTTGATGCACCCCTTCTGGCCGCAGGGGCAGGCTAGCTGCGGAACGAACCCGGGTGCAGACGGATCCTGCTTTTGTACATAGGGGCCATGACCCCATTCACCCGATGTATCGCCAAAACCGCGTATCAGTCTTTTCCGGTAAACCTGCGCGCCGCCGACGCCTGTCCCCAAAATGATGGCAAAGATATTTTCATAGGCACGGCCAGCGCCAAAATGGGCTTCCGCCAGAGCAAAGCAGTCCGCATCGTTTTCAATGACGACCGCATTTTCATGACCCCAGCCAATGGCTTGTTGCAGGGCCCTGGCGAGATCGGCGGCCAATTGAACCTGGCCGAGAAACGGCAGTTGCGACGACAGAATATGGCCGCCCGTCCGGTCGATGGCGCCGGTGATGGCTATGCCAAGCCGATCATCGGTTGCAAAGCCATTGGAGCGCAGGATGTCGACAATGGATTGAAGGAATGAATCATAATGCCTGATTGGCGTTGGCGTGGACGTCACTTCCTTCAGGGACGGCCCGGTTCCAATGCCGAGTTTTATGAAGGAGCCACCGATGTCGAGGCAGAAATTGTTTGGCATGTGAACACTCTTCGGGAAATGATTTGTTTGCTGACAGGCTTTTCGCTGCAGATCACCAATTGGTCAACCGGGCATGCCGCCGACATTGGAAAGCAGTTCGGCCACATTGCTGACGCCGAATTTTTTCAACAGCCGCGCCCGGCAGGCCTCCACGGTGCGCGGTGATATGCCGAGAATCCTGGCGATGTTCTTGCTGGTACGGCCTTCGCCCAGATGCATGACAATCTGCCGTTCGCGCATGGTCAGCGAGATAAAGGGGCGTTCATGCGAAAGATCGGCCATGCTCCACACGGCGTGCGCCAGTGGTTCGTCACGGGTCAATGAATTGCCGCGAACCCGACACCAGAAGAGCGAGCCGTCCTTGCGCGCCATGATGCGTTCGTCCGAATAGCGACCGGTCTCGCGCAGCGGGGTCAATCCGATATTGCCGATCTTGATGAATTCGTCGATGGACGGATAGAGGATGGCAAAGGACTGATCGCGCAATTCGTCAGCCGTGTAGCCGAACATGTCTGCGAACGCCCGGTTGCAAAAGCGGATGACCCTGTGCTGGGTCATGACAATGCCCACCGGCGCCTCCTGAAAGGCCGTTTCGAGCATGTATTGCGGGTCAAGTGGTGCTGTCGGTGCTGTCATTAGCGTATTTCTACCATCTTGCTCATCGGCATCCAAGCGGTGGATAATGAGCCATAGCATGCATACAGATCCGGTGCGACAAAGACGCTGATTTTAGAGGAAACAGCGTGCAGACACTTTGAGCGCACGGCAATCAGGAGGAGAAGAACCATCATGAAAAAATTGACAATTCTTGCCATGGCATCAGCACTGTCGCTGGCCGGGGCACTGACGGGCTTTGCAGCCAAGGCGGCAGACGATCCTGTCAAAATCGCATTGATCCACGGCCTTTCGGGTTCTACCTTTGAGGTCTTCTCAAAGCAGAGCCACACCGGTTTCAAGCTCGGCCTTGAATATGCCACCAATGGCACGATGAAAATCAAGGGACGCGACATTGAAATCATTGAAAAGGACACGCAGTTCAAGCCGGATGTAGCCCGTGCTGTGCTTGCCGAAGCCTATGGTGATGATGATGTGCTGATCGCTGTTGGCGGCACCTCCTCAGGGGTCACCAAGGGAATGTTGCCAATTGCCGAGGAATATGAGCGCATCCTGCTGGTAGAGCCGGCGGTTGCCGATTCACTCACCGGGCCTGATTCCAATCGTTACGTCTTCAAGACATCGCGCAATTCCTCAATGGATATGCAGGCCCAGGCGCTGGCTCTGAAACCCGGTCCTGATCTTTTTGTGGCAACGCTGGCCGAAGACTATGCTTTCGGCAAGGATGGTATTGCTGCCTTCAAGCAGGCCATGGAAGGCTCCGGAGCGACCATCGTCACCGAAGAATATGTGCCATTGAAGACCACCGACTTTACCGCTGCGGCTGAACGCATGTTTGCAGCACTGAAAGACAAGGAAGGCCGCAAGGTCATTCTTATCTATGTCGCCGGTGGCGGCGACCCGATGGGCAAGATCAAGGGCATGGAACCGGAGCGCTATGGCATCGAGATATCGACCGGTGGCCATATCCTCCCGGTTCTGCCCACCTACAAGAAGGTGCCGGGCATGGAAGGCGCCGTCTATTACTACCACGAGAGCCCGAAAAATCCGGTCAATGACTGGCTCGTTGCCGAACACACCAAGCGTTTTGGCTCACCGCCCGACTTCTTTACGGCCGGTGGAATGGCCGCCGCTCTGGCTGTTGTCAAAGCGCTGGAAAGTACAGATGACTGGGATACGGAAAATCTCATCAAGGTCATGGAAGGCATGAAATGGGACACGCCGAAGGGAGAAATGGAATTCCGTGCGGAAGACCATCAGGCCCTGCAGTCCATGTATCATTTCAAGATCAGGGTTGACGACAATGTTGACTGGGCCATTCCCGAACTTGTTCGCGAGATCAAGCCAAGCGAGATGAATATTCCGATTGGCCGCAACAATCAGGAATAGCAAGTCCTGTCTCTTCGCCCCGCTGTCATACCTGTGTGGCAGCGGGACGGTGCATCCGATTTCCGATCGCACGATGATCTGCAAGCGGGACCTATCGGTCTGCTTGCGTTGCTGAAGGTTCGCCTTCATCCTGTCTCACCACGCTTTTGCAACTGGAGAACCCATGACCCCCGCATCCTTGCGCATAGAGGATCTGACCATACGTTTTGGTGGTCATACGGCAGTCGATGCCGTGACCTGCGCATTTCAGGCAGGGGAGTTGACGGTGATCGTTGGACCCAATGGCGCCGGCAAGACAACCTGTTTCAATCTGATCTCCGGCCAGTTGCGCCCCAGCGCCGGGCGCATATTCAAGGGTGACAGGGACATCACCGGTCTCAGCGCCTCGGCCCGCGCCAAGGCCGGGATCGGTCGGGCCTTTCAACTGACCAACCTGTTTCCGCAATTGTCGGTGCTGGAAAATGTGCGTCTGGCCGTTCAGGCGCAGCACGGTCTGGGACCGGTCATATTCCGCCGCGCCCGTTCCTTTGGCAAACTGCGCGATGAAGCCTATTCCTTTCTGGAGGCAACGCGCCTGGCGGGTGTCGCTGCCCAGCCGGTCTCCGCCCTGTCGCATGGTGATCAGCGCAAACTGGAAATTGCCCTTTTGCTGGCGCTCAAACCGGACATCTTCATGTTCGATGAGCCGACTGCGGGCATGTCTGTCGACGAAGCACCGGTCATTTTGGAATTGATAGAAGAAATCAGAAAAGACAAGGCAAAAACCATTCTGCTTGTTGAACATAAGATGGACGTTGTCCGCTCACTGGCGGATCGTATTGTTGTCTTGCACAATGGCGCACTGGTTGCCGATGGCCTGCCGAACGAGGTCATCGCCCTGCCGCTTGTGCGGGAAATCTATCTCGGCATGCCGGAAGAGAGTGCCGCATGAGTGCTCCCATCCTCGAACTGGACAATATTTTTACCGATATTGCGCAATATCACATTCTGCATGGGGTCTCGTTGCATATCCCCGAGGGGGGCGTGCATGTCCTGCTGGGGCGCAATGGCGCCGGCAAGACAACAACATTGCGCACCATCATGGGCCTGTGGCAGGCCAAACAGGGCGCTATCCGTTTCCGTGGCGAAGACATCACCAAGCAGCACACCAGTGATATCGCGCGCAAGGGTATCGCCTATGTGCCTGAAAATATGGGTATCTTTGGTGGGCTGACGGTGGAAGAAAACATGCGTCTGGCAACCCTTGACGGCAGCTTCGACCAGGATCGTCTGCAACGCATCTATACGCTCTTTCCAGCCCTGGAAAAATTCTGGAACAGCTCCGCCTGGTCGCTCTCCGGCGGCCAGAAACAGATGCTGGCCATTGCCAGGGCGATGATCGAAAAACGTGACCTGATTCTGATTGATGAGCCGACGAAGGGTCTGGCGCCGGCCATCATCCTGAACATGGTTGAAGCCTTCCGAGAGATCGCCCGGGAGACCACCATCCTGCTGGTCGAGCAGAATTTCCTGTTTGCCAGATCGCTGGGTCAGACGGTGGCGGTGATCGATGACGGACGCATCGCCCATTCCGGCACCATGGCCGAACTGGTTGAAGACGTGGCGCTGCAAACGCGTCTGCTCAGCCTGTCACTTGATGCGCATCAGTAGAAAGCGGACCGGATCATGAAATCATTGACCACTCTTGTGGAACGTCTTGGCGGGATCAACCTTTTGCCCGTCTTGCTGGCCATCATCGCGCTGGTGTTGATTGGTTCGCCATCGACATGGCTGACACTGACCATCGCCGGGCTGTCGATGGGCATGATGATCTTTCTGATGGCCTCCGGATTGAGCCTTGTCTTCGGCCTCATGGACGTCCTCAATTTCGGCCATTCGGCCTTCATATCCTTTGGCGCCTTCATCGCGGCTTCCGTGCTGGCGGCTTTGGCTGTCTGGGTTGCCGCAGACAGTGTTCTGCTCAATCTTCTGGCGCTTTTTGCGGCGATCTCCGCGGCTGCCCTCTTTGGTCTGGTTGCCGGCTGGATGTTCGAGCGGGTGATCATCAAACCCGTCTATCGCGATCATCTGCGCCAGATATTGATCACCATGGGTGCGCTGATCGTCGCAGAGCAGATCATTCTGGCGATCTGGGGTGGCTCGCCGGTGGCGGTTCCCCGTCCCAATTTCCTGTCGGGTTCACTGATCATGGGCGATGTCACCATTGAGATCTATCGCCTGTTCGCCTTTGGGCTGGGTCTGGTCACCTATATGGCGCTCCACGCGGTCCTCAATCGCACCCGCGTCGGCCTGCTGGTGCGCGCCGGGGTGGAGAACCGGGAAATGGTTGAAGCGCTCGGCTTTCGCATTGACCGGCTGTTTATCGGCGTGTTCGCGGTTGGCTCGGCTCTGGCCGCGATGGGGGGAGCAATGTGGGCGGGCTATGAAACCCTGATCACCGGCGCCATCGGTTCCGAGATGATGATCATTGTCTTCATTGTCATCATCATCGGCGGTCTGGGATCCATTGAAGGCTCCCTGCTGGGCGCCCTGATGGTTGGTTTGATGGGCAATTATGTTGCTTTCCTTGCCCCCAAAATGGCGCTGGCGTCCAACATGATCCTGATGATGGCCATATTGCTGTGGCGGCCCTATGGGCTGCGACCGGCCGTGAAATAGGGAGCCGCACCGTGAACCAGACAACAAACGAACCGCATGCACAGACGAGGGGCGGACGAACCGGCCGGCTGATTGCCTATGGGCTGATCGGCATCATCGCCATCTGCCTGTTTTTCGCACCCCTGCTGTTTCCCGACGTGCGCAGCCAGGAAGTGGCGGCGCGCATATGCATCTTCATCGTGCTGGTCGCCAGCTATGATCTGCTGATCGGTTACACGGGCATCGTGTCCTTTGCCCATACGATGTTCTTCGGCCTTGGGGCCTATGCGACAGCCATTGCCCTCAAACAGATGGGGCCGGGCTGGGATGCGGTGATCATCGGCGGTGCTCTGGGCGTTGGCGTCTCGGTTCTGCTGGCGGCGCTGGTGGGGCTGTTGTCGCTGCGGGTCAAGGCAATCTTTTTTGCCATGGTCACCCTGGCCGCCGCATCCGTCATGGCGGTTCTGGCCAGCCAGTTTTCAGATTTCACCGGCGGCGAAGACGGCATCATCTACAAGGTGCCAAAGATATTTTCGCCTGCAACCAAGCTCTTGACGGACGAGAACGGCAAGGTTTTGACCATTTTCGGGGTCAAGGCCAACGGCAAGATGGCCGCCTATTACTTCGTCTTTTTTGGCTCTCTCATCCTTTACTTTCTGATGTTGCGCATCGTTGCCTCGCCGCTTGGCACGGTTCTGGAAGCCATCCGCGAGAATGAAATGCGCGCCGAGGCCCTCGGCTACAAGGTGGTGCTCTACCGCACCGCCATATTCTGCATAGCGGCGGCCATTGCTGCCTGTGCCGGCATTCTGCGGGCTGTCTGGCTGAAATATACCGGACCGGAAACAACGCTCTCCTTTGCCATCATGATCGACATTCTGCTGATGGTGGTCATTGGCGGCATGGGGACAATGACCGGCGCCATCATCGGCGCAACGGTGATGAGTGTGGCGCAATTCTATCTGAAGGACCTGATGCAGCTCGCTTCCGAGGCGACCGCCGGAATTCCGCTGGTTCCTGATCTTCTGGATCCGGACCGCTGGCTGCTTTGGCTTGGCCTGTTGTTCATCCTGCTGGTGTATTTTTTCCCCGCCGGCATTGTTGGCACTCTGGCCAGGAAGGGTCATCATCCATGAGCGAGCGGCGTTCCGTCTATATCCCGGTCAAGGATCACGAATTGCATGTCAGCGAATGGGGAGACCCGTCAAATCCATTTGTCATGATGTGGCACGGGCTGGCCCGCAACGGCCGCGATTTTGATGAAATCGCGCAGGTTTTGTCAAAAGACTATTTTGTTGTCTGCCCGGATACGATTGGCCGCGGACTTTCAAGCTGGTCCAGATCCGATGGCGACGATTACTGCATGCGCATCTACGGCGAAAACGCTGTGGGCATTCTTGACCATTACGGCACCGGGTCGTTGCGTTGGGTGGGCACATCCATGGGGGCGCTCATCGGTGTTCGGCTGGCTGCCGAAGCGCTCAAAGGCCGCATGACCCATCTGGTGATCAATGATATCGGGCCGGAAATTCCGCAGGATGCACGCCAGCGCATAGCCGACTATGTCGGCAGTCCGCCGGACTTTGACACAATGGTCGAAATGGAAGAATGGTTGCGCAGCAGCTATGCGCCCTTTGGTAACAACCCGGACAGTTTCTGGCGGCGGATGGTGGATAATTCGGTGCGCCGCACTGACGATGGCCGCATGACCGTTCACTACGATGCGGCGATTGCTTCACAATTTACCCGTCACAAGGCGGATTTTGACGTCTGGACCCATTATGATGCGATTGAAGCCCGGACACTTCTGATCAGGGGCGGCAATTCCGACGTTCTTCCAAGGGCCGTTGCCGACGACATGATGCAGCGTGGCCCAAGGCCCACGTGCGTGGAATTTGCCGATATCGGCCACGCGCCAACCTTTGTCAGTGCGGACCAGCAGCAGCTCCTGCAGGCGTTTCTAAAGTCTTGAAAACGTAATCAGGGTTGCCAGACTGCGCAAACCTGTGCTGCCGGATCACCTCTCATTCTCCCGTAAAGCTCTGAAAAAGTGAGTTCTTTTCGTAGCGATCTGGCCCTCTGTCGGCGCCAGGCGGCTTGGCTATTGCGCTCTTTTGCACTTAATCATACTTTTGTGTAGATTAAATATGATAATCATACTATGAAGGCAGTCGATTGTCGGGAGGGCAATCGGATGATTTCAATTTTGGAGGAAAACATGTTCTTGAAACTCACCCTTGCAGGCGCCGCTCTTCTTGCTTCGGTCGCCTTGCCGGCGACGGCGGTCAATGCTCAAACAATCGGTTTTTCGCAAATCGGATCGGAATCCGGCTGGCGGGCGGCTGAAACCACACTGACGCGGCAGCAGGCCAAGGATCGCGGCATTGACCTGAAATTTGCCGATGCACAGCAGAAACAGGAAAATCAGATCAAGGCGCTGCGGTCTTTCATCGCCCAGGGCGTTGACGCCATTCTCCTGGCTCCGGTGGTCGCCACCGGTTGGGATCAGGTTCTGGAGGAAGCCAAGGAAGCAGAAATTCCGGTTATTCTCCTTGATCGTACCGTTGATGCGCCGGACAGCCTCTATATGACGGCCGTAACGTCGGACCTCGTTCACGAGGGGCGTGTTGCCGGTGAGTGGCTGGCAGCCGAAGTGGATGGCAAGGACTGCAAGATCGTCGAATTGCAGGGCACCACCGGTTCGTCTCCTGCCATCGATCGCAAAAATGGTTTTGAACAGGGTATTGCAGACCATTCCAACCTTTCCATCATCCGCAGCCAGACCGGTGACTTCACCCGGACCAAGGGCAAGGAAGTGATGGAGAGTTTCCTCAAGGCGGAAAATGGCGGCAAGGATATCTGTGCCCTTTATGCGCACAATGACGATATGGCCGTCGGCGCTATTCAGGCCATCAAGGAAGCTGGTCTGAAGCCGGGATCCGACATTCTGGTTGTCTCGATTGATGCCGTGCCGGATATTTTCCTGGCCATGGCGGCCGGTGAAGCAAATGCGACGGTTGAACTGACGCCCAACATGGCCGGTCCGGCATTCGACGTATTGGAAGCCTTTGCAAAAGACGGCACATTGCCACCCAAATGGATCCAGACGGAATCGCGTCTCTATACCGCTGCTGACGATCCAATGGCGGTCTATGAGCTGAAGAAAAGTCTCGGATATTAGGCACAGGTCCTGACGTGCGGGCCGGCGCTGTGCCGGCCCGCATTGTTTCATCAGTGACAGCAGCAATCTCACGGGCCAAGCCTTGCGGCGGTCTTTGTTGTGTGCGTCATTGAGATTGACGATCTTCACAGGAAGAGGCCAACGTGTCACAGGGCAATATGCTGTTGCAGGGCAAGAGTATCACCAAGAGCTTTCCTGGTGCTCTGGCGCTTGATGCAGTTGATTTCAATCTGCTGCCGGGAGAAGTCCATGCCTTGCTGGGCGAAAACGGCGCGGGCAAATCCACGCTGGTGAAGTGCCTGACCGGCGCTTACCGACGCGATGCGGGTGCCATCTTACTGGACAATCAGCCAATCAATCCACGCAGCACGCTGGAAGCGCAGGATCTCGGCATTGGGACCGTCTATCAGGAAGTCAACCTGCTGCCCAATCTGACCGTGGCGGAGAATCTGTACCTGGGCCGCCAGCCAAGGCGCCTGGGGCTGGTTTCGACAAGGCGGATGAATGCCGGTGCACGCGAGATATTGTCCGGCTATGGCTTGCAGATTGATGTCAGCCGGGAACTCTCTTCCTATTCCATCGCAATCCAGCAGATCATTGCAATCGCGCGCGCGGTCGACCTGTCCGGCAAGGTGTTGATCCTTGACGAGCCGACGGCCAGTCTTGACGCCACAGAAGTGCAGATGCTTTTTTCCATCATCAGGCACCTGCGCGATGATGGCCTGGGCATCATTTTCATCTCCCATTTTCTCGATCAGGTCTTTGAAATCTGTGACGCGCTGACTGTGTTGCGAAACGGCAGGCTGGTCGGCACCGCCAAACCGGCGGATACCTCCCGGTTGAAACTGGTCAACATGATGCTTGGCCGTTCCCTGGAAGAGGAAATTCACAAGGAAAAGGACCGCACTGCCTCGGTTGACCCGGTGCAATTGCAATTCAAGAATTTTGGCCGTTCCGGACATATCAAGGCTTTTGACCTTGATATCAGGAAACGTGAAATCGTCGGGGTCGCGGGATTGCTGGGATCGGGCCGAACCGAAATGGCTGAACTTCTTTTCGGCGCGGTCGGCCACGACAGCGGCGAGGCGCTTGCGGAGGGAAAACCGCTCCGGTTGACATCGCCCCGCGCAGCGGTGGCACAGGGCTTCGCCTTTTGTCCCGAAGACCGCAAACGTGACGGGATCGTCGCCGATCTGTCGGTACGTGAAAACATCATCCTTGCCCTGCAGGGGCAGCGCGGCTGGCTACGCGCATTGTCAAAGAGTGAGCAGACAGCGATTGCCGACGGCTATATCGCCCGGCTCGACATCAGAACGCCCGACTGTGAAAAGCCGGTTGGGCAGCTCTCCGGCGGCAATCAGCAGAAGGTTATTCTGGCCCGATGGCTCGCCACCAATCCGCGTTTTCTGATTCTTGATGAGCCGACACGCGGCATTGACGTGGGCGCCCATGCCGAAATCATTCGGTTCATTGAAGCCCTGTGTGACGAGGGCATGTCCCTGCTGGTCATTTCTTCCGAGCTGGAAGAACTTGTCGATTACAGTCAGCGGGTGATCGTCCTGCGCGACCGGGCGCATGTGGCCGAACTGACCGGTGATGCCATTACCACCAGCAATATCATACGGGCGATCGCCTCTGATGGTCACGAAGACAAAGTATTGGCATCATGAACAGGCTCCATCCCGCTTTAAGACGAATACTTCCCCAATTGATCACCCTGGTGGTGGTTCTCGGCTGCAATGTGCTGGTCTTTCCGGATTTCTTCAAAATCGAGATGGCCAATGGCCGCCTCTATGGTTCGATCATCGACATTCTCAACCGCGGTGCGCCGGTGGCGCTTCTGGCCATCGGCATGACACTGGTCATTGCGACAAAGGGCATTGATCTGTCCGTTGGCGCGGTCATGGCGATTTGCGGCGCCGTTGCGGCAGCCGCTGTTGCAGGCGGCAGTGATGTCGCCACCGCGGTCGTGCTGGCCCTGTGCGCTGGTATAGTCTGCGGCCTGTGGAATGGTTTTCTGGTCGCCGTGCTCAATATCCAGCCCATCGTCGCCACGCTCATCCTGATGGTGGCCGGTCGCGGTGTGGCACAGCTGATCACTGAAGGCGTGATCCTGACCTTCACCAATGAGGGGCTGATATTTCTCGGCAGTGGCTCATTGATGGCCTTGCCCATGCCCTTCCTGATCTGGCTGGGTTTCGGTGTGCTGACGGCCATCCTCGTGCGTAAGACCGCACTGGGGCTGTTGATCGAGGCGGTCGGAATCAACCTGCGCGCCAGCACTTTGTCGGGCGTGCGCGGCAATGTATTGATTGTTGCAGTCTATGCCATTTCCGGCCTGTGTGCTGCCACGGCCGGTATCATTGTCGCAGCCGACATCAAGGGCGCCGATGCCAACAATGCGGGGCTCTGGCTGGAACTCGACGCCATATTGGCGGTGGTCATCGGCGGCACATCCCTGTTGGGTGGCCGGTTTACGCTGGCCGGCTCGCTGATTGGCGCCATGATCATCCAATCCATCAACACCGGTATCCTGCTGTCCGGATTTCCGCCGGAATTCAACCTGATCATCAAGGCCTTCATCATCCTCGTCATTCTCATTATTCAGTCGCCGATCGTCCAGTCGGTCCTCTTTGCCCTGCGCATGCCGCCTGACCGGTCAGGCGACGACGCAGAACCGAACAGGGATGATCGCGCGGACGAAAGGGACCATTCCATGCAAAAAGAGGGCATGGCGCCATGAACCCCCGCTATCTGCCATTGCTGGCGACCATCGCCATTTTCATACTTGCCTATGCGCTATGCTACTCGCAATATCCCAATATGCTGTCGACACGGGTGGTCGGGAACCTGTTGACGGACAATGCCTATCTGGGAATTGCGGCCATCGGCATGACCTTTGTCATCCTGACCGGTGGCATCGACCTTTCGATCGGGTCGGTCATCGCCTTTACCGGTGTTTTCATTGCGGTTCTTCTGGCAAACACATCCATGCATCCCTTGAGTGTCTTCGCTCTCGCCCTGCTGATAGCGACCTGTTTCGGCGGCCTCATGGGAGGTATTATCCATACGCTGGAAATGCCACCCTTCATTGTGACGCTCGCCGGCATGTTTCTGGCGCGGGGCATGGCCTTCGTGCTGTCGACGGAATCCATTCCCATCACCCATGATTTTTACGATACCCTGCAGGATGTCTTTTTTCGCGTTCCGGGAAAGGGTCGATTGACACTCGTCGGTATCATCATGATTGTCACGGTGATCGTCGGTGTTGTTCTGGCCCACCGCACGCGTTTTGGCAGTTACGTCTATGCCCTGGGCGGTGGCCTGCCTGCGGCAAAACTGATGGGTGTTCCCGTCGCAAGGACGACGGTCTGCGTCTACGCCCTGTCGGGTTTCATGGCAGGTCTTTCAGGAATCGTCTTCTCCATGTATACCTCGGCCGGCTACTCTCTGGCCGCAGTCGGCGTGGAGCTGGATGCAATCGCCGCTGTGGTCATCGGCGGTACACTGCTGACCGGAGGAAGCGGTTTCATGATTGGTACGCTGATCGGTGTATTGATCATGGGTCTCATCCAGACCTATATCATTTTTGACGGGACACTTTCCAGTTGGTGGACAAAAATCGTAATCGGTGGGCTCTTGTTCACCTTCATACTTCTTCAACGTGGCCTCGTATGGGTCACCTCGCGCGCCAGGATCTGAGACCATGCGCTTAGCAACGTGGAAACCATGAGGAAGCCCATCCGCCGCGATATTCAACGCAACAGCCATGCCCTTGTGGTCCACGAACTGGGGCAGAAGATCGTCGCCGGCACCTATTCGGTCGGCACATTGCTGCCGGGAGACGGCGAGCTTGCCGAGAAATTCCAGGTATCGCGAACCGTACTGCGCGAGGCGATGAAAACCCTTTCGGCGAAGGGCCTGATTGCGCCCCGTGCCGGCATCGGAACACGCGTGACCGAGGAAAGCAGTTGGAATCTATTCGATGCCGATGTTCTGACCTGGTACTTTCAGCGTGGCATCACCGAGGAATTCATGAATCATCTCACCGAGATGAGGCAAGCCATTGAACCGGCCGCAGCGCGTTTGGCAGCAAAGAATGCGACACGTAAAGACATTCTGGAACTCTATTCTCTCGTGGAGGATATGAATGAGGCAACCACGGCGCACGAACTTGCCGTGATGGACCTCGAATTCCACCTCAAATTGCTGTCGGCATCGAAAAACCCGTTCATGAATTCCGTCGGCAGTCTCATCGAGGCCGCGCTGGTCGGTGTCTTCCGGCTGAGTTCTCCGCCAAAGGCCGGGGATCGCATGACCGAAGTGGTTTCATCGCACAAACATATTGTCGATATGATTGACGCCCGGGACGAAGTTGCAGCCGCCGCGGCCATGAGCCATGTCATCGTGCGCGGGCGCGAACGTGTTTTTGCCTATGATACGGATGCCGGGTCATAAGTCCCAAGGGGATCGAGGCTTTATGTACCCGCGGCATCCGCTGTCTTGATCGCTTCGGGCAGTTCCTCTTGCAGAATGTCGAGTGCCTCATCAGGGCCGGTGCTGATTCTGATACAGCGATTGAGCGGCGCAACGCCGGGCATGCGAACAAAGATGCCGCGCTGACCCAGTGCTTCCAGCAGATGTTTTGCAAATCCGGCGTCACGGCCGCAATCCAATGTCACAAAATTGGTGGCCGATTGCAGCGGCTGCAGATTGTTGTTCAACGCAATCTCTTCAATGCGCTGGCGTGAGGCTTTGATCCTGTCGCACACCGCTCTCAGGTAGTCCTGGTCTTGCAGTGCAGCCAGCGCCGCGATCTGCGCCATCTTGTTGACGCCGAAATGATTGCGCACCTTGTCAAAGGAGGCAATGGTGCCGGTACGTCCAAAGGCATAACCGCAACGCAGGCCCGCCAGCCCGTAAGCCTTGGAAAACGTCCGCATGCGCAGGATATTGGAATTATCCAGCAATGCGTTGGAGGCTGGAATGATCCCGTCGGGCGCCATTTCGCCATAGGCTTCATCCAGCACCAGAAGCGTCTGTTCCGGCAACGCCTGTGCAAAGGAGACAATGTCCGCGCTGGTGTTCCATGTGCCCATCGGATTATCCGGATTGGCAAGATAGACCAGCGGCGCACCCTCGCGTTTTACGGCTGCAAGCAGCGCATCGAGATCTTCCCTGTCGTCGCGATAGGGCACCGTTACCAGGCGACCACCAAAGCCGGCGACATGATAATTGAAGGTCGGATAGGCGCCCAACGATGTCACAACGGGCGTATCCTGTGTGACGATCTGGCGTACAATGAGCCCCAGCAGCCCATCAATACCCTCTCCCACGACAATCTGATCCGGCGCCAGTGCAAGATGGTTTGCCAGCGCCTGGCGCAGATCGTGATTTTCCGGATCGCAATATTTCCACACATCCTCCGCGCCTTCACGCATCGCCTGTTTGACCGAGGGTGCGGGGCCAAAGCCACTTTCATTGGCCCCGACGCGAGCCCGAAAGACCTTGCCGGAGGCACGTTCCTGCGTCTCCGGACCGACAAAGGGAATGGAGGCAGGAAGGGATTGAACGAGTGGGGTAAATCCGGAAAATTCTGTCATTTTGGTTCTCTGAATGGCATCGCTCGACAGTGGGGTGTTCAGTAATGCGGCAGCTCAATAATGGGGCGGTCGTGTATCGGCCGGTGCATCATGGCTCTGTTCTTCAAATGCCAGAAGCCGCTGGACCAATTGCTCGTATTTGTTCTGCAGGTTGCTGACCTGTTTCCACTGATCGCTCAATTGATCCGACAGTTCCTCGATCGTGTGGGCCTGATGCGCCACATGCTCTTCGAGTCTGGCGATCCGTTCTTCGGATACTTCTGCGGTGTTTGTCATGACAATTGGCCTTCCAGAACTGCGCGCCAGTCTGCTCCCAGCGGTTGCGGACGCCGTGTCTGGCGATCCACATAGACATGCACGAAACGACCCTGTGCCGCCGCCTGTTCATCATCGCCGCGAAACAGGGCAATCTGATAAACCACGGATGACGTGCCGATCCGTTCAACACCGATACCAGCCTCTATTGTGTCGGGGAAGGCCAGCTCCGCGAAATAGTGGCATCCGGTTTCCACCACCAGGCCGATCGTCGAACCATGATGCAGGTCCAGAAGGCCGGCTTCGACCAGCCAGCCATTGATCGCCGTGTCGAACAGCGCATAATGGACCACATTGTTCATATGGCCATAGATGTCATTGTCGGCCCAGCGGGTCTGCAGGGGTCGAAACAGCTTGTAGCTGTCACGCAGATTGGGTGTGGGACGGGTCATTGTATCACCATGCGGGTTTGTTTCAGGACGGCGCAGGCCATTTTCGGCAAGCGATGATTGTTGGCCTTGCGGGCGACCCGCGCGCGATTGTCATGCTCACCGGATCGCACGTAGCCGGCAGGATCATCGCTCGCCCCTGACGGGACATAAATCCAAGGTCTGGAAGGAAAGGAAAAGGCGCTCATGTCTTGCTCCGGCCAACGCACAATTCACTCTTATCAACATGGAACAGGCGCGGAAACAATGGGTCTGTGAAAAAACAGCCGGTTTGGGCTGGTGTCGCGCCAATCAGATGAATAAGGTCAAAGCCTGTACCAATTGATCAAAAATGGATGGCGCATGGACGACCTGGCTATCGAATTAAAGGGCATCGACAAGAGTTTCGGTGCTGTTCATGCCAACAAGAACATCAACCTGGCTGTCCGCAAGGGCACGATTCACGGCATCATCGGTGAAAACGGTGCCGGAAAATCCACCATGATGTCGATCCTCTATGGATTTTATCAGGCCGACCGTGGCGATATCATGGTCAATGGCAGCAAGGTGATCATCCGTGACCCCAATGTCGCCATCGCCTCGGGCATCGGCATGGTGCACCAGCATTTCATGCTTGTCGACAATTTCACCGTTCTGGAAAATGTCATGCTCGGCGCCGAGGAAAATGCCATTTTGAACCGGGGCATCACCAATGCCCGGGCAGAGCTGAAGCGGCTGGAAGAGGAATATGCGCTGGACGTCGATGCCGACGCGGTGATCGAGGAACTGCCTGTCGGCCTGCAGCAGCGTGTTGAAATTCTCAAGGCGCTATATCGCAGTGCCGAAATCCTGATTCTCGACGAACCGACCGGAGTGCTGACCCCGGCGGAAGCCGATCACCTGTTTCGCATCCTTCGGCAATTGCGCGACCAGGGAAAGACAATCATTCTGATCACCCACAAGCTGCGCGAGATCATGGCCATCACCGACGAGGTTTCGGTGATGCGGCGTGGTGAAATCGTCGCCACACGGGAAACGGCCAAGACCTCTGTTGAAGAACTGGCAGAACTGATGGTGGGGCGCCGGGTGCTGCTGCAGGTAGAAAAAGGCGATGCCAATCCGGCGGATGTCAAGCTTGCCGTGACCAATCTGACGGTGCGCGACGGACGGGGCGTGGTCATGGTGGACAATGTTTCGCTCGACGTACGGGCCGGCGAGATCGTCGGCATTGCCGGTGTGGCCGGCAATGGCCAGTCGGAACTGCTGGAGGCCATCACCGGTATTCGGCGCGCCGAATCGGGAACCGTCCTGCTGGATGGTGAGGCCATCGGCGCAACAGGTGAGGCCGATCCGGCGCTGCTGCGCAAACGCGGTCTCGCCCATGTTCCCGAAGATCGCCACCATATGGGGCTGGTTCTCAGCTTTGAAGAAAATGAAAATGCCATTCTGGGTTATCACGATGATCCTGAATATCTCAACGGACCGATGCTCAATCTGGAAAACATCCGCAAGGCCGCGCAAAGAAGCGTCGAAAAATACGATATCCGCCCGCCGGATGTCCGGCTGAAAACCGCCAATTTTTCCGGTGGCAACCAGCAGAAAATTGTACTGGCAAGGGAAATGGAACGCGATCCGATTGTGCTGATCATCGGTCAGCCAACGCGCGGTGTTGATGTCGGCGCCATTGAATTCATCCACAAGCGCATCATCGAGATGCGCGATGCCGGAAAGGCCATCCTGCTGGTGTCGGTGGAACTCGACGAGATCAGGTCTTTGTCGGACCGCATATTGGTGATGTTTGCCGGACGTGTTGTCGGGGAGCGCACACCGGAAGCGACCGAGGGTGAATTGGGTCTTCTGATGGCAGGTGTTGAAGAAGACCAGGAGGCGGCGCAATGAGTAGTCCCTACGAAAAACTGCCGGGCTGGGTGGAATATGTCCTGATCCCGCTGATCAACCTGACCGTCGCCTTTCTTGTTGCCGGCCTCGTGGTGCTTATCGTTGGCCAGAGTCCGATCAAGGCCGCTTCGCTGTTGGTTCAAGGTGCATTCGGATATGGCGAGGGCCTGGGGTTCACGCTGTATTATGCCACCAATTTCATCTTTACCGGATTGGCTGTCTCCGTTGCCTTCCATTGCGGTCTCTTCAATATCGGAGGCGAGGGCCAGGCCTATATCGGCGGACTGGGCGTTGCCCTGGTCTGTCTGTGGCTGGACGGCATCTTTCCCTGGTACCTGACCTTTCTTGTCGCCGTGACGGCCTCCGCGCTGTTTGGCGCGGCCTGGGCCTTTATTCCGGGATACCTGCAGGCCAAACGCGGCAGCCACGTGGTGATCACCACGATCATGTTCAATTTCATTGCCTCCAGCCTGATGGTCTACATGCTGGTGGAGGTCATCAAACCTTTGGGGTCCATGGCGCCGCAGACCCGGACTTTCCTGGAGGGAGGGCAGCTCCCCCGGTTGGACTGGCTGCTGGCCATGTTTGGATTTGATATTGGTGGCGCGCCCTTCAACCTTTCGTTCATTGTAGCTCTGGTTGCAGCCTTTTTTGTCTGGGTGCTCATATGGCGTACGCGCCTGGGCTACGAAATCCGCACCATGGGGGCCTCTCCGACAGCCGCGCGCTATGCCGGTATCAAGGATGCCCGGATCATCATCATCACCATGCTGATTTCCGGCGGCCTGGCGGGCATGATGGCGCTCAACCCGATCATGGGTGATCAGCATCGCCTGCAGCTGGATTTTGTCGCCGGTGCCGGCTTCGTCGGCATTGCGGTCGCGCTGATGGGGCGCTCGCACCCGGTGGGCATCATTCCCGCGGCCATTCTGTTCGGCGTTCTTTATCAGGGCGGCGCCGAGATTTCCTTCGAAATGCCGGAAATATCCCGTGACATGATCACCATTATCCAGGGGCTGGTCATTCTGTTTGCCGGTGCGCTGGAGAATATGTTCCGACCCGCCCTCGTTGCATTTTTTGCAACCATGCGCGGGGCGGGCAATCCCTCCGAAGTTTCGACGTCGGGAGAGTAGATCATGGATTATTTTCAGATTGCACTGGTCACGCTTGAAGCCACGATCCGCCTGTCCGTACCGCTGATACTGGCGGCCCTGGCGGGTCTCTTTTCAGAGCGGGCCGGCATTTTCGACATCGGTCTGGAAGGCAAGATGCTGGCAGCCGCCTTTGCCGGTGGTGCGGCAGCTGCCGTCTATGATTCGGCATTTCTGGGTCTGCTTGCCGCCATTGCAGTGTCCGTATGCCTGGCGCTTGTGCATGGCTATGCGTCCATTACCCAGCGCGGAAACCAGATTGTTTCCGGTGTGGCGATCAATTTCATTGCGATCGGCGCGACGGTCATTCTCGGTCAGGCCTGGTTCCGCCAGGGTGGGCGGACACCACAATTGGGTGGGGACAGCAGGTTTGAAGCAGTGACCTTGCCCTTTGTCGATACATTGGCGGATATTCCCTATATCGGCGACATCTACGCCAGCTTGATTTCCGGGCATTTTCTGCTGACCTATTTTGCATTTGCCATGGTGCCCTTCAGCTGGTGGGTGCTGTACCGGACCCGCTTTGGTCTGCGTCTGCGGGCGGTGGGGGAAAATCCCGGTGCTGTCGATACGGCGGGCATATCAGTGACTAGAATGCGCTATCTGGCTGTTATCTGCTGCGGTATCCTGTGTGGTTTTGCCGGTGCCTATCTGTCGATGGCGGTTGCAGCCGGATTTGTCAAAGGCATGACCGCCGGCAAGGGCTTCATCGCTCTGGCCGCGCTGATCTTTGCCAAATGGAAGCCGGTCAATGTCATGCTGGCCTGTTTGCTGTTCGGTTTTCTTGATGCCCTCGCCATCCTGATGCAGGGAAGACCCCTGCCGCTGATTGGCGAAGTTCCGGTGCAGTTCATGCAGGCGCTTCCCTATATATTGACCGTTATCCTGCTTGCCGGATTTATCGGCAAGGCAATACCGCCAAAGGCCGGTGGCGTGCCTTATGTGAAAGAACGATAGGACGAAGCAATGTCTCATGAACTTTTCGAAGCGGCGCGCGATGCCATGGCCCGCTGCCATGCGCCCTATTCAAAGTTTCCCGTTGGCGCGGCTCTGCGCAGCGACGATGGGCGCATCCATGCCGGCGCCAATATCGAAATAATCTCCTTTCCCGAAGGCTGGTGTGCCGAAACCACGGCGATCGGTCACATGATCATGGCGGGCGGTTTGCGCATTCTGGAGGTGGCCGTCATTGCCGAGAAAATGGTTGCCTGCACACCCTGTGGTGGATGTCGCCAGCGGCTGGCGGAATTCGCCGATGCTGATGTAAAGGTTCATCTGTGCGACATGCAGGGCGTGGTCAAAACCGTGACAATCGGTGAACTTCTTCCCTATGCATTTGAATCGGCGGCCCTGAGATGAATCCTGCCACATCAGTCCTGGTTGAACGGCTCAATGGGCTGTTGCCGCAAACAGCCATTGTCCTCGGATCCGGCCTCGGCTCGCTGGTCGATGAATTGCACGATGCGGTGCATATTCCCTATGAGGAGCTTGAAGGCTTTCCGCACAGCGGTGTTTCGGGACATGCAGCCAAGGTTGTTGCCGGCACCTGGGACAAGACACCGATCCTGATGCTGTCGGGGCGTGCGCATTATTATGAAAACGGCGATGCCTCTGTCATGCGTGCACCGCTTGAAGCCCTGCATGGTCTGGGTGTCAAACGGTTGATCCTGACCAATGCAGCCGGATCGCTGCGCGAGGATATGCCTCCTGGATCGGTCATGCAGATCAGTGACCATATCAATTTTTCAGGCTCAAACCCGCTCTTTGGCGAACCCAGCGACAGGCGGTTTGTTGGTTTGACCAACGCCTATGATGAAGAAATGGCCGATCAGATGCGCGCAGCAGCGCAAAAGGCCGGTGTGACGCTGCACAGCGGTGTTTACATGTGGTTTTCCGGCCCGAGTTTTGAAACACCGGCAGAAATCAAAATGGCCCGCGTATTCGGCGCCGATGCGGTGGGCATGTCGACCGTACCCGAAGTGATTCTGGCGCGCTTTCTGGGCCTCAGGGTTGCTGCAGCCTCGGTGGTGACCAATCTGGCAGCCGGCATGAGTGGCGGCGAACTCTCGCATCAGGAAACCAAGGATATGGCGCCCATTGGTGGCCAGCGTCTGGCCGCCGTCCTGCGGCAAATGCTTGCGGGCTGAGGAGGCGCTCAATGGGTCTGTTACCCCAGGAAATCATTCGCAAGAAAAGAGATGGCAATCCGCTGTCTGACGGCGAGATTTCAGATTTCATTCGAGGCATGACGGATGACAGCGTCAGCGAGGGGCAGGTCGCGGCTCTGGCCATGGCGGTTTATTTCAATGGCATGTCACGGGCTGAAGCGGTGGCGCTGACACGGGCCATGCGCGATTCCGGCGAAGTGCTCTCCTGGCCCGAACTCGGACCGACGCAAGACGACAAGCCGGTGGTCGACAAACATTCAACGGGCGGTGTCGGTGACAATGTGTCCCTGATGCTGGCACCGATTGTTGCTGCGTGCGGCGCCGCAGTTCCGATGATTTCGGGGCGCGGACTTGGCCATACCGGTGGCACCCTAGACAAGATGGAGGCCATACCGGGCTATCAGGTTGTCCCGTCAAATGCGTTGTTTCGAAAAACAGTCAGCCAGGTCGGCTGCGCCATCATTGGTCAGACCGGCTCGCTCGCACCGGCTGACAAACGATTCTATGCCATTCGTGATGTCACGGCGACGGTTGAATCCGTTCCCCTGATCACCGCCTCCATTCTCTCGAAAAAACTGGCAGCCGGCTTGCAGGCGCTGGTTCTGGACGTCAAGACAGGCAACGGCGCTTTCATGGCCGAGACTGATGCGGCCATCGAGCTGGCTGAGAGCCTTGTGGCCGTGGCCAATGGCGCTGGACTGTCCACCTCGGCCATCATCACCGATATGAACGAGCCCCTTGCCAGCGCTGCGGGCAATGCGGTTGAGGTCAAAAATGCCGTGGAATTCCTCACCGGCGTCCATCGCGACAGGCGTCTGGAAGAGGTGACAATGGCGCTTGCAGGCCAGATGCTTTTATCGTCCGGCCTGGCAAAAGACATGCAGACCGCGCTGGAAATGGCGCGTGGTGCATTGGAATCGGGTCAGGCGGCAGAGCGTTTCGGACAAATGGTTGCTTCTTTGGGAGGACCTGTGGATTTTATCGAGCGCTATGATGCCCACTTGCCCAAAGCACCAATTATCCGCGATATCGTCGCAGGCGATTCCGGCTATGTTGATGTGATCGATACACGGGGCGTCGGCCTTGCCGTTGTTGCCCTGGGTGGCGGGCGGACACGACCGCAGGACGCTGTGGACCCGGCCGTTGGCCTGAGCGATCTTGCCTCACGTGGCTCCTATATCGCCGCCGGAGACATGATTGCGCGGGTGCATGCACGCGATGACGCAGCGGCCGATGAAGCC
>JARGOF010000025.1:67987-70066 GCA_029212415.1 Rhizobiaceae bacterium | reverse complement strand
GAAATTACTTCAAAGCATGCGGATATGAATTCATTACTTAGTGACAAGCGCTAGAGCATTTCTGGCATTCATTGATTCACTCTGCCAGTTGTTTTTTTGTCAGGATCAAGTTGGTTCGCGAAGCGCGTACCTCAAGGTACGGGCAAGCGAAACGACGCAGATAGTGGCGAAAAAACAGCTGGCCCGAAGGGTTCGCGACCAGTGCGGTTCAATGGAAACAAGACAGGCTCTATGACCTTCACTGAAGGTCAGGAAGATCGTAAAAAGCGGAATTCAATGCCTTGGACCAGGCCGCTGAAAGGGCAATGAAATCGCTGTCGTCTGCTTCTATGCGACGGCGTTTGGCAAACACCAGTGCATCAGTCTCGATGACGGCCATGTCCAGCGGCATGCCGACTGACAAATTGCTTCGCAAGGTCGAATCCATCGATACGCAGGCAGCCAGCGAAGCTTTTTCCAGCGATGTCTGGCTGGTGATCACCCGATCGAGGATGGGTTTGCCGTATTTATGCTCGCCAATCTGAAAAAATGGCGTGTCATCCGTGGCCTCGATGAAATTGCCGGCCGTGTAGACCAGAAACAGGCGGACATTGCCGCCTTTGCGTTGTCCGGCGACAATGATCGTGGCATCGAAACGCGTGCCCTGTGCTTCCATGCCTTCGCGGTGACGTTCCTGCATCATCCGCATGTTCTCGCCAACAATCTGAGCCACACGGAACATGCTGTCGGCATTCATGATCGTTTCGATGCCCGGATCCGCGTGGGACTTTTCTATCTGTTTTTCGAGGCGCGTCACCACACCTTGGGTGATGGACAGGTTGCCCGCAGTCAACAGCGTAATCACGCGCTCTCCGGGAGCCTCCCAGCAATGCATCTTGCTGTAGCGCGATATGTTGTCCAACCCGGCATTGGTACGGGTATCAGAGAGCAAGACCAAGCCCGCATTCAGCTTGATTGCAACACAATATGTCACTGGAGTACCTCTATTGCTGCTGGCTCTCGGATACAGACACATCCGCCGAGAGCGAGATCTGCGAGTCGCCGACCACATGCCCTTTTATCGGGGTGGCATCATCAGCGTCCAGCCCGCAGGTTATTCTTATATAGTGTTCCGTCGGTGATATTCCATTGGAGGCATCCAGCCCAACCCAGCCGAAGTTTTCGATATGGGCTTCTGCCCAGGCATGGGTTTCCAGCAATTCATCGCCTTCGTCAGAGGCGTTCAGATAGCCGATTACATAGCGTGCCGGTATGCCCAGACACCGGCATGCGGATATGAAAATATGGGCATGATCCTGACAAACACCTGCTCCAATTGCCATTGCCTCGGCAGCTGTCGTCTTGGAATCGGTCGCAGAAGATCTGAAAGCCACGGCTTCGATTGTTGCTTTCGAGATCGCATGCACCGTTGCAAGCGGATTGTCCTGGCGGGCACCTTCGGCAAGCGCGACAATTCTGTCATCCGGTGTGGTCAGATAGGTTTGCCGACAAAAAATGGCGGAAGGCGGCTTTCTGGGCAAGTCCCGTACCACGCCCGCCTTGTCCTGCGTCACGACCGTGCCTGAGGCGACAATTTCGACATTCGATATATCGCCCTTGCTCTGCCAAAGTGCGGTTTCATCGCCGTAACCACTTTTGTAAATCGGCCGCACCACCTCCCCATTGACCGTGACCGTCCAATCTTCCACCGATTGTCCGTCATAAATGGAGGGAAACAACTTCAATCGCAACGACACCTGTTTGGCCGCAGGCTCATAGCCATATTCGGATTTGTGCGTGATGGATAATCGCATCAAATGGCTCCACTAGAAATAATAGGCATTGGACACTTCCCGGCTGATACGCGCTGTCTTGATAATCTGGTCATCGATGAACTCGTGCAGACCATCATCAAATATCGCGTTGATGTCCAACCGATTCAGCCGGGCGAGTTCATCGCGCGCTGTGCGTTGACAATCATGCGATCCGCCATGGCTTTTTTCCAGGCCGCTCAAAGCCATATCCAGCTGGTGGTAGCTGAATGCCACCGATCTTGGAAATGTCTGATTGAGAAGCAGAAAATCAGCAATATTCCAGGAT
>JARGOF010000025.1:8991-67977 GCA_029212415.1 Rhizobiaceae bacterium | reverse complement strand
CACCATCGTAATACTGGTGGTAGGCTCTAAGGCCCGATACGGCATGGAGCATGGACATCCACTGGTGATGATCCCGGCCACCGCCCACGACTTCCGTCTCCGGCAGCAACAGATAGTACTTCACATTCAAAAGGCGCAGCGTCATGTCTGCACGTTCAATACTGCCTCCGAGCCGCAGGAAATTGTAGCCTTCATTGCGCAGCATCGCGGTTTCGACAGCGCCTCTGAAAACGGCTGTCCGCTTGCGCACCCAATCCATGATGGATCCAAGCTGCTGGCGCGCCGTCTGCGTATCCATCACCTCAAGGTAGCGCCAGTCCTCGTTGAGGCTCTCCCACATTTCCTGTGTCAGTGCGGTGCGCACCGCTCGTCCGTTTTCGCGCGCCCGCGCCAGGCATGATTGGATTGCAGACGGATTCTGAGGATCCAGAATAAGGCCGGATACGATGTCCGCCTCGGTAACCGGACGCCCTTCCGGCAGTTGAGTTCCGGTGGCCATCATGATGGATGTCCACTCGGACTGCCCTTGAGTGCCAGGCAACATGGACATTCTCTGGCCCATGGAAATCATTCGAGCAGTGGCTTCTGCGCGCTCGATGAAGCGGCCCAGCCAGAACAGATTTGCAGCAGCACGACTTAACATAACTCTACTCCCGCAATACCCAGGTGTCCTTGACGCCGCCGCCCTGGCTTGAATTGACCACCAGGGACCCAGGCTGCAGAGCAACACGGGTCAGGCCGCCGGGAACCAACCGGATTGTTTTTCCAACCAGACAAAAAGGCCTGAAATCAACGTGGCGTCCGGATATTTCCCGTTCATGCAATGTCGGTGCAGTCGACAGGTTGAGGGTTGGTTGGGCAATGAAGTTGCCCGGATCAGCCAGAATGCGCTGACGGTATGCCTCGATCTCGGCTTTTGTGCTTTTGGGTCCGATCAGCATGCCGTAACCACCCGATCCATGAACTTCCTTGACCACCAAGTCATCAATATTTTCCAGCACATATTTGCATTCATCCTTCCGCCCGCACTGGAAGGTCTGGATGTTCTCAAGTATGGGCTCTTCACGCAGATAAAAACGGATCATCTCAGGCACGTAGATATAGATGGCCTTGTCGTCGGCAACCCCCGCACCCGGGGCCGAACAAATATTGACGTAACCGGCCCGGTAGGCATCAAACAATCCCGGTATCCCCAGCAGACTGTCCGGCCTGAACGTCAGTGGATCAAGATAATCATCATCAATACGACGATAGATCACGTCCACCTGTTTTGGACCATGGGTGGTGCGCATCCAGACACGTGCATCATCGACGAACAGATCCTTTGGCTCAACCAGTTCGATCCCCATGAGATCGGCCAGAAAGGAATGCTCGTAATAGGCTGAATTCAAGGAACCGGGTGTCAGCAGCACAACGGTAGGCTCTCCCGTGCATGCTGCCGGCGCAACCTCCATGAGTGTTCTCAACAATTCATCCGGATAATGATCGACAGACCTGACCGGCCCGCCGGTGAAAATATCCGGGAACATCCGCGTCATGATCTCGCGGTTTTCCAACATGTAGCTGACGCCGGACGGCGTGCGGCAATTGTCTTCCAGCACCTGGAACTTGTCGGGACCGGTGCGCACAATGTCGATGCCAACAATCTGGCTATAAACGCGGCCGGGCGGCGAAAAACCCACCATTTGCGGCAAATAGGCTGCGTTTTGATAGACAAGTTCGCCTGGAACGATGCCGGCTTTTATGATCTCGCCACGATGGTAGATGTCATAGAGAAAGGCGTTCAGCGCCCGCGCCCTTTGGCGAATGCCGTTTTCCAGAACCGACCATTCACTGGCTGCAAAGACCCGAGGGATCAGGTCAAACGGTATCAGCCGCTCCGGATCTCCCCCCTCGCCATAGACTGCGAAGGTTATGCCGATTTTTCGGAAAATCGCCTCCGCCTCTTCGCGTCGGCGGGTCAACAGTTCTGTGCCCGTGTCCTCTATCCAATCGGCGACACTCCTGTAGGGAGACCGTACACCGTCTGCATTTTCCATCTCGTTAAATGGCGCGCCAGAACTGCTCAGCTACTCATCCTCTTCTACGACGCTGTCGACTACCGCAGCGCACAATCATGAGCTTAGCAAATCGATCTGCTTTCAGCCAGCGTGATTTACTATCAATTAGGATCATACCGGTTTTGGCTCCCAACCTGCTTCATCAGAAACAAAACCAGGTCAAAAGTGCGCTCCATGATCCAACGCAGGCGCGTTGATCTGGCAAAGCGATTGCCTGCAAGCTATACAATCACGTAAATTGCCCAGATGAGCGCCTCATACACGTCAACCGATTTGAGGTGCGATTTATTACAACCGACCGAAACCGATGACTCGTCAGGAAACATTTCATGTCAAAACCGGAAATTCTCATTCCCGACCCTCTTCCCCCACTGGCGATGGAGGGCATAAGCAAAGCATTCAGAACGCATTACCTTTGGGAAAAGAACGACAGGCAAGCGTTTCTTGAAGAGGTCAAATCAAAAATCCGGGGAATAGCCTGCGGTCATCCCACAGTCATGGATGCGGCTTTCATCGATGTCTTTCCAGACCTGGAAATCATAGGATCACTGGGAGTCGGCTATGACAGCATCGATGCAGTTCACGCCGCATCGCGCGGCATTATTGTTACCAACACGCCCGATGTGCTTAGCGATGAAGTGGCCGACACGGCCATCGGACTGATGATCATGACGGCGCGCGAACTGTCGGCCGCAGAACGCTGGCTGCGCGACGGGAAATGGGTCAACGCCCCCTACCCGTTGACCAGAGGCACCTTGCGCAAGAAGAAACTCGGCATTCTCGGCCTAGGCCGAATTGGCAAGGCCATTGCATCGCGCGCCGCGGCGATGGGCATGGAAATCCATTACCACAACCGCAGTCGCCAGCCCGATGTGCCCTATGCCTATTGTTCGTCGCTTGAAGACCTTGCCACGCGTTGCGATGTGCTCATGGCCGTTGCCCCTGGCGGACCGGCAACCCGCCACATTGTCAATGCTGACATATTCCGGGCGCTTGGACCCGAGGGCATTTTCATAAATGTCGGGCGCGGTTCAGTTGTCGACGAGACAGCTCTGATTGCCGCGCTGCAAAACAAAACCATCATGTCAGCCGGACTGGATGTCTTTGAAAATGAACCGCATGTGCCGCAGGCCCTGATCGACCTGGACCAGGTTGTGCTTCTACCGCATGTGGCATCTGCTTCCGTTGATACACGCAATGCCATGGCACAGTTGCAGGTGGATAATCTGATACAGTGGTTTTCCAGTGGCGCGCCCATATCACCTGTTGCAGAAACGCCCTGGCCGCAGCCGTCCAGCGATTCCTGAAGGGGGCAAATACCCGCAAAACAGACCGGTATCGCATCATCGCCCACGCCTGTATTTGCAGTGAACCGCTGGACTGTAATCAGGCTGGGTATTCTGGCAGGCTGGGTGTTCTGGCGCGGAAATGTCGCTCGATTTTTGTCCGATTACCGTCCCTTCTGTTCAGAACATTCGTGTCTGTTCAAAAATTCAATGGCCGCACACATGCCTTTGGCATATTCCATCCAGGAAAATCGGTTGTTTTATGAAAGCCAGACATATTCAAGCTGAAAGGCGCTGGCTCAAGGTGGCAGCAGTTGGGGAAAAAATGGAGAGGCAGGGTGCAAACGCTGAGGCGCAACGCATAACACCCTGCCTTCCTTTTGCCGATGCAACCCGGGCGACATGGGCTACATACAACCGACAACCAATCTCAAAGGTGTGCGGCTATGCCACAAATCACCTGTCACCTGGTAAAATCCACTACATTTGCGCCTGACGAAAATTGGTCAGATGCCTAAATATTGAACACCAAATCCGAATCAAGGATCCAAATTCCTTTTGTGACAGCCCCAACGTATGCGAGATGAATACAATCCTCAATCACCCGAATGGGTGACACTATAATTTGCTCTGCGTGCACTGGCAAACCACTTTCACCGCACAAAAGTCGTAAACCAACGGAATAAGCGCCATCTCAGGCATTGAATCTGAAAATCGGTTGCAGCCCTGGTATCAGATTATGCATAAGTGTCGGTAAGCATTGTGTGGTGCAGGGGAAAACCATTTGAGTGATGAACCGGAAACGGCGGTGGAGCCTGCCCAAAGGGTGCAGATCAAAATCAGCATTGCCAAGCAATTGCTGGCAAGATCTGCAACTGCGGTCACATCTTCAATTCTGTTTGCCTGCGTATCCGGCATCATGCTGCATTTTAATGCCGACAATCGTCTGGTGGTCCTGTGGATACTGTCGGTGGTCCTGTCCGGGTGTCTGGCAATTTTCTATCTGATTGTCGCGAAAAAACACCCCTTCAACGCGCAAAATATTGATAAATATCTGTTTTTTAACACGTTCAACGCTCTCTGCGCTGGGATCGCCTGGGGTGTTGGCATGGTGCTGCTGATCGATCTGGAGTCGAATCAATCGATTGCAATCACATTTCTGATTGTCTCGTGTTTTGGTGCCGCTGCCATCATCAGCCACGGTGCCTATCCAAGATCTTATGGCGCGGCAGCATTACCGGCCTTGCTGATATATAGCGCCAATCTGCTGTTTTTTGCGCCTGCGCCGCAAAACCTTCTTGGTTTCGTTTCCCTCCTGTTGCTCGTTGCCTATTTCCTCATTGCGATCAACTTGCATAGAAATCTGCTGGCAACGCTGATTTTGCGGCAGCAGCAAAAAAAGATGATGAGTGAGTTGCGCACGCAACGTGACGCCATCCGCAGAGCAAACGAAAACAAAACGCGTTTTTTGGCGACCACCAGCCACGACTTTGCTCAGCCATTGCACACAATGGGCAATTATATATCCGCGCTACGCAATTCGCTGACCGAGCCTCAACAACATGAATTGCTGCAAAAACTCGAAACGAGCTGGCGCAGCATGGGCAATCTGCTGGACGGACTCTTGGATATCTCACGGCTTGAAGCCGGTGCAATCGTGCAGAACCGGCAACCAGTTGACCTGACAAGACTGGTCCAAAATATTGTCGATGAATATTCAGAAACAGCCAAACAAAAACACATAGAATTGCGAACACAACTGGATCTGCAAACGGCCGATACGGATATCAATCTGTTTAGTCGCGTTGTGCGCAATATTTTGTCCAATGCAATTAAATTTACCCCGCCGGGTGAGGTCATTACAGTAACAGTGCAGGGTCATGACAACCATATTGTGTTCAAGGTAGCAGATACGGGAATTGGCATCCCGAAAAGCCGGCAATCGGACATTTTTGAAGAATATGTGCAATTGGACAATCACCATAGGGAAAGACACAAAGGGCTTGGCCTTGGATTATCCATTGTCGGGCGGCTCTGCGAACTTCTGGACATCGATATTGAGCTGGAGTCCGAGGAAGGAAAAGGTGCCTGTTTTACGTTTCATGTGCCCAAATCTGAGGAAATCGCCGAAACGCCTTCCCCTTGGGAACCCCATGCAGCGCTGAGATTGGCCGTCCTTGTCATTGATGACGAAAGAGAAATCCGCGACAGTATGTCGGTCCTTCTTTCTGACTGGGGGTGCGAAGTTTTCAGCGCGCGCTCCGGCGACGAAGCTGTGGAGCTCATCAACGCACTTGATATTCATCCCGATGGTGTCATCGCTGACATGCGCTTGAAAGGCGGCGAAACAGGCGTGGACGTGCTCATTCGCATTCGCAATCTGCTTGGAAGCGAAATCCCGGCCATCTTTGTTACCGGAAACATCGATGGCAATGGCAATAAGCCACGACCGTCAGGCACCAAATTGCTGACAAAGCCTGTCGATGCCAGCACGATGCACAGGGAATTGAGGCTGCTTGCCCGTTCTTCCTCCATCCCGGCGGCAAGTGTTACCGAGCCGCACAAGGAAAATGCCTGAACGTTCTGCAGCGCACCGCAAAAGGTTCAAATATGCCCCATCGACTGCGCCATGCGCACGCAGGCGGCCCGGGTATTTACATTGAGTTGTTTGAACAATCTCTTGACGTGCGTTTTTACGGTATTCTCACTGACATTGAGGGCGCCGGCAATCTCGCGGTTGGAAAAGCCCTGCGAGACAAGTTGCAATACTTCCAACTGCCTTTGGCTGAGCTCGGTGCCGCCAGTGTCGCATTTGTTTTCCGGCGATCTTTCGCTGTCAGTATAGGCGCTCCACAATTGCGGCGGCAAATAAATATCACCGGCCAGGATCGTATCGAGCGCTTCGGCCAGCATTTCTGACGATGACGATTTTGGTAAAAAACCCTGCGCGCCCAATCGCAAAGCCTCCTCGACCGGCGGTGCCGTGCTGATGCCGGAAACGATGAGAATGGGTGCTTTTACACCGCGCGTACGCAATGCCTTGATAAATGCAATGCCGTTGAGACTGTCCATGATCAGATCAGAAATGATCAGATCAAATTTTTCTCCACCATCCACCAGGCGAATTGCAGCCAATGGCGAGGTGATGGTCGTGCAACGGTAAGACTTGTTTATGCTGGCAAGCAAATGAACCAGCCCGTCGGCGAACATCTGATGGTCGTCCACAATTGCAATTTTAATCAACTTTTCTGTAGCCATCACATGAATTGGTATCATGCACCCGGTCTATCGAACAGTTCAAAACGCTCCACCATGCGCACATCCTTGTGATCGCTGCCCTGGTCACTTTCCCCTGACTGCGGTTGCAAACCCGAATTAGGAGCCAGACTTTTCCTGCCGCGAGGGCTGGATATTTGCCAACTCTACGGGTCTACTCTGCGTCTGCCCACACTCACGATTGTTGGGCAGGCTCAGATACCTCATTTCAGCCTTTGGGGCGTTCGCAGCAATTCACAGCAATTAAAACGCTTCTGCACGCGCCTTTTCCCAATCGCTGCGATAGGCTTCACGCACTTTGCCCGACAACAATTCGCCAGGCTCAAGGTAATTGTGTGTTGTTCCAAACGGCCGCTCCGATTCATCGGCCACGCGCTGGTGGATATGATCTGGCGTCAATTCATCAGGTGACAACATGCCCATGGCGCCCACAAGATCAAGAAAGCTCTCGACCGTTGCCGCATGAAACCGGGCGACGTGTTTCTGGCGGAAATTGATATCGACGGCCTTGGCCCGATTTTTGTCTTGGGTCGCAATGCCGGTGGGACATGTGTTGGTATTGCAACGCACGGCTTGAATGCATCCCAGCGCGAACATCATCGGGCGGGCCACATTGCACATGTCCGCACCCAGGGCAATTTTTTCAATCATATCGAACCCGGAGACCACCTTGCCGCTGGCTATCAACCGAATATCTTTTCTGATCCCGGCGCCAACGAGGCATGATTGGACGAATGCCAGCCCCTCATTCAACGGAACTCCCAGCCGATTGGTGAACTCGACCGGCGCTGCACCGGTCCCGCCTTCAGCGCCATCGACTGTAATGAAATCGGGCGTAATTCCCGTCTTCACCATGGCTTTGACAATACCCATGAACTCCCGGTGATGACCAATACACAGTTTGAAACCAACCGGTTTTCCGCCGGCGGCATCGCGCAATTGAACGACAAAATGCAGCAGGCCTTCCGGCGTGGAAAACGCCGAGTGGGCCGGTGGCGAAATGACATCCTTGCCCATGGCAACGCCGCGAATGCGCGCGATCTCTTCATCCACCTTGGCTGCCGGCAGGACCCCGCCATGGGCCGGTTTTGCACCCTGCGACAGTTTGATCTCGATCATCTTGACGGCGTCACGATTGGCATTTTCAACAAATTTGGCTTCATCGAAATTGCCATCGGCTGTCCGGCAGCCAAAATACCCCGTGCCTATCTGCCATGTGATGTCTCCGCCACCAGCCAGATGATAGGGGCTCAAGCCACCCTCTCCCGTATTATGAGCAAACTGGCCGAGCCTGGCGCCCGCATTGAGTGCGTGAATGGCATTTGAACTGAGCGCACCAAAGCTCATGGCGGAAATGTTCAGCCGTGAGGCCGAATAGGGTTTTTTGCATTGTGGCCCACCAACCATGATCCGACCCTGTTGCGGGTCGACCTTCTTGGGTGCCAGGGAGTGGCTGGCGCGCACAAACCCGACCTCCATCAGGTCAAGCTGGGTGCCAAAGGGCCGGGTATCATCAGAGCCGGTCGCCCTGGCATAGACCACTTCGCGTTGCAGACGATTATAGGGTTTGCCGCTTTCATTGGTCTCAACGAAATACTGGCGTATTTCAGGGCTTATGAATTCAAGTGCATAGCGCAAATGGCCAACAACGGGGTAGTTGTGCAACACATTATGCGTGGCCCAGAACATGTCGAATATTCCCAGCAGGATAAACGGCACCACCAAAACCAGCGCCCACCAGAAAGGTGGCCAGACCTGCGCAATTGAGCCAACGATCACCAGGGCCACCACCGCCACTGCATAAAACACCATACGCATCATTTGGGAATTCCTCTTTCCTGTCGTGTTATGCAGGCCACTTTGACTGCCCAAACGGCAATGTCTGCTGGTTGGCAGATTTTCGCAAATGCCACTTGCTCCAATGGCTTGCAACCATACAGGCAAAAGCTTCCAATCTGTTTCACGGAAATATTTGCAGAAAACACACCAATCAAAACAATACCTGACAACAGACACAATGACGGCGCAATTCTGCCGCGAATCTGCAGCTAATGACGGCACGCTCAATTGTCGGCATTCAACTGACGTGGCGAACTCATTCAGGAGAAACCAGAAATGAAAAAGAACAAAATCATACCAGCAGTGATCGCAGTGGCTGCGGCAGCCATATTGCAGACATCTCCAATCAATGCTGCGGACGCTCCATGGGCAGCAGCACCAGAGCCGATCGCAGCAAAACAGCGCTTCGTCAAAACGGGAATGTTGACCTGTATAAACCATGGCGGCTTTGGCTATGTCATCGGATCATCCCATGACCTGACCTGCACATTCAAAAACCTGCGCGGCAACCGCTCAAGTGAACAATACGATGGGTCGATCACAAAAGTTGGTCCGGATATCGGTTACAAACAGCGTGGCAAGCTGGTCTGGGCTGTTTATGCACCCAGCTATCAGGTCCCTGAAGGTCGGCTGGACGGCACCTATCTGGGTGTCTCGGCAGAAGTCGGTCTTGGTGTTGGCCTGGGTGCCAACGTGCTCACCGGCAATCTGAAGAACAACCTCAATCTTGTTCCCCTCAGTGTTTCCAGCAATATTGGCCTCAACGCCTCAGTCGGCATTGGCGCTCTCACCCTTACAAGTGCTTCGGCCTCTCAGTAAGGTCTATCAAAGTTCACGAATACAAACCCGATTGCCCGCCAGGACAATCGGGTTTTTCGTCTGATGAGAGGCTCTGCTGTCTTCAAGCGGAGATGAGAATGGGAATTGTCTTTCAGTCCCCGTCAGGCTCAAGCCGGGCAAGCGCATTTTTGCACCAGTTTATCCAGCCGTTCTCATATTCCATGCCCAGCTCCAGACCCATCAGCTTTCCAAGGTCGCTTGGTTCCGGTTCACCATGGCTGAAACGTACATCCCTGATATGATGATATTGCGCCAATTGTTCGCGGTGCGCAGCCAATCGGGCGGTGATTTGTTGACGCAAAGCACGCTTGTCAATGTGCTCGATCGCCTGCAGCCTTACCAGAAGATCGTCCTTTATCAGCGCCGGTGCCACAGGCTTTCGGGACCATTCGAGCAAAGCCTGCCTGCCTGCATCGGTCAGGCAATAAACGATTCTGTTCGGTTTTCCTGACTGGATTTCCTCGTCGGATACCACGTAACCACGCTGGCCCAGTTTTTTCAGTTCGCGGTAGATCTGCGGATGGGTGGCATGCCAAAAAAAACCGATGGAAGTATCGAAATATTTGGCCAGGTCATAGCCGGACATGGGACGTTCCGTCAGGCAGACAAGAATGGCGTCTGAGAGAGCCACTGTTTGGAAACTCCATTTTTGATTTGTCTTTTTTATTGAATTTTGCCTATATGTGTCAATACACATATACTTATCGAGGACATGGATTCATTCAACTGGAGGGCAAAATGGATCAATTGACGGGATTGCACCCCGAAGCAGCAATGAAGCTTCAACAGTGGCACCGGATGCTGGAAAACAGCGACCTTAGCGGTCTGACGGATATAATTTCCGAGAATATTGTCTTCAGATCCCCCGCCATATTTACACCTTTCGCTGGAAAACCGGCGTTCCTGACGATCATAGGTTCAGCCATCCGGATCTTTGAGGATTTTCGCTACCTTCGACAATTTGCCTCGCCTGACGGAAAAAACGCAGTGCTGGAGTTTGAAGCACATATAGCCGGCACACACCTCAAGAGTATCGACATGATCCGCTTTGGCGACAGCGGTCTGTTCGAGGAATTCGAAGTGATGATCCGCCCTGCCAATGGCCTTGCCGAGCTTGCCCGGCGCATGGGTGAACTGGCAGGCCCGGGCCTTGCAAAAATCCGTTCATCCGGCACCGAGTGGTTTTCAGCCAGCGACCCAGCCAGCCAGACCAGCCCATCGCGTACAGGATTGATCAATGACAGCCTATCCACATATTTTCACCCCGCTTGATCTCGGTTTTGCAAATCTGCCGAACCGCATCCTGATGGGATCCATGCACACCGGCCTTGAGGACCGCAAAGCCCACGACCGGGTGGCGGCCTATTTTGCAGAACGCGCCCGTGGCGGTGTCGGTCTGATCGTTACCGGCGGCGTTGCACCCAATGTGGAAGGCGCGGCCCTGCCGGGTGCAGGAAAGCTGACCATGATGGAAGAAGTGTCCGACCATCTGCCGACCACGCAAGCCGTCCACGCAGAGGGCGGCAAGATAGCCATGCAGATTCTGCATTCCGGGCGCTATGCCTACCACCCGGGCGGGGTCTCGGCATCGGCCGTCAAATCCCCCATATCCCCCTTTGCGCCCATCGAACTGGATGAGGCTGGAATTGAAAAACAGATTGCAGATTTCGCCAATTGTGCAGCCCTTGCCAGAGAGGCTGGATATGACGGTGTCGAAATCATGGGGTCAGAGGGATATTTCATCAACCAGTTTCTGGTGACCCATACCAACAAGCGCACCGATGCGTGGGGCGGCACCTATGAAAACCGCATGCGTCTGCCGGTTGAAATTGTCAAACGCGTGCGCAAGGCGGTGGGTGATGACTTTATCATTATTTACCGTCTTTCCATGATCGACCTGATACCCAATGGTTCAACCTGGCAGGAAGTGGTGCAGCTTGCAAAAGCAGTCGAAGCGGCAGGTGCAACCATCATCAATACGGGTATTGGCTGGCATGAAGCCCGTATTCCCACGATCGCGACCTCGGTGCCGCGCCGTGCCTTCACCTGGGTAACAAAACGCCTGATGGGTGAAGTGTCCATTCCGCTGATCACGTCGAACCGCATCAATTCGCCGGAGGTGGTCGAGCAGGTTCTGGCCGATGGCTGCGCAGATATGGTTTCCATGGCTCGACCGTTTCTTGCTGACCCGGAATTTGTAAACAAGGCAAAACAGGGACGGTCCGATGAGATCACCCCCTGCATCGCCTGTAATCAGGCCTGTCTGGACCATACGTTCCAATTGAAACTGTCATCATGTCTCGTCAATCCGCGTGCCTGCCATGAAACGGAACTCAATTATTTGCCCACCGAAAACCCGCGCAGGATCGCCATTGTCGGTGCGGGGCCAGCCGGATTGTCAGCCGCACTGGTCGCTGCACAGCGTGGACATCATGTGACGCTTTTTGATCAGGCAAAGGAGATTGGCGGGCAACTCAACATGGCAAAACAGATACCGGGCAAGGAAGAGTTCATTGGCCTTGTGGACTATTACAAGCGCCAACTGGAACTCAAACAGGTCAAGTTGGTCCTGGGTAAACCGGTCGATGCGGACACCCTGTCCGACCAGGGTTACGACGAGGTCATCATCGCAACCGGTGTGCTGCCGCGCGATCCGCAAATTCCCGGCCAAACACACCCAAAGGTCCTGAGCTACATTGATGTCTTGCGTGATCGCAAACCCGTTGGCAAAAAAGTCGCAGTGATTGGCGCAGGCGGCATTGGATTTGATGTGTGTGAGTTCCTCGCCCATGGTGATGCATCACCAACCGAGGACCTTGACCTGTGGAAACGCGAATGGGGCGTCGGCGACCCGGCATTGACCCCCGGCGGACTGAATCCCGAAGGGGCACAGCCGGAACAATCGCCACGGGAAATCACCCTCCTGCAACGCAAGGCCAAAAAGCATGGCGCAGGCCTCGGCAAAACGACAGGCTGGATTCACCGCGCCGCATTGGCCATGAAAGAGGTGAAGATGCTTGGCAACGTCAACTATGAGGAAATCGGCGACAAAGGCCTCTACATCTCCTTTGGAGCGGAGCGGCGCGACCCTCAATGGCTGGATGTCGACACCATCGTATTGTGCGCCGGGCAGGTCTCTGAAAACCATTTGGCGGCCGAGCTGGACAGCCGCAACATCGCGAACCGGATCATCGGCGGTGCATTTCAGGCCGGCGAACTCGATGCCAAGCAGGCCATCGACCAAGGTTGCCGCATGGCGGCTGCGCTATAAAGCGGTTTATCCTGAATGTGAGTCATTTGATGGCGAAAAATCGGTACAGTCGGCTAGACGCGTTGCGCAGCGCGATGTGGTGCATCGGGCAAGCGATGCAACGACGCCGATGGGCCGATTTTGCCCACCCACGACAGGACGGAAAAGCGTCGAAATTCAACGAAGAACGGGCCGGGCGATTTTGGCCCCGGCGTTGTTGGCTCACGCTTGTGGTGGGAAGCCACCACGGCGCGCAACCCGCCTAGCCGAAGACCAAAATCGCCTCGGTCAAATGGTTCACATTCAGGAAAAACCGCTTTAATAAGCGGGACGCGCCCGGCATGACACCGGACGCGTTTTTGCTTCCTGTTGTTCCGCACCCTTCGGAACTGCACGTTCAAGCAGGTTTTCCCCTTTTGAAAACAGCCCGTTGCAGTCAACAGCCAACAGATTGAATCCGGCAGCCAGTTCCTATGGCACCCTGCCCGACTAGATCTGGATCTCCAGATGTGGACGACCATTGGAGGTTCTTTTCGGGGAAACTCCAGTTCCGTCAATCACGCCGTGAACACGTTGGCGAAAATTTGAGAAACTGTCGAATGTGACCACATCCACAGGTTCGTCAAAATGAAGCGTAACGCGGAACCGATCGTTTGCCGGCAATATTTGCACGGCAATCACCCGGCCGGTGAAAGCCTGACCAAGATAGCTCCCGCTTACCTGTTCACCCACGTGGACAGGTGTCGTTGGCGTGTTGCTTGCGACCCGCGCAAACAGAGTATTCCAGTCCTTGAAGCCATATTGATGCGCGATGGCTTCAAGTGCTTTTGAGTGCCCGATGGTCGGGCCTGTTTCACTCAGGGATTTGCGCAGCCGTTTGGCCTGATCCTTGAGTGCTTGCAATGTTGGTAATTCGATAGACATGTTTCGCCTCTTGCAGTTTACGCACGCCGAAGAAAAACGGTACTCGCATTGCCATCAGTCCGCATGCACTGAAATTGGCGTTATATCTTCAAAGGGGACTTCACCATGGTGTGAACCAGCGAGTGGCAGGTGCCCCGACCTTTCCCATCATCTGGTTGGTCGCGGGCACTTTGTCAAGGCCATCTGATAGACTGCTCTTGATGCCAAGCTGGAAAGATGACCACGGTTGCCTGCAATTGCGCATTCGTGCTTGGCTGCCTGGTCCGGCCTATGACCATGCCATTGCCGATCATCAGGCCGATTTGAATTCCGGATTGTAGATAAGGCCGATGGCATTGCCAAAAGGATCACTGACCGTCGCAACGACGATCTGACCACCAACATTTGCGGCAGGCTCCATGATGGTCGCGCCCAGTTTGACGAAATGCGCAATGGCTTTTGCAATGTCCTCCACGCCCCAATAGGACAGGACATTGCTCGTCTTTTCCTCTGACGGCATATCATCGGGCATCAGCCCCAGCTCAAACCCTCCGATATTGAAACCCACGTAAAAGGGCTCATCAAAATAGGGCGATTGATCAAATGCCTCGCCATACCATTTTTTGGCGGCATCAAGGTCGTGCACCTTGTAGATCGTCGTTCTGAGCCCGAGAATGGAAGCGGCCATATTAGGTCCTTTGATGTGGTGTGGTGTGGTGGAAAGAAAGCGCCTTCTGCATTCAAAACACCCAGGTGCTGATCGTGCAACACATCCCGACCAAGGCGCAATCAATTTCATGAAGAACGGTTTTCAGACTTGTTATTGAACTTATGCCGCTCTACGGGTTTTCGATGACATCCATACAGGGTCGCGGGCGATGACAGATATGTCAAAAAACTTACCATCACTCCAACAGATAAGAGAAGCCAGCGAGACGCTTGATGGACGCATTGTCGCGACTCCCGTCCTGAACCTCAGCCACGACCCGATTGTTGATTTGCTGGGTCAACACGTCTCGATGAAACTTGAGCTGTTTCAGCGCGCCGGTTCTTTCAAGGCGCGCGGCAATCTGTTGGGGATGGACCGGCTTGATGCCACGCAGCGTGCCGCGGGCGTTATCGCGGCCAGCGGTGGCAACCATGCGCTTGCTGTTTCATGGGCTGCCCAGAAGTTGGGTGTGGCGGCGACAATCATCATGCCTCGGGCTACGGACCCTCTGCGGATCGAGGGCTGCAAGGCATTTGGTTCATCGGTTCTGCTGGTCGATGACATTGCCTCGGCCTTTGATCTGATGAACTCAAAGGCCGCCAACGATGGTCTCACCATGATGCATCCTTTCGAAGGGGAGCACATGACGCTTGGTGCAGCCACCTGCGGCACGGAAATTCTCAAAGCGCTGCCTGATCTGGATGTCATGGTTGTTGCGGTGGGCGGCGGCGGACTGATCAGCGGCATTTCTGCGGCGATCAAACAGGCAAGACCCGCCTGCGAAATCATCGGTGTTGAACCGTTTGGCGCCGACAGTCTGTTCCAAAGCCTCGAGAAGGGTGAGCCCGTGCGCATAGGCAAAGTGAACACCATCGCCGACAGCCTTGGATCGCCTGCGGCCCTGCCCTATTCCTTTGCCATCGCACAGAAATTTGTAAAGCGGGTCATTCGCATTGAAGACACTGCTATGCTGGAGGCCATGGGCTTTATGCGCGACCACTTGAAACTCATGGTCGAACCGGCTTGCGCCGCTGCACTGGCGGCTGCGATGGGGCCTTTGCACGATGAAATCCGGGGCAAAAGGGCTTGCCTTCTTGCCTGCGGCTCCAACATCGGACTGGAGCGTTACAATCTGTTGTTAAGCAATCAATAAGCTCGGACATGACCGGCCATTGCACCGGCCAACATGGTGCAAAAATAACGCCAACGTATAGACATGCAGCACACATTGGCTTATGGCGCTGTCGTCCATGAATTCCACCCGCAAGCGGGTTTTCAAACGTGGGAACCGCCATCGATCATTCCGGCATCCAGACCGGCATGATTTTGGCGGCTTGCGGAAAACCCAGCCAGCCAGACAGCTTTCACAAAGCACCATTCCTTGCCCGGGAGCCATTATGAAAAATCTCAATGAAGAAACAGTCCTGTCGGTCCACCATTGGAATGATACCCTGTTCAGCTTCAAGACCACTCGCAATGCAGGCTTTCGGTTCCGCAATGGTGAATTTACCATGGTTGGACTTGAAGTGGATGGCCGTCCGCTGTTGCGCGCCTATTCCATGGCGAGCTCAAATCATGAAGATACACTTGAGTTTTTCAGCATAAAAGTGCCGAACGGTCCGCTGACATCCAAATTGCAGCATCTGCAAAAAGGTGAATCCGTTCTGATCGGCACAAAGCCGACCGGCACGCTGGTGACCGACAATCTCCTACCGGGGAAAAACCTCTATCTTCTGGGAACCGGCACCGGTCTGGCACCGTTTCTCAGCCTGATCAAGGATCCGGATGTTTATGAGCGCTTTGAAAAGATCGTCCTGGTCCACGGCGTCCGTTTCATCAAGGATCTTGCCTATCAGGATTACATATCCAACGAACTCCCCGCCCATGAATACCTCGGTGCGCTTGCCAGTGAAAAACTGATCTATTACCCCACAGTGACGCGCGAACCGTTCCGCCACAACGGGCGCATCACAGAGTTGATGGAAAGTGGAAAACTGTTTGATGATATCGGTTTGCCGCAGATCAAACAGGACGACGATCGTGCCATCCTGTGCGGCGGTCCGCAAATGCTGGAAGACACACGCCTCTTTTTTGAAGGGCGCGGCTTCACCGAGGGAACGCGGGCCAATCTCGGCAGCTTCCTGATTGAAAAGGCCTTCGTCGAAAAGTGAAATCCGTGTGACTGCGCCCAATAAGGGCGGACACACAATCCGCATCTGCAGCATCTGCTTCAATGTGTAAATCTGCAATGGGCGCCGGCCTGTTTGCGGATATCTGACTGCGCACGCAACAAAAGCCAATTCGCTTTCGAACGCGAATTAGACCCTCCTTTGATGCAAGACACCTTAGTCTTGAGGTGAAATCATCGTGGCTGAGCAGGCCTCACGTCGCCATTTACGGATTAATAATCAACAACTGCAAGACTTGTGATTTACGCCCCTGTCCAGGCCGCGTTGGAAAGACCAAAGGTTGGTCATCGCTGCGCTCTGGTTGGGCTTGCCGAATGTGCTCAGAAAATATACTTTATAACTATATGTATTCAATGGATAATATTACTCCTGATGAAATGCTACCTGATAAATCTTGATCGAAGCGGGGATCGTCTTGCACGCATGCGGGAGCGTTTTCATGCAATCGGCATGGATTATTTTCGCGTGTCGGCGATAGACGGATGCAACCTTTCAGAAAGAGACGTAAAAATATTCCTAAAAGACCGCCGCTCTCGACGATGGAACTATGGTGAAATCGGCTGTTTTCTCAGCCATCTCAAAACCTGGCAGATCTTTGTCGAATCCGGTGAAGATTTTGCAGCAATATTCGAAGATGATGCTTTCATGTCTGCAGAATTGACAAGTCTGCTTGCCGGGTCTGGCTGGATACCGGAAGATGCGGACATCGTTCGTCTGGAAACGACATTCTGGAAAACCGAGATCGGCGCTGAAAGGACAAAATTGTCGGGTAAACTTGGCCTCCACAGGCTGCTATCACTGCACCATGGAGCGGGTGCCTATATTCTGTCAGCACGCGCTGCCAAGTGGCTGCTGGACAACAATGACCTTTTGCGCACAACCATTGATAGCGCCATGTTTGACTTTCAGGAAAAATCCTGTCGAAGCCTTAAAATCTACCAGATAAATCCAGCACCGGTTTTGCAGGAAACTGTCTACAGATTGCATTTTCAACCGACCTATGATGCGCAATCGCAGATTTTCAAATCTGATTGGGTGCCGACACCGGAGTGGCCACTGAAGTTGCGTAAGCTCTGGCGCGAGATCAAACGCCCCTACCGGAAATTCAAAGATGGATTTCAGCAAAAGGCGCGTGAGAACAAGAAGCTTTCAGTGGTCGGCAAAATCGATTTCTACGGAAGGGTCGAGAACAATGCGGAGAAAATCTATCGACCGTAGTGCTGTTCACGATCATTGTTGCTTTCAATATCCTGTTGCTCCTGCAGAGGGCAGTAGACTGTTTTGCTCACCGACAGATTAATTATATATACCCTGATGAAATTGCGCGCTTTCCTGAATAGCCGCAGGATTTCCCGCCATATTTTGGCAAATCCGCGCATTCGCACTTTGGAATGCAGATGACCCTCTCTTTCTTCATCCAGCAGGCTTTCAAGACCCCGAAAGTGACTGGAACCTTTGATCATGCTATCCTGAATGCATAAGGCTGGGTCAATCTGGTAAGTGTTCAACCCGTTGGAAACTCCCAACTCCGGGTTGAAAAGCACCTGATCAACTGGATCACACATAAACTCAGTCATTTTCAGCAGTCGTTTAGCTGTCTTCTTGCTCAGAAAATACCCGCCTGAACCACCATGATGGCTATTCAGGCGACCAACACCCCTCCCGAATACGCGCACTTTTTTGATATAAGATATATCAACGACTTTCAGCGTTGTTTCGGCCTTCACCAAGTCCGCATCAGTTGGCAACCAATTGTCGTTGTCGAAAAACTTTCCACATCCACCAGAAAAGTGAATGTCATCTTCGGCAACAAAGCTCCATTCTTCATCCCCATCCGAGATGAATTGCCAAACATTCCGATGGCTTAAAAAGCAACCGATTTCACCCTTCGCAACATCAAAATACCCACTGCGTAGGCTTTGCAGACTTGCGATTTCGCTCGCGGGCAGTCTGTTACCATCAATAGCAACCACGCGGATAATATCTAAATTCAGTTTGGCGGTGGATTCGAGAAACCAATTGTAGCGCTCCGGGGAACGATCAAGGTTGATGAGATAGCACTTCATTGAATATCAGACCAATACCGGGTGCCCATGATCGGGTACATCAACTGCTTGTTACCCAAATATGCAACAACATGCAGCTCTTGACGTTTCCGTTACAAAGCGACCGATACGATCAACATCCCAAGATATAAAATCAAAATTTTTTTTGATTTCTATTCAGGGACATAATCAGTCAAGAAGATTTCTGCAACCCAATTTATCTGCATAAATGGGCCATTTTACTTTTTCCGAATTCGTTTTTTCTATCAATATTCTTGTGCATGATCAATCCGTCATATACATAAAATTCTATGTGTTTTTACATAAACAAACGTGCCGGCAATTGAAATCCTTTCTCATCAACCTGGATCGGAGCCCGCTTCGCCTTGAGCGCATGGCGGCACGCTTTCAAGCAATTGATCTGGATTATTCATTGATCCATGCCATTGATGGTCACTCATTGCCGCAAAAAGAGGTTGAACGTTTCGTCAAGACACGAAACACACGCCGTTGGAACTATGGTGAAATCGGTTGTTTTCTAAGTCACTTGAAAACATGGCAAGGATTTCTCGATTCGGGGGAGGAATTCGCAGCGGTGTTCGAAGACGACGTATTCTTGTCGAACGAATTGAGCGGCCTTCTTACCAGTTCTGACTGGATACCGGACGATGCAGACATCGTCCGACTAGAAACGACATTCTGGAAGACCGAAATCAGCATGGATAAAATCATGGTGACCGAACGATTTGACCTTCACAGGCTGCTGTCTCTGCATCATGGAAGTGGGGCTTACATCATATCAAAGCGTGCTGCCCGGTTTTTGCTCGATAACCCCGCATTGTTGCGCTCAACAATTGACAGTGCCCTTTTTGATTTTCGTGAAAAATCCTGCCGCGCATTGATAATATATCAGATGAATCCTGCGCCAGTGATCCAGGAGTTGATCTATGAGAAATATGTTAGCCAGATTCCTGTTACCGAATCCGGAATTGCGAAATCATTGCCTGTTCCCTCCCGGGCCTGGACGTTGCAGCTGAGCAAATTATTGCGAGAAATCAAACGCCCCTTTTTAAGCGCCCGGACTCGCCTGACGCAGCTCATACGGCAGAAGACCAACAGGTCTGTATCTCTCAGAATAAAATTTTTTGGAACAGTTTACGACCGCGCGGAACAACTCTACGAGCCACCGGACCTGCGTTGAATTTGGCAGCGGATTCTATTTGTCCAATGTAATCCATGAAGGTGGCAGGATGTCAGGGTTTTTAAGCGACGGATCGGCAAACCATTGCTTTGGTGCAATGACGATTTTTTCAAGCGAGGGGTTTAACCAGGCGCCCCACCAGGAGAACGTGCTGTTGGCTATGACATGGTGCCTGCAGGCCGCCATCAGACGCAGATCTTCATAATTGTGGTCGCCGTCATTGTGATCCATCACCCGGATTTCAAATGGAAGATCAAGATTGGTCCTTGCCCATTCGGGTTCATCTGAAAACACATAGAAAATTGGTTTTTCCGCCATGCGCTCGGATATCAACAGGGCCGCACTGCGATAATATTCCAGCGTGCATATCCCGTGAGCGGCATTGGCCTGCGGATTGTTGACATAATCACCGCGTCGAATGTGTAGCGATACGGCTGGCAGTCCCGCTATTTCTGCCAGCAATTGTTCATTTTTGGCACTTGGTTGCGTCCTGACCGACAATTCGCAGCGGATCTGTTCTTCAAAGTCTGCAAAATATCTTTCGGATTGCCAGTAACCGTGCAGCCATAGATTGCCGCCCACTGTCATGATATCCGGGTTGAAATGATTGCCCTGTTGCCTGACCATTCTGGGCGACAGTTTGAAATTTCGCCAGATCAGATAACGTATCCACTGCGTCTTTCTCGGCGGCAACTTTCGCTCCGGCAGTGCTGTGGAAACAACACTCAGGTGGTGCAAGCCGGGTTTTTGTCCTGCCCCGGCAAAAAATTCCCGCTGGTCCAAAACAATGTCAGCATCATTGCGCAAGGCGATTGCGCGCGCGCAGGCGTATTGGAACATCTGATTGCCCAGACCACCAAAAATATGGGCAACCACCTTGTCCCTGCCCGTCGTTCCTTCGTTGACAGCCTTTGCAGCCGTTTTCAATCCATCATCCCCCATAAATAGCCGCGAGATCAGTTTCCATTGCCGGTGTCAAATGGAATGACTTTGAAGACAGATACTCCTGTCAGGCGAAGTATCAATCGGCGAATGATTTTCAACACGCGCCACCCCTCTCTTTTGAATTTTTGCAGACCATGATATTTTCGGCGTGCCGGGTCAATATCGGCATTTTTTGCCCGATCCAGTTCCAATAGACTCTCAAACCCCACGGCCTGATCAGACAGCAGAAAATCCTGAATGCAAGGCGCAGGATCGAGCTGATAGATTTTTAATCTGTCCGCTACTCCCAAAGTCGGATTGAACAGCAGTTCATCAGCAGGCTCACATCGATTTTGCGACAATTCCAACAATCGCCCGGCGGCTTTCCTGTTGACGAAATACCCACCACTGCCTCCGTGTAGGGAGCGCAACAACCGCAATTGATACCGCTCGACATGCCCCGCCGTGGCCATACTTACCTCCGTTTTCTGGCCATGCGTTTCTGCTTTGACAATATCGGCATCGGGTGGAAACCAGTCACTCCTATCAAACAATGTTTTCGCATTGCTGGAAAAATGGACATCATCCTCGGCAACAAAGGCCCATTGATCCGGGCCAGCGGAAACGGCCAGCCAGGCAGCGCGGTGGCTGAGAAAACAACCGATCTCTCCGGACCCCATTGCATACCGACCGCTGCCGGCCATTAAAAAATGGTGTTTTTCGGCAGGTGGAATTGTTCTACCGTCTATGGCTGCCACACGCACCAGATCAACACCCAGCGCATCTGCATTGCCTGCAAACCATTTCAGTCGGTCAGAAGAACGGTCGAGGTTGATCAGATAGCATTTCATCTCAGTCCGGGCTCCGAAACGACACGGCCTTATATGCCCGGCAATATGTATGTTGATGCATTTGCAAAAGATAGACTTTTACGGAACGAATGCAATATCAGGCCTGTCGTGACGATGACGTCGCCCTTGCTGACCGCTCCTATCAACAGGCAAACGCTTTCAACCGCGCCACTGCGCAGCTGAGCATATGTTGATTACCAGGCGTCTCAAACCACTTCGCGTGGCAAGATGACCGTAGCAATCAGCCCCTTTTCACTGTCATTTTTCAGCGTCAGTGTTCCGCCATGGGCGTGAATATTCGAGCGCGCAATGGCCAGCCCCAAACCAATACCGCCGGTGTCTTCATTGCGCGACGTTTCCAGACGAATGAAAGGCTCGAAAACGCCCTCAATGTCATCGTCTGGAATGCCAGGTCCGGTATCGGAGATGGTGATGGTCACGGTTTTTTCGTCAGCCCAATAGCCAACCTTCGCTTCATTGCCATAACGAACGCCATTGTCGATAAGATTGCGCAGTGCCCGTTTCATCGACATTGGATGCAGGGCGACGATGATACGATTGCCCGCTTTGACCGGCTGTGACTGCACAAGGCTGACCTGCTGCCCCATGTCCTGATAATCGGTCACAATCGCATCGAGGAATTCCCCCAGGTCCACGCGGCTTGGCGCTTCCCGTTTGGCGTCATCACGGGCAAAGGAAAGCGTTGCCTCCACCATCCGCTGCATTTCATCCAGCGTCAGGATGATCCGATTGCGATTTTCCTCATCCTCGATAAATTCGGCACGAATCCTCAAAGAGGTAATCGGCGTGCGCAGGTCATGACTGACGGCGGCGAGCATGCGCGTGCGGTCCTGAACATAGCGTGTTAACCGCTCCTGCATGGTGTTGAATGCCTGAATGGCACTGCGGACCTCCGGTGGGCCGGCCTCCGCAATGCTGTTTCCGTTGCCGCCTCGACCCAGTTGATCGGCTGCCAGCGCCAGAGTGTGCAATGGCCGGGTCAGCCGTCGAACTGTGAATGCGATAATGACAATGACGGCGATGGCCATGATTGCGACAGAAAAGAACAGGCGCAGCAGTGAGCTGCGCTGCAGGTTCAGGCTGGCCGCCATATTCAGCCAGCCACCGCTGTCGAGTTGAACCGACAAGGCCACCACAAGCGGCACATTGCGTTTGCCTTTGTCTCGTCTTTTCACACCCGCACCGTCGCGCGGTGGCGGGCGGTTCGCACGTTGCGAACGTTGTGTGCGATGATATCGCGGTACGGATATATTCCGTCCTATTTCTGTGCGAATTTCCCGCTCGGAGCCAATTTCAGCCGAAAGCCGTTGCCGGATACGCAAATCAACCGCATTGGTACCGCTGTTATCGATCACCGGCTTGTCTGATATCCAGTAATAGAGCAGCGGGCTGGATGCCGCCTGCCTGATCTGTTCGTGCAAATCCACCGGCGTTGTATTCAGCAGCTCAACAAGAGCCGCCGTGCGCGAAACGACCGTTCCACCGGTCAATTCCAGCAGAGCGGCCCGTCTTTCATCGGTAAACAGCCAGAGTGTAAACACCTGCGAGATGACAATGGCGCCCAGAATCAAGGCAATCAGCTGCCCGGCAAGACTGCGCGGCAGCAAGGAAACACCTCTCCAATTTGTCAGCCAGGTCATCATAGATCAGGGTCCCTGACATCTGCAGTAAATGTATAGCCGCCGCCCCAGACGGTTTTGATCAGATGCGGGTTTTTGGCATCACCTTCGATTTTGCGGCGCAGCCGGCTGACCTGATTGTCTATCGAGCGATCAAAAATATTTGGGCTCCTTCCTGACGTCAGATCAAGAAGCTGATCGCGCGACAGAACCATTTTGGGACGTTTCAAAAAGGCAACCAGCAATTGGAATTCACCCGTCGAAAGCGGCGTTATGACGTCATCCTTGCCGACAAGATGGCGACGTGACAAATCCAGAACCCAGTCATCAAAGGCAAGCTTCTCGCTCGAAACGGGGTCGCGATCCTTGGAAACAAGGGCCGTGCGACGCAATACCGCCCGGATGCGCGCCAGCAACTCGCGCGGATTGAATGGCTTTGTCACATAATCATCCGCACCGATTTCGAGCCCGACGACGCGGTCGGTATCCTCCGCCATGGCCGTCAGCAGGATCACCGGCGCACCATTGCTTTCAACCAGATGGCGGCAAAGCGACAGGCCATCTTCGCCGGGCATCATAACATCCAGAACCACGAGATCCACGGAAGCGGCATTCAACATCTTGCGCGCCTGGGCGGCGCTGTCAGCCATGGAAGCTCTCATGCCATTCTTGATGAGATAGCGCGCCAAGGTCTCACGGATATCGCGATGATCGTCGACGACAAGGATATGTGGACTCGTTTCACTCATGGGTTTGTCAATTCTGTTAGCGGCATCAATGAACTCTTGCACCAACACGTAAACGCTCAGTGCCGCTGCGTGAAATTGAAATTGTAACAAAATGTATCAATTCCCGCTGCAGCGACACTTGGCGACACATTGGTGCTTTCTGCACCGTATTTTTGCGACAAGTGCACCCTATCTTCAGATCATCGCAACCGAAACCAAAGGACATCAGCAATGAAAACCTCTCACAAAATCGCTATTGCAGCCCTGGCTGGCACATTTCTGGCCGCAGGCATAGCACCGACACTGGCAGAAAAAAATGCACAGGGTAACGGGTACAATGCCGAGAAGCGAATGGGCCATGAACGTGCCAAAGGACATGGCGGCCGCCACGGAATGAAGGGTGACCACGGCATGAAGGGTCGTCACGGCATGAAAGGCGGACGTGGCATGAAAATGGCGTTTGAGCGTTTCGATGAAAACAAGGATGGCATCATTACCCAGGAAGAAGTCGATGCCGTGATCGCAACGCGTTTCAATGCGGCTGCCGGAGACGATACCACAATTTCGCTTGAGGAATTTCGCACTGTCTGGTTGGAAAAATCACGTGATCGCATGGTTCGGGCCTTTCAGCGACTGGATCGCGACGGCGATGGTAACATCGCAGTAGAGGAATCCGACAATGCAGCAGATCGGATGTTCAGCCGCCTCGACCGAGACGGCAATGGCGAATTGACCCGCCCTGCTCCAGAGGACAAAAAAGCCGCGGGTGAGCGGAAAGGATCCGGCAAACGATCTGGAAAAATGGCGCATCATGGCGACTCGAGGCATCACGGCAAAGGTGGCCGGGGAACAGCCATGCTGATGGAACGTTTTGACATCGACAAGGACGGCAAGATTACCCGCGCCGAATTCGATGAAGTGCGCACCGGTGTTTTTGGCAAGGCTGATGCCGACAGCAGCAACTCTGTCTCACTGGAAGAATTCGTGACCGTCTGGCAGGACATGCACAGTGACAGGATTGTCAGATCTTTCCAGAAGCTCGACTCAGATGGCAATCTGTCCGTGACGGCGGAAGAATACGGCGCACGCACCAGCGACTTTGTCAAAGACCACGACCGTAATGGCGACGGCGTGATCACCAAGGCCGACAGGAGGGGTGGGAAACACCACGGCATGAAGAAGGGCCGCTCCATGCACGACCAGGGCTTTGGCCATGGTCAGAAGCCTGACGCCAAGAAGTCATCGATTGACAGACCTGCCGGTTCAACGGACTCCGGTAAAAAGGACATCTGATCCGGAAATCCAAAGACACTGTGGCCCGGCCTTTGAGCCGGGCCATATTTTCCTGGGGATCTTGGATTCCCGCAGCAACTGGCCGCGATTATCCGGCTGTCAATCAAATTGGTTCTCTGACCAGGACATTCTGGTCAATCATGAAGCGATCGAATATGGGCAGGCTGGCACCGCCGATCACCGGGGCTTCGCTGCCAACAAAGGCTTCAACGACTTTCGGTTCGCGAATACCCTGCAAATCAAGTTTTTGGATTTCCAACCTCACCGCCTCAACCAGCCGCTTGCGCACGGAGACAGGAAATCCACCATCAATAAATATGGCGTCCATATCCATGATAGCGGCAATGGCCACGATTCCGATGGCTATATTTCGCGCTGTCTCGTCGATCCAATCCGTCAAAATGTGACCAAAATCCGGCCATTCATCCGCCCTCAGCCAGAGTGGTGACGGGTCGATCTTGGCTTCTTTGAGCTTGTCCTCAAGCACAAATATTGAAGCGCAGTTCAGCAATTGTTGTGTTTTGCCCTGTGGACCGGGCACCGGGATGGGACCAAATGCACCTGCATTGCCTGAACGCCCGGGAAAAACCGCGTGATTGAGGACAAGCCCTCCACCGATGAAGGAGCCAACGAAGAAATAGGCAAAATCGCTAAACTCTCTTCCCCTGCCGAAGACAAGCTCTGCGCCGCAGGCCGCCGTTGCGTCATTTTGAACGATGACCGGCAAATCGGAAATGGAGGCCATGGCAACCGTGAAATCAAAGCCGCGCCACGCATCCATTTCATCGGATGGCGCACCAACCTGATCCAGCCAGTTCCAAAGTTCGAAAGGTGCGGCAATGCCTATGCCGACCAGACGCTGCCTTTCCAGGGTATCAAGCTCGCCACTGAGAATATCAAGGCCGCGCCGGGCGAAATCCAATATCTGCTGGGGCAAGGGATAAGCATAGGTCTCGCGCAATTTCCTGCGCACGCCACCCACAAAATCCATCAGCACCATATCCGCACTACGTCGGCCGATCTTCAATCCTATGGAAAAAACCGCATCCGGATTGAGCGCCATGGGAACCGAAGGCTGCCCCACGCGTCCGCGTACCGGCTCGCCTTTGACAAGCAGCAAATCCTTTTCAAGGGCACGCATGATGACAGACACGGTTTGAGGCGACAAACCGGATCTCCTGGCAATTTCGGCCTTGGCCAAACTGCCATGGCGGCGTACCAAGGCCATGACCAGACGTTCGTTATAGGCCCTGACCCGCGTCTGATTGGACCCGCCACTGGGGTCAACAATGCGGGTATTGAGAGTGGAACCATCCGACGGGGTGTTCATTCAAACCCTTCCCTTTGGGAAAACACCATGCCTTCTTAGAAGTCCTTTCCAGCAATTTCTTCCCTGAAATAGTTTTGGCACAGCTATTTATTAAATCAAGTGGATTTATTAATTGACAAAATTGCGAAAACCGTGTGTGATTGTTGACAGGAGGACGGGCAGGCACGGAACGGGCGGAAATTTGAAGTCTGGTGATGATGACCGGCTTCCCTTGGTCAACGACCCCATGGCGTGTCATCTCAGGCGCTGTCTTCAGTGTCACAGTACCCGGCGCATAGACGCTTTGCTGTGAAAAGACGTCGAACGTGGCACGCGTTACCAATGCCATCTTTCGGCCATCACGATCGACCTTTGGCTACCACTGGCAATGAACCGGGAGGAATATCATAAAACACACATTTTTTTCTGCAAAACCTGGCTTGGTCATACTTGGCCTGACTGGCATTGGATCAGCTGCTGCCGCAGATATTGGCGCTTGCCTGATCACGAAGACAGACACAAACCCGTTTTTCGTATGAATGAAGGAAGGTGCTACAGCCAAGGCCGAGGCACTTGGGATCAAGCTCAAACCCTATGCAGGAAAGGTTGATGGCGATTGTGAAAGTCCGGGGGCTGAATATTGCTCATTGGCCTCGGCCATTGGTCCGGGCAAAACCAACAGTTGCAACACTCCAGGCCTGATCAGCAGCAAATCTGTTTGTTTTTGAGAGAACCCTCAGCCTGGATTGAAAACCGTTACATTTCGACACTACTATGGCGAGTGTAGAGACTGCATCGGTTTGGGTGAGGAAGATCTGTCGCTGTTTGACAACAGTTGATACCCTGAGCTGAGTTTTGAAAGGCGGAGACGCGGAATGCCCGAGACCAGACAAAAGGCCGGCATTGCAACGGTTTATCAAAATCTTGCTCTGTCGCCTGCCCTGTCGATCGCAGACAATATGTTTCTGGGACGCGAATTGCGCAGACCGGGTCTTGCCGGAACACTTTTCCGAAAACTCGACCGTCCTGCCATGGAACAATTTGCCCGCGATAAATTGAGTGAACTCGGCCTGCTGACGATACAGAACATCGGACAGGCGGTTGAAACCCTGTCCGGCGGCCAGCGGCAGGGGGTTGCAGTCGCACGGGCAGCGGCATTTGATTCCAAGGTCATCATCATGGATGAACCGACGGCCGCCTTGGGCGTAAAGGAATCGCGCCGTGTCCTGGAACTCATCCTGGACGTCAAATCACGCGGAATGCCGATTGTGCTGATATCGCACAACATGCCCCATGTGTTTGAAGTTGCAAATAGAATACATATCCACAGGCTTGGACGAAGGCTCTGTGTCATCGACCCGAAAGAGCATTCCATGTCAGATGCCGTTGCCTATATGACTGGCGCAAAAACACCAGACACCATGAGCGCAGCATGAAAACCGAATCCTTTGAAGAAATCATGGAAACATTGATGCGTTGCGCAAAGCACCGCGACCGATGCCTTGTGGCAATTGCCGGACCTCCCGGGGTTGGAAAATCAACATTATCAGCCCGGTTGCAGAAGCAATTGGTTGCCAGGGGGCTGAGCACGTCCATTGTCCAGATGGATGGCTTTCACCTTGACAACACCGTGTTGGAACAGCGCAAAATGCTTGACCGAAAGGGTGCCCCCGAAACATTCGACGCTTCGGCATTTGTCTGGATGATTGCGCGTTTGCGCAGCGGTTCATCTGACATTCGCGTTCCGGAATTTGACCGCAATGCCGATTGTGTCCGGCACGATTCCGGCATCGTCGCGAAAGACAGCCAGATCGTGTTGATTGAAGGCAACTATCTGCTTCTCAACGCTTATCCGTGGAGCCATGCGCATTCCCTGTTTGATTGCAGTCTGTTTCTGACAGCCTCGACAGACCTGCTGGAAAAAAGACTTGTTTCCAGATGGCTTGACCTGGGACTCGACAGGCAAACCGCAGAAACAAAAGCGTTCCACAACGACATTCCCAATGCCATGCGTGTGCTGCAGCAATCGCGCAAGGCGGACATCATTTACCAGCCGAGCGAAATGGCCTGATGCGCTGATTTCACAGCGCATCACCGCAACTTTTGCGCGCACAGATACATAGGTCCCAAGAGGATAACGCTCCTTCCTGCCCCGGCTTTTGCGGTTTCTTGTAGGCCTAATTTATGGCTTGACAGGATTAAACCCAAGTCTCATTGTATGGATGTAATCGATTACAAAGCGTCAATTTCGTAATGTAAATCGATTATTGTTTCGTGGCCTTTTTCAGGTCAGTCGGGCGCGTCGGGAGAACGGCGCCTATTTGGGAGGTTTATATGCGTGGAATTAGGACAGTACTTGCTGCAACCACAATGCTTGCCGGGATTGGTGCGGCATCCGCAACCGATCTGGAGGTAACACACTGGTGGACATCCGGTGGTGAAGCTGCGGCTGTGAAAGTGTTTGCAGATGCATTCAATGCGACAGGCAACAATTGGGTTGATGGCGCAATTGCCGGCGGCGGCAACGCCCGCCCGATCATCATCAGTCGTATTACCGGCGGTGACCCGATGGGTGCTACCCAGCTGAATACCGGTCGCGATGCTGAAGATCTCGTCAAGGCCGGATTGATGACCGACCTGACAGAACTCGCAGAAAAGGAAGGTTGGGCCGATTTCATTCGCCCCGCGAAGCTGCTCGACAGCTGCCGCTTTGAAGGAAAAATCTATTGCGTTCCGGTCAATATCCACTCTTTCCAGTGGATGTGGATGAACCGCGGCGTTTACGAGGACAACGGCCTGGCTGTACCGACAAACTGGACAGAATTTGTTGCCTCGGCCCCGGCACTGCGTGAAAAGGGTGTCATCCCTCTGGCAGTGGGCGGTGAACCTTGGCAGATCAATGGCATGTCCGGTGTGTTCATGGTCGCTTTGGGCGGTGTAGATCTTTACCGCCAGATCAATGCGCAAAAGAGTGCCGAAGCTGCGGCCAGTCCTGAAATGACCGAAGTGTTTGAAGCAATCTCAGCCGCCCGCGGGATGGTTGACGATGGTTTTGTCGGTCGGGCATGGAACGATGCGGCCAATATGGTCATCACCGGCAAGGCCGGCGCGCAGATCATGGGTGACTGGGCACAGGGTGAATTCAGTGTTGCCGGTCTGACCGCGGGCAAGGAATACGATTGCCTTCCCGGTCTTGGCATGCATCCGGCGCTCGATACCGGTGGCGATGCCTTCTATTTCCCAAAACCTGCAGATGGCAATCCGGAAATCGTCAAGGCACAGCTTGAGATGGCTTCCATGCTTGTCTCGAAAGAGGTTCAGGTCGCTTTCAACCTGAAGAAGGGCTCTCTGCCTATTCGCGGGGATATTGATCTGGCAGCAGCCAATGCCTGCATGCAAAAGGGTCTCGTCATTCTCGAAAACCCTGACAATATTCTGCCCTCCGGTGAGCAGACCTGGTCATCCGATACGCAGGGACAGTTTGAAGACCTCTGGGTCGAATTCTTCAATGATCCGGGCATGTCGGTTGATGAAGCTCAGGAACGTTTCGTCGAGATCGTCGAAAACGCCGACTAAGCCACACTTGGCGTCTTGAAGACAGGGAACCGGTCGTTTTGCGACTGGTTTCCTCCTCCCCGGAGCAGAACAATGGCGCATCAGGCCAGACCCCATCCCTATTTCCGAAATCTGAACGCCAAAGTGGCGGCAACACCGATGATTTTGACAACATTGGTTGTCTTTGTCGGCTGTTCCGTATGGACCGTTCTCTATTCATTTTCCGCATCCAGAGCGTTGCCGGTCAACGAGTTCGTCGGCTTTGCCCAATATGATCGCCTGTTCAACACATCACGCTGGACAAAATCGGTCGGAAACATTGCTGTCTACGGCGTTTTTTCCCTGGTTTTTTCGCTTGTTGTCGGCTTTATCCTGGCCGCATTCATGGATCAGAAAATTCGTTTCGAAAATACATTTCGCACAATATTTCTTTATCCCTTTGCACTCTCGTTCATTGTGACCGGCCTTGTCTGGCAATGGATACTCAATCCAACGCTGGGCCTTCAAAAGGCTGTGCGCGACCTGGGCTGGGAAAGTTTTACCTTTGACCTCATCGCCCATCGCGACACTGTCATCTATGCATTGCTGATCGCCGGCATCTGGCAGGGCACCGGTTTCGTCATGGCCCTCATGCTGGCAGGACTGCGCGGCGTGGATGAAGACATATGGAAAGCCACGAGAATAGACGGCATTCCGAAATGGAAAACCTATATTTTTGTGGTGATACCGATGATGCGCGGTGTATTTGTCACCACCCTGGTGATTATCGCATCCGGCATCGTTCGCCTCTATGATCTCGTGGTCGCAATGACCAGTGGCGGCCCCGGCATAGCCTCCGAGGTCCCCGCCAAATATGTCTATGACTTCATGTTCGCCCGCGGCAATGTCGGCCAGGCATTGGCTGCATCCACCGTCATGCTCACGACCGTCCTGATAATCCTCATTCCATGGATCTATCTGGAATACGGTTCAAAGAAGCCAAAGTAAGGGGGCGATAATGTCTATTGAACCAATTGGTACGCGCCCTCGTCGCACCTTCGACCCCACGAGGATAATGATCTATCTGGTCCTGGCGGTTGCAGCTATCTATTACCTGCTGCCCCTCTACGTGATGATCGTAACCTCTCTCAAGGGCATGCCGGAAGTGCGGTTGGGCAATATTTTCGCCCCGCCGGTCGAAGTGACATTCGAACCCTGGGCCAAGGCCTGGGATACCGCCTGCACCGGTCTTTATTGCGAGGGCCTGAAGGTTGGCTTCTGGAACTCCATGCAGATCCTCATTCCAAGTGTCGTGATATCCATTGCCATCGCTTCGGTGAATGGATACGCGCTGTCATTCTGGCGTTTTCGCGGTGCGGAAGTCTTTTTTACTATATTGATCTTCGGATCCTTCATTCCCTATCAGGTCATGTTGTATCCGCTTGTGATCATCACCCGAGAACTGGGAATATTCGGCTCCCTGACCGGCGTTATTTTCATCCACACAATTTTTGGCATGCCAATTCTCACATTGCTGTTTCGAAATTACTTTGCCTCACTGCCGCAGGAATTGTTCAAGGCAGCACGGGTGGATGGTGCCGGGTTCTGGGGAATTTTCTTCAAGATCATGGTCCCCATGTCACCTCCCATCTTTGTGGTGGCCATCATTCTTCAGGTTACCGGCATCTGGAACGACTTCCTTTTCGGCGTGATCTTTGCGGGAACCAAGAACTTTCCGATGACGGTTCAGCTTAACAACATCGTCAACTCCTCGCAGGGTGTGAAGGAATACAATGTGAACATGGCGGCAACAATTCTGACCGGCGCCGTGCCTCTGGCTATCTATTTTCTGTCCGGAAAATATTTTGTTCGAGGCATCGCAGCCGGTGCAGTGAAAGGGTAATCCTCATGAAAAGCATTGAAATAAAGGACCTTTCGCTCAGTTTTGGCGACTTCAAAGTTCTTGAAAAACTGAATCTTGATATTTACGACGGTGAATTCCTCGTGCTGCTGGGCGCATCGGGATGCGGCAAATCCACCTTGCTCAATTGCGTCGCCGGTCTGCTTGATATTTCCGATGGCCAGATATTCATCAAGGGCAAGAACGTCACGTGGAAAGAACCAAAGGACCGTGACATCGGCATGGTGTTTCAGTCCTATGCGCTCTATCCGCAAATGTCCGTGCGGGGCAATCTTTCCTTCGGATTGAAAAACGCCCGTATTCCCAAGCCGGAGATAGAAAAACGCGTGGCGCGCGCTGCCGAAATCCTGCAAATCGAATCCCTTCTCCACCGCAAACCCGCCGAATTGTCCGGTGGCCAGCGCCAGCGTGTCGCCATCGGACGGGCACTTGTGCGCGAGGTGGACGTTTTTCTTTTCGATGAACCACTTTCAAATCTTGATGCCAAATTGCGCGCAGAACTGCGTGTTGAGATCAAGCGGCTGCATCAAAAACTCAACAATACGATGATCTATGTGACGCATGACCAGATTGAAGCGCTGACCCTTGCTGACCGTATTGCCATCATGCGCGGGGGAAAGGTCCAACAACTCGATACGCCGCAGGTCATCTACAATCATCCGGTCAACAAATATGTTGCAGCTTTCATCGGTTCACCAGGCATGAATTTCCTGACGGGTCGGCTGGTGGCCGGCGAAAATCCGGGCTTCAAGCTCGATGGTCTTGATGTGGATCTCTCCAGATATGCATTCAAAGACACGACACCCTCTGGTGAATCAGAGGCATGGCTGGGTGTTCGCCCAGAACATATACACGTCGGTCCCGAAGCAGCAAAAAAAGCCTTCTCGCATGCGGTCGAAGTTGAAGTTGTGGAACCCATGGGGTCGGACACGCTGGTCTGGTCAAAACTTGCAAATCAGGAATTCAGATTTCGCATGGATGGACAGCAGAGCGTGAAAGTCGGGGAAGAACTGATGATCGGTTTCGACCCGGTGAGTGCATCCCTGTTCGACAGCAAAACAGAAGTCAGACTTTAAAATCCAAACGAATGGAACGGAATCGCAATGGATTATTCTTTTCAGCTCTACAGCGCTCGCAATTTTTTGCCTTGGGATGCTGTTCTCGAGCGTGTCGCAGAACTTGGCTACAAACAGCTGGAGGGTTTTGGCGGTGTCTACGAGAACCCGGAGCAATTTCGAGCGAAAATGGACAAACTGGGCCTGACCATGCCAACGGGTCATTTTTCCCTTGACGCTTTGGAAAACAATTTTGATCTCGTGTCGGACCAGGTGGACAAACTCGGCGTTCAGAAAATCTACTGCCCCTATCTGGCAGAAGATGAGCGGCCAACTGATTCCGCCGGATGGAAGAATTTTGCTCAGCGCCTGGCGGCAGTCGGCGCCAAAGCCAAAGCCAAAGGCCATGGTTTCGGCTGGCACAATCACCATTTCGAATTTGAAACACTTGCCGATGGCGGCATTCCGCAGGCGATCCTTCTGGATGAAGCTCCCGACATTGAATGGGAAGCCGATATTGCTTGGATCCTGCGTGGCGGTGGCGATCCACTGGACTGGATCGAGCGCTATGGCGCGCGCATCACCTCTGTCCATGTCAAGGATATTGCGCCCAGCGGCCAATGCGAGGACGAAGATGGATGGGCGGATGTCGGACACGGAATTGTAGCCTGGAAAAACATCATGCGTGCCCTCAAACAGCACAGCAATACCGTCTACTACGTCATGGAACATGACAATCCCAGCAATTATGAACGTTTTGCGCAGCGATCGATCGAAACCATGCGCAAACTGGAAGAGGTATAGAATGCCAAAATTACTCGGCGTTGGTGTGATTGGCTGCGGTAATATTTCTGCTGCCTATATGAGACTTTCTCCGCTTTTTCGCGGCTTTGAAATGCGTGCCTGTGCTGACATCAACCCTGATGCCGCCACATCACGCGCGCAGGAATTTGGTCTGCGCGCGTCTACAATCGAAGAACTCCTGAGCGCTGAAGACATTGACATCATCGTCAATCTCACGATTCCAGCTGCCCATTTTGGTGTTTCAAAGCAGATTTTGAACAGCGGCAAGAATGTCTATTCAGAAAAACCCTTTGTCCTGTCTGCCGCCGAAGGACTTGAACTGGCAAAATTGGCAAAATCAAAGGGTCTGCGCATAGGATCGGCGCCGGATACGTTTCTGGGTGGCGCTCACCAGCTCGCCAGAAATCTTGTCGATACCGGCGCCATCGGCAAAGTGACAAGCGGCACCTGCCACGTCATGGGGCATGGCATGGAACATTGGCATCCCAATCCTGATTTCTTTTTCCAGCCCGGTGGCGGTCCGATTCTTGATCTCGGCCCCTATTACATAAGCAATCTTGTGCAATTGGTCGGCCCTGTCAGGCGGGTGGCGGCACTGGCTTCCATTCCCACCAAAGAACGCACCATTACCTCTCAGCCGCGCAGCGGCGAGAAAATCCCGGTCGAAACACCGACCACCATTCATGCTTTGCTGGAATTTCACAACGGCGCCACAATCACACTCGGGGCCAGTTGGGATGTGTGGAAACACGGCCATGCGCCAATGGAACTCTATGGAGAGAAGGGGTCGCTTTTTGTGCCTGATCCCAATTTCTTCAGCGGCAATGTCCGCATGAGCCAGGGCGAGGACTTTACAACAAACGATCCGACCTGGGACCACCCGTTTTCAAAAACCAATGAAAAGCACCCAAAGGGTGATGTCGCAAACTACCGCGCTGCCGGTCTTGCCGACATGGCACTTGCCATAGCGGAAAATCGGCCGCATCGTTGTTCTGTAGAACTGGCGTTGCATGTTGTCGAGGTCATGACAGCGATCCTGGAATCCGGCGAAAAGGGCTGCTTTGTCACCATGCAAACGCGTTGCGAACGTCCAGAGGCCCTCGGACCGGAGGAAGCACGATCGCTGCTGGCGTGAATAGCGGTTGAAGCAGAGCAAACCTCTGCGACACCTATGCGTGGGAAATGATGCGGTTCACAAAATCCGCAGAAAACGGCGTTTGAAGGGTATCGATTATCTGTTGAGGAGTTGAACGATGGCAACAAATATCAAAGGTCCTGCAATTTTTCTGGCGCAGTTTGCGTCGGATGAAGCACCATTCAATTCGCTTGCCTCCATAACGCAATGGGCAGCATCTTTGGGGTACAAGGGCATCCAGATTCCAACATGGGATGGACGCCTTTTCGATCTGGAAAAGGCTGCCGGCTCAAAGGAATATTGCGACGAAGTGAAGGGTATCTGCGCTGACGCCGGCGTCGAGATCACTGAACTTTCGACCCATTTGCAGGGCCAGCTTGTTGCTGTCCACCCGGCCTATGACAAGCAGTTTGATGCCTTTGCGCCGGCTGAATTTCACGATAATCCGAAAGCCCGTCAGCAATGGGCGGTTCAGCAGATGAAATACGCCGCCAAGGCCTCGCGCAATCTTGGTCTTGACGTGTCCGTCTCATTTACCGGCGGATTGGCATTCCCGTTTCTTTACCCCTGGCCGCAGCGTCCGGACGGGCTTATCGATGAGGCATTTACGGAACTTGCCCGCCGGTGGAAACCCATCCTTGATGTCTACGAGGACCATGGTGTTGATGTCGGCTATGAAATCCACCCGGGTGAAGATGTGTTTGATGGCGTCACGTTTGAAATGTTTCTGGAAAAACTTGATGACCATAAACGCTGCACCATCAACTATGATCCGTCGCATTTCCTGTTGCAGCAACTCGATTACCTTGCCTTCATCGACATCTATCACGAGCGCATTTCCGCCTATCACGTCAAGGATGCGGAATTCAATCCGAACGGCAGACAGGGCGTCTACTCCGGTTACCAGGGCTGGACGGAAAGGGCCGGACGGTTCCGTTCGCTGGGGGACGGCCATGTCGACTTTTCGGGAATTTTCTCCAAGCTGGCCCAATATGATTATGACAGCTGGGCAGTGCTCGAGTGGGAATGTTGCCTGAAGCATCCAGAGCAGGGTGCGGCAGAAGGCGCGCCCTTCATTGCTGATCATATCATTCGGGTGACCGAAAGGGCCTTTGACGATTTTGCCGGTGGTTCATCCGATCGCCAACAGGTTCGCCGGATGCTTGGACTTTGAGGGCATTCGTCCAGGACGAAATCCTTTCTCGCTGCGATAATACATTGTTACAAGCGCTTTAACGGAAGACCGTCTCCCGGTCTTTCCAACGCAACCAGGGGAGATCATCATGATCAGTGCTGCAAAACCATCGGACATTGACAATGGTCCGATCCGTCTGGGGATGGTCGGCGGCGGTCAAGGCGCATTCATCGGCGCCGTACACAGGATCGCGGCGCGACTTGACGGCCACTTCCAGCTGGTGGCAGGCGCACTCTCCTCAGACCCTGAACGCGCAAGGGCATCGGGGGCTGAACTGGGACTGGCCAGTGACCGCTGTTACGATTCCTTCCAGCAGATGGCTATAGCAGAGGCCGCGCGCAGCGACGGCATTGAAGCCGTATCAATTGTTACCCCCAACCATATGCATTATCCGGCCGCCAAGGCATTTCTCGAAGCCGGCATCCATGTCATCTGCGACAAGCCTCTGACCTCGACGCTTGCCGACGCCACCGACCTTGCGACGCTTGTCGAAAAATCCGGCAAATTGTTCATCCTGACCCATAATTACACCGGTTACCCGATGGTCCGGCAGGCCCGCGAAATGGTTGCCCAGGGCATGCTTGGAACCATACGGCTGGTGCATGCCGAATATCCTCAGGACTGGTTGACCGAGGCAGAGGAGGCCAGCGGCAACAAGCAGGCGGAATGGCGCACGGACCCGGCACAATCGGGTGCGGGAGGCTGCGTTGGCGATATTGGAACCCATGCTTGGAACCTTGCCAGCTTCGTCAGCGGCCTGGAAACAGAAAGCCTTGCAGCCGATCTTGATTCATTCGTCGAAGGGCGCAGACTGGACGACAATGTTCATGTGATGCTGCGTTTCAAGGCGCAGGGACAGGAAAGACCGGCAAAGGGCATGCTGTGGGCAAGTCAGGTGGCACCCGGCAACGAAAACTGCCTTAAATTGCGTGTCTACGGCAGCAAAGGCGGACTTGAATGGGAACAGGAACATCCCAACCAGCTTTGGTACACGCCCTTTGGCCAGGCCAAACAAAAGCTGACGCGAGGTGGTGCCGGTGCAACGCCAGCCGCCAGTCGTGTTACCCGCATTCCGGCCGGACACCCGGAAGGCTATCTGGAGGGATTTGCCAACATTTATGGCGAAGCCGCCGCGGCAATTCGCGCAAGACGTGGAAACAATTCCCCACTGCCCGACGACATTATTTTTCCTACTGTTCAAGATGGCGTCAAGGGCATGCGTTTTATTGGCGCTTGCGTGCAATCTTCAAGTGACAATGCGGCTTGGGTAAAACTGTAAAACACTTTATCAGCCAATATCCAATATGTATCGATACTGGACGCAAGCAATGATATGCTCCTGCATGCCAATATTTCCGGTTGGTTAAGAAATTATCCGTACAGGTAGTATATCGAAAGTATACAACCTGTAGCCGGGAGTGGCGCAAAATGCAGACGAACGACGTATTCACACGTTGGAAAACGCCTTTATTCTGTGTGAAGTCTTTCTGCATCGCGGGCATTTGATATCGGAATGAACAGTCTCCTCAGCAAAATACGCAGAGATCCGCAATTCAGGATCCAGATTGCCTATCGCACGGCCCTTCTTTCAATGATGGCATTGCTGTGGGCGTCCTTTCTTATCCTGACGTTTGCCATGAATCGTGGACAGTCGGAATCTGCCGTTTTTCAGGACATTGCCAAGCAGCGGATGCTGTCGCAGCGGGTTGTCCTGCTGGGACAGCTTGCGCTTCGCGCGACAAGTGATGAACAAAAGAGCGAAATACTTGTTCTGATGGGTGAATCCCTGGCGGAATTGAAGAGTGCGCATACTGACCTTGCCAAACTGATCGGCAGTCTGGACACCAAAGGCGCAGTTGCCGAGACTCTGCATGATGTATATTTTTCAAATCCCACTCAACTCGACTTGCGCATGCGCTCTTTGGTAACCAACGCCAACCGCTTCAGCACGTTCCTCATGAATTCCCCTGATGTTGCAGTCTTGTATCTGGGGCCCATGGAAGAGTTGGCTTCTTCAGTGATACTCCCCGCCCTGGACCGGGTTATCAGCATCCATAATGGCGTGTCACAAAGATCTGCAGCCATGACCAAATATGTGCATTTGGCACTATTGATCCTTTCTTTGGCATTGCTCATCGTCATTTGGCGGTTTCTCTTCAAACCGCTTGCCGCAAAAATCGGCATGCGGACAATGCAGCTTCAAGTGGCGCACGACAACCTGCAATATGCGGTCCTGCACGACAGTCTGACAGGTCTTGCAAATCGCGAATATGCCATGACGAAGTTGCGATCGATCACGGAATCTTCTGTCGAAGAGAGCCCGATCAAGGTGGCAATTTTTCATTTGGATCTTGATAATTTCAAGAGTGTCAATGATACCTACGGCCATACGAATGGCGACAGATTGTTGGAACTTGTGGCCAATAGAATGCAGGCCGTTGTGGGAAACAACGGCACAGCCTGCAGATTGAACGGCGATGAATTCCTGATCATTCTGGACACCATATCAGCTTCAGAAACGGTCTCGGGGATCGCCGGGAACCTGCTTTGTGCACTGAACAAACCAACCAATATCGACGGCTTGTTCACTCAGGTGCAAACCAGCATCGGCATCGCCTTGTTCCCGGACGACGGAAAAACCCGCAAAGACCTGTTGGTTGCAGCTGATCTTGCGCTTTATGAAGCCAAAAACACCGGCAAAGGCACGTATAAATTCTTCCAGCCAAAAATGATTATAAAATATAATCAGACCAAAACACTTGAGCAGGAAATCGACCGCGCCATAGAAGAGCGGCAATTCCAACCGGTCTTTCAACCGCAGATCAATGCCACCAGCGGTGCAATCATCGGCGTGGAAGTGCTGGTGCGATGGCATCATCCTGAACGCGGCATTCTGCTTCCGGCAGAGTTCCTTGATGCGGCCGCCAGCCTGGGCAAGATGACCCAGATCACGCGGCTGGTTCTCGAGCAGGCATTTGAAACCGCTGCGCACTGGTTGGAAAATGGCACTGAATTTGGCCGTATCGGCATCAATTTCTCCAATCAGGACCTCCTGCTGCATGGATTTGTTGATGAAATTGCCGCAATCGCCGAGGCCAGTGGATTGACCTGTGAGCGACTGAGCGCCGAGATTGTCGAGTCGGTTGTCATCAACAATGACGACACACAATGTATGGCTGCATTGATGCGATTGCGCGAATTGGGCATCAAGGTCGAGATTGACGATTTTGGCACCGGGTTTGCAACCATGGTGCACCTCAACCGAAAATTATTTGACCGGGTCAAGATTGACCGCCAGTTCATCACAAATCTCGATCAGTCTGAACGCAACCTGATCATTGTCGACTCGATCATCCGGCTGTCCACCGCCCTGGGTCTGAGCGTCATAGCCGAGGGCATGGAACGGCAGGAGGAAATTGATACGCTGCTTGAGCTTGGTTGTGTGGAATTTCAGGGAAATGCCATTGCACCGCCCATGCCGGCAAATATTGCAGGCAAGTGGCTTAAGGCGCACAACAAGACACCCTTGCTTGGCCGCCCTTCAAACGAAACGGCGACAGCCTCCACAACCCATTAGAGCATGTCCTGTGTTGCTGCGTCACTCCTGTAGGGAACGGAACCCATGAGCCTTACAGAAAAACAATTCTCAAACCTTGTCGACATACGCCACGCATTGCATGGGGCGCCGGATCTCTCCGGTGATGAAGCCCGCACAGCTGCATCCATAGTCTCCTATTTGCAGGCTTTTGAGCCCGACGGTTTGATTTGTAATTTGGGCGGCACGGGCGTTGCTGCAATATTCGACAGCGGACGAGCGGGTAAAACAGTGATGGTCCGTTGTGAACTCGACGGGCTGCCCATTCAGGAAATTGGAGCCCTGCCCTATTGCTCGACCATTCCTGGCAGGGGCCACCAATGTGGCCATGACGGTCATATGGCGATTGTTCTGGGTGTAGCGGCCAAACTGCGCAATCAACGCCCGACAAAGGGGCGCACGATCTTGCTGTTTCAGCCAGCTGAAGAGACAGGAAAGGGTGCAAAAGCCGTCATCTCCGACCCCCGATACGCAGCACTCAATCCAGACTTTATCCTCGCATTGCACAATTTGCCCGGATACGACAGGCATCAGATCATCCTGAAGAGCGGGCAGGTCAATTGCGCTTCAAGGGGCATGCGCATGAAATTGACAGGCCGGACCGCCCACGCGTCCATGCCGCAGACCGGGCTTTCCCCGGCTTTGGCCATGGCGAACATTATCAAGGATCTTGCCGCGCTTTCCAACGCAAAGACCATGAACCCGGACTTTCGTCTGGTGACGATCGTCCATGCGCTTCTGGGTGAAAAGGCATTCGGCGTTGCGCCCGCCCGTGCTGAGATCTGGGCGACTTTGCGTACAGTGACCAATGAGAAAATGCAGCAATTGACTGAAGACGCGGAAGCCTTGTGCCAAAAAACTGCAAGCGAGCACGGCCTGACGCTGGAAATCGACTATGATGACATATTCAACGCCTGCCAAAACGACGATGGATTGATCGTCCAATACCGCCAATCAGCCAGAGACCTTGGATATCGGGTTCTGAACCTTGTCGAGCCATTGCGTTTTTCGGAAGATTTCGGTGAATATGCAACGGCGCAGAACGGTTCCACCGCATCAGCCATGTTTTTTCTGGGCGCGGGAGCGGATCATCCGGCCCTGCACAATCCCGACTATGATTTTCCGGACGCATTGATTCGGTCAGGCGCCAGCATGTTTTATGCGACCATCAATCGGCTTCTCGCCTAAAGCCTGTCTTGCGGCGGCCTATCCATCGATCGAACAGGCCAGAATGCGACTGATCTGCATGAGAGGCCGAGCGGTCTCCTGATGCCAGGCGGTGAAGGCTTGCTGTACCTTGTCCATATCGCGTTTCGAGGTCGGCGTCTTGTCGATCACCCCCTCCCGCACAAGAGCCGCGACGACATCACGTGAAAGGATGAAACCATCAGCGCCCATGAACCTGAGAAAATACATCGCGGTTGCTCCGCCGAGACGCGTCCCGCGCTTTTTCAGCATTGCCAGAAGACCTGTAAAATCGGTCACTGGCCAATGGGCGAAAACCTCTCCGACCGATCCATTCTCACGGCTAAGCGCGCTCAGAAACTGGGCATTGTCTCGTATGGAGGCGATCTTTTTGCCATGACGAATGATCTTGGGATTGCTCAGGTGATCATCAATTTCTTCGTCTGTCATGAACCCCATATGCCCCAGATCGAAACCATCGAAAACCTCCTCAAAGGCGTTCCATTTGTTCTCTACGACTTTCCAGTGAAATCCTGACTGGAATACGCATTTACTCATGGTGGAAAGCCAGCGATCATCTGGAATAGCCGCAAGCACGGCAGCATTTTTTGGAAGCATCAACGTCTCCTCAAACGCATCCCTCCCACCTTTTCTTTCCGCAGAAATGTCAAATATCGCTTCAAGATCACGCATGTTTTTTCCCGTTGAAACCCGCCACTGGACACATAAATCCGAGCTGCCAGACTACTGCACCTTTGCATCTATCGTGATCGTTACCCGTGTCGGATCAAAGGCGACATATCCTGCAAGTTCCTGTGCAAATTCATGGGGATGCTGATAGGACCAGGCTATGTCATCCAGCGCATTTCCGCCATCCCCATCAGGGATACTGTAATAGCTGGCCTGCCCTTTCAAAGGGCAATGGCTTGCGGTCTCGGTTTGCAACAGCTCCTGATGTATATCAGCGCGTGGAATATAATATTGTGGCGGATACAGACGGCCACCGACCTCAAGCAATCGGATTGCCGCACCGGAGGCCGCAATCTGCTTGCCTGCGATTTCAATCCGCACCACCTGTTCGAGCCTGTCCAACTGCATGAAATGCCCGGAATTGGCAGGGTTGTATATCGCATCCTTGATCATTGCCGATCTCCTTGTGGCCAATTTACAGCAGATTATACCCGCCAGCGGCCAAAGGGAACGCGGCTTCTGCTGAAAGCTGACCTCTATTCTGGTGACGTGATCCGGTCCGGACCAATGAGCTGCTCAAGACGGCTTGCATTCACACAATTGATTTGCTAACCGTGCCTCACCGAAGGGGTGCTGCGTAACGCCGTGGCTGAGATGTGGGTGACATACCCACGGACCCTCATAGCTGATCTGGATAATGCCAGCGTAGCAAGGAGGACCAATATGTTTGCAGGCGCACAAGTTTCCCTTTACCCGATGACGGACAGGTTTGTTGACGTGATTATCTCGTCACTGACCGCCCTTGACCCGTGGCGCGACCGGTTGCGGATTGAGACCGATGACATCTCAACCCTGATCGTTGGTCCGCCGGAGGTCCTTTTTCCTGCGCTGCGGGATTTTTATGCAGCAGCAGCCGGCACAGGGCATCATGTTGTATTGCGCGCCACGCTGTCACGGGGCTGCCCCGGCGAGCCAGACGATCCAATCTGCCAAACCTCTGCGCTGGCCAATCCTGCCCAGCCACTGTCCGAGAGGCAGGCGGCAGCCCTCGGCGTCCTCGCCGAGGCGGTTGAGACCGGGCAAACGGCAGATGCGCAATTCTCGCTCTATGTCATGGGCGCGGGCGATCACATGGCTGAAATCATGGGCTGTATCGATTTCTTGAAGAACAGCGGTACTTTTGACCGGTCGAAAAATTTCTGTACCCGGCTGACGGGGGATGCAGGTGCGGTCTTTGCAGCGTTGCAACAGGCCTTTTGCCGCTTTGGCCCACCTGAAGGCCATGTCACCGTTGACCTGACAGTCTCTGCCAACAGCCCCTCTGCGCGCTGATCCCATGCAACATCTTGTGCCCCGCCGTCCCGGCGGAGGCCTGGCCCGCGGCATTCCTGCCGTGCTCAGCGTGGCCAGCACCTTCGTGATCTGGGAAATCTACGTCCGTCTTTCGGGTATTTCTCCGCTGGTTTTGCCTGCGCCCTCGCGGGTGCTTGAACAGATGGTGTTGAACAGCGCCCTGCTGTGGGACAACACGCTGCCGACAGTGAAGGCGACACTCGCCGGCTTTGCCCTGTCGCTCACCATTGCCTTTGCACTCTCGATTGCACTCGATTTCATGCCGCGGATACGCCGCGCCCTGTTCCCGATATTTGTGGTGAGCCAGACGCTGCCACTGGTGGCGATCGCGCCCCTTGTCGTCTTGTGGTTCGGTTTTGAACTGACCCCAAAGATTCTCCTGGTGGCGCTTGTTACCTTTTTCCCCATGCTGGTGGCCCTGGTTGACGGATACGAATCCACCGACGAAGAAATCCAGGCCTTGCTGCGCTCCATGGGGGCGTCCCGAGCAACCGTGTTTCGCGCCGCCCGGCTGCCATCGGCCATGCCCTATTTCTTTGCCGGGCTGCGCATCTCGGTGACCTACGCAGTTGTCGCAGCCATCTTCGCCGAATATGTGGGTGCGCGCGCCGGTCTTGGCATTGTCATCCTCAACGCAAAAAACAGCTTTCGTCCAGACCTTGTGCTCGCCGCAGTTGTCATCAGTTCTGCTCTGACCTTGTTCCTGTTCGCCATGACAGCCCTGTTGCAAAAACTTGTTCTGGGCTGGCGGGATGCCGGTGGTGGCCAATGAGCGTTCTGTCAATGCAGCAGGTCGGCATCACCCTGGGGGGCAGGTCCGTACTCGACGATATTTCGTTGCATATTGAACAGGGTGAATTTGTGTCAATCCTCGGACCGTCCGGTGCGGGAAAGTCTACAATATTCCGCCTGTTGACCGGCGCGCTGCGTCATGATCGCGGCACGATAACCTGTGACGGGCTGCCGCTCGATCAAAGCCCACATGGTTTTGCATTCATGCCACAGCGCGACGCCCTGATGCCATGGCGACGCATTCTGGACAATGTGACCCTCGGCCTCGAAGTGCGCGGCATGCCCCGCAAGGTGGCGCGGGCACAGGTCCTGCCGCTGTTGGCAGAATTTGGTCTGTCCGGCTTTGAGCGTCATTATCCCGCGCAATTGTCAGGTGGAATGCGCCAGCGCGCTGCGCTTTTGCGCACCATCGTGCAGGCCCGACCGGTTCAGCTTCTGGATGAACCCTTTGGCGCTCTGGACGCACTGACCCGGACGCAGATGCAAACCTGGTTCGAGGCGCGCTGGCAGGCCGCGCGCTGGACAACCCTGTTGGTCACCCATGACGTGCGTGAGGCTGTCGCCCTGTCGGACCGCATCTATGTGTTATCGCCCCGCCCTGCCCGGGTGATTGCCGAAATCCAAGTGCCTGATGCCCGCCCACGCCTGGGACGCCCCGCCAGCGCTGACGCGCATGCCCTTGAGGCCCACCTTCTCGACATCCTTCTCAACCGAACCGGAGACCAGTCATGAAATACCTGATGATCATTGCCGTATTTTTCTTCACGGCCTTACCTCTTGCTGCCCAGGAAAAATTGCGCGTCGCACTCGACTGGACGCCCAACACCAATCATGTCGGTCTTTATGTGGCACAGGCCAAGGGCTGGTTCAAAGAGGCTGGGCTGGAGGTCGATATCCTGCCCTATACCGACACGTCCTCGGGCACTCTGGTGGCGACTGGCACGGCAGAATTCGGCATATTGAGCGCCGTGGGCTTTCACAGCCAGCGCGCAACCGGCGCTGATATGACCGTTGTGATGGCCGTCATGCAGCACGAAACCGGTCGGCTGGTTTTTAACGGCAACCGCGAGGATATCCAGCGCCCTGCCGATCTGGAGGGGCTGACCTATGCCGGTTTTGGCAGCGCCTGGGAAGAGGCGCTGATATCGACCATCATGCGCAACGATGGCGCCACCGGGGTGTTTGATACCGTTACGCTGGGCACATCCGCCTACGAAGCGCTGGCCAATGGCAGCGTGGACTTCACCCTGGAGGTCAGCACATGGGAAGGCGTCAATTCCATTTTGCTGAACCGTCCGCAGCGATCATTCATTTATGCTGACTATGGCGTTCCGGATCAGCACACCACGTTTCTGGGTGCCAATGGATCATGGTTGGAAGGCAATCCCGACACGGCCCGGGCCTTTGTTCAGGCGGCGCAGCGCGGCTACCAGTTTGCCGCCGACAATCCGCGCGCCGCAGCAGATATTCTGATCGCTGAAACAGCGGGCATGCTGTCCAATCCCGATCTGGTCCGCGCCTCGATGGAGGCACTGGTCGACGGTGGATATTTGCAGGACCCCGGCGAACCTGTTGGCCTGATTGACCACGAAATGTTTGTCGATATCACGACATTTCTTTTCCACGCAGGCATCCTGCACGGTGAGAACGGCAGACCACTTGAAGTCAAGCCTGACGTAACAAAATGGTACACCAACGCGTTTTTGAAACGCTGAGATCACCAGCCCGGGCTTAACCTGTATGGCAGCACCCATCGAGGAAGTCTCGGTGGGTGCTGTTTGTCCTTTAAAACCTGTTTAACCCGCAAAGGCATGAACCAGGCTACCTTGCACTCTCCTGTGGCACATCGATGCTCTTGACGGACCCTCTGTTGCCTTTTCGGCAGATAGGATTTTCTTTTGTTGCGGAAACCTGCAAAATGGAGCCGGGACGACAAACAGAAATGGCCGGTGGAAATGGATGACCGGCTCGCAGCGGGGCAATAGGGATGACACCACATAATGAAGCGAAAGTTGGAGACTATGCGAGGGCAGTATTGCTGCCCGGAGACCCTTTAAGAGCAAAGTGGATTGCAGAAACCTTTTTTGAGGAACCACGGCTCGTCAACAGTGTACGCAACTGCCTGGGCTATACGGGGACCTGGCAGGGAAAGCCGATCAGCGTGCAGGCAACCGGCATGGGACAGCCGTCTACATCCATCTATGTGCATGAGTTGTTGAATGTCTATGGTGCCAAGACGTTGATACGGGTGGGGACCTGCGGCGGACTGACGACCAAGCTCAAGCTTCGCGATATTGTTCTTGGAATGGCAGCATCAACCGAGAGCGCTTCCAACAGCGCCGCATTTGCGCCCTATCACTACGCACCCTTTGCTGATTTTGAACTGGTGCGGATCGCCGCCGAATATGCGGCGTCACAGATGTTGCCATTTCATGTGGGAGGGGTTGTCTCCGCGGATACATTCTATCAGGAAGATCCAGCCAAGACCTATGAGAAACTGGCGCAACACGGGGTTCTTGCCGTCGAAATGGAATCGGCAGCTCTCTACACGCTCGCGGCCAGGTTCAATGCACGCGCACTCACCGCATGTGCAGTTTCAGATTGCCTGATCACAGGCGCTGAACTCAACCCCGTAGAACGCCAGGCTTCACTCACGACACTGGTCGAACTGGCACTCAATATTTCCGGCCAATTGTCAGATCATTGAGTTTAAACAGACCTCTGGTCTGGGGAAGAAGCGGCCTGATCAAGGTCTCCTGACAGGAAGCTGTCAGGAGACCTGTGTTCTGTTCACAGGATCATGAAACGACAGGAACAGGCAAATTGGCAGAACCATTCAAGAATGTCTTCAACAGGGATCTCATTGCCCATATGGGTGCGCAGTTTGCACGGCAATCGCCGACCTTTGACAGACAGCATTTCACACAATTGGCCAGCGACGGCATTGATGCGTTGGAATTCAAACAACGCTCGAACCATATCACAGACGCCTTGTCGCTCTGTCTGCCCGATGACTTTAAAAAGGCCAGCGCCATACTGACTGGCGCCCTGTGCCCTGAAACTGAAGCTGAAACTGAAACTGAAGCTGACATTTCTGATCCCCCAGGCGACCCGCAAGGCATCCGCGGCTGGGCGATCCTTCCCATGGCAGACTATGTCGCCCAAAAGGGTCTCGAAGACTTCGACCTTGGAATGGACGTTTTGCAGGAGCTGACCAAACGATCCACTGCAGAATTTGCGGTTCGTGCATTCCTGCTGGCCGATACAGACCGGGCGATGAAACATGTTCATCACTGGGCACGCAGTCCGGATCGCCATGTACGCAGGCTGGCCAGTGAGGGCATACGACCACGCCTTCCCTGGGGCACAAGACTTGGCATGTTTGTTGCGGATCCTTCACCCATCCTGCCGATCTTGAACCTGCTGAAGGATGATCCGGAAGACTACGTTCGCCGCTCGGTTGCCAACAATCTGAACGACATTGCCAAAGATCATCCGGATCTTGTCGCGGAGATCGCCACGGACTGGTTGGCCGACACACCGAGCCCTTTGCGATCCAGACTTGTGCGCCACGCATGCCGCACGCTGATCAAGAAAGGGAATCAAACGACCTTGCAGGCCCTTGGCTATCACCCTGCCCGGATCACCTTGAATACATTGGTCCTGGACCGGAAAACTGTGTTGTTTGGGCAGAGTCTGGGCGTTTCAGCCGAATTGCAGTCGATCAGCGATGGCCCTCAGGAGCTGATCATCGATTATGTGATCCATCATCGCAAGGCAAATGGTCAGACGTCACCCAAGGTTTTCAAATGGAAGATCCTTCAGTTGAACGCTGGTGAGCAAGTCACCATCACAAAAAGCCACACCTTCAGACCCATTACCACCCGAACCTATTATCCGGGCACCCACGCCGTGGAAATTCAGGCAAACGGCAAAAGTCTTGGACGACAGGAATTTGAGTTGGCGATGTAAATCAACGTCGAGCCTTTGATTCAGTTTTTGAACGCATCTGCCACAACGCGGCGGTAACGCCTGCTGACCGGAACGACATCCCCGTTGCGCAACCGCAGCTTTGTATTGCGCCTCTCGACAAAAACTTCACTCACCTCTTCGCGGGCGACCCAGTGAGACCGATGCACCATCAGGCCAAGCGAATCGGGCATACTTTGAACCACATCGGAAAAGCGGCCGAGAAACATTCTGTTTTCCTCGGTCGCATGAATGACGACGTAATGCTCCTGTGCCTCGATGCGCAGCGGCTTGCCAAGCAATGGCGGATCAAGCATGGGCAGAATATCATGCCCATCTGTTGGCACAGACGTGCGATGATCGGCGGTCATGCCATCGAAAAAAGCACTCGGGCCTTGCTGTGCGGGTAGGAGTCGCGGCAATGACACCATGAGGCACAGAAACAGGTGGTCATCAAACAGGTAGATAATTTCCAGCAGAAATGCGCCCAAAAAGGATTCTTCACCGAAAACCTGTCCATCCAGCCCCAGTTCCGGAACGCCGAGAACAATGTCAAACGTCGTCATGGCAAGAACATAGGGAACAAGACTCAGCAACAGGGCCGTTATGAACAGCGGGACCGGTTTGAGCCGCACTGTATCATTGCTTTCAAGCAAGCTTCTGAATGCGACGAAGAGGCCGCATTCGATGAAAAGACGCAGCAGCCAGTAAAGATAGAGTATGGGGCGCTCTGAACCGAATGTATTCGGGTTGGTTGCCGAGACGAGGCCGACAGCCAGCAGGGTGATCACCAATATATAGACGAGTTCCGTGCGCTTCATAGGGTGTATTTGCCCGCCCATTCGCGCATCACGAATGGTACACTGGAGTAAATTCCTGAAATTACAGATGAATTCTAGTACCATTCGATGGGCCATGCATAGGGCGAACCATTCAAGAAATCGTGTGTGAAACGTATTGAATGCTTCTCACACCGCGACATATGCTGCGTGTGAAGCTGGCCTTGTCATGTGACCGGCTTCCGAACCACAGGAGGAAAATCCCATGTTGAAACATGCTCTCATTATGTCCATTCTTGTTATTGCCCCAACAACGTTTGCGGCTGCTGAGGATCCGAAAATGGGATTTTTCGTCACCAGTGTCGGTCCCGGCAACGGGGCTGACCTGGGCGGCCTCGAAGGGGCTGATGCCCATTGCGACAAATTGGCGGTGGCCGCAGGCACGACAGGGAGAACCTGGCGTGCTTATCTGAGCAGCGAAGCCGATGGCAAGCGCGGCGAGTCGGCCCGTGACAGGATCGGCGATGGCCCCTGGTACAATGCCGCCGGAGAATTGATTGCCGTTGATGTCGACCAGCTCCACCTCAATCCAAATATCGTCAAGCGTACCGCGCTTGATGAAAACGGAAATCGTGTCAAAGGACGCGGTGATCAACCCAACGAGCATGACCTTCTCACCGGCAGTATGGCAGATGGCACGGCCTATTTCCCCGATGACGCGGACCATACCTGTAACAATTGGACCAGCAGCACTGACGGCAGTGCGCAGGTCGGGCACCATGATCGCCATGGTGGCGGCAATACGTCCTGGAATTCTGCACATGCATCACGCGGCTGCAGTCCGGAAGGTCTGAAGAGCACCGGTGGCGCAGGCCTGTTCATGTGTTTTGCTGCTGATTGATATGGCAGCGCCCAGCCTGCTGCGCACCTGCCTGGTTTCAGCACTGCTGGCAGGTGCCCCATTGGCTGCTGCCCTGGTGGCCGGGCCTATGCTCACCAGCAGGGCAGTGGCGGATGACGCGGATTCACCTATAGGAGAGGCCATCCGCGACGTCCCCATTTTTGACGCCCATATGCACTACAAGGAACCGGCATGGGGTCCCTATCCGCCTGAAACCGTCATTGAACTGATGAACAACAGCGGCGTCGCCATGGCGCTTGTCTCGTCAACCCCCGATGAAGGTACCATTCAACTGTTCGAATATGCGCCGGACAGGATCGTTCCCGAATTGCGCCCCTATCATGGCGATGCGGGATCGGGAAACTGGACGAAGGCGGCGGGCATGATGGATTATCTGCGCGACCGGTTGGCGCGCTACCCGCATGAAGGACTGGGCGAGTTTCATGTTCATCGCATTGATCCTGATGATCGCAGTTTCCTGGGTGAAATTGCCGCGCTGGCTGTTCAGCACGCTTTGCCCATTCACGTTCATTCCGGCGCAGCACCCGTTGCATTGTTCTATGAACTGGAGCCCTCCCTGACGATCATATGGGCCCATGCGGGCATGTCGGAACCGCCTGACGTCGTGGATGACCTGCTTTCGCGACACCCCAGCCTTTATGCCGACACCTCCTTCCGTGAGAGCGAAATTCTGGGCAATTGGCAGCAATGGGAACCCGTCATCAAGCGGCACGCCGACAGGCTGATGGTGGGAACCGACACCTGGGTCAACAGCCAATGGAACCAATATGAAGAAATCATTGCCAGCAACAGGCGCTGGCTGGCCAGGCTGCCACGTGTGACCGCAGAAAAAATTGCCTTCCGCAATGCGCAGCAATTGTTCGGACGGCAAATCAAACATCCTCATTGACGCGGTTTCCCCGACAGGAAACATCGGGCGAACCGCAAAGTATGAGAGACACGGACATCATTCATTGACCTGATCTGATTTATGAAGGATTCTGGCCGCAAACCAGCGGCCGGGGACTTACCTTCGCCATCAGGAAAGATCATGGTGACACTTCCCCTTGTATGGTTGATCGGTGTTTTGACGATCATTGCAGCCTATGCCCTGGCGCAAAATGCGCGGCTGCCTGCGTCCGCGCGGTTCTTTCTCTGCAGTTTCCTGCTGTCTGTGGCAATGATCAGTCTGCTTCTGGGTCTCCGGCTTTCCTTCGACGCCGCCTGGGCCGCGCGGGTGCAGCCGCTGGTCACCGTGATGATTGCCCCGCTGGCCTATCTGGGGCTATCTGCGCTGACGCGGGATGTTGCCCCGACATGGCAACAAATCCTGCTGTGGAACGGCCTGCCCATCGTCTTGGTTCAATTGTTCATTCTGGCCGATATATTCATCTCGGCCGATGTGTTGGTGCTCCTGATCAACTGCGCTTACCTGGTGCGCATTGCTGGCCTTTTACGCTTTGATGCGGATGATTATGCCCATGTCGCACCTGACAAAGCTGGCGTTGTTCGGACGGCAATTTATGCCACGATCTGCTTGCTCGGCATGATGGTGGCCACAGATATCCTGATTGTCGCCGCCCTGCTGTTTTCAGGTGAGGCCTTTTTCATGACGTTGCTGACCGGTGCCTCCGGGGTTTTTACAGCCTTTGTTTTTGTAGTGGCACTGGTGGGTGTTCCAATGGTTCTGCGCAGTCCAAAACCGGTTGCAGACAAAACCGAAGTCGCCAGTGAACAGGACCGCTCACTGCTGGCCAGGCTCGATGCCCTTATGAAGGACAAACAGCTCTACAGGGACAGCAATCTGACCCTTGCCCGGGTGGCGCGGCGATTGTCGGTTCCTGCACGCGATGTTTCTGGCGCAATAAACCGAACAACCGGTGAAAATTTTTCACGCTATATCAACGGCTTCCGCATTAGCCACGCACAGAACGCCCTGAAGGATACCGCTGTGCCGATTACCGGAGTGATGCTGGACGCCGGCTTTGTCAGCAAATCCAGTTTCAACACCGAATTTCGCCGTATCGTCGGTCAAACCCCATCACAATTTCGCGCAGGGCGGGCACAATCCAACAGCGCCCGCCCCTGAAGGGGTCAGAGTTCGGAACAGTCGGTGCGTCTTGTTTTTACACCGACGAGATCTTCAAGGATCGAGCTGCCAGGATTGAGTACAAAACCGTGGCTGTCGCTCAAACCGGTCTGGATAAGAATATCGGCCCTGGCATCATCCTCGTGACTGCTGACGCGATACATGTCGCTGACAACGTCATCGCCTCTGGCAAGCGTCTCAAAAACGCGCCTGCTTTTCAAGACAAGGCGGACCTGTTGGGCGGAATGAACAGATATATCGCTACCGCCAAAATCGCCTGCGACGAAGCGAATGGGAAAGGTCAGGCAATCCTGGCGATCATCGCTGCGCAGAATCACCTTGCCCTCTCCTGCCATGCCCCTGAGTTGCAGGAGTGAAGCCTGGCGTGGCGCCTCGATAACAACAATCCCCAGGGCCTCAGCCGGTACTGTCCGCCCAACACGGGTTTGAACAGCAGCATCATGGGCATTGGCTGAAATCGAGATGAAAACGAGTATGGCGATAAAGATTTTTTGGACGGTGGATGTTTGGTCATGCGACATGGTGCGCTCCCCGAATGTTGGTCAAATGGCACTGCAGCGGAATGCAGCAGTAGATTGCATCAAGCGGGTTTCGTGCCGGAATGCGTCCGGAAACAGGTATCAGAACGTTCGAAATGACCTTTCCGAACCTCGCTCTGTACAGCTGATTTGGCCAAAACGCGGAATGAACATTCCGGGGAATTTGTGATTTCCTGCGTTGGGATGACTGCCTCTCATGCACAAAGCCGCATCGCCGGTCACGCAGTCGCAAGTCACGACGACAAGGAATCTGCAGGGACATTTGCCCATAACGACCAACACTGACTGATGGTCAGGGCTGCCGTGCCATTTGCATGATGATAGGTAATGTTTCATACAATTACTGCAAAAACGGGGCGCATGATGAATGAAAAAAATCGAAACCCTGATCAGTCTGATTTGTCTGGCCGACCTGAACACATGGCGCTGTACGCACCGTCATGTTCTGGAGCATATCGATGCGGAAAACTATCAGGCCATTGTCCCGAAGAATGATCTTGCCGCATTCCGCGCGATCACTGATCGCAGGTTCGACGTGCTGTGCGAAGATGACTATATCAGCCAGAATAATAGAACCTATATTGAAAACCGACTGCCGGATTCCATGAAATTCAGGGCCGGTTGGTACCTGCAACAATTTGTCAAACTGAGCGCTGCGCGCCAAGGCAGTGCAAATGCTGTCAATCTCATTTGGGACGCCGACAACATGCCAACCCGGGACCTGACGTTTCTGGACGACGGGATTATCAGGCTTTACCGCGGCAGCGAACACCACGTCGAATACTTCGACACCATTCGCAAAATAATGCGGATGGAAAAAACATCGGATCACTCCTTCATTGCGCAGTGCTTCGCCACCAAAAAAACATGGGTGAATGGACTCATTGACCACATTGAAGAAACCATGGAATCACCGTGGATTCAGGCGATCATGGACAGCATTCCGGGTCTGGATGCATGTGAATTCAGTGAATACGAAACGCTTGGCACTTTTATCTCACAACACCATGCAGCCGAATACGAGATCAACAGGGCAAAATGGGACCGGCGTGGATCCCTCAAGTGGGGAGATCCGAATCTGTTGAGCAAACGCACTTTGAGAAAGCTGTCCCGCGTTTACGATTTCGTATCGTTCGAAAAAGACAACAGAAAATGGCCGCTGCACAAACGCTTGTTTCGGGATCTGAAACTGGAATTGATCGACCAGAAAAATCGCCTTGTCCCTCAAAGTGGGACGGACAAACAAAGGTGAGGACAATCAATCCGCAACATTGTCCAGTCGCAGGCGCTGTTTTCGAACCATTTCGATCCGACAAAAAGTGCGTAAACAAAGGAATTTTTGCAAGCCAAGCGATCTGGGGATCTCGCCAAGCCATTGATTTATTGGTCGGAGCGGCGGGATTCGAACCCACGACCCCTTGACCCCCAGTCAAGTGCGCTACCGGGCTGCGCTACGCTCCGACCTGCCTAAAAGGCTTGAATTTCCTAGACTTTACACCTGACAGGCGCAAGCCCTTTTTTCGTCAATGGGCAAGAAAAGGGAATAATCTGCATTTGGCATGACAGGATGGTGCAAATCATCTCGCAGCGTTGTGCTATGTTTGCGAAAAGCCGAAACGCTGGATGACCTGTGTTGGCGACCCCGACAGCGCGCGTGATGGCCGCAGGAAACACAACACTCATAGCCCCACGAGCATTGACGGTTCTTGCACGATCACTGCCGTGTTTCGATCAGGTCGGTCGTTGTCTTGATGCGACGTAAAAAATAGTCTTCATATTGCAAATACCCGTCTTCACTCATGGCAGCCCTGGCGGCTTGAAAATGCTCCAGCGCCTGCTCCAGGTGTTTTGTTCCGCTGTCACGCTGGCCAAGGTTCAAAAGCGCATTGCCAAGGTTGTTCCGGGTCCGGACCCACTCCAGCGGCACGCGCTCGCGGGTTCGCTCCTCAAGGGCCTGTTGGTAGGCATCCACGGCCTGCTCCAGGCGATCCGTTCCGCTCTCCCGCTCACCAAGGCTCGAAAGCGCATTGCCAAGGTTGTTCTGGGCAGACGCCCAGTCAAGCGGCGCGTGCGCGCGGGTCCACACCTCAAGGGCCTGTTGGTAGGCATCCACGGCCTGCTCAAGACGATCCGTTCCGTTTTCTCGCTCGCCAAGCCTCAAAAGCGTGTTGCCAAGATTGTTCTGGGTCGCCGCCCAGTCAAGCGGCACACGCGCGCGAGTCCACTCCTCAAGGGCAAGGCGATAGGCGGCAATGGCCTGGTCAAGGTGCTTGGTGTCATCACTCTCACGCCCACCTAGAAGCGCAAGAGCGTTGCCGAGATTGTTCTGGGTTGTCGCCCAGTCAAGCGGCAGGCGCGCGCGGGTCCACTCCTCAAGGGTCAAGCGATAGGCATCGACTGCCTGCTTCAGCAGATCGGTTCCGGTTTCCCGTTCACCAAGGCTCATAAGCACGGTGCCAAGGTTGTTTTGTGTGGTTGCCCAGTCAAGCGGCACACGGTCGCGGGTGCGCTCCTCAAGAGCCAGACGATAGGCATCCACCGCCTGCTCAAGGTATTGCGTTCCGCTCTCCCGCTCTCCAAGGCTTGAAAGGGCGTTGCCAAGGTTATTCTGGGTTGTCGCCCAGTCAAGCGGCACGCGGTCGCGGGTCCACTCTTCAAGGGCGAGGCGATAGGCATCCACAGCCTGCTCAAGGCGATCCGTTTCGCTCTCTCGCTCACCGAGCCTCAAAAGCGCGTTGCCGAGGTTGTTCTGGGTTGTCGCCCAGTCAAGCGGCACGCGGTCGCGGGTCCACTCCTCAAGGGCCAGTTGGTATGCATCCACAGCCTGTGCAAGGCGATCCGTTCCAACCTCCCGCCCCCCAAGAATCGAAAGCACGGCGCCAAGGTTGTTCTGGGTCGATGCCCAGTCAAGCGGTGCACGGTCGCGGGATTTCTGTTCAAGCACCCCGCGATAGATCACAACGGCCCTTTCAAGGAACCGGATGTCACCGAAATCGACACCTTCCTGGTAATAACTCCGCCCGGCATTTTCGAGATCGGCGGCTTGCTGCGCCCTGTCATCGTCCGGCCAGAGCGATGCCGCTTCTTCAAAAAGCTCTGCAGCGGCCGCAAAACGTATTCGGGTGTATTCCAATTGTGCCTGCTCACGAACAATCTGCGCTTCCGCGCGTTTTTGATCAGCAAGGAGTTTTTCAGCCGTCTCGCGCTTCGTTCGAACCAGTTGACGGGCTTCTTCTAGACGTGATTGAGCGGCATCAAGGTCAGGCCTGTCTGCCTTCAGGGCCCCTTCTGCCGCGTCGCGCAATGTCTGAACATCAGGATCGTGGACACGAAACCGCCTTATCTCGTCAAGAAGCTCAATGTGACGTGTTGCAATCTCCACAAATGTATCTTGCAGCCGCTCAACAGGCAGTTCGCGCTTGCCGAGAATTTCAAAAAACCGGTCGATTGCGCCGGCCTGCAGTTTTGCGCCTTCGGGCGTGAGGCGATCCAGTCGGCGGAACAATTCCTGTTTGTCACCGGGTATGGAGGAGAGCGCCAGGCGCATATTGTCTGCGAACTCCTCAGCACTCATGCCACAGACGATTTTTATCGAACTGAGGACAACACCCCCTTCCGTGAGGTTTCCGCAATGAACCTTTCGATCGCCAAAAGCCGCAAGCGGCAACGGATAGAAGGCAGCATACAACACGAGGCCAAAAGCTAAGGCCCGGCAGGTCAGTCGCATGCGACATCTCCGGAACCACCGACAACGGTGACCGTTCCGGTAACTTCACCGCCAACCGACGAAGCATTGACCAAACAGGTGTCACCTTGCGAAAAGACAGCTGCGTAACCCAGGATCACCAAACCGAGCGCACCCAGAGCATAGGCCCATTTTGTTGGACCGGAATGGGACTCGACATGCACACCGCCCTCAACCAGCATGTCACCGGAGGATGCAAGGCCCTGCCCGGCTGCCGCAGAGGTCGCACCTGATTTTCGGGGTGGTTTGTCCTGACTTTTATCATTGGCAAAATACTTGAACGCAATCCAAATCGCAGAAGCCACGGTGGCGGCACCACCACCGATCCATGCGAGCGTGTCCCGGTTTGTTGCGTCAGATAAAAATGCCCAGATTGTTTCCATCGTGGCGGCCATTTCCAGTATTGCGTTAGCGCATCACGTCACATGTATCGACAATATATACCACGAAAGTGACAGAAAGCATACCTGTGGTTGTGCACGCATCGTTGATGATACAATGGAATATACTATAGCGTGCAAAAATGAGCGCGCATCAAGCCCCGACCTGTTGATGATGATTGAACTGCCACCATAGCCGCACCAGCCCGGCCACAAAGGCGCCCTTGATTATAAATGCCGTCAGACAGAATCCATTCAGGACCCGCTACGTCAGCGCAGAGGCACCATGTTTCCGGCGATGCCGTCAACAAAAAGCGCTATATTGCCTGCCCGTTTGGGCAAGACACCGGAGACCGGATTGATGGTAAACGTCAGTTTTGTTCCGTCCCTCACCGCTGTCAGCAGTTTCACAACAATCGGGTCCTCGCCTTCCACGCCGGAAACCGCGATGGCCGCATTGGGTGGGACAGCCTTGTAGCTGTCCGGTTCATCGCCCTGCCAGAGTGCAACAAAGGCATCAATATCCATATAGCCGGCGCTTCGCACCGGACGGTCAGTAAAATAATATATGGTGGGCGCCAGACCATCCAAGGTCATGGATTGCGTTTCGGAGGCCACGGCTGAATTGAAAGAAGCCGCCGGCAAGACAAAGAGATAGGAAGCCTCTACAAGGGGCATCTGTGGCTGTGCATCCTTGCCGGTCAGGACTTCGCCGGTCTTGCGGACGCCTTTCTCAATGGCATCACCGGTCTTTTCCACACCCTCGCCGATGAACTCAGTGGTGTTCTCGGCGCCCTTCTGGATGACCTTGCCGGTTTTTTCCACCGCCTTGCCGACATTCTTCAAAACACCCGCATGCGACGTGTTTGCAGCAGTCAGCAACAACAGCAGGACCGCGAAGGATCGCAGAATTTGACGCAACAGCATGACGGAGTCCTCACAAATGACATTTGCCGAAATCAATTTCTTCGAGGGATCATAGCGGTGAAATCACCGACAAGCCACCTCTTCAATTCTTGACCCCAACCGGTTTCTGCACAGGTTTTGATATTTCCTGCGCGATCCCGGCGCTCCTGGTGTTGGCATTGTGGGGCAATTGCCATAATTCAGACAAAGTAACCCGCAATGCACGGACCAACAATTGGCCGCGAACGTCGCAGCCGTGGAAATTCCGGGCAACAAACGGGCCTGAAATCCAATTATCCGTCCAGCAAATTCATGGAATGCCAGAATAATGTTCAAATCAACCACTGGCCTGTTGTTTGCCGCTGTTTTTCTCGCCGCCTGTTCTGTTTCGCAAGCCGGTAATACTGTCCCTGTTCCAAAAGCTTCCCCGATCACGACCGCTCAGAAATCCACTGTGCGCTTTGATCAATTGCCAGGCTACACAAAGGCGCAGACACGGGTTGCCAACCGGATCGCCGCGCGCTTTGCCAAAGCTGGATATGGTCGCCCGCAACAGATTGCCGCTGTATCGGTGGCCATACGGGAATCGACCCTGAATCCGAAAGCGCACAACCGCGGCTGCAATTGTTTCGGACTGTTTCAGATGAACCGCAGCCGGGGTCTGGGAACCGGCCACAGCGTGTCCAATCTGACGACCACCGATTACAATATCTCCCTGATCATCAAAGAGGCCAAACGCTTCAAGAGCTTTGCGGCGGCCAAAAACGTTGACGAAGCGATCAAGGCCTTTGTCCGTCATGTAACGCGGCCCGGCAACAAGGCCCGTGTGGTGAATGCCACCATAAAAACATCAAAAAAGGTTCAAAAGTCCGCCAGCCGCCGCAGGCTCGCTTCGGTCAGCAACTGATTGCCGCGCAGGTTCTGTGTAGCGCCCTGCAATTGCGGCGCTGATCGACCATCCCTTATTCGGATGGATCTGCGTCGCATCCTGGGTCGCTATGGTGGCACATTCAAAAATACATGATTTTGCAGTAATTTGATTGTAAATGTAGACGTACGAACGGCTGCATTCGAGGGATAGAGAGACATGCTGCGACTTTTGGTCGATTTTCTTTCAGGCATCATCAGCGTGATGGCTGCAATCAGTATCATCGGCGGCGCGGTGGCAGGCTATCTTCAGGCACCGGTTCTGGAGGTGGAGCCGTGGATCGGTGGCATCATCGGCTTTGCTGCCGGCTTTCTTGCCGCGTCGCTCGGAGGCGGCCTTTTTGCCTGCTTCATCCTGATCGAAAATCACCTTCGCGTTCTGGCCGACACACGGCTTGATGAAGTGCACAATCAGCGGCCTGTCCGGCAAACACATGAAAAGGTTGCGCTGGCGGAGGAAACAGAGACACCTCACGAGCCGACACCGGAAGAACTGGCAATTGAACGAGCCGAACGCGTGGCGGAATATGCCAGACAATACCGTGCCCCGACATTTGAGCCGGCAAACACGCAAGCGGCCACAACAGATGTAAAAGCGTCGACTGAGAAAGCCAAGGCGCCGTCCAAAGCCAAAAAATCGGGCAAGGCGGATAAAGCGGATTGATAGCGATGTGCCGGGATGATTGATCGGGTATGTCAGCCGATTGGCTTCAAGCCTGTCGCACCGGCTGCCGTAAAATGGTTTTGAGCTTTTGCGGGGCTGTCTTGCGCGGGTCGCTCAGATAGATTTCATGATGGTGGCCAGTTTCCACCAGGCCATTTGCCGGAATATATTCCTCGTGCAGAACCTTCAGAACCGGTCCCTCGTCTCTATAGGGACCAATATGTAGTATCTGAACAGCCAGGCCTTCCGTATATGTTTCGAGACGCAAATCATCCAGACCGGGAAGTTCACCTGATCGGGCAAGCGCCTGTCTGACCTCGTCGACATGCTCCGGCAGGATCCAGTCCGGTTGCATGATCATGACCGTCCACTGCCATTGCGCCTTGTCTCCCGTGATGAAGACGTTCAAATCGTCCGCCCACCACAGCGCCTCCAGAGGCGGTACGACATAATCTTTCCCCAGT
>JARGOF010000025.1:0-8981 GCA_029212415.1 Rhizobiaceae bacterium | reverse complement strand
TGTAGGCGACCGGATAAAGCACGGCCAAACCCCGGGCATATTCGCCTGCGCTCTCCGCATCCGGTGTCCCCTTTCCATCCATCATCAAAAACGACATGGCAGGAACGTCCACCTGAACAAATGCTTTTGCAGACGGCGCATAAAGCGCCTTCAGGGTTTTCTTGAAATCAATCTTGTCCATGACTGTCTCCGCAAAGATAACCAATCCTGACAGTTCGAAGGCATCGGTTAAGGCGTATTTCCATCAAGGGATGGTTTATCTCACCTGATCCAACAGGCGCTTGCACTCGAGCAGGTCGTAGAGCGCCTCCTGTAAAAGCCCCCTGTTGTCCTGCGACAGGCTGCCCCCGTCCGGTGCATCTGCTGCCTGCTCTTCCGAGCCTGTGGCGCCAAAGCCAAACAGCCGACGTCCCGCGGGTGCTTTCGCATGGCCAACCATCTGATCATCATCGAAAGCCGCATCATCGCCAGACGCAGATTTTTGCGTAGTGGCTGAGGCTGATTTTGCAGGCGTTTCGGTCTTTGCAAAGGATGCAAGCGCTTCGGTTGCCGTTACTTCACCCGAGCCAATGGCAACCGCAAAACGCGGGCCATTGAGTTTGAGCAATTTCTGCACGCCCTTGATCGTGTAGCCCTGATCATAAAGCAGATGGCGGATCCCCTTGAGCAGGTCAATATCATCGGGGCGATAATAACGGCGCCCGCCGCCACGTTTCATCGGCTTTATCTGATTGAAACGGGTTTCCCAAAAACGCAGCACGTGTTGCGGCAAATCGAGATCATCCGCCACTTCACTGATTGTACGAAATGCATCCGGGCTTTTGTCCATTGTCATTCAATCCCGCAATCTGTGACCTTGCCACTGTTCCGTTTGCACCAGAACCATCACGCCCTGACGCGTTTTCAAAGCGAAAGCGGATCCGATTGTCCGGCGCATGATCCCATCAACAACAGGATCATTTTGAGTCGCCATTGCACTGCTTCCGAAGAAAACTTGCAAGCCGGATCGTGGCAAAAATTGGATGCGTACAGAACTATTCGGATTTTTTGCGCTTTATATGCGCATCAAGAACACGTTCTTTGAGAACATTCGAAGCCTTGAAGGTCATGACACGCCGCGGAGAAATCGGCACTTCCTCACCCGTCTTCGGGTTGCGGCCGATCCGCTCGTTCTTGTCGCGAATTTGAAAGGTTGCAAAGGAGGAGAGCTTTACACTTTCGCCCTGGACGATGGCGTTGCAAATTTCATCAATCACCATTTCCACCAAAGAAGCCGATTCTGTACGAGAGAGGCCTACCTTGCGGAAAACGGCCTCCGCCAAATCTGCTCTGGTGATCGTTTTATCGCCCATCGACTGACAACCATCCCTTTATTTTCAATTTTCAGGTATCCTCGACCAACTAAACAGTATTGCCCTTAGGCGAGCCGGTCAAGCCGAGATTATGCTGCAGTGCGACTATAAGCATATGAAAGACATCCGCCTTTTCACTGGCATGCCTACCAGCGGATCATCACCGCTCCCCAGGTGAACCCGCCACCCATGGCTTCCAGAAGCACAATATCATTGCCCTTGATGCGTCCCGCGTCCAGAGCGTCGACAAGCGCGAGCGGAATGGATGCAGCCGATGTGTTGCCGTACCGATCAACTGTGATGACAACTTTTTCCGGATCGATCCCCAGCTTTCGCGCGGAGGCATCAATGATGCGTTTGTTGGCCTGATGCGGTACGAACCAGTCGATATCATCGGCATCCATTCCTGTCGCTTCGAATACGGATTCGATCACATCAGTAATCATTCCAACAGCATGTTTGAAGACTTCGCGTCCCTGCATGCGCAACAGCCCAACCGTCTGGGTCGATGACGGTCCGCCATCCACATAGAGCTTGTCCTTGTGTTGGCCATCGGAACGCAGCTTGGAAGCAAGTATGCCCCGGTCGGCATAGGTGCCGTCAGATTCAACGGCTTCCAGAATAACGGCGCCTGCGCCATCGCCAAACAGCACACAGGTCGAGCGGTCTTCCCAATCAAGTATTCTGGAGAAGGTTTCGGCACCAATGACAAGGGCGCGTTTGGCAAGACCGGATTTCAGATAGGCATCGGCAGTCGTCATGGCAAAGACGAAGCCACTACACACGGCCTGAACATCAAATGCCGCACCATGGTGCATACCAAGCCGATTTTGAATATCAACCGCAGCAGCTGGAAACGTATTGTCCGGTGTGGATGTCGCGACAATGATCAGATCAATATCCGCAGCCGTCAGCCCTGCCTTGTCGAGCGCTGCACGTGCAGCCCCCTCACCCAGCGAACAGGTCGTCTCTCCTTCGCCTGCTATGTATCGCTGGCGAATACCTGTGCGCTGGACGATCCAATCATCCGTGGTTGCAACAACGCCTTCCAGTTCCTGATTGGTTACGACACGCTTTGGCAAGCAGGAACCATAACCACAAACGACAGATCGAATCATACTCATTCCTTACTGTTCTCCACCAGATCGCCGCCTATGGCAGGACGTTTATGGTAGAGCGTCAAATCATGTTCAATTTTTGATATCAGATCATTGCGTGCCATGTCGTGGGCCACATCAACGGCCGCCGCAAAGCCATCGGCATCCGTACCGCCATGGCTTTTGATGACCACGCCATTAAGGCCCAGAAACACGCCACCATTGACTTTCCCCGGGTCCATTTTTTCACGCAGCCTGTCAAAGGCACTCTTTGCGAGCAGATAACCCAGTTTCGCCAAAAGGGTACGGCTCATGGCTGCGCGCAGATATTCTGCAATCTGCCGCGCCGTGCCTTCCGCCGTCTTCAGCGCAATGTTTCCCGAAAAACCCTCGGTGACCACGACATCGACCGTACCCTTGCCGAGATCATCTCCCTCGACAAATCCATGGTAGCGCATGCCCGGAAGCCCGGTGGCCTTCAATATGCGCCCGGCTTCCTTGACCTCTTCCTGTCCCTTGATTTCCTCAACGCCGATGTTGAGAAGTCCGACAGAGGGCTGGTCGATTTCGAAAAGCGCACGGGCCATTGCAGCACCCATCATCGAGAAATCGATCAATTGCTGGGCATCGGCACCCACCGTGGCTCCAACATCAAGAACGATGCTCTCGCCTCGCAGGGTCGGCCATATGGCCGCTATCGCCGGTCGCTCGACATTGGCCATGGTGCGCAGACAGAACCGGGACATGGCCATCAGTGCGCCGGTGTTTCCTGCCGAAACGCACACATCGGCTTCGCCGTTCTTGACGGCCTCGATGGCCCGCCACATGGATGATCGCCAGCGCCCATGCCGCAGGGCTTTGCTCGGTTTGTCATCCATCCGGACAGAAACCTCGCAATGGTGAAACTCGCTGGCTTTTTGCAATTTGGGATATTGTTCCAGAATCGGACGACACTTTTCCTCGATGCCGAACAGCAGGAACCGCAAATCGGGATAACGTTCGAGAGATTTTGCAACGCCAGGTATGGCCACTTCCGGACCAAAATCCCCTCCCATCACATCCACGGAAATTGTGATCAAACCAAAATAATCCTCATAATATCATCCGACGCCCATTGTTCGTAATGACTTTGCGGCGGCCTGATGCGAAACCGTCACGCGCGCTGAAAATAACTGTTTTGTCTCGGCATACAACACAATTGTCGAAGCCCAGCAGCCCTGTCCCGTGTTTACCACCCGCCAATTGCCCTGTGCGAACCGATTCAAACCCCAAGCTTGATCGGGATCAGAAAAATCTGGTTTCCTGCTTCCTATCAGCAATGCTCCCGATTATTTTTTCTTCCAGCGCTCCAGTTCCGCAAATGGTGAGGGCACAATGTCGTCCTGCGGTGATGTGTTGCCGGCCAACTCCACGACTGCGCCTTCTTTACGCGGATAGGGATCGATTGCCAACACTATGAATTCTTCACACACCAAGCCGACATCAATTGTATTTCCTGTAAAGGTCTCCGGCATATCAGGGCCTTCGGCAGAAATAATCATTTCACCATTTTCATCGGTGTTGATGCGCGCCAGTTTCGATCCCTCCGGCACAAACAGGGCTTCGACCAGTTCGTCAATTTTTTCTTCGACAGGCTCCATCGTGGCAACGCAGTTCTGTTCGATATCGGCTTTCACCTGCCCCTTGACGCGCACGCCGTCGCGCTTCCAGCGGGTCAGTTCAAGTTCAGCCCTGACCTTGTTGACACGCAGAACGCCCCAACGTTCGGCCATGGCCGCGCGTTCCTTCTCATCGGCCTCAAGGGTGACCCTGACGGGGTTGGCTGAAATATGACCGACATTGACCTGATAGCTGAAGGTTTGCTGCTTATTGTCTTTCACGAGCCCGACTTTCTATTCATTGATCCGAATTCACTGGCGTTCATGTAATGGTAACCTGCACTGCGCGCACCTCTATTCAGCAAAGCTGGCCACCGGGCAACCGCAGCGATATGTGTCATGATCACCTGGTAACCGCTGCTATATCCAACTGACCGTCCAGAAGGTTTGCCTCGTCCAGCCTGGAAAACACACCATCAAGATGCATGGCCTTTTGTGCCAGCGGCGTCATGTCCACAGGCTGATTTTCTTCGACCGCCAGACCAGCCTGACCTTCCACCGGATAGATATTGCGTTTCAACGCCACTGCAAGATCGCTGACATTGGCATCGTTAAGCGCATTGCCATAGGACTGCGCCCGACCATAGAACATGCGGGCCAGCTTTTTCATACGCTTTGGAACGCCGGAATCACCGATACCAAGTTCGCGGATGGAATGGTCGATATCCTCGAAAAACGTATCCACAACATCCTGGGCCAGCTGTTTGACAGCGACCCCGGCCTTGTCGGTCCGGCGAAAGAACAGAACCATCACTAAAGACAGCATTTCGAAGCGGCCCATCACCGTGTCGGGAACCTGCATTTCGGCATAATAGACCGGATCACGCGCAACCTGCGTCAATTGCCGGTAAAGCCCATCAACGATTTCGCGATTTTTCCTTTTTCGGCTAAAGTATCCGAAGACCATGATTTTCCCTTGCTGCCTTATTTTTGGCACCGGTTTACGTCATTGGAAGAATTCATTCCCTGCCCCGGTTGCATCCTTTGCGTTGCTGGTTTACCGAAGCAGACAGGAAAAGCAACGGCTGGGGCTGTATAGAGACAGGGGAGATATTGTTGAAATCGCGTCAATTCAATACGAGTCGGCAGATTATTTTGTCGAGCATGGTGGTCATTGGCCTCACGGCAACGAGTCTTTCCGGCTGCTCCACCAGCGAAGTCCTGACACAGGGCTATGTAGTCGACAGCCAGACACTTGAGCTTGTACCGCCGGGTTCCAGCCGTGAGCAGGTTCTGCTTTCACTGGGCACTCCAACGACAAAAGCCGATTATGGCGCTGAAGCCTATTATTACATCTCGCAAAAACGCGTTCGCGGTGCGATGTTCATGAAACCGCGTCTCGTGCAGCAATCCATATTGGCTGTCTATTTTGGCGAGGACGACACCGTATCGCGCATAGCAAATTATACGCTTGAAGACGGCAAGGTGTTCAATACGATCACCCGCACGACAGCAACCGGCGGCAAGGAAGAAACATTCCTGAGCCGGGTCCTGTCTTCGGTCGGTACATCCGGCGAAAGCGCTGCGAAACGAATCTTTGGCGGTGAATAGAAATTGGGGATCGCTCCTCGGGAGCGATTGCAAGGCTGAGGCATTTGCTGCCGAGACCGACTGCAAACCAAAACCAGCCTGAAAACAAAAACCCCGCGGATCGCTCCGCGGGGTTTTTCTTTGAACGCAATGGGCGCTTATGAGTGCGCCAGGACTGCAAGCAGCAGCAGGGCAACGATATTGGTGATCTTGATGGCAGGATTGACTGCAGGTCCTGCAGTGTCCTTGTAAGGATCACCCACCGTGTCACCGGTGATTGAGGCTTTATGGGCTTCACTGCCCTTTTCGTGCTTCACACCATCGGAATCGACAAAACCGTCCTCAAAGGACTTCTTGGCGTTGTCCCAGGCACCGCCACCCGATGTCATCGAAATGGCAACGAAAAGGCCATTGACGATCACACCCAGCAATGAGGCACCCAGAGCAGCAAAAGCCGACGCCTTCGATCCGGAGATCAGCAGGACACCGAAATAGACCACCAGCGGCGCCAGAACCGGCAGCAAGGAAGGAATGATCATTTCCTTGATGGCCGAACGGGTCAATATGTCCACAGCGCGTGCATAATCAGGACGCACGGTACCTTCCAGAATGCCTGGATTTTCCTTGAACTGCCGACGCACTTCCTTGACGATCGTGCCACCTGCGCGACCGACCGCTGTCATGGCAATACCGCCAAACAGGTATGGGATCATGCCACCAAAGATCAGTCCGGCAACCACATAGGGATTGGACAGGCTGAAGGAGACGTCACCCATTCCGGCAAAATACGGATAGGTTTCCGCATTCTTGACGAAGAAATCCAGGTCGTTGGAATAGGCAGCAAACAGCACCAGAGCACCAAGACCGGCGGAACCGATGGCATAACCTTTGGTAACCGCTTTGGTGGTGTTGCCAACGGCATCAAGCGCGTCTGTCGACTTGCGCACTTCCGCTGGCAGACCGGCCATTTCGGCAATACCACCGGCATTGTCCGTCACTGGTCCAAAAGCGTCGAGTGCAACAATCATGCCGGCAATGCCGAGCATGGCCGTCACCGCAATACCAGTCCCGAACAGACCAGCCAGCTGGTTTGTCGAGATGATACCGGCAATGATGACGATCGCCGGCATGGCTGTTGATTCCAATGAAATCGCAAGACCCTGAATGACGTTCGTTCCATGACCGGTGACCGAAGCCTGGGCAATCGAATTGACCGGGCGTTTGTTGGTTCCTGTGTAATATTCGGTGATTACAACGATCAGACCGGTTACGATCAGACCGATGATACCGCAGACGAAGAGGTTCATCCCGGTAAACGCTGCATCGCCAACCTGCCCCCAGCCTATGGTCACCTGCGTGGCAATCGCCAGACCGACGATCGACAACAGACCCGTAACGGCAAGCCCCTTGTAGAGCGCGCCCATGATCGAACCATTGGAGCCGAGCTTCACAAAGAAGGCACCAACAATGGATGTGATGATACAGGTTGCACAGATCACCAGCGGATAGATCATGACGCTTTCAAGCACCGCTGAACCTGCAAAGAAAATGGCTGCAAGAACCATCGTTGCGACGATCGAAACAGCATAGGTTTCGAACAGATCCGCAGCCATGCCTGCACAGTCGCCAACATTGTCACCAACATTGTCGGCAATTGTTGCCGGGTTGCGAGGATCATCTTCCGGAATGCCGGCTTCGATCTTGCCGACAAGGTCACCACCGACATCAGCACCCTTGGTGAAGATACCACCGCCCAGACGGGCAAAAATGGAAATCAGCGAGGCACCAAAACCAAGCGCCACCAGGGAATCGATCACCGAACGATCACCAACAGCCAGCCCCATGGGACCGGTCAGGATGTAGAAATAGACCGACACGCCAAGCAGCGCCAGACCAGCAACAAGCATACCGGTGATGGCACCGGACTTGAAGGCAATGTCAAGACCGGCAGCCAGGCTGTTCGAGGCAGCCTGTGCCGTCCGGACGTTGGCCCTTACGGAAACATGCATACCGATATAGCCTGCTGCACCCGAAAGCACGGCGCCAATCAGAAAACCGAATGCTGCGAGCGACGATAACAGGAACCATGTGATAATGAAGACAACTGCTCCGACCACTGCAATTGTTGAATATTGACGGTTCAAATAAGCCTGTGCGCCCTCACGTATGGCGCCGGCGATCTCCTGCATCCGCTCATTCCCCTGATCGGCAGCAAGCACCGATTGAGTCGCCCATATTGCATAGACGATTGAAAGCAGACCACAGGCGATGACAGCGAGTAGTATTGACAATGCCATTCCTCCATTTCGCCGGGCTGGAACCCCCATAACCCGACTGTTAAACAATGCGACATACTGACCTATTGCCAGCCTATCGTAGAATCGCGCGGATGTTGGCGGGACCGTCCGGTCTCGTCAAGGTTTAGTTGGCAAATCTCACGGGCTTTCCGTCGAAAGATGTCGTTTCAGGCGGCTGACACACGATTTTTCCGGTCACTCATCACCTGCAGGCCCAGAATCCCCAGACAGACAAGGGCTATTGGCCACATGATCATGTTGATTCCATCCCACCCAAAGGCGTTGAGAACCTGACCCGACATCAGCGAACTGAAGGCCACCGTGCTGAACAAAATGACGTCATGAACGCCCTGAACCTTGTTCTTCTCCGATGAACGATAGGTGCTGGTAACCATGGCGGTCGCACCGATAAATCCGAAGTTCCAGCCGACGCCGAGCAGCACCAGCGCGAACCAGAAATTCCACAATTCTATGCCAAGGCTGGCTACAAATGCACAGGCGATCAGCAAGGACAGACCGGTCGCCACGATGGTCTCGCGACCAAATCGGGCAATCAGTTTCCCGGTGAAAAAGCTGGGTCCGAACATGGCCAGCACGTGCCACTGAATTCCCAGCGTGGCAATGTCTGTGGAAAATCCGCAGCCGATCATTGCCAGAGGCGCACCTGTCATCATGAACGACATGAGCGCAAAGCTGGTGACACCACAGGCCAGCGCGGTGATGAATCGTTGCTGTGTAACGATCTCCATCAGCGGGCGTGCCGGTTCCTCGACTTCATGCTCCAGCAGCACGGTATTTTCGTGAACCCGCAGAAAGGAAAGAATGGCAAAACCGATCAACGACAGCCCGATCAGCGCCGCATAGGCCCCGGCAAACAGCACCGGCTCAAAAAAGTCGCGCGTGAAAATCACCGTCTGCGGCCCGATGATGGCAGCAAATATGCCGCCGATCAGCACCCAGGAAATGGCCTGTGCCTTCAGGCCTGCCGGTGCATTGTCAGCGGCCGCAAAACGATATTGCTGAACAAAGGCGCCGCCAATGCCAACA
>JARGOF010000024.1:57831-71565 GCA_029212415.1 Rhizobiaceae bacterium | reverse complement strand
TCACAATAATCCCAATTTGGGAATCCCGAATCTGACATTAGGCGACAAGCGCTAGAGCAAAACCTCACGAAGCCTTCGGATCTCACTGAGCTTCGATTTCGTCTCTTCATATCCCCGGTCGATGGCTTCGCTGGCCCGGTGAAATTCGGACAGGCCGATATCCGACAGGCGCGGCATGAGAAGCAAATCGGGTGGATCACCTGCAAGCCGTGCCCGGGAAATCCTGTCCTGAATGATATTGAAAGCCTCCACCATCACATTGGCAACACCAAGACGGGTTGTCCGATCATTCGGATCGGGAACAGATTGTGCGGTCGGGTCATGGGGTTTTTTCGAGGCCGAGTGTTTGACCACTGCAGAGCGTCCATAAAGGTCGTAGTGAAGATTGACGGCAATGACCAGCGGCGCCTCATGGGCACGGCAGACCGATACCGGGACCGGATTGACGAGCGCGCCATCCACCAATGTCCTGCCGTTACAATCAACCGGCTGGAATATGCCGGGCAGGGCATAGGACGCATGGATTGCAGTGCTGAGTGATCCGCTATGGATCCAGACTTCATGGCCCGTGGAAATTTCCGTTGCGACAGCCGTGAAGGGACGATCAAGGTCTTCAATCTGGATGTCGGACAGGTGCTCGCGCATGCGTTTGCTCAGGCGCATGCCACCCAGCAGACCGCCACCACCGATGACAAAATCGAGAAAGCCGACCATGCGGCGCATGGTCAGACTGCGGGCAAAATCTTCCAGTTCATCCAGCTTTCCGGCCAGATAACAACCACCAACCAGCGCACCAATCGAGGTTCCGGCAATCATCCCAATCTCGATGCCGTCCTCATCGAGTGCACGCAGCACGCCAATATGAGACCATCCGCGTGCTGCACCACCACCCAGGGCAAGAGCAATTTTTGTTTGCGGGGTTTTGAGCAACACGGCCGTCATCTCCTGAGTAGGGCTGGTAGATATCTCAAATCACAATCAAGCACAGTGACCAGATATCTAGAGCCCTTGACTTGCTTCAAGCAATGCATTTTTGCCATGCAGCCTATAATTTATCATGAATTGCAGGGGGCAATGTTTCAGCAGTCCAACGTTGCTGCCTGCCCAAACAATGGGGTCTTGAAGCAGCGTTGAAAATTGCGCTCGTCAGTACACGGTTGACGGATCGAACCGGGGCGCATCTTCATCCGTGACGAGGCGCGCCTTTCCATTCTGCAGTTCGATACGGCGGTAAAAACAACTCCTGCGACCAGTGTGACAGGTTGCATCATGCCCGGCCACATGGACCTTCAGCCAGATCGCATCCTGATCGCAATCGGTGCGCACTTCGTGCACGGTTTGCACATTGCCGGACGTTTCTCCCTTTTTCCAAAGGGCGGCGCGTGAGCGACTGTAATAATGCGCAATGCCGGTCGAAAGCGTCAACGCCAGCGCCTCGCTGTTCATGTGAGCGACCATCAGCAATGTGCCGTCACCGGCATCGGTCACAACGGCCGTCACCAGTCCGTTTGCATCAAAGCGCGGTGTCAGAACCGATGATTCTTCCAGTGCCACATGATCCTGTGGTGCCGGTTCAAACGGGTTTGACAGATCCAGGTCCCTGGTCATCGTATCAGTTGCGCATGCGCAGCATCGAAATGAAGCGCGCCTGTTCTTCAGGGATTGTCTTGAATTCACCGGTGAAGGTCGATGTCAATGTGGTCGATCCCAGTTTCTGCACACCACGCATGACCATGCACATGTGCTCGGCCTCAATCATCACCGCTACGCCGCGTGGTTTCAATGTCGTATCAATGGCATTGGCGATCTGCGCCGTCAGTGCTTCCTGGGTTTGCAGACGGCGACCGAAAATATCAACGACGCGGGCTATCTTGGACAGGCCGAGGACCTTGCCATTCGGCAGGTATCCGACATGCGCCTTGCCGACAATCGGCACCATGTGATGCTCGCAGTGGGAATAGAAAGGTATATCCTTGACCAGCACCAGATCATCATAGCCGGACACTTCCTCGAAGGTCCGGCCAAGAATTTTCTCGGCGGATTGGTCATATCCGGAAAAAAGATCGTGGTATGCCTTGGCGACGCGCGCTGGCGTGTCGCGCAGCCCCTCACGGGCCGGGTCATCGCCGATCCACCGCAGCAATAGTTCAACCGCTGCTCTGGCCTCTTCTTCAGAAGGGCGCGGCGTGGCCAGATTTTCATTGCTGGTATCGTCGCCATGGCTCTTGCCATCGGCTATTCCATTCCGGAAATTCTTTAAAATGGCGTCCATAATCTGTTTCTCCGCGGCTGCACGCGTGCAGCTTTAATCATTCGGACCATCCGCCAATGGCCGAAACACGGAACTAACCGGGTACGGGTTCTTTGGCAAGGTTCCGGGGCCCAAAGGGCACGGTTTCCTCATCATTGCGGCAAGTGACCACTTGCAATGGTGTTACCTGATAACAAAATAGGGTATAGAAGAGATAATTGCCAACAAAATGGCGACGTCTGCATGTCGTATTTAAATTTTGCTGGTTTGTGAGCACACTGATTGACCGGGGCCGGTGAATGATTGACGACGTCTACAATGCCAAAATCCTTGAATTTGCAGGGAATATTCCCCTTATCGGGACATTGGATGATGCGGATGCCAGTGCCCGCGCCCATTCCAAACTTTGTGGGTCAACCGTCACAATATGGTTGAAACTTGACGGTGACCGGGTCAGCGACTTCGCCCATGAAGTCAAAGCCTGCGCCTTGGGACAGGCTTCGTCTTCCATCATGGCAAGCCATATCATCGGTGCTTCCATCGGAGAATTGCGTGCTGTTCGTGAGCAGATGATCGCGATGCTCAAGGAGAACGGACCAGCGCCGACGGGTCGTTTTACCGATCTGAAGTTTCTGGAGCCGGTGCGGGACTACAAGGCCCGTCATGCATCTACCTTGCTGACCTTCGACGCAGTGGTTGATGCCATCAACCAGATAGAAGAACGACGCGCGGCCGGCGCGGCGGCCTGAGTCGCTCCATGTGCAGTGAAGACAAGGCCCATCGGGAAGCGCCCAAAAAGGTTTCACAGGGGCGCAACTACAACGGTCCGTTCCGCAAAACACCGGGCAGACTTCTCGGGATGCTCGTCATCAGAGCCTATCAGTTGACGCTTTCGGGCTTTATCGGCAATTCCTGTCGGCATTTGCCAACCTGTTCCGAATATGGTTACGAGGCCATTGCCCGGCACGGATTGTGGGCAGGAGGCTGGATGACATTCTTTCGGGTAATCCGGTGCGGGCCCGGTGGAACGCATGGATTTGATCCGGTTCCGCAAAGGCAGACCATGCGCATGCACTGGTATCTGCCGTGGCGTTATTTCCAATCGACATCATGACGCACCATGTGAACGTTGCATTGGGCGCTTTCACACGCTAAAAGGCCCGCGCCGTCCAACACAACAGACTTGAATGTCTCGGCCCATGCCGGATCACCTGAGCCTTTGTCTGTTGGGCGCCCATAACCAAGATCAACCACCCGCAACCGTAGGCGGGACTGGACAGGAGTAAAACCATTGGCTGATAGTGTATCCCTGAAATTTCCTGATGGCTCGAGCCGCGAATATGCCGCTGAAACCAGCGGTCGCGACGTAGCGGAGAGCATATCCAAATCATTGGCGAAGAAGGCCGTCGCCATTGTCATTGACAATGAGCTGCGTGATTTGTCTGAACCGGTGACCAATGGCACTGTGGAAATTCTGACGCGCGATGATCCGCGTGCGCTCGAATTGATCCGTCATGACGCGGCCCATGTGATGGCCGAGGCAGTTCAGGAGCTTTTTCCAGGCACCCAGGTGACCATCGGGCCGGTCATCGAGAATGGTTTTTATTACGATTTCGCCAAGGATGAACCTTTTACACCTGAAGATCTTCCGCGCATCGAGAAGAAGATGCGTGAAATCATTGCGCGCAACAAGCCCTTCACGCGCCAGGTCTGGTCACGTGAAAAGGCCAGGGAGGCCTTTGCCCAGATGGGCGAGGACTACAAGATCGAGTTGCTCGATGCCATTCCCGAAGGTGATGATGTCAAAATCTACCATCAGGGAGACTGGTTCGACATGTGCCGTGGGCCGCATATGGCTTCAACCGGGCAAATCGGCAACGCTTTCAAACTGATGAAGGTGGCCGGTGCCTATTGGCGTGGCGATTCAAACAATCCGATGCTGACGCGCATTTACGGCACTGCCTGGACTGACCAGGCACAGCTGGATGGTTATCTGCATATGCTGGCGGAAGCCGAAAAGCGCGACCATCGCCGTCTTGGCCGCGAGATGGATCTTTTCCATTTCCAGGAAGAAGGTCCGGGCGTCGTCTTCTGGCACGCCAAAGGCTGGCGGATGTTCCAGACGCTGGTCAACTATATGCGTCGGCGGCTTGACGAACATGGCTATGAGGAAGTGAATGCACCGCAGATACTCGACAAGGCCATGTGGGAAACCTCGGGGCATTGGGAGTGGTACCGGGAGAACATGTATGTCACCCAGACAGAGGATGATCGGGTGTTCGCGATCAAGCCGATGAACTGTCCCGGGCACATACAGATATTCAAGCATGGCCTCAAAAGTTACCGGGAACTGCCTGTAAAAATGGCGGAATTTGGTGCCGTTCATCGTTATGAACCTTCCGGCGCCCTGCATGGATTGATGCGCGTTCGCGGCTTTACTCAGGATGATGCGCATGTGTTTTGCACCGATGAACAGATGGCTGCCGAATGTTTGCGGATCAATGATCTGATTTTGACGACCTATGCGGATTTCGGTTTTGACGAAATCACCGTCAAATTGTCGACACGTCCGGAGAAACGGGTGGGTGACGATGCGCTGTGGGATCGCGCCGAAGCCGTCATGTCGGATGTGCTCGAGATCATTGAAGGGCAATCGGAAGGCCGGATCAAAACCGACATTCTGCCGGGCGAGGGTGCCTTTTACGGTCCCAAGTTCGAATATACGTTGCGCGATGCGATCGGACGCGAATGGCAATGCGGAACGACACAGGTGGATTTCAATCTGCCGGAGCGTTTTGGTGCCTTCTACATCGACAGCGATTCGGAAAAGAAACAACCGGTGATGATCCACCGCGCCATTTGTGGCTCGATGGAGCGCTTCCTCGGCATTCTGATCGAGAACTATGCCGGCAATCTGCCCCTGTGGATCGCCCCTGTTCAGGTTGTCGTGGCGACGATTACCTCGGGCGCCAATGACTACGCCACGGAAGTCGCCAAAATCCTGAAGAAGGCCGGGATGCATGTCCAGACGGATCTGCGTAACGAGAAGATCAACTACAAGGTCAGGGAACATTCCGTGGCCAAGGTGCCGGTCATTCTCGTATGTGGCATGCGCGAAGCCGAAGAGCGCAGCGTCAATATGCGCCGACTGGGAAGCCGTGATCAGGTTTCAATGACCCTGGATGAAGCGGTTCTGGCCCTGACTGACGAGGCGACACCGCCTGATCTTCGTCGCAATGACTGAGGGTTTCGTCCTTAAGCATTAGACTTTAAAGCGCCGCCCTGTTCAAAACCGGGCGGCGTTTTCAATTGCGGATGTCTATTGCAGCAAGACTTCCACGTCAAAATTGCGTCCGGAAACAATATTGAAATCGCGTCGCAGCAATTTTTCCTTGTGGCGGGCGATGGCCGTATAGTCACCTTCTGCCAAAACCATGGATGGAAAGGCCCCGACACTCTCATTGATCAGATCACCGGCTGAATTGGTGATGGACCAGGCTGTGTCGGCAATGGCCTCACCACCGGCTTCGGAAACCAGTTTGAGCGTTATCTGGGCTGCCCGATGCAGAATGGTTGCTTCGGTCAATTTGCCAGCCGTGACATTGATGTCAGAACGAATGACGGCGTTGACGTCACCATATTCGGAGATGACGTGATAGGTGCCCTCGTTGAGGCGCACGATCTGATTGGGTTTGACTTCGGAGACCACCAATTGCCTGTCATCATTTTCGTCACGTTCGCTGGCATAAATGGAAAAGCGCAGTTTTGACGGGGCAATGCGCACATCATTTCCCGACACGGCATTCAGCATCAGGCCACCGGCGTTTAGTATGAAACTCTGTTTGTCGAGTGGCTCGTCTGCCGGGACGGTCAGTTTTCGGGTCACGCCGGCAAGGCCGAAAGCCACGTGAACGAAATATTCGCCCGGTTCAAATTCAAAATGGGCTTTACCACCCTCGGATGTGGCAAGGATGGGCAACTTGCCCTCATTGTCCGGAATGGGATTGTAAACGCGCCATGTGAGGCCGTGTTCCAGCGGCTGTGAATCTTCAGCAAGCTGGGCGTTCAACTCGACATTGCGCAATTTTCGGGTGGGTGGGCTGAAGGCTGTTGTGTCCTGTGTCGGCGCAAATTGCGTCAGGCCAGGCAGATTGAGTGGCAGGATGATGTTGGAATTCGTCGTATCCTGTGCCAGAGAACCGGACGAATGTGTCCACAGCGCAAAAACGGCTGTCAGCGCAGCTGCCAGGGGTGTAATTTTTCGACTCAGAAGGATCATGGATTTTCCACTTGTACCTGTTACCCGGTTGAACCGGATGCAAATGGCAAATTCAAGGCCAAATTTCATTTAGAACGAGGGTATTGCAATGAATCACGTTTTGAAAGCCTATCTGGAGGGGCGGCGCTCGATCCCGGCCAATGCATTGTCTGAACCGGGACCGGACAGACAGACCATTCAAAAGATGCTGCAAATGGCGTCACGGGTACCAGATCATGGCAAACTCGCGCCCTGGCGCTTTATCGTCTACAGCAGCGATGCTCGTCAACGCATCGCCGAGCAACTGACGCAGATCGCATTGCGCAATGATCCGGACATGCCTGAGGAACGGTTGCAACAGGAAAAGGTCAGGTTCCTGCGCGCGCCGACGGTCATCGCCGTTGTCAGTACGGCCGGATCACATCCCAAAATTCCCGAATGGGAACAGATCTTGTCCGCCGGTGCGGTGTGCCTCAACCTTTTCATGGCGGCCAATGCCCTCGGGTTTGCGGCCAATTGGCTGACCGAATGGATCACCTATGACCAGCAGGCGCTTGGTTTGCTGGGTGTCAACGCGGGTGAGCGGGTGGCAGGCTTTGTCTATATCGGAACGCCAACAATGCAGGCGACCGACCGACCCCGTCCCGATCTTGATGACATCACCACCTGGGTTGAATAGTGTTTTCAACCGTCCAGCACGTGCATTCTTCGGCCTTGCCTTGTGGGGACTACACACTGTTGGGACGAAACGGAGCCAAATTGAATGTTCTATGAAACCGACACCAACAAACATGGTCTCGCGCACGATCCCTTCAAGGCGATTGTTTCGCCGCGACCGATTGGCTGGATTGGGACCGTCGCACAGGACGGAACTTATAATCTTGCACCCTATTCATTTTTCAATGCGATCGGCGACAACCCGAAGCTGGTGATGTTTTCCTCCAATACGCGCAAGGACAGCGTTACAAATGCTGAGGCAAGTGGCGCGTTTTCAGCGAGTCTGGCAAGCCGGTTTCTTGCTGAAAAAATGAATCTGAGTTCGGTCAATGCGCCGCCCGATGTCAGTGAGTTCGATTTTGCCGGTCTGGAGGCCGCACCGGGCAGGCTCATTGCAGCGCCTTATGTCAGGCAGGCCTTTGCAGCGCTGGAATGCAAGGTTGTGGACATTTTTACCCCCAAGACGCTCCCCGGCTTCAAATCAGGCGATATTGTTGTCATCGGTCAGGTCGTCGGCATTCATATCGATCCGCAGGTCGTCGTGGATGGCAGGATTGACATGGCCAAGGCAGCACCCTTGGCCAGACTTGGTTATCGTGACTACAGCGATGGCTCACAAACCTTTGAAATGGTTCGTCCGCTGTGGAAGGACCCCGATAGCAAAGCGCAAGGCTGACACGTCAGCCAATACCGGCGGCGCGGGCCCTGTTCAATAGTCGTTGGGCCTGCTTGAGATGCGGACGGTCAATCATCTGACCATCCAGACTGAGAACCCCGACATCGTCGCCCGCCTGTTCAAACAGGCTGATGATGCTTTTTGCCCGTTGCAGGGCAGCCTCTGTCGGCGTGAATATCCGGTTGATTATCTCGACCTGAGAGGGGTGAATGGCCATTTTTCCGGAGAAGCCGTCGCGAACGGCGGCGCGACATTCCCGCTCAAGCCCGGCAACGTTCTTGAAATCGACATAGACAGTGTCAATGGCCTCAAGACCGGCAGATGCGGCTCCCAGCAGGGTTACCGTGCGGGCGTATCGAAACAGATCCGTATAATGCCCTTCATCAGTGCGATTGGTTTCAACGCCGATATCGGCGGAGAGATCTTCACCACCCCAGGAAAGCGTCTTGAGGCGCTTGGAAACATCGTCATAGGTGCCCGCGTTCAGCGTTCCCCTGGCCGTTTCTGTCACGAGCGCATGAATATCCGTAACGCCTTCTCCGATCGCCGCTGCGGCCTCATGGACGGCCATCAGAGCAGAGAGGTGCTGGACATCGGCACCATGCTCTGATTTCGGCAGCAGAATGCCACCGGGCCGCGCAGCAATCACCGCTGCAAGATCATCATCTGTCATCCCGGATGAAAGCGGGTTGACGCGCACGATGATGTGCGGCGTGCCTGCTTTGTGGTTTTGCCCGGAATGTTCCGTGACAAAATCACGGGTCAATTGGCGCGCGATGTCCTTTTGCGAAAGAGATACGGAATCTTCCAGGTCGATCAGCAGGCAATCAGCGCCACTGGAAAGCGACTTGTGCAGTTTTCGCTCAGAATCGCCGGGTACGAACAGATAGGATCTCATTGTCTATTCAACCTTTTTGCGCATCATGGCCTGGCGGCGGCAACGGGCAACAAGCACATTGTCCTGGTTGAAACCACGGTGTTCGAATTCGACAATACCCCGGTCGTTCCTCGATTTCGAATCGCGCACCGAAATCACTTCGGTTTCTACATGGAACGTATCGCCGTGAAACATCGGGTGCGGGAAGATGACATCCGTCATGCCCAGATTGGCGATTGTCGTGCCGATCGTCGTGTCATTGACTGAAATCCCGATCATCAGACCAAGGGTAAACAGTGAATTGACCAATGGCTTGCCCCATTCCGTCCGGGATGCAAAATCAAAGTCGATATGCAGCGGCTGGGGGTTCAATGTCATGTTGGAAAACAACATGTTGTCGCTTTCCGTTATGGTTCTGCGCAACTGGTGTTGAAAGACCTGTCCCGGTGAAAATTCCTGCAGATATAATCCTGGCATTGCATGCTCCCCTTTTGCGCAAACTATGCGACGGGTGCGCTGGCTGCAAGCTGTTAACAGGCATGGTGAATAGATCGTAAACCTTTTGCCTCTATGGTCATTGTCATAAACAGTATCCATGGAATCATCAGATGATCGTCAGAAAATTTTTGCAATGGTCTGAAACTGCGGGAGCCCGTGACCGTGCCCGAGCGGCCAATGCGCTGGCCCGGGCCTTCATTATCTCCGATCTGTCGCGTGACGATGCAAAGGCAGCGGAAGCTGCCATGACGATATTGCTGGATGACCCTTCGCCACTGGTGCGGCTTGCAATGGCCGAGGCGCTTGCGACCAGCGCCATGGCGCCACGCTCAGTCATTCATGGTCTTGCTCGTGATCAGCTGGATGTGGCGGGGCTGGTCGTGTGCTGCTCGCCGGTTCTCAACGTACAGGATCTGGTTGACCTGGCAGCGGATGGCCGGGCCGGCGTTCAAAGGGCCATTGCCATGCGCCGGGATCTCAACCCTGCGGTTTGTGCAGCGCTGGCGGAAGTCGGTGGTCAAATGGCCATTGGAGAAATGCTGGACAATGAGACAGCCCGGGTCGCCAGGATCACTCTGCGCAGAATCACCGAGCGGTTTGGCGATGACGCCGGATTACGCTCAAGACTGCTGGAACGCAGCGATCTGCCCTGCGATGTGCGTCATGCATTGATCATGAAGGTCGGTGAGGCGCTGGCGGGATCGAGTTTTGTTGCCGGCATCGTCGGGCACAGTCGTATCAAAACCGTAACCAAGGATGCCTGTCAGCATGCAACGCTGCAATTGGCCGGCAATATTGCAGGCGATGACATACCGGCGCTGGTCGAGCATCTGCGGCTTGCAGGAAAGCTGACGCCCGCATTTCTCATGCATACGCTGTGCGTTGGCAATATCGACTTTTTTGCATCCGCCATTGCATCCATCAGCGGCGTTTCGGGAAGCCGGGTGCGCGGATTGCTGGTTGATGGCAGACGCAATGCTATCCATTCGCTCTACCAGTCTGGTGGTATAGACAGTATCGTTTGCGAGGTGTTTGTCAGCGCGACCCTTGTGTGGCGGCGAGCGACACAGGTGGAGGGCGGTGCGGATGCCATGAAACTCACCCAGCAACTGATGGAGCAATATGCGCAGGCCCAGACGCAGGGCCATGATCAGAATCTGGTTGCCGATCTCTTGATGCTGGTCGAGAGAATGAACCTCGACTTCCGTCGTCAGGCGGCAAAGAATTTCGCGGCATCAATGACTTTCGAGGCGGCCTGATCAGGTCGCCGGATGCCTGTCAGATATCGAGGTCTTTGGCAAATTCTGCCCGTTCCTGAATGAACTGAAAGCGCGCCTCGGGTTTCGTGCCCATCAGACTGTCAACAGCCTTGCGCGTTTCATCCTCCATTGCGATATCAATGCCGACCCGCAGCAGCGTACGCTTGTCGGGATGCATGGTCGTTTCCTTGAGCTGCGCAGGCAGCATCTCGCCAAGGCCCTTGAAGCGACCGATATCCACTTTGCCTCTGCCCTTGAATTCGCTCTCCATAAGCTCGGCACGATGCGCGTCATCACGGGCATATAGCGTCTTGGCGCCCTGAGTGATCCGGTACAAAGGTGGGACTGCCAGATAAAGGTGACCGCCGGTCACCAGTTCGGGGAGTTCCTGATAGAAAAACGTGATGAGCAATGCAGCAATATGGGCACCATCGACATCCGCATCGGTCATGATGATGATGCGGTCATAGCGCAGGTCTTCTTCGCGGTATTTACCGCGTGTTCCGCAACCCAGAGCCTGCACAAGATCAGCGATCTGCTGGTTGGCGCCCAGTTTGTCGCGGCCTGCACTGGCGACATTGAGAATTTTGCCGCGCAAAGGCAGGATCGCCTGATTGGCGCGGTTGCGTGCCTGTTTGGCCGAGCCACCAGCGGAATCACCCTCGACGATAAACAGTTCTGCGCCTGCAGCGCTGCTTTGCGAACAGTCTGAAAGCTTGCCTGGCAGCCTGAGCTTGCGCACGGCAGTCTTGCGGCTGACTTCCTTTTCCTTGCGTCTGCGGACCCGGTCATCGGCCCGCTCCAGCACCCATTCGAGCAGCTTGTCGGTTTCTTGTGGTGAGGCGGCCAGAAAGTGGTCAAACGGATCGCGGATGGCGTTTTCGACAATGCGTTGCGCTTCGACGGTCGCCAATTTGTCTTTTGTCTGGCCGACAAATTCCGGTTCACGAACAAACACCGACAGCATGGCGGCGGAGGATATCATCACGTCATCGGTGGAGATGATCGAGGCACGTTTGTTGCCTGTCAGTTCGGCATAGGCTTTGAGGCCGCGTGTCAGAGCCAGGCGAAAGCCGGCTTCATGGGTTCCGCCATCGGCGGTGGGGATCGTGTTGCAGTAGGAGTTGATGAAGGCGTCGCCGGTATACCAGGTGACGGCCCATTCGACGGTGCCGTGACCGCCGGTCTTTTCTGTGCGACCGGCAAAGATGTCACGGGTGACCTTGTGCTCGCCACCAATCGAGGCATCAAGATAATCCTTGAGGCCACCGGGGAAATGAAAGACTGCCTTTTCCGGAATGTCGCCCTTTTCGTCCAGATGGGACGGGTCGCATGTCCAGCGTATTTCGACACCACCATAGAGGTAGGCCTTGGAACGGGCCATCTTGAACAGTCGTGCCGGCTCGAAACGGGCGTCTTTGCCGAATATGTCGGCGTCCGGGTGAAAACGGATTTTGGTGCCGCGCCGATTTTGCACGGCGCCCAGGTCAACCAGGCCGGTTTGTGGAATTCCGCGTGAAAATGTCTGGCTGTAGAGATGGCGATTGCGGGCCACCTCGACGATGAGATCGTCGGACAGAGCATTGACAACGGATACGCCAACCCCGTGCAGACCGCCGGATGTCTCATATACATTGGAATCGAATTTGCCGCCCGCATGCAGGGTCGTCATGATGACTTCGAGCGCCGACTTGTCCTTGAATTTTGGATGCGGATCGATCGGTATGCCACGGCCGTTGTCGGTGACGCTGAGATAGCCGTCTGCATCGAGTTCAACATCGATGTAATTGGCATGCCCAGCGACGGCTTCATCCATCGAATTATCGATGACTTCGGCAAACAGATGGTGCAACGCGCCCACATCGGTACCGCCGATATACATGCCGGGGCGTCGACGCACCGGCTCAAGGCCTTCGAGAACTTCGATGTCCGCGGCAGAATAGTCGCTTTCGGCTGCGGTCTTCAGCGCCTTTGTTGTACGCTCCGGGTTGGTATTGCGTTCAACGATCTGCTTGATGCTGGTGGTTTTTTGCTGTTCCGGCGCCGGTGTGCGCTTGACCGGTTTGGGCGGTATCAACGCCGCGCCAAGATTGGAAAAGAGATCGTTGCTGTCATCCATTGAGCGTGAAGGGCCTTAAATTCTAGCGGGGTTTGGCAATGTGCCAACGGAGCATCTCGCCTGTCCCCGGGTGATTCGTTTCACCACGAGTTTGCCAGATTACAACGCTTTTTGCGAGTTTGCGGGGCTGGTAATACGGACATATGCAGACACAATGTGGTTTTTGTCGGGTCGCGCGCGCTGAACGATGCACCCTGGGGCTGCTACCGAACACTTACGCCGGGCAAGGAACCTAATTTGCAACGGAACTTTTTGCCATTGGGCCGTCACTCGGTCCGTTGACGGGTGACGAAAAACCCCGAACCGCGATAGCGATCCGGGGTGTCATCATGTGTTCCGGGACAATGCATTGCCCCGAAAATCCTGTTCAGCCGGTTCTACGAGCGGCTTGAAATGGGCACGTAATCGCGCTCGGTTTCACCGGTATAGAGCTGGCGAGGACGACCGATCTTCTGATGCGGATCTTCAATCATCTCTTTCCACTGGGCAATCCAGCCAACCGTGCGTGCCAGTGCGAAAAGCACCGTGAACATGGTTGTCGGAAATCCGAGTGCTTTCAGCGTGATGCCGGAATAGAAATCGATGTTCGGGTAAAGTTTCTTCTCGATGAAATACTCATCGGTCAGCGCAATGCGTTCCAGTTCCATGGCCACATCAAGCATCGGGTCATCCTTGATGCCCAATTCGCTGAGAACCTCGTGGGTCGTCTTCTGCATGATCTTGGCGCGGGGGTCGTAATTCTTGTAAACCCGATGGCCAAAGCCCATCAACCTGAAGGGATCGTCCTTGTCCTTGGCACGGGCGATGAATTCAGGAATACGCTCAACCGAACCGATTTCCGACAGCATGTTCAAGGCTGCTTCATTGGCGCCGCCGTGGGCCGGTCCCCAAAGACAGGCAATACCAGCGGCAATACAGGCAAACGGGTTGGCACCTGATGAACCGGCCAGACGGACTGTTGAGGTCGAGGCGTTCTGCTCGTGATCGGCATGCAGAATGAAGATGCGATCCATTGCACGGGCGAGGACAGGATTGACCTTGTAATCCTCGCAAGGCACGGCAAAGCACATATGCAGAAA
>JARGOF010000024.1:0-57821 GCA_029212415.1 Rhizobiaceae bacterium | reverse complement strand
CGTAATCCATATCGTTCTTCGGATAGATGAAGGGCTGTCCGATATGATATTTGAAGGCCATTGCCGCAATGGTCGGCATTTTGGCAATCATGCGCAGGCTGGCAACCATTCTCTGGTGCGGATCGGTGATATCGGTGGAATCGTGATAGAAGGCAGACAGTGCGCCGACGACGCCGCACATGATGGCCATCGGATGCGCATCACGGCGAAAGCCGGTGAAAAATCGCGACATCTGTTCATGGATCATCGTGTGTCGTGTCACGCGATAATCGAAATCGGCTTTCTGAGTCTTGGTTGGCAATTCGCCATAAAGCAGCAGATAGCAAATCTCCAGAAAATCGCCATGTTCGGCAAGCTGGTCGATCGGGTAGCCGCGGTGCAGAAGGATTCCCTCATCACCGTCGATATAGGTGATGGCGGATTCGCAAGCGGCGGTGGAGGTGAAGCCGGGATCATAGGTAAAGGTGCCGGTCTGTTTGTACAGGCTGGCAATATCGACAACATCCGGGCCAACCGATCCGCTGCGTACCTGCAATTCAACGTCCTTGCCGTCGATTGAGAGCTTTGCCGTTGATTCTGTCATATTGGTTCCCTTCAAATACTGTCCAAAACAAGACTTGAGTAAAAAATTCAAGTCCGGTCGATATGCTGTGCGCAGTTGCTAGCCGATTTCTCCGCCGCTGCCAAGGTATGCAAAATGTAATTGTGCAGCGCACCGTGCACCGGAACATCCGGTGAACAGGTATGCCCTGCCGAAATTCACGGGCGTGAATTGCGGTAAGTCGAATTTTGCCCCGTGACGGGTCTGAGCGGATTGGATCGCTCAGACTGCCCGTCGCCGCGTGTTCGCCTGAGACACACGCAACTGGTAGCAGATCAATAAATACATCACCCTTTGGCGTATTTCCAGAGCCATTGCGCAAAAGTGTATGATCACCCTGCCAAACCGCCTGATATTGCTGCGCAATTCAGGGCACGCGAACCTGTAAATCAGCCAAGCTGATCATGCAGGCGACCCAGTGCTTCTTCGCGGCCCAGGACAAAAATCACGTCGAAAACGCCGGGCGAAGTGGTTCTGCCGGTCAGGGCAGCGCGCAGCGGTTGGGCAACTTTGCCCAGCTTCAATTCTTCGCGATCGGAAAATTCCCGAATCGCGGTTTCGAGACCTTCCAGCGTCCAGTCAGCAAGCGCTTCCAGGTCGGGCAGCAGTTTTTTCAGGGTCTCGCGACCACCCTCCGCCAGGATATTCTCTGCTTTCGGTTCGTTTTCCAAAGGACGTTCGGCAAAGAGAAAACGGGCGCCATCGGCCAGTTCAAGCAGCGTTTTGGCGCGTTCTTTCAGGCCTGGCATGGCGGCAACCAATTGCGACCGATTGCGATCGTTCAGCCGTTTTGAATAGTAGTCGCCACCTTCCATCTCCGGAAGAATGGCAATCAGCGCCTTGGCAAGCGCTTCGTCATCGGCGTGGCGAATATAATGGCCATTGATGGCTTCCAGCTTTTTGATGTCGAAACGCGCCGCGCCCTTGTTGACGTCGGCGGTATCGAACCATTCGATCATCTGCTCCATGGACATGATTTCATCGTCGCCATGGCTCCAGCCCAGGCGCGCAAGATAGTTGCACAGCGCTTCGGGAAGATAGCCCATTGCCCGGTAGGCCTCGGCGCCCAACGCGCCGTGGCGCTTGGAAAGCTTGGCACCGTCCGCACCGTGAATCAGCGGCACATGGGCCATTTTCGGAACCGGCCATCCCATGGCCTGGTAGATGATGATCTGCCGCGCCGCGTTGGTCAGGTGATCATCGCCACGGATGATGTCCGTCACGCCCATGTCATGGTCGTCGACCACGACAGCATGCATATAGGTGGGATTGCCATCGGAGCGCAGAATGATGAAGTCATCCAGATCAGCATTGGGAAAACTGATCGTGCCTTGAACCTTGTCATTGACAATGGTGTGACCATCGTCCGGTGATTTGATGCGAATGGCCGGTTTCTGTCCCTGCGGAGCATCCGAGGGATCCCGGTCGCGCCAGCGGCCATCATAGCGCGGCGGACGGCCTTCGTTGCGGGCCAGTTCGCGCATGGCATCAAGTTCTGCCGGTGTTGCATAACAATAATAGGCCTTGCCCATCCGCACCAGCTCTTCAGCCACTTCGCGGTGGCGTTCGGCTCTTGCGTGCTGCGAAATCGGCTCCCCATCCCAGGACAGTCCTAGCCATTTCAGGCCGTCCAGAATGGCTTCAACCGCCGCTTCGGAATTTCGGCTGCGGTCCGTGTCCTCGATGCGCAGCAACATCTTGCCGCCGTGGTGGCGGGCATAGAGCCAGTTGAACAGGGCTGTTCGTGCACCGCCAATATGGAGGTAACCGGTGGGTGAGGGGGCAAAGCGGGTAACAACGTCTCCGGACATCGAGCTTCCTTGATCTGAGTGTCGGTCATGCCGGTTGAATTGGCAAATTTAGGTGGCAGTTTCAATGGATGACGCCATGTAGCACAGAACTGGCCCCACGCAAGGGCCACGCGCAAGGGCAATGGCCAACACGAGCCGTCTCCAACGGGTCTGTTTGCCATCGATTGTGTGCCGTGTAGGATGGCTTTGCGGCTTCTATCGGGACATGGGTTCCTTGGTTGATACAGAGTCACAAGTGCGGCGGTCCGCATCATCTGCAACGCAGAATGATGGGTCGGACGATGCCTCAGCGCTGAAGCGAACCGATGATGCAGGGCAAAGGGCGGGGTTTCGCCATGGTGTTGCGTCCTTCGGGTCAGGGCTGATCAATGCTCTTCAGACAGAGGAACGTCAGGGGCAGGCGGTTTTATGGCTTCCCGTCGCAATGGCACTGGGTGCAGCCTTCTGGTTCAGCGCCACCCGCGATATCATGCTTTTGCCTGTCGCATTGTTGTTCATGGCAAGCGCGTTCGCCTGTTTGCTGTTAGGTGAAAAACCAAGGTTGCGCGTCGCAGCCCTGTTTGTCGGGGGATTTCTGGCCGCAATGCTTGCCGCGCAACTGGAAACAGTCCGGCGCGATACGGTCTTGCTCGACAGCGATGTTACCACACGCATTCGTGGCACAGTCATTGCCCGCGATATCGATTACCGGGGGCTCTGGCGCTATACCATCGATCTGCATCAAACGTCGGAGCCCAAAATAGGCCGTCCGCCTCAGCGTGTTCGGCTGATCACACGCAGCAAACATCAGCCGATCCGTCCTGGCGATGGGATCGCCGGACTGGCGCGCCTGCAGCCACCTTCAGGACCGGCGCTTCCCGGTGGCTATGATTTTGCGTTTTACGCCTTTTTCAACGGACTGGGGGCCTATGGATTTTTCCTCGGCCCACCTGAGCTGCGTCTGGACGGTGCGCAGCAGGCCTCAATGACACAGAATATTGGCCTGCAGCTTGCCCGGATCCGCGAAGAGATCACCCGGCGCATACGCAATGTGCTGACCGGTGACACGGCAGGATTTGCCAGTGCACTGACCGTTGCAGACCGTCGCGCCATGAGCCCGGCGACGGTGGATGCGCTGCGCGAAAGCGGCCTGGCGCATGTTCTTGCCATATCCGGGCTTCACATGGCGCTTGTCTCGGGCACGCTGTTTTTCTTTCTGCGGGTGTGTTTCAGCTTCTTTCCACCGCTGGTCCAGGCTTTTCCTGTCAAGAAAATTGCGGCTGCAGCGGCTTTGCTGGTCGCCACCTTCTATCTGTTGATTTCCGGTGCCAGCATATCAACGCAACGTGCCTGGATCATGCTGGCAATCATGCTTGTTGCCGTCATTCTCGACCGACCGGCATTGACCATGCGCAATGTTGCACTGGCGGCAATCATCATCATCATGGTGACGCCGTCTGCCGTCATGGGGCCGGGTTTTCAGATGTCCTTTGCCGCGACTGTTGCGCTGATAGCCACCTATGCACATTGGACCCTGTTGGGGAACCAGCAGGCCGGGTCAGCAGCTTCAGGGTTTGGGGCAAACAATGCACCGGCGTCGGGCCTGGTTCGCCTGCTTGTGGTGTTCCTTTTTGGTCTGGCCATGACCTCACTGGTGGCCGGATTGGCCACGGCGCCCTTTGCCACCTATCATTTTCACCGCGTGGCATCACTTGGTCTGCTGGCAAACCTGGCGGCCATGCCCATCGTTACATTCATCGTGATGCCGGCGGGTTTGCTGGCATTACTGGCGATGCCGCTGGGGCTGGAACATTGGCCTCTTGTGGTCATGGGGCAGGGGTTGGAATGGGTGATTGCAATCGCCAAATATGTACAGGGACTGGGTGGCGTGCTGATTGTCGGCCGGGTTCAGAGTTTGCAATTTGCCAGCCTTGTCACGGGTTTTCTTATCCTGGCATTGATGAAGACATCTATTCGGCTGACGGGCGCTGCCTTTCTGGTGGCTGGCCTGTTTGCACCCGTTTTTTCCGGTGGACCAAGCGAACCGGAACTGGTGGTGTCCGAAGATGGCAGGCTTGTCGCTTTTGTACACGAGAATGCATTGGCCACGAACCGGCGGCGGCCGCCGAAATTCATCTTTCAACAATGGCAGGGTGCTTTACGGCGTGCTGAGCAGATCAAACCTGAAATTCTGCCCGCACCGGACGCAGAACGCAGCCTGGAGGAGAATCTGTCCGCGATCGCGTGGAACGGCAATGCTGTAACCTGTGTGAAATCCGCCTATTGCAACGGAAACACGCGATCAGGCCATAGGGTCATGATCGTCGAGGATCTGCTTTATCTTGGGGCTGCATGCGACAGGGCTGATATTGTCATCACCACTGCAAACATCAACATGGAGCGCTGCTATTCAGGCGCCATGCTGATTACGGGCCGGATGCTGAGGCACAGCGGCGCATTGGAAGTCCATAAAGACAGTGAAACCCGGACGCTTACAGTACGCGCTGCCGTTGGCCTGACGACCCGCCCCTGGACGGTGCACCGTTCCTATGACTGGCGCAGCCGTTCCTTTGAGCGCAACGCAGTGGACTGGCTCACAAGGTGACGGGCATCAGGCATACAGGTTCAGTGATAACGCCTAATCAAACCAACCAGCTTGCCCTGAATCTTGACGCGGTCGGGGCCGAAGATGCGCGTTTCATAGGCCGGATTCGCAGCCTCCAGCGCAATGGAATCGCCTTTGCGGCGAAACCTTTTCAGCGTGGCTTCTTCGTCATCGACAAAAGCAACGATAATTTCACCCGGATTGGCGGTGGAGGTGTTCTTGATCACCACCGTGTCACCGTCAAAAATGCCAGCCTCAATCATCGAATCACCGCGCACTTCCAGTGCGTAATGTTCACCGCCAGACAACATTTCCGGTGGTACGCTGACATTGTGGGTGTTGTTCTGAATTGCGGCAATCGGCACACCGGCGGCGATGCGGCCCATCATCGGCACGCTGACCGCACTTTCCGCAGGCTCCCATTCCGAGGAACGTTCCGCGACAGTTTCAGGCGCTGGTGGTTTGCCGAGGCTGCCCTGTATAACGCTGGGTGAAAAACCGCGTCGCTGCTGGTTCGGCGGCACATAGGCTTCCGGAAGACGGATAACCTCAAGAGCGCGTGCGCGATTGGGAAGGCGACGAATAAAGCCGCGCTCCTCAAGCGCTGTGATCAATCGGTGAATGCCCGACTTCGACGCCAGATCAAGCGCATCCTTCATCTCGTCAAAGGACGGCGGAATCCCGCTTTCCTTCATCCGCTCATGAATGAAAAGCAAAAGCTCATGTTGTTTGCGCGTTAGCATTGCAGGCTCCCGAATCGTCGAAACAAATACAGAACATACCCTATATGTTCCATATGTGTTCTGCAAGTGTCTTGGATATTTGGCAAATCTGTTGCGTCATCGGGTGCTATGCCTGCCTACTCAATCTTAGCCGGAAAGACATTTTATCGCGCCCGGTTTGGCGCTAGGGTGCAGCAGGCTGGGGGCTTCAAATGATTCTCAAGGCGTTTTTGGGCCATCGATACGGTTCTACACACTGCGAAAGGCCAGCAACTGTGTCAAAGTCATTCCATACCCTGGCAATTGGTTTGTCCTTTGTTTCCGCGTCGATTCTTTTTATGGGATCCCAAGGCGTCCTTGCGGTCGATTTTACGGTGTCTGCGCCTTCGACCGATACCAATGGTGGTCATGTAATTGATGGTTTTGACACATTAACAGTGACCAAAGACGGCAGTATCGATACCAGTACTGGCTTTCAACATGCAATCCATTCAACCGGTGGCAACAACACGATCGTGATGGATGGTTCAATCACCACCACAGGTGGTGATGCCGCCGGAATTGTTAACGACGCGTCGGACAACGCCGCCGTGACCAACAACGGTATCATTGAGACCGAGGGTGATTTCTCCAATGGGATCATGAATTCTGACAGCCAATATGCGTCGATCACGAATGCAGGCTCCATTGGAACCGCCGGCGAATTGAGTGTTGGTATTGGCAACATCTTTTCAACAGGCGCGTTGATCACCAATACAGGCTCCATTGAAACAGCCGGCGAATTGGCCGCTGGCATTCAAGACGCCTTTTCGACGGGCTCAATGATCACCAATAGCGGTACAATCCTGACCAGGGGAGATTTCTCCATGGCACTAGAAACCAACGCTACATCAATCATTAACAGTGGCACAATCACCACCGAAGGTGCAGGCTCTCACGCAATATCGATTGGCGTCACTCCTGTTTCGTCTGTCCTCAACACGGGCTCAATCAGAACAACCGGGGCTGATGCAATCGGGTTCGTGATCGATGGCCCGTCAGAGGCGACACTCTTCAATAGCGGCCTGATCATCAGTGAACAATCTGACGCCATCCATGTGGATAGCATTGACACAACATTGAACCTCTCGTCGGCAGGTTTGATTGGCGGGCGCATCAACCTCAATGCAGCCACCACCGTCAACCTGATGACCGAAGCCTCACACTCCGTGCTGTGGGACCTGTCAACCGGTTCGATGGTTGGCGGCGACCCTGGTGCAATTACGGGCAATGTGCCCTCGTTCTATAACGCCTCCACCAGGCAGTTCGCCACTTTTGATCCATCCGCCCTTGTTGGCTCTCTTGATGCCTTGGGTGACATGACAAGTCTGCTGTCCAAGGTGACACGCGGCGGTCTCGGCACCAGCGGCTTCTGGGCCAGCGGCTTTGGCGGCGTTCTTGACCATCAGGGTGACAGCGTCAGCACGCTGGACCGCAAGATCGATCAATATGGTTTTGCCCTGGGCTATAGTGCACAGACCGATGGTCTCGAATGGGGTGTTTCAGGTGGTTATCTGATGAGCGATCTCGACGTCGACAGTGCCTGGGCGACCTCACAGACGGTTGAGGGGCAGGGCCTGTTTGCTGGTGTCAACGGTGAGCAGTCCTTCGGTGCCTTTACCATCGACCTCGCCGTTGCAGGTGGCCGTGTGACCCATGACAGCAAGCGTTTCGTCAATGACAATCTGGCACTGACCAACGGTCTTACGCTTGGCCAAAGCTGGGCCGAGGCGCATTATGACGGCTGGTTCGTTGCGCCGGAGGTTGGTGTCAGCGCCACGATAGGCGAATGGAATGGCTGGTCTTTGACGCCATCGGCGCGTCTTCGCCATGCAAGCCAATGGCTCGACGGCTACAAGGAGACCGGCACAAAGGCCAATGCCAGCGTGGGCGATCGCACCCTTGGTCTGCTGGAGGCGCGTGTCGAACTGGGGGCGCGCAAGACCATGGGCGTCGGCTCTGTCTCGACCCGTCTTGGCTATCAGATCCGCCGATCCACCGGCGACGATACGGCTGCCGTGACTTTGCTCGACATCCCCCATTCCGTCGGCTTGGGCGATACGGATTCAGCCGCTGCCTACGCGGGAATGGGCATCAATCTGGATATAACACCCGGCATGCAGGTCTATGTTGACGTCACGGGCTATTTCGGTGACGACATGACCGGTGCTCAGGCATCAGCCAAATTCGCGGCTTCATTTTAGGCCAGCCACCATCGTTTGATCTGAGTTTCATCCTGCACCGAAGCGTGTCACATTCCCAATTCTTGCGCAGGTGTTTGCGCGCTGATCAAAGATACGCAGGTTAACAAGTGGTAAATTTGTCACGCAGTTCCTTCCGTTTCAGCAAAGACCGTTTTGTCGTTCCCAGATCTCGTGGAGCATGATAGCCAATCGAATATTCTGGTCCTGAGCTTATTCGATGGTGTCATCAGACCCCTTACGGGTCGCTTTGGATTTGTTTGAAATCGACCGCTCGGGGGGCGGATGCGGTTCTTGCTGATTTTTTGTTGCTGGCCTTCCTTCCGCCAGCCAAATTCTGATTGCCGTTTTCACCCTGACTGACTGACGTGTCGATGCAATTGAAGCTGCGCGATTGCGCGAGCGCAATTATAGGGCGTACTGCAAGATGAGTAATGACGGATCAACAGCGCTTGGCGCAGTCTTGTCAGGTGCCGGCTTGTCAGGTGCCGGCTTGTCAGGTGCCGGCGTCCACGCCAGGCGCCCTGGGTTTCTGCAACCCTGCTGCTTCGGCCTTGTTGGTCGGGATCGCGGGCAGCCCCGCCACCGGACCAACGGTTGGAGCACCAACAGTCATACCGATCCTGCGTGTTGGACTGCTGGGGAGAGCGCTTATGTATAGAGCATTCATACGGCTGGTGTTCATTCTGGCCTTGTCTTGCGGCACCACGGTAGGGGCCAACAACGGTGTATGCGCTGACGATGTCTGCTCGGGCACGGCTTGCCCTCCAGGCTCATTCGCATTTCTCATAGATGGGCAATGCACCTGCACTGCTGGCTCGATGTTAGGTACCATCACAATTAACCCTGATCCCTTTATCGTCGGTGAGAGGGTTGCGATCACCCTCAGGGATTACGACCTCGTCCTGGTCGAGGAAACACGCGAATCCGTTGATATCGTCGTCACCAGCACGAGCGGCGAGAGCGAGACCGTCACGCTGACTGCAACCGGCACAAACTCACCTGACTACAGCGGCACGCTGGCCACAACATTCAGCGTGACAGCGGGCGCCAACAACGACGGCACGATAAACGCGCAGAACGGCGACACGCTGACCGCAAGTTACGTGGACACGACGGTTTTTTCCGGAGGCCCCGAGACTGTGACGGACACCGCCGTTGCCTTATCCAAAGAAGGCTCCGTTCATACCAGCGGCGAGATATCGATCGCACCCAAGCCCGTTACCGTCGGCCAGCCGGTTTTGATCAATGTCACCGACGCCGATCTGAACGCAGATGGTGCGACGGCAGAAGTCGTTGATGTCGTCGTCACCAGCACGACCGGCGAAACCGAAACCGTCACGTTGACTGAAACCGGCCTGGACACCGGCATCTTTGCAGGCACACTTGATACGATCATCGCCCTTTCAGCAGGCGCGGACAACGATGGTGTGATGAACGCCGGGAATGGCGATACGCTGACCGCACGTTACCTTGACGCAGCAACCGCCGGTGGCGGCGCCACAACCGTGACGGACACCACCGACGTTGAATTGGATGAGAAATCTGTTGTCGGCAGGACAGAGACGGTCATTTCAAACTTCATGTCGCGCCGCGCCGACCTGATCACCTCCGCTGAGCCTGATCTGGCCAGCCGGCTCACTGGTGGAGGAGGGGGCGTGTCGGGATCTCCCTTTGGCTTTACCGCTGATGGAAATTCCAGCCGGTTCACCTCTACATTCTCCACCAGCCTCAGTTCTCTGGCCACCGCACGCCAGACTGCGGGTTCCAGCTTGGCCTTCTATGGAGAGGGCGGACTTGGTGTAAGCGACACGGATGGCCAGCCCAGGGCGCCGCGCCCGGCGTTTGATTTCTGGGCCTCCGGCCAATGGGCCCACAGCGACGATGAGACCCGTTCCAGCACCTTCGGCCAGTTCAACCTTGGCGCGGATTATCTGATCAATCCGTCCTTGCTGGTCGGCATGCTCGCCCAGTTCGACTGGATGGACGAGACCGACGGTAGCAACAATACCTCAGCCGACGGCTTCGGCTGGATGGCCGGGCCCTATCTTGTCGCGCGCCTGCACCAGAACCTGATTTTCGACGGTCGCGTCGCATGGGGCCAATCCGACAACCATGTTGATCCGCTGGGACTTTATGAAGACAAATTTGCGACCAACCGTTTTCTGGCGCGCGGCCAATTGACTGGCGACTTCAGGAGGGACAAGTGGCGTTTCAGCCCGCATGTCGCGTTGATCCATTTCCAGGAGGAGCAGAAGGCCTATGTCGACAGTCTCGGCTTCGACATACAGAGCCAGACGATTACCCTTGGTCGCGTCACTTTTGGCCCGGAGATAAGTTTCGTACATAAAACCCGCGATGGCACGGAAATAGAGCCCAGCTTCGGTATCACCGGCATCTGGGATTACGACAAGGCCGAGATCCTCGACATCGGTACAGGACTGGCCAACGGCTCGTCGTCGGACTTGCGCATGCGTGTACAAGGTGGCCTTGCCGTCCGCATGCCCGGCAGCGCTTCACTTGCTGGAGACGCCTATTATGACGGCATCGGCGCCGACGATCTGGAAATCTATGGCGGCAGCCTGAAGTTGCGCGTGCCGATCAACTAGAACGGCTCGGGCGGTCGTTTCCTATCGCAAGGCTCTGTCCCGTCAGGCGCATGGGGGAGTGGCCAACAACAAGGTGCTTATCCGCGCACATTGCCGACCCACAATTGTAATTTCAAAGAGGTCCGATCACCAGCGATGGATTGGTTTTTGCGTGCAATCTGCCAGAGGGCGGTGGGGATTGAAGGGCGAATTTTCTGCGGCAGCCGGTTGATTGTGCCGACTTTGGCTTCGTGCGCCGCTGTTTTCGATTGGCCCTGAATCAGCCAGCGACACTATATCACGCGTCTCACTGAGCGACACATGTTAGAAGTGCCACCTATGAACATAGGAGGAAATCATGGGTGAGATCGTACTCGCAGCGAAAATGACCCACGTCCCGACATTGCAGATGTCGGAGCAGGAAGGGCCGATAAAGGGCAAGCGCCAGGCCGCGATAGACGGCCATCTGGAGATTGCCCGTCGCGCCAGATCGATGGGTGTCGATACCGTTGTGATCTGTGATACGCACTGGATCGTCAATGCCGGCTTTCACATCAATGCCAACGACAGGTTCGAAGGGTTGCTGACCTCCAGCGAGTTCCCGCAATTCATCCGTGATCTGCCCTTTGCCCATCGCGGCAATCCGGAACTGGGTGATGCGATCGCAGAAAAGGCTACCGCGCTGGGCGTCCACACGCTGGCCCACCACCTCGACAGCCTCGATCTGGAATACGGCACGCTGGTGCCGATGCATTTCATGAGCCGCGAACACGACATGAAGGTGATCTCGATCGCCGCCTGGTGCACGGTGCATGATCATGACGAAAGCCGGGTTATCGGCGAGGCCATCCGCGCTGCGGTTGAGGCCAGCGACAGCAAGGTTCTGCTGGTCGCTTCGGGATCGCTCAGCCACAAGATCTGGTCGAACAAGGAATATGCGCCGAACAACGGCACCTTCATGATCTCTTCGGAGTTCAACCGGCAGATGGATCTGCGGGTGCTCGAGATGTGGCAGAAAGGCGATCACGCCACTTTCCTCAAAATGCTGGGCGACTATGCCAGGCATTGCAGCGGCGAAGGGTCAATGCATGACACCGCCATGCTCTATGGTGCACTGGGCTGGGACAAATACGCGGGTCAATGTGAAATCGTGACCGACTATTTCCCGTCTTCCGGAACCGGCCAGGTCAACGTCCTGTTCCCGGTGGCGTGAACGCCCGATAGCTCCCGGCGCCGAAGCGCCCGGAGGTGTTTTTCAGTGCTACAGTTCGAATGGTCCCTGAGCGCAACCAACGACTGGCCTCCTGTCCCCCATAGGCCTGCCTTTCGTCGCCGCAGTTCCCAAGAGACGTTTTGCTGAGTCAGATCAAACCTTTACCGCCAGTTTGAATTTGGCGATCGCGCCTGCATTGGGTTTGGTGTGAATCCTGAAATCACGCTGCTTTCACGATGGGTTCCTAATGTGGGTGCCAGTTGCAGATCTGCAGGGCGGACGACGGGTCGCGGGCAGATGACCGTGATCATCAGGGGGCAGGACATGAAGGCAAAGAACGATGGCAAATCCACACTGATCGATGAATCCCTTCGTGTCCTGCGCTCGGCCTTTGCAGGCATTGCTCTCTTGGGACTGCCGATCAACCTGCTGATGCTGACCGGGCCGCTTTTCATGCTGCAGGTCTATGACCGGGTGCTGGGCAGCGGTTCCGTGCCCACGCTTGTCGTCCTGGCCGGCATGACCATTGGTCTCTATGTGTTTTATGGGTTGCTGGAGGGCATTCGCGCACGCGTCCTGTTGCGCATCGGCCAGCGGCTGGATGCGCAATTGTCCGGTGCAAGTTATGAATGTTCCGTCGGTCTGCCTATCCAACTGGGCGCAAAGGCCGAACGGCTTGATCCGGTGCGGGATCTGGAAACGGTGCGGCAATTTCTGGTCGGGCCCGGACCGGCCGCAATCTTCGATATTCCATGGATGCCGATCTATCTGGGGGTGATTTTTCTGTTTCATCCCGCGCTGGGCCTGCTGGCCACCGGCGGGGCAATTGTCATTTGCATTCTGATCGGACTGAATGAAATGGTCTCGCGCAAGCCGGCTGCAGAAGCCAACCGGCAGGCGGTTTTTCGCGCGTCTCTGGTGGAACAGGGCAGGCGCAATGCCGAGGCCATAACCGCCATGGGGATGATGGCGACGTTAAGGGATATCTGGGGCGACTTCAACGAGACGTTCCTGTCCAGCCAGCGCGCTGCCGCTGATCGCACCAGCCTGTTTGGCACGCTCATCAAGTCTTTCCGGTTCATGTTGCAATCGGCCATTCTGGGTGCCGGTGCCTGGCTGGCCATCAAACAGGAAATCACACCCGGCGTGATGATTGCCGCCTCCATCCTGACATCGCGGGCCCTGTCTCCGGTCGAGCAGGCTGTTGGCCAATGGCGTGGCTTTGTGGCCGCCCGTCAGGGTTTCCGGCGGCTGCGAGAGATCGTCGAAAACGCACCGGCGGAGCCGCAACGCATGGAGCTGCCCATCCCCGTCCAGAACCTGTCGGCAGAAAACCTTGTGTCCGGCCCGGTGGGCAACCCGGTGCTGCAAAATGTCAGTTTTTCGCTGAATGCCGGTGATGGTCTGGGCGTCATCGGGTCATCGGGCGCCGGCAAGACGACGCTGGCCCGCACCTTGGTCGGCGTCTATCCCGTTCTGCGCGGCGCCATGCGTTTCGACAGTGCCGATCTGTTCCAATGGGCACCGGAGCGGCAGGGCAAGTTCATCGGCTACCTGCCGCAGGACATTCAGCTTTTTGCCGGAACCGTTGCGCAGAATATCGCCCGTTTCGACCGGGAAGCCTCCAGCGAGGCCATAATCGAAGCCGCAGGACTGGCCGATGCCCATGAACTGATCACCGCTCTGCCGGATGGCTATGACACCAAAATTGGCCCCAGCGGCAATACATTGTCGGGAGGGCAGATGCAGCGTATCGCTCTGGCAAGGGCACTTTACGGTTCGCCATTTCTGGTGGTGCTGGACGAACCAAACTCCAATCTCGACGCAGATGGTGAGGCGGCCCTGACGCGCGCCATCCGGGCGTTGCGGGCTGCCGGTTCCATTGTCGTCATCATCGCCCACCGCCCGAGTGCGCTGGCTGCCGTTGATACACTTCTATTCATGAAGGATGGGCGGGCGCAGGCCTTCGGCCCCAAGGATCAGGTGCTCAAGAAGGTTCTGGCGCCGGTTCCGACACCGCTGGTGGCTGTGCAATGAGTAAGACAGAAGATATTCTCGCATCGAGCATTCGCAAGCATTTATGGGGGGCAGGCCTGTTCCTGTGTGGACTTCTGGCGTTTCTTGTCGGCTGGGCTGCCTGGATGCAGATTTCCGGCGCCATCATTGCCCCGGGTTCCCTTGTGGTGGAAGGCAATGTCAAGACGGTCAAACACAAGGAAGGTGGCATCGTCGCCGAAATAAGGGTGCGCGACGGGGACCATGTCAAGGCTGGTGACCTGCTGCTGCGTCTGGATGATGCAATGACCAGTGCCAATCTTGCCGTCGTCAGCAAACAGCTGAACGAATTGATGGCGACCGAAGCGCGGCTTGTTGCCGAGCGGGATGGTTTGCAGACGATCAGATTTCCTGCTGAATTGGCAGCGCAATCCGACAACCCCGACATTCGGGGCATGCTGGACAGCCAGCGGCGGCTGATGGCCGCCCGGACCGGCGGTCTGGCAGGCCGGGTGGATCAGTTGCGCGAACAGATCAGGCAGCTTGAAAGCCAGGGCGATGGTCTGAAGGTGCAAACCACGGCGAAAAGTGAAGAAATCGGCCTCATCGTCTCTGAATTGACCGGGCTGGAAAACCTGCTTGAACAGCAATTCGTTTCGGCAAACCGGGTGCTGTCCGTGCAGCGGGACAAAACAAGGCTGACCGGCGAACACGGCGCATTGCTGACCGAGACGGCGCGCACCGGCATGGCGATCAGTGAACGGCGGGTGCAGATCATGCAGCTTGAAGAGGATTATCGCGCCGAGATCCTGCAGCAACTTTATGATACACGCAGTGAAATCCATCGTCTCAGCGAACAGAAGGTCGCCGCACAGGATCAATTGACGCGGATGGACATACGCGCGCCCCGAGACGGCATCGTGCACCAGCTCAATGTGCACACCAGGGGCGGGGTCCTCAGCCCGGCAGAGCCGATCCTGAAGATTGTGCCGCAGGGCGACCCATTGGTCATTGAAACGCGAATCGACCCCAAAGATGTGGATCAGGTCCATGTCGCTCAGGCCGCGACCATAAGGTTGCCCGGGCTGAATCAGCGCACGACACCGGAACTGCAGGGCGAGGTTCTCAGCGTTTCAGCTGAAACCACACGCGATGAGGTCACGGGCATGCTGTATTTCACCGCACGCCTGCGACTGAACCATGGTGAAATGGACAAGATCGCCAATCAGATTCTGGTTCCTGGCATGCCGGTGGAAGCGCTGATCAAGACCCGTGACCGCACGATCCTGTCCTATCTGATCAAGCCGATCCGCGACCAGATCGCCCATGCGCTGAAGGAAGAGTGATCGCCGAGACGATAGCTGCTCTCAGATATTGCCGTTGGCCCCAATGAGCGCAAAACACCCACTAAACGTATAGTTTCAATTATACACGTAAAACATGCATTATTGCTTGATGATTGAACACTTGTTCTGTTACGATTTTTTCGGATGCAGGGGGTCAATCTCGGCCTTTGTGTTGTTTCAATCGTAAGGGAGCACGGACTTGGCCTTTCTTGATTCCATATTCGGACTGATCAATGATCTCACCTGGGGCTGGGCGCTTATTCCCTTCCTCGTTGTCCTTGGCGTGTTCTTCACCATATTGAGTGACTTCGCGCAGTTCCGCTATTTCGGCAGGATGTTCCGGGTTCTGACCGGCAAGGGGCAAACGCACGATCCGAACAAGATCAGCGCCCGCGAAGCCTTGCTCGTTTCCGTCGGTGGCCGTGTCGGCGGTGGCAATATTGCCGGCGTGGCCGTCGCCATTACGCTTGGCGGCCCGGGCGCCGTTTTCTGGATGTGGGCCATTGCCCTGATCGGCATGTGCTCGGCCATGGTGGAAGCCACTTTGGCGCAGGTCTACAAGCGCTCCGAACCGGGTGGCGGTTTTCGTGGCGGTCCGGCACGCGCCATCATCCACGGCCTTGGCAAGGAATATCGCTGGCTCGCCGTTGTCTATGCGATCTGTCTGATTGCATCCTTCGCCATCGGCTTCAATGCGTTTCAGGGCAATACGGTCGCCGGCGCCGTGCAGGACAGCATGGGCATCAGCCGGCTGGTGACCGGCGTTGCACTGGCCCTGGCCACGGGCATCATCGTCTATGGCGGCATCATCCGCATTGCCAAGGTTGCCGATGTGATCATCCCGATCATGGCGCTGGGCTATATGGGGATGGCGCTGCTGGTGATCGTGCTCAATATTACCGATCTTCCGGGGGTTCTGTGGTCCATTGTCGCCAATGCCTTCGGCTTTGAAGAAGCCGTGTCCGGCGGCATGGGGGCCGCCATTGCCCAGGGGCTGCGCCGCGGTCTGTTCTCCAATGAGGCCGGTCTCGGTTCGGCGCCCAACGTCGCCGCCACCGCCTATGTCAAACACCCGGTCAGCCAGGGGATTACCCAGTCTTTCTCGGTGTTCATTGACACGATCATCATCTGTTCGTGCACGGCCTTCGTTATTTTGCTGGGGGATGTCTATGTGCCTGGCGCCGAAGGCATTGACGGTGTCGTGCTGACGCAGCAATCGATGGTTTCCCATGTCGGGGAATGGGCGAAATATTTCCTCACCGCAGCGATCCTGCTGTTTTCCTTCAGTTCCATCATGTACAATTATTATCTGGGAGAAAACGCCCTGACGTTCATGACGGAAAACCCGCTTGCCCTGCATACATTGCGTATTGCGATCATGGGTATCGTATTTCTGGGTGCTGTCGCGCCCGGTGCGACATCGGTCTTTTCCTTCTCGGATCCGATGATGGGTATTCTGGCCATGGTCAATCTGCTGGCCCTCGCCATGCTGTTTCCGATTGCCCTGCGGGTGCTCAAGGATTTCCGCCGGCAATTGAAAGCCGGTGTCGACCGCCCGGTCTTCGATCCGGCACAATTCCCCGATCTAGACATCGATGCATCGGCCTGGACGGACCGGGATTGAGGTAAGGCAGGGGAGCCGCCGGGAGGCGGTTTCTTTGCCGCAAGTGACCTATGGTTGCGACCTGATTTTTTTGTGTTATTTTTCATCTGGCTATTCGAATGGTGACGAGATCGCGCGTTGTCGGACAAGAGGACTGTTTCCAAAACATAAACATGCAAAAAATTCTCGCAATTGGGGTGTGAATGTTAGAATACGTAGAAAATAATCGGTCATCGTTTATGTTTTTTTTATTTCTAATGACGCTCAAAATTGGCGCTTATGATTTTGTTCGCGAACTATACTACGACTTTAACGGAGTTCCTGTCGAAAATAGAGGATATGTTTTTAGCGCAAAGGGCACTTATTCGTTTTCTGGATTTATTCACAAAATATTTGGAACAAAAAAGATATCAATGCGGTGGTCAAGATACAATTTTATAATACCTTGGTTTTTATCATTTTTATTTTCACTAATATACTTTGCAAATTTTACATTTCGTCATTTATTATAACTATTATTTTTCAAATACAGATACTCTTGTCTTTTTTCAGGAGGTGGCGACCGTTTTATATTCGATTGCCCTGACACAAATATAAGGAAAATGCATTTTTGATTATCCATGTTACTGAAGACAATTAGCTGCGGCATGGGAGCGCCAAGGCCTATGTCAAGCACCCAGTCTTTCTCAGTGTTCATCGACACGATCATCATCTGTTCGTGCACGGCCTTCGTTATTATGCTGGGTGCTGTCGCGCCCGGTGCGACATCTGTGTTTTCCTTCCCGTATCCGATGATGGGTATTGTGGCCATGGTCGATCTTCTGGCCCTCGCCATGCTGTTTCCGATTGCCCTGCGGGTGCTCAAGGATTTCCGCTGGCAATTGAAAGCCGGCGTCGACCGCCCGGTCTTCGATCAGGCACTATTCCCCGATCTTGACATCGATGCATCGGCCTGGACGGACCGGGATTGAGGTAAGGCAGGGGAGCCGCCGGGAGGCGGCTTCCGCGATCTGCTACTTGTCTGAGTGCTGGCGGGCTATGGCAAACGCGGCATGGGGGGTAACTTTGTTCACCTGGGCAAAGCAGGCGATACAATTGGCCAGCCTGTTGGCAACCCAGATTGAGCAAGGATGCTGGAAAAGGAAAAGGGACGGGTTTTCACGGCGCAAAAGATGTGCAGGAATCGCAACAAAGGGGAATTGGCAAACGATCACTGTAATAATTGTTACTTTGAACGGAGCGCAAAAAGACTACAGAAATTTCTTGGAAGGAAGCTGCGAGTGTTTTTCAACAGACCGGTAATCAAACGTTATATCATCATGTACCCGGATAAAGAGCCGTTGGTTGCGTTGACTTACAAGGTGGCACAGTTTTTTCCTCCCATCGCTTTATACGTATTTGCGGTTTTGTACCTGGTAAATCCAACATATTTCAACTACACAAAAATTATTGACATAATGAGTGGTATTGAGAAATTTCATGTGGATTTTGCATTTCTGAAAGCTATGTATGGAGAATCGTATGCAAAATATTTCTTTGATTACGTCGTCGTTTCCACATTTATATTGATTGTTACATCATTTGCGTCGTCATTTGCTATCTTCCTAGCTGTTTTTATTAATGGGAAGCCCGTAGAAAAGCATGATTATTTTACCGAATTGTGCATTTTTCTTGTCCTGTTTGTAGTCTTGGTTGGTATTTTTGTGATTCCAACTCCCTACAATGATGCTGGTAGTGCTGACCGATTTAGTGTGCCTGTAAATTCGTTCGGAATAATGATTGTTCCGATAATTTTTACCGCTGGAAACATGTTCGGCATTTTTGCCACGGTTTTGGTTGCCAAATATTTAAAATTCAGTTTCGTGGGTTTTTTCAAAAGCACAACAAATGGGAAATGACACTGTAACGCGTGGCCTTCATGTGTGAAAAATCCGGGGATATCTGTGATTCAATCATAACGCCTATGGCTATGTTTCATGCGACCTATGAAGCGAATTATGATTTGTCCGACGAAAGGTAAGCTTGTGTCGATCGCCCGGTCTTCGACCCTGTAAAAGCCAACATACGGAAAATCTGCACTGCCCGTCTGAATCCGGCTGTACAGTCAATCACGTGCTGCATATGGTTGCCGCCATGAACGGATCCGATATTCTTGACAGCCGATATTCCTGGCTGCGCCTTCTCATCACGCTCCTCATTGCCACGATCGGCAATGTCGGGATGTGGGCTGTCATCATCATCATGCCCGACGTGCAGGCAGAGTTCGGCGTTGCCCGCGCCGACGCCTCGCTGCCCTATACGCTGACCATGGTCGGCTTCGCACTGGGCAATCTGATCACCGGCCGTATCGTTGATCGCTTTGGCATCACCACTGCGCTGATCTGCTCAGCACTCGCCATCGCCTTTGGATATGTGCTGGCTGGCGTCAGCACATCGGTGGTTATGCTCGCCGCCGTGCAATTTATCATCGGCTTTGGCACCGCCGCCAGTTTTGGCCCGCTGATTGCCGATATTTCGCACTGGTTCATCAAGCGCCGCGGTATCGCCGTCGGCATAGCCGCCAGCGGCAATTATCTCTCCGGCGCGATTTGGCCAATGCTGCTCAGCGGTATCCTGGCCGATTACGGCTGGCGTTCTGTCTATTACGTGCTGGCGGCGCTGACCGTGGCTTTGATGGTGCCGCTTGCCCTGATGCTCAAGCGCCGTATTCCGGAAGCGGCCTCCGTGCATGCCGACACCATGTCGCGGACCAATGCGCGCTCGGTGAGTTTCTCTCCGCGCACCCTGCAATGGCTGTTGGCACTGGCCGGTATCGGTTGCTGCGTGGCCATGTCGATGCCGCAGGTCCACATCGTTTCGCTTTGCACCGATCTTGGCTACGGCCCGGCTGTTGGTGCGGAAATGCTGTCGCTGATGCTGATGGGGGGCGTCGTCTCGCGGCTGATATCCGGCCTGATCGCCGACCGGCTTGGTGGTGTCATGACACTGCTGATCGGCTCGACGCTGCAGTGCATCGCCCTGTTTTTGTATCTGCCCTTTGACGGCCTGGCCTCTCTCTATGTCGTCAGCCTCGTTTTCGGCCTGTCGCAGGGCGGCATCGTTCCGAGCTACGCCATCATCGTTCGTGAATATCTGCCTGCCAAAGAGGCCGGCGCCCGGGTGGGACTGGTCATCATGTCCACCATTGCCGGTATGGCACTCGGTGGCTGGATGTCAGGCTGGATCTATGACGTCACCGGCTCCTATCAGGCCGCATTCCTCAACGGCATCGCCTTTAATTTCCTTAATATCGGCATTATGGGACTTATCCTCGTCAAATCGCGAAATCGCGCCCAGCGGGCCGCCATCGCCTGATCGCTGCCGTGTTCTCCCGGATCATCAAAAACGTCATTTCCAGAATGGTTGCGCCAGCGCCCGGGGGGCTGTCTGCCTGCCGACCAGTCCGGCAACCGCAAGCAGCGCCAGCAGGTAGGGCATCATGATGAGCAGGGCGTTGGGCAGCACGATGCCCATGGCGGGCAATTGGAACTGCAGGGCGGTTGCAGCGCCAAACAGCAGGCAGGCCATCAGGGTTCGGGACAATTTCCAATTGCCGAAGATGACGGCGACAATGGCCAGATAGCCGGCGCCCCTGGTCATGCCCTCGGTGAATGTATGTATATCGGCAATCGACAGGAATGCACCGCCAAGCGCTGCCATGACGCCGGTGAAGAGCACAGCGCCATAGCGAAAGGCCATGACAGGACTGCCGGATTTGGCTACGGCTTGCGGATCGTCTCCGGCGGCGCGCAAGATGATGCCCATGCCAGTCTGCGTCATCACATAGATGACCAGCGCGATGATGGCAAAGGCGGCATAGATAAGCCAGACCTGGGTGAACAGCGGGCCGATCAACGGAATATCGGACAGGAGGGGTGGCGACCAGGCGTCGAAGCCGGGGATCATCTGCCTTGAGCGCGCACCGAAAATCTCCCGGTAGCCCAGGGTCGTTGCGCCCAGGACCAGGATGTTGATGCCGATGCCGGTAACGATCTGGTTGGCGCGCAACGTGTTGGTCAGGAAGGCCTGAAGCAGCGCCACCGGCAAGACGGCAAGGATTGCGAAAAGCAGCCCCAGCATTGGCGATCCGGTTTGAGCCGTGCCGACAGCCCCGGCAAAAGCGCCCGTCAGCATCATGCCTTCGACACTCATATTGACGATACCGGCCCGTTCGCTGACATATTCGCCGGTTGCGGCGAAGATCAGCGGGACAGCCAGACGCAGGGTCGAGGCCAGGAATACGACAAAGAGTTCAAGGGTCATCGCGTCGTCTCCCGGTCAAGATAATAGGCTGCACCGGCGATCATCACGACGATAATGCCCTGGATGATGCCGACGAGAGCCGATGGTACGGTGGCAATCATTTCCATGGAAATGCCACCGGAGCGCATGAAGCCAAACAGCAAGGCGCCGGCAATGACGCCGACAACCGAGCCGCGCGCCAGCAGGCCGACAACAAGCCCGTCAAATCCGTAGCCGGAGGAAAATCCTGCCTTCAGCGAATATTGCTCGCCCTGCAACATCAGAGCCCCGGCAAGACCGCCAAGGGCGCCGCCGATGAACAGCGCCAGGGTGATGGTCAACCCAACAGGAATACCCGCGCGGGCGGACGCCACCGGATTGTGCCCGACGGCTCCCAGCCGAAAACCGAAAAGGGAACGGGACAGGATCAAGGCGACCAGCAGGGCCAGGACCACCATGATGGGAAGCCCCCAGGTCACAGGCGAAGCGTAGGAGCCGGTGAGAAGGGGAACCTGCGTGGCGGCGGGAATGGAGAGGGATTCGGGCAGGGTTGCCGAACTGGTCATCGGCTGGCGCAACAGGTTCTCCGATTGCACCGACCAGTAAAGCAGCCAGATGGCGATGAAAGACAAAAGCAGGGTCGATATGACTTCATTGGTGCCCGAGCGGACCTTCAGTACTCCGGCAATCGCGCCCCACAGGCCGCCCGCAAAGGCGCCTGCAAGCATCGGCAGAATAAAGGACAGGCCGAGGGGCAATGTTTCCATGCCGGGCAAAAGACAGAAGGCAGTTGCCGTCATGCCGCCGATGGCAATCTGACCTTCGCCACCGACATTGGTCAGTCCGGCGCGCATGGTGATGACAAAACCGATGCCGACCAGCCCCAGCACAACGGCGCGGTTGAGAGAGGCGGAAATGGCATAGGCCGAACCGAAAGCGCCTTTCCAGAAAGCCAGCAAGGCATCTCCAAGTGGAACACCCATGGCAACGATGGCGATCATGCCGATGGAAAAAGCCGCCAATACGGAAACGACCGGCACCACAATGCCGATATTGTCCCGCGCCACCTGCGACCACAGAAATCCGGATTTGTGCAAGGACGTATCGGTCATTGAGCATTCTCCGATTGGCGTGTTCCACCGGACATGAGCGCGCCGATGGTGTCGCGGTGCTCTGGATTGGCAGGGCGTTCGCCGACAATCCGGCCTCGGTAGAAAACCACAATGCGGTCGGCGACGGCGATCAGTTCATCTAGTTCAGAGGATATGAGCAGAACGCCGACGCCCCTATCCGCAGCTTCACGAATCGCCTCGTAGACCGCTTCAATGGCGCCAATATCCAGGCCGCGCGTGGGTTGTGCAGCCAGCAGGAATTTCAGGTCAGGCGTGGTCAGTTCGCGCGCCAGGACCGCCTTTTGCTGATTGCCGCCCGAAAGGCTTGCAAAGGTGACCTGTGAGCCTTGCGTGCGCACATCGAACCGGGCGATGGCAGCTTCGGCAGCGGCCCGTTGCCGTTTGCGATCGATGAGGCCGAAACGGGAAAACTCATGCATGCGGTTGAGGAACAGATTGTCGGCAACGGAGAGCCTGTCGATCGCTCCGACACGGTGGCGGTCTTCGGGAACGATGCCAACCCCGGACCGAGTGATCAGGCGCGGGCTGGCGGATGTCAGTTCGCGTTCGCCGGCGAACCAGCGTCCGCCGGTGGGGCTTTCAAGACCGGCAAGAATGGCGCCCAGTTCACTTTGTCCATTGCCCTCGACTCCGGCAATGCCAACAATTTCACCGCGCTGCACACTCAGTGTGACGCCGTCCAACCGTCGCACGCCAAGGCCATCCACCAGGGCAATGTCATCCAGTTGCATGGCCTCCTGCTGGGCGATTTCCGGGGGAGGCCGATTGCGTGGCCTGAGCGACCCGGCACCCAGAACGGCGCTGACGTCACTTTCTGCGCCGGGACGCTGGATCATGGCCTGGACCAGTGCATTCATTTCTTCTGACGGCCGATCTGATTGCCGCACGATCCTGCCGCCTCGCAAGACGGTCACACGGTCAGCGACCTGCTCGATTTCGGCCAATTTATGGGTGACCATCACGACGCCGCAGCCGCTTTCGGCTACCTGCCGGCAGACGCGCAGCAGAGACTGAATTTCATCGGGCAGCAGAACGGCAGTCGGTTCATCGAGTATCAGCAGGCGCGGGGCCTGCATCAGGCATTTGACAATTTCGACGCGCTGCCGCTGTCCGACCGAAAGTTCCCCCACCAGCGCGAAAGGGGACAGTTCGAGACCGTAACCGGACGCCAGAGCCGCAATTTTTTCGGCCTGTGCCTTGCGGTCCAACCGGCCGAATCGCTGTCCCAGCAAGAGGTTGTCGATGACCGACAATTCATTGATGAGGCTGAAATGCTGGTGCACCATGGCAATGTGCCGGGTCAGGGCATCGCGTGGTCCGGTCGCCCGATAAGGCGCACCATCAAGCCGCATTTCACCGGCGGTGGGCTGATGCACGCCAAAGATCAGATTGCACAGGGTCGATTTACCGGCGCCGTTTTCACCCAGCAGACAATGCACTTCGCCCGCCCTGAAGCTGACGTCAACGCCCTCAAGGGCCGCAAAAGCGCCGAATTTCTTGCCGATCTTTTCCATCTCGAAAAGAACCGGCGCTTGGCTCGCCACCGGGGTGCCGGGCGTGGCCGTTGTGACCACGCCCTCCTGAGTGATCATCAACCCTCAAGGACCGAAATCTTGCCAGACTTGACGTCTTCCTTGATGGTTTCAAGCTTTTCGCTCATGCCCGGCATCGGATCACAGACCGCCATGTCAGACGCCATCGGTCCCATGGCAAGTCCGAAGGGCTTGTAACCGGCTTTCCACGTGCCTTCGACCGCCTGATCAATGGTGTATTGGACCTGGAACCCGACGCCGGTGATCGAATAGGCCGGGTAGAGCGGATCGGTGCCACAATAATTGGTGTAGGAACCGATTATTTTCGTGCCCTTTTCCGTTGCAGCCTGCTCCATGCCGCGCAGTCCGAGATTGAGGATGTGGTAATGGACATCTGCCCCTTGAGCGATTGCCGCCAGGGTAGCTTCCTTGGATTTTGCGACATCGTCAAAATCCCCGGTATAGCTTTCAAAATATTTGATGTCCGGATTGATATAGCGGGCACCATTGCCAAATTCGATACCGGCATTGACGATGGATGGTATTTCCATGCCGCCCACATAGGAAACAGCGCCGGTTTTGGACAGCATTGCAGCCGTTGCGCCGGCAACAAAGGCAATTTCGGCCTGCTTGACGTCATAGCCGGCAACATTGGGCAGCTCTGCCCCGGCGTTGCCGCCGACAATGGAGAATTTGGTGTCGGGGAAACGCTGCGCGATCTTCAATACGGCAGCCTGGGTCTGGCCACCAACACCGATCACCAAAGCGTTTCCGGCAGCCAATTGCGTCAGGGCCTGTTCCATATCCCCATAGGAAATATTCTCGATCATCTGCACCTTGATCTTGTCACCATATTTTTCCTCTGCAGCGACCAGTCCGTCATAGCCGGATTCCATCCAGCCTTTGTCCGACTTCGAGCCGGGGATGAGGATACCCACGGACAGGGCATCGGCGGCCATTGCGCTGAAGGAGGAGGTGGTAAGAAGGGTGCCAAGGGCCAGACTCTGTATGATATTGCGACGGCTAAACATGCATGTTCCTTTCTGAGTGAAACGCAGAGGCCGGGTGCAGCCCCAATGTTCCTATCAATGCAAATGGCGTGCCAATATTTTTATGTATCTGAATATATTCAATAATATTTTCATCTTCCATTGCTTAAGTAACAAAATGATTATTTATTGACCGCACACGTGCTGCGTTTGCACATAAGTTGTGCATTGCGGAATGGGTGATGCAAAAATATGCGCCTGACAGGCAATATCGCTGCTGGCACAACCTTTGCATGGCCATTGCGAAAGAAATGCAATGCGAAGGAATGAACCATGAAACCGATTATGAAGGGCAAAGAGGCTGCAGGCTTTTTGGGCGTTGGCGCCAATACCCGTTGGCGGGCGACCACGGACAATGTCGACATGACACTGCCCGACATCGCACCGCGCGTCGTTACACTTGATACATTACCGCAATCGCTCACAATCGATCTGGCCCGGACCGCGATCATTGTCATTGATATGCAAAATGACTTTTGCACCAAAGACGGCTGGGTGGATTGCATTGGCGCAGACTATACGGCAGACCGCGCACCTATTGCACCGCTGCAGCAATTGCTGCCGAGACTGCGCAAACAGGATGTGCCTGTCATCTGGGTGAACTGGGGCAATCGGCCCGACCTGATGAACATGCCACCCAACCAGATTCATCTCTACAAGAACAGCGGTGAGGGCGTGGGCCTGGGTGACCCCTTGCCGTCCAATGGTGCGCCTGTTCTGCAAAAGGACTCCTGGGCCGCCGCCGTGGTTGACGAGTTGGAGCCGGAGGCGGGCGATATCAGGGTCGACAAATATCGCATCAGCGGTTTTTGGGATACGCCGCTTGATTCCATCCTGCGCAATCTGGGCATCCGCACCATCTTTTTTGCCGGTGTCAATATTGACCAATGTGTGCTGCATTCGCTGACCGATGCGAATTTTCTGGGATATGGCTGCGTGCTGGTTGATGATTGTTGCGCCACCAGTTCACCGGATTTCTGCACCGAGGCGACCATCTGGAACGTGAAAAAATGTTTCGGATTTGTCTGCGATTCGAAGGCGGTGCTTGAGGCCCTGCCTGCGTGACAAAGGCCGGGCACCCACATTTCAGCGATCCCTGTCATGGCTTTCTTCCCGGCGGACAATTTGTCGTCCAGCCTACCGGAACCGGTACGCTGGATGGGCTGCGTTTTGCGGTCAAGGATCTCATCGACATTGCCGGATACAGAACTGGCGGCGGAAACCCCGATTGGTTGGCGGCAAGTCGGCCTGCGGAGCGGCACGCGATTATTGTCAGCCAATTGCTGAATGCGGGGGGGCAACTGATCGGCAAGACCGTCACCGATGAACTGGCGTTCAGCCTGGAGGGCGTCAATGCGCATTACGGTACGCCCGTCAATCCGCGCAACAGCGCCTGGTTGCCTGGCGGTTCTTCCAGCGGATCCGCCGTTGTGACAGCTGCGGGACTTGTCGATTTCGCCGTTGGAACCGATACTGGCGGCTCGGTGCGGGTGCCTGCGGCATTCTGCGGGATCTTCGGTTTCCGTCCCAGCCATGGCGCCTTGAGCATGCAGGGCGTCTTGCCATTTGCTCCGGGTTACGACACGCCGGGATGGTTTTCGCGCGATGCCCAAACACTTCGCGCCGTCGGCCATGCGCTTTTCCCAGCAGGCAAGGGGAGGCCGATTACCCGCATCCGGCTGGTGGAAGATGGTCTCGATCATGTGGCGCCGGATGTTGCCCGCGATATCAGACATGGCGCCGCAGCGATCACGACGCATGCACCTGTGCGCCTGTTTGAAAACATGTCACTCGACCTCTTTCAGCAGGTCTATGCAGTTGTACAGGGATTTGAAATCGGACAGGCGCTGGGTGAGCGGATCGCTACCATCCGACCGAAATTCGATGCTTCGATCGAACAGAGATTTGCGGGAGCGCTGACGCTGCGCGAGGATGACTACCGGGCCGCCTGTGAAACGCGCCGGACAATTGCGGCGCACATCGCGGCCCTTTGTCCACCGGATACGGCTTTGATTCTGCCGGTGGTTTCGCAGCGTCATCTCAACACAAATGCCGATCCGGATCTCATCGCGGCTTTTTATGCAAAAACACTCGGACTGACAGCCGTTGCCGGACACGCCGGCGCACCCCAGGCGCAGATGGGTTTGCCCGCAAATGTGCAAGGGGTCGGCCTGTCGCTGCTCGGGGCGAGGAATGCGGATTTGCCACTGCTTGATCTGGCTGTAAGACTATCGATGCAAGCAGGAGGATTCGATGGCTGCTGAAACCAATTCTGCGGCCGGCAAGAGGCCCAAGCAAAGGCGCAACGCGGCCGATACAAAAGAAAAAATATTGCAGGCGGCACGAAACGAATTTGCCCAGCATGGATTTGCCGGCGCACGCACGGAACGTATTGTCGCCAAAGCCGGCAGCAACCCACGTATGCTTTACCACTATTTCGGCTCCAAATCGGCGCTTTACGTGACCGTGCTTGAAGAGGCACTCGGTGACCTGAGAAGCGCGGAATTGAAAATTGACGTTGACCATCTGGAGCCGCTCGAGGGCCTGATGCAACTGTTCGACTTCATGAACCGGCATTTTCAGACCAACAGGCATCTGGTGCGCCTGCTGATGAATGAGAACGTGCAAAAGGCCCGCTATCTCAAGACGTCAACACGCGTCTCGCAAATGTCTTCTCCGGTGCTGCGTCTGATTGACGATTTTCTGGTACGCGGTGTGGCGGCTGGCACGGTCAGGGGAGACCTCGATCCGTTGCAGGTCTATGTGATGATGGTCGCGCTCAACCAGTTTCACCTGGCCAATGCCTATACGCTCTCGGTGATTTTCGAGAAGGATCTGGACACGCAGCAATGGCGTGCCGGACAGCATGCCGCGGCTCGGGTGATGGTGCGCTCATTCCTCACGGCACCGGCTGAACCTGCCAGTACATAAGTGCGTAACCCATGGCTGGATTACACGGCGCGACCTGCAGGCGTTTTGCGGTTGTCGAGCAGGCGCCAGACCGGCTGTTCGGAAAAGCCCGGTATCATCCTGGCGCCCTGATCGGTCATTTCGAACAGATCATTCAGGGAGCGGGCCATTTCGTCCTGTACGCTGATCTCCATGGGACTGGAGAAATTCTGCAATTGTGTTGCCAGATGAACGGCCGGGCCGAAAATGTCGTAGACATATTTCTGGATTCCGACGACGGACCCGATCACCGATCCGGTTGCCAGACCGATGCGGCATTGCCATTGATGGGGATGGCTGGCATTGCGGCGCTCCAGGTAGCGTACAAACCGAATGGCCGCATTGGCGACGGACTTTGCGTGGTCGGGCGTCGGGTCGGGTACGCCCGCCACAGTGACATAGGCATCGCCAACGGTCTTGATCCGTTCGCAACCAAATTGCTCGCCGATCCGGTCAAATGCGCTGTAGATATCGTTGAGCTCGGTGACGGTGACACCCGGATCAAGGGTTGTGACCTTTTCGGAAAACCCTATGAAATCAAGCATGAGAACGGAAACCGGATCATAGAGCTGCGGCGTGACGACGCCAAAGGTCTTGTATTCTTCATAGACGGATCGCGGCATCAGGTTGAGCAGCAGTTTTTCCACCTGTTCCTTTTCGCGCTTTATCTCCCTGGTATTGCGTTCCACCATGGTGGAATAGGAATCTATCATCGATTCCAGTTCGCGAATGCGGGTGATGTTCTGACAGACGAGCACGGCAATTTCCCGCTGCTTCTCATGGGCGGCGGTAAAATCCAGCGCGATGACCATGGTGCGGCGCTTTTTCTTGAATTTTGTTTCCGTGGTAAAGCGGCGGTTTTCTCTCAGGCCCGCATTGAGTTCATCGACATCCAGTTCGGCAAACATGTCCTGCAGCGTGGTGGTTTCATCCGGGTTGCCGAACCATTCCTCGAATGTGTCGTTGTGAAAATTGAATTTCAGCGTCTTGCGATCGAGCAGGGCAACGCCCACACCGATGGCACGCAGAAGCTGTTCGTTGATGGCCTCGATTGACATGATGCTACCCCACAACCAGATTTCGACGGGTTTCTATGGATTGCATAACCGTCTGTATATCGTCCGGTACAAACCCGTGGTCCACCAGCGTTGCTTCGAGCACCGTTTTCATTTCATCGAAATGCGCATCCTCGATCTTCAGGTGCGTATGGAACTGCCGAAGCTGATTGTCGCTGTAGGACGCAGGGCCACCCAGCAGCGACGAGATGAATTTGGTCTGGTGGTCGACCATCTTTGACATGTCTATATCATCAAAAAACGGGCCTATATCATCGCTGTCCAGCAAGGTGTCATAGAAAGCCATGACTATTTTGCTGACTTTGGAAAAGCCGCCATATTTTTCAAACAATGTTCTTTCGGACATCATACCGGAACCCTTCCGACGGGATAAATGGCTGAATCAGACCATAGCAACAGGTTTGCAATCAAACGCGGTCTTAAAATGGGTGTCAACATTTCAATCGTTGAGCGCTTCCATCAGGCCGCCGCTTCAAGACTGGGCGCTCTGGTATTTTTACGCTCATTCCTGTCGCCCATGCGTGCCAGCCAGTTGACGAAAAACCGCCGGGCCGATGGCTCCCACGATCGTCCGTCGATGCTGGCGGGTGGTGCTAGCCGTTTTTTGTCTGGCGGCGCGACCATCGCGTCCTGCCTGCGCAGATCGCGGAGATATTCCTGCTGCAGCGTATCAGACTCATATTCCAGATGATTGAACATATAGGTGCTGTTGGTATCGCGATCATCAATGAGGGCAGGGCCGGACTGGTGCGAACCGGCAACCAGCCGAAGGGGCCTGTGCTGCAGGATATCCATTGTATGTGTTGTTGTATGCCGGGAAACCGGCGTTGGGAATTTTCTGTCGATGCCGACCACAAGACCGCAGCCGGGTTCAAAGACATATTGCGGGAATACGCCGAAGGCCTTTTGGGCAAGCCGATGCTTGGCAATCCCGTAATAGCGATAGAGCGCTGCCTGTGCCGCCCAGCAAATGAACAATGTTTGTACATCCAGGACCTTCAGGCTATCCAGCAGGCCCGACAGTTCACCCCAGTAATCGACATCGGCAAAGTCCAGATGCTCGACCGGCGCGCCGGTGATGATCAGGCCATCAAGGCTGGTGACCTTTTCCCGGGTTGCCAGTTGGTAGACTTTGTCCATGTAGGCCGTTTCACAATGACGTGGTGCGTGTGATGCCAATTTCAACGGCAACAATTGTGTGTCAAGCGGGCTGGCGTTGAGCATGCGGGCAAATTGCCGCTCGGCAATCTTTTTCTCCGGCATCAGGTTCAGCAGGCCAATGCGCAGGGCGCGATCGGACTGGCCGGCAATCAGGCAACAACCTTCGCTCAGCAGATCCTGCATCCTGGCAAAGCCTTTTGGTATGAAGACGCTCATTGATCCAGCCTCTCTCTCATATTCTCATGCGGCCAGTGCAGCCAGCGCTGCAAACGAAGCCCTTGGCGCCGCTTGATGCACATGCGCGGCGATCCGGGTTGCCAGATATTCTGCATCGCGACCCACGCCATCAATGAAGGTCGATGCCCGATGACGCATGAAGGGCAGGCCGAGTGTGAAGAGACCCGGCGAGGGCGTCTCTCCGCCATGGTTTTCGATTTCACCCAAACTGTCGACCACCGGCACTTTCAGCCAGGGGTATTCGCGCCGATATCCGGTCGCCCAGACGATTGTGCGGATGCCCTCGTGTCTCAGATTGATTGTTTCGATCGGCCTGGCAACGGGGGTGGCTGCCCTTCGGGCATACGCATCCTCTGGCGCGTCAATATCCCGACTTGCTGCATAGGTATCGATGCGCGCCAAGAGGCGGTTTCGGCGCTCGCGTGCCGCTCTGCATTCAGCTTTGAGGTCCGTTGCAAATTGCATGGCATCCTCACTGGCGCCTGTGGCGCGTCCGATGATCCTCACGCCCTGTTGCTGCAGCAGCTGGAGATCTATGGAGCGGCCCTCCAGGTTGCCGATCAGCTGCAAGGAAGGCTGGCGGATCATTGCGTGCGGGTCAGCGTCGCTCTTGCGCCGATCCCTGAGGAAACCGCACAGGTCGAGCCATTCCATGATGTCGCGGCCACGGTAGTGGCGTGGTACGGGCACATGGCGCCCGACGGCAATGGTGACGTCGCGCCCCGAGCGATGAATTTCTTCGGCCAACTGAATGCCTGTCGCCGAGGCGCCAACAACCAGTACCTTGCCGACCGGCAGCAGATTGGCCCGGCGGTATTGGCCCGGTGTGATCTGGTGAATATGTTCTGACAAATGGCCGGCCATCTGCGGTATGAAGGGTCTGTCGCAGGCGCCGGTTGCAATGACGACGGACCTGGCCTGCCAATCGCCCCGATCCGTCTCGACCAGGTAACCATTGCCCTGCAATGTGACCGAAACTACACGGGTTTGCGACTGAACAGGTGCGGCAAAAGAAAGGCGATAGTCCTCCAGAAACTGCACGAAATGCCTGCTTCGCATGAAGCCTTTCGAACTCTTGCCATGGCTGGGGCAATGCGGCAGCCGGGTCATCCAGTTTGGCGTCAGAAGGCGCAGCGAATCCCATCTTTCGGACCGCCAGCGTTCGCCGACCTGACCGCGCTCGAGCAGGACATGGTCGATGCCCATTTCAGTCAGGCAGCAGCTCATGGCCAGACCGGCCTGACCGGCCCCAATGATGATGACGTCTGTGCGAGAAGACACGACATTTCTCCGTAAATGATAGGAATGGATTGAGGCGGACGCTGAAAGCGTCCGCCTTCACATTGGTTCAGGCGATCGTGGTCATGATGTTGACCGGTGCCCCATTGGTCAGCATGTCGTAGACTGCCGAGCGGGCGATGGACTGTTCAACAATTGCACGCAGCTGCTCATCACTGGCGTTGCCGCTGATGGCGAATGTTGCGCGGATGTCATTGAAACCATTGCGCACTTGATCGTCGAGACCGAGAATGCCCTGGACATCTATGTCACCTTCAACGTGAGCCTCGATGGAATTGATTTCGATCTGGCGCGCCGAAGCAATATTGCCGATGCCGGCTGTAATGCAGGCGGAAAGTGCCATCAGCAGGAGTTCAGGCGGTGTCGGTCCCTTGTCGGTTCCGCACAGGACCGTCGTATGGTCTGCGTCTACCGTCAATGTCTGGGTGCGTTGCTGCTCGCCACCGGCGCCAAAATAGTCTTTTACGCCGACGCGGCTGTGGGTGCCGTTGACCCAGTTTCCTTTGGCGCGGAATGTGAATTTTGCCAGTTCACGCGCACCTTTGACGGCACCGATGGTTGCCAGAAGGGTTGGGACATCCACGCCGTTCATGGCTGTTTTTGCGGGTTTTTCCATTACATTGGTTGTCATTGTTCTGTTCCTTTGTTGTGTTTCCGGTTGCTGTCGCTGATGTGTTTGTGTCTTGCGACGAATGCCGTTCTAGGGGGGCCATGTTTCAGTCTGATGCCGCAGCCCAGCCCTTCGGGTTTCAATTGTTTCGGTTGAAATTTTCTGTTTTTTGCCACAGCCATGAGAGCTACGGGGCAAGGTCTGCCGGGGGTTGGCTCAGGTTGAGGATGGGGCATGGATCGGCAGGACAGGCCGCCGTTTGAAACAATTGAAACAAATCGGGTGATGATTGAAAACCGATTGAAACGTTCATAGGATAGTTTTGATGGAAATTGCGCGGGGCCTGCGTTGTGTGTTTTGGCGCAACTGACAATGGCCCTGATGCAGGCACGAAAGGCCGAAACCAGGGTTCCTGTCAGAGTTTGGAAAACCTATGCCCAGACACAACAATCGGGATGACAATGACAAGGGCCATGCGCTTTTGCGCGATGCGATTGAATCCCTGGCGGAGGCCTTTGCGCTTTTTGACGAGGACAATTGTCTTGTTTTGTTCAACCGGCGCTACAGGGAAATGAACCGGCCCATCGCCGGCTTGTTGCAGCCCGGCCTCGACTGGGAAATCCTGCTGCGCGAGGCAGGGCGGCGCGGCATGCATTTTCATGTCGCAGGCCAGAAGGAGGAATGGGTTCCCGCCTATTTCTCCGACACTTTGGATCATGTGCAGGATCTGGAACTCGAAATTGGCGACGGCAGAAGCTATCTGGTTTCTCTGCATCCGACAAAATCCGGCGGGTTTGCCGTCACCGGAACCGATAACACGCTTCGCAAACAGGCAGAGAGCGTTGAACGCGACAGCGAATTGCTTTTTACCACCGTACTGGAATCCAACCCGGCCAGTGTCGTCATGGTGCGCATGAGTGACGGTGCTGTCATCTATCGTTCCAAAGCCGCCCGCAAGCTGCTTGGCGATAAAAAATTCGCCAAGGAATATTTCATCATTCCGGAGGAGCGCATCGACTATCTGACCGCATTGCTGGCCGATGGTGGCATTGATGATTATCGCGTTACCCTCGTCAACGCGGCCGGTCGGCAATTTCCTGCATCCATCTCGGGTCGCATAACGGAATTCAAGGGCGAGGATGTGGTTGTCTCCACGACCATTGACCTGACCACACAGGTGGAGGCCAATGCTTTGATCCGTCAGGTGCTGGAGGCCTGTCCCGTCCCCATCCAGATGACCGATGTGGAGACTGGCAAATTGCTGTTTGTCAGCCCCGAATCCACCGCCCTTTTTGGTTCGGTCGACAGCTCCAAGTCCTATTATGCCGATCCGGCGGAGCGAGAAAAATATATTCGGGAATTGCGGGAAAGGGGCTGGGTCAAAAACCGCAGGGCTGAATTCAGGAATGGCTCGGGCAAGAAATTCTGGGGCGCCGTTTCTTCCCGCCTGATCTCCTTTCAGGGGCAAGAGGTGATTGTATCAAACACCCGCGACCTGACCGACGACCTGATCATGCAGGACGAGTTGGAGCATCAGCGCGAGCTGCTCTATCAGAATGAAAAAATGTCGGCCCTGGGGGAGCTTCTGGCCGGCGTGGCCCACGAACTCAACAACCCGCTGACCATTGTCGTTGGTCATTCGATGATGCTGCTAGAAGATGTCGAGGATCCACAGACCCACAAGCGGATCGAGAAAATCAGCGATGCGGCCGAAAGATGTGCAAAGATCGTCAAGACCTTTCTGGCCATGGCGCGCCAGCAACCGACCAAAATGGAAGTCACGGATATCAATGCCGTCGTCAAGACGGCCGTTGACGTTGCCGGTTACGGGCATACCAGCGATGCGCTGGAGGTCGTCAGTGGTCTGGATGGGGAACTTCCCTGCATCCTTGCCGATGCCGACCAGATTACCCAGGTGTTGATCAATCTGATTATCAATGCCGAACAGGCCATCACCAAGGCCGGCGTCGGTGATCGTATCGATGTATCGACCGTGACCACCCCTGCGGGTGATTATATCGAGATATTCGTGACGGATAATGGCCCCGGCATCGCTGACAATATCCGGGCGCGGATATTCGAACCGTTTTTCACCACCAAGGATGTCGGCGACGGCACAGGCATCGGTCTGGCCTTCTGTCATCGGATCATTCTGTCCCATGGTGGTCAGATCTGGCTTGATCCGGAGCACAGGCATGGCAGTCGGTTCGGCATCAGACTGCCGGTGACCGCAGCGAGCGAATCTGCAGACCAGACCATTCCCGCGGCTGCGCGGGTGGCTGGCCATGTCGCCATTCTGGTCGTTGATGATGAGGTGGAAGTGGGCGAACTGGCATCGATGATTCTTGCCAAACAGGGCTATCAGGTTGATGTCGTCAATTCCGGCCTTGAAGCCCTCAAGCTGTTGGAAAAGAACAGCTACGATGTTGTTTTGAGTGACCTGAACATGCCCGGTGTGGATGGAAGGGGCATTTATGATTCCATCCGCCGTGATTATCCGGACCTGCTTGAAAAGCTGGCATTCATGACTGGAGACACGATGGGATCCGCATCACAGCACCTGCTGAAGGAATCAAAACGACCGTATCTGGAAAAACCGGATTCTCCGGCGGATCTCAGGCAATTGGTTGAAGGGCTGCTCAGCCAGCAACAGGGGGAACAATAATGGAAAACGGGGACGTGCGCATTCTGGTTTGCGATGACGAACGCGATGTCTGCGAAATGCTGCAGGAATATCTCAAAAAACGCGGCTTCATGGTTTCCATGGCGTCCAGCGGCAAACAGTTGCGAGAGGTTCTGGAAGCAGAAAAAATCGGCCTGATCATTCTGGATATCAACATGCCGGGTGAGGACGGACTTTCAGTTTTGCGGTCGCTTCGGGTCGACAATCAAACGCCTGTCATCATGTTGACGGCGGCCGGTGAAGTGGTTGACCGGATCATCGGCCTGGAAATGGGAGCGGATGACTATCTGGGCAAACCGGTTGATTTGCGCGAACTTGAGGCGCGCATCAAATCGGTTTTGCGCCGCCAGAATGACGGGCAGGGCAGGAGCGGCGATAAACCAAAAACCGGATCGGCCCGGTTCGGCGAATTTCTGCTGGATATCGAGGCTGCCAAATTGACGACCCAAGAGGGCGCTGAAGTGCCGCTGACGGCCATGGAGTTCAGTCTGCTGAAGGTTTTTGCCGAAAACCGGGGAAGGGCCCTGACACGCGATCAATTGCTGGAGCAGGCCCATGACCGTTCCTGGGATCCCTTCGACCGAAGCATTGATATTCGCATATCGCGGATAAGGCGCAAGGTGGAGGTCAATCCGGAAAAGCCGCTGATCATCAAAACCGTGCGCGGTATCGGCTACATCTTCGATCCGGAGGCACATTAGCGACCATCGGCCTGGTCGACTGCCTTTACCGGCCAGTGACTCATCCAGCGCAGGAACAGGCCGGGTCTGATGTTGCCTATGCCGACCTTTTCATATCAGCACCCATCCGCACCGACAGCCGCGCGGCCATGCGCTGGACATTGGAGATAATCCGTTTCTTTTCAGCTTCGGAAACCTGCTCTGCCTGCACGCTGACGGCAATGCCGGCCATCGGCTTGTTGCGCGAATCCAGTACCGAGGCGCCGTAGCAGACGATGCCTTCGGCCACTTGCTGGTCGTCAAGGGAATATCCATTCTTGCGAATGGACTGCAGGTCGGAAATGAGGTCTTCCAGGGACGTAACGCTATGGGGGGTGCGTTGCTCGGGCAGGCCATCGGCAAAAATCCGTCGCACTTCAAAATCGCTCATATGACTGAGAAATGCCTTGCCGGTTGCTGTGAATGCAGCGGGCAGGCGCATTCCCGCCTTGAAATCGATCAATGAATGGCTGACGGCCGAGTTGCGTGCGGCAATATAGACCACTTCAGCGCCATCAAGGACAGACAATGTGATGGTGGCGCCTGGAAATTCGGTTTCCTGGTCCCACATGGCGGCAAATTCCGCAGCCACATCCGATTGTTGGGTAAAGGCGTTTGACCACCGCATGACGTGCGGACCAAGCTGGAACGTCTGATCGGGACGGCGAATCAGCAATTCAAGCTGGATCAGCGTGTTGCACAGGGTATGGGCACTGCTCTTGGGGATACCCACTTCCCGCGCGATCTGCGACAGGCTCGGATAACTCCTTGAGCGTGCAATCAGATCAAGGATTCGCGCTCCGCGTTCAAGTGCCGGTACCAATTTGGATTTGGAGTCTTCGTGCTTCATGAATTCTCCCGGATTCCGAAGTCTGAATCTATGTTTTTCTTGACAGGTATCTAACCCGATGGCTATGGTTCTGTCTACGGAAATGTGTTCAGTATACTGAACTGCCTTCAATGCTGGTTGTATTGAACCTGTTCTGTACAGATCACACTGCGCGTCACCGGAGGGCTTCCGGAAAATTGCGGTGTGGCTTCGGGGAGAAATTCTATGGTGATGAGCGTGAGAGACTGGGCCGTGCGGTTCAGCGAAGCGTCGGATCGTGACCAGACGATTGGGGCAATGGCCAAATATTTCACATGTACCTATTTGTGGGACATGGGGACGGCCAAAGTCATCGTCGAGATGGTTGATGGCAAAGTTTATCGTATCAATGTCGATCCTGCCCCGATGGATGCCTATGATTTTGCCCTGCGTGCAAGCCCGCAGACCTGGCGTGAATTTGCCCGGCCGATCCCGGCTCCGATGTTTCACGGCATCTGGTCGGCGAGTTTTCGCCGTGATCTGAAGATCGAAGGCAATACGCTTGCCCTGATGCAAAACCTGCGCAATTTCACCGTTCAATTCGAACTTCTGCGCAAGGTCGGTGTGCCGGTATGAGCGCGGCACCCATTTCGTTGAAGCACCCAGACATTTTTGAAATTTCATGGAGTCCGGTATGGCCAAGCACTCACCGGTAGTCGGTCGATACGTTACCATCGACGTCGACGGTTACGAATACAAGGTCTTCTATCTGCGCAATGGCACGGGCGTGCCTTTGGTTTGCCAGCACACGGCAGGCTGTCACAATCACCAGTGGCGCGGATTGCTTGAAGACCCGGAGATCACGGCCAATTATGACGTGATCGCCTATGATCTGGCGCGTCACGGCAAGTCCGATCCGCCGACGAATCGTGAATGGTGGAAAGAAGAGTATCTTCTGACCGCTGAGCATTTTATGAATTTCATCACCACGTTCTGCGATGCGCTGGAACTTGACCGGCCGATTTTCATGGGGTCATCCTTTGGCGGCAATGTGGCGCTGCAACTGGCGCTGCACCATCCCGACAAGTTCCGGGCAGTGATCCCCGTTGAAGCCGCCGAACATGCACCAGGCTTTTTCCTCGACCTGTGGCGGCATCCCCATGCGAATGCCGCGCAGGTATGCGCTTCCGGCGTGTGGGATCTGATGGCGCCGCAAAGTCCTGAAATGGACCGTTGGCAGACTTGGCATTACTACACACAGGGCGCCGAAGTGTTCAAAGGCGACCTGCATTTCTACTCGGTCGACCACGATATGCGCGGGCAGTTGGGCAATATCGACACGCGACGCTGTCCGGTGATCATGATGACCGGTACCTATGACTATCTGACGCCTCCGGATGCGACCGAAAACACGGCCCGTCAGATCCCGGGTGGCATCTACATAGAGATGGAAGATATCGGCCATTTTCCAATGTCGGAAAACTATCCGCTGTTTGCCGTTTATCTGAAAGAAGCGCTCCACATCATCGAAAACAAGACCGCGTCATCAGCGCCTGCGTGAACGACAATCTGCAAGACAGAAACCAAGGGTTAAATTCATGAAGATCGTAGAATTCGATGATAAAGGCCAGCAGGTGGAAGTCGACAGCGCTGCGGTTTCGTCGAAATCAGGCACCAGCAATCTGGCGCCGCGGCCAGTCTTCAGCAGCCATGCGCCGAATCCGGCGCGCCGCACGCGCCGCTCCTCAGGCATCGAATTGCACATGTTCCAGACCGGAACTTTGCGTACAAAAGTCAAATATATCAAGATGAACCAGGGAGACGATGATTTCGAGATTCCGGTTCCATGGTTCCTGATCAAGCACCCGATGGGCAATGTGGTGATCGATGGCGGAAACGCCGTGGAAGCAGCAATCGACAAGCGTGGGCATTGGGGCGCCGTCGTCGATGCCTATGATCCGGTGATGAATATCGCAGACAATTGTGTTGATCAGTGTCGCCTTGTCGGTGTCGAACCGAACGATGTGCGTTATGTGCTGCAGTCGCATCTTCATCTCGATCATACAGGGGCCATAGGCCACTTTCCCAAGGCGCAGCATATTGTCCAGCGGGCAGAATATGAATACGCCTTCAATCCGCAATGGTTTGCCGAGGGTGCCTATATCAGGGCCGATTTTGATCGACCGGGTCTGGACTGGAAATTCCTTGGCGGAGAATATTCCGACAATTTTGATCTTTTTGGCGATGGCACCATCCGCACCATCTTCACGCCAGGCCATTCCACCGGTCACATGTCCTTTCTGATCACATTGCCCAATACCGGGCCGGTGCTGTTGACGATTGATGCCGCCTATACGCTGGACCACTGGAACAACAAGGCCTTGCCTGGTCTGGTTGTGTCTTCAAGCGATGCGGCCAATTCCGTCGCCAAACTGCGGCGCATTGCCGATGATACGAATGCGATGCTGGTGACTGGCCATGATCCGGACAATTGGGAGACCTTTCAAAAGGCGCCATACGATTTTTATGATTGATCCGCCTGCGCGACCAGTCGCGATTGAACCGGACGGACGATAGGGACGGCAAAGGAATTGCGAAGCGCATTGCAATGCATGTCCACAAAGTACCAACCACGGAGTGTTCCTTGGGAGGCAAGTGTCTTTAAACACGACAGAGGAGACGTATCTTATGAAACTGATCAGCAAGTTCGCGCTGGCGGCAGGACTGTTGGCGCTTAGCGTCATCGGTGTTCAGGCCGAAGGTGTCGATGAAATCAACCCGGATGTTGCAGCCCGGCTCTACAACCCCGATATGCTCGATCCGGCACAGCCGGTTGGCCCCAGTGCCTGGCGGGATTTTGTCGCCAAGAACCCGCCACCATGGAAAATCGGTTACGCCAGCTCCTATGCCGGCAATACCTGGCGTGCGGGTGCAATGAACGAATTGCAGAACGTCATCATTCCAGAATGGAAAGAACTCGGTCTGCTTGACGAAGTTGTCATCACCCAGTCAAACCTCAATGATTCCACCCAGATCCAGCAGATGCGTCAGTTGGTCGATCAGGGCGTCGACGCCATCATCGTGTGCTGTTCCAATCCAACGGCTTTGAATCAGACCGTGCAATATGCCGCTGACAAGGGCGTGCCGGTGTTCTCGTTGACCGGTTACCTGACATCACCCTATTCGATCAATTCCTCGGTCAACTATCAGGTTGCCGGATTTGAAATCGGCAAGAACATGGCCGAACAGATCGGTGGCGAAGGCAATGTGCTGGTTGTCGAAGGCATTCCCGGCACATCCGGTTCTGACAGCCAGGACCGTGGCGTGAAGGCTGGCCTGGCCTCCGCACCCGGTATCAAGGTTGTTGGTTCTGTTGCCGGCATGTGGACTGACCAGGTTGCCCAGGGTGAAGTGCAGAAATGGCTCGCAACCCATCCAGGCAAGCTCGATGCCATTGTGGTTCAGTCTGCAGCCGAAATGGGTGTTCTCAGGGCGGTCCAGCAGTCTGGTCGCGGTGACGTGCCTGTGGCAATCGGTGGCGAATTGGGAGCCCTGTGTTACTGGCGCCAGAATCCCGATTATATCAATGCATCCTATCAGGTCTGGCCGCCAGCTGATGAAATGCAGCTGATCTGGAACATCATGATGCGGACGCTGCAGGGACAGGGACCAAAGATCCAGTCCATTCTCGTTGATCCGATCAAGATGACCTATGACGATCTGGCCAAGGTCATGGCAGAAGATTGCAGCCTCAACACACCTGATTGGCTTGCCGTTGGTGCTGATCGTTGGGGCGGTTCACCGGAATATCTGGACGACTTCTTCCTGAAGCCTGCCGATCCCAAAAAATACGTCGCAAAATAATAATGGCGCGGGGCCAACGTTGTGATTGCCCCCGAACGTTTAAACGCATTGGTGCCCGACACAGAATGTCCCGGCAACCCACAGATAACACAACACATGCGCCCCAACCTGGTACGATGGGGGTGCGCAATGTGAAGAAGTACTTCGGGCCGACGCGCGCGCTTGACGGCGCGAGCTTTTCTGCTCGTGCGGGGGAGATTCACGCCGTTGTCGGGGGCAATGGTTGCGGCAAGAGCACGATGGCAAAGGTTGTCTCGGGCATCCTGCCGATCGATAGCGGATCAGTCTCCATTCTGGGCGAGACCCCGTCAACACCGGCAGAGAGCCGGGCGCTTGGCATATCCACCGTCTACCAGGAGGTCCTGGTTGCTGATGAAAGTTCGGTGGTCGACAATATTTTCATGGGCGCCGATTCCCTCTTTACCAAAAAGATGTCGCAGGAACGCAAGGTTCAGCGCGCCGCCGAACTGATGCACGAATTGTCTGGTGAAGTGGTCGATCCCTTTACCCTGGTGGGAACACTTCCCCTTGGTCTGAAACAATGGATCACCATCGCGCGGGCGCTTTTGAGCGAACCAAAGATCCTGATTCTGGATGAAAGTTCCGCTGCACTCGACTTCGACAGCACCGAGCGGCTGTTCGCCAAGATGCGCGATCTTCGCGACGGCGGAACCACGGTGCTGATCGTGACACACCGCATTGCCGAATTGATCCGCATATCCGACCGCGCCACCGTGCTGCGTGACGGGCGCGACGTCGGGGTGCTGGAAACGGAAGACATTACCGAGAAAAACCTGCTTGCCCTGATGACAGGCGAAGATCAGGGCGATGCCCACCATCCCCATCTGGCGCCACAGCCGCACGACAATGTGGTTGCGCTCAAGGCCAATGATCTGGCTGTTTGGCCTGATGGAAAGCAGTTTGATTTCGAATTGCGTCGCGGTGAAATTGTCGGTGTGGCCGGACTGGACGGTCAGGGACAGGACGGTTTTGTCCGGGTGTTGGCAGGGGTTCAAGAGGCAGAACATGGTCTGATCCAGATCCGCGACAACCATGGTGAAATGCAGCCCGTCCGCAATCTCGCCGAGGCCGTTGCCCATAACATCACGTATGTATCAGGCGACAGAAAGCGCGAAGGCATCTTCGCTTCGCTGTCGATCTTCGAGAATATGGTCATGCCGCTCTACCGCGAGAAAAAGCGCGGCGGAATTCTGGGCGTTATTGATCGCGTTACATTGGGAGCGATTTTCAAACGCGAAACCGAAAACCTGATGATCAAGTTCGGCATGCGCGATGACAAGATCACGTCTCTGTCGGGTGGTAACCAGCAAAAAGTGTTGATCGGGCGCGGATTTGCCATGCGACCCGATGTCATTGTGCTCAACGATCCGGCCCGCGGCATTGATGTCGGCGCCAAGGCAGAGCTTTACAAACACCTCAAGGAATTTGCCCAGGAGGGCAAAACCGTTGTCTATATGTCCTCTGAGCTGGAAGAATTCATGGGGTTTGCGACGCGGGTTATCGTATTTCGCGATGGGGCGCCCTTTGATGCATTTGACGGTCGCCAACTGGATCCCAAAACCATTCTCGAGGCCATGTTCGGACAGACAGGCGGAGAAGGTCTGACGACTGAATACGGTTTGCTGCCCAGCCAGGCCGCCGTTGCATCGCGTGGCGTGTCTGCGTCTGCAGATGGTGTACGGGTGAAGGTTGTCGTGCCTGATGCGTTGAAACCCGCCACACATAGGCAGGCACGAGTCGAAACGACCACAGTTCGCACCGATCCGGATCATTCCAGCCGTGACATCAAGAGCCAGGATGCCAAAACCAAGGGCAAGCCGATCAAGATCGTCGAATTTGATCATGATACGCTACAACCACGACAGGTGACCCGGTGAGCGAGGCTACAGTGGTTCCTGACGCAGCAGCAGCACCGTCACAGGGCGGGCGTTCCTATCCGTTCCTGCTGGTGCCGATCAGTCTGTTTTTCCTGTTGCTCGGTCTGGCCGTGCTGCGTTCGCCAAGCCTGATCACCAGTGCCGGTATTGGCAGCGCGGTCATCGTTGCGACACCGCTGATCCTTGCCACCTATGCGCTGATGGCCGTGGTGATCGCTGGGCGCGGCACCGTTGATCTTTCAGTCGGGCCGCTGATCGGATTTGTCAATGTGACGCTGATCCAGCTGCATGGCGCCGGTGTGCTGGAAAGTCCGCTTGCCGTCTTTGCCTATGCGATTGCGGTTGGTGCGGCCTATCAACTGCTCTTTGCCCTGATTGTGATCTATGTGAGGGTGCAGCCGATCATTGTTTCGCTGTCGGGCTATCTTGCCCTGTCTGGCCTCAATCTGGTGATCCTGCCGCGCCCCGGTGGCGTTGCCCCGCAATGGATGGCGGATTGGGGACTCGGCACCTCGATTTTCTCACCCGTGCTGTTGATTCTGGTGCTGGCGTCGCTGGGCTGGATGCTGTTTACCCAGACCGCTTTCTTCACCCACCTGCGCCTTATGGGATCGGACGAGCGTGCTGCCTATACCAGCGGTGTTCCCATTTTCGTGGTGCGGATTGGCGCACATCTCATTTCCGGTTGTTTTGCCGGCCTTGCGGCCATTGCTTTCACCGCGCTGATATCCTCAGGCGATCCCTCACAGGGAACAACCTACACGCTGATTGCGGTGACGGCGCTGGTGCTTGGCGGTGCATCTCTGGCCGGTGGGCGAGGTGGGGTGTTCGGCTCATTCCTGGGTGCCATCAACCTCTATTTGATCACCTTTGTGCTGGCGACGTTCAACTTTGGCGCGGTGCAGAGTTTCGTCACCAACCTGGCCTATGGAACGATCCTCGTCGTGTCCTTGCTGTTGACACTGATCATTCCCTTCATCCAGAGACATTTGCGTAACTTTTCGCCCTTGCTATATTTCGTCGCCCTGTCGGTCGTTGCGCTCAGTGTGATCCTGCACGCGACATTCGATTATCAGTCCCAGGGACAGGATCAGCCGGAGACGGGCGCCGATCAACCGGCATTGTCGTCACAGATGCTTACGCCGATCGACCGGGAACAATTGTATGTTGCGCCACTCGAAGTGGCGGCGCCCAACCAGCAGGAAAGCGCCATGCGTGCTGCCGCTGCACCGGTGATTCTGTTCATCCTTTTGATGGTGGTTATTGCGGTTTTCCTAAGGGTGGCCTTCTCCCAATCGGACAGGCGCAATCTGGCTCCGGTCGTGGCCGTCGTCATCCTGGCGCTGGTGGTGCTCGGCGCCTATATGATGCGCCATCCGGGTGGTCCGAATGCGCCACCTGTGAACGTGGAGGCTGAATGATGTTGCCTCCTACACCTTCACTCAGCCTGTCAGCCAATATCATTGGCCTCGTCGTCGGCATCATCCTGACGGTCATTGGTGTTGTCTTTGGCTTTGCTCAGGGCACCTCTGTTCAGTTCATCATTCTCTCGGCCATTGCCACTCTGGCGGCTTTTGTCTGGGGTTGGCGTTATGTGCTGGGTCAATTTGTCAGTCAGACACCGCAGACGGATGAGGGGCCGAGCGAGATCAAGCGGGTCTGGTTGCAGTTCCGTCCGGCGCTGATCGGCCTTGTGGCAATCCTGCTGGTGTTTCTCGTACTTTCACTGGCCATCGAAAATTTCTTCAATATCTGGAACGTGATTTCCCTGCTGATCCTGCTCAGTATCGTCGTTCTTACCCGCACGCTGGGGCGACAATTTCAGGAAAACCGATCTGCGTTCATTGGTGTCATGGTGCTTTCGGGACTGTTTTCCATTGGTGCGATGAACATTGAAGGCTTTGCCTCGACGATGAACATCAAGTCGATGCTGCTGTTTGCCGCGTTTCTGGGCATTGCTTCCGTCGGTCAGACCCTGGTGGCGCTGCTGGGCGGGCTTGACCTATCGATCCCGTTCATCATTGGGGCTGCCAATGTCGGCCTGCTCTATCTCATCAGTCTGGGTGTGCCACCCTGGCTTGCGGTCATTCTGGTGCTGACCATCGGCGTTGCGCTGGGTGTCATCAACGGTCTTTTGAGTTATCGACTGCAGGGGCAAGCGTTGATTGTCACCCTTGGAACGGGGTTTGCGATTTCCGGTGGTGTGCAGATTCTGACATCAATCGGCACAGCTTACGGCGGCAATGTGTTCGGCACGGTGCCCGGATGGCTGTCAAACCTGGCGGCGATGAACGGCTCCACCTTCGGTATCCCGTTCCCGCCCGTCATCGCCATCTGGGGGGTGATCATTCTCATCCTCACCATTGGCATGCGCTACACGGTCTATGGTCGTTATCTTTACGCATTGGGCGTCAACCGCACGTCGGCAAAACGCGTGATGATTTCGGAATTGAAATATTGGGTCACGATGTATGCCATTTCCGGTTTTTTCGCGGCTCTCACCGGCAGTCTGCTGCTTGGCTGGAGCGGCGGTGGCTTTATCGGGGTGGGAGACCAATACCTGTTCCTGACGCTCGCTGCGGTGGTGGTGGGTGGAACGTCGCTGCTGGGCGGACAGGGCGGATATGGTTTTACTGTAATCGGCGTGCTGGTGCTGCAGGTCCTGTCGTCTTTTCTTATCGGCATCGGCCTCGATTTCGAATGGCAGCAATTCATCTTTGGTCTGCTGATTTTGCCGATGGTCGCGCTTTACGCCCGTTCCCCGCACATACGGACACAGATATGAGAAAGCCTGAGCAATGACACACAGATATTCAATCGAAGGGAGAGCGTAATATGGCAGTGTTCGAAACCACCGATCTGGCCGCCGCAAGCTATTCAGTGGCTCTTTACGGACTGGTCGCGACATCGGTACTGCTGTTGTTGGGATCTGCCTGGGTTGCACGCGGCTGGAAAATTGCCGTGGCCTTGTGTGCCGTGGCCGCTCTGGTCGGCGTTGGTGCCATGTTTGAGGCCCGAACGGCCTGGGCGACGGCTGGCAACGTACCCATCGTCTATCATTATGTCGGCTGGACCATATCCATGCCATTGCAGATTCTGGCGCTCTATTTCATGGCCAATCAGGCCGGACGGATGAGCATCGGTTTGTTTTGGCGACTGGTGGTGGTTTCGGTGTTGATGGTGTTCGTTCGCTATCTGGGCGAGGCGGGTTTCATGCACGCCACGCTCGCTTTTCTCATCGGTCTGGTTTTCTGGCTCTACATTCTCGGCGAATTGTTCTTCGGCCAGATGGATGAAACCATTCGCGGATCGCTACGCGAACCCGTGCAGCGCGGCTTTTTCTGGCTGCGCCTTATTGTGACTGTTGGCTGGGCGATTTACCCGCTTGGCAATTTCATCACCTCCTTCGGTGGCTATGTGGACAGCGGCGCCTTGAGCGTCGCCTACAACCTGGCCGATTTCCTCAATCGCATGGCGTTCGGTCTGGCCCTTCTGGCAACCGCCGTTCTGGACAGCGAAAGGCCTGACAATGCCTGATATCAATTGCGCCTTTCGCAAGCGCGCCAATCAGACGAATAGTAAAGGGACACTCCAATGATGGGTGCAGACATAATTGCCATTATCATTCTGGCCGCGATCGTAATTGCCGTATGCGCCTACCTGTTGCATTGGCTATACCGTCGATCGACCAAGGATGTCTCCTTCGTGCGGACCGGCTTTGGCGGTGAAAAGGTTGTCATGGGCGGCGGCGCACTGGTGTTGCCGATCCTGCATGACCTGACCGAAGTCAACATGAACACGCTGCGGCTGGAAGTGACACGGGCGCGCGAAAAATCCCTGATTACCAAGGACCGTATGCGTGTTGAATTGACCGTGGAATTCTATGTCAGGGTTGCCCCCGACATCGAGGCGGTGGCCACCGCAGCGCGCTCACTCGGCAACCGCACCATGAAGGCAGACCAGCTCAAGGACCTGATCCAGGGCCGGTTTGTAGATGCCATGGGCGGCGCCGCGGCCAAGATGACCCTGGAGCATATCCACGAGCACCGTCAGGAATTCGTCAAGGAGGTCAAGAAAGAGGTCGCCGAAAGCCTTGCGCTTGATGGTCTTGAGCTGGAATCGGTTTCCCTGACGTCACTCGATCAGACTGATATCAAGCTGTTTGATCCATCAAATACGTTTGATGCTGAAGGTCTGACGATTCTGACCGAACAGATCGAAAGCCGCAAGAAAAAGCGCAACGACATTGAGAAAGACACGCAGATTGCCATGCGAACCAAGAACCTCGAGGCCGAAAAGCGGTCACTCGAGATTCAGCGCGATACGGAATATGCCCGTCTTGACCATGAAGCCGAAGTCGCCATTCAGCGCGCCCAGCGGCGCTCTGAAATCGCCACGGAGACGGCTGGCCGCGAGCGCGAGATCGAGTCGATCAAACTGAAGGAACGCGAAGCCGTCGAACGCACGCGGATCGACATGGAACGCGAGATCGAACGGTTGGAGATCAAGCGCCGGGAAATGCTCGAACTCGACGAGCAGGCACGTGAAATCGCCATTTCCGCAAAGTCCAAGGAACGTTCGGAAGCGCAAGCCAGTGCTGAAGATGCCCGTGCCAAGATGGTTGAGGCCCAGGAACGGGTCCAGACCATTCGCGATACGGAAATCGCCAATCGCCAGAAATCGATCCAGCTGATCGAGGCGGCGAAGGCAGCCGAATCCGAGGCCACCAAGATCAACATCCTTGCCAGTGCAGAAAAAACTGCCGCCAAGGATCGCGCCGATGCAGACCGGATTGCCGTATCGGCACTGGAAGAACGCTACCGCGTCGAAGCCGATGGCAAGGAGAAACTCAACGCTGCTGAAAACATGCGTTCCGACGCCAGCAGGAAGAGTGCCCTGCACAGGTCGCTGGTCGAGAATCTGCCCGCCATCATCCGTGAAAGCGTCAAGCCCATGGAGAAGATCGAGGGTATCAAGATCCTGCACGTCGATGGGCTTCCGGGTCTCTCTGGCAAAGCCAGCCATGGCGGCAATGGAGACGGCGACGGTTCCGGACTGGACGGCTCGGGCCCACGGGACGGAAACCTGGCCGATCAGGTGGTCTCATCGGCATTGCGCTATCGTTCGCAAGCCCCCTTCGTCGACCAGTTGCTGGGTGAAATCGGCATGAGCGGTGACTCGATCCATCGCTCGCACACGCTGCAGGACCTTTCCAAGGTGGTCTATTCCGAACCCAATGCGCCTGAAGCGGAAGCAAAGAGCAAATCGGGCAAAAGCAAAAGCGACAAATAATGTGCGTTACCCGGGAGCCCAGGCTCCCGGGTGGCCTGATCCACCGGAGACCCCGCCATGTCGACGCCGAATACAGAACGCGACCTGCTCGTCTTTTCAATCTGGGCCGTACTCGGTTTTGCCGGACTTGCGTTTCTGCTCGAGGGTTTTACGCGTGATTCCTATTTTGTCTGTCTATTGGGGACTGCACTCATCGTGGCCGCATTTGTTGCCCATATCATTGTCAATTTCCTGTTTCAGCAGGGCTTCAGGCCCGGTGAGACCGTGCTTGGCATCGGCGCCTTCGGCGTCTTGACGTTTACGTTCATCGCCGGGGTGCTCTCGGGAAGCATGTCAATGGTCGACTATTACTCCGGCCTGACCCTGTTTTCGATCCTGATCGTTGGCTTCATTGCCTATCTGTCGACCCGCCATGGTCTGCGTGGCGCCTTCTCGCGTTTCCATGTGAAGACTGCGGTGAGTGAGGACTCAGGTCGATGATCAATGCCGGAAACCTCGTCTGGCTGCCGTTGTATGCCCTTTTCTATGTTGCAGTCATGCTGTTCTGGACACGCGTCGCTGCACGTGAGAACGGCAATCACGAGACCTATTTTTCCGCCGGTCATTCACTGTCTCCCTGGATTTCCGCCCTGACGCTTGCTGCGGCCAGTCTGTCGGGCTGGTTTTTGCTGGGCGGCAGCGCGGAGATAGCTGCTCGCGGCTTTGCCCAACCAGGCGTTTTGCAGGCGGGGATCGTGCTGGCTCTACCGGGTGTGCTGTTTTTCAAGCGGATGTGGTTTGTTGGTCAGCGTTTGCGCCTGTCGTCTCAGGCGGAACTTTTTCGCAGCTATTTCGACAGCAAATTCCTCGTCGTTGTTTCGGTGGTGGTGGCTGTTGTCTTTGCCGTCGGCTTCGCTGGTTTGCAATTGCGGGCCTTGTCGGAACTGATCGGAATGCTGAGCGGCGGGATGGTTTCGCCGCTGGTTGCCAGCCTTTTTCTTGGCGTCGTGCTTTTTGCCTATGTCGGTATCGGCGGCATGCGCGCTGTTGGCTATTTCGGTGTCATCCAATCCGTTCTTGCCTTCACGGCAATCGTCGGCCTGGCCGGATTTGCACTGATGAGCAGCGGCGGTTTTGCTGCATTGAACGCCGGGTTGCAGACATTGGCGCAAAGCCCGGACGGTGCCGGATTGTTCCAGGTTGCCGGGGTTATCCGGTTTTCCGCTGGTCTTGGGCGTGACGCGGTCATGGGACATGCGGAAACGGCACTGACCAGTTTGAGTGTTGCGATGGCATTCATGGGGTTCCAGGCCAGCCCGCTGGCGGCCAAAATTGTTCTTTCGACACGCAATGCCAACGGCTTTGCCGCAGGCCAGACCTGGGTGATGGCCGGCATTGTCGGCGGCATCATTGCCTTCGGTATGGCAATCATTGGCACTGCCGGCCTGATCAATCCGCAATTGTCGCTTGGCGGCATGCTTGCGCAGCTTCAGGCCGCTTCACCCTGGTTCATGGCGTGGCTGTTTCTGGGCGCTGTTGCAGGTGTTCAATTGCTTGCGGGACTGGGTTTGCTGACGGCCGGCGAGGGCCTGGTGCGCCATATCTACAAACCCTATTTTCACAGCAGTCTGTCACGGGTGGCCACGGTCAATCTGACCCGGATCGTCATTGCCTTGCTGGCACTCGTTTCTGTCTTGATGCAATCGCTGACGCCCGTGGCCCTGTCCGCCCTTGGCGCCTTGGCCCTGCCGTTGGCATTCCAGCTCTGGACACCGCTGCTGGGCATTACATGGCTGCGTTGGATCACGCCGGCTGCAGCGACCGTGGGGGTTGGTTTCGGTATTGCCGGTGTGCTGCTGACCGAAACAATGGGCTATGAAGTTCTGTCCTTCCTCGGTCTGGAACTGCCCTGGGGCCGGTGGCCATGGACCATCCATTCGGCTGCCTGGGGCATGGCCGCAAACATTGCGGCCGTCCTGATCATATCGGCGATTACCAACCGCAATGCCTTTGGCGCCGAAGCGCAGGAAGCACGCCGTTTTGTGCAAAGCACCCTTCGCATGGGGCCGCGGGCGAGGGTCCTGGGCGCAGCAGCCTGGTCGGTTGCCCTGGCGTGGATTTTCCTGGCTGTCGGACCGGGGCTGGTTTTTAGCAATTTTGCCTTCGGGACCGTTGATGCCTCTGGTGGCGCATGGTCGGTAGGCATGCCGTCGATCTGGGCATGGGCCCTTTTGTTTTGGGCGCTGGGCGTGGGACTGATATGGTTTCTGTCTTACAAAATGGAGATGGCCAGCCCATACCTGATGGATATTCCAGCCTATGAACCGCCAAGAACCCTCCATCATGACCAAACGCGGGTCGAAGGCGAGAGATTGCGCAAACTGGTTGTCACCGGTGCATTGGCATTCATTCTGGTTGTTCTTGTCGCATTCAGCTTCGGAAGCTGAACACTTTTCATGAAATCAAGGAGAATAATGTGACACCTTTCATCTTCAACACGTCGAAAAGTATCCAGTTTGGTGCGGGACAACTGAGCAAGCTTGGTGAAACGGCCCGCAACCAGATCGGTGAACGGGTGATCCTGATCACCGATCCGGGCATGATGACGACCGGAATTGTCGAGCGGGCTGTTGGCGTGCTGGAAGCCGCCGGTGTGACCGTTGAGATGTTTAGTGACGTGCAGGCCGATCCACCTGAAGACGTCATCCTTGCTGCCGTGGACAAGGCCAAAGCAGCCTCAATTGATGGTGTCATCGGACTGGGCGGCGGCTCGTCCCTTGATGTCGCCAAGCTGGTTTCGGTGCTGGCCCTGGGGCAGGAGACGCTGAAGACCATGTATGGCATCGGCAATGTCAAAGGCCCGCGTCTGCCGCTTATCCTTGTGCCGACCACGGCGGGCACCGGGTCCGAAGTGACACCGATTTCCATTGTCACCACAGGCACAAATGAAAAGATGGGTGTGGTGTCGCCTGTCATCCTGCCCGATGTCGCACTGCTGGATCCGGAACTGACCCTCGGTCTGCCGCCCCATATTACAGCTGCGACCGGCATTGACGCCATGGTGCATGCCATTGAATCCTATGCATCGGTCAGCGCCAACAACAACCCCCTGTCGCGCATGCTGGCGACACAGGCGCTCACCCTGATGGGACGCTCGGTTCTCAAGGCTGTTCATCAGGGCGATGACATCGTTGCGCGCTCCGAGATGCTCCTGGGGTCGATGCTGGCGGGCCAGGCCTTTGCGAATTCGCCTGTGGCGGCCGTGCACGCACTCGCCTATCCGCTTGGCGGGCATTTCCACATCCCTCACGGTCTTTCAAATGCCCTGGTTCTTCCGCATGTGTTGCGATTTAACGCAGTGACAGCCCCGCAACCCTACGCGGAACTGGCACCCTTTGCCTTTCCCGAGCTGATGAGATTGGAAGGCCAGGAACGGGCTGCGGCTTTTTGTGATCGGTTGGCCGAATTGTCAGCAGAGTGTGGTCTGCAGCAGAACCTGCGTGCTATGGATATTCCAGAAGACTTCTTGCCACGTTTGGCATCGGACGCCATGAACCAGAGCAGGTTGCTGGTCAATAACCCGCGCGAAGTGACTGAAGCGGACGCATTGGCCATATACCGCGCCGCCTACTGATTTTGTGATTCAATGTGAAAAGGAAATACCATGAGTATCAAACTGTCGGATAAAAGCCTGATGGAACACCGGGCCTATGTCGCCGGCGAATGGAAGGCGGGATCACGCACCTATCCAGTGGTCAATCCGGCCACCGGCGAAGAACTGACCCGGGTCGCAGACCTGGGCGCCGATGAAGTGCGCGTTGCGATTGATGCTGCCTATGAGGCACAAAAGGAATGGGCTGCCAAGACAGCGAAAGAACGCTGTTCCATCCTGCTCGCATGGCAGCAGCTGATGCTGGACAACACAGAGGATCTGGCGCAGATTCTGACAGCTGAAATGGGCAAGCCTCTTGCAGAAGCGCGCGGCGAAATCGCTTATGGCGCAAGCTTCATTCAGTGGTTTGCCGAGGAAGGCCGCCGTATTTACGGTGATGTCATTCCCGGTCACCAAGGAGACAAGCGCATCATCGTGCTCAAGCAGCCTATCGGGGTTGTCGGCTCGATCACCCCATGGAATTTTCCCAATGCGATGATCGCACGCAAGGTCGCACCGGCGCTTGCATCCGGCTGTACCTTTGTCGGTCGGCCGGCAGAAAAGACACCGCTGTCGGCGCTGGCCATGGCCGTGCTGGGTGAGAGAGCAGGGATACCCAAAGGTGTTTTCAGCATTGTCACCGGCTCGGACTCCAGGGGCATGGGCATGGAGCTGTGCACCAATGCGAAGGTTCGCAAACTGACGTTCACGGGATCGACTGAAGTTGGCCGCATCCTGATGAAGCAATGTGCCCATGACATCAAGAAACTGTCGCTTGAACTGGGCGGCAATGCACCCTTCATCGTTTTCGATGATGCCAATCTCGACAAGGCTGTCGAAGGTGCCTTGATCGCCAAATACAGAAATTCCGGCCAGACCTGCGTTTGCGCCAATCGTATCTATGTGCAGCGCGGCGTTCTGGAGGCGTTTTCCTCCAAGCTGGCAACGGCTACAGCCGCCTTGAAGGTCGGCAATGGCGCCCAGGAAGGCGTCAACATCGGCCCGATGATTGACGCTGCCGGTTTGGAAAAGGTTGAAGATCACGTTCAGGACGCGGTCTCACAGGGCGCCCGCATATTGACAGGTGGCCACCGGTCCAATGAGGGTGGCAATTTCTATGAGCCAACTGTTCTGATCGACGTGAAGCCGGGAATGAAGATCCTCAACGAGGAAACCTTTGGTCCTGTTGCGCCCATCATTGCCTTTGACACGGTTGACGAGGCGATCACTCTGGCCAATGACACGGAGTTCGGCCTGGCGGGCTATTTCTACAGCCGTGACCTCAGTCGCGTCTGGAAGGTTGCCGAAGGGCTCGAGTGCGGCATGGTCGGTATCAACACCGGTCTTATCTCCACAGCGGAAGCGCCTTTTGGTGGCGTCAAATCATCCGGGCTTGGACGCGAGGGATCAAAATACGGGATCGAAGAATTCCTGGAGATCAAATACCTCTGCATGAGCGTCGAAGACTAGGTCAGCGGTTCCTGATGGCTGCGATGGCCGGGTTCGTCCCGGTTGCATCGCGGGCCTCAACAATCGATCAATGGCGGCGGTAGGACAGACAGGTCCTGCCGCCGTCTTTCATTTTGCTATCCGATCAATGTTTCAATCCGGTAACGCAATTCTGCCCGCAAATACCTATCTCATTGAATTTGCTTTGATAAAAATATTCTCGGAATTCTCGCAAGGATACAAAAGAAACAATCCAACCGGCTGTGTGAAATCCGGTTGAAACGCGGGCGAACTATCTTGTGGTCATCGAAACGGATGCCAGACGACACCCACTCAAAGCGTCGTCAAAACCACAGGAGATGACAATGAATACAATGATCCACAGACGCGCCCATATTTCCATTATGGTCGAGGATGCCTTCGGCAGGTTGTTCAGCCGCATTGCACGATTCATCAAGCAGCGTGCACAACGCCATCAGGACATGCGCCATATTCGTGAATTGGCTTCGATGGGTGACAGAGACTTGCGCGATATGGGGATCGGGCGCGGTGACCTCTACTGGGCGTCCCAATTGCCAATCAATGATCGCCCGACTACCGGGCTGAACCAGATCGCGCGCAAAAATCAGCGGGCATGAAAACCGATCCGTTGAAGGCTTGTATCCTGAGAAACACGACAACCGGAGCCGTGCCAGACTTATCCCAAAGATCGATGCGCGGGCAGGGGTGTTCTGCCCGCATGCCAGGTTTGCCCCTCGCATGCCAGGTTTGGATAGCACATGGTTGCAGACGTCAGGGCTTGCGAACACCGTTCTTGCCCTGCCTTTGGTCAGGAAAGCTAATGAACAGCGCGCCAGCCGCCATTTGCGTCTTTTTCGATGAGCGTGAATGATTGCGTGTCAAATTCAACCGGATCCTGGCCAAAGTCGAAAAACCAGGTGTAGCCACCAAAGGCGCGCCAAAAACTGTGCGCATCGTCAAAGTAGCCCCATTTGCCACATCTGCCGCCTAGTTCGAATTGTTCCGCGTTTGGTTTGAAGGGTTGGTCGTTGACGACGTAGGAGTCATTGAGATAGCCGTAGTCCCTGCCGGACTGTACATAACATGTGCCGCGGGCATCGCCTGGTTCCATCACATCTGTAACATAGTCGTATATGGTGGCTGCCGCATCATTGTCGTGCAGGCCACCAATGGTCACCACCGGGATGCCATTGGCGCTTGCGCCGTTCATTGCAGATGCGGAAATTTCCAGGCTCGAAAATCGTGCGCCACCGGCAAAGTCCAGTTTGGACGTGACCCCGTCACAGCGCATGGCCGAATAGAGTAAAATTTGATCAACGATGACTGTTTCATTGATCGCAGCTGTGCAACGAGCAGGATCATAAGTGAGCTCAAAGCCGCCAACAGCGTTTATCAGGCGTGTGGCTTCGTCCTGGCACAGGCCGGTCGCGGGCAATCGGGCAATGCCATCAGAACACGCCGCCCCTGTCCGGGGCTCCTTTATCACCGTAGGGCCCGACGGTTGCTGGGCCACAGTCCTTTGCGGCTCGCGGCCCTGACTGGCGCGACATTGCGAGATCATGTTCAGCGCGGCGCCGGAGCCACTCAGCGAGAACTGCGGCCCCTCCGGATCCAGATAGAGGTTGATCCGGTTGCCGGCGGCAATTGCGTGTCTCAGGTCGGGACTCATTTGCGCGATTGACCAACCTGTGCCGTTGGAGCGGAATTCAGTTTGAAACTGGCTTCGGTCCAGAACAATCGTCGTGCGTTGACTGGACGGGACTTCAAAGTCCGTTGCCAGATACCATTGTTGGTCGGCGGTCATGGCAATCCGCATGATCGATCCGAAGCCTGCCTGAGCGTTGGCATTGATACTTTCTGCATAACAACCAAGGAAGGATCCGTTCTCACTCTCCGAGCGAACGATCCAGCCATTGGCATTTGCGTAGATCGTTTCCATGCTTTGGGCGGAAGCCGTCTGGGTCAGGCCTGTCGCCACGAACGCGGTGGCGATGATCAGGGCGGTGGCGCGTATTCTGATCGGCAGTTTTGGAAACGTCATGGGTATCATCCTCTCCAGTAACGCGGTGTTCAGGCAACCGCAGCCAGCTCATTTCAAATATGCCCGGAATCCGGGTGAAAGACGCATTGAGCAGTCGTCCAGAGGCCATGGCATGGAAAACACAGGCAGGCATTGCACTGAACGGAACCCATTGGTTCCGCCTGACAGGCCTATATTACGTTGACGCTGGGATTGAACCGACCAGGGTCAACGCGCATTTGTCGAATGAATCCCCCGAACACAGGCCCCCGCCGTGTCTTGAAAGAGAATGCTGAAACTCTGACGGGATATTGCGACTTCAACCGGTCGCGTCAAGTTCAGCATCTCAATGCATTGATCGTGACATGTTAGACGGGAAGAAAAACCATTACAAGTTATTCTGGGGCTTCTGAATTGTCTGCCAAAAGTTGACAGTGATGCGATTATCCTCTCGCATTTCACGCGGTTTCCTTTCCAAGGCCATGCCGCCGCACATGTGAGATCTCCTGCTGTTTGCAAACTTGCAGGACACTGCGTTTCACCTTTGAGCATAAAGGCTCACGGGGCCGGGATTTATCTTTTGATTTGGCTAAGACCCCTGTTTCAATTGTTTCGGGGTGGCCAGAAAAAATCGGCATTTTCATCACAAGACTATGAATTACATAGGCATTTCAAGCAGAACCTTTGTCGTCTTCATAACAATTGAAACACGATTCCCGTCGTTCGGACATTCGATTGAAACAGCCAGTCCTTAAATCTGCATCAACGAAAACAACGCCTGACCAACATATCTGAAAGCGGAATGTGCAGGCAATCCAGATTTGAAGGAGCAAAAAATGACTATGATCATTGATCATTCGACACATTATTCTGGCATTAATGCCGCGGATTTTGTCAAAGCTGTATTGAAGCGTCTGACATCTGCCGTGGAGCGGGCACGTCGGGCTCGCAGGGCCAGGCGTGCTGATGAAATGCTGTTGGCCATGTCTTCACATGATTTGCGCGATATCGGCATCATGCGCGGCGATATCGCCTTCGGCATTTCCAGCGGGCGCAGTGTTTTTGGTCAGCGGGAAATTTAAGGATCCACGTAAACACGTATTCACACCGCAATGGTATCGTCATTTTTCCTTGGCGACGAATACGCCGTCCCAATCATCCGGCACGCCATCGATTTCCATTTGCGTCAGGCGCTTTGCATAGACCTCATAAAGACCGCTGATACAGGCTGGAGCAATCTTTGCGACGGATTGCAGGGCTTCTCTGGCCTGTATGATTTGCGCCGTGTAATAGGCCGCTAAAAAGGTGTTCTGGGTCGCGACCAGTGCGTCGTAACTGACACCCTGCAGGTCTTCCTCACTAAGCAGGGTCATGATGACCAGAGGTTCTTTGCGCCCGACAACCTGAACCCTGTCCACTTCCAGTTTTTTGACGTCCGGTGCTGAATTGCCTGTCGTTTCCGAAACCAGATTGGTCAGTCCGTATTGTTTGGTCAGTGACTCAATGCGTGCAGCGACATTCACCGCATCGCCAATGGCTGAATAGTTGAATCTTTGGGTCGATCCGAGGGTGCCGTCACAGCACTCGCCGGGGTTCAATCCGACACCGAGCTTGATTTCCTGGGGGCTGGTCGCATTGAGCTGGGGGAGCTCGGCCTGCATTTTCAAAAGGGCATTACAGCCCCTGATCGCGTGATCGTCCTGGTGCAGCGGCGCATTCCAGAATGCCATGATGGCATCGCCCATATATTTGTCGATGGTCGCCCCTTCGTTTAACAGCACATCGGTCATGGGTGTCAGAAAGTTGTTGAGCAGTTCGGTCAGTTCGGTCGGGCTCAATCCCTCTGATATTTTGGTGAAACTGCGAATATCGCAAAAGAGCAAAGTCAGTTGACGCGATTCCCCACCGAGGACCAGCGCTTCCGGATTGCGCGCCAATTGGTCGACAAGCGTTGGCGCAAGATAGTGGCCAAAGGCGTCACGAACAAAGCGCTCCTCATGTTCGGTTACCAGCAATCGGACAGCCGAGGCAGCAGCCATGGCAACCAGTACCGCTGCGCTGGTCAAAACGGGATCAAGCAACATCTGGTGTTCGATGAAGACCCACCAGCACGTCAGAACCGTGAGGCCGACCAAAATGGCGGCCCAGGCAACATTGGCGGCAACCGGCAGGAAGGGAATGGCCACAATAACGAGAAGGCTCAGCAATACGGCTGCAGCCAATTCCAGTCCGCGCGCCCAGTCCGGACGAACCAGCGAGACGCCAGACATGATCTGATCAATGATTTCCGCATGGATCGTCACGCCGGCGACGCTGGCAGACATGGGCGTTGCCCGCAAATCTCGCAGTCCCTGTGCGCTGGTGCCGATCAGAACGATATGCCCGGCAATCTGGTCTTCCAGAGTGGGATCGGAATTGTCTCCGACCAATTCATGCGCCGACATGGTCGCTGTGCCGCGACCGTCCGTATAATAGACCCAAAGAGCGCCATCCGCATCGGTGGGTACTTCAAAATGTCCCACCTTCAAGGCTGTCATGGCGGCTGCGCCGGAATCCGCTTCGCCGCTGGCGCCTGTGCCGCGCACCAGCAGGCCGGATGCGCCCTGAGCTATGCGCAAGGCCTCTATGGACAGGGCAGGCATCAGGATGTCACCGGATTTGGACAGAACAGGCACGCGCCGAACGATGCCGTCAAATTGCGGTCGGAAATTGAGCAGGCCTATGCCGCTGGCAGCAGCATCCAGGATCGGCAGGTTGGCCAATGCGCCTCCCGATTCCGGCAGGTAGCTTGTGGGATTCTCGCCGCCGAAACTGATGCCAGCCTTGGCGGGCGGCGTGGTGCCGCTGACTGTCGGCGATAAAAGAATACCGGTGATGGAGGGGTTGCGCGCGATTGCTTCGGCAAACAACCGGTCATTGTCCAGTTTGTCGAGGTTCACACCCTTTTCCCGCAGGAAGTCGGCCAGATCAAGATGCTGCAGCATTTGCGCAGGAGAGGTGCGGTCCGCTTCCGCAAATACGATATCGAAGACAATGGCCGCTGCACCGAGTTCACCAAGACGATCCGTCATGGCCGCCAGGGTCGAGCGTGGCCAGGGCCACTGTCCGACACGCCCAAGCGATTCCTCATCGATATCGACAATCAGCACTGGCGCGCCGCCGTAGGGCCGGGGGGCGAGCCGTTGATAGGTATCGAAGACCTGAACCTGCAGGCGCTGGAAGGGTGACAGTGGAGATTGCGCCAAGGCCAGAACGGCCAACATGCCAACCAGTCCACTGAGCCAGATGATGGTGCGCTTTTTGCGCAGAAGAGACGAAAACATGACGCCAAGATTCCATTGCGCCATTTTGTTGTCCCCACCTTCAGTTGATCAATAAGTCCCCAGAAGCAAACTTAAATTGTTTC
>JARGOF010000023.1 GCA_029212415.1 Rhizobiaceae bacterium | reverse complement strand
ACCGGAAAACACCGATGGCTATAAACCAGCTACACCACGAGCGGGGACACGACCATCGAGCAGAACCGACGGACCGGAACGCAGCATGATCAATTGTTGGCGCTGTTCGGTCTGCAGGTCGAGGGCATGACGTCGATGACCTTCGACAGCAAGGTTCGTTTCGTCGATCGGGCGATGTACGCATTTGAGCACCGACTTGACCCGATACTTCCCGGTTACCCCAATATCAGGATCATTGATCCAGACGTGACGGCGCATCTGATGATTTCACCGTCCGGAGAACAGGACGCCCCTATGGGCAGTGCCATCGTGACGACCGGGCCACATGGCGGTTTCGTGCCACGTGGTTTTGTTCTGTATGAAGAACCGGGCATTCAGAGGGTCAAGTGGCTGGTCAATCCATTCGCCTTTTTCGAGGCTTCTTTCTCTGATGGTCTGAGACCGATACCCGATGTGGCGACACTTTCAGGCAAACGAATTTTCTTCAGCCACATTGACGGGGACGGCTGGAACAATATTTCGGATATCAAAGGCGAGAAGGGGCAAAATTTCATAGCTGCCCGTGTTGCCCTCGACCGGATCATCGCGCCGCGACCAGATATTCCGGTCACCGTCGGACTTGTTGCCGGTGATGTCGACACGGAACTTGGTGGACGAGCACAATCGCGGGAGGTGGCCAGGCAATTGTACAGTCTGCCACAGGTCGAGGTGGCATCGCATGGATATACGCATCCCTACAATTGGCAATACTATGAAAAATACGATCGTGCAGCCGAACAAAGTGCGCTGCGTTCCTATCAGGATCAGGCAGCGTCCAAACCCTATCAGAAGATAGCCAATATGGTCGTTGATGAACTGGGGCTCGAAGCTTACTTTACGCCTGTCACAAGGCAGGTGTCAGGGGATGCAACCCTGCCACGGACCTATCTGAAAGCGCCGTTCAGTCTGCGTCATGAGATACGTGACTCTCTTGTTGTTGCGGAATCCCTTGCACCGCTCGGCAAGAAAGCTGCGCTCTATCAATGGTCCGGTGATGCCGAACCCTTCGCTGATGCCGTGCGGATGACACGCCAGGTGCCGGTCGAAAATATCAACGGTGGAGACAGCCGGTTTGACCGTCTTTTTCCCTCGCATGCCTATGTTGCGCCGATTGCACGTCCGGTGGGATCAGAACGTCAGATCTACGCTGCCAACAGCAATGAATATGCCTATACGAACAGGTGGACGGGCCCTTTTCACGGCCAGATTCTCGTTCTCGAGACGGTGGAGCGAACAGGCGCCCCCCGGCGGTTGAAACCATTCAATCTTTACTATCATATTTACAGTGCCGAGAAGGCGGCGAGCCTGACGGCGATCGAGCAATTGATGGACTATGCTGGGGAAGGTGAGTTCATTGCGATACGCGCCTCGCACTACGCCCGGATTGCCGATAGTTTCTTTGACGCGGACATCACACGAACCGGCTCATTGCAGTGGAGCGTGTCAAACCGCGGCGCGTTGCAGACGGTTCGCTTCGATGATGCAGAAGAGCTCTCAGTTGATATGGGTAACAGCGACGGGGTGCTTGGTTACACAAGGATCCATAGGTCGCTTTACGTTGCGCTGGACGGCGCTGTTCCAGAGGCCCGTATCAGCCTTTTCCATACCAATAAACGGGACAATTCGCCAAGTCATGCCTATCTCGCAGAGAGTAATCGGACCATATCAAATCTCCAGAGAGGGGACTGTGAATGGTCCTTCGACGCGCAGGGGTTTGGTGCTGGAGAAATGATCTGGATGGTGCCGCAAAGCGGACAATTCCAGATTGTTGCACAGGTCCTGAAAACCGATATCTGGACACAATCTGTAAACAGTGAGGAGAATAAACTGACGGTCACTCTGCCAGACCTTGGTGCGCAAACCGTGCAGTTCCAATTCAAATGTCCGGGAAGCTCCGATGCGCAAACCCGGTTTGAGTGATTTTGCAATCCTGCTACTCGCCTTTGTAGCGCTTTCAGCGGGGTGGGCGTTGGTTCCCGGGCCGGTTGATCACGTGGTCAGCCTGTACAAGGATGGCGAATACGATTTGGCGCGGACAAAGGCTGAGGCATTGTATGCGGATGGTGTTGTGGATCCGGATCTTATGCTGAATATCTATGACCAACGCACGCATGCGGGGGATATTGAAGGTACCCGGCACATCATAGAGGAATTGGCGCGGCTGCATCCGAACGTTGTCAGGATCCAGGAGGTTCTGGCAAGTCACTATCTCACCTATCAGGACATGGACAAATATGTCGCTATTCTGGAAATGCGTCCCGAGCTGATTGCGGATGGCGGTGCTGCCAGCAAGGTCCTTGCCTATTTACGATACAATGGTGATTTCGAGCGGGAGTTTGCACTTCTCACAAAAATCGAGAACCAAACGGACTTTAAACCGTCTGATCTTGGCAGGTTGGGTCTGCTTTATGCGGCGCGGGGAAAGGTCGACAAGGCACAGGATGTTCTGGAGAGGTTCGATGCGGTCTACGAGGGGGATGGAGAAAGAGAACGGGCTGTTCTGGTCAGTCTTCTCCTCAGGCACGGGCAACATCTGGATGCCTTCGAAAGAGCGCGTATCTGGATGACCATGCCATTCAGCCTGGAATTCAAGGCCTTCCTCGTCAACGCCTTCAAAGACGCAGGACGGTCGAAACTGGCGGATCTCTTGCTCAGAGAGGAAGCGACTTCTGACGAAGACAGTTGAACCGTGTTTCTACCGGCGAGCCTTGATGGGCAAGCTCTGCAAAGAGCCCGCGGCCTTTCATGCTCAACCTCAGGTTTCTCGCATATTGATTCCGGCAGGCGCTCTATCTCATTGAATTTGAAAGTTTTATCTTGTTGGTTATGTGTATCCCCGCACCCGTCGTGGATACACGCAATACATTGGGCCAGCATGATTGAGGTACATTTTTCATCGGACCAATGCTGGCGCCCTGAGGTGTTTTCATGGGAAAGGTGCGATTGGGAACCCAAGTTCCGGGAGAAATTCGACCATTTTGGTGTTGAAGAATGTCGCGCAAATCAATGGATGCCTTGAAATTGTCGGGTATCGCTAGTATGTGAAGACCATGCGTATGTATTGAACTTGAGAGTGATCGTCCTCTTTTTCGATGCGGGTGCATGAATTAACTCTGCCTGCGCATTTCTATCAGATCATGCATTTATGACCCAAGGCATGCCGGTTGGCATGTGGTTGGGAGACGCCGCAATGGCAGCCCACGGTACCCGTCTGCAATGTTTCACAGATCTGGTGCTTCGATTGAAACGTGTTGAAATAGAAAGTCCAATTTTTTGTCAAATGCTGAAGAAAACCAACCGGTCAAGCCTGAGCGGATAGACGCACGTGCATGGGCCAAGACCCTCGCCCAATATCGTGACCCCAGCAATGGCCGGGGCATTTATGAAATCGCAGTCTCGGTTTTTCCGCTGGTCGCATTATGGGCAATCACTGCCATGCTGCTGATGCAGGGATACTGGGTGGCACTCGTATTGACCCTGCCGGCCGCTGCCTTTCTCATGAGGCTTTTCATGATCCAGCACGATTGCGGTCATGGATCGTTTTTCGGCAGTTCCAGAGCCAACAACTGGACAGGGCGTATTCTCGGCGTTCTGACATTCACGCCCTATAGTGTGTGGCAACGCAACCACGCCCTGCATCACGCGGGTTCGGGATGTCTGGACCATCGTGGTTTCGGTGATATCGAAACGCTGACGGTGGATGAATATGCCGCCATGTCGATGCTGGACCGGGCGAAATATCGCATTTATCGGCATCCGCTGGTGATGTTTGGCATTGGCCCCACTTATCTGTTCATTTTCAAGCACCGCGTGCCAATGGGCATGATGGGGCACGGTTGGCGGCCATGGGCCAGTGCCATGGGAACCAACCTGGCAATTGTTCTGGCTGCCTCTGTCATCATCTGGTTTGTCGGGTTCAAGATTTTTGTGGCGGTCCAACTGCCCATCATCCTGTTTGCTGCGACGATCGGCGTATGGCTGTTTTTTGTCCAGCATCAGTTCGAGGAAACATCCTGGGAAAGACTGCCCGAATGGAAGCGCCAGGAAGCGGCTTTGCATGGCAGTTCGCACTATGATTTGCCCGAGCCGCTGCGGTGGTTTACCGCAAACATCGGTGTTCACCATGTCCACCATCTGTGCAGCCGCATTCCCTATTACCGGTTGCCCAAAGTGCTGCGCAATCACCCGGAATTGCGTGACGTGAATCGTCTGACCCTGCTGGAAAGCCTGCGTGTGATCAGGCTGTCTTTGTGGGATGCTAAGGAACACCGCATGATTTCGTTCCGCGCCTTCAATACGGCCAGATAATACCCTTCGACTGACAACGGACCGCCTTATGTTTTGATGCTTTCAAAACTGCGGTCCGTTTTTATTGCTGCAATTCCCACTGCATCAAGAGCTACAAACGCCATTGGGTCACCCGGGTGCTTTCAAGGCTCCAACAGCTTTCCCCGGCTGCAGTGCTGCCATGGCCAAACACCCGCTGCGCATGCCATATTGATTGAGGATCCCACTTTGGGATGGCGAAATCCTGGATCAGAACATGAGCAAATTTCCTGATATGCATGCATTTCCAAATGTTTCGGGGCCAAATGCTTCGGCGCCTGACGTGTTGGCTTTCGTCTTTGACGGGCACGGCGGCGGGCAGGCGATTGCGCTCGATGCATGTGCGACAGTGGCACTGGACGACAAGGCTTTTGTCTTTGTCTGGGTGCATGTGCAGCATGATGATCCGGCCTCCTATGTATGGCTTCAGCAATGTGGCATCGACCAGTTTGTCATTGATGCCTTGACAGCCGAAGAGACACGTCCGCGATGCACCGTGCATCAGGATGGCGCTGTGGTTAACCTGCGGGGGATCAACCTCAATCCCGGCGCAGAGCCCGAAGACATGATTTCCATTCGTTTCTGGCTTGAGGAGAAGCGGGTGATCGGGGTCTGGGTTCGACCATTGCTGGCAATCAATGATATTTTCGATGCGATTGAGCGAAAACTGGGGCCTGTCAGTCCCGGTGACCTGATGGCAAAACTTGCGTTGCGCCTGGCTGACCGGGCTGAGCCGACTGTTGCCACTCTCAATGAGCGCATTGATGCCATGGAAGAGCTTGTCATCGACGAGCAGGCAAAGATCGAACGGGGGCATCTGGCTGAGATACGACGCGACGCGATCGTCCTGAGGCGTTTCATGTTTCCGCAACGAGATGCACTGACGACGCTGGAGATCGAGGATCTGGAATGGCTCACCCAGCGCGACCGCAGCCGGATTCGCGAGGCTGCGGAACGGGTGACGCGGCTGGCCGAAGAGCTGGATGCGATACGCGACCGGGCGCAGGTCGTTCATGACCAGATCATGGACAACCGGGCCGAAGCCATGAACCGCAGCATGCTGGTGCTCTCGGTCGTGGCGGTCATCTTTCTGCCTTTGGGTTTTTTGACCGGCTTGCTGGGAATCAATGTTGGCGGCATTCCCGGCGCCAATGATCCGTGGGCTTTTCTTGTCGTGTGTGGTTTGCTTCTTCTGGTGGCGGTGTTGCAGATATGGCTTTTCAAACGTGTCGGGATATTGCGTTAAATCCTGCCGGTATTTGCCGCTGCATTTTTCCGGTTGCAATCATTCCTCACTTTGCAACTTGACCGGAATTGCTGCGACATTTTAGACATTTACGGCTTTTTTTTGACGTAAAAGCAGGCGCAAGCTTGTCAAAAGGTGAGGCGAGGGCGCAATATTGGATGGTGAGGGGAATCACCAGACAGATTGTGGTGGAAGAGCGTATCCCGCCGCAAGATCACGATATGGGGATATCGATTTTGCAACCAAAAATTCTGACAACCATGAAAACCTATTCATGGTCATTATTCGTAGCCGATTTTCTTGCCGGCGTGACTGTCGCCATGGTGGCGTTGCCGCTCAGCCTGGCCATTGCCATCGCCTCGGGTGCAAACCCTGCCCAGGGGCTTGTCACGGCCATTGTCGGCGGTTTTTTCATATCGCTTCTCGGCGGGAGCCGGGTTCAGATCGGCGGTCCGACGGGCGCCTTCATTGTCGTCGTTTTCATGGTTATCGCCGAACATGGTTATGACGGTCTGGTATTGGCCACCTTCATGGCCGGGATCATCCTGCTGATTGCCGGGTTTTTGCGGGTCGGCAATCTGATTGCCTTTGTTCCCGAAGCGGTTGTGAACGGCTTTACCATCGGTATCGGGATCATTATCGCGACCAGTCAGTTGAAGGATTTTCTGGGACTGTCGATTGATGATGTCCCGGCCGATTTTGTGGAGAAATTGTCTGCGCTGTGGAACGTGCGTGACACTGTCAACCTTTCTGCCTTGCTGGTTGCTCTTGTAACGATGGTGCTGATTGTCGTGTTGCGACGGCTCGCACCGAAGTTTCCAGGTCTTATCGTGGCGGTGGCAATCGGCTCGGCCATGGTGGCCTTCGGGGGATTGTCGGCTGACACGATTGCTTCGCGTTTCGGTGCCTTGCCCAGTCAGTTGCCGGTGCCGCATATACCGGCATTTTCCCTCGAGCGCATGGTTGAACTGATCCCCTCTGCCATCATCATTGCCTTTTTGGCCGGTGTGGAATCGCTTCTGTCCGCGATGGTTGCGGATCGGATGATGCAGGGCCAGCACCGCCCGAACGCTGAAGTGATTGCGCAGGGCTTTGCCAATGTCGCCTCATCTCTCTTTGGCGGCATGCCGGCGACCGGGGCCATTGCCCGAACCGCAACAAACATCAGGGCAGGGGGTAAAACCCCGGTGGCAGGAATTGTCCATGCTCTGGTCATTCTGGCCTTCATGATGCTGGCAGCGCCCGTGGTCGGCTATCTGGCGTTGCCAGGACTGGCAGCCTTGCTCATCCTGACGGCCTGGAACATGAGCGAACCGCACAAGTGGAAATCCTATATGAGCGCGCCTATGTCAGACCGGGTGCTGCTGTTGGTGACGTTGGTCCTGACCGTATTGGTCGACCTGACTGTGGCCATCGGTGTGGGCGTTTCCATAGGCCTGGCCTTGCGCCTGCGCAACCGAAAGAAACCACCAACCGAATGGGAAACGCCGGATCGCTGAAGGCTTGATCACGGTGCAGAGGGCGGCTTTGCGGTGGACGATACCGAAGCGCCCTCCTCGCCTGAAGCAGGGGTAAAGGTCATTAATATGGTCACCTGACCTGAGGGTTCGTGGAGAGATACGCTCTGGCGTTGGAACCCATAGGCCTGATAGAAACGGCGCCCGATCGCATTGTCCCGGAAGACCTCGACTTCGAGCGGGCCTTTTTCCGCAAGAGCCCTGTCAACCAATGCCCGGCCAAATCCGCGGCCGTGATAGTGCGGATCGATAAACAGGCCTCCGATAACATTCTCAATCATCGCAATAAAGCCGACAACCCTGCCGTCCGCTTCACACACCCAGGTTTCCGCCAATGCCAGATAGGCGTTGCGCAGATCATGGTCTTCCTTTTCCAGAAAGGTCTCGGTCAAGAACGGGTGGGCAAGTTCACTGGCAGAACGCCAGGAAGCAACCACGCCTTCGGTATCTTCCGGTTTGAATTTCCTGATCATGGTCAGAGATGTCTTTCATGGTTCGGAATGGGAAATACCGGCGCATTTGTCCGGTGACAAGATACAGCAATCGCCGGAGTCTATTGATAGTTTGCCATGCGGGTTGTGGGAACTGCTTTTTGGAGGTGCGAACATCCATTTGCATTGCCGTTTCACACGATTGACCAAACGCAAAGACAGGCTGCTCACCGCTGTTATGGTTCCACAATATACGGACAGAGGTGAGGCTTGAGTGAATAGCGAAATCCGCAATGAGAGTGCAGCGCATGTCACGCTGAAACGAAGCCTGACATTGCCGCTTCTGACCCTTTATGGGCTGGGCGTGACGATTGGTGCCGGTATTTATGTGCTTGTCGGTGCCACCGCCGCAAAAGCCGGCATCTATGCGCCCGTTTCCTTCCTGATGGCCGCGTGTGTTGTCGCCTTTACCGGCCTTTCCTATTGCGAAATGGGCACGCGCTATCCGGTCAGTGCCGGCGAGGCCGCCTATATGCGCCATGGTTTCAACTCCAAAACGCTTTCACTGATCGTCGGACTGATGGTTGTTTCTGTCGGGGTTGTCTCGTCCGCTGCCATATCGATCGGCGCTGCGGCCTATCTTCGGGCCTTCATTCCCCTGTCGCCAGAAGTGCTGACGGCACTGGTTATCGTGGTGCTCGGACTGGCAGCCATCTGGGGCATTGTCGAATCTGTCACCGTCGCCGCAATTTTTACGCTGATCGAAATTTTTGGTTTGGGACTTGTTGTGTATTTCGGCCTGAAAACCAATCCTGATCTGATCGGTGAACTGGGCAGGCTGGTGCCGCCCTTCGAAAAAGCCGCGTGGACCGGCATCGCATCGGCCAGCCTTCTGGCGTTTTTTGCCTTTGTCGGCTTCGAGGATATTGCCAATGTCGCCGAGGAGGTCAAGGACCCGGGCAAGACGCTGCCGTGGGCAACCATACTGACATTGCTGATCGCCACCGTTATTTACACAATGATCGTTTCGGTGGTTGTTCTGTCCGTGCCGATGGAAACCCTGAGCACGTCAGACGCGCCGTTGGGGCTGTTGTTTGCGGGCTCGGGCAGCCGGATCAACATGCTGTTCGGCGTGATTGCCAGCATCGCCACCTTCAACGGCGTTCTCATTCAGATGATCATGTCTTCCCGGGTGCTTTACGGTCTTGCGTCGCAGAAAAATCTGCCTGCCGTCATTGCCTATGTCAATCCGGTGACACGCACGCCACTGGTGGCAACAGCGCTTGTTGTCGTCCTTGTTTTTGTGCTTGCCTTCTTTCTGCCGATCATGGCCCTGGCCGAATTAACCTCGAAGATCGTTCTGGTCGTCTTCATCCTGGTCAATCTGGCACTTCTGCGATTGAAATGGATCGGGACGCCGCCGGGCGATGATGTGTTTCAAGTGCCCTTCTGGATTCCGATCCTGGGCTGCCTGTCTTGCATTCTGCTGTTTCTGGCGGGCAGCCTTTGAAGCGGTTCAGACCTTCAGAACAATGGATCCCGTGGTGCGGCGTGCCTCGAGGTCACGATGCGCCTCGGCCGCTTGCCCAAGATCATAGAGTGTCGGTTCTGCAAGCGTCAGCATGCGTTCTTCCACGGCCTTGAAGAACCGCGCGGCCTGCTGTTCCATCATTTCCCCGGTTTGCGTATAATGGGCGTAATTGGGACGTGAGAGCGTTGCCGATTTTGTGGCGAAATGTCCGATGTCCCATTCGCCGATCGCGCCGGATGCCTGGCCAAAGCTCACCAGGTGCCCGCGAATTGCCAAGGCTTCGAAGGATTGCGCAAAGGTGTCCCGGCCGATGGCATCATAGACAACATCCGCGCCACGACCGTTGGAGACCTGCATGACCGTTTCAACAAAATCCGCGCCTCTGCCAATGACGGTGGCGTAAGCACCATGTGCTTCGGCAATAGCAGCCTTTTGTGGCGTCGAAACGGTGGCGACAACCCGTGCGCCCAGGGCTGAGGCCCATTGGACCAGCATCGAGCCAACGCCGCCGGCAGCCGCATGCACAACGGCGACGTCATCGCGCCGCAACGCATGGACATCATGCAGGAGGAAACCGGCGCTGACGCCTTTCAGCAGGCTTGCTGCGGCCATTCGGGGATCAAGCCATCGGGGCAATCGGATCACCAGTTCGGCCTCCATGGTGCGAAGGCCGGTATAGGCACCGACCGGCGCGCATGCATAGGCAATTGCGTCACCGGGTTGCACATGGGTGACACCCTCACCGACGGATTCAACGGTGCCGGCAGCTTCCATGCCGGGAATGCCGGGCGGATCAATCAGGTTGAAATAGCCCGTTCGGCTATAGACATCGATGTAATTGACGCCAATGAAGGATTGCCTGATGCGCACCTGGCCGGGACCGGGTGCCGGGACCTCCACCTGGCGTGGTCTGAGCACGTCGGGTCCGCCATGGGCATCCATCACTATGGCATGCGTGGTCAGCGTGCCCAGGGCGGAAGGACCCGCGGAGGAGGTGTCATGCCTCCTGATCTGCTCATAGGAGGGTGACCAGCTCGCCCCTTGTCCGGTTTGGTGGTGAACAGAGGCATGTGTCGGGCCTGATCCACCCAGATAGTCTTCCAGTGCCTTGAAGCCTGCCTGATAGATATCCTTTGCCACCAGGGCAACAAGCTCCTGCTTGCGATGGTCGGGCGGCGAGAATGTGCTTTCCCAGGTCCAGAAGGTCTGCCCGGTTTCGGTGACCGGTTTGAGCTTGATTGTCGCCACATAGCCATTGAGAGGAAGCGGCGCTTCCAGCAGGCAATAGGCCAGTTCGTGGGCCTCATCATCGAGTTTGATCAATTGCTCGCGCAGCAGGCCGCCATCGGCCAGAGTGAAATTGCGAATGGCGCCGACCGTATCGGCGGGCAAGCCATTTTCAATCTGGCTGGTGGCGATGGCCGGGTGCCAGTCGACATGGCTGTTGAAATTGCGCAACACATGCCAGACGGCATCAATGGACGCATTGATTATGGTGCTCTCGTGGACCCGTGCCATCCACTAGTGCCCGAAATGGCGTTTCAACGCGTTGAACCCTGCCTGGAACACATGGGTGCCGATTTGCTGGATGAGTTCGGCCTCGCGATCTGCCGGGCAGTCGAACCGGGCCTGCCATTCTGCGAATGTCACATTGCCATCGGTGACGGGCGTCAGCGAAAGGGTGGCGATGTAGTTTTCGACGCCCATCGGGCTTTCGAGGATCGCATATGTGCAACTCATGTCGTAATCCGACAGGGCCAGAAGTTGCTCCCGGATCCGGCCGCCGTCATTCAGGCTGAACGCGCGTATGCAGCCAACCTTGTCAGACGGTACATTCTGCTCGATGCGGCTTTCGACGACAAAGGGCGTCCATTGCGGCAAAGCGTTGAAATCACGCACCAAAGCCCAGACTGTGTTGGCGGGCGCCGGAATGATGGATGAAACATAGACATGCGTCATATATGGCAGACCCTCTTGCTGTTACCGGTCGCGATCATCATCATCATTCTGCTCCGGTTTTGCATCGGGTGTTTCTGATTTCTTGTTGCGCACCAGGTTGGACATGTCCTTGGCGTCGCGCAGAACATCCGTCATGCGGCCCATGGAACCGCCCTCGATACCGATTTCCTTCATCAGATTGTCGATCATCGGCGCCTGAACACGGTAACGCAGGGCCGAATCGATGACTTCATCGGTGACATTTTTCGAGCCGCCGGCCCCGCCGCCATTCATGCCATCAACATGCAATATCTTGATGCCTTCGATTTTCTCCATTGGCCGCACGCTTTCACGCACGATGCCTTCAAGGCGGGAAAGCAGGTTCTCGCGAATGCGGGCCTGACGGGCGGGTTCGGAAAGCACATTTTCCGATTCGTTGAGCGCCTTGCGTCCGGCCGCATCCACCATGTAGCGCTCACCGGCAGCCAGTGCTGCAACCTTTTCTGCTTCCGCATTGGCATTTGCGGTGATTTTCTGTGCCTCTGCATGGCTTTTCGCCGCTTTCATTTCGGCGTCTGCCTTGGCGATGATGCGAACGGTTTCGCGTGCCGCTTCTCTTTCTGCCGCTATGACCTCTGTCAGCTTGCGGCGTTCGGCAATTTCGCGTTCGCGGGCAGTGAAGGTCTGTTCTTCTGCCTGAATGGCTTTTGAACGTACTGCCGAGGCCGCAGCCATGGCCGAGGAACGCTCCTGCGACTTCTTGGAAAGCTCGATGGATTTTTCCATTTCCGCCAGTTCGATCAACCGGTCACGATCAACGCTGATCTGGCGGATGTCGCGGTCCTTGATGATTCTGGATTCTTCCACAGCCCGTTCGGTATTGATGCGGGCACGTTCCACTTCTTCGGCCATGGCCAGTTCGGCTTCTTCAAAGGCCTGGCGCTTGGCGATCTGCAGGGCTTCGAGCCGGCGTTCGCGCTCAATGCGGATTTCATCGAGAGCACGGTCCTGTGCAACGCGTTCGGCCTCTGTCAATTGCGTCTGAATGATCTCGTTGCGCATTTTTTCGGCTTCGGCCTTGTTCAGTTCCACCGCCTTTTCAGCAACGGAAATCTGCCGTTCAAGCACGAAGATCTCAATGGATTTTTCACGCGCTATTTCCAGTTCCTTCTGTTCCAGATCCCGGCTGATGCGGGCCTTGTCCAGTGCAAGTTCAAGAGCAATCTGCTCACGCTCTGTCAGTTCACGCGATTTCAGTTCCGCTTCGTCTATGGAGCGGCGACGCGAGATCTCGCGGCGTTGGGTTTCTTCCTCGGATTTGATGCGTTCGTCGGTCAGGGAGCGCTCTTGGGCGATCCGGGATTTTTCAACGGCCTCACGCGATGACAATTGCGCCTGTTCCGATTCCTGTTCGCGCAGGGCCCGTTCACGCACAAGATCCGAGCGCTGTGCTGCGCGGCGGACTTCCAGTTCGCGCTCCTGTTCGAGCCGGGCATATTCCTGATCTCGGTCGATGTCATAGACCTGTTTCTGAGCCGTGAGGTTCTGGTTGCGGATGTCGACGAGGGTGCGCTGTTCGATCTCGTTGCGCATCTTGCGTCGACCTTCGATGGCTTCGGTGATCTGGGTCAGGCCTTCGGCATCAAACGCATTGGAGGGATCGAAGAATTCCAGCCCGGTCTGATCGAGATCCACCACGGCGACGGTTTCCAGATCCAGACCATTGGCGGCAAGCGACTGGGCAGCCAGATCGCGTACATGCTGCGCATAATCGCCGCGCTGTTCATGCAGTTCCTCCAGGGTCATGCGGGCTGCAATGGTGCGCATGGCGGAGGCGAATTTGCCTTCCAGCAGCGACCGCAGGCCATCTTCCTGGAGCGTGCGGCGGCCAAGTGTCTGAGCGGCAGAGGCGACGGCTTCCTTGGTCGCTCCCACGCGGACGAAAAACTCCGCGGCAATGTCCACCCGCATGCGGTTTTTGGTGATCAGCGCCTGTCCATCGCGGCGCGCCACTTCAATGCGCAGGACATTCATGTTCACCGGGGTGATTTCATGCAGCACGGGAATGACAAATGCGCCGCTGTTGACGACGACCTTCTCGCCCAGAAAACCGGTCCTGACAAAGGCGGTTTCCTTGGTCGAACGGCGGTAGAGCCATTGCAGGATGTAAACGGCAATGACCACGACCACGGCAATGCCGATAAGCCAAAGCAACAATGCGCCAACCAACTCACCAGTCATAATTATTCCTCCTGTCACGCTTTATAGGATCAGCGCGTAATCGCTTTGAATTTTTTCGTCTGTTCGGTCAGCGCCCGTTCTGTCGGCAGACGTTCCATGGAAGAGGCGCCGTAGAAACCGTGGCAGTTTTTCGTGTTGTCGAGAATATATTGCGCATCCTTTGGCTCGGATACCGGTCCACCGTGCACGAGGATGATCACATCGCTGTTGACCTCCAGCGCGGCCTGCGACCAGTCGTCGACCAGTGCCGGACACTGGTCGAGGGTCAGCGCCGTGCTTGCACCAATCGATCCGCCGGTCGTCAGACCCAGATGGCAAACAATGATATCCGCGCCGGCGGCGGCCATGGCAGCCGCATCCTGCGCAGAGAAGACATAGGGCGTCGTCAGCATGTCCTTGTCATGCGCCAAGGCGATCATCTCGATTTCCTGACTGTAGGACATGCCGGTTTCCTCCAGATTGGCCCGGAAGTTACCATCAATCAGGCCCACGGTCGGGAAATTCTGTACACCGGCAAAACCCTGAACCTTCAATTCATCCAGAAACTTGTCGAAAATGCAGAAAGGATCAGTGCCGTTCACCCCGGCAAGAACCGGTGTTTTTTTGACGACGGGTATGATCTCATAGCCCATTTCGACCACGACATCATTGGCATTGCCATAGGCCAGAAGACCCGACAGCGAGCCGCGGCCCGCCATGCGGTAACGACCGGAATTGTAGATGACAATCAGGTCTATGCCGCCGTCCTCTTCACATTTGGCAGACAGGCCGGTGCCGGCGCCGCCGCCGACAATGGGAATACGGTCGCGCTTCATCTTTTGAAATTTTTCAACCAGTTCGTGTCTTTCAAATCGCGGCATCAGGCGCTCCTCTTGTGAAGCTGTGAAATGGAACGGAAATTGGCCACCACGGCATTGGAAAAAGCCTCATCATTGATATTGGCTTTTACCCGGATGATCTGTCGGCGGGCACTGAGGCGCACGGTTTGTTCAAGGGCATCAAACAGCGCCTTGTCGGCCTGTGGATCATGAAAAGCCTCACCGGCTTTGTCGAGGCCTGACACCCCTTCTTCGGGGATGAGGAACCTTACCGGTCCTTCCATCTGGTTCAGGCGATTGCCGATCCATTCACCGGCGGTGCGGTTTTCATCAATGGTCGTGCGCATTAGAGTAACGGTCGGATTGTGAATGACGAAATTGCGACCATCAAATTTTGCAGGAACGCTCTTGCGTGCGCCAAAATTCACCATGTCGAGCGCCCCGAGCGAGCCCACATAGGGCAGGCCGGTCTCGATGGCGGCACCGAACCGGTTCTCGTCGGCGGCAAAGACACCGCCGACAATCATATCGGCAATTTCTGTTGTTGTGATGTCAATCATGGCGGTCAACAGGCCGGATGTTCCAAGGGCCTCCATGGCGCGTCCGCCGGTGCCCGTCGCATGGAAGACAAGGCAATCATAGTCCGCTTCAAGCTGCCTGGTCACAGCCTGTACGCAGGGTGTCGTCAAGCCGAACATGGTCAGGCCGATCGCCGGGCGCGCTGCCGCCAGTTTTGCCGCACGCTCGGTGGGCGAGGGCAGTTGGGCGATCATGCCCGCGATGGCGTGGGTGGCATTGGCCAGTACCTGTTCGGTGATGGAATTGAGACCCTGAACATCGGCGACCGAATGGAACATGTTGATATCGGTTGCGCCGACATAGGGGCGGGTGTCGCTTGCGGCAACGGTTGAAACCATCACCTTTGGAATGCCGACCGGCAGGGTGCGCATGCCGGCCGTGGCCAGCGTGGTGCCGCCGGAACCACCAGCCGAAATGACACCGCCAATCTGACGTTCCTGCGCCATCCAGCGGGCAAAGGCCTCTGCCATCGCCGATACGGCCTGACCGCGATCATGGCTGAAGACCGCATTGGTGCCGCCCTGATGCATGCTGGCGACCTGCATCGGCGTGACATCGCATCGCGACGGCTTGCCGGATGTCGAAAGATCGACGGTTCTGACCGGGATACCCAGCGCCTTCAATTTGTCACGGATGAAATTGAGTTCAGGCCCCTTGGTGTCAAAGGTGCCGACAACCAGTGCGGTTTTGCCGATGCGCTCGGAAAAGGGGATTGCGAAAATACGCGTCGCGGGCGCTTCGGCTTCCTGCCTGCGTCCGGTGTCGGAGCGCAGCTGGTTTGCCGGCAGGCTCCACCGGTTGGGCAAAACATTGGCCAATTGCAGGTTGCCTCTCGATGCATCGCTGTTTGCGCCATCGCGTTGCACTGCATAGACCTCCGCCATCAGCGCTTCCTGAGAGACTTCGCCAATTTCTTCCGGCGGTGCAATGTCGTCCTCATGGCGGCCAACGCCCAGCAGACGCTGCTGCAGGTCACGGTCGCCAGCCAAAGTGTCGGCATCCATGATGCGGTTGACGCGGCCATTGACCATGATGGCCACCTTGTCGGACACGGAGGTTGCTACGCCGATATTCTGCTCGATGACCAGCACCGACATATCGCCCTCACGCCCGAGTTGCACCAGCATGGCCTCGACCTGGTCGACAATCACCGGGGCCAGGCCCTCGGTGGGCTCATCCATTACCAGCAACCGCGGATTGCTCAGCAGCGCGCGTGAAATGGCCAGCATCTGCTGTTCGCCGCCGGAAAGCTGCGAGCCGCCGTTGTTGCGCCGTTCATGCAACCTTGGAAAGGTTTGATACAGGCGTTCAACGGTCCAGGTGGCTTCGGGATCGGGCGAGGCCGCCAGGCGCAGATGTTCATCAACGCTGAGGCTGGGCCAGAGGCGACGCCCCTGCGGCACATAGCCGACACCGGCACGGTGAATGATGTGCGGTTCGAGCCTGGACACGTCGCGGCCAAAAACACGCATGCTGCCGGAGCGGATGCGCTTGAGGCCGACAATCGCATTGCACAGGGTGGTCTTTCCCATGCCGTTGCGACCCACCACCGACATGATGCCCGATTGCAGTTCCAGGGAAACACCCTGCAGGACGTGGGCTTCGCCATAGTAGACGTGCAGGTCGTCGACGCTCAGTGCGGCTTTGGTCATTGGTGCCGTTTTGTCAGCCATGCCCGCCTCCAAGATAGATTTCCTGGACCTGCGGATCGTTTTCTATTTCCTCGGGCGTTCCTTCCTTGAACAATTTGCCATTGTGCATCATCGACACATATTCCGATACGCGCAGCGCCACGTCGAGGTCATGTTCGATGATGATGTAGCCGATATGGGCGGGCAGGGCGTTGAGGATTTCGATCAGATCACGACGCTCAGTGGGTGATAGACCGGCAGCCGGTTCATCAAACAGGATGAAACGCGGCGCGCCGCCCAGAGCCATGGCGATTTCAAGCTGTCTTTGCTGGCCGTGCGAAAGATTGGAAACGGGCGTGTCGCGCACGGATTCCAGATGGACGGCATGGAGGATCGATTCCGCCTGCATCCTGTTGGCGTCGGATGGTTTTGGCCGGACCAGCGAGTAGCGTTTGCGCGACACGCCGCGGCAGGCCAGATAGATGTTGTCCAGAACGCTCAGGCCGCCGAACAATTGCGATATCTGATAGGTGCGCCTCAGTCCGCGGCGAATACGCTCATGCGGCGGCAGATCGGTGATGTCTTCGCCGAAGAACTTGATGCGGCCTTCGGTGGGCAGGAAATCGCCGGTTATGGCATTGAACAGGGTCGTCTTGCCGGCCCCGTTGGAGCCGAGGACCGCGCGCCGTTCACCGGCCGCGATCCTCATGTTGATACCGGTCAGGGCGACCAGTGCACCGAAATGCCGGGCAACGCTGTCAAGCTCAAGTGCATAGGCACCGGAGTCCTGAAGTCTGGATGCTGCAACATTTGCGGTCACTTTATGTCTCCTGATCGGTTGATGAAACCATTACGGACAGCTTGGGTTTTCGCGGCTCACCGCACCCAGTGCCAGGAATTCCGCTTCATCGATGCCCAGGGTCTGGTTGACCTGTGGAACAACCTTGATGAGCTTGTTCAACAGATTGCCATCAGGGCCTTCGGTCACTTCCGTCAGGTAAATATCGGCAATCGCATTGCGGTTCTTGTCAAGCGATACCTTGCCTGTCGGTGTTTCGAATGACAGCGAGCTCAAGACCTTGCGGAAGTTCGCACCATCATCATCCAGTTTGCCGCCGGTTTCTTCAAGCGCCAGCAAGGCCGCTTTCATGCCGATGTAATAGGCATGCGCGAACAATGATGGCGAAGGAAATGCGCCCTCCTGCTTTTTATAGGCTTCGACGAAGGCATTCCATTCCGGCGTATCATTGGTGTCGGCTGTCGGACCGGCAGCCGGTGTACCGATCAGCACGTCACGCAAACGGCCCTTGGACGTCAGCACCGTCTGGTCGACGGTGATCGAGCCGCCGATCAAGGGTGCTTCACCGCCGGACTGCTGGAACTGCGTCAGGAAGTTGACGGCATCGGCGCCGCCAAGCGCCACATAGACCGCATCCACATCATCAGGGATGGCGGCGATGACGGATGAATAATCCTTGTTGCCAATGGGCACCCAGGATTTCGAAGGCACCTTGCCACCGGCCTTGCAGAATTCGGCCATGAAGCCAAAAACCTGCGTGTAGGGGAAGGAATAGTCTTCCGCCACGACGGCAACATTCTTGTAGCCCTTTTCATTATAGGCATAGGTTCCAAGGCCAGCCATCCACTGTGCGCCATCGGTTGAAAAGCGGAAGAAGTTTTCCGCCGGGTCGCGCAGGGTTGTGTCCTGTGCCGCCGATGAGCCGTTGATGAAGGTCACGCCCGGCTGGGTCTTGGCATAATCCTTGACGGCAATGCCTTCGTCACCCGATAGCGGACCGACGAGGATTTTCACACCATCCTGCTCCACCAGTTTGCGCGCAGCGCGAATGGCACTGTCAGGTGATGCATCGGATGAACCACGGACAACGACAATCTTGTTGCCGGCGGCCATGCCTCCGACTTCGTCGAGGGCAGTCAGTGCGCCGCGTTCGCCATCTTCTCCAAGGACGGTGAAGGCGCCTTCAAATGTGGCGAGAACACCGATCTTTATATCCTCGGCCTGGGCAACGGCCATGGCCGGTGCAGTCAATCCGGTGGCCAGCGCGAGTGCCAGCAATGTGCGTCTGTGAATTCTCATTGGTACCTCCCAAGTTGATTTGGCTCTTCTCCCAACGTCCGCTCTTCATTGACGCGAACGCAAGTCCTCCTGTGCCAGGCGCTGCCGAAGCTGCCCCCAAAGCCCAAGAATTCCGTCTGGCGAAAAGAAAACGATCGCCAGAAAAAACACACCGATCAATGTGTTGAAGCGCTCTGCTCCAACGATATCGATGGCAAATGTCTGCATGAGCACCACCATGAGCGCACCGATGAACGGGCCGATCGGGTGCTTCAATCCGCCGATGACGGCAATGATCAATACGTTGATGGCGGCGGCGACATTGATGGTTCCGGGCGAAATGCGCCCGTTGAACCAGACCAGCAACACGCCGGCCAAACCGGCAATCAGGCCTGCATAGAACCAGGCGACCACCTTGTGTGCGGTCACGTCAAAGCCGATGGCGCGCATGCGGCGCGGGTTATCGCGGATGGCCTGCAGGGTAAGGCCGAAGGTGGAGCGCGCTGCATAGAGCACGGCGGCATAGGACAGGGTCGCTGCGACCAGACACATGTAATAGAAGGGCACGGGATCGCGAAAGTTCACGCCAAAAACAATGGGTGCGCGCAGGCCGGTATAACCGGGAAAACCATTGAACAGCGTGTAGTTCTGGCGCACAAAATAGAAGGCTGCCGTGGCCACCGCGAGGGTGATCATGATCGTGTAAATGCCCTCTGTGCGCACCGATACCCAGCCAATCAGTGCCGAACTCGTGGCGGCAAAAAACAGCGCCAGTGGCATGACAAGCCACCAGGGCCAGCCAAAACCCAAAATGTTGGAATTGTTCTCGCCGAAAATGGCCACCGTGTATCCGGCGACGCCGGCAAAGGATATCTGCGCAAGGCTGACCATGCCGCCATAGCCGGCAAGCAGACTCAAGGAGAGGGCCAGCATGCCGAAAATAAGCGAATAGCCGCCAATCTGGGTGAGGAAAAAGTCTGAGGAGACAAGCGGATAGGCCAGCAGCAGGGCGGCCAGCACAAAGTGCCCGGTGCCGATGCGCGCCAGCAGATTCCTGGCAGGTGTTGCGGGGTCCCGGGCGACGTCGGCATTCATTGCGATTTCCCCATGATGCCCTGCGGCCGGATGGCCAGCGTCACCACCATGATGACAAAGGTCAGCACGACGCCATAGGTGGGGAAATAGACCAGTCCGATCTGTTCGGCGAGACCGATGATCAGGGCGCCGATGGCGGCGCCGGTGATTGATCCCATGCCGCCGACAATGACCACGACAAGCGATGCCAGCAGGTAGCGCACGTCTTCACCCGGCGCCACGGAAAGGGCTGAGCCGCCAATGACCCCGGCAAGCCCGGCCAATCCCGCGCCAATGGCAAAGACCACAGCGAAAATCAGATGCACATTGGTGCCGGATGCCGACAGCATTTCACGGTCATCCACACCGGCGCGGATCATCATGCCGACGCGGGTCTTGTTGAGCATCAGCCACAGGCCTATGCCGATCACGATGGCCAATGCCAGAACAACGAGGCGGAAAAACGGGTAGGACAGAAGCACAATCGAACCGTTGGAGCGCACGGCCGTGACGATGGGCAATTTGATCGCGCCGGCCAGCCAGTCCGGAATGAGTATCTGATAGGTGCCGCCGGTCCAAACCGCCAGCATCAGGTCTGCGGCGATGATCGAAATGCCGATGGTCACCAGAGTCTGACGCAGATCATCGCCCTCCAGACGGCGAAAGACCACCACCTGCATCAGCAGGCCGACGACCGACAGAATGAGAAAGGCACCAAGCACGCCCAGCAGCCAGTAGCCAGTGCGATCGGCGATCTCATAGCCGATATAGGCCCCCAGCAGGTAGAGCGAGCCATGCGCCAGATTGACGTTGCGCATCAATCCGAAAACCAGGGTAAAGCCGCTGGCGACGAGGAAATAGAGGCCGGCCAGAGTCAGGCCGTTCAGGCAGGCGCTGAGAAAGGCCTTTTTTGACAGCAGGATATTCTTGACCCAATCGGGCCAGTCGGCAAAGACGAGCCAGATGAACAGGGCGGCCAGAGCCAGCCAGAACAGGCCCCAGACCTGGCGCCGGGAAATGCCGGTGCCGGGTGAACCCGGAGCGGAGCCGGGGGGCGTTTTTGGCGCGTCGGCAATGCTCATGCTGTCAGACGCCGCCTTGCTTCATTGACCTTTGGTGCCTTGTGGAATTTGCCGTCTTTCATGATCGCCATGATGCGCTTCTGATCCTGCAGGATGCGCACATCGGCAAGCGGGTCGCCATCGATCAGCAGAATGTCGGCCAGGTAGCCCTCCTTGATCAGGCCCAGCTCGTCTTCCATCAGCATCATGTCCCCGCCGTATTTGGTGGCGGCCTGAATGGCTTCCATTGGCGAGAACCCGAGCATTTCGACGAATGTCTGAATGTCCTTGGCGTTGGTGCCCTGGGGTGTCCAGGCAAATCCATAATCCCCGCCAATGCAGATGCGGATGCCGCGACGATGCATTTTCTTCATCGCATCGATACACATGGCCAGTTCGCGCTCATACTCCATCGACAGCGGCGAGCCTGGCTTGATGCCCCATTCTTCCGCATGGCGCGCCGTGTTGATGAGCCAGGCAATGCCGGGGGCAACCATGTGGTGCTCCTTGGCAGCCTCGAGCATGTCGAGGCCTTCCTCATCGCAGAAGGACGCATGATAGATATTGCGGATACCGTGCCGGATACATTGCTTGATGGAACCGGAAGAGCGCGCATGGGCCGACAGGACCTTGTTGCGGCATCGCGCCTCCTGTGCGGCCATGGCCACTTCTTCCTCGGACATGGGCGTTTCTTCGGCGCCCATGCCTGTGATGGATTCACCCGACAGGTTGAGCTTGATTGAATCGACGCCATATTTGATCAGCTGGCGCACGGTGCGGCGCACTTCTTCCGGGCCGGAGACGACCAGGCCGAGGTTGAGGCCTTCATGCGGTATGTGGGAAGGGGCGGCATCGCCAAGCCCGCCAACCGTGGTGATTTCGGGGCCGGCCGCCAGATAGCGCGGCCCGGGGAAACGCCCCTCGTTGATAAAACGCTTGGCAACGACGTCAAGCCTAGGCTTGGCGGCGGCCGCACCGCGGCCCGCCGTGAAACCGGCATCGATCACCAGTTTGGCCATCTCCATGGTGACCAGCATATGCTCTTCCAGTTCCATCATCTGGATCGGATCAATGCCTGGCGCATTGTTCCAGGAAAGATGCAGATGCGCATCGATCATGCCCGGCATCAGCGTTGCGCCCATGCCGTCAATGACGGTGGCGCCGCCCGATGTCATGGGCGCGCTGAAGCGGGAGGTGCCCCGGTTTACCGATTTGATTCGGTTGCCCTGCACCAGAACTTCGCCGGTAAAGGGATTTTCTCCGGTTGCATCCAGCACCCGCACATTGGTGAACAATGTCGAACTGTTGCTGTTCCAACCATTGATATCATCGGCCATAAGATTCTCCCTGCTTCTGTTCGGCTGCAGCTTTGCGCTGCTTGCCGCCGCTAGATCGCAATCTTGCGGATAAATTCATTCAGATGCCGCGCGCATTCAGCCGGTTTTTCAATCGGCGCCCAATGGCCGCAATCATTAAGGACGACGGCGCTGCCCTGTTTGACCGTTTCTGCCAATTGCTGGGCGACGCTGGGCGGGCCGACGCCATCATGATCGCCTGTGACAACGAGAACCGGGCAGGCAATGGCGGCAAGGTCCGTTCCGCTTGCGCCTGCAAGGGCCTCGCAGGATTTTGCAAAGCCCTCGGCATTCTGGCGCATGTGGCTTTCGCGAACAAAGGCAAAGGCCACGGGCGATTGCTGTTGCGCATTGGCGGCAAGACTGACCGGCGTCACCTGATCGGCAATGGTGCACATGCCTTCCTGACGCGCCAGCACGGCACGCGCACGCAGGCGCTCACGTGCTGCATCGGCAGGCTCTATGATTGGTCCGAACAGAGCAAGGCTTGCGGCCAGCCGCGGATGCATGACGGCCAGATGCTGGGCGATGAGTGTGCCGAAGGAATGGCCAACAATATGAGCGCGTTCCACGCCCAGTTCCGCAAGGTTGCGGGCAAGTGCATGCGCCAGCGTAACGATTTCGATTTTTCCGCCAGGCGTGGGTGAACGCCCGGCCCCCGGCAGATCAGGGCGGATGAGCCGAAAACCTGCCAGTGAAGGCACAAGCGCCTGCCAGCTGTTGGATGTCCCACCCAGACCGTGCAGCATGACAATTGGCGTGCCGTCACCCGCAGTTTCCATCATCATGTCCTTGAAACGGATTGATGTCATGAGGGGCGCTCTTCACATTGATTTTCGAGGCTTCCGATCACGTCAATTTCAACGCGGACCACGTCACCGTGCCGCAGATAACGTGGCGGGTCAAATCCGATGCCGACGCCGGCGGGTGTTCCTGTGGCGATGATATCGCCCGGCAGCAACGTGATGCCGGCCGACAGGGTTTCGATGATGGTTGGAACATCGAAGATCAGATCGCGCGTATTGGCCTGCTGGCGTATTTCACCGTTCACCACGCAGCGGATCTCGGTATCGCCGATATCGAGTTCGTCCCGCGTGACGGCAAAGGGGCCCATGGGGCAGAAGGTGTCCTGCGATTTGCCAATCAGCCATTGGCTGTATTTTCCCTGGAGATCGCGGGCCGTCACATCATTGACGAGCGTATAGCCCCAGACATGGTTCATCGCGTCCGCTTTTGAAATCGACCGCCCGCCGATGCCGATGATGACAGCCAGTTCCGCCTCATAGTCAATGGCTGCCGATACCGTCGGGTCGATGATGATCTTCTCACCATGGGCAATGACGGTTTCGGGCACTTTGGAAAAGATGATCGGTGCCTTGGGGACGGTGGAGGTCGCGGCACTGGAATCAAAGCCGCTGTTGGAAAATTCGTGGGCGTGGTCGAGGTAATTCTTGCCGACGCAGAAGATATTGCGCTCTGGCCTTGGGAACGGGGCTTCCAATGTGACTTCATGGGCCGGAAGCGGCGAAGACACATCGGCAATTTCGGCGTCAGACAGGCCGATCAGCGCCGCAACGCCCCTGGCTGCCCGTTCTGTCGACATGTTGATGGGGTGGAAATTGGCGCTATCTGCGCTTACCATCCCCACACGTCTTTCTCCGGATATCGAAAAAGCCGCAAAACGCATGATGCCTCCCAGCGATCTGGTTCATTTAACTGAACCAATACATTTTTAAGTGGACCAATATTATGTGCCTGAATAAACGAGTCAACAGCATTTCGTGGAGAAACACGGAATTTCGATGGTTTTAGCTTGAACTTGCGATTGAATTGGGATAATTGGCTCATCATTGGTTCATATTAGAAGCGCCATCATGCCGAAACAGATTGCCAGTGAAGTTGAAAAATCCCTGCGCCAGCGCATTGCGGCCGGGGAGTGGTCGCACGATGGGCAATTGCCTGCGGAGCGCGACATCGCAAAGGAATATGCGGTGGCGCGCAACACGGCACGGCGCGCCATTAATGCGTTGGTCGATGAGGGGGTGATTTCCCGCCATGTGGGCCGTGGCACCTTTGTGCGCCCTGCCGATGAAGTGGATATGAATGACATACTCCAGCGCGTCACCGGCGTATCGCCCACCGACATGATGACCGTGCGTCGTCTTGTCGAACCGCAGGCTGCGGCCATTGCCGTCACCATGGCGAGCGCCTCGGATCTTGATGCGATTGTCGAAGCCCATGAGATGGCAAAGGCGGAAAGAGACCCGGCCAAATTCGAATATTGGGATGCGCAGATCCATCATCGTATCTTCAAGGCGGCGCGCAATGAGTTGCTGATGAGCCTGCATGACATCCTGCGGGTGATCCGCAACCGTGATCCCTGGATCGAATTGAAGCGAAAGCGCTTTTCCGAGGAGCGGCGCCTGGGCTATTGCGCCCAGCACGAAGACATCGTGCGCATGCTCAAGGACCGCGACGCCGCAGGCGCCTCAGACGCCATGCTGGTGCATATGAATGCGATCGAGATGAACCTCTTCGGGCGGCTGAATTAGAGCGGCCTGCTTGTCTCAAAGCGATAGCGGCAATTCCAGATGTTGCGCATAGATCATGTCGCGATGTTCGATCAGAGCGGGATGCAGCGCGGCCTTGGTTTCCGCGTCCAGTTCCTCGAATGCCGCACGCGTGCTGGCGCGCATTTTGCATTGCTCCTGGGGCAGGGGCCTGAACAGGGCCATGATCGTGGCACTATAGATATCCGCCGCTGTCAGGCTATGGCCGACGTAATAGCTGCTGCCCGCCTCACGCTGGACAGCCAGGCGGCCCGCCAGCATGCGCAGCAACGACGTGATGCGGGTTGCCGTGGCTGCGTCCGTGTTCGGGCGATAGTCGTATTTTGCCGCCAGGAACTTTGCCACAGGTTCCTTGAAGCCGCCGGAGCCCTGCAGTCCGGCATGCACCAATTGCAGGCGGCGCGACCAGCCAAGGCCTTCTTCGCCCAATATCTCATGCGCCAGCCCCATGACGAGGGCGCGGTCCGCGGGATGTGCGGGCAGCAGGGCGGGCGTGGGCGCCAGCCGCTCGGTCAGCAGCAATATCTCAGCCCAGCCGGAACGGGGTTTTTCATTGTTGTAGAACGCAACCGGCGCGCCTTGCTGGCCTGCCCACTCTTTCAAAACCCCGCTTCCATGGTCAAGTCGCACCGCGGCCCAATCGATTTTCTTGATATGTAAAAGACCTTTGGCCGCTTCCCCCCAAGGGCTGGGCGTGTCGCCAACGACGACCATGCGCAGACCATCGCGCTGCATCGCCTCTTCCACACTGACATATTCAAATGCCATCGATCATTCCTCCCCCCAGCGCTGATGCAAGATCACTTGATACAATGAAACGCCCCGGCATTCTACCGGCGAGCCGGATTTCACCGAGGCCATGGGGCCGGCGCTATGGAAGAGAGGTGGCAGAATGGCTGGCCTTCACAGAATCTGTTTTGCCAAGATCAGTGACTGCAGGCCAAGGCAGATATCACGCACCAATTGTTCCTTGTGCGGGCCGTGATCGGGATAGCGGATCATGCTGTCGCCATTGTGCATGAAGACAAAGCCGCCCTTGCCCGATGCGGCCGGATAGCGCCACAGCCAGTCGGCGGGCTTGGGGTCGTGTTCCGGCCCCACGTCTGTCAACCAGATGGCGCCCGGCGGCATGTCGCTCCAACCCCGGGCATATTGGCCGTAAACGCCCTGCCAGCCATCAAATGTGTCGTCCATATGGGCAAAAAAACCGGGGCGGTCGTCACGCAGGCGTATTTTGATATTGGAAAAGGGTCGGGGGGATACGGCATTGAACGGGCTGATGAAGGGCAGCCAGGATGTCACCGGTTCGGCGCAGATGATCATGTTGCCGCCACTTTCCAGATAGTCGAGCAAGAGGGCCTGATTGCGCTGCAAAAAGACCTCGTCGTGGTTTGCCGGCAGATAAAGATAGTCGGTGGCAGCCAGCACGGCCTCGTCCAAAGCGTAAAGCGGGCAGAATTGAACATCAAAGCCGGCGTCGGTCAGGCTGGTTTCAATCCATGGCGGTCGCCAATCGCTGAGGTTATGGGTGCATTGCAGGTAGGTGAAACGGTTGCGTTTGGGGCGCTCGACGCCCAGTTCCCGGTTGAGCCAGGGATAAAAGCCCTGCAGAAAGCGTGTTGTCGCCGGCATGAAGCGTTGGCCAGTGTGGGAATGGGGATCAAGGGTGGAGACCATCAGGCGACCGCCTCCCTCAATATTGCGGAAATCGAGAAACAGGCTAGCGTCCTCCTCATCAAGATTGAGGATGGAGTGGGCGTTTTTATCCAGTGCATAGGCACCGCCCCAGTGCCAGCTCATGTTGCTGAGCGGGATATGGTCACAAATCGGATGGCTTGGTTCCGGTTGGTGTATTTCCAGTCGCTGGCCCGGTTTCATCCACCACAGCCAGTCCTTTGTTGTATGCGGGCGCCAGTTGAGGGGAACGACATCGATCCAGTCGGCGTTTCCCTGAAAGAAGACAATCAGAAATCCGCCATTGCGGACATAGTCGTTCAATTGTCGGGCATGGGCAGCGATTGTGACGCTATCCATCGCGTCAGCGACGATGATGGCGGCGAATTGGTTCAGATCAACCTGGCCCAGATCACCCAGATAGATCCGTTCGTCGATGTAGTGGGAAAAATCCTGGAAGCTGCGCAACTGGTAAGCGCTTCCCCAGTGCAGATAAGCAATGGATTTTTCCCGAACGGGCTTAGGGCTCATGCCTGACCTCCCCATGGTGGAACAGGGGCGCATAGGTGAATTTGTCGCTGCCCGCGAATTGGGCGCGGCCGATCGGCACCTTGTAAAGGGCGCTGAGATTGCTTTCGCTGAGCACTGTTTCCGCTGTTCCGCTCAGGTAGGACACAGTGCTGTTCATCAGCAGAACATGGCTGGCGATTTCCACCGCGTGCTGCGGTACATGCGTGGTAAAGACAATGGTGATGCCATGATCCCGGCTGAGACTTCGAAGGACATCAATCACCACCTTCTGGTTCCGGTAGTCCAGAGCGGCGCAGGGTTCGTCAAGAATGAGAATATCGCATTCGGATGACAGCGCCTGCGCGATCATCACCATCTGGCGCTGTCCGCCGCTCAATTCGTTGAAAACGCGGTTTTCCAGATCTTCAATGCCGAGCAATGCAAGAAACCGGCGAACGACTGCAAAGTCACGGGTGCCGGGTGAGCCAAACAGACCAATGTGGCGTACCCGGCCCATCAGCGCGATATCCATGACGCTGTAGGAAAAGGCGACTTCGAACAATTGCGGCACAAAGCCGATCTTTCCGCCGATCTCCATGTGGCCTCTGGAAGGCTTGAGCACGCCAATCATGGTGTTGAGCAAGGTTGTCTTGCCGACGCCATTGGCGCCGAGGATGACCAGGACGCCGCTGCTGTGAACAGCGAAGCTGCAACCATCTATGATGGTCTTGTCACCCCGCCTGACGTGCAGATCACGGACCTCAATCATTGCTCCAGCCGCCTTTTGAATGCATGCGCCGAAGGATGATGGCGAATACGGGCACGCCGATCAGCGCGGTGATGATGCCAAGCGGAATTTCTGCGGTGGTGACCGTGCGGGCCAGATTGTCGACCAGCAAGAGATAGATGGCGCCGATTATGCCGGCGACCGGCAGCATCCGGCTGTGGTCTGCGCCGACAAATGCCCGCGCCACATGCGGCATGACCAGTCCGACCCAGCCGATAATGCCGGAAATGGCAACAATGCCAGCAGAAATCATCGCTGTTGCGATCAATATGAGCCATTGAACCAGGACAACGGGTGTGCCCAGTGCGCGGGCCTTTTCCTCGCCCAGCGACAGGATGTTGATCTGAAAGCGCAAGAGGAAAATCAGAATGGTGGCCGGGATGACGGCAATGGCCAACAGCAGCACGTCGCCATAATGCGTTGATGCAATGCTGCCCATCAGCCAATAGGTGATGGCGGGGAGCTTCTGAAACGGATCGGCCAGCAGTTTGGCAATGGAAATGGCTGCGGAGAAGAAGGCCGAGATGACAACGCCGGCAAGGACCAAGGTCAAAATGGAGGTCCGGCCACGCACACTTGCCAGGAATTTGACCAGCACAACGCTGCCTATGCCGAAGCAGAAGGCGATGGCCAAAAGCATGTATCCGTGTATGCCAAGCAGGATTGCTAGGGTGCCGCCAAAGCCGGCACCGGCAGTGACACCGATTATGCCGGGATCAACTAGGGGATTGCGGAACAGGCCCTGCAATGCACCGCCCGAAACCGCAAGGCCAAAGCCGATCAATACAGCGGCGAGAACGCGCGGCAGACGCACCAGTTCGACCACTGTCTCTTCGAGTTTTGTCCAGCTTGGTGCCTGACTTGGCGATATGTTGTCCCAAAGGATCAGTGCCACGTCCCGCACCTGCAGGTCATAGCGCCCGATGGTCACCGAATAGAGTATGGTGATCAGCAGCAGACCCAGCAGAAGCGGAAAGAGGGCGCGACGCGCCAGAGGCGCCTTCTTTGTTGTGTCGGACACCTGCAGCCCCTATTCGAACAGGCTGCCATAGGCTTGAGACCCGGCGTTTTCTTCCATCGACAGAATGCGGTCGATCTGTGCATCGGCCAGTTCGATGTCATAAATCGTCTTGTAGGCCTGGCGGACATTGGCGCGAAAATCCGGTGCTGCATCCGCGCCATGTGCCAGGGCGGCAATCCACGCGGAGACAAGATAGATTTCCGGCCCGTCGGGTGATCCGGCAAAGGCAGGTATCTTGTAGACACGCCTGTTTTCAACAGCATCGAGGCTGGCGAGAAGCGGATTGCTGTAGAATGTCTCCGGCGTCAGGTCTCTGGCGTAGGGTGGTATCAGGATCATCTGCGGATTCCAGACATAGAGCTGCTCAAGATCTACGGTTTTCCACCAGACATTGCTGTCGTCCGCCGCTGGCGTATTGACGCCGCTCAGGCTGAAATCCAGGGAAGCATTGGCGATGACCCGGATCTGGTCGTTCAGTTGGTCGACCTGCAACAGGCTGACGGCATCAGCGCTGTTAAAAGTGCTGAAACGTTCACGCAGCACCGCATTCGAGGCATCCTGCGCTGCCAGGATTTTCTCGGCCTGTTGCGTTTTGCCGCTCATCTTTCCGCTGATCGTCAGGTAGCCGCGGCGGTCGGCTTCGGTGCAGCAATTCCAACCGACAACCGTCAGGCCGACCCGTTCGAGAGGCTCGATGTTTTGTGGTTCCGTTGCCCACTGAATGATCACGTCCGGATTGATTTCCAACAGGGCCTCGACATTGGGCACGAAACCTTCGCGCGCGGCAGTCGCGGCAAGTTTGCCAAGTTCCGGCAGGATTTCTCCATAGCGGCCGGACAGGTAATCCCGGGTGAAGAAACTCTTGTTCACAGCGCTGATATGGTCCGCTGTTCCGTCCACGGCGCGGTAAAGGATCGGGCCTGAACGCACGATGGTCACCACTTTTTCGGGTGGCGACTCCAATTTGATCTCAACGCCCCGGTGATCCTTGAAGGTGATGTCCGCATGGGCGGCAGCCGGCAGCAGGCTTGTCAAAAGGGCCATTGTGATGGCGGTTTTGCTGATTGTGTGATGCGGTGAGGGGAATAGTGACATCCTGAGCTCCAATTGACGTGGCCTGATGATCGCGTAGACGGTGAATAATGCGGATCTCTATAGCGGCCATCAAACTGGAGTCAATTAGTAGGCTTTAAAGATGAGTATAAAAGTTATCATTTTTGCTGTTTTGCATGCAAAAAGAGTAGTGGAGGGCGCTGTACACGCGCATTTGCATGCTTTGAAAGGCATTACGAAAGGATCGAACCCTGGGGATTTGTCACCAGGGCTACAGTCTTCATGGCAAGACGTGCTAATGCATGTCGGCTGCCTTGAGAACGATCATCGAATTTCGATCCCGTGAATAGGCCTTCAGCGCCACCCGTTCGATCGCCGAGCGCGCTGCGTCGAATGCTTCCAGGTATCCGGCTTCTGTGCGAACCAGATTTTTCGTGGTTTTTGCCAATGCATCGATTTCGACAAAGAAGGCAATCTGAAACATGCCGTCATGGCCGATGAAACGGATGCGATCCAGCGCATCATCGTAGCTGCGGCTTGGGTTTGGAAAGGTCAATGACATTGCTGGAAATTCCCTATGGGCTTTGATCGGGTTGGCAAAACGGGCGTGCTTGGCCGGTGATCATCCGGTTGCACAAAGGTCTTTGTGACAAATGGCGAGGTCATGGCGCGCAGCAGGGCGCTGTAATTGAGCTGGAAGCCTATTTCGCTGCCTACACTTACCTCGCATTTGCTGGTGTCCAAAATGAGATGGTCGCTGCTTGCCCCGAGGATTTCGATGTCCTGCAGCGGCGTCAGGCCGGCAGGATCGACATCCTGGCGACCGATGGCCAAAAGGGTCTGGTTGATCGGGCCACGGTCGCTGATCTCCGGCGTGGCGCCAAAGGCCGATTGGGCGATTGCGCCCCAGGGCCGTGATGGTTTGTCTTTCGATTCTATGGCTTCGGCGAAAAGGGTGATGGCATCGGTATGCAGGCCGGTGATCGGCCGTCTGTGCAGCGGATCCAGCCCAAGCAAAATCGCCTCGCCGAGACGCAAATCGTTGATACGGCCGGTGTTGGCACCATCGAGCGCCCATTGCAGATTGCTGGAATTGCCGCCGGATACCAGGCTGATGACCGCGCCATATCGGCTGTCCAGACCATCTGCCAAACGGGACAATTCGCCCATGTTTTGCGCGTCGGGTACCACGCCGCTGCGACAGGCGAGGTTGGTGCCGATGCCTTTGAAGTCGATATTGGGCAGAAGCAGCGTTTCGCGCACCATGGCGTCCAGATCGTCCGGCATGACGCCTTCACGCAGGTCACCCAGTTCCACCATAAGCACCACGGCGTGCCTGCGCCCTGCCTTGCACGCGGCCTGAGACAGGGCGCGGATCACGCTGAGTTCCGTGTTGAAACTGGTGTCAGCCTGCGCCACGACACGGTCAACCTGACTTGGCATGGGAGCGCGCATGAGTGTCATGGGTGCCCTGATGCCGGCGCGGCGCATGGTTTCGATGTTTTCAATGCGGGAATCACCAAGTCCGCCAACGCCTGCTTTCAGCAGGACATTGGCAAGGCATGGGTCCCCTAGACAGGCCTTGGTTACTCCGGTGACGGAGATACCAGGCCTGCGCAGCCGTGCGACCAGGGTCGCGGCATTATGGCGGATCTTTGCCAGATCAATGTCCAGCCTTGGTGTGCTCACTGCACGATCGCGCCCGGTTTTCTTTTCAGTTGCGGGAACGAGGAGAGCACCATGGCCACCAGAAGTTCCGTGGGACGCGTCAGCGCATCGGTGACCGGAATGCCGAGTTCACCCTCATAGGACATGATGGCTGTGCTGACTTGGGTATCACTCATATTCTCATGATTGATCGTCAGTCCGATGACCTTTGTATCGGCGAAAGCGCTGATCAGATCGATTTCCGAACGGGGCGTGGGCATTTCCATCTGCTCGAAATCGCACCGGTGCTTGCGGTTTGGTGCGTGCTGCAAGATGACCCCATCGGGCGCGCTGCCCCGCAGGATGAAAGCTGTGGTGCAAAAGGCAGGGTGGCTGAGGGCGCCCTGACCTTCGATGATGATCACGTCCGGATTTTCGCCTTCAAAGGCCTCGATGATCGTTGCTTCGAGTTCACCGGCGCAAAATTGCGAGGGCACGGCGTCCATGGCCAAACCATGACGGGCACCCTGGATCAGTCCGGTTTGACCGGTTGTCACCATCACGGCCTTGACGCCGCTCTCATTGAGCGCGCGGGTCAGAATGCTGGCTGTGGTGCGCTTGCCGATGGCGCAATCGGTGCCCAGTACCGCGATACGGGGGCATGTGACCTCGTTGATACGACCGCTGAACAGACGCAGATCATTTTTCGGGCGGGGTCTTCTGATGTCAAGGATTTGGACATTTGCCGCTTTGGCAGCTGCCGCAAATTCAGGATCGTCATTGAGGAATTCATGCAGCCCGTTGACGATGTTCATTCCCCGGCTGATCGCTTCGAAAACCACGGCGCGTTCCTTGGCTGACAAGATGCCGGCCGCCGGTGCTATCCCGTATATGAAATAGTCCGGCACGCCTTGTGTATGGGCCAGTGCTTCGGCGAGATCGGCGAAAATCGGGATGTCATTTGTCTTGCCGTCAAGCACATTGCCTGCATCAAGGCCGGCTTTCTGGCTGTCGATCACCGAAAGGATCGTATATTTTTCCGAGTGGCGCACCAGGCCGTTTGCCGTCTTGCCGTCGATGGCTCCGAAATGGGCTTCGCAATAGACAATGGCTGTGGCGGTTTGCGCCTCCTGACGCTGTGGACGCTTGATGGCGTGCTTTGCCGCAGGTTTCAAAGCGCGCGGGAAAGGGGGGATTTCCGGCGAAATCGGGGGGCGTGTCAATGGAATTGTAATCATGGTCGCTCCTTGGTGCGGATCATCGACATGCGGCACGATTGCGCATGCGGTCCGTTGTCCAAGCGTCCGTTACAGAACCACGCGAGGTACATTTCGAATTGAATTTTAAACTGTGCCCACACCCCGAAACGAACGAGCTCCGTTGGGTCCAAGCGCCAAGCGGAGATTGTTCGGGATTTTTGATTGGGCTGATCTTGTATAAGGCAAAGGCTGTCCGGGGCCGTCAGGCCCCTTCCAGCGATCGCATCATTGCAATGCCGATGGCGTTGCTGCCATCAGGCATGAGTAAACAATGACTATTTCAGGTCGTTGAGTATGGAGGCGCATGCTCTTGCGACGCCGGAGCTTGACTTGTCATTGCCGGGTAGAATGGCCCAGCCGCCTTTTTCAACAAAGCTGGCCTGCTGGTAGCTGGATTCTTTTTTGAGGTTTTCCAGATTGGTGGTCGCATTGTTGGCATTTTGAAAATTGTCGGCACAAATGGGCGCCAATACGGCGATGACAGCACTCTTGGCGTTATCGGCACTCTGCTTTTCAGCGGTGCCGCCAAGCATCCAACCACCCCAGCCGAATCCAATGACCATCGAAGCAATGGCGCCAACAGCGATGCCTTGCAGAAGTCGTGTGAGTGACTCGCCTTGTAGAATGGAGGGTAACTGCATGAAATATCCTTTCGCTCGATAAAAATCGAAGCGGAGACAACCGGCACCAGGATTGGTCACGGCCAATGTATTGATTTTTCGAAAATAGAACCGCCAAGATCTGGCAGGAACATCACGTACATCATGCACTGTACGGATGGGAATGTCCAATTGCCATTTGGAACGGACCATGAATCAATGCACTCGGCGGTGTCTTTGTCGCCGGTAACGCATTGATCACAATAAGGAACCCATGGAATCGGGTTCTTCTGTCAAAATGCAGTGCTGAGTGGCCTGCGCACGGTGGCAGGCCAATGTTACTTGGTAGGGAAATTGTCCAACCTATCAGCCTGAACCCCTGCGTTCCTCGTCACTGAGAAGGCGGATCAGATGTCCATGATACGGCGCATGGCCTGGTCGCGTGTTGTGCCTCTGCGCTCGAAAACGCTTTCAGGCGTGTTCAAAATTTCCGTTGCGAGGCGGGCGCGGGCAATGCTGTCCACGGCTTCTCCAAAAAAACGACCGAATGAGCCAATAGCGCGGCTGGCGCGTGATGCGTTAAAAGACATGGTGCCCTCTTTCTGTTGCACTTTACATAAGGTCGATGTTGCATTGCAACAACTGACGGAAGCGTATGGCAGGCATGCAATAATGGGCGGCTTGCCGTTCGGCCGAACCTGGTTTCCTTGAAACGAGGTTTCGACGTCCACTTTTCTTTTGTGCGCCATCAATGGGTTCATCCAGGAATGATCTGCCGGCAGGCCCGATGCAGAAAAAACAGGTTCCTGACACCGCCGGTACTCTACTCGATATATTGAGCCTGGATTCGCGTGATCATCGCGCGGCTGACGGTGGCGAAATTTTGGTCATGATGCTTTTGCGCCCAGGGAATGCTGGCGATTGCGCCGACCTGGCAAATGGCGTCGAGCTGCAATTGTTCAGCAGCTGTCGGCTGACGGCCATATCCCTCGAAATAGGCTTCGCGCAGTTGCTGTTTTTCATGCCAGTGGTCGTAGACCATCCTTTGCGCATCATAGAGCCACAGGTCCTGTCCGCTGCGTTCCCAATCAATGACACCGAAGGTGATGCCGGCCTGGCTTTGTGCCATCAGCCAGTTGCGCGGTGAAAAATCCCGGTGACAGGCCACTGGCGTGAATTGCCCCACTGAACAGGCCTGATTGATAAGCGCCTGTGTCCATTTTTTCGTATCGTCATCAATGAAACTCTCGCCTGCCGCAAGGTATTTTTCCAATCGATGCCGCAGATCTGGCGGAGCATCGGCGTCGTCTGGAGCGCAGATATCAAGATCATGTAACTTGCGGGCAAATTTTCCCGCAAGACGAAACATCGTCCACTCCTCGTCAGCCATGGCCGATATTGTGTCGAGGACTTTGCCCTTAACCTCGGTTATCAGCATGACGTTCATTTGGGCGTCCTTGGTGACAAGGGCGGGTGAAGACCACCAGGTCTGCACGCCCAGTGCCGGAACATAATGTTCCAGTCCGATCAACTCACGGTGAAACAATTTTGGATCTTGATGATGTTTCAGCCAGGTCTTCGATCCGTCACTGGCTGTCAAGCGCCAGACAATCGATGGTCGGCCAAAATCGCGTGAACGATTCTCAATTCTGACACGCGACCCAACCTCGCGGCGGGCGAAATCCACAAAGTTCTGATTGTTCGGATGGTCCGGACAGTGAAATGCAATATCGCTCATCTGTTTGCTCTCCCCGTCAAGCAAATGAAGCCTATTCCAAGATCACCATTGAACCAATCGTACTTTTCTTTCCCGATTGGCAATTTCTTGTGCATTTAACGCCAAACGGCGCGCAGCCTTCATGCTGCACGCCGTTTGTTCAATAGCTATCAAAGCGTCAGTCTACAGACCCATGAGCCGACGCATGGCCTGGTCGCGGGTTGAGCCGCCGCGCTCGAAGACGCTGTCAGGCGTGTTGAGGAGTTCCGTTGCAAGGCGGGCGCGAGCAATACTGTCCGCTGCTTCTCCGAAGAAACGACCGAATGAACCAAAGGCGAGGCTGGCGCGTGTTGAAATCTTATTCATAAGAGTCTCCTGTGCTGCTCAAGAGATAGGATTTATGTTGCGCTGCAACAATAGCCAATCGCGAATGGCAGCCATGCAAAAAGGCGCGCTGCCGCTCCCTTTGTGCTGCTTAAGCCTGTCCTGGTGGATGGCCACGCACCACGGATAAGCGTGGGGGGTTGAATGCAATTCCTTATTTGGCAGGTGGCGGGATTCCGTGGCGAATGTTGCCGAAGGACTTCCAACCGGTAACAAACGCCTGCCGCGTCGATGGGTTGTCGAAGGAACCTTCGCCTGGATCGGCAGATGCCGCCGCTTGACCAAAGATTGGAAGACATCAATCAAAAGCTCAACGGCATGGACCTGGATTGCCAATATCCAAATCCTTATCAGACCCCAAGATTACAAGGTGGTGCCAGCGGGAGATCTTTGTAGCTGTCTGTGGCGCAGCCAGGTGAGCAAGCGCCTCTCGATGCTTGAAAGGTATTTCTTGATCGCCTGAAGGAAATTGAAAGGAAAGCGATCGACTTGCGCATGACGTACAAGAACCCCTTTGGCAATCAGTTCTTCTGCTATATTGCGCTCTTCATCACCATCATGGTGGCTGGGTGATACCCGATGTGTAAACCCGAAGAGGTGAATGGTTGCATGAGGAAACATGACCAACAATGCTGCAATAGCCCTTATCCCCATGCTGGGGGCTTTGCTTTGCGCGACCAGCCAATTGATCCAAGCCCATCGTCCAAGGCTTGGCGAGATATTGGCAGTGCCTGGATCCTTCTGCCATAAAGGATATCCTCTGATGCGAGGCTGCAGATCATCTTGGCGGAGTCGAACGCCCTCCAGTCGAGTGCCCTGTCTTGCATAATATGCCAAGCACTTGCCATGAAAAGAAGATCTGTTTTTCTGCCAGCAAGTTTGTAATTTTTTGCGGAATTCAATCTGACGACATAATCGAAAGCGTCAACTTTCAATCCGTCAATAAAACTTACCGGACCGTTGCCGATCAATGCAATCTGCATCTCTGCATTACCTTCCCGCTTGGATATTGAAACATTGACTTGAGGCCAAGTGTCAACGGAAAAACAAAAGTGAGCCAAAGGGCAGCGCAAAATGTTGCCACTTCGGGGGTGGGATGATTGGCGGTTTACCGTTTGAAAATCAGGCAATCCCGCTGCGTTGCTTCCATTTTAACCCGTTGTTTCCGTTGGGGGCCTTTTGAATCAGACTTCAAGACTCTGACTGGCCCAATGCCTGCTGGCGTATGGACTTGCGGCGGAAGGCGATGATCAGCACCACGATGGCCAGCAGATAGGGCAGGGCTTCGGTCAATTGTTGCGGCAGGCCCAACCCCTGCATGCGAAAACCCATGGCATCGACCAGACCGAACAGAATGGCAGTCGGCAGGATCCATGGCAGCCGGGCACTGCACATCATGACGATCACGAGGGCGATCCAGCCACGCCCGGCGCTCATGCCTTCGGTGAACAATGTCACATTGGAGATCGACAATTGCGCGCCGCCCAGAGCGCACAGGATACCGCAGGCAACAAGCGCCACTGTTTTGACCCGTTCAGGCGAAACGCCGACACTGCGCAGGGCAGAGGCGTTCTGGCCGGCGGCACGAATGCGCAGGCCGAAATAGTGGTTGTTGAGGAAAAAATGCGTGGCAAAGACCATCAGAACCGCGAACCAGACAAGGATGGATTGGCCGGACAGCAAGTCTCCGATGAAGGGAATATCGGCGACAGGACCAAGATTGACTTTCGGAATCTCGACGATGCGCGGATCTTCAAATTGACCCTGCACGCCGAACAGGGCGCGCAGCAGGAACGCCGTCAGACCGATTGCCAGCACGTTCAAACCGATGCTGACGATGATGTCATCGCCGCCGCGCTGTACCCCGAAAAACGAAAAGATCAGGCCAAAGGCAGCGCCTGCCGCAATGGCAAAGCCGATGCCGCCCATCCAGCTTCCGGTGTAGACGCAGCCGACGACGGCGGCGAAAGCGCCGACCAGCATCATGCCCTCCAGGGCGATATTGAAGACGGCGGCGCGCTCGCACAGGGCGCTGCCGATGGCGGCAAGCAAAACCGGCGTGAAAAACCGCGGGATGGATTCAATGATCGCACTGTCCATGAACATGGGGCTAGTGATCCTCCTTGGTGCCGCCGGAGAGCATCTTGCCGCCAACGCCTGCGAGATAAAGCACGATCATGGCCTGCACGATCTGGCCGATTTCACGCGGTATGTCGGCGGAGCGCTCCATGCCGACCGCTCCGGTTGCCAGCATGGCGAAAAAGAATGCCGTGACCGGGGTAATCAGTGGAATGATAGCAGCCAGCAGCACGGCGGCAATGGCGGTCCATGTGTAGAGCGGGATCGTCAGCATGCCGTCGATATAGCGCTGGTTGAGGCCAAAAACAGCGGTGTAGCCGGTCATGCCGGCGATCATGCCGCTGATGATCAGGGTACGATAATAGAGCGCGCCGGTGGGGAAGCCCGATGTCCTGGCAAAGCCGTAGCTATAGCCCTGCATGCGCACCCGATAGCCGAAGACGGAGGTCTTCTCCAGTGCGATGACCAGAATGGCCGTCGCCCCGATGAGCAGGATGCCGTAGTCCAGAATGGTGCCGGGAAACCGCGGAAGCCGCGCTTCGGTCATGATCCTGTGGGTCTGTGTTGCGCCGCTTGCCACATCGCGAAACGGATGGCTGACAAAATAGGAGGCGAGATAGGAGGCCGGATAATTGAGCAGCAGCGATCCGATCAGCAGCGGCACTTTTGCGACACGGTCCAGCAGGCCGGCCAGTACGGCCCATGAGGCGCCTGCCGTCATGGCCGCCAGCAGCGCCACCACGGAGACGTAGAGTGGCGGGCCGGGCAGATAGACACCGACCAGGGCGGCGGTCAGCCCGCCCAGAACCAATTGTCCTTCGCCGCCGATATTCAGCAGCCCGGCGCGAAACGACACCAGAACCGACATGGCCATGCCCAGCAGGATGGAGAAGCGCGCCAGCGTCGAGAACAGATTGAAATGATTGCGCCCGCCAAAGGCGCCGTTCAGGAAGCCCTCGACAACGGGACGGGTCTGGGGGATTGCCAGCAGGATCAACACGCCAAGGAAAATGATCGCCAGCGGGGCAATGATTGAGGCATATCTGGAGCGGATCATGGGCGTTGCTCCTCATCGCCGGACATGGCGGCGCCAACGGCAAAGGCATCGAGTTCGGAGCGGTCAAAGACCCGGTTCATCCGTCCCTCAAACATCACACCCACCCGGTCGCTGAGTTCAAACAATTCTTCCAGATCATTGCTGATCAGCAATATGGCAGCGCCGGTTTCGGCAAGCTGCAGAATCTGCCGGTGGATAAAGGAAATGGCCCCCACATCGACGCCCCAGCAGGGATTTTCCACCACCAGAAGCTTCGGCGCAGCGGATAATTCGCGCGCCACAACCACCTTCTGCTGGTTGCCACCCGATAGATTGCCAACCCGCTGCATGGCACTGGGCGTGCGGATATCATAGTTTTTCACCAGCCGCTGCGCATGGTCGCGGATCTGTCGCCAGTGCAGAAAACCGAAGCTGGAAAAGCCGGAATGGCCCTCCCGAACGGCTCCCTTTGGGCTTGAACCTTCCCGGCCGGCAATCAGGTTTTCGGCAATTGTGCCCCTGGTAGCGAGCCCGATCGTCATCCGGTCTTCGGCCATATAGCCAATGCCGATCTGTCGCCGCTCGGCCACAGTCAGGCCGCCGATATCCCGGCCCTGGAAAATGATCTGCCCGGCGGCGTTTTTTTCCAGGCCCATCACGGCATTGACCAGTTCTTTCTGGCCGTTGCCGGTGACCCCGGCAACACCAAAAATCTCACCAGCCCGCAGTTCGATGGACACGCCATCAAGCCGCGGCTTGTCCGATCCCGATTGCACGCTGACGCCCTGCAGCGAGGCCACGACCTGCGGCTGGATACGGCTGATTTTTTTAACGGTTTCAATCTGCCGTCCGACCATCAGTTCGGCCAGTTCGCCCTGGTCGGTCTCGCTGGTCTTGCGTTCGGCCACCAGCGCCCCGTGGCGCATGACCAACACGCGCTCGGAATGGTCCATGACCTCGCCCAGCTTGTGGGTGATCAAAACGACCGATTTTCCCTGGGCGCACAGGCGCTTGAGCATGGCGTAAAGGGTGACGCATTCCTGCGGTGTCAGAACAGCCGTTGGCTCATCGAGGATCACCACCGAGGCGCCACGGAAAAGCATCTTGACGATTTCGACCTGCTGGCGCGCATCGACGGGCATGTCGGAGATCTTGCGGTCCAGATCGAGCGTGAATTCAAATTCGTGAATGAGGCTGGCGACTGCCTTGCGGCGCTCCTGGAAGGGCACGAGGCCAAAGCCGTTGGCGCCCTCATAGCCGACCAGTACGTTTTCCAGAACGGTGAGATCGGGATAGAGTTTGAAATGCTGGTGCACCATGCCGAACCCCGCATCGATGGCGTCGCGGGCCGACTTGAGTTTGCGGCGTTCACCGGCAAAGGTGATATGGCCTGCATCCGGCTCCAGAAGGCCGAACAGCACGCCCATGGCTGTGGATTTACCGGCGCCATTTTCCCCGACGATGGCGAGGAATTCGCCTTTTCGAACCTCAAAGGTGACATCGCGAAGCGCCTGGATGTCTCCAAAGGATTTCGAGATTCCGTTCAGCCTGCACACGGCAGGCTGAACCTGGTTTTCAATTTGCATCAATCATGGCCTCTTTCGAGCAGAGGCGATCAGTTCGCGGCCAGCGGGTCAGCGACCGTGATGTCACCGGCAATGATCTGGTCGGCAATGGCGCGCACGCCTTTGACCATCTCGGCATTATCGGCAATCAGGCAGCCGCTTGCAGCCAGGTTCTCATCGGAATCCAGAACAACACCGCCAACACCGCCTTCGGCCAGACCATAGGCTGCGAAGCTGGCCTTGGCGCCGCCCATGATGGCGTCAACGGACTTCAAAATGACCTGATCGACGCGCTTGAGGGCTGAATCATACATGGTGCCATTGGCCAGCGGGCAATGATTGACATCGACACCCATGACCTGGAAGCCGCCGTCGCTGGCTGCTTCATAGATGCCGAAATTGCCACCCGCAGCGGCCGCATAAATCACATCGGCGCCAATGGCGTTCAGGGCAAGCGCCTGTTCCTTGGCGCGCACCGGATCGGAGAAGGGGTTCTGGCCACCGACCCAGCGGGTTTCAACCTTGATGCCCGGGGTTACATGCTGCGCACCGGCTGCAAAGCCATCGGTAAAGCGATGCAGGAAGGGAATGTCGACCGCACCCACAGCGCCGACTGTGCCGCTCTTTGAAGCCATGGCAGCCATGGCGCCCATCAGGAAGGACGATTCATGCTCGCGGAACACGGCGCAATGCAGATTGTCCGGGCGATCGCCGCTCGGGCAGGCATCGACAATCAGAAACTGCGTGTCCGGCGCGCTTGGCGCCACTTCGGTGACGGCATCAAGGGCGGAAAAGCTCAGTGCGACAATGATATCAGCGCCTTCATTGGCCGCTGCATAGAGGTTTTCAAGGATCGCCTGCGGTGTTTCGCTTTCAATAATGGAGGCCTTTGCGCCAATCTTCGCGGCAGCAGCTTCCGTTCCTTCGCGGCCCAGTACCAGAAAGGGATTGTTGCCGATCGGATTGGGAGACACATAGACGATGCTCTTTTCCTGCGCCATGGCTGCATGAGGAGCAGCGGCCAGCGCCAGGCTCATGCCCGTCAATCCAATGCCCACCAGTGCCGTTGTGAATTTTTTCATGTCTATCCCCTTTGATGTTGAATTGGTCTTTTAGGTTTTACTGTGCTGCAACAGCGCTGGCAAAATATTTTGCAAACCGCTCGTAATCGACGTCCGTCGCCACGCTGACCTGCCGGTCTTTCGGCGCGCTGGGACGGCGGTCCGGCAGCATTTGTCCGCGGGTCAATGTTCCGGCACATTCGATATCTGCCGAGAGGGTCTCATAGGTTGCAAGCTCCGGCACCTCGGCCAGCGCCACCGCCAGCGGATCGTGCAGACCGCAATAGTCCGTGCCGGGGTAGAAGCCCTTGTAGGCCTCCAGATAGAAACGCGAGGCTTCCATCGCAGCCCTTGCGGCAGGGCCGCCACTGGCGGAAATCGCATCAATGTCGGAGGCGCGCAATTTGGCGTGCATGGTCACATCCATGCCAACGGCAACGAGATCAGCGCCCGAATGCAAGACGATGCGCGCCGCCTCCGGATCATTGTGGAAATTGGCGTCCACCATGGGCGGCACAACGCCGCCAATGCCAGGATGTACCAGCGTACTTCCCATCATCACGATCTTGCGGAATTTCGTTGCAATGTCGGGCGCTTTCATCAGTGCCTGTGCCACATTGGTCATCGGACTGACGGCGAGCAGGGTGATTTCACCGGGATAGCGGCGCGCCATGTCGATCAAAAGGTCAGGCCCCCACGTGTCGACAGCTTTTGTCTTCGGCGGGGCCATGTCGAAATCGCCGAACCCATTGGCGCCATGTACATGCAGGGCGCCACCGTTGAAGGGCTGGGTCAGGGGCCGCGAAACGCCGCGCGCAACGGGTATGTCGGTGCGTCCGGCAAGCTCCAGAAGCTGCAAAGAATTGCGCGTTGCCGTATCGACATCGACATTGCCATAGATCGTGGTCAGCGCCTCCAGTTCGATATTGTCGCGTCCCAGCGCATAGAGAATGGCCAGCGCATCATCGATACCCGTATCGACATCCAGAATTATCCGAAACCGGTCGCCCAATCTGTTCACCCCGTCAAATATTGTCGTCTCAAAAGCCCTGGCCACAAAAACCCGCAAGACAGCAGGGGCAGGGCGCATTGGCTTGTGCAAAGCCAATCATTGCACAATCGCCGGTGAAATCCAGCGATAATTATGCATGCGTCATAGTCTATGTGTCCGCGGGTTTACTGGGGTGAGTGGACGTTCACTTTATGCTTGTGTGGGGTGGGAGATGGCAAGCGGTGGTTGGGGTTGTTGGCATGTTTCAAAATACGCTTCGCCAAATGATTGATTTTATGTTATTGTATACACTTCAGGTTGGTATATATTTCAGACTGCGGGGGTTCGCGTGTCAACATTAATACTCTCAGTTTCTAGGGCTCTCATTGCAGCTATACTGCTTACTCTATTTTCCCAAGCTGCCTTTTCAACACAATATCAATATATTAAGCCGCGACCGGATAAAGTTGTTCTGGTGTTTATTCCAGGCATATTTGGCTCAAAGTTATTTGATGCTCAATCTGCTAAATGGCATTGGGGTGAGGATGACTATGGCGGAAACGGTCTCTCATTATTAACTTATCCGACATTTACTCCTTCGCTAATGGAAAAGGCCAAAATTAAGTTCAAGGGCTTTCAGGTTACTGAACGGAATATTTACTCAGATTTTGAGCGGCACAATCGATTGCTGGGCGTGAAGGTTTCTTCGTTTGCGTACGATTGGCGCAGGTCAAACCGCATATCAGCTGCCGAATTTGATAAATGGCTCTGCTCGAAAGATTCCCAAATAGAAGATGGCACCCATATTGTATTTGTGGCCCATTCTATGGGTGGACTTGTATTGCGACATTGGTTGAACGACTATCTTGAAGCCGGAACCGGGTGTGCCCGAGTTGCATCGGAACGTATTGACCAGATTGTCTTTGCCGGAACGCCTCATTTAGGTTCTCTCGAGCCCGTTGGATCGCTTTTTACTGGTGAATCGTCGCTCACCAATGAACCTTTTTTCTCACTTTTGTTCAGCGATAACATCGTGCGCGATGCTTTGACATTTGAAAGCACTTACGAGCTGCTTCCCTCATACAATTTGGTTAGACCTGACTGTTCAGCTTCAGAATCTAGACTCAGCAATAAACTGGTCGTGCATAGTGACACTGGAACATCAATTGAGTTGCAGTTGTGGAACATTCAGCATTGGGAAATGTTGAAGTTACCGGCTAAGTTGCCAAAAGGTATGGCACGAGAAGTGGCTATGGAGCTGATAGAGCTTCGACTCGATGATGCCGCGAAGAGTGTTTGCTCGCTATTGATGCAACGGCATTCTCTTGGCTTGCTGGCAAAAATGGTGTTTCTAGCCGGCTCGAAAAGCGGTTCCGATGGTAAAAAGAAGGTCCGTGACACGGTATCTGAGATAAGTATTCAAGCGGGTGATAGGCCGCGAATTGAAAGGGGCGGAATGCGTCTCGGTTTAGGGGATGGCACGGTTCCGGACTGGTCTTCATATCCGTTTTGGCATTTGGGTAATCGGGATTTTCAATCTGTTAGTGCTTATCATGATTCTTTGTTAAGCGACGCTGATGCCAAGCTCGTCATTCAACACATTCTGGAATTTTCCGCTGTTTCCGCAGCGATCTCCGCGAAGGATATGTTTTTCATCAAGCCGACGGATTTAAAGAGCCTTGAGGGCGCGCTCTCCGAGTTTGCTGAAATCAACCCAGCCAACTTTGATCGGGCTATTTACAATCTTGCCGCAAGCCAATTTCAAGAAGTGGCTGGTGCTGCCGGTATCGAGGGCGGGGTACTATATGATCTAGCCAACAAGTATAACGGAGACAATCGTGCAGCTTTGCGAGCCATTGGATTCTCTGTTGCTGCTCTTGATAGTGATACTCTAAGTGCTGACAGGCAATTTTGGGCACGCCAGAACTCTGCCGTTGCATTTTATCAGCTCGGAGCACCGCAGTTTGCGCTCAATTTTGCGCTACAGGCAGGAGAAAAAAATATCGCAAATTTTGGAGGAGATGAAGCTGGAAAAATTTCTATTCCTCAAAAATTCTACGTCCAGGACTCAAAATGGCGCAGTGTCGTTGCACGCAGTTCGGAACAATTGGGACTGGATGATGTAGCCCGCACATTTGATTTAGGTGCAATTGCGACACGGGCCGAATTCCAACTGAAGAAAGCGCCTATAAGCCCTTTGTAAGTGGAGTTCCGCTCACACACATTGAGTGTATTTCCGGCAGGCTGTGGAAGAAAAACGTACTCGTCGTTTATGATTGCGCGACACTTTGTGAAGTCTTGCAGTCTTGCGTGCCCGCTTGCAGGGCATGTATCCGCTGATTTGATGCTTGTCAGGGGCAAAGCTGGATTCCGAGTACAGTTGTGCTCATGTCTTGGATGCTTCCTCCAGAAGCGTGAGCAGTTGGATGAGGTTGAATTAAGCATCTGTCAATGTGAACAGTGCGTCTCGCTATGTGAGAGCCAACCCCAAAATCCCTTAATTCTGTATTGAAACGCTTGGCATTATTGGCGTTGTCAACGAAAAGCGTTTCGCTGGGAGCAGCTATCATCTGATTGATGACCCGATATGCCCGTTAACAATGGGAAAATTAACTATGCTCTCCCGATAACTCAACAAATTTCCCCATCCTCCAAACGTCTGATCCACAGGTCGTCCCCAAAAAGTTAATTTGTATAGTTGTAGGACAACCAAACATATGCAATGCTGATCGGGTAATCTGCATTGAACCCGGGTGTGCCTGTGACTGGTTTGACTGGATCATCACTTTCTGAACGTTCCGACCATCGGGCGGATGATGTGCGTGTGGCGCTGCATCCCATTGATGTCGAACTGCCGGGCGATGCAAACAGCCGTTACAGTGTGGACTGGTCCGGTGATGCCCAGGGGCAGATGCTGGCCGTGGCGCGGCCGCGGAGCGTTGATGAGGTGCGGGCCGTTGTCGCCTATTGTGCAGACAAGGGCATCGCCGTGATCCCGCAGGGCGGCCATACCGGGCTTACCTCCGGTGCCATCAGCCCGAAGCCCGGTTGTCTCATCGTCAGTCTGGAGAGGCTGAACGCCATTCGCGACATTGACGACGGCAATTTTTCCATCACCGTTGAGGCGGGCTGTCTTTTGCAGAACGTCAAGGACGCGGCAGACGAGCGCGACTTTCTGTTTCCGCTTTCGCTGGGGGCGCAGGGCAGTTGCCAGATCGGCGGCAATGTGGCGACCAATGCCGGCGGGGTGAATGTTCTGCGCTACGGCATGATGCGCAATCTGGTGCTGGGCCTTGAAGTCGTTTTGCCGGACGGCTCGCTGTGGAATGGTCTTGGCGGATTGCGCAAGGACAATCGCGGCTATGATCTCAAGCAGTTGTTTATCGGCAGCGAAGGTACACTGGGCATCGTCACCGCCGCCTGCCTGAAACTCCTGCCGCGGCCGGAGGTGACCGAGACGGCCTATCTGGGGCTGGACACTTTTGCCGATGCGATCGAATTGTTTTCCAGGGCGCGGCGTTCCTGCGCCGATCTGATGAGCGGTTTCGAAATCATCGGGGCGGAATGTCTTCCGCTGGCCACGGAGATCTATCCGCAATTGCAAAGCCCGCTTGCCGGCGATGCGCCGGTGCATGTCCTGATGGAAGTGTCAGCCAGCCGCCTTGTGCCATTGCGTGCGATGATGGAGGTGTTTTTGACGGAAGCCATGGAGGCTGATCTGGTGCGCGACGCGGTGCTTGCCGCCAGTATCGCCCAGGCGCAATCCTTCTGGCGGATCCGTGAAGGTCTTGTCGAGGGCCATGGCCGTCGCGGCTATCATGTGCGCAGCGATATTTCAGTGAGATTGCCGCAGATTGCGCCGCTGATCGAACAATTGCGCGCCATGCTGGAGGGCAATTTTGCCGGCTGGACAAGTCAATCCTACGGCCATGCCGGTGATGGCAATGTGCATTTCAATGCGCTGCCGCCCGCCGGATTGCCCCTGCCGCAAGCCCGGGCCATTGGTGCGCAGATCGAGGACCGGATATTTCAGATTGTCGAGGCGATGGACGGTTCGATCAGTGCCGAACATGGTCTGGGGCGCACCAAGCGGGACCGGTTCGCCTCCTCCGTCGAGGCAACGCATCTTGCCATGATGCGCACGGTCAAGCGTGCTTTCGATCCCGCAAACATCATGAATCCGGGCTGCATTCTGGCGGAAGACGAGGTGGCCGCATGAGGCAGATTTCCCACAAGATCGGCGCCACCCAGCATCTGCCGAGCAAGGTGGCATCCTTTATCACCAGAGAAATTGCCGCTGGTCGTTATCAGCCGGGTGAGCAACTGCCCACCGAGCACCAACTGGCTGAGACGCTGGGCGTCAGCCGCAATGTCATCAGGGAAGCGGTCTCGCAATTGCGCGCAGACGGGGTCATTCATGCGCGGCAGGGCGTTGGCGCCTTTGTGATGGAGCCGGAGCGGCGGTCGGCCATTCGCTTCGATCGCGAAACGCTCAAAACCAATGATTCCCTCAAACGTCTGTTCGAGTTGCGCGGCATCCTGGAGACCGAAGCAGCAGGGCTGGCGGCGGCGCGCAGAAGCGCCGAGGATTTGAAAACAATCAAACAGGCGCTGGACCGCATGAGCGGCGAAGAGCGGTGGCAGGACGGCAGTATCGAGGCCGATCTGATCTTTCACCGGGAGATCGCGCGGGCAACGGCCAATGATTACATTTACACCTTTGTCTGTTTCATCTGTGAGGAAATACGCCAGTCCATTCAGATCGCCCGCTACACCAATCCGCTCCCGGAACTGGTCGAGGTAAATGTTGCCGAGCATGTGCGCGTCTATGAAGCGCTCGAAGCCGGTGATGTCGAGGCGGCGCGGCAGACCATGCGGGCGCATATCTGGAATGCCGGCATGCGCATTGATGCAGCGCCCGGCAACACAGCAGACATCTCCATGACCAAGCAAGACGAACGGGATGAAAAGTGATGATGCTGGATAAGCTCAAGAAGATTACAGATATTTGTATCATGGTGGAGGATATCGAGCGGACGGTGGAATTTTACACCGAAAAGCTTGATTTCAAATTGCGGCGGCGGGCCGAAGGCTTTGCGGATTTCCACACCAATGGGGTGACGCTGGCGGCCTGGGAACTGGATCATATCGGCAAATTTGCCGGTGTTTCCAATGTGCGCTCACCGAAAGAGGCGCACAAGGCCTGCGTGGCCATCGAGCTCGATGCGCCGGCATCCGTCGACCAGCTGCATGAGGAACTCAGTGCACGCGGCGTACCGTTTTACGGCCCACCGCAGAGCTATGTGTGGAACGCGCGCTGTGCCTATTTCACCGATCCGGACGGCACTTTGTGGGAACTCTATGCCTGGGAAGAAGGCGGCCCCGGTGATTATCACGGCACCAACGAGGATCAAGCGAAGTAAGCATCAACCGGTCACCATTTTGGTGGGCGTCACTCTTGGAAAGGAAAACCTGGCATGAAGAAACTCTCACCCTCACTCGACCGCAGGTCGTTTCTCAAAACCTCCGCTGGCGCTGTCGCGGCTTTTGGGGCCGGCATCCATCTGATCATCCCGCATGAGGCCCATGCCAGCGCCAAGGTGGTCATCAAATATGACTGGCTGATGTCCAACGGGCAGATCGGCGATATCATCGCCCTGGAAAACGGTTACTTCAAAGAGGCCGGACTTGAGGTGGAATTCAGCCCTGGCGGCCCCAATTCGGTGACCGTTCCTCCGGTGATTTCCGGTGCAGCGGCACTCGGGGAATTTTCTGAAACCCCGCAATTGTTCAATGCCAGAGCCAGTGGTGTACCGGTCAGGATCCTGGCCTGTGGCTTTCGCACCGGCCCCTATGCATTGACATCCAAACCCGGAAAACCCCTGCGCTCTGTTGAAGATCTTCGCGGCATGAAGATCGGCATTCAGCCCACCGCCCGGTTCCTGATGGATGCGATTGCTGCCAAGAACGGCATTCCCATCGACGAACTCGACATTATCAATGTCGGCTTCGACAAGGCGCCTCTGGAGCGCGGTGAAGTGGATGCCCTTGGCGGCTGGATCACCAATACCCAGGCTTTGTCCGTCATCGGCGATGATCGCATTGATCTGTTGCTCAGCGATTTGGGGCTTGCATCCTATGCCAATGTCTATTTTGCCACCGACAGCGCCGTTGAAGACAATGCGGACATCCTGGCGAAATTCATTGGTGCGGTTGCCAAAGGCTGGGGATGGACCCACGCCAATCCGCAGGAAGCAGTCAAAAAGGCCGTTGCGGCCTATCCCAACATGGATCTGGAATGGGAACAGAAGACCATCGATCTGGTGCTCAATCTGAGCTTTGACGCCAATACGGCAGCAGACGGGTGGGGAACCTTTGATCCGGCGTCTCTGGAAGATCAGATTTCGCTCTATGACTCGATCGGGCAATATCCCGATGGTCGGCCGAAACTGGAGGATGTCTATACGACGAAAATCCTCGATATGACTGCAGCCGAGCGTCCCAAACTCAATGCTCCGGGTGCGTGACGCACAATGAGCATTGCGATTGAATGCAAAAATCTTGATATCGGTTTTCGCAATGCCGAAAGTGATGTCACGATTATTGCCGGTCTCGATCTTGCCATTGAGACCGGCGAATTCCTGACGATTCTGGGCCCTTCAGGTTGCGGCAAGTCCACGCTGCTGCGGGTCATCGCCGATCTGCTCGGGCCGTTGAAGGGAACCATCAGCGTGCTGGGCTCAGATCCGCATCTGGCGCGGCAGAGCCGCCAGATCGGCTTTGTTTTTCAGGATGCAACGCTGCTGCCATGGCGCAATGTGCGGGATAATATCGAGTTGCCGACACGGGTCGGGGGCAATGCGCGAAAACCATTGCCTGAAAACCGCACGGATGCGCTGATATCCATGCTTGGGCTTGAGGGTCTGGGGGACCGGTTTCCCCATCAGCTTTCCGGTGGCCAGCGTCAGCGCGTCGCCATTGCCCGCGCCCTGATCGAGGAGCCGCAATTGCTGTTGATGGACGAGCCTTTCGGGGCGCTGGACGAAATTACCCGTGATCGGCTGAACAATGAACTTCTGGCCATCTGGCGAAGAACCGGCACCACCATCCTGTTTGTCACCCATTCGATCATGGAGGCTGTTTATCTCGGTCAGCGGGTCATGGTGATGGCGACAAATCCCGGGCGGGTGCTCGAGATTGTTGATCTGGGCGAGATCAAAACGGCCGACAATGCCTGCTCGCGTGAAGATCCGAGGATCATTTCGGCGATGGCCGAAATGCGGGTGGCGCTGGAGGCTGCATCATGATGGAACGCCCGCTCTCAAGACAGGCGCTGATTGTTCTGCCGATCATGGGTGCAACCCTGATACTGGCGGCCTGGCAATTTCTCGTGCCGCTGGCCGGGATCCCTGCCTATATCGTTCCCACGCCAACCACCATTGCCGGCGTCTTTGCAAACCAGTGGCCGCTGCTGATATCCAATCTCTGGCCGACCCTCTTCGAGAGCATCGCCGGTTTCCTGATCGGCAATTCCGTTGCTGTTTTGCTTGCCATCATCTTTGCCTATAGCCGCGTCATGCAGGCGGCCTATTTTCCGGTCATCCTGTTTTTCAACACGATTCCGATCCTGGCGCTGGCGCCGATCATCATCCTGATCTTCGGCCTCGGCATGTTGCCAAAGATCATCATCGCTGCGGTGATCTGTTTTTTCCCGACCCTGGTGAACATGATCCGGGGTCTGAACTCGGCCACCCGCAATGAGCAGGAACTTTTGCGCATCCTGTCAGCAACGCCCTGGGAGATTTTCTGGCAGCTGAGGTTTCCACGATCCCTGCCGATGCTGTTTTCATCCCTGCGCATCGCATCGACCACCTGCGTGATCGGCGCCATTGTCGGCGAATGGATCGGCTCGGACAAGGGTCTGGGGGCCTTGATCATCCAGGCGACATTCAACTACCGCGCCGGCCAGCTCTACGCGGCAATTGTCCTGTCATCCTCGATGGCCATCCTGCTCTTTGCGATTGTCGCCTACATAGAGAAGAAGGTCATTGACTATACGTGAGGCGAGGGCGGAGCCGGTTCTGAGCCAATCGCCTGTGCATGGGATTGCGCCTCAGGTTTTGAATCCGGGCCGTTCTGGTGCAGGCAATCACCAATCTTTGGTATTACCTGCCCGCGCGCACCAGTTTAGGGGCAGGGCGCTTTGCCTCGTTTTCCATGCGTTGCTGAAAATCGTCGAGGGCCATCGGTCTGCCGTAGAGGTAGCCTTGAAACTGCACACTGCCTACATGCGCCAGCAAGGCGTGTTGTTCTATTGTTTCCACCCCTTCAGCCAGAACCGTGTGACCCAGATCACGACCGATATGAACAATATTTTTCACGAATGAAGCGCCACGTTCGCTCTTCACTGAATCCCGCACGAAGCTTTTGTCGATCTTGATCTGCTGGAAGGGCAAATGGCGCAGGTAAGAAAGAGAGGAGAAGCCGGTGCCAAAATCATCGAGCGCGTTGGTGATGCCCAGTTTGTGCAGTCTATCGAGTTTGGCGATGACTAGATCCATGTCGGTCACCAACATGCTTTCAGTCAATTCGAGGATCAGCCGTTGTGGGTCAGCGCCGGTTTTGTCCAAAGTCTCACGCACCAATTCCTCGAAGTCATCGTGCATAAGCTGGCTGGCGCTGACATTGATCGACAGGGACATGTGTCGCAAATCGGGATGCTTGCCCCATTCGGCCAAGGTGAAACAGCCCTTTTCGAGCACCCAGCCACCGATGGCGACCATCAGGCCAAGTTTTTCCGCTTGCGGAATGAACTCGACCGGGGAGACAACACCCCGTTTCGGGCTGTTCCAGCGCAGCAGCGCTTCAGCGCCGATTGTGCTCTGGGACAGATCGACCTGCGGCTGATAGACGAGGTCAAACTCATCGTTCCACAAGGCGGTCACGAGATCGTGGCTCAATGTGTCCTGGCGCACAAACTCGGCCTGCATCGCGTGGATGCAAAAGACAAGTATGGTGGTGGCCATAATAGCGTTGGTCCAGGATCCAATGCTCCGCACCATGTCAGTCATCTGAACGGCGAAGGGGGTTGCCAATGGCGCACTGGCGAGTGCGACGAAAGCGATCAGGCACAAGCCGATCAATGCCAATTGGGCGCGCGACTTTTCCCGCTGGTAGTTAAGATAGCCCATTGCAGCAATAGCCAGCATATAAATATGACTAACCCGAGGTGCCTCAGCAGTCGGAACATCCAGAAGCAGCCCAATGAAGATGACAATCATCATCAAGGCGGCCTGACCTGCCAAAATTCCGAAAGTGAGATGATTGCGCAGAATCAGCAGATGAATTGCGATCGCGGTGACGAAAGCGGCAGTTTCTATTGCCACCATCCACCACCAGCCCATCACGGCGAAGACCACAGCCCAAACAAGACCGATGCCAGCAAACACCAGGGAGCCATACTTATAGGCCACGACCATGCGTGTTGAATACTGAGATGTGTGTGCCATAGCGGACTGCTTCTTTGGATTTGCCATGGGTGGTCCCGGCTTGGCATCTTGAAATGTCATGACGCACTTTAAGAGCAGTTCTATTAAGAACAAGTATTCCAATGAGAACAATTGTTCATAAAAAGGTATGAGCGGAAGAGTTGCCTCACAGGCGATCTAACCAATGGGATTGTTAGTCGTTGATAGGCAAGCAGATACAAGTATTTTGGTTGAGGTGATCATCCGAGCCAGGACAGTGAAGGGCTGGAAGGGGCTGAAAGCGGAGGCCTGCCAACGCATTAAATCCAAGCCAAATTCTGATTGAAGCGCGCTTTGCGGAAGCAAGAAAATCGTCATCCCGGTTATCATGTCTGGTTAAAACGGCTTGCAAGTGTCTGAATGCGTTGAAAAAGCTGTTGGGCAGCATATTGCCTTTCGTAGAGCCAGTGGCTGCATGCTGGGGGATTGATGCGGTTCAGCGTTGTGCGGATATTGGCCCCTACTCGAGAATATGTCAGGTCTTGATGGGGTGGGCGCTGGAGCGGCGGGACAGTCTGGTATCGGGCAATGCCTGCGCCGTTTCCGTTGATAGCGCGCATTGCGCCACATCACGCTGAGGAGGCCGCTTCAAGATTGAGCGCAAGTTGCCGCAAGTGCAAAATTCACGGGGGAATCACGGAGGATAGTTTTCATGGATGCCAGTCCATCAATGCCAGTCCATCAATCCGAGGGTCAGATCATGAATGATGAAGACGCCATCAAAGAACATCTTAATGCCGCCTATCAACATGCACAAATTTTGAAAAAGCCGATACTTTGTTATCTGATCGAGATGGCTATTCTCGAAAGCGATGATGTCTGCTTGGAATTCTGCTCGGAGGATACGCCCTCTCTTCAAGGTGTCGGTCATCGTCCGCAGCCCTTGGCCGTCACCGGCTGCAAACCGAATGATGGATCAAATCAAATGCTGTGACGTCTCGGTGGTGGCAGCGCAAGGGCAGGTCGAACCAGTCAGTGACACGCTTTGGCTTCTGGCAATCGGCTCTCCGGGCGCGCTTTCGCAGTCGTCATGCTCAAATGTTTTGCCGCGAAACGCAGCGCGCAGCAGCTATGTCCGGAATTCAGGATTGACCAAATGGCGGGCTGCTTACCTGCCCGCGCGCACCAGATTTGGGGCAGGGCTCTTTGCCTCGTTTTCTATGCGTCGTTCAAAATCGGCAAGTGCCATCGGTCTGCCATAGAGGAAACCCTGGAACTGCAGGCTGCCAACCAGCGCCAGCAAGGTGTGCTGTTCCCTTGTTTCGACCCCTTCGGCCAGAACGTTGTGACCCAGATCATGACCGATATGAACAACATTCTTGACGAATGAAGCGCCACGTTCGCTCTTCACTGAATCCTGCACGAAGCTTTTGTCGATCTTGATCTGCTGGAAGGGTAAATGGCGCAGGTAAGAAAGAGAGGAGAAGCCGGTGCCAAAATCATCGAGCGCGTTGGTGATGCCCAGTTTGTGCAGTCTATCGAGTTTGGCGATGACTAGATCCATGTCGGTCACCAACATGCTTTCAGTCAATTCGAGGATCAGCCGTTGTGGGTCAGCGCCGGTTTTGTCCAAAGTCTCACGCACCAATTCCTCGAAGTCATCGTGCATAAGCTGGCTGGCGCTGACATTGATCGACAGGGACATGTGTCGCAAATCGGGATGCTTGCCCCATTCGGCCAAGGTGAAACAGCCCTTTTCGAGCACCCAGCCACCGATGGCGACCATCAGGCCAAGTTTTTCCGCTTGCGGAATGAACTCGACCGGGGAGACAACACCCCGTTTCGGGCTGTTCCAGCGCAGCAGTGCTTCGGCGCCGATTGTGGTTTGGGACAGATCGACCTGTGGCTGATAGACGAGGTCAAACTCATCGTTCCACAAGGCGGCCACGAGATCGTGGCTCAATGTGTCCTGGCGCACAAACTCGGCCTGCATTGCGTGGATGCAAAAGACAAGTATGGTGGTGGCCATAATTGTATTGGCCCAGGATCCAATGCTCCGCACCATATCGGGCATCGGCACCATGAACTGGGTTGCCAAAGGCGTGCTGGCGAGTGCGATGAAAGACAGCAGGCACAAGCCGATCAATGCCAATTGGGTGCGCGACTTTTCCCGCTGATAATTGATATAGCCCATTGCAGCCAGAGCCAGCAGATAAATATGACTTACCCGTGGTGCCTCAGCAGTCGGAACATCCAGAGACAGCCCTACGAAGATGATAATCACCATCAAGGCGGCCTGACCTGCCAAAATTCCGAAAGTAAGATGATTGCTCAGAATGAGCAGATGAATTGCGATTCCAATGGCGAAGGCGGCGGCTTCTATTGCCGCCATCCACCACGAGCCCATCGCGGCGAAGACCACAGCCCAAACGAGACCGATGCCGGCAATTACCAATGATCCATACTTATAGGCCACGACCATGCGTGTTGAATACTGAGATGTGTGTGCCATAGCGGACTGCTTCTTTGGATTTGCCATGGGTGGTCCCGGCTTGGCATCTTGAAATGTCATGACGCACTTTAAGAGCAGTTCTATTAAGAACAAGTATTCCAATGAGAACAATTGTTCAAAAAAAGGCGTGAGCAGAATAGCCGCTTCACGCGCTATCTAACCAATAGGATTGTTAGTGGTTGATAGGCAAGCAGTTGCAAGTAATTTATTTTATACCAAAAATTGATGATCAAGACCGATCTGACCGTTTCGGGAGGCTCTCCCGACGGACACGCGCGTCTCGAATCCCGTCTCGCCTCCCGCTGGATCTCAAGGCGACACGCTTTACCGGGTTTTTACGATTTTGTGCAGGAAGGCAACGCAATTTTACTGAAAAGAGAGTCCGTATCCATCGTTGCCGTTTCTCCGTCAATCGCTTTCCCGTCACTCCAGCGCATCGCCCAAAATCCCAATTTCTCACCAAAAACGGTTGCAGTGGCTGCAACTCTCTGATTCTACTGGGTTAGTGTTTCCGTATTTTGAGTCGAATCAGCTCGTACGATTGCGAGAGGACTCGAGCTCAATCTGTTGCCGGGACGCGGCACGGGAAAGGAATTGGCGTGGACAAAAAACATGTAGCGGTCTTGATGGGTGGGTTTTCGGCAGAGCGGCCTGTCAGTCTGTCTTCGGGCAATGCCTGCGCTGATGCGCTGGAAGCCGTCGGCTATCGTGTCACCCGGGTGGATGTCGACCACCATGTCTCCGAGGTGCTAGCAAAGCTCAAACCGGATGTGGCCTTCAATGCGCTGCACGGACCCTATGGTGAGGATGGCCGGATCCAGGGGATTCTGGAGTATCTCGAAATTCCCTATACGCATTCCGGCGTCACGGCCTCGGCCATCGCCATGGACAAGCAGCAGGCCAAACGCATTGCGGCGGCTGTCGGCATCAAGGTCGCCGAAGAACGGGTGATGAATCGCGGCGATATTGGCCAGGAGCACCCGATGAAACCGCCCTATGTGGTCAAGCCCGTGAATGAAGGCTCAAGCCTTGGTGTGGTGATTGTTCAGGAAGGGCAGGCGCACCCACCGCAGATTCTGGGCTCCGGCGACTGGACGCACGGGGAGCGGGTGATGGTGGAGCGATTCGTTTACGGACGGGAGTTGACCTGTGCCGTGATGGGCGATCAGGCGCTTGGTGTCATCGAAATCATGCCAATTGGTCACAGTTTCTACGATTTTGATTCAAAATATATTAAAGGTGGATCAAATCACGCCTGTCCGGCAAAAATTTTACCAAATATTTACCAAAAAATACAGAAGGTGTCCCTGATGGCGCACCAGGCTCTCGGGTGTCGAGGCATCAGCCGTTCTGACTTCCGTTACGACGACCGATTTTCCGAAGATGGTGAACTGGTCTGGTTGGAGGTCAATACGCAGCCCGGCATGACCCCGACCTCGCTGGTGCCCGAACTTGCAGAACACGCCGGATATGGTTTCGGCGAACTGTTAACCTGGATGGTGGAGGACGCTTCTTGTACGCGTTGAAGAACACGCTGGTAGGCAAAAAACGAACTGCCGAGGATCGCTTCAGCAGCGGTTCGGCGGATTTTGTTGCCGTATTGCCGCGCGTTCTGCGCCGCCCGGCGCTGTTTTTGAATGCCCTGATGGAAGGCCGAGTTGCTCTGCCGCGTCATCTCGGCGCCTTTGCCGTCGCCGGCCTTTTCGGCCTGACCGGGCTTTATGGTGTTGTTCAGGGCGGACATTTGCGGGCGCTGACCGAGGACGCAACCTCGATGGTCGGTTTTGCCATTGACCGGATCGATGTTGCAGGCAATGTCGAAACCTCCCCGATCTCCATTGTTCAGCAGCTTGGTCTGGATGGTCATACGTCGCTCATCACCATGGATGTGGATGATGTGCGTCGTATGATCATGGCGCTGCCATGGGTGGCCAGTGCCGATGTGCGCAAGGTCTATCCCGATGTCATCGATGTCAGGCTGACGGAACGACAGGCCTTCGGCATCTGGCAGCACGGACAGGCACTTTCGCTGATCGAGAAGAATGGCGCAGTGATCTCGCCGCTTACCAATGACAAATTCAACCATCTGCCGCTGTTCGTCGGCTTTGGCGCCGACACCCATGCCGAGACGCTTCTTGCGGCTATCGACAGCTGGCCGCAGCTTCGGTCGCGCATCAAGGCCTATATAAGAGTGGCCGACCGGCGCTGGGATGTCAGGCTGGACAATGGTGTGACCGTGCGTCTGCCGGAGCACAATATGCAGGCCGCCATCGCCAAGCTGCGCAAATACGATGACCAGCAGGATCTGCTGGAGCGCGACATTGTTTCTGTCGACCTGCGTTTGAGCGACCGGGTGACCGTTGGTCTGTCGGATGAGGCAGTCCTGCGCCGTGCCGCTGCGCTCAAGGAACGCGAAACCATGCTGAAGAGTCAGGAGCGCAATTCATGAGCGTTTTCCGGTCCTCTTCCTTTACGGTGCCACATCTCAGGCCGCTGCCGCCAAAACGCTCCAATGTTGTGACCGTTCTGGATATCGGTTCGACAAAAGTGGTCTGCCTGATCGGCAGGCTGGTGCCGCGTGAAGAAACGCGGCTGCTGCCGGGGCGCACCCATGATGTTCAGATCATCGGCGTTGGCCATCACAAGTCGCATGGCGTCAAGGCCGGTGTCATTGCCGATCTGGAAGCGGTTGAAAACTGTGTGCGCATGGCGGTTCATACCGCCGAAAAGCGGGCGAACCTGACGGTTGAATCGCTGATCGTCAATGTCTCCGCCGGACGCATCAAGAGCGATCTTTATTCCGCTGCGATCAATCTGGGCGGTCACGAGGTCGAATCGTCAGACCTGCGCAAGGTGCTTGCCGCAGCTGCCGGACAGATCGTCACCTCCGACCGGGCGGTGCTGCACTCGCTGCCAACCGGCTACAGCCTTGATGGTGAACGCTCGATCCGTGATCCACTTGGCATGTATGGCGATCATCTGGGCGTCGACATGCATGTGCTGACGGCCGAACAGGCGCCGCTGCGCAATCTCGAATTGTGCATCAACCGGGCGCATCTGACCGTCGAGGCGATGGTGGCGACACCCTATGCCAGCGGACTGGCTGCCCTGGTCGATGACGAGGCCGAAATCGGCTGCGCCTGTATCGACATGGGTGGCGGCACGACAACAATTTCCGTCTTTGCCGAAGGCCGTATGGTGCATGCCGATGCCATCGCGCTGGGTGGCCATCATGTGACGATGGATCTGGCCCGTGGCCTGTCGACACGGCTTGAAGATGCCGAACGGCTGAAGGTCGTTCACGGCTCGGCCCTGCCGATGACCGGCAATGATCATGACACGATTTCTGTTCCTCCTATCGGGGACAGCGAACAAGACCTGCCAATGCAGATGCCAAAGGCCCTCGTGGGCCGCATTGTCAGAGCGCGCATAGAGGAGACGCTGGAGATGATCCGCGACCGCTTGCAAAGCTCGGGCTACGCACCGCTGGTGGGACGACGCATCGTTTTGACCGGAGGCGCAAGCCAACTGACCGGCATAACGGATTCAGCCAGGCGCATACTTGCCCGTAATGTCCGCATAGGTCGTCCACTCGGCATTGCCGGGTTGCCGGCAGCGGCCAAGGGGCCGGCTTTCTCGACTGCGGTCGGGCTGATGATCTACCCGCAGATCGCTTCATTGGAGAGCCGGAGCGGCGAGCGGGCAGCGCGATACAGGGTTGCAGACGGTGGTGGCCGTTTTTCCCGCGTCGGACAATGGTTGAAAGAAAGTTTTTAGGATCCGGACTGCCCACACAGGACAGAACGGCCACGAGTTGAAAAGGGAACAAGGTGCCATGACTATCAATCTGCAGAAGCCGGACATTACCGAACTCAAGCCAAGGATCACCGTATTCGGTGTCGGCGGCGGCGGCGGCAATGCCGTAAACAACATGATCAATGCTGGGCTCCAGGGTGTCGACTTCGTTGTCGCCAATACCGATGCTCAGGCGCTGACCATGACCAAGGCCGATCGGGTCATCCAGATGGGTGTCGCGGTTACCGAAGGTCTGGGCGCCGGCTCGCAGCCGGAAGTCGGCTGCGCGGCGGCACGCGAGTGCATCGACGAGATCAATGATCACCTCAACAGCACGCATATGTGTTTCGTGACTGCCGGCATGGGCGGTGGAACGGGAACCGGGGCTGCGCCCGTCGTTGCCCAGGCCGCACGTGACCGTGGTATCCTGACCGTTGGTGTTGTTACCAAGCCGTTCCATTTCGAAGGCCAGCGCCGCATGCGCATTGCCGAAGAAGGTATCCTGGAACTGCAGAGCTGTGTTGACACGCTGATCGTCATTCCCAACCAGAACCTGTTTCGCATTGCCAATGACAAGACAACCTTTGCCGATGCCTTCGGCATGGCCGACCAGGTGCTCTATTCAGGTGTTGCCTGCATCACGGACCTGATGGTCAAGGAAGGCCTCATCAATCTTGATTTTGCTGATGTTCGCTCTGTTATGCGCGAAATGGGCAGAGCCATGATGGGCACGGGAGAGGCTTCCGGCGAAGCGCGGGCAATGGCTGCAGCAGAAGCTGCAATCTCCAACCCGCTGCTGGATGAAACATCCATGAAGGGTGCACAGGGACTGCTGATTTCGATCACCGGCGGCCGCGACATGACGCTGTTTGAAGTGGATGAAGCTGCGACCCGTATACGCGAAGAAGTCGATTCAGAAGCGAACATCATCCTGGGTGCAACCTTTGATGAAGATCTGGAAGGCATTATCCGGGTTTCCGTTGTGGCCACCGGCATTGACCGTCAGGCTGGTGCGGAATTCGTTCAGCGGACACCTGCGCAGCCGCGTCCTGTCAACAAGCCCGTCGAGCAACCGGCAGCTGTTGCTGCGCCGATTGCCGATCCGGTGGAAGACACGATCAGGCTTGCCGAGGCTGAACTTGAGCAGGAACTGAGCATCGCTGTACCAAATATCAGCGACCGCGAGGTTGAAGACTTTACGCCGCACAGCAAATTGTTTGCGCAGACCGAACAGCCAAGGGTTGCGGCTCCAAGCCGCGCCACGCCGCAGCCGGCAGCACCAATCCATGCTGCGCCACCAGCCCCTGCACCGCAGGTCGTCGCACAGGAAGCACCGCAGGTGCAGCCGCAGGCTCAAAATGTCCGGATGCCCCGCATCGAGGATTTCCCTCCGGTTGTACAGGCGGAAGCAGCGCGTCAGATGCGTCCCGCAGGACAGTCCGATGTACATGATGAACGCGGACCAATGGGGCTGTTGAAACGTATTTCCAACAGCCTTGGCCGTCACGGCGATGAAGACGGTGTTGCAGCCGCGCCAAGAGCACCTGCTGCACCTGCAACTGAACGGCGTCCATTGTCGGCTGAAGCCAGCATGTATGCACCGCGCAGATCAGGTCCCGAAGACCAGGTCCGGGCGCAGCCGAAAGCGCAAAGTGAAGATGATCAGCTGGAAATTCCGGCTTTCCTTCGCCGGCAGGCGATGTAAAGGAAAAATTGACGACTCAAATTGTGGGTTTTTCGGGGCGGTTCTTGTGGAATCGCCCCGATTTTTTTCAAAAGCGCGAATCATTGTGTAATATTAACTGTTTGTTATGTCCTGTGATCATAGCTTAACATATTGATATCATATAAAAATCCAACGGTAACATTTCGTAAAGAACCGTGATTTGGATTGTCCCGATGCGACACGTATCGTTTGCCCGTAGGGGAAATTATTGGGACATGGCGTTATCTGAACATACTTAAAATTTGAGTGGTTTTTAGCTGCAAACAATTTTCAGAAATGTTCGATTTTGCCGACTGTAGGTATCAGGCTTGATTTTATGAGTATTGACTGTTTTGGCTATCAAACGACGATTGTGAATGAAACGTCTCTTTCAGGCGTTGGGGTTCATAGCGGTATCAAAGTATCCATTACATTCCGTCCTGCCGAGGCCGATACCGGCATCGTCTTTCAGCGTACCATGGAAAATGGTGAAGTGCACCGGCTCAGAGCCGTTGCTTCGCAGGTTTCAGCGACTGACCTTTGTACCGTCCTTGGGGATGCAGAAGGGGCCAGTGTCGCAACCGTCGAACATCTGATGGCGGCATTCTACGCCATGGAAATCGACAATATCATCGTTGACATTGATCGCGCTGAAGCGCCGATCATGGATGGCAGCTCGATTGTTTTCCTGGATGCGCTGGACCGCGCAGAAGTGGATATTCTGAGCACCAAACGGCGTTACCTGCGGGTGGTCAAACCGGTCCGCGTCGAAGCCGGTGGTTCCTGGGCCGAGTTTGTGCCCTATGAGGGAACCCGGTTTGAAATCGATATCGATTTCGAATGTTCGTTGATCGGGCGTCAGTCCTGGAAGGGCGACATCAACCCGAAGACATTCCGCAATGAGCTTGCCCGGGCGCGCACCTTCGGCTTCATGCGTGACGTGGAGTTTCTGTGGGCGTCGGGCCATGCACTGGGGTCTTCACTGGAAAATTCGGTCGTCATCAGTGACGACAATACCGTCATCAACCCGGAAGGTCTGCGCTTCAAGAATGAATTCGTAAGACACAAGACACTTGATGCCGTTGGCGATCTTGCCCTTGCCGGCACAAAATTCATCGGTTGTTACCGGTCCTACCGTGGTGGACACAAACTCAATTCGCTGGCCTTGAAGGCCTTGCTCAATGATGCCAGCGCCTATGAGGTCGTCGAGACGACACGGCCTTTGCAACAGCCCATCAGCTTGAGCCGTGGTGGCGATCTGGTTGCAGTCAGCAGTCCCATGTATTCTCCCTGGATGTGACAGGATCGTTTTGACTGCAAATCCGTGATGGCCTCGCTGGCACAACCAGCGTGGCCTTTTTCATTTCAGGAGCCCAAAGCAAATTGTCTGCAACAATCCATTTGGTCGTTCCGGCTCCAATCCGGTCACATTATCAGGTGCCTTTGCACTTGTTGTTGCCATAAAAATGTACCAAAGAATACGCAAGACGTTGCGGCCCATAGGGGTTCGTGGCTATGACTGTCCGGCAGGAATGTATATGCGTGTGTGGGGAATTTCAGATTTCGTTTGAAATACCTGCATGGATGTAATTTTGTGGTATTTCCGTCAGGTGGTCGTGATTCACGACAGGTGTCCCGGCGGACAGTATTTGAGGTATGTACCAATATGTTGAATTGGGGGCTGGTTCCGTTGAACAAAGTTGTACGTGGTCTGGTTTTGGCGGTCCTTCTTGTCAGTACGTCTGTGCTCGGCGGATGCATGGGTGACAAGGATATCGATATCACGGCATTGAATGTCGAGATTGAACCGGCTGATGTGCTTTACAATCAGGCCCTTGCCAATTTGAAGTCGGGGAAGTTTTCCGAGGCATCGCAAAAATTCAATGCGATTGACAAACAGCATCCTTATTCAGAGTTCGCCCGCAAATCCATGGTGCTGAATTCATTCGCCAACTACCGGATGGGTCGCTACTCGGATTCAATCAACACGGCCCGGCGCTACATCAGCCTCTATCCCAATTCAGAAGATACGGCTTACGCCTATTATCTGGTCGGTCTTTCCTATTACAAGCAGATACCTCAGGTGACGCGCGACCAGAAGACGGCGCGCAGTGCGATTGCCGCCTTCCAGGAAATTCTGCAGCGTTATCCCGATTCTGAATATGTGACCGATTCCGAAATCAAGATACGTTTTGCTCGCGACCAGCTGGCCGGTCAGGAAATGCAGATTGGCCGCTATTACCAGGAGCGCAAGGAATATGCGGCAGCTCTCAATCGCTTCCGCGGTGTGGTCGAAACCTATCCCAATACGCGGCAAGTGGAAGAAGCCCTGTCGCGTCTGGTTGAAGTCTATTTTGCCATGGGTCTGACGACCGATGCACAGGCTGTTGCCGCGGTTCTGGGTCACAATTATCCAGACAGCCAATGGTATGCTGACGCTTACAAGCTGCTGCAGAAAGAAGGCCTTCAGCCTCGCGAAAACCGAGGGTCATGGATTGCGCGTGCGGGAAAACGTCTGCTCGGCGCGGATAGCTGATACGGGAACCCCATGCTTGCACACCTGTCGATCCGGGATATCGTTCTGATCGAACGCCTTGATCTCGGGTTTGAGAGGGGGCTGTCTGTTCTCACCGGCGAGACCGGTGCGGGAAAATCCATTCTGCTGGACAGCCTGTCTCTGGCGCTGGGTGCGCGCGGCGATGGCAGTTTGGTCCGACAGGGCGCCAAAGGCGGTCAGGTGACTGCGGTGTTTGATGTGCCTATGGATCACCCGGCGCGTCTTCTCTTGCGCGAAAACGGTCTCGATGATGATGGCGACCTGATATTTCGGCGCACGCAAAACGCCGACGGTCGTACCCGTGTGTTTATCAACGATCAACCCGCCAGCGTGTCCCTGATGCGCCAGGCGGGGCAATTGCTGGTGGAAATCCACGGTCAGCATGATGATCGCGCCCTTGTCGAACCGGATGCCCATCGCAACCTGCTGGATGCCTTTGGCTCCCTGCAATCCATTGCTGCAGATGTCGGCAGGCTTTATGCCCATTGGCGCAAATCCGCCAAACGCGCTGCCGAACATCGCGCCAGGGTGGAGGAAGCTGCCCGTGAAGCCGACTATTTGCGCGCCAGTGTCGAGGAACTCGAAATCCTGACGCCGATTGATGGCGAGGAAGACGAACTTGCCGAACAGCGCGCGCGCATGATGAAAGCGGAAAAGATTGCCGCAGACGTCAATGAGGCCAACGATATTCTGTCTGGCCATGCATCTCCGGTTCCCATTCTCAGTTCGCTGTTGCGCAAACTGGAACGCAAGACGGCAGAAGTGCCCGGTTTGCTGGACGATATCATTGTGGCCATGGATGGCGCGGTCAACCTGTTGTCAGATGCGCAAATGGCAACGGAAGCGGCCATACGCAACGCTGAATTTGATCCGCGCGAACTCGAGAGCTGTGAAGAGCGGTTGTTTGCGTTGCGTGCCGCTGCACGCAAATATTCCGTTCCGGTGTCTGAATTGCCTGCGCTTGCCGCGCGCATGGTGGCTGAACTGGCTGAGCTTGATGCCGGCGAGGAAAAGATGGCGGAGCTTGACGAGGTGGTTGCAGAGGCGAAAAGCCGCTACATCTCTGCCGCTCAGGCCTTGTCCGAACAGCGCCATTTGACCGCAGAAGCGCTGTCCGGTGCGGTGATGGCCGAATTGCCTGCACTGAAGCTCGAACGGGCGGAATTTCTCGTGCAGGTCGAAAGCAATGTGGAGCAGGGCGGTGCCGATGGCATTGACCATGTGGCCTTTCACGTCAGAACCAATCCGGGGACCCGTGCCGGCCCCATTTTGAAGGTTGCCTCGGGCGGTGAATTGTCGCGTTTTCTTCTGGCGCTGAAAGTTGCGCTGGCCGACCGTGGTTCCGCGCCGACTTTGGTCTTTGATGAGATTGATACCGGTGTGGGTGGCGCTGTCGCCGATGCCATCGGTCAGCGGCTGAAGCGGCTTTCCGGCAATGTCCAGGTGCTCTCGGTCACCCATGCGCCGCAGGTCGCCGCGCGGGCCTCCACCCATCTGCTGATCGCCAAGGCCATGGACGGTGGCGAATCTCTGACCACCAGCGTCAGCCTGATGGATCAGGACGCCCGACAGGAAGAGATCGCCAGAATGCTCGCCGGCGCGTCCATCACCGATGAGGCAAGGGCCGCTGCGGGGCGGCTGCTATCGGAGAATTTGTGATCCTGTTGCGGCACGGTGTTATCCGTTAAAGCAAAGGATAACGGTCTTGCTGATTCCCCCGGCGGATAATCCGCTGTAGAAGACAAACAGACCCTGATTCACGGATACCAATGATGTCTGCCAAATCCATACCGGTTGAAGAACTCGACGAACAGCAGGCCAGGCTGGAACTGGCGCGGCTTGCGGCTGAAATCCTGACGCATGACCGGCACTATCACACGGATGATGCGCCGGTGATTTCCGATGCGGATTATGACGCGCTGAAAAACCGCAACCGTGCCATCGAAGCGCGGTTTCCTGCCTTGAAGCGGGCCGACTCGCCGTCTGAACATGTTGGCGGCGCGGTCCAGGACAAGTTCGAGAAAATTGCTCACCGGGTGGCGATGCTGTCGCTGGACAATGCTTTTTCCGAGGAGGACGTCATCGAGTTTGTTGACCGGGTGCGTCGTTTTCTGAAAATGCCTGCCGATGCGCCACTGGCTTTCACGGCTGAACCGAAGATCGACGGGCTATCGCTGGCATTGCGCTATGAAAAGGGCCGGCTTGTTTCAGCCGCGACGAGAGGCGATGGCAGTGTGGGGGAAAATGTCACCGCCAATGCGCGTACAATACGCGATATCCCAAAGGCTCTGAAAGGTGATGCGCCGGACGTGTTCGAAGTGCGCGGTGAGGTCTATCTGGCCAAGGCTGATTTTCTGGAGCTCAACAGGCGACAGGAGGCAGAAGGCAAACAGACCTATGTCAATCCGCGCAACACGGCAGCCGGATCGCTGCGCCAGCTTGACCCCTCGATCACGGCCAGCCGCCCGCTGCGGTTCTTTGCCTATGCATGGGGTGATGCAAGTGCACTGCCGGCCACGACCCAGATGGGCGTTGTCGCGCAATTTGCAAAATGGGGTTTTGAAATCAATCCGCTGATGGCGCGGTTTGAAACCGTCGAGGGCCTGATTGAGCAATATCGGCGCATCGAGGCAGAGCGGGCAAGCCTTGCCTATGACATCGACGGGGTCGTCTACAAGGTTGACGATCTGGCGCTTCAGGCAAGGCTGGGATTTGTTTCTCGCAGCCCGCGCTGGGCCATTGCGCATAAATTTCCGGCGGAAACGGCGACGACGCTGATTGAAGATATCGAGATACAGGTGGGGCGCACCGGTGCGCTCAGCCCGGTTGCACGGCTGGAGCCGGTCACGGTTGGTGGCGTTGTCGTTTCCAATGCGACCTTGCACAATGAAGACTATATTGCAGGCATCGGCAGCGACGGCCAGCCGATCCGTGAGGGACGTGACCTGCGCATCGGCGATACCGTCACGATCTTTCGGGCAGGTGATGTCATTCCCAAGGTGCTGGATGTGGATCTGTCCAAACGGCCAGCCGACAGAAAGCCCTATCAGTTTCCGCAGACCTGCCCGGTTTGCGGCAGCCCCGCAACGCGCGAAATCAACGAGAAAACCGGCCGGATGGATTCGGTTCGCCGCTGCACGAACGGGCTCGTGTGCCCGGCACAGGCCGTTGAGAAATTGAAGCACTTCGTCTCGCGCAATGCTTTTGACATTGACGGGTTTGGTGCCAAACAGGCAGAGGCCTTCTACCATGCCGGCCTGGTCAAGAACCCGGCCGAGATCTTTACCCTGCAACAACGCGATGACGCATCAGAACTGCAAAAGCTGAAAAATCGTGACGGTTGGGGCGAGCAGAGCGCTGCCAAATTGTTCGAAGCAATCGAGGCCAGCAAGGTCATTGATCTGCATCGGTTCATTTTTGCTCTCGGTATCCGCCATGTCGGCGAGGGCAACGCCAAAATTCTGGCCCGGGTCTACCATTCGGCGCGGGGGTTTGTGGATGCTATGAAGGCCGCCCGCAATGGAGAAGGTGACGCCTGGAGCGATCTTGTCAATATTGATGGCATCGGGCCGACCGTGGCGCACGCTCTGGTGGAGTTTTTCGGCGAACCGCACAATGCGGCGATTGTTGAAGAACTGCTGGTCCATGTGCATCCCAAAGATGCCGAGCAGGTTGCTGCCGATTCGGCCTTTGCCGGAAAAACCATCGTTTTTACCGGGTCACTGGAGCGCATGTCCCGCGATGAGGCCAAGGCAATGGCCGAGCGGCTTGGCGCCAAGACGGCTGGTTCGGTCTCCAAAAAAACCGATCTTGTCGTCGCCGGACCGGGTGCCGGCTCCAAGCGACAAAAGGCCATAGACCTCGGCGTTGAGGTCATCGATGAGGACGAATGGTTTACACGTATTGGCAGTTGAACAGGCAATTTGTGATCGCCCGATGGGAAGACAATGCGCATTGTTCATTTTTGTTGAACAAACGATCACATTTATTCGCGTGACAGGTCAGGAATACTGACCTAGATCACAACCTCCAGCCGAGCGACCATGACGAATGATTATGCTGGAGCGGGGTCTCTATGTTCTCTGATAGAAATGCGCAGATACGCCAGGGGATGCGCGATTCACTGACGGTGGTGATTGGCGCTGCGCCGTTTGGCCTGTTGTTCGGAGCTTTGGCTGTCGATAACGGAATGAGCGTTTCCGAAGCCGTGCTGATGAGCGTCACGATCTATGCCGGAGCCAGCCAGATGGTGGGGCTTGATCTGTTTGGAACACATACGGCGCCCTGGCTGATTGTGCTTTCCATCTTCGCCGTCAACTTCCGGCATATCCTCTATTCGGCGACCATCGGCCCGAAGATTGCCGGATTTACATTTGTGCAAAAGACGTTGGCATTCTTCTTTCTGGTTGATCCGCAATTTGCCGAAGCCGAGAGGCGTTCCGAGCAGGGCAAGACCATCAGCTTTGCCTGGTATATGGGCATGGCGCTGCCGTTCTATTTTTCCTGGATATGCGAGACAGCGATTGGTGCGCTTTTTGGAAATCTCATTGAGGATCCCCATGCGCTGGGAATGGATTTTCTCCTGCCCATCTATTTTCTCGCCCTTGTCATGGGCTTCAGGCGGCGCAGGAACTGGTTTCCTGTGGTGATTGCCAGCGGTGTGGCCTCGATCACCGCCTATTACACCATCGGCTCCCCATGGCATGTCAGTGTCGGCGCCTTGTTCGGCATTGCCGTTGCAACGATCATTGCCGGTGACGGGCAGCAGCCGATGACTGAGACGGAAGTGGAGGGCGGTGAAAATGTTTGACGAGGGTTCAAACGTGGTGTGGATCATCCTCGCCGGCGCTCTGGCCACATACGCAACGCGTGTCGGTGGGCATCTGGTCTTGTCACGGTTTCAACGCATACCACGCCGGGTGACGGCTGCGCTTGACGCTGTGCCGGCCGCTGTCCTTTCGACACTGGTTGCACCGGCAATCGTTTCTCAGGGGTGGGCAGAGGCCTTGACCCTTGCCATCGCAGCGGTAGCCGCCTTGCGTTTCAGCATGGCAGGGGTTCTGCTGGTCGGTGCTGCATCGATTATCACGCTCAGGGCGCTGCTCGGCTAACCGATTTTTCAGGCTGCCTCGATCGGTGCCGTCGCCTTGATGAGCCAGTCCATTTGTTCCTGTGTTTCCAGCAGGGGCGACACGGCCTCCAGGACACGCGCGTGATAGGCATTAAGCCAATCCAGTTCGTCGCCGCCGAGCAGTGCAGGCACGACAAGCCGCCGGTCGATGGGGCATAGTGTCAGGGTTTCAAAACCCAGCATTGGCTTGTCGCCGCCCTCGATCTCGCCGGCCTCCTCAACGATGATCAGGTTTTCAATGCGAATGCCAAAGGCGCCTTCGCGATAATAGCCCGGCTCGTTGGACAGAATCATTCCGGGTTTGAGCTCCTGGACACCGCGGCGCGAGATATTCTGCGGCCCTTCATGCACAGACAGATAGGAGCCGACGCCATGGCCGGTTCCATGGCCATAATCGGCTCCGGCCTTCCAAAGGGCGGCACGGGCAATGGCATCGATATCCATTCCCCGTGTGGCCTCTGGAAACCGCATCAGTGACAATGCGATCATGCCTTTGAGCACCAAGGTGAAAAAGCGCTTTTCTGTTTCGCCGACGTCACCGATTGCAATGGTGCGGGTAATATCGGTTGTGCCATCCTGGAATTGCGCGCCTGAATCGACCAGATAGAGTTCGCCGGGTTTCATGGTCCGATTGGTTTGCGTCGTTACCCGGTAGTGAATGATGGCGCCATTGGGACCGGAGCCGGAGATGGTATCAAAGGAAATTTCCCTGAGCGGCATTTGCAGGCGTTCACCTGTCACCCGGCGGCATTTTTCCAGGGTGCGAACGGCGGTGATTTCGTCAATGGTGCCCGCAGACTGGGCATCGAACCAGGCCAGAAATGCCACCATCGCGGCACCGTCGCGAAGATGTGCGGCGCGGCTGCCTGCAAGCTCGGCAGCGTTTTTTTGCGCACGGGGCAGGCGGGCAGGGTCGGCTTTTTCGATCAGGCGGCCACCATTGGCGGTGACAAGATCGGCTATGCGGCTGGCCACAAGGTCAGGATCCACCATGACCGCCGTGCCCTTTTCGCCCATATCCGCCAGTCTTGCTTCAAGTTCTGCCGGTTCGAACAGGCCGGCCATCTGTGTGAGATAGGCTGCGGTTTCACGGTCGAGCTTGCGGCGGTCGATGAAAAGCGCGTTGATTCCGGTCGGTGTAATGATCGCAAAGGCCAGGGCGAGGGGTGTATGGGCGACATCGCTGCCCCGGATGTTGAAGAGCCAGGCAATGGATGAGGGGTCGCTTATCACGCAGGCACCGGCTCCAGCCTTGCCGATCATGTCCTGAATGTCGGCCAGTTTGTCGCGTGAAAGGCGCCCGGCAAATTGCAAAGGCTGGATGGATACGGGGCCGAGCGGTTCTGCCGGACGGTCCGTCCAGATTGCATCAATCGGATTGGCGTTCAATTTGATGATCTTTGCACCGATTTGTTCGGCCGTTTTTTCCAACCGGCGCACATCGGCCAATGTGTGAAGCCAGGGGTCAATGCCGATCCGCAGGCCGGTCCTTGCATTTTCAAGCAACCATTTGGCGGGTGGGTTCGTGACGAGATCCTGCGGTGTAAACACCTCCAGATCGATCTGCTGGCGAACCTGTGTCGTATAGCGACCATCGACAAATACATGGGCCGTATCCTGCATGATCACAGCTGCGCCGGCAGAACCGGTAAAGCCGGTCAACCATGCCAGACGGGCTTCACTTTCAGGCACATATTCGCCCTGAAATCGGTCGGAGCGCGGCACCAAAAGGCAATCGATGCCAAGTGTCTCAAAGCTGGATCGCAGTTGTTGCACCCGCGCCCTGCCGGTATCCGGCGACGCTGTAACGTCGAAAGTCTGAAACATGAAAGAGCCCTTGTGTGCTGTGACTGCTATGTATTGGTCGGGTATTTTGCGCTGCAATAAGTTATTTCGCATATGCAGCATTTGCAGGGCTACCCTGCGTCAAACCACCTAACTGACCATGCATGCATCGTCTATATATAGATTCAGCAAGTACCTGGAAATCAATAATTCAAAAGGATGATTTCAATGTCCAAGTCGTTTTTCCGTAACGCGTTTGAGCGCATCACAGCCGCCCGTGAATTGCAGGCTCGTCGTTACGTCGGCAATGTATTGCTGTCGTTGGATGACGAGACTCTGAAGTCCCTCGGCCACAACCGTGAAGACCTCAAGCGCGCTGGCCAGTCCGCCTATCCATTCTGATCGACCTATCTGTTGAACAGACATTATCAGGGCAACCCTTCGCGGGGTTGCCCTTTTTTGTCTTCCTGATCCACTTTACCGCGACAGGTTCAAAGTCACCCAGCCATTTCGCCAGAAAGTCTGACGATGATACAGGCCCTGTGTGTTGAAGGCTGCAAGAACCTTCATGCGCTGACTGGCGAGAATGCCAGACAGGATGACCTGTCCACCGTTCGCCAGATTGCGGCTCATTGCAGGCGCCATCTTCATCAAGGGTTTTGCCAGAATATTTGCAACGATGAGGTCAAAGGGGCCGCGTCGTGCGAAAAGTTCCGAGTGGAACCCAGGGGCGGTCCTGAACACAATGCGCGATGCACAATGGTTGAGGCGCGCATTGTCACGGGCCACTTCAATGGCGACCGGGTCGATATCGGTAGCCAGAATGGTGGCCTGTGTGAGTTGAGCGACACCGATTGCCAGCACGCCACTGCCGGTTCCAAGATCAAGAACCCGGCGATAGGGTCTGCGCCTGACGACCTGATCGATCATTTCCAGGCAGCCGGCCGTCGTTCCATGATGTCCGGTACCGAAGGCGCGGCCGGCTTCGATCTCGATCGACAGGTCATTGGGCCGCACCTGATCGCGGTCATGGGACCCATGGACAAGAAAACGCCCGGCACGCACCGGCTTGAGCCCCTGCAGAGACAGGGTGACCCAATCGACATCAGGCAATATTTCAATTTCTATCTGCGCATCGGGCAGGGCGCCTGCCAGGCAATCTGTCATCGCAGCAGTCATGGCGGCCTGTTCATCGACGGGCACATAGACGGACACTTCCCAGATATCCTGGTTCTCGTCGATTTCCATGGTTGCCACGGGATAACCATCATCCTCGAAAGCCAGACCGAGAAGATCCAGCGCCAGTTCGCATTCCGCCTGGCTGGCGGTGACGTAGAGTCTAATCTGTTTCACTCAGGTGCTTTCTGTAGAGGAGTTGGACTGAGCCTTTTCAGGCACATCCAATACTTGCGGTGCGTAAGATAAAATCCGGTCATCGGCGGAAGGATCGGAATTTGCGGTGGAGGCAAAGACAAGCCTTCCCGATGGTTTGACCCATAGAAGGATGATTGTGTCTTCCCGGCGGCTTTGCAAATAGGCCTCATAGCCGAAATCCGCTGTCAGGGTGGTGACCTGGAATGTCCAGCCGGTCGACTCCCAGGCCTGCAATTGCCAATAGGACACGCCGCTCTTTGTCAGCGGCCTGCCACCAAGGGTGAAATGCATCGTGTGACGGTCGGCTTTTGTTTCATCCGGTGAGATCTGGAAGACATGGGAGCGGCCGAAGTCCGGGCCGAAATCCGTGCAGACAAGCGCGTTGTAAGCGTCGTTGTCGCTGGCCGCGATCAGATAGGAAAAACGATTGAAGTCGATGGCGTGATGGGCTTCTTCGGAAAGCACCTCGCCATAATGAACCGGGATATTGGCCAGCCGGGCATCGGAAATGCGGTTCCAGTTTTTATCCGCGACCATGATTGGAATATCCAGTTCGGGAACTTTGCGGGCCAATGCGGTTGCCCAACGTGATCCGCCGACAATCAATATGCCTGGCTTGTTGGCGGATTTCAGATTGAGCAGGCGGGCGATCGGGCCCAGAGAGAAGCCATGCAATACGATGGTTGCCACGACCACGGCAAAGGTGACGGCAACCATTTTGGTCCCGTCCGCATCACCCAAATCGACCAGCGTTGCGCCAAACAGACCCGTTACCGCCACGGCGACGATGCCGCGCGGCGCGATCCAACCGGTCAGCAGCCGCTCCTGCCAGGTTGCTCCGGCTCCGATCGTTGCCAGGAATATGGCAAGCGGCCGAATGACAAACAGCAGGCTGGCAACAAAAGCCAAAGCACGCCAGTCGATCGATTTGATCTGGTCCATGCTCAGGGAAGCAGTCAGCAGAATGAAGACGCTGGACACCAGCAGGATGGTGATGGTTTCCTTGAAACGGCGAATTTCGTTCAGGCTGGCCATGCGGGCATTGGCCAGCGCCACACCCATCACGGTAACCGTCACGAGGCCGGCTTCCTCCAGAACCATATTGGTGGCCGCATAGGCCAGCAATACGGAGGACAGAAGCACTGGCACTTTCAGAAATTCGGCAACCAGCCCGCGAATGAAAAGCCATTGGATGAACCTGGCAACCGCCCATCCTCCGCCGACAGCCAGCACGAGGGCCAGCGGTATGGTAACAATCAGATCGCTGACCGCATGATCACCATGCATGATGAGGATGGTCTCGAAGGTCAGAACGGCAAACATTGCACCAATCGGATCATTGATGATGGCTTCCCAGCGCAGCATTGTGGCCGGCCGGGAAGAAAGCTGCGCCTGTCTGAGCAAGGGCATGATGACGGTTGGACCGGTGACGACGAGTATGGCGCCCAGAATAGAGGAGGTTGTCCAGGACAGTCCGCCGACATAGTGGGCAGACAGTGCGCTCATCAACCAGACCAGAGGGCCGCCAAAAAGAATGATGCGCCGCACCGCTTTTGACGTTCCGCTGATTTCCTTGAAGTTGAGTGTCAGCCCCCCTTCGAAAAGGATGACGGCTACTGCAAGCGATATGAGCGGTCGATATATCTCACCAAAATCCACTTCAGGATCAAGAAAACCGGTGGCCGGGCCTGCTATGAAACCTGCGGCCAGCAACAGAACGATGGCCGGTAACTTGAATCGCCACGCCAGCCATTGCGCCAATATGCCCGCGGAGCAGATCAGGGCGATCTTGAGTGCAAGTTCATGCATGGTCTGTTTTCCGGCCGTGACGCTGAGTGTGGATACAATTGAGATGTGTTTTAGAACACACAGACAGCAATTGGAACAGGCTTTGAAACAGCGCCATTGACCGGTTCTACAGGGCCAAGCGAGTGCTCATACGTGATCTTGCGTATGAATTCACGGTAAAACCGCGGCAAGGCAGGCGATTTCGCAGTTCAATCCTTGAGCAGGTTCTGCAGTTTTTTGGCCGCCACGTCACTGTCCTCACCATAGGAAATGGTGCCCTTGAACTGTCCACCGTCGGCCAGAAGGAATACGGAGGCCGTGTGGTCCATGACATAGTCCCCACCGGGATCGTCATTATCGGTCGGAACCTTTTTGAAATAGATATTGTAGCCTTTTGCCATGGCCCTGATTTTCGCCGGATCGCCGGTGATGCCGATAATCCTGTCGGAGACATTGGATATGTATTGGCCAAGTATCTCGGTGCTATCGCGCTCCGGATCAACCGTGACAAAATAGGCATTCAAGCGGGTGCCGTCAGGGTCTACCTGGCGCAGCCAACCGTCCAGTTCAAACAGGGTCGTGGGGCAGACTTCCGGGCAATGGGTAAAGCCGAAAAACACTGCGGTGGGTTTCTGGCGAAAGGCCGCCTGGGTGATGGGCTTGCCTGTCTGGTCCACCAGGTCGAAGGCCACACCATAGGGTGCGCCCGTGCCGGTCATCGTATCGGTGCGCGACCATTGAAAGGACAACCAGGCAAATGCTCCGGCCAAAATAACAATCAGTATGATCAATACGGTTCTAACAGCGGCCATCTATATCTCCAGCGATTGTCATGCAGTCTCGCCATAGTGTTGAATGCTTCGAATTATTGAAAGCGCCGAATTGTCAATTACGCCAGCAAATCAATACCCAAATGCCCTGGCAGTGTCACCGGGCCAATTTGACACATGAGCGGCATGAACCCAAAGATCGATGATCATGATGGGCTTCATTTGCCCAAAGGACGCAGCGATTGATAAAGCTCTGACCGGCGAATTTCCCTGTATGATCGGGAGTTTTTGGCAATTCGGTATTCTGAATGGATCGATGGTCTTTTGAAGGAGAGGTCGATATCCAGCATGTCACCGAAATCGGCATCGTGTTTTACTGAGGAAAATCCTGCTGTCGGCCAAAATGTCATTTCGCCGAAATAGGTTCGGCCCTCACTTTTTGAGAGGTCAATTCTCACATAGCGGAATCCATCGCTGAGTTCCCGGGCAACTTCCGACATCTGTTGCCAGTTCACGGGAAGTTCCGGTTGCCCGCCAGGGTGAAGCACATTTCCATCCAGCCGAAGTGGCAACATTCTGCCAGCTTCATTGGTGAAAAATACCTTTGGCAATCCGGTTATTCTCTCTTCAACGATTTCGACCCATTTGACGGCTCTGTCCGAGCAATGAAACCTGTATTCCACCACCGGTTCAGCCATCATTGTCTCGGCGAAAACCAGCGGCATTATGTGGTAATAGGCCCATTCACCGGTTAGAATACCGTAAGGTTTTTGGATTCTCGGTGCGACCGATTGCAAAGATCGGTGGAGATCGTGCGACGTCTCTATACGATAGACTGATCCGGAATCGTGGTTTGTTTTCAGCATGAAAGGCTTTTCTATTTCGCTGAACCGTGGATCATCCAAACGTGTTGAAACATGATGAAGATCGAGCAGGAATTCCTTCCCTATTGTTTGTGACACGAATGTTCGTGCGAGAAGTTTATCGCAGCAGATAATCTGTTCAATCATCTGGTCGTGCAGCTTCAACCATTGAATTTTGTCAGAATAGGTCGGGGGATCTTTCAGTTCCGGGAGGCGTCCGCGTTCCTGCAGGTGTAAGGCGTCAATGAGACTTGCAAGACTGAAACGGAATTCCCGATGGCGAAACATAATCATTCCCGTGTGCGTTCGGACACGCGTATCGCGTGGAACACCTGTTTTGAATTATGCGCTTCATACGGAAGCAAGAAAATCTATGCCGTTTGCTGGCAAAGCAGCCCATAAAGGTCAGATCTGCGTATTTCCCTGAACAGTCTGGAGGTCCGTGGAATCCGATATTCCGAGTGGATCGCAGTCTTCTTTGTTGTCAGGTCAATCTCCATCAGATCGCCGAAAGCAGCATCATGTTTTACTGAAGAATATCCTGCGGTGGGCCAGAATGTCATTTCGCTGAAATATATGCGGCTTTCGCTGGTATAAAGATCAATTCTGACATATCGGAAACCACGACTGAGTTCCCGTGCCGCTTCCAGCATCTGATGCCAGTTCCGGGGGCATTCCGGTTGTTCGTCCGGGTACTCGTTGACGAAATCCAGGGACAGCGGCAACTTCCGGCAGTCCTCA
>JARGOF010000022.1:20395-75842 GCA_029212415.1 Rhizobiaceae bacterium | reverse complement strand
GCCTGCCTACACAGTGTGCGGCCAAACTGTTGGCCGGGCTGCGGTCGCAGCCTGTGGAGTGCCCCGAAGTAAGGCGCCGGCCGCTGTAGACACAACAAACGCCGTGAAGACAGAGCCAAGGCCATCCGTATCCCGCGATTGAGCCCTTGATATTTTCTCTCCTTGCCTTCAGTCTTGCCCCAAATGAGGAATGTTTCATGCGACAGGAAAATCAAGCCAGCGCCTTTTGTCCGTTCCTGGCGGCGTTTTTTGCCCTTTGCATGGTATTGCCAACGGCCAACCCTGCCATGGCGCAGAAAAAATCACGCATCCCACCCATGACGACCTACCAGGCGATGCTCGATGGCAATCTGGAGGGTGGCTGGATCGGTTTTCGCAATTTCGATGGTCGCCAGCTGGTTTACTTCTCGGCTTTGCAAACCCTGCATTGCCGGTTGAAGGAAATCCGCTACTCGGTCAATTCGACCGAACTCGACCGACAATTTCCACTGGTTGCCTGCAATCCACAAAATCCCTTTGCGCTGCCACCGGATTCGGGTGTGAACGACATCCTCGTTCGCCTGGATGCGGGGGCTGCCAGCACCGTTGCAGTGCAAGTGGTCTGGGAGGACGGCAGCAAAAGCCGGATGGCGGTCTACGAGCCCTGCGAAGATGTGGGTGACCAGACCTGTGCATGGCTGTTGGAATAGGTTTGGTATTTGGTTGCGTTGCGCGTGAATCTTTGTCACCTGTGCGAACGCTGGCTGTCGTGCGGGCAATAAACCACGCAAGATTGCTCAACATGTCAAAGGATGACGGATGTCGAGAAACCTGCTGAAATATGTCACCAAGCTTGCCGTGCCCGGAGAGGCGCCTTCGGTTCTGCAGGCCATAGACGATTATGCAGAGACCATGGGTGGGTTGATTCATCTCGGGCAGGAAAAGGGCGTTCTTTTCGACGAAGTGCTGCAACACAGTGCGGCGAAGCGCGTTTTGGAACTCGGAACGAATTTCGGCTATTCGGCCATTCGCATGGCGCACAACCTCGACCCTTCGGCAAAAATTGTGACTCTGGAAATTGATCCGGATACCGCAGCCATTGCGCGCCGGATCATCGCGTTCGCCGATCTGGATCAAAACATTCAAGTGATATGCGGCAAGGCCAGGCAGATCATTGAACGGGAATTCAGCGAGCCTTTTGATCTGATATTCATAGATCACTACGCTGAAAATTATCTGGGTGATCTGCTGCTGCTGGAAAAACAGGGGCTCATTCGCACCGGCACGATTGTGGTGAGCGACAATGCCGTGATGTTTGCATCTCAGCTTGGCCCCTATCTGCATCATCTGCGCGACAGCGGCCTGTATGAAAGCACCCTGCATCAGCCTCCGCGGCATTCTGATGGTTTCGAAGTTTCAAGACGGCTCTAAATGACATTTGGACCGCAGTGCCGCACATGACTGTGTCTTCCGGTCATCCCCGTTCGTCCTTGGGCGATTCCAGAACCACGTAGGATGTGATCGAACTGACTTGCGGCAGCGTGCCCAGCACATCGGTATGAAAGGTCTTGTAGGCAGCAATATCGGCGACTTCAACACGCAGCATATATTCGATTGCGCCGGTGATATTGTGACATTCACGCACTTCCCGGGCGCTGGCGATGGATCGCTCAAAAGCCTCCTGAGAGGCTTTGGAATGATCGCAAAGCCCCACGCCGATATAGGCCGTCAAACCTCTGCCAAGGGCTGTCTGATCAAGCACGGCGCGGTACCCCTTGATCACGCCGCTGCGTTCAAGCTCCTGTACCCGGCGCAGGCAGGCAGAAGGGGACAGCCCCACCTTGTCAGCCAGCTCCAGATTGGTGATGCGGCCGTTAGTGGAGAGGATGCGCAATATATCATCGGTTCTGGTATCTTCATGGGTCATATATTGCAATATTTCCGGAAAATTGTTGCAGATAGCAACCTTTAATCTCCTATCTGCACATATTCTTGCCGCATGACCCAAGAAATATTCACCGCACTGGCCGCCTTTGCCTTCGTCACATCCATTACACCGGGACCGAATAATCTGATGTTGATGGCATCGGGGGCCAATTTCGGATTCCGCCGAACGCTGCCCCACATGCTGGGCGTGGGGTTCGGATTCATCTTGATGATTATCCTCGTCGGGATGGGCCTGGTGCAGATATTTGAAACCTATCCACTCAGCCATACGGTCCTCAAGACGCTGAGTGTTGGCTATCTTGCCTATCTGGCCTGGAAGATTGCATCCGCCGCCCCATCAAAGGGCACCGAGGAGAAAGGCAGGCCAATCACCTTCATTCAGGCCGCGCTGTTTCAATGGGTAAATCCGAAAGCCTGGGCGATGGCGCTGACGTCCGTCACCGTCTATGCGCCCGGGCAAAGCCTCTATGCCATTGGGCTTGTGGCCATGGTCTTCGGCGCCATCAATCTGCCCTCCGTGGGCTCATGGACAATATTGGGTCAGCAGATGCAAAAAATACTCACCAGTCCCACACGCTTGAGGGTTTTCAACATAACCATGGCGATCCTGCTGATGGCATCGCTTTATCCGGTTTTCAGGTGAGACCAAACCCGCCGACAACGGCAGGCATGCCTTCAGCTGCGTTGCAGCTTAAGGTTTTTGCCACGTGGCGGGCAGGTTCAACAGACCGCGAAATGCCCAGCCGCCAAGCCTAACTTCTTGCGTGTGGTCCACAGCCAGATTGTCCAACCGGTCAAAAAGCAAAGGCAGCGCGACCTCTGCTATCAGCGTGCGCGAAGCGGCGGCACCGGCGCAGAAATGCGGGCCGGCCCCAAACGGCATGCTCTTTTGATTGTTGCGTGTGATGTCAAAACGACCGCCATGGTCAAAGTGCGCCTCATCGCGGTTGGCCGATCCGAACATGAAGAAAACCCGATCATCCGGCTCGAAGGCGACGCCGCCAAAACTGTGGGGTTGGGCGACACGCCGCGGCGTCATGCCGATGGGCGATATCCAGCGGCAATATTCTTCAAAGACCTGCTGCCAACCGGCCGCACCGTCCAGCACCAGCGCCCATTGGTCCGGGTGTGTCAGCAGCGCCCAGATGCAGCCGGCAATGGCATCGCGCGGTTCGTTCTGACCGCCGGAAATGGTAAGCTTGATATTGGCGCGAATATTGTCGATCGGCATGCCGGCCTCCAGCATGACGGAAAGCAGGCTGTGGTTCGGATGTTTGCGCACCAGTGGCAACATGTCATCAATGGCGGCATCGATGCCGGCGGTGGCGGCGTGACAACGTCTTTCTATCTCCGGGTCACCCTGATAATTGGCGATGCCGTCAATCATGCCCTGACTCCAGGCATCCATGTCCTCAAAACGCATATTGGTCAGGCCGGTCAATGACTTCAGCGATTCAGCCGATAGCGGCAGGGCATAGGCCTTGATGAGTTCAGCCGATCGGGCCGGTTCGAGGGCATCGAGAATGCGATTTGCATGGGCCTCGAATTGCGCTTTCCAGACCTCGCGCACGGCGCGTCCCGAAACAGCCGGATAATAATGCCTGCGCTCGACCATATGCGCTTCGCCGTCCTTGCGCATCATGTTGTGCCCCATCAGGACGTTCATCAGGCCACCCGGTTGGTTGGAAGCAAAAATTGCGATGTTTTTCTCGCAGGTGAAGATATCGTCGCGCTTGGTCAGCAAGGTCGCACCCAATTGCGGCACATAGGCAATAGGCGCCTGTGCCCGCATGCGCTCGAGGTCCGGGTAGGGATCATCCCAGAAGGATTTGGGATCAATTTCATAGGTTGGAGCATTTGACATTATCGGCCTCCTCTAAGCGTATTGTCGCCACACCTGTCATGCCGGTCGCCATCCGCCATCATCGCTGCGTGTCAGGCGGGGCGTTGACAGGACACCCAGAACCCGGTCCACAAGACCTGGATCATGCGATGAGATCGCTGCGCGCCAGCGTTGTGTCTGCAGCATGGCGCAGCCGATCAGGGATGGTTCTATGCCGCATTTTTCCAATAATCCGCAGGCTGCCACTATGGACGTGCCGGTGCTCAGCACGTCGTCGATCAGCAAAACCGAACGGTTCTGCAAAAGCGGCAGCATGCGCGGGTCCATATAGAGCCGCTTTTCCTGGCCGGGGCTGGTGATGGAACGCAATGGAACGGACAGGCCCTCATCATACCAGAATTTCCGTGACGTGCTGAGCGCCACATAACGTTTGTGGCCCAGCATGCGTGCTGTCTCCTGCGCCAGCGGAAGGCCCAGCGTCGGCAGTCCGACAATGATGTCGGGCGCCTGTGCCCGCGCCATATCCGCCAGTTCGCAGGCCAACGTATCGAGAACCTCCAGGCTGGCCTGATTGAGGATCAGCGAGGCCAGTGCCTCGTTGCCACCGTCGCGTTCACGGATGGGCAAGGCGATCTGCCGGCCATCGGCAAGTGTTGCCGGAAAGAATGTGTGGTGCCCGCTCGCGGGTGTTTGCTCATAGGTGCCTGCCGCGACAATGTCCTGCCAGAAGGCATGGGGCGAAGATTCGAACAGGGCTGCAGTCATGGGTTTTTGATCTCAGGGTTTGAACGCCGCATTGATGCCAGGCGGGATGAATTGCAACGGATTTCCAACAAACAAATGGAGCCTTTTGCCGATTGCGTGTAGAACCGAAATCCCACGGGCCCCTTGTGATTTGCAAGGATAGGCCGGTATCTTGTCCAGGGTAAAGGTTCCATTTTCAATGTTCAACGAATTGCATTTTTCAAACGAACTGGCACCAAACGAACTGGAATTTTTGACAAACCTGCGGCGGGATTTTCACGCCCACCCGGAACTGGGTTTTGAAGAACACAGAACCAGCGATATTGTGGCCGAACTCTTGAGTGACGCCGGTCTGTCTGTCCATCGGGGTCTGGGTGAAACCGGTGTGGTCGGGACGTTGTCCTGTGGCAATGGGGCAGCGGCAATCGGTCTTCGGGCAGATATGGATGCATTGGCCATGCCGGAAACCGCAAACCGGCCCTATATGTCCCTGGTTGATGGAAAAATGCATGCCTGTGGCCACGATGGACACACCACCTTGTTGATCGGCGCGGCGCGGCAGCTGGCAAGAACGCGCAATTTTTCAGGAACGGTGCATTTCATTTTCCAGCCGGCAGAAGAAGGGCGCGGCGGTGCAAAACGCATGATCGACGAAGGACTATTCACAAAATTTCCCTGTGATGCGGTCTACGGCCTGCACAATATGCCCGGTCTAAAGACCGATGAAATGGCTGTTGTGGCCGGCCCGCAACTGGCCTGTTCCGACTCCTGGAAAGTCACCATGACCGGTGTTGGCACCCACGGTGCAAAACCGCATCTGGGCCGTGATGCAATCACCGCCTGCGGTCATTTTCTGGCCGCGCTGCAAACGGTTCCCGGCCGCATTGTCGATCCGCTGCAACCGGCCGTCGTGAGTGCCTGTTCGGTTCACGCCGGTGATCCCAATGCACTCAATGTCATACCCGATTTTGTCGAGATCGGTGGCACGGCCCGCGCCTATGCGCCGCATGTGCGCGATCAGCTGGAACTTGAAATCGGCCGTTTGGCCAGCGGCATTGCCTCCATGTTTGATATCGAAGTCGCCTATGAGTATATTCGCCGCATTCCGCCGGTGGTCAACAATCCAGCAACAGTCGCTCAGGCACTGGAGGCCGCCCGCGACGTCTGTCAGGCAGGCGTGAGAACCGATTTTCCACCCTCCACCGCTGGCGATGATTTTGCCTTTTTCTCGCAGGATATTCCGGGCGCCTATGTCTGGCTTGGCAATGGCCCTGCCGTCAATGGTGCATTGCATCACAACACAGCCTATGATTTCAACGACGCATCCATCCCGACAGGGGTCAACTTCTGGGTGCGTCTCGTCGAAAGGCATCTGGCTCCCACAACGGCTTGAAAGATTCGCAGTCCTTGCAAATCAGATATTAACGATCGATTAACAGATTTGTTGCAATATGAATTGGTTGGCAAGCAATTCTGATCCAGAACTGAAAAGAGTTCGGGTCATGCCCGTTTGGACACAATCCCCCCTAATCGTCCCTCTATTGTGCCCCTATCGTGAATGTCATCGAAGCAAAGTAACAGGTGTATTGAGTATGAAAAAGCTTCTTAGTTGTTCCATTATCGCACTTTCAGTGCTCGCGTCTGCAGGCGTCTCCCAGGCCGCAGACCTTATCTCGCCCGATCCCTACATTCCCCTTCAGGCGCCCAATTTCAGCTGGACCGGTTTTTATGCCGGTGCCCAGGGTGGCTACTATCACGCCAATGTCGAAGGCGTCGCGGGAAGTCAATCGAGCGGCAGTCTCGGTGGCTATGCCGGTTATAATTACCAGTTTGCCAACCAGTTCGTTCTCGGTGCCGAAGCCGATTACAACGCAGCATTTGGAACCTATGGTGGTTTCGGATATGAGTTGAGCAGTTTCGGCAGCCTGCGCGCCCGTCTGGGTTATTCCATGGATCGCACCCTGATCTACGCAACCGGTGGTCTTGGCATCATGGATTTCAAGAACAATGGCGGCGGCGGCAATCCAGGGGTTGAATATGGCTTCGCCATTGGCGCTGGCGCGGAATATATGTTCACCGACAATATCAGTGTCAAAGCCGAATATCTCTACATGAATTTCCAGGATACGTTCGAGGATATTGGTGCTCCGGCTGGAGTTTCAACCGATATCCACAACCTGCGTGTCGGTGCAGCCTACCACTTCTAAGGGCTGGATTGTCTCTGACAAAGGGCATCATCCTGCTGGATAGTGCCCTTTTTCGTTTGTCGATATAGCAAGACTTCCACGCCTGAAAAATGGCACAGTTCCAAATGTCCTCCACCCGGCATGACAGACTATTCAGTGGCAGCTTTCAGCAACGAAGCAAGCGCCATTTCACGGATGCGGGTGGCGTTTGCCTTGATGCCCAATTGTGTGGTTCCAGTGTCCCTTGCCGAAGCATCCATAACGGTGCGGCCACGCGTGAGATTGCCGGCGCATTCAACCGCGATGGACATGGGCTGAAAGGTCAGGGCGTTTTGATCAATCACCGGGGCCGCTGCGACGGGATCATAGAGCGCCATTGATTCCCGGCCCTTCGCAATGCCGATATTGATATAGCCACCAAACAGATCGTGCAGGAGTGCAGCTTTCGGCGTGTCGGTTTTTCTGAGGCCAATCAGATCAGCGGGTGAGACCGTGACCTGACGGCAGGCATCCAGATCAACCATGTTGAACGGCACGCCACTGGCACAGACAATGGCGGCGGCTTCCGGATCGGCGAAGGCATTGAACTCCGCTGATGCCGTATGGTTGCCAGAGGTTGCGCCACCACCCATCCAGGTGATGCATTGCAGTTGCGGCAAGAGGTCGGGGCGCGCAAGACACAGGATGGCAATATTGGTTAGCGGCCCAAGCGCCAGCAATTGGGCCTTTCCATCGGCGTTTTCCAGCCATTGAACAAGTGCTGCAAGAGCCGCCGCACGCTGCGGCAATGGGGCGGCATCGGGCAGCGCCTGGCCCAGCGTTGGCAATCCAGTGGGTCCCAGCACATGTCCCGCCGTCACCAGTTCACCAATCAGTGGTTTTGCAGCACCGATATGGATCGGGAAGGTCCAATTGAAAGTTGCCGCCATACTGGCTGCATTCTTGCAAACCTGTGGAAGCGGTGCATTGCCAAATACCAGCGAGCAGCCGGCGATCATCCGTGTCGAATGGTCCACCATCATGATGGCGAGCATGTCGTCAAAGCCCATGTCGGCATCGATCCACAATGAATTCATCGCAAGGCATATCCGCTGAAACAGGGGAGGTCTGACGGGCAAGCATTCTGCACATCGCATGTTCCCACAGCGGGCAGAGGGTCAATGAAGGATGGCATGTATTGACCTGCCGTGATGGGGAAAAATGCAGCTCTCACCGCGTCCTGTTGGTCTGTCATGAATCAGCGTCTTTATCGAAAATGGACTGTTGCTCTATCGTTATGTGCTGTTGAGGCTTTGTGTAAACAGCAAAAGGTGAAATAGCCCGGGGCGGCCATTGTTTGGATCCGCCACAGGCACGTCTATACAGGCTGAACCCGTCCGCCTGCAGGATCGGATGCCTGGGCACCCGATCACAGGTCCATGTTCATTTTTTGAAGGCGCCATTGCCACCCAGGCCGATTTTACAACTGGCCTTGAGCGCAACCCAATTGCTCAGCTGCTTGTGTTTGGGTGCCGATGCACGGTACCGGGCATCGATTGGCTGGTATATTTTCAGGGTCTTTGAGTAGACACCCATGAAGTCACCATTGCCGGTTGGCTTGGTGTTCACCATGAAGGGGCCGGCCACGCCGCCGCCATCACGGGCAATGAAGATAGGCACGGCACCGGCCTTGTTGGTGAAAACCCAGATCTTCTGTTTTGCTTGCGCTGGACATGCATTGGTGGCCGGAGACTGTATGCCCATCTGCATTTTGGTGACCTTCAGCGCCGACTGGCCGCCCGCCTTGAGATCCAGAGCCTGCGATGCGGTGGTCATGCAAACCAGTGCGGCAATTGCGGTTGCTGTAAATTTCCTGTTCATGATCGTCCTCCATGTTCAACTGAAAAGTTCAAGAGTGCTTCAACTGTGATTGGACTATGATCGTGTCGCACTGAATGCTTTGTGAACCTGCCATTTAGCTGCCGTTCATATTCGCAAGGGCAGTGATGCATTCCGCTGCGCCGCTGGCAGTCCGGAACGGATCATCAGTCCATGAAAAACACAAAGAGTGGAAACGGGGCGATCGCCATGGCAACTGTCGCAAGGAAAGCCGGGAAGGAAAACAATCCGCTGACCCCGGCTGTAAAAGCTATGCCGCCACCGCCTCCAATAATCGAATTCCCCGGCAGATTGAGCAGCACCATGATGGCCAGATAGCGAAAGCGCAGCAATACGGGCACGAATTTCTGCGGAGCGTTTGTTGTCAGCAATGCGAGGCGTTGCTTGCCGTTCAGCGGGATCAATTGCGCAATCAGGCGATGGGTACGTATGAGCCCCAGGTGATGTGCACCGGCCGAAATAAGGGTCAGCGGCACGTAGCGGCCGACCAGAAAAGCTATGAGCAATGCGGCAAGCATGCAAAAATAGACCAGCAGCGCAATGCGTCCACCAAACATCAAGATGAGGCCAAGTCCGATCTCGGCTCCCGGGACAAATGGCAGGGCGGAGGCCAGAATGAAAATCACTGCCGTGACCATGATCATGACATTGAGCATGGGCTCATCAGCAGACCCGGCCTTGAAATTGATGAAATCCAGAACCCAGTTCCCGGCAAACCAGCCACCCGACAGCAGCAATATATAGATCGCTGCAACAAGCAGCATCGGGCGTTTGCCGGTTGCTTTCATCTGTTTGGCCGTTCTGTTCCAAATTGCGAGGCCGTAAAGTGCGTCCGAACACGTTTGCGAACGGTCGTCGGCGTCAGATGCGATGATAACCACAGAAGAATTGCCCTGCAAACCGCTTTGTTGCAGAGATCGGCCGCGGGTCAAATGGGCAGCTTGGGTTGCCTTCAGCGATGGTTGCAAGCAAATAGGCCTTGCTGCAATTTATTGCGACCCCAAACGGGACGACAGATATTCTGACTTCTTGGTTCCAAAGGATCTGGAAGGGCGCTGGTTTTCCGTGCTGAGTGTTCCTTCGTGCCGGTGCGCAAAGGCGATCGCCTCATCAGCGCGAACCGCTTGCGAATGGACGAAACCCTGCACAATATTACAGCCTATTTCCTTGAGCAGGCAAAGCTCGGCCTGGTTTTCGGCGCCTTCTCCCACCACTTCCATGTTCAGCCCACGCCCCAGCGCGACCATGCCTTTGAGCAATTCTTTCGAGCGAACAGAGGTTGCCGCACCACTGACGAAAATACGATCGATCTTGAGTCTGTGGAACGGCAATTGCGCAAGATATCCAAGTGAAGAATAGTCAGTTCCGAAATCATCCAGAGCCAGGCTGACGCCCAGGTTGCAGAGATCCTTGAGAACATTGCGCACGCGCCCTTCGCCATTATCTGCAAGCAGGCTCTCGGTAAGCTCGAGACACAGGAGGGCTGGTGGAAGGCCTGTCTCATCCAGAATTGCGGTCACGTCGTAGACAAGGTCGGAATGCCATATTTGAGCGGCGGAAACATTGACGGAGATTTTCCGGCGGGGCTCTCCTGCATCAAGCCAGGCTTTCGCCTGTTGCGCAGCCTCCCGCAGGATCCACACACCTAGGTCACAGATCAGGTGCGATGTTTCTGCAATCGGTATGAATTCCGATGGTGAAACCATGCCCAGCTCAGGATGGTTCCAGCGCATCAGGGCCTCAAAACCACATACCCGTCCTGTCGCCAGATCAATTTGCGGCTGATAGTGAACGGAAAGCCCTTTGTTCTGGGTGATTGCAATGCGCAGGTCGTGGGCAAGTGCTATCTTGTGTTGCGCCGAGGCCTTCAGTCCCTGATGAAAGAATTCAAAGCAACCACGACCGTTTTCCTTGGCTTCATAAAGCGCCAGATCAGCATTGCGCAAAAGATCGGTATAGTTGAACCCGTCACCGGGTATCATCGCGATGCCGATGCTGGTTCCCACAATGACGTCGCCTCTCTCCAGTTTGAAGGAGCCCGAAAGGGCCGAATTGACACGATGAGCCAGTTCCATAATATCCTTCCGCCCGTCGGATTGCGGAACCACAATGGCGAACTCGTCGCCGCCTAGCCGGGCAAGAAAGTGGTCGTCTTCCACGATCCGCGCAAGCAGGCGGCTGACTTTGCCCAGCAATTCGTCGCCCGTGGCATGGCCCAGTGAATCGTTGACTTCCTTGAAACGATCAAGATCCAGAAGCAAGAGAGCGCCATTTGACGGCGTTGCTGCATTGGCGGCGAGAACCTTGTCCAACTCCCGGTGAAACAGGACCCTGTTTGCCAGACCTGTCAGCGGATCGTAATAGGCGAGCTTTTTGAGTTGTTGCTCTGCCTGTTTTCTCTCGCTGATGTCCTGAATGGTGCCGAAGAAGCCGATCGTTTCACCATCTTCATTGGCAAGTGTTTTGCTGGTTACAACGAAATCACCGACAGATCCGTCGGCGCGTCGCGCTTTCACATCAACGCTGCGAATACTTCTGGTCCGCAGAACCTCGGCCTGTGCCTTGAGAATAAGAGCTGAATCGTCATCGCAGTACAATGCAATGACGGCTTCATAGGTTGGCTGAAAGCTCTCCGGGTCTTGCCCCATCAGAGCATAGGTCTCCGGAGACCACCAGACCATTTCATCGGCGAGCTTGTAACTCCAGTCGCCCACTTTGCCTATTTTCTGCGCTTCAACCAGTTGTTCAGAACGAACCTTGAGTAATTTCTCAGCTTGGGCGAGTTGTTTCTTGTGCGTTTCTTCCGCGGTCACATTGGAACCGGTGCCGCGAAAACCGATAAAGTTTCCGTTTGTGTCATACCTTGGGGTTCCGCTGACTTTGAAGTGCAAGACATCGTCATCATCAGCTTGCGGAATGCGCATCAAGGAATCTTTGAACTGCTTGTATTTTTCACCTTGAGACGGCTCGAAAAATGCTCTCCAGGTTGGTCTGTCGTCTTCATGGGCAGGCAGATCAGCCATGATCCGCCCCAAAAAGCCATCCGTACTGATCCCGGTACTGGTTTCGAAGCTGTCGGTCACATAGGTGAGACGGTGATCCTTGTCTGATTCCCAGCACCAATCGGATGCGCTGTTGGTAAAATCACGAAATCGTTGTTCACTTTCCGCAAGCCGCTTTTTGGCCTGGTGCTGCTCCGTGATGTCCTTGTGAACTGAAACCCAGCCACCACTTTCCAGCAAAGAGATCGTGAAATTGATAATCCGCCCGTCCGCCAGGCGCCAAATCAGGTCCTGGTTTTTGCGGCTCGGGATCGAATCGAGGATCTTGTGGGCCGTGGGCATGATTTCCGGGTTGTTGAAAACACCCTTTTCGATGGCGAAACTGACGATTTCAAGAAGGTGAACGCCCTGTTGCACCATGTCGGTGGGCAGACAGTACATGTCGGCGTAGAGCTGGTTTGTGACCACCAGTCGATTGTCGCTGTCGAACATGGCGAGGCCATGCGGCATGTTTTCGATTGCGCCTTCAAATTGCGCACTTTGTTCCCTGACAGCCTGTTCTCGCTCCCAGTCTTCGGTGACATCGCGGTCAGCCCCGAGGAATTTTGGATCGCCATTGCTATCGACGTGATAGTTGCCCGTTGTCCTGATGCGTCGCACTGTGCCGTCCGGCTTTACAATGCGGAATGTGCTTTCAAGCCGGGCTCTGGATTCCATTGCTGAAAACGCCTTTAGCTGGGCGTCTTGCGCATCATCGGGATGCAATGCATTTTTCCATAGATCCAGAGGCACTTCCTTGTCTCCATGGACCGGAAACCCGTACATTTCTGCCAGCGCCCGGTCGCACATGAAGCCACCGGTTGTCAGATTGATTTCCCAGACGCCGACGCCACTGGTCTTCAGCGCAAGTTCAAGGCGGCGCGTCAGAACCTCCACGGTCCTTTCGACCTCCTTGTATTGGGTGATATCGGTATCAGTGCCGCTATATTGAACGCCGCCGCTATCGTTTCCCTTGTTCAGAGCCCTGCCGCGGCTGGAGATCCAGATCCAGCGCCCGTCCAGGCGCTGTTCACGATATTCGAATGCGAGCAGATCCGTGTTGCCCGACGCATGTTGATGGATATAACTGCGAACCCGTCCCCGGTCGTCAGGATGCACCCGGGTCAGCCACTCTTCCTCTGTCTCGTCGACCTCTTCGTTCGGGGGGAAACCGCGCATCCGCTTCCAGCCCTCCGAGTAGAAATGCTTTTCCTCGTCGGTATCAAAAATCCATATGCCATGCTCTGCGGCTTCCACCGCCTTGCTCCAGATGTCAGTGGAACGGACATAGGCATCGCGCTCTTTGATGAGTGCATCGACTTCAAATATCTGGACAATCCATTTTCCATCAACCCGGGTTGCGGATTTCACGCCCCAGAATGTTGATCCATCGGACCGCTGGAATTGCTGCGGTGATTTCAGATCAGGCCATGTGTTTGCATCAAAGCCAGTCTCGTCTTTGGTTTTGGTCAGTATGTCTTCAATGGATTTGCCATGCATGTTCTGCGGGTCAAACCCCAATGTTTCAACACCGACCGCATTAATGGAAAGGATGTTGAAATCATTGTCACAAACGATGGTCGGGGTAGCAAGTGCATTCAGGCTGACAGCAGTGCTGCAATTGTCATCAATCCCGTCATTTCCAGCGCTATTCATAGTCAATATTCACTAACTCGCCCCATAGAAAGTACTTTTGGACACGTGTCCCGCGAGTAGAATATTAGGCATTCAATCGTTAATACTTATACAATAGGTACAGTTGCGGTTGAGCCGCTATCGCTTATGATTAACGCAGGCTGCAAAAAGCAACGATCGCTGCAATCTCAAGCTGCTGAAAACGTTCAACGCGCTCTGGTGCGTAGTAATTTGCCGTGTTGAGAATGTTGACTGTACCCAGAAATGAACCAGCGAGCTTGATCGGCATATTGACGGCCGATCCGCATCCCAATGACCCGATCAATTTGTGGTCGGGGAAGACCTTGGCAATTTCATCCGGTGAGTTGGCTATGAAGATCTTGCCTTCACCAAGGACCAGGCGAGTCCAGTCGTTTGCGGTCACATCCTTCAATCCCGAAACAGGATAGGCATCAGGTTGATTGGAATAGATGCGTTTTGCTTTTCCTGTGGCTGCATCAAAGGTCGAGCATGAGCAGATGATAGCCCCGACCTCCTGCTGAACAAGCGTGTTCAATGCCGCAAATATCTGCTGTGAATTGCCGTGTGCGGCAACGGATGCAAACCCCCTGATATCCATCAGCTTATCCTCCTATGGACCGCAGATCACGATCAAAGTGGGTCAAGGACCTTGATCCCTGTTCGTCGATCAAAACGTCATCTTCGATGCGCACACCAATATCGTTGGCGCGATAAAGGCCAGGTTCGATTGTCAGCAAAGTTCCAGGGACAAGCTGCGCGTGATTGCCGATCATCACCTGCGGCGCTTCGTGGACATCCAGACCTAGGCCATGGCCTGTTTTGTGGAGGATCATGTCGCCAAAGGCCGACTTGCCCAGAACATCCGTGACAGCAAGGTCCAGGTCGTGGGCTGACAGGGACGGGCCGGCGATTTCACGCCCCTTGGTATTGGCAGCAAGCACGGTTTCATAAATTGCAGCATGGTCGTCGCTGGCATGTTCGCAAAAGAAGGTTCGCGTGATGTCGGCATTATAACCTTCGAACGAGGCGCCGAAATCAATCAACAGCGGATCGCCTGCCATAAGGGGTGTTTCGTCGGGCGACCCATGCGGATTGGCAGCCTTTCCGCCTGCCAGGACGATGGGATCAAAGGCAAACCCCTCTGCCCCATTGGCCAGCATGCGCATTTTCAACAGGTTGCAAATGGCGCGCTCGCTCATGCCGGTTCGCACCTCTGCAATCGTCTCGGCGAGAGCCGTTTCGCTGATCTTGATGGCGCGTTCCGTGGAGTTTATCTCTGCACTGTCCTTGGACACCCGCAATGCATCCAGTACAGAACCGCCCTTGGCAATGGCGTTCTGGCCGAAATGCTGTTGCAAGGCATCGGCCTCGAAGAAACGCATTCTTTGTTCTTCAACGCCGATTTTGGTTGCGCCCAAAGTGCGGGCAGCATCCGAGAATGCGTTTTCAAAACCATTGCTGTCCTGCCAGTAGAACGTCGTGGCATCGGGAAAGGTCTCGGACCATTTTGTGCGCTCAAGCTCGGGCACAATGCCCATGACATCACCGTTGGCAGCCACAAACAGCAGCGTTGGTCGCTCCATCAGGTGAAAATGAAGGCCGGACAGATAGACAAAATTGGCACCCGGCACGACTGCAATGGCATCCAGATGCTGTGCTGTCATGAGTTGTACAAGTTTTTGGCGCCGTTTCGCAAAGTGGTTCATTTTCACGCTCCCGATGAAAAATTTGGTGTTGTGATATTCATGTCCTGTCCATATTTGGGCCTGAGCGCCCGTACGATGATCTCGCCTTCGGCCATGATCATCGCTGTCATGATCCTGTCCGCATCTTCAACTCTGCCGGTACAGATACTGGCCACCAGAGCGTTCCAGTCATCCGATACCTTCCGAAGATCATCCTCGTAGGCATTCGGGTAGTAATGCAAAATCCTGGTTCGGATACCGGCATCCAGAATATTGTTGAAGAATTTCTGTTGAAATTCGTTGCCGGACAAAGCGCCCAGACATCTGCGTAACTCCAGATCAGCGCGCAATGCCGGCTTGGCGTTCGCCGCTTTGATCGTCGACTGGACCAGCGCGAGGCGTCTTTGCAGATCAGCCTCGTCGCTAAAATGGCTGTTCAGGGCCGCTGAGCGTACCACAGCACGTGAAAGGATCAGATAGGTGTCGAGATAGGCCCCCGTGTTGTCCAGAAGCAAGGGCGCAACAATTGTCGTGCGATTGGGAAGAAATTTCACCAGATCATCGCCGGAAAGCAGCAGCAATGCTTCGCGAATGGGCGTGCGCGATATCTTGAATCGCTCTGCCAGCGCGACCTCGTCAATCGCCGATCCCGGATCAATCCGGAGCCACAGAATATCCTCGCGCATTGATTCGTATACCTGGAGAGAACCGCGTCTGTGCTTGCGGCTTTTTTCGGCGATGTCGGTGCTTTTGGAGATTGTATTCACGGTTTGCGGTCCAATAATTTCATAAAAACTCTTGTATTAAGTTTGCATTATAGTAGGCTCATGTCCATGGAAATGTGAGATACGCCTATTTGAGCCTAACCATCAGGGAGCTGAAAAAATGCATAAAACATTGAAATTACTCGGAATAGGGGTGGGAATTGCTTTTGCACTTTCCTCCGGTGCGGTCGCGCAGACAAAGAAAATTGCCTATTTTGCTGCTGCTTCACAAAATGGTTTCAACCAGGCCACTTATGAAGGCGTGGAAGCAAAGGCCAAGGAGCTCGGGTACGAAACCGCCATTTTTGATGGTCAGTTCAAGGCCGACGTCCAATACAGCCAGATCGAGGATGTGCTTGCCAGCGGCAATTACGCCGGTTGTATCGTGGCGCCGAATGATTCTGTTGGTGTTGCCGGTGCATTCGAACAGGTCATCGCCGCCGGCGTGCCGATTGCAACAGTTCTGTTCCCCGTTGGTCCTGATCTGACCACCCTGGAGCCGCAGGTCAAAGGCATCACCTCAACAGTTGCCTCGCCGCCCGTGGCAGGTGCAACGCAACAGGCCGAGGCGGTTGTTGCCGAGTGCGAAAACAAGGACCCTTGCAATGTCGTCATCATGATTGGCGCCAAGGTCTTTCCGTTTGACAATCTGCGCCTTGAAACCTTTGAAAAGGTGCTTGGTGCGCATGACAACATCAAGATCAGGGCCGTTGGCGAGGGCTGGTATTCGCCGGAACCCTCACTCAAGGCAATGACGGACATTCTGCAGGCCAATTCCGACATTCATGTTGTGCTTTCCAATGCGGACCAGCATCTGGTCGGGGTGGAAATTGCACTGGAAGCTGCCGGTTACAATGTTCCTGATCTTTACCTGTCGGGTGGCGGTGCCGCAGCGATTGCCATAGACGCCATACGCGAAGGGCGTTGGGATGCAACCCTTGCCTATTTCCCGGTCACCATGGGTGCGCTGGCCATGGAGCAGATTGCCAATGCCATAGAAGGCAAGCCGGTGACGGTCGCGATCGATATGGATACGGCTGGGCCGCTGGAAGCCATGATCGACAGGGCGGTGCTCGACGCCAACCCTGATTTCGCCGGTGAATGGGCGCAATAACATTTAGGCCGGGGCCTTTGGTCCCGGCCTGTCATCCAATCTGAAGAGACATGCGGAATTGACGTGGTTGCGCCAATATGCAGCTCCCGTGACAGGAACGTCAAATCCGGCAGACTTCAATATAAAAACATGAGGGACTGGCCATGGGTAACAACTATCGCGTCTCTGCGGATATCGGCGGCACTTTTACAGACATTGTCTTTCAAGATAGCGAGAGCGGTGCCTGTGGCGCCACCAAAGTGCTCTCCACACCTGAAAACCCGGCACTTGCAGTTATCAACGGAATTGATGCGGCTATTCCCGCAGATGCGCAGATCGATTTCTTCGTGCACGGAACCACGGTAGGGCTGAACGCTCTGCTCACCCGTCGCGGGGCCAAGGTCGCGCTGCTGACAACCGAGAATTTTCGCGACATCTACACGATTCAGGGCAATGATCGCGGTAAAATATTCTCCATCCGCTGGGACAAGCCCGAACCGCTGGCAACCCTTGAACACACCTACACGGTGAAAGAGCGGATCGCGGCAACCGGTGAGGTGGTCGATCCTCTGAGTACCGATGATCTTGATGCTTTCATCGAAGCAGTAAAGCGCGAGGGCTATGAAGCCATTGCCATATGTTTCCTGTTTTCATTCAAGAACGCTTCCCATGAACTGGCGGCCGCCGACTATATCAGCGCGCGGCTGCCCGGTATCGCCATTGCCCAGTCCCATCAGGTCTCGCCGGAGTGGCGGGAGTTCGAGCGCACCTCAACGACCGTGATGGACAGCTATCTTGCACCGGTTGTGCGCAAATACCTTGAAACGCTTGTCGGCAATCTCAAGAACAGGTTGCCAGAAGGGCAGGGCCTGCATGTGATGGAATCAAACGGTGGCGTCATGAGTGCCGCTTCGGCCAGCCAGACACCGTTGCAGACCTTGCTATCGGGTCCAGTGGGCGGCGCCATCGGCGGCAAGGCGCTGTCGGCGGCCACCGGCCGACCCAATCTGATCTGTGTGGATATGGGCGGCACATCCTTTGATGCCAGCCTGATCATCGACGGCCTGCCATCGACCTCCAATGAGACCAAGCTGGAGGGGCTTCCGGTGCAGATGTCTGTTGTTGATATCCATGTCATCGGTGCCGGCGGCGGCTCCATCGCCTGGAAGGAAGCCGGCGCCATGCGTGTCGGACCACAATCGGCCGGCTCCAATCCTGGGCCTGTGTGTTACGGGCGTGGCGGCACAGAGCCGACCGTTTCGGATGCCAACCTGGTGCTCGGCCGTCTGGATGGCGCGAATTTTTCCGGTGGACAGGTGGTTCTGGATCGCAGTGCTTCTCAGGCTGCACTGGCCAAAATGGGTGCCGATTTCAATCTTGATGCCGAGGCCATGGCCCAGGGCATCGTCGACATTGTGAATGCGAAGATGGCCGATGCCATTCGCACCATAACGGTGCAGCGCGGCATTGATCCGCGTGATTTTTCTCTGGTCGCCTTCGGTGGAGCCGGTCCTGCGCAGGCCGCAGCACTGGCGGAAGAATTGCAGATCCGCGAAGTGATCATACCCGTGCACCCCGGCGCTTTTTCGGCCTGGGGCATGCTGCAAACGGATGTGCGCCATGATTTCAAGGAGACGCTTTACGGATTTTGGGATGCGATCGAACTCGCAACGCTCAATGACGCCTTCGATGCGCTTGCCAAAAAAGGCACAGCCTATCTGCTTGCAGAAGGTCTGGCGCCTGATGCGATCAGTTTCGAGCGCGCCGTGGACTTTCGCTATCACGGACAGGAATATGTCCTGACCATACCGATCCCTGAGGGGCCGATAGACATGGACGCCGTTCGCAAGTCCTTTGATCATGCCTATGAGCGCCAATATGGCCATTCCAGCCCTGACGGACGGGTTGAGATGGCCAATATCCGCCTTGCCGCGCTTGGCAGCTTGCCGCGTCCGGCCAATGCACCGCCGGCAAAAGCGGAGGCCGCGCCTCGCCACGAGCGCAACGTCTATTTTGATGGCAAGCCCAGAAAAACCACCATTCTTGACCGCAATGAAATGCAACTGGGCGACAGGGTCGATGGCCCGGCCATCATCGAAGAGGGCACGGCGACAACCCTGCTGCCGCCTGGCTGGAGCGCCAGTGCCATTGAAGGTGGTCACCTGTCCCTCGTTCAAACGGGAGCTTCATCATGAGCACAACAGCAGATCCCATCACAACGGAAGTCGTGCGCAATTTTGTACTTTCCTGCGCCGAAGACATGAATGCCTCCCTGTGGCGCTCCGCCCATTCAGCGGTCATCTATGAAGGCAAGGACAGCGCCGTCGCGCTGATGGACGAACATGGCAACATGCTGGGCCAGTCCACAGGCGTGCCGCTGTTCATCGGCGCCATTGATGTATGTGTGCATCATGTGAAGGATTATTATGGTGATGATATCGCAGAAGGCGACATCTTCATCATGAATGACAGCTACATGCAGGGAACCCATCTGCATGATGTGACGGCCATAGGTCCGATATTCCATCAAGGAGAGCTGGTGGGCTTTGGTGCCGCCCGCGCCCATTGGGGTGATATTGGCGCAATTGATCCCGGTTCCACCATGGGCTCGACCAATATTTATCAGGAGGGGCTTCGTCTCGGGCCGACCCGCATCATCCGTCAGGGAAAACAGGTGCGCGAATGGTACGATCATTTGCGGCTGAATACACGGTTGCCTGATGCAACCATTGGTGATCTGGGCTCACAGGTTGCGGCCATCCGCACCGGTGAACGGCGTCTGGCGCAATTGCTGGATCGGATCGGCAGTCAGACCTACCGTGCAGCGTGCCAGAATATCTTTGAACAGGCGCGACGCATGGACCGCGAGGCCATTGCCGCGATTGCCGATGGCACCTGGTCGCGCGAGGGCTATCTGGACAATGATGGTGTCGGCGACGAACCCATCAAGGTGGCGCTCAGCCTGACCGTCAGCGGCGAAAATCTGGTGGTTGACCTGACCGGTTCTTCCGGACCGGTGCCCGGTTCGGTCAATTGCGGAGCGAAACAGACGGAATCCCTGTTGCGCCTGGCCTACAAGACGATGATCAATCCCGATCGGGCGATCACGGGCGGGTCGTTTGAGACAATGTCCGTGACAATTCCCGATTCCTGCATGTTCAACGCGCAGGAGCCTGCGGCCTGTGAATGGTATTTCACCGGACTGGGTTTGCTGGCCGATCTGTTTATCTCCTGCATGTCCGAGGCCATGCCACAACGTTCCACCGCCGCGCATTACGGCGACTCCATGGTGGCGGGCTTTTTCTCGGTCGATCCAAAACGCGGACAATGGTTTGCGCTGGAGCCCACAGCGGGCGGCTGGGGCGGACGCGCCGACAGCGACGGAACAAGCGCCCTGATCAATCTGGTCAATGGTGGTTTTCGCAACATCCCGGCCGAAGTCTATGAGACAAAGTTTCCGGTCAGGCTCGAGGAATTCTCGATCCGTGCAGACAGCGGCGGTGCAGGCCGCTATCGCGGCGGCTGCGGTGTCGTGCGGCGCTACAAGATGCTGGAGGGATGTTATTCAGCCCTGTGGTTCGAGCGCAGCAAAACGCCAGCCTGGGGCCTCAATGGCGGCGGCGATGGCGCCGGACCCTATATCGAGATCACCCTTCCCGACGGCTCTACCGAACATCCTTTGAAAATGCGCGCCCGGGCCTTTGAGGCCGGTACGGTCTTTCAGACGATGACCGGCGGCGGGGGCGGCAATGGCAACGCCAGGTCCCGTCCCTTTGACGAGGTCCTGTCTGACGTGCGGCAGGGCTATGTTTCCCGCCAGGCGGCATGGGACGTCTATGGCGTCAGGATCAACGATGACTTGCAGGTGGATATTGCCGCCTGCGAGCCCCGGGTCTGACAGGGCGGGCAAATGAACACCAACGCAACAACAGTGCCAGCGATCAGAGCCAAAGGCATTGGCGTTGCGTTCGGTGGCATCTCCGTGCTGCGTGATGTGACGCTTGATATCATGCCGGGCGAAATTCACGGATTGATCGGTGAGAACGGCGCGGGCAAATCGACCCTCGGCAAGGTGCTGGGAGGTTACTATTCCGCTTCAGCCGGCACCCTTGAGGTTTTTGGAACCCGGGCGCATCCCTGGAACCCGCCTGCTGCCCTGGCACGCGGGGTGGCCATCATGCATCAGGAACTGCAACTGGTCCCGGATCTGACCGTTGCCCAGAACGTGTTTCTGGGCATCGAGGAACACCGTTTCGGTGTCCTGAAAACCACAGAGGCAGCGCGCCTTGACGCCCTCATGGCATCCAGCGGCTTTCAATTGCAGCCCAATGCCGTCGTGTCCACGCTGCCAATCGCCGATCAGCAGAAAATCGAAATCCTGCGCGCCCTGGCCCGCCATGCCAAGGTCATCGTCATGGATGAGCCCACATCATCTCTTTCAAAGGGTGAGATCACACAATTGCACGAGGCCATGAAGGCGTTGCGCGATGAAGGCCGCACGGTGATCTATGTGTCGCATTTCCTCGATGACATCATGGAAACCACCGACCGTGTGACCGTTTTGCGTGACGGCGCGCTGGTGGCGACAAAGATAACGGCGCAGGAAACAAAATCCAGTCTGGTTTCCGCCATGCTGGGCGACGGAAAGACTGAAACGCCCTTTCCGCAAAAGAAGATACCAGCCAACAGGACGGCCGCGCTGCAGGTTACCGGCATTGCCAGCCGCAACGGCGCCAACGGAGCGACATTACACGTCAACAAGGGTGAGATCGTCGGACTGATCGGCCTTGTCGGCAGCGGACGCAGTGAAATTGCCCGGGCAATCATTGGCGCAGACCCGGCAACCTCCGGTGAGGTTGTGCTGGAGGGCGCAGCCTACGGCAAGGCATCCGTTGCAAAGTCCAATGATCTGGGCATGGTCATGGTGCCGGAGGACCGGCGCAAACAGGGTCTGGTAATGACCATTCCCGTTTGTGCAAACATGACCTTGCCCCATCTGTCGCAATTCTCGCTGGCAGGCATCATCCGGTCTGGCCTGGAGCGTCTGCGCGCAGGGAAGCTGATCGATCATTTCAGCGTTCGTCCTGCGGATCTGGATGGCAATATTTTGAACTATTCGGGCGGCAACCAGCAAAAGGTCCTGATCAGCAAATGGCTGATGGAAGATCCGCGGGTCATCCTGCTTGATGAGCCGAGCCGCGGTGTTGATGTGGGCGCGCGCGAAACAATTCACAATGCCATCGCGGAATTGGCTGAAAAGGGCGCTGCCGTCCTGCTGATTTCGAGCGAAATAGAAGAGGTTCTGGGGCTTGCGCACCGTGCCTATCTTGTTGACCGTGGCAGGATCGTTGAGGAAATCGATCCTGCGACAAGCGACGTGGCGGAGGTCCTGGCTGCGCTGTTCAGGCACCAGGGCACCGGCAAATTGGAAGAAGCTTCATGACATTCGTAACACTCACCCGGTTTTTTCAGAACTATGCCGTTTTGATCATGATTATTGTCCTGATGATCGTGCTGAGCCTGATGTCTGACAGTTTCCTTACCATTCGCAATCTGCTGAACATTCTCAATCAGAACGCGCCATTGGCGATCATGGCCTCGGCCATGACATTCGTCATCATTGCCGGCGGCTTTGACCTCTCGGTCGGGGCAATTTTCGCCATGGGTTCGGTATGCTCGGCCTGGCTGGCGTTGAATGTCGATCCCTATTTCGGGCTGATGATGGCCCCCGTCGTCGGCCTTTGCCTGGGTATGCTCAATGGTCTGGCAATCACTTTGCTGCACGTGCATTCCTTCCTCGCCACCATTGCGACCAGCCTTATTTTCAAAGGCGTTGCGGTGGTGATTTCCGACGGCCGGTTGATTCCCGTGCGCATGGCGGAATTTACCTGGCTCGGCCGTGGCAGTTTCGGCGGCGTCTTTATTGCGGTCTGGGTCATGATCGCCTTTGCGCTGATCCTGACGTTCGTCCTGACCCGCACGACCTATGGCCGCAAGGTGCTCTCCGTTGGCGGCAATGAAGAAGCATCGATCCTGTCGGGCATCCGCACCAACCGCATCAAGATATCGACCTTTGCTCTGGCGGGTCTTGCGGCAGGCCTTGCCTCGTCCATTTCGGTGTCCCGCATCTCGATGGGGCAGGCGTCAGCCGGTGCCGGCATGGAACTGCAGGCCATTGCCGCGGTCATCCTGGGGGGCACCAGCATCTATGGCGGTTCGGGGGCGATCTGGCGCAGCGTCGCCGGCGTATTGTTGCTGGCGCTGATCAACAATGGCTTCAACATTCTCAACGCCGATCCGTTCTATCGCGACCTGACAACCGGACTGATCATACTGGCGGCCATCGGCATCAGCGCTGCCGGAAAGCGACGGTAGGGGGAGGGGCTGGCGGAAGGAATTTGAATTGGAAAAGGGCCTCAATCCGCCCGCGAATCATCAAAATGATCCAATGCGGTTGTCAGAACCGTCGCCTCCAGAGTGACCAACGCCATATTGAAAATGTCGACCGGGATATCAGGCACGAGGTCGCTCTGGCCGTTTGTTCCATTTTCGGGGCTTTCAAAGCATAGTTCAGGAACATAAAGCCGGAAGCCGCTTTGTTCGAGACGAATGGATCCGTTGGCTCTTGCGCAGGTTGTTTTGACATTGGAGGCGGTCACATTGCCGACGATGGTAGCGTTGCGCAGCCTCTTCAGATTAGAAGCGACATTCGTCGCGTTTGAACGGGTCCAGGGCCCAACGAGAACATAAATTTTTCCTTTATAGTCGGGTCTGCCAAAGGATTGCTTCTTGACAGGAGCGCTGCGTATTCCTCTGCGGGGTCTTATCTTCTTGAAATATTGGATATTATGGTCTCTGTTGTCCTCCGCCGTTTTATCAAAATACTGAAAATTGGCAGGAGGCTCTTTGGAGACATTTTTGATCAACATCTTACTGTTCAACCGATGCGCACGGGGCAACAGAAAGGACATCAAGAATTGCGTTGATCTGCTATAGCCACCCGGGCTGCCTGTAAGATCAAGGAAAAGAGCATCTGGATTCTTCGTGATAATATCGCGCATGACAAGCTCTATGCCCTCTTTTGCGGTCGCCATCAGCTCAAACTCGCCAACCCTGAGATAGGCGATGTTTCTGGGTATCGAAAAAAAGTAATTCAGATTTGCTTTTTCCATGGCCGGATCGAGCAGGCGATGGAAGAACTTGTTGGTCGAATATTCATAATTTGTACGGTGTGAACGTTTTTTGAAGAATGCACGTTGAGAAATATGGTTTGCATTTGCTGTCCGGGGAATGATCTCCAGATCTTTTGGGGTTGAATCATGCGGATCCAGATATCGTACCCGGTATGAATCCTGCTTACCGACGAGGGCATTGAAAATGTGGCCGGAGACGCCGAGCTTATCGATGATGAAGAGGGCTCCCGTTTGCAGGCAACCATCATTCGGCATGCGAATTGCGATCTGAGATGCGATATACGATCCTTCAATGCCATTGATTTCAACAACCTCGACCTTGTTTTTGGCCGTACTCAATTCAATGTAGAGTTTGCCGCCCTTGACAACCAACGGCTCGTCATACCATGGCCATCCGGCGGGCACATAGTTCCAGTAACGCTCTCGTTTGATAACCGTCGTGTGCTCGTCACAGACGGCACCGGTCAATTCAGTCAGTTTTAGAAAGGCCTCATCTGCGCTGTTGCTCTGCTTTACAGATGCGATCAGTTGATCACGAAGCGCCTTCAATTCTCCGGCGTTTTTGTGCTTGGTGAAGTTGGGTTGCAACTGCTCCAGCAATTCATAGGTTGTTGTCAAATCCTCAATCAGCTGTTGTTTTGTGAGCTGAAATTTGAGCGTAGACTGCGCTTCGGTCACCTGTACCCCAAGACAGAGAACCACCCACAAGAACATCAGGCAGATTGTGGAAAATCTCGTGGATGATGCGTAAACGCTTTTCAAGACGAGACCCTTTTGCCCTCTGGTGTGTCATTGCACAAATGGTTGGCCTCAAAAGCATTGCTCTGTCTCCTGCCGGATATGAAGCCATGCCTCGGGTTGCTCCGCCACTCATCATGCTGCGTGACTAAGTGTATGCAAGCTTGTTGTGTGCCGTGAACTTCCCATTTTCACAGGGCAGATGTAAAGCCGCATCGATCCGTTATTATGGCCACCGCTTTGATGCGCGGCTACCCGGTTGGCACTTTTCCGGAGGCGCTAAAGGCAGCTTGCAGGCCGTGGGGGCTGCCTACAACAAGTGCACGTGCAATCCTCCCATTTTTTCGGTCTTCTCGGGTAGAATTTATGCAGTTCATTAGGTGTTTGGTTCTGGGTAGTCCACAGACACTCATATTGGCCTTTCATCGATATATGTCCATAACCAAGGTGGGACCCGATCGTGCCGTTGTCGCGCGAAATAGATGAGTTTTTCGGTTAGAAGTGCCGTGCTTGTTCTTGTCGATTCGTATTTTCGGCTTCTGATTGCCTCGCCATTGGTTTGCGCCTCCGGATGTAAAATGGTTTGGTTGTCACACTGCTGCCCGTGCATTTTTTCCTCGCAGTCATCGGCTGAGCACCGCAGGAAAGGGGCGGTAATGCCAGAGCAGCCTTCTACTTGGCTGAAGCGGTATCCAGCGCAATTTTGCGCGAGCGGTCGAAGTGCTCCAGCGCGGTTCGCAATATTTTTGTTGGCAGTTTGGTAGATTTCCAGTTGAAGACATCAACCGGGATATCCGCAAAAAGTGCACTCTGGCCGTCGATTGTATTTTCGGGACTTTGAAAACACAATTCGGGAACATGAAGCCGGAATTTGCTGTGTTCGAGCAGAACAAAGCCAGAGGCCTGAGCACAGGATGTTGCGACATCCGATGCCGTCAGATTGCCGACGATTTTTGCCTTGCGCAACCGTCTCAGATTGGCGGCCACCATGGTGGCGCTTGAGTGGGTGCGCGGGCCCACCAGAACGACGATCGGGCCCTTGTAGTCGGGTTTGCCGAAAGATCTGCGCATGATGGGCGCGCTTCGGATGCCTTTGCGGGATTTAACGCGCCTGAAGAAATTGATCATGCTGGTTCTCCGCTCCAATGCTTTTTCGTCAATAAATTCGAATTGGGGCGGAGGTTTTTTCGAAATGCTCTTGAAGAGCGCTTTGCTATGGAGCCGATGGGCGCGTGGCAGCAGGAAGGCCATCAAAAATTGTGCTGTTTCCACAGAGCCGCCGGGGCTGGCGGTCAGGTCCAGGAACAGCGCATCGGGATTGCTTTTGATGATATCGCGCATGACAAGCTCAATGCCATCTTTCGCGGAAGACAAATCGTCAAATTCTCCAACGTCCACATAGGCTATATTTCGGCGTTTCGAAATGCGGTAATCGAGATTGGCTTTTGCAACAGAGGGACCAAGGTCACGCTTTGTCAGATTGTTGTTGAGGAATTCAATCCTCTTTTCACCCATGCCATATAGGATAAACCGCTTCATATAATTGGTCGCAACATAGGCTGTTACGGCTGTTACTTCCCTCTCCCTTGGATAGCGATTTTTCGAACTAAGATATTTGATTTGATATTTTTCCGGTTTACCGACAAGGGCATCGAAAACGGGTGCACTGACGATCAGACTTTCGTTTACAAACAGTGTTCCGCTCCTGAAACAACCGTCGCTGGGGACGCGTTTGGCAATTTCCGCTGCAATCATGGGGCCTTGAATGCCGTTGATTTCCAGCACCTCGTTGGAACGTTTTGTTTCACTCGATTCGATGTAAAGTTTGCCATTGTGAACAATCAATGGTTCAGCATGCCATTGCCAGCCACCTTGCATTAGCGCCGGATTCTGTTCGCTTTTTTCGATATAGGTGTGCTCATCACAGACGGCGCCAATCAATTCGGTCAATTTCAGATAGGCATCATCAAGACTGTTGGTGTCAGTTGATGATGCGATCAGCCGATCGCGGAGCGCCTTCAGTTCTTTGGTGCTTTTGTGTGCGGTGAAATTGGGTTGAATCTTTCTCAGCAATTCATAGGCATTGTTCAGATCTGCGTTCAGCTGTTCCCGGGTAAGCTGTGGCTCTGTCTCTGACCGTGCGGGATTGGCATGCAGACCAAGACTGAAAACCATGCAGAAGACAAACAGCCATTGTGGCACGCGCCACCCGTCTGGAGAGAAAATGGTCATCACGGTGAGGGCCCTTTTTGCAGTCCGACGTTGCGGTGAACAAATGGATTGATCTCAAAAGCTGTATCACAGCTGCTTGCGGTGATGAAGACAAGCGGAGCGTTTGGCAAGCCGCAATGCCTCTGGCCTTAACTGGTTTTATGTCTGGGCCTTTGTCGCCGCTGCAAGTTCTTGGCCTGGGTTTCACCAAGCAGTTGATCGGTCACTTCACCCATCTTTGGCAACTTCGAGCAACTTCGCCGATGAACCCGATTCGGAAATTGTCACGCGGTTTCGGCCCTGTTCTTTTGCCCGGTAAAGCGCTTCATCGGCGGCTGACAGAATATCATCCAGGTCACTTTTGCCCTCTGCGCCGGCGCAACCGATTGACACCGTTATCGGGCCATATATATCCGTCCATCCTTCGATGGGGGTGGCCTCTATATTCTGCCGGATTTTTTCTGCTACCCGTTGCGCTCCTACAAGTGAGGTGTCCGCAAGCAGTACCGCGAATTCCTCGCCGCCAAGCCGCCCGGGCAGATCGACGGCCCGCAGGGAGTCGACCAGCACTGTGGCGATTGTCATGAGAATCTCGTCACCCTTGGCGTGCCCTGCCGTATCGTTCACTTTCTTGAAGTGATCAATGTCGATCATCAGCACACATAAATCTGCCCCGGTTCGCTTGCGCCGCTGCATTTCGCGTGCGCCAACTTCAAAGAATTTCCGTCGGTTGGGCAGGCGGGTCAGCGGGTCATTCATGGCGACAAAAAGCAACTTCTTCTCTGCCGCCCTGCGTTTGCTATCGACCCTTTCCTGCACCACTGCACTGGCGCAAACCAGAATGATGATGAACCAGCTGATCGCGACAACGTAGATGCCCAGGAAATCGCCTTCACCTGAATTCACCAGCGTCTTGATGATCAGAAAGCCGACGGAAAAAGGCACAATGATGCCGAGAAACACCTGTACACGTGCGATGCTGCCGCCGATGTAAGGGCTGAGCACCGCTTTTAATGCGCCATTGTGCGCTGTCATGGAAAGCGTTGAGATGGACAGCGCGACGCCGGCGGTCGCCGTTACCATTGACATCTGACCATAGAAATCTTTGATACCGTAGGCGTAACCGGCAAGGGAAATCATCGGTATGGCGGTCGCCAGGAATGCCGCCGCCTGCGCGATGTTGATCTTGCGTAAACTGTTTAGCGTAAGTGCCAGCGAGGACAAAAGCAGAAAAATGGCCGAATTGACGCCCATATTGTTGCTTTTACCCTGCGCCAGATCCTGCATCACCTGGTCTTGAAAGAGCATGAATGTTTTGGAAATATCCGTGCCGATTTTGGCATCAAGCAAGACAGAAGCCGTCAATACCAGCCCGGCAAACCCCAAAATGCGCTGCAGCCATAGGCCATAGTGGCCGCGCCCAAGCGCAATGCCGCTCCCCAGCATAAGGAAGGTCGTTGCCGTTAATGGGTTCGTGGCCGGCCCGCCGGCGATCGGACGATAGAGGGTCTCGATGCTTCCAAAGTAACCGGCCAGGGCCGATAAAGCGAAAATCGCGGAAACCGCACCCAGTGGCCGGCTGATCGTGAGTGCTGCGCGGATAAGGCTCCAGCGCTTGTCCACGTCCGTTTCCTCACGCCCGAGTCCCTCGGGTTCCATAGCGCGTGCCTTCAATATTTCGGAGCTCAACAAAATCTTTTCCTTTGATCCAACAAGCATCCCCCCAGACAATATTCTGACAGGCAAGTACTTGCATGGTTATTCATCTGCAGCCTGTTTACAGGGCAACTGTTAATCAATTCACTTGAATGTGTAGTCCGCGACAGGGTTGAGACCAGGGGGATGGCAAGTTTGTGAGACGACGATTTGGCGTCCATGGTCTCAATCAGGGCATTGCCCGGCCTGCAGTCACAGGTTCAGAGCTTCGGTCTCGCCAAACAGATGGTAGCTTACGTCACGCTTCTTTCTCGCCTCTTCCGGTGAGAAAGGAACGAAGGACGATTGCCCACCGGCAAGATCACTCGGTAGCACCATGACACGGATAAAGGTGTTTTCATCCTGGCTGATATTGGTGCCGATAATCCAGTGTTGCTGCGATTCGTACCATGCCTGACCAGCAGATACCTGCACGATTGTTTCATCCATTTGCGCCAGAAGACGGCCCTTCAGCAAGCGCCTGATGCCGGGTCCCCGGTGGCCGTGGCAGGGCGTTTGAGCCCCAGCCGGAGAGGTCACCGCGTCTGCACGAACGAAAAATGGCCCATCGAAATTGAAATCCAGCGGTGTGGCAAGCTGGATTTGGCAGGAGGGGGCCGGAAGATATGGTATTTCCTTGCGCGCCAGTTCGAATATCCAGCCGGTTCCAGATATCCGGTCACCTGCTGCCAGAAATCGGCCGTCCTGCGATGGCAGGCTTGACGCCGTGCCATCGGTGGCAATTGTTGCCGCATCTTCGGCAGCAAAGAGGAAATATTGGCCGTTGTCGGGAATGACAAATCCATCTGCGGCGACAAGGTCATAAACGGCGAGCCGAAGCGCTGGTGTCTTCATGGTGCAAAGCTCTTTTTTGTAATTGCCTGGATGATTGCGCTTTGCGGGTCCAGAAAGGGCATCAGAATGTCGAAATGCCCGAAGGGCGGCAGCACATGCACTTCAGCGATAATGTCATGGTGGTGGAGATGGTGGGCATAGCGGTAGGTCTGGTCAATCCATTGCCAGGGCTCACGTCCACCTGCAAACAATGTGACATCGCAGGCGACCAGAGGAGGGCGCACCTCGACATTGCGACGGGCAATGATCTGCGGCGTCAGTTGAAGCTGTTCGTTTACGCTGGTCATCATGGCAGGGGTGGGATCGTAGATTCCACTGACAGCAACGGCGCCCCGCAAGAAGGCAGGGTCAATGTTTCTTGCCGACCAATCGGTGGCCAGGGCCTCGGCCACGAGATGGGCGCCCGCAGAATGTCCGGAAATGGTCAGATTGTTGGGGTCGCCCCCATAATCGGCAATGTTGTGATGAATCCATTCCAGCGCGGCAAGAGCGGAGTCTGCGACGCCATCCAGTGTTGATTCGGGACAGAGTTCGTAGTTCGCAATGATTGTCGTAATACCAAGCTCGACGAGCACCCCGGCGATAAAGGCGAAGCCGGCCTTGTCTTGCGCACGCCAGTAGCCGCCATGGTAGAAAACGTGCACGGGGGCCGGATTGGTTGCATTGGCTGGATAAATGTCGATGGTGCGCAGCGGATGGTCGCCATAGGAAACGTCGCGATGTCCGCCGAGTTCCTCAAGTGCCCTTTTGTTGGCCGGTTCACGCGGTACGCGAGACTGTGCAAAATCCGGGAAAGCCTTTTGTGGATTGTATTGGAACTCATGCTCTTCGGGCGTAAGGTTGGTCCACAGCGAGGGGTGATCTTGCATTGGTTGGCACTCTCTGACGGTTGATTGTGTTGTTAGGATAACCCTTTTTTCTGACAAATTGATAGTAGTCACTTGCTCTTTGGGTGTAAATGGTTCACATATAGTTCATGTTTGGTCTGGATATGGATGGCATCATCTGACGGGTCGATGAACACGGTTTGGGGGCTGGGATATTGAAAATCCGCACAATCGAATTCATTGCTTTGAGTGTGCCTTTGGGGACGGGCAAGGCCTATGGCATGTCCAAGTCACTGGCGACCGGGCGGCAATCCACACTGGTGCGTCTGACGCTGGAGGATGGCACCGTGGGGCATGGCGAAGCCTGGGGGCTTCCGGCAGTCAACAAGGCCTTTTTGCCTTTTCTGAGTGCCTATCTCGAAGGCACGGATGTCTTCGATGTTGAGCATGTCTATGGCCGCATCCTCGCGCGGCACTATCATTTCGGCCTTCAAAACAGCATGATGCATGCCATTGGCGGCATCGATATGGCGGCAAAGGATGCGCAGGGTAAACTTGTCGGTCTGCCTGTCGCCAAGCTTCTTGGTGGTCAGCGTCTTGATCGCGTGCCGATCTACGCTTCGGGCGGCTACCTCACCGAGACGCCAACCGAGGATTTTCGTCCTCAAATTCAGATCATGGCCGAGGCGCAATATCCGGCCGTCAAGATCAAGATCGGATTGAGTCCCGAGAGCGATGAAGAGCGGGTGGCAATTGCCCGCGATATGCTTGGACCCGACGTCGAGATCATCGCCGATATCAATGCCAATTATACCTGCGATACCGCGTTCGAGACCATGGAGCGGCTCAGGCCCTACCGTTTGGGTTGGCTTGAAGAGCCCTTGAGCCCGCAGGATTTCGACGGGTATCGGCGTTTGCGCAAAAGAGCGCCCATGCCCATCGCGACCGGCGAAGCGCTCTACACTGTGCACGATTTCAAAAGACTGGTGGATGTCGAGGGTGCTGATCTGCTGCAGCCGGATCTGTCGCTTTGCGGCGGCTTCTGGCAGGGGCGCAAGATCGCCGAATTGGCCCACGCGAATCATCTGCGGCTGTCACCCCATGTCTGGGGCGGCGCCATTGGGCTTGCCGCGGCGCTTCACTACATCGCGTCACTGCCGGTTTTCCCCCATTCGGACAATATACCCAAGCCGGTTTTGCTCGAATTTGATCTGGGAGAAAATCCCTTGCGCTCGGAACTGCTCAAAACGCCCATAAAGGTCGTAGACGGTTTCATTGCAGTACCGGAAGGGCCGGGGCTGGGGATTGAAATCGATCCGGAGGCGGTTGCACGCTATGCCGTTGACTGAGCAGGCTGTGGAAACCGCTGCGCGTCGTCCCGTTCTGTCGGTGCAAGATCTCAAGACGCATTTTATGACCGATGCTGGTATCATAAAGGCGGTCAACGGCGTCAGTCTGAGTGTCGGTGAGGGCGAAACGCTGGCCGTTGTCGGTGAATCCGGCTCAGGCAAGTCGGTCACCGGTCTTACAGTCATGCGTCTTCTGGGGCGCACCACAGCGCGCGTTGTGGGAGGCTCCATCGAATTTGTCGACCGCGACGGCAAGGCCATTGATCTGCTCAATCTGTCCGATATGGGGATGGAAAAGGTGCGCGGACACGATATCGCGATGATTTTTCAAGATCCCATGTCGAGCCTCAATCCGGTTTTCACGATCGGCAACCAGATTGCCGAGCCCATTCGTATCCATCAGGGATACGGCAAGAAGGAGGCGCGCGGCAAGGCGCTCGATCTTTTGCGACAGGTGGGGATTTCCGATCCGGAAAGTCGCATCGATTCCTATCCGCATCAACTTTCCGGCGGCATGCGACAAAGGGTGATGATTGCCATCGCGCTTGCTTGTGATCCAAGGCTTCTGATCGCCGATGAGCCGACCACCGCGCTCGATGTGACAATCCAGGCGCAGATCATGGCGCTGCTCAAGCAGTTGCAGGCGGAGCGAAACATGGCGATGATCTTTGTCACCCATGATCTCAAACTGGTCGATGAGATCGCTGATCGGGTCGCCGTCATGTATGCCAGTCAGGTCGTAGAGGAAGGTCCGGTGGATCAGGTCCTCGGCCATCCACGTCATCCCTACACCAAGGCTCTGCTGGAGTGCATTCCAAGCCGTCGCGACGCGCAAGGCGAACGCCGTCAGCTGCATCCCATTCCCGGCACATTGCCCAATCCTTTGTCGCCCCCGTCCGGATGCCGGTTTCATCCGCGTTGTGGCTTTGCAGCCGATATCTGCATCGCCTCTGATCCAGAGCTTGAAGCCGTGACGTCTGATCACGTCACCCGCTGCCTGCGCTGGCAGGAGGTGGCGCTGTGAGCGAACAGGCTGACATCGAACGGCCTGCTGCTGAATTCAGGGCGCAACCATTGCTCAGTGCACGAGGCATCACCAAGCATTTCGGCAATGACGGCGGAATGTTCAGCAAGGCCTCAGCGCCGATACGTGCAGTTGAAGGCGTCGATCTCGACATTGCATCGGGTGAAGTGCTGGGTGTTGTGGGTGAGTCCGGCTCCGGAAAATCGACGCTGGGCCGATTGGTGCTGCGGCTGATAGAGCCGACAAGCGGTACGGTCTCCTTCGACGGGAAAGACCTTTGCAGTCTGCAGACAGGCGAGATGCGACGCTTTCGCCGCCATATGCAGATGATTTTCCAGGATCCGTTTTCCAGCCTGAACGCCCGGATGACAATTGGCGATGCGCTTGTCGAACCGATTGCCCTGCATCTGGGTCTGCGTGGTCAGGCGGCGCGCGACGCAGCCGTTGGCGTGCTCGAACGTGTCGGGCTCCATGCCGATCACATGAAGCGTTACCCGCGCATGTTTTCCGGCGGGCAGCGCCAGCGTATCGCGATTGCCCGCGCGCTGGCTTCCTCGCCGCGGTTCATTGTGGCCGACGAACCGGTTTCAGCACTGGATGTTTCTGTTCAGGCAGAAGTCATCAACCTGCTGCAGCAGCTTCAGAAGGAACTGGGGCTGACGCTGATGTTCATCAGCCATGATCTTTCCGTCGTTGAGGTCATTACCGACCGGGTGATGGTGCTTTATCTGGGGCGCGTGATGGAACTGGCGCCAACCGAGAGCCTCTACGGCAATCCCGCCCATCCCTATACCGCCGCTCTGCTGCAGGCCGCGCCGGGGATGATCTCCGTAAAAAAACATATCCTGAAAGGCGAAATCCCCAGCCCTGCCAATCCGCCATCAGGGTGCGTTTTCAGAACGCGTTGCCCCTTTGCAATCGACGCCTGTGCGCACACCGTCCCGACTCTGCGACCCGTCGGTCCCGATCACCTCAAGGCCTGTATCCGCGATGACATCGAACTCTGATTTTTTTGACAAGAGCAAGCCCGTCCTGGTCATTGGTGGCCGTGGTTTTGTCGGTTCGCATATCGTGCGTGCGCTGATTGAGGCCGGCATCAGGGTCCATGTTTTTGGTCTGCCCATGGAGGTCGATCTGCTGGCCGATCTGGCGGGCCGTTTTGATGAAACATTCGGTTCGGTTCTCGATGAAGCTGCGATCGGCAAAGCCATCGACGCCAGCGGCTCCGCAGCCATCGTCACCAATGCCGCCTTTGCCGATGGCAAAAAGGGGATGATGCGCAGCGGTGACGGCGACGCGAAACGGGCGATGGAAATCAATGTTGAAGGTTTTCGTCGGACGCTCGAGGCCGCCCGAACCAGGAATATAAAACGGGTCATCTGGTCGGATTCCACGGTCGTCTATGGGCCTGCAGCGCTTTACGCAAAGGATCGCGTCGATGAATCCGATGCACGCCATCCGGTAACGATCTACGGGCTGACCAAGGTTTTGGGCGAGGATATCGCGCAATATTATCGCGATCGCTATGCGATGGACGTGGTGGGATTGCGCATGTCGCTGCTTCTCGGCGCTGACCTTTGGTATCAGGGTGCAGCGCACGCCATCACCCAGACCATCGCTTCAGCGCGGGCCGGCCACAGGCACAAGGTCAGCTTCCACAATGAGCGCATTGATCTCATGCATGTCAGTGACATCGCCCGCGCAACGCTTCTGGCGCTCAAATCCGACCGACCACTGGCACCCTGTTACAACGTCAATGGTTTTACGGCCTGCCTGAGCGATATTGTCGACACTGTGGAGACGGCCGTTCCCGGCTATCGGGTCGACCATGATGTCATCGAAAGCCCACTCATCTTTCCCCTGATTTCGGACGCGGCGTTCCGCAGTGATACCGGCTACGTGCCGCACTATGGTTTGGCCGATATTGTCAGGGAATTTACCCAGGGAAGCCAGTCATGATCGAAGAACGTCTGAAAGAATTGAAAATTCAATTGCCAGAGGCTGCCAAGCCCTCCTTCAACTATCTGCCCGTCACATTGCACAATGGTGTGGCCTATGTCAGCGGCCAATTGCCGAAGATTGATGGCGAGGTGCGTGTCTTTGGCAAAGCCGGAGCCGATGTCACTTTGGATGTCGCGCGCGAGCAGGCGCGGGCCTGCGCATTGCAGGGACTTGCCTGCCTGAAAGACGCCATCGGCTCGCTTGATAAAGTCGAGCGTATCTTGAAGGTCAATGGCTATGTGGCCTCTGCGCCGGGCTTCAATGCCCAGCCGCGGGTTCTTGATGCCGCATCAGAACTGCTGGTGGAGATTTTTGGCGAAAAGGGGCGGCATGCACGCGCTGCCGTCGGTGTCGCCGAATTGCCGCGCAATGCCGTGGTGGAAGTTGAATTGACGGTCGCATTCCGCGACTGAGCCGAATCGGAAAGCCTGTTGCCGGTCGGCGCTGTCTTGAGGGCAGGTCAACAGCAGGCATGAAAGGGGAAATGACAATGTTCTTATCGCATATGTTCAGCCGCAGGGGCTTCTTGCGTTCGAGTTTGCTGGGGGCGACCATGCTTGGTGCTCTGGCATCCGCAGCGCCAGCACTTGCACAAACAAACGCGCTCTATGGGCCGGTTGCCGAAAATCCAACGATGGGCGGGCGCCTCAATATGGGCCTTTTGGTCGAGCCTCCCGGTCTTGACCCGTTCCACCAGGCTGCCGATGCGCGTATTCGCGTCACCGTCCTGATGTACCAGGGCCTGTTTTACGAAAGCCCGACGGGCGAAGCCGCCCCATTGCTGGCTGAAAGCTACACCGTTTCCGATGATGGTCTGGTCTATACGATCAAGCTGCGCGAAGGTGTCGTCTTCCACACCGGCCAACCGATGACGGCCAAGGATGTTGCCTATAGTTACAACTATATCCGCAACGCCGAAAACGGCTCTCCAGGCGCCGGTGACTTTTCGGTCGTCAGCGATATCGTGGTCAAGGACGACTATACGGTTGAGATAAAACTCTCCGAACCCAATGCGTCCATGCCGATGACGCTGGGCAACAAATATGGTGCGATTATCCCTGCTGGATATTTCGATGATGAGAATGCCAAGAACCGCATGAATTCTCAAAGTGTCGGTACCGGACCGTTCAAACTCGTTGAATTTGCACCCAACTCGCATGTGATTCTCGACAAGAATGCCGATTATTGGGAAAAGGGCATGCCCTATCTTGATGGCATTGATTTCTCGATCCTGCCCAACAGCGCTTCCATGCTGATTGCGCTGAAGAACAACCGTGTTGATCTGGTTCCACTCAGCCGTCCACAGGATGTGCAGCAAATCGAAGGTGTTGAAGGTCTCACCATAGAGCGCTGGCCTTCACTGGGTCAGACTGCCATTGACCTGGGTGCGGAAACCGCACCACTCGACAATGTGCTCGTTCGTCAGGCAATTTCCCTGGCTACGGACAAGAAGGAAATGATGCAGGCTTCGATCGGCGATTTCGGTACCGTCCTGGGTACGGTTCCAGCCGGTCTCCAGGAAAAATGGGGCCTGCCGCTTGATCAGGTGCCCATGCAGGGGCCGGACGTCGAAGCGGCCAAGGCGAAACTGGCTGAAGCCGGTATGGCTGATGGGTTCACATTGACGCTCACCACCATCAACGGTTACGACTGGATGGATCCTGCAGCGGTCACCCTGCGTGAACAGCTTGCAAAAATCGGCGTTACGCTCGATATCCAGCGGGTTGATCTGGGTGTCTGGATCAAGAACTTCCGGTCAAAACAGATGGGTCTGACCTTCAACGATTGGGCGACACAGCCTGATCCGAACCTTCTGTTCTACCGGCACTTCCACATGCAGCCCAAGGGTGCGGATTTCCGCAACTGGAACAATGCAGAAGCCAGTGCATTGCTCGATGATGCCCGCGCAAGTTCCAATGCGGAAGAACGCGCAGAGATCTACACGAAGTTCCAGAAGATCCTTGCCGAGACGGTACCCACCATCATGCTGTTCTCGCCCGATCACATCACGGTACGCCGCGAACGGGTGAACAATTATTCACAGCATCCGACCGGTTGGTACTACGGTCTCGCCCGCACCTATCTGAGCGAATGATGTAAATATCCGTTGAAGGTCGGGCACGCCCGAACCTTTGACATCCAACCATTGCGAGGGGCGAACAGCGCCCCTCGTATCCTCATCCGGCATTTCAGGTATTTTCATGAGCGCATCATTGGTCAAACGACTTTTCGCCTCTCTGCTGACGGCTCTGCTGGCGTCCATGCTGGTCTTTTTGCTGATGCGCAGCGTCCCCGGTGACGTTGTCTCGCAAATGATGGGGCAGGCCGGCGGCGACACGGCAGAAAATGCGCTGCGCCAGTTCTTCGGGCTCGATCAGCCTGTCTACATGCAATATTTCAACTGGCTGCTGCAGGTGCTGCAGGGCGATCTTGGCACCAGCTGGACGCGCGGCGTTCCGGTGACCGAAATGGTCGGCAAGGCTTTTCTGGTGACGCTTGAAATCGGTGTTATCACCTTGCTGGTTGCAACGCTTGTCGGCGTACCGCTGGGCATCATCGCTGCCATCAATGAGGGCAAGCCGCTTGATACATTGATTCAGAGTTTCAATATTCTGGGCCTTTCGGCACCGGTTTTCTGGACCGGTCTCATGCTGCTGGTTGGTGTCTCATCCGTGCTTTCCTGGTCGCCACCGCTTCGATTTGTACCGCCATCGCAGTCGCTTTCCACCAACCTTGAAATTCTGGTCCTGCCGATTCTCAGCCTGGGGCTGTTGCAGGCCGCCGCCTATAGTCAATTTGTCCGTCAGAATGTCGTCTCCGCCATGCACCAGGAATATGTCCGCACCGCCATCGCCAAGGGCGTGCCGGTGCGGTTGGTCTTCTTCAAGCACATCTTGCGCAATGTCCTCATTCCGATCGTCACCTTCATGGGCCTGATCCTGATCCAGATTCTGGGCGGTGTGGTCATTATCGAGTCTCTCTTCGCCTTGCCGGGTCTCGGACGGTTGCTGTTGAGCGCCATCGAGACACGGGATTATCCGGTGGTTCAGGGCGCGCTTCTGATCGTCGTCGCGACAGCCATGGTCGTCAATCTGGCGGTCGACCTGACCTATCGAATGATCGACCCGCGTGTACGCGAATCGTGATGCACAGGGGGTGCGCAATATGAACCAGTCGACCATCCGCTCTGCTCCAGGTCTCCTTGTCGAATCGGCACGGCGTATGGTGCGTCGTGAACCCGGCCTGGCATTGGGACTGGCAATTCTTGCAGCCATTGTTGCCGTTGCGCTGTTTCCGCAGCTTTTCACCAGTGCCTCGCCCTTTGACATAGACGTCGCAGCCTCAATGCTGCCGCCCTCGGCTGATCACTGGTTCGGAACAGACGACGTGGGCCGCGATATCTATGCACGTGTCATTTTCGGCACCCGCATCACTCTGTCCATCTGCGCAGGTTCTCTGTTTCTGTCTGCCATCGCCGGTGGCACGCTGGGTCTGGTTTCAGGGTTTTTTGGCGGCTGGACGGACCAGGTCCTTGGACGTTTTGTCGACGTCCTTCTGAGCTTTCCGCCAATCATTCTGGGGATCATCATCACCGGCATATTGGGGCCACAGACCATCAATCTGATTTTGGCGCTATCGATTGTCTATATGCCGGTTTTCTTCCGCATAGCGCGTGCCGGCGCCATGAGTGAAATCGGCAAGACCTATGTGGAAGCCGCCCGTTCAATGGGGATCAATGAGCCGACGATCCTGCGTCGGCACGTTACGCGCAACGTCATGCCGCTGATTCTCACCCAATACATGATCCTGTTTCCGCTGATTTTGCAGATACAGGCAGCCCTGGGCTTTCTGGGACTCGGTGTACAGCCGCCGACGCCCGATTGGGGCGCCATCCTCGAACAGGGCAAGGATTTTATCCTGTTCGCGCCCTGGATGTCCTTGTTTCCCGGCCTGGCAGTTCTTCTGGCGTCACTGTCGCTGATGTTGGTGGGGCGTGCACTGCAAAAGCGTGTCGATAGCCGATGATCAAGGATTATTCCCCTGATCTTGACCTCAGGCGTCGCCTGACAGGTTCAATTGCCGCTTGCGTTCGAAAGCGTGCGCAGCAGATAGCGTCGGATGGCATCGCTGGCGCCGCTGCGATCGCGCCGCTTCAGCGCTTCGACGATTTCAAGGCTGTCCTGGTAGGCGGTTTCGCGCACGGCGGAAACCGGTGCAGGATGGCCGCCGGGGCGGCCCCAGCCGGATCTGCGACGCGACGCCAGTATCCGCTCGAAGATATCAACGATGAAACGGTTTCGCGAACCGCGGGCGATCGCCAGATGAAGCCCGTATTTGGCTTCCTTGAAGTCATTCCAACTGCCGGCGCGCCGCATGGCGACAAGTGCATTTTCCATATCGGCGATATGTTCGGCACTTGCCCGCTCGACAACCAGATCGGGAAGACTGGGTTCAAACAGCAAACGCGCTTCCAGCAATTCTGTAAGCCCGTATTCCGGTTCAGCTTCTTGCGCGGCCTGCGCCAGCTGATCGGTGACGAAGGTGCCGCGCCCCACATGGCGCACGATCAGTCCCTCGTCGGTCAATTGGTTCATTGTTTTGCGCACCGTATTGCGCGCTGCACTGAATTGGTCAGCCAGAGTGCGTTCGGTTGGCAGGCGACTGCCCGCTTCGAACGAACCGTTCATGATGGCGGCCTTGAGGTCGCGATAGATCGTCTGCGCATCACGTTCGGATTTCGCCCGAATTCCCGCATTTGGAGCGACGGTTGCAGTGGAATCTTGAAGCATGCGATGAAACTTTTGGCCTGGGTTGAGACAGCGTCTGATGGAAGATGTTCTACACCATTTATGGGCCAGCGACAAATGCGCAGACCACATATAACCGAGCGCAACCGTTATTTTGGTTGGAAACGGTTGGTTTTGGTATCGAATTGCTCAGTATCGGGCGCAATGGGTCCGGTTCCGGCGGGCTCCGGCGCGCGCCAACAATGAAAGAGACAATCATGACACAGAAAAACACGCAGCGCAGGCCTCACGGTGGCAATATTCTGGTATCGAGTCTACTCGCCCAGCGTGTGGACCGGGTTTTTTGTGTTCCCGGCGAAAGCTACCTGCCGGTGCTGGATGCCCTGCATGATGTGAGCGACAAGATTGATCTCGTCGTTTGCCGTCAGGAAGGCGGTGCTGCCAATATGGCAGATGCCTACGGCAAGCTGACAGGCAGGCCCGGAGTCTGTTTCGTGACGCGCGGACCGGGCGCCACAAATGCCTCGATCGGGGTTCATACGGCGTTCCAGGATTCCACGCCGATGGTGCTCTTTGTTGGTCAGGTGGGCAGTCAGATCAAGGATCGGGAAGCTTTCCAGGAAGTCGATTTCAAGGCGATGTTCTCGCCGCTGGCCAAATGGGCGGCAGAAATCAGTGATGTAAGCCGTATCCCGGAATATGTGCACCGCGCATTCCAGACCGCGATGGCCGGTCGTCCGGGGCCCGTCGTCCTGGCATTGCCTGAAGATGTGCTCAGCGACGAAGTCTTCGAGATGATTGAAGCCTGCCGGCCGGCGGAGCCAACCTGTGCCGCCCCGGCTCCGCATCAAGTGGCGCGCCTGCAGGAAATGGTGGAAATGGCCGAACGGCCGCTGATGATCGTTGGCGGCGGTGGCTGGAGTGGCGAGACGGGCCGCGCCGTGGAGGCCTTCGCCGAGACATTTGGTGTCGCCATCGCCAGTTCATTGCGTTGTCAGGACTATGTACGCAACGCGCATCCCAACTATATTGGTCATCTGGGTATCGGTGCCGATCCGGCCCTTGCACGTCAGGTCAGGGAATCGGATTTGCTGATTGTCCTCGGCGCACGGCTGGGTGAAATGACAACGGCTGGCTACACGTTGATCAAACCGCCCTATAGCGAAAACAAGCTTGTGCATATCTACCCCGACCCGGAAGAACTGGGCCGTGTCTACCAGGCGGATCTGCCGATCAATGCGGGATCTGCTGAAATGGCAAAGGCACTGGCATTGCTGGAGCCGAAAGGCCAGGGCGACACGGCCTGGATTGCCGCAGCGCATGGGGCCTACACGGCGAGCCTGACCATTCCGCAATCCGATCGTGATCTTGACATGGCCGACGTTGTCGCCCGGCTGCGCAAGACTTTGCCGGACGATACGATCGTCACCAGCGGTGCCGGCAATTATACCGGTTGGGTGCATGCCTATTGGCCCTTTGAAACCTTCCGCAGTCAGCTTGCGCCGACCTCGGGAGCCATGGGCTATGGTGTTCCGGCGGCAGTGGCGGCCAAGCTGACCTGTCCCGAGCGCACCGTGGTGGCCTTTGCCGGGGATGGCTGCTTCCTGATGAACAGCCAGGAACTGGCAACCGCTGCTCAATATGACCTGAAGATTCTGTTTCTTGTCGTCAATAACGCCATGTACGGCACCATCCGCATGCACCAGGAGCGCAATTATCCCGGTCGGACAGTCGGCACGGATCTGCGCAATCCCGACTTCGCGGTCATCGCGCAAGCCTATGGCCTGCATGGAGAGCGTGTCGCGCACATCGACCAATTCGACGCGGCGCTGCAGCGCGCACTGGCCGCGCCCGGTTCGGCATTGATCGAGCTCGTGGTCGACCCCGATGCCATCTCGTTTCGCACGACCATTGCGGCAATGCAAAAGAAGGCGAAGGCCTGAGGGGGCATTGAACCGGCCAGCCGGCGGCCATGGATTGATGACGTCATGGTGCGCCGGTTTTGAAGTCTTCCAGATATGCTCTATGTCAGAGGAACGGAAAGGCCGACCTTGGCGCGGTTCATGACGACGGAGGTGCGAAAACGCTTCACATTCGCGTCGTCAAAAAACAGCCGATGGGTGAGATTCTCAAAATCCCTCATATCCCTGGCAAGGGCGATCAGGGCGAAATCCGCTTCGCCGGTGATGTAATAGCATTGCTGGATATGGGGTTCCGCCTTGACCTTGCGGCGAAAGGCATCGATCTGGTCAATGCGTTCGCGCTCCAGTTCGACCAGGATCAGGAAGGTCATCGGAAAGCCGACTGTTTCAGGCGCGACAACGGCATTTTCGCCGAGGATAACGCCAGTCGATTTCAGCTGCTTGATCCGCCGCTGTATGGTGGCGACGGAAAGCCCGGTTTCCAGAGCGATCGTTTCCAGCTTCTCGCGCGCATTCTCCTGCAGCAGGCGCAGGATAATGAGGTCGTTGGGCGTTAGCGTGTTCATATCCGTTTCAGTTTCTTTTCCGGTCTTGCGCGTGTTTGCGGCTTGCCTTTGCCGGTGGCCGTACCGCCTCGAAGCTGCCAAGGGGGCGCAAATATCCAAACAGAGCCGTCTGCGATGTTGCAGAGGTGCAATGCCTGTTTCCACTAAAAACACGCTATTTGACCAAATTACATCATTATTCTGGCCTATTTGATATTTTATCTCAATTCTTGCCGGAGATTGACGTGTTTGAATGGTGCAAATTTTCTAACTTGCCTGAATGAAAAATTCAGAAAAAATCACTGACAACGCCGCTGACCATCGATATTTCCGTGCGTCGGCAGATCGTCCCCTGGCATTGCTGGAGCAGTGCCCGATCTATTGTCCAACATTGCTGGTCGATCATCCCGGAATTGCCGATGAACTGGGCGTCTCCAGGCTTTTTGTCAAGGATGAGTCACGCCGCATGCGGCTGGGCAGCTTCAAGGCGCTGGGTGGCGCATTCGCTGTTGCTCAAATGATCTGCAATGCAGCCGGCACAAAAGATCTGACCAGCGAGGCTGCAAAAACGACGGCCGCCAGCATGACGTTTATCACGGCAAGCGCCGGCAATCATGGTCTTTCCGTTGCCGCAGGCGCGCGGATATTCGGTACCCATGCCATTATCTATCTGTCCTCCATGGTGCCCGAGGGGTTTGCCGCACGGATTGAAGCATTGGGTGCGCGGGTCGTCCGCACAGAAGGCGTCTATGAGGATTCCGTTGCGGCCGCCAAAGCGGCGGCGGAACAAAACGGTTGGCTGCTGCTGGCCGATGGCTCCTGGGAGGGCTACATCGAGCGTCCTGCGCTGGTGATGGAAGGCTATACGGTCATTGCCGAGGAATGCCGTGCGGCATTTGAAAAGACCGGCATCTGGCCCACCCATGTGCTGATACAGGCCGGTGTCGGCGGCGTTGCGGCGGCAATTGCAGCACACATCAGAAGCTTCTGGAGCGAGCAGCCGATCATTTCCGTGGTCGAGCCGGATGCCGCGCCCTGCCTGCTGGAGAGCATTCAAAATCACCGCATGACGCAGGTTTCCGGCCCCGTCTCCAACATGGGACGGCTGGACTGCAAGGACGCCTCCCTGATTGCGGTCAAATCACTTGAAGTCGATGCGGATGCATTTCTGACGGTCAGTGACGCTGAAGCCGATAGCGCCGTGACACTGCTGGCAAAATTTGGTTTCGAGACGACGCCCAGCGGTGCAGCGACAGTCGCCGCCCTGGCCAAAACCCGTCAGGATCCGACAAGCCGTTGTCTGGTGATCATCACAGAGGGTCCGGAAGGTGGCTGAACGGGCTGTCCTTTTGATGTCGCGTCCATATCGAATGGCTGACAGGCAAAGCACCTGACGTTACGATGCATCAGCTCCTGGCCCATGGTTCAACAGAGGAAACGGCAATTCATGCTCCCCACGCCAAAACGCGGCTTTGACCTTGCTGAATTCGAGATCCGGTTGCGCAGGGTTCAGGCCCGGATGCGGGCGCAGAAGATGGACGTTATCCTGCTGACGAGCGAGCCGGATGTGCGTTACTTTACCGGCTTTTTCACCCAGTTCTGGGAAAGCCCGACCCGTCCCTGGTTCATCCTGCTGCCTCTGCAGGGCAAACCGATTGCGGTGATCCCGGAAATCGGCGCGGCCGGCATGGCCGCAACCTGGGTCGAGGATATCCACACCTGGCCGGCACCGCGCCCAGACGATGACGGCATCAGCCTGCTGCGCGATAGAATCCTGCAACTGCCAAGGCGTTTTGGCCGCATCGGCGTATCGCTCGGCCATGAGAGCATCCTGCGCATGCCAGCCGGGGATTATCAAAGATTGCTGGAGGGTCTCGGCACATTTGACGTGACTGATGCATCGATGCTGCTGCATCAAATGCGCTACGTGAAGTCAGCGGCGGAAATCGAGAAAATCCACTATATCTGCGATCTTGCGTCCGACACCTTCGAGGCGCTGCCGCACAGCCTGAAAGCCGGTGAGAGCGAGCGGCAGAATTGCCAGCGCCTGCGCATAGATCTGCTTGAGCGCGGTGCCGATAACTCGCCCTATCTCATCTCCGGCTCCGGCCCGGGCGGCTATGACAGCATCATCATGGGGCCGACAGACCGCATCATCGAAAAGGGCGATGTGCTGATCATAGACACCGGCACGACCTTTGACGGTTATTTCTGCGATTTTGACCGGAACTTTGCTTTTGGTCATGCCGATGATGCGGTCCGGCGCGCCTATGAAATTGTCTATGCGGCGACGGATGCGGGCTTCGCGGCGGCCCGTCCCGGCGCCACCACCAGCGATATCTACGCGGCGATGTGGTCGGTGCTGGAGGCCGGCGGCGCGCTGGGCAACAGCGTCGGACGGCTCGGCCATGGTCTCGGCATGCAACTGACCGAATGGCCCTCCATCACGGCGGATGACAACACGCCGCTGGAGCCGGGTGTCGTGCTGACGCTGGAGCCCGGCATGGAATTCGCGCCCGGCAGGCAGATGGTGCATGAAGAAGACATTGTCATCACGCAGGAGGGCGCGCGTCTTGTGAGCCGTCGCGCTGCGCCAGAACTCCCGATCATAGGGTGAACTCCCGATCATAAGATAAGCTTCCTCTCAAAGGATGAATGCCATGGACGTCAAATATACATTGGAAAACATCGCGCCGGGCGGGCGGATCGGCCTGGTGGCGCTGGCGACGGATTACAACAGCGAGACGGACCTGCGCCGCATATTGCCGCCCGGTGTCGATCTCTTTACCAACCGCGTGCTCAATGCCAATCCGCTGACCATTGAAAATCTGCGCGCCATGGCAGGCGACATCACTCGCGCCGCGGGTGGCCTGCTTCCGGGCCACGGTGTCGACGTGGTCATCTATGGCTGCACCTCCGGAACGGCGGCCATCGGCAGCAAGGAGGTGGAACGGCTTGTCCAGATCGCCCAACCCGGCGTGCCCTGCACCAATCCGATCGTGGCAGCGAGTGAGGCCCTGCGCGCCTTCGAAGCGACCCGAATTTCCGTTCTCACGCCTTACACGGACACCGTCAACGAGGCACTCGCCAACAGTTTCACGGCAGAAGGCTTTGATATTCTCAATATCGAGGGCTTTGGCCTCGACGATGACATCGACATGACCGGCCTGCCGCTGGCAGCCATTGCCGACGCCGCCCAGCAGATCTGCGATCCGCAGGCTGACGCCCTGTTCATTTCCTGCACGGCGCTACGCTCCGCATTGATCGCCGAGGAACTGGAACAAATTCTCGGATTACCCGTCGTTACCAGCAACCAGGCTCTCGTCTGGCATTGCCTGCAATTGATGGAGAATGACAGCCTGGTCCAGGGCTTTGGTCAATTGTTCGAGAGGGATCTGGCGGGTTGGTGAGGAGATGAAGACAAACCATATCCCTTGTAAGGATCACGGGTTGCATTGCGTTGTTTTCTGGCATTTGCTGCAGCGCACTTGACGGCTGGGTTGGGCGGCGGTCATTCACGGTATCACACGCCAAGGTCTACCGTGCGGGCTTTCTGCCGTTCGATTTATGTCTGATTGTTCATGGTATGCGCCCAGCAGCGGCATGTTGGGATGACGCTTTTGTTATTGGATACAATTTACGAACTTTTATAAGAAGATCCAATGTACAGATTCTTGCTCATTATCGGCCTGCTGTGTGCACTCGTTGCTTCGCCCTTGCAGGCGGCTTCGACTGCCGCGCCAGGCTCCCAGCAGACTTCGGTCTTTGCCGGTGAGGATAGCTGCGTGACGTCTTCCGCCGAGGTGACCAAGGCAAACAGCTTCAAACGCTGCGGTAAAAGCGTCCATGGCAATGTTGTATCTACCTGTCATTTTTCGCCGATGGTTGTCGGGAACGAGCTTGTGCTTGTTCTGCGCAGCGAAGCCAAGGTATTCGAGATTTTCCCTCCACGCATTTCGCTTTCGATACTCCCCGCTGGGCGCTTCCGGCCGCCTCGTCTGGCGACTGTCTGACCTTCACCCAGCGAGTACTCGAACAGGCGGCATGTGACCGCTTGAAAGCGCATATAATGTTTGAAATGTCTCTTATCGGACGCCGGAACTTCATGCTCGGCGCTACCAGCTTTGCATTAGCGGGCTGCACAACTACAAAGACCTCTGTAATTTCAACTCCCGGGTCTCCTGTAATTCCAAGTGAAATCCTCTCGATGTATGCTGCGCTCCCGAACGAGCGCTTTCCTGTTCCAGCCGCGCAGATCGAGCTGGTTGACCCGATTTATTGGCGGCAAGAGGTTGAAAACATCACCGGCGAAGAAGCCGGAGTGGTCATTGTCGACACCCCTAACCGCTTCCTATATTGGACGATGGAAGGCGGACGGGCCATGCGATACGGAGTAGGGATCGGTCGAGAAGGTTTCGCGTGGGGCGGGCGCGGCCATATTGCCTATGGCAGAGAATGGCCGATCTGGACGCCGCCGTCGGATATGGTCGACCGTGAGCCAGAGCTTGAAATCTACCGCAACGGGATGGAGCCAGGACTAAAGAACCCATTGGGGCCGCGGGCGCTCTATATCCATCAAGGCAATACAGACACGCTCTACCGCCTGCACGGCAATATGGACGCGCGGTCAATCGGCCAAGAGGTATCGAGTGGCTGTGTGCGGCTGCTGCATCAAGACATGATTGATCTGTACGAGAGGGTGAAATGGGGCGCGCCGATAGCGGTTATTCAGTAGCGCTCCAAGTGAGGTCCCCGCCACGTGCGCCCTTGGCGGGCAGATCTGCGCTTTATCTTTCGGGTCGATCCGGACGGAAGCAGCATGGAAATGACATCTTTGGACGCCGGTCAGACAAGCAAACTGACCCAGAACCGGGAAGCGGTTTATGTCGGCCTGGATGCGCAAGGAAATTGCATGGGTGCAGGCAAATTGAGAGAATCGCGCGCCACCATCACATTTGAGAATTAAATCCACCGCAGTCTGAAAAAAGACCCGCGTCGCAGGGATTTATCTCCTGTCCGGGCCTTGATGACGCGCTACTCGGGTTCTTCGATCCGGATCGCGTCATCATAGACAATGGTGGTGACCTGCACATCCTTCGATGGCTTGGGCGCCCAACTGGCGATCCCTTCGGCCAATTCCAATCGCAACAGGCGGCTGGCATCCGGGGCGACCCAGACGGAATAGCGCCCGCCCCACCAGGAGCCGTGTTCGTTTGGTTCAGGTTTCGACAGGAAGCGGTAGAGAATCGCGTTTTCGCCATCGATATCGGTTGCGCCGAGGCATTCCGGTTCGCTGACCGAGGCCGCAAGTCTGGCGTTGGTGGCGCGGACGAATTCCTCGGGGTTGCCGGTGCCGGTATCGTTGGATCTTGTCCAAGGGCCATCGAAGCTGGACCCTGTCCAGGAGGCGTTGCCGATCGCCATGAAACAGCCATGGGGCGTGCAATTGATCGATCGGATGGGCCCATCCCAAAGGACATCCGATGAGGCTGTCTCGGTTCCGTCGGGACTGCGCACTATGGTGGTCTCGCGTCTGTTCCCCCTGGTAAAAGGGTCCCATGCACCGCCCTGAAACAAGCTGCTGATCTCATCTGCACAATTGGCTGCGGCGGGGGCGGTTGCGGCCAGACTTAACAGGCAGAAAATCGTTATAAAACGCATGGGGCGCTCCAGAATTCAGGGTTTGCAACAGCGCTTTCCGGAAATTCCCAATGAACCACCGTGCATCATCCTACCCAACCCCAAGGCGGTTCTTCAAGCCATTTCTCTGGTGTGTATCATTCCAGCTGCCACCCAGGCCGGCTTGTTTGTTAAACACCAAAGGGCCAGACAGCAGTCAATGATATTTTCAACACGGTAGGATTGCGCCTTCCAAATGCTGGTGGAGAGACAGAAATCATTTCGCTTGACCTCAAGTTAACTGGAGGCTGCACAATGGTTTTGAATGAGCGCTCTGGATGTGCCTTGTCGTTTCCCCTGTTGGCATGATGCGGCGTGTATGGTCTGCTCATTCGATGGCCAGGAATGATGACCGCGGAGTTCACTTATGCATGTTTTGACTGTGCTGGATCATCCCGATCCTGCCTCGTTCAGCGCTTCTGTTGCGCAACAATTTGTCAATGGCGCCAGGGCTGCGGGCCATTCGGTTGAACTTGCGGATTTGCATGCGGAAGGCTTTGATCCGCGCTGGACCATGGCTGACATGGAAGGGGAGGGCGACGCCGCCACACCGGCAGATGTGGCGAAAGAACAGGAGCGGATCGCCCGAGCAGATGCGATCTGCCTTGTGTTTCCGCTGTTCTGGTGGGGCATGCCGTCCATGACCAAGGGGTGGGTCGATCGTGTCTGGAGTTGGGGATGGGCTTACGATCAGTTGGACGACCCGGACCAATCACTGCAACGGTTTCGATCCGGTGTGCTGTTGATACCGGCGGGCGCGCGTTCGGACGAAATGGATGATGCCGGTTATCTTTCCGCACTGGAAACAGCCTGGATGAAGGGAACATTCGGGTACTTCGGATTTTCTCCGCGCAGGCTCGAGGTGCTCTGCGGTTCGACGGGCTCATCAAAGCGGCGACAGGCCTTGCTGGAAAGAAGCTATCAGGTTGGCCTTGACCTGGCCCCGCCCCGGGGGATCGAACAGTCAAGATAAATTCTCTAAAGCGTTTCGAAACAATTGTGTTCAGCAGCAGCCCTGCCAATCGTCATTTGCCCAGTTGTTTGGCCGCTTTAGCATAGCCGCCGCCTGCGCCGTCGACGAAATGCATGTGGCCCGCGTCTGTGACGCAGGGCGCCACGCAGGTGATCAGCGTCCAGCTATCGCTGCGCGATCCGACCGGGTCAAGCAGCAAGGCGTCGCGTGAACCGGTTCTCCGCCATCAAATGGCCCACATGCAGGAAAGGCCGGCATGAGGGCCTGAGCAAGACCGAACGGGTTCATCGCCCAGGAGGCGCAAACAGACTGGCATTGGAAATGGCAACACGCAAATGGGACCACGTGTTCAATCAAAGGTGTTTTCCCGGTCGCAACGGAAACTCCGGACAACCGAAGCCGAGCAGAATTGCTATGCACGGCGCGGTGTGCTCGATATGGTCGCGTAAAGTGAGGCCAGAGGTCTCCGGTAAAACCAGGGCGATTTAATCCGACTCAATTTAATCTTCGCAGCGCCGTTTGGTCTCAATTCGATTGGAGACGGATGCATGCACGCAAATCAAAAGCATGAGGACTAAGATGGAAACAGCCTTTACGTATTTCGAGGCAGTTGCCGAGCTCGGCTCGATCAGGAAGGCTTCTGAACAACTTCATATCTCCCCGTCATCGGTTAGCCGACAGATCCAGAAACTGGAATATACCTATGGCGTGCCCTTGCTCATCCGTCAGGCTCAGGGCGTGCGGCTGACGCCAGCTGGTGAACTGGCGCTTCGATATGTCAAAGGCCGCCAGAAAGAATTGCAGCGGTTGCGTGTCGAGATTGACGCACTGAGAAACCTCGAAAGCGGACATATCATCATCTATACGGTGGAGGGCATGATTGGTGGCCTGTTGCCTCGGGCGCTTGCCTTGTTTGGCAAGGATCATCCGAACATAACCTATGAAGTGCTCGTGGCGGGAACGGATGGTGTGATGCGCGCCGTTGTCGAAGATCGCTGCGATATCGGCGTTTCCTTTCAGCCCGATCCGCGGCCCGAAGTTGAAACGCTGATCAGTCTGAGCCAGCCGCTGATGGCCGTCATGTCGCGCGATCACCATCTTGCGGCTGCAAGGCAATTGAAGATGAGCGAGCTCAAGACTGAACCGCTTGGTCTGCCCGATCGCTCATTCGGGATCCGTCATCTCGTCGACCATGTCGTCAAATCCGAACAGCTTGTCATCAACATCCGGCTGGAAACGAACTCAATCGACATGATGCGCCAGTTTGCGCTGCAAAATATGGGTGTTATCTTCCTGCCCGCCTTCTCGTTTGAGCGCGAACTTGAATCAGGTGAACTGGTTGGCATCCCCATCGTTTCACAGGTTCTCTCGCTTTCCGCCACGCAGGTCTGCAAACGGTCCAACATCGAGCTGAGCACTGCCGCTTTTCGATTCGTGGAATATATCCGCCTCGTCGCAGATGAATTCGTAGGCGTTGCATAAAACGCAACACTGTGTGCTGACATTGCCACTTCCTTGAAGCGCCGAATTAACCTTAGTCTCGGGGTGCATGGCATTCAGCACGTTTGCAAATGCATAAACAGAAAACTGAGGAGTTATGAAATGCGAAGTTACATGAAGGCTTGGCTTCTTGCAGTCGCAAGTGCCGCTGTGTTTCTGGCGCAGCCTGCGGTTGCAAATGAGACCTTGCGCATTGGAGCACCACTTCCGCTCACTGGCCCGCTCTCGCCCGAAGGGCTTAAGCAGCAGCGTGGCTATGATCTCTGGGCCGAGACAGTCAACACGGCAGGTGGCATCAAAGTTGCCGGTGATGTTTATGATGTTGAAATCGTCTATGTCGATTATGAAAGCCAGACTCCAAGGGCCGTACAAACCGCTGAACGCCTGATTACCGCTGACAATGTCAATTTCCTCTTTGCTCCATTCGGCTCCGGCGCGGCCAAGGCTGCAAGTTCTGTTGCGGAGCGCTACCAGATTCCGATGATTGCCGCGACCGCATCGTCAAGCAGTGTTTACGATCAGGGCTATCAATATCTTTTCGGAACATTCACGCCGAACAGCACCCTGACTGAGCCCTTGGCGAAAATCGTGGCCAATTCGGGACAGGATGTCTCGACGGTCGCAATCTATGCCAGAAATGACCTGTTCCCTCTGGCCATTGCCAACGAAATGAAAAAGTCGACTGAAAACAATGACCTCGAAGTGATCTCCTTCGATGAATATGCAATTGGTACAATGGACCATGCGTCAGCATTGACGCTGATGTTGCGCTCGAAACCCGATTGGGTTTTTACGACCGGCTATATCAATGACCTGATCCTGATCCGCCGCCAGATGGCTGATCTTGGAATTGAGCCGAAAGTTCTGACGATGATTGCCGGCCCCGCCTATCAGGAGTTCATCGACGCAACAGGTGACCACTCCAACAATGTCTCCAGCGCTGCGTGGTGGCATCCGGCCGTTTCCTACGACGGTAAAGACATCTTTGGCTCCACCGCCGATTTTGTTGCTGCCTTTGAGGCAAAATACAATGCGGTTCCTGACTATGCAGAAGCTTCTGCAGCTGCAGCCGGCGCTATTCTTGAGCTTGCAATCGAACAGGCAGGAACGATCGAGCCGACCGCCGTTCGCGATGCACTTGCGTCCATGGACACGGTAACATTTTACGGCCCGGTTCACTTTGGTGAAAATGGACAGATTGACTCGCTCGAACCGCCGGTTTTCCAGATTCAGGATGGCAAGGCCAAGACGATCTTTCCTGAAATCATCAAGCAGGCGGATATGCGCTTCGGCGGCATCGAATAGCTGCCGATCCAGCCGCGCATCGCCGCAATCCAATGTATCAGCTTCCGGCCTGCAGGCCGGTCGCTCGTAACCCGGAACAACGCTCATGTTATACGCGCAGATCCTGTTGAACGGATTGGTGCTTGGGGGCCTTTATGCCTGCATATCGGTCGGCTTTTCACTGGTTTGGGGTGTCCTGAACGTCATCAACGTGCTTCACGGTTCGTTCGTTGTCCTCGGCTCCTACATTGCCTATTTTGCCTACGCCCATTTCGGAATCCATCCGTTTTTTTCAATCATCATTGCCGGTGCGCTGCTGTTTGCGCTTGGCTATGTGGTGCAGCTTGGCCTCATCAACCGTGTCGTCGGCGCTCCGGTCTTGACCACGCTGGTGCTGACCTTCGGACTGGATCTGCTTTTGAACAACGGCATGCTGCTGGCCTTCAGCGCTGATTACAGAAGTGTGCAACTTGCCGATCCCCTGGGCAGCGCTGTTGTCGGTGGTCTGGTCTTTCCGCTGGATCGCCTTGTTGCCATGTTGCTGGCAGGCGTTCTGACTGGACTGCTCTATCTGCTGCTGGTCCGTTCCAAGATCGGACGCGCCATTGTTGCGGTCCGCATGGACCGGGAGGCCGCAGCGCTGATGGGCGTCGATGTGAAAAAGATTTACGCAATTACGTTTGGTATCGGCGCACTGATGGCGGGAGCGGCGGGCAGCCTTCTCAGTCTGGTCTTTCCGATCTCTCCGCTTGCGGGTTCAGAATATCTGAGCATTGCCTTTATCGTTTGCATTCTCGGTGGGCTTGGCAGCATATCCGGCGCGATTGTCGGGGGTATCGTGCTCGGTCTCATCCAAAGCTTTGGTGCGCTGTTTATCGGCCCCCAGCACGGTCTGACCATTGCCTTCGTCCTGCTCATCATCCTGCTGATTTTCAAACCAACCGGCATTATGGGTCGCAGGGGGTACGAATGAAACGTCCAGTCATTGCACTTATAGCCTTCGCAATTATTGCTTGCCTGCCCCTGCTCGGCGACAATTATCTGCTCCGCCTTGGTACGATGTTTGCCATGTATGCCGTTCTTGCGCAGTCCTGGAACATCATCGGCGGTTATGCCGGTTACCCCTCTTTCGCAACGGCGGCCTTTTTTGGTCTCGGTGCCTATACGGGCGCAATCCTTCAGGGCCTTGGCTGGCCAATGCCTCTGGCATGGGTGGCGGCTGGTCTGCTGGCTGCGGTCTTCGCCGGTGCCATGGGCTCCGCCATCCTGCATCTCAAGGGGCACTATTTTGCCATTGCGAGCCTTGTGCTGGCCGAAGTTCTGCTTGAAGTCACCACATCCTGGACCAGTCTTACCGGTGGTGGCATGGGCCTTAATCTGCCCATTATCCGCATGTCCATTGCAGCTCAGGCACGCCTGTTTTTCTGGTCGATGCTTGGCCTTGCTGTGCTCACCTTCCTGATGAGCTGGTATGTGTCGGCAGGCCGCATCGGATTTGCCCTGCGCTGCATTCGTCAAAATGAGGATGCCTCCTCCATGGTCGGCATCAACACCACACGCTACAAGGTCGTGGCCTTTGTCATGTCATCGCTTTTCGTCGGCGCAGCCGGCGCGCTCTATGCATCATGGGTCTTCTATATTGAACCACCGGATGTCTATTCGGTCATGACGACCATCCGTCCGATTGTCATGACAATGCTGGGTGGTGCCGGCACGCTTCTGGGGCCGGTCATCGGCTCTGCGATATTCCTCGTTATCGAAGAAGTCGTATGGCGCAATTTCCTCTCGGTCCATGCTGCGGTGCTCGGCATTTTGATTGTCGGTCTGATTTTCTACCTGCCAAACGGCATTGTTGGTGCAGTTGCGCGCAGGTTTCGCAAACGCGGCGCGGAAAAGGGGGAGACTTAGGCATGAGTATTCTGGAACTGAAAGGCCTGACCCAGCGCTTTGGGGGGCTGATCGCCGTAAACGATGTTGACCTTTCTGTCGAAGCCGGAGAAATCGTTGGTCTGATCGGCCCCAACGGCGCGGGAAAAACGACCGTGGTCAATCTTATAACCGGCGTCTTCAGGCCTAGCTCCGGCACGGTGACATTCAAGGGCAGGCGTCTGGACGGTTTGAAACCCTATCAGATCAGTCGCATGGGCGTAGCGCGCACCTATCAGGTCGTTCAGCCCTTTCCTGAAATGAGCGTTCTTGAAAACGTGATGGCACCGGCCATCTTTGCCGCAGGAGCCCCATCAAAGGCTGAGGCCATGCGGGCCGCAGACGAGGCGATCGATTTTCTGGGCCTCAAGGACTTGCGTGATACGCTGGCCTCGGAACTTACCCTTGCCGAGCGCAAAAGGCTGGAACTGGCCAAAAGCCTGGCCATGAAGCCCGAGGTGCTTTTGCTGGACGAGGTCAATGCAGGGCTCAACCCGGCGGAGATCGAAATCGCGCTTGAGATGATACGGGCAATCGCCGCACGCGGGGTTACCATTATCCTGATTGAACATCTGATGAAGGTGGTGATGAGCCTGTGTTCGCGGATCGTGGTCCTGCATCATGGCGCCAAGATTGCCGAGGGAAAGCCGGACGAGATTACGAAAAATGAAAAGGTGATTCAGGCCTATCTGGGCAACCGGTATGCCAAGGCCAATGCTGCGGAGAAGCCGAATGTCTGACCCATTCTTTCAGATCAGTCAATTGGAGAGCGGATATGGCGAAATTCAGGTCCTGTGGGGCATTGACCTGACCGTCAATGAAGGGGAGATTGTTTGTATCATTGGCTCCAACGGCGCGGGGAAGACAACTCTTCTGCGCACCATATCCGGGCTAATGTCCCCCACAGCGGGCAGCATCAACATTGAAGGGCGCGTGATTGAGGGTGCCGATGCCCGCCTGACCCTGACCAGCGGTGTCGCGCATGTGCCCGAAGGCAGACGGCTATTCCGAACGATGTCCGTCAAAGACAATCTTCTGATGGGGGCCTACATCAGAAATGCGCCCCGCGATGTAGAAGAGGATCTTGAGCGGGTCATGACCATGTTTCCAAGGCTTGCCGAACGCGCAAATCAGGATGCGTCAACGCTTTCGGGTGGCGAGCAGCAGATGTGTGCCATCGGCCGCGGCATCATGAGCCGACCGAAGCTGCTGATGATTGACGAACTCTCGCTTGGTCTGGCCCCGCGGGCAGTCGAACTCCTGAGTGAAACGCTTATCGAGATCAACAAGAGTGGCATTGCGATCCTGCTTGTTGAACAGGACGTCATGACGGCCCTCGATCTTGCCCATCGTGGTTATGTGATCGACCGTGGCCGCATCACCTTCGCCGCTTCTTCTGAAGAACTGCGACAGGAACCCGCCGTACGTGAAGCCTATATCGGCGCAGCCTGACGAACGCGACAGACAGAAAGATAAATCCATGAATGCTTCAGCACAACCTGGACTCCAGCAAGATGCCATACTCTCACCCTATGATGGAAGCATCGTCGGCCACATGCCCATATCCGGCGAGGTCGACATCGAGGCCGCTGTTGTTACGGCCCAAAAAGGCTTCGACATCATGCGCCGCCTGCCGCGGTTTGTCCGCGCCGATATTCTCGATCGCACTGCAAACCTGATCGAGAAACGCAGCGAAGAATTCGCGCGTCTGATCGCCTCGGAAGCGGGCAAACCGCTTTATGATGCACGTGGGGAAATTTCGCGTTCGCTTTTAAACCTTCGAGGCGCGTCGCGTGAAGCCCGCGCTTTTGGTGGTCAGGAGGTGCCGCTTGACATCGATAGTGCGGTTTTCGAATATCAAACGGCCAATGCCGACGGCAGCGCGCTCGATATGAAAGATGCCGATCTGGAAACGCTGGGCTCTCTCGGTCGACGCGTTGGAATCGCGCGCCGGTTTCCCATTGGCCCTGTTCTCGCGATCACGCCGTTCAATTTTCCGCTGAACCTCGTTTTGCACAAGCTCGCTCCGGCCTTCGCCGTCGGCAATTCTGTTATCTTGAAGCCAGCGCCGCAGACACCATTGACCAGCCGACTTCTGGCCGAGGTAATGTATGAGGCCGGACTGCCGGAAGAAGCACTCACCGTTGTTCACTGCGATGTT
>JARGOF010000022.1:0-20385 GCA_029212415.1 Rhizobiaceae bacterium | reverse complement strand
CCTCTCGCAGAGAAACTTGTGCGGGATGATCGCATTGCCATGGTGACCTTTACCGGCAGCGTGCCGATTGGCTGGCACATCAAATCGCTCAGTGGCAAGAAGAAGGTCTCTCTGGAACTGGGCGGAAACGGCGCTGTTGTCGTCTCCGATGATGCCGACATTGCATTTGCTGCCGCAAGATGTGTGCGCGGAGGCGTCGTTTATGGCGGCCAATACTGCATTGGCGTCCAGCGCATCTTTGTCCATGAAAAGGTCTATGACGCTTTCGAAAAGGAACTTGTCAGCCGCGTCGAGGCCTGCAAGGTCGGCAATCCCATGGAGGAAGGTGTTGACGTTGGACCGGTGATCGACGAACGCTCAGCGCTGCGCATCGAAAGCTGGATCAATGAGGCCGTTGCAGGAGGCGCGCGCATCCTGACCGGCGGCACCCGCAATGGCGCCGTCGTTGCGCCGACAGTCTTGACGGATACGACGCCCGACATGAAGGTCGAAGCCGATGAAATCTTCGGTCCGGTTATCACCCTCACCAAGGTAATAAGCGCAGACGAGGGTGTGCGTCGCGCGGCAGATTCCCGCTTTGGGCTTCAAGGCGGCTACTTCACCAATGACATGAAGGCCGCATTCCGGGCGCTGGAAGATTGGGATGTCGGCGCACTGATGATCAACGATGTGCCGATTTACCGTATCGACACGATGCCTTTCGGCGGCTGGAAGGACTCCGGGCTTGGCCGCGAGGGCACGCGCTATGCCATGGACAGCATGACAGACATCAAGCTGCTCGTGATCAATTATGGTTGATGTCAAGACGGTGGCGGTGGCGGGGCTTGGCTCTATCGGCTTCCGCATCGCCGAAGCACTCGACAAAGGCATGGACGGACTGAAACTGGTTGCCGTGTCTGCCAGAGATATTACCCACGCGAAAGAGCGGCTGCGGGGGTTTCGCTCGATGCCGGAGGTTCTGCCCATTTCCGCACTGCCGGATGCTGCGGACATCGTTGTCGAGTGTCTGCCGCCATCCGCATTTGATGCGCTTGCCGAGGCAATGCTTGCCAAACCCGGTTCGGTGCTCATCGCCGCCAGTGTCGGCAGGCTGTTGACGGCCGGTGATTTTCTGTCGAAGGCGAAAAAAGCGGGCATACGCATCATTGTGCCATCGGGTGCAATTGCCGGCCTTGATGGCTTGCGCGCAGCCAAGGAAATCGGTCTTGATCGCGTGTCGCTGAAAACGAGCAAGCCACCCCTCTCATTTGGCACGGAAATTCAGATCGCAGGAGCGACGTTCCGGACCAGCGATATGACCGAAGCGACTTTGATATTTTCAGGCAACGCACTGGATTGCGTTGTGGCCTTTCCCCAGAACATCAATGTTGCGGCAACTGTCGCACTGGCCGGTCTCGGCACGCAGGAAACGAAAGTAGAGATATGGGCGGATCCGCAATTGTCCGTGAACACCCATGAATTGACGATCTATTCGCGCGGCGGCAAAGTCACGACCGTTTGCGAAAATATACCCGATGAAAACAACCCCAAAAGCAGTGCCATCACGGCCTATAGCATTATCGCAACACTCCGGCATCTGGACAGCGACCTGTCCATCGGTGCCTGAGAACAACACTTCCGCATGAAAGGATTGAGCAATGAAAACCAAACTTATGGAGACTGGCGGATACCGATACATACCAGGTGTCATGCAATATTCGGCGGGTGTATGCGCGAATGAAGGATACCGGATTGTTCGCGCCCGGTTCGCAGATTTCGTGCCCCTCGAAGAGGGTTTCAAGCGAATTGCGGATCATCTGGAAACCGTTGATCGCCCGCTTCAGGCGTTTTGTGCCTGTGAACTGCGTTCCCCCGGACAGTTTTCCGAGGAGGGCTTTCGCGCTTTCAACGAAGCCTATGCCGGAACCTTGCGGCAATGGGAAATCATGGAAGGCGATGAAAATCCGGTTGCGCGCTCCAACGTCTGTCCGGAAATTGATCCACCCACGGTGCCCGGTTTTCATGCCTTCCTTTACACCGTCCCGGATAATGATGCTCCCAGGACCTTTGCAATTGCGGGCTCTGGTGAAGTGCCGGAGGGCGCTGCAAACTACCATGATCACATCATTCGTCCGGGCGAAACAAGCGCCGATGCAATCCGTGAAAAAGCTGATTTTGTGCTTGGCGAGATGGAAAGGCGCATGTCCTTTTTCGATTCCGCCTGGGCGGATTCCACGGCCGTGCAGATTTATACAGTGCATGACATCTATCCGCTGATAACAAGCGAACTGGGTCCCCGCGGCGCACACCGCAACGGATTGATGTGGCATTTCAATCGCCCACCCATTGCCGGACTGGAATACGAGATGGATTGCCGGCGCATATTCGACGAGATTGTTCTGCCCGTGCGTTAAACGGGCGCACAAAGCGGTGGAATTGGTGCAGGTTACAAACCTGAACGCTTTGCAGGGCCTGTACCAATTTCCGGTTTCTGACCGTTTGTCGATTTCAGGAAGGGAAATTGCAGATCCGGAAGTTGCGCAGCGGGGCAATGATGCTGAGCGCTGTATGAGGTGAGAGGTTTACGTGTTTCTCCGGGTGCGCGCGAAGGTGAGGTTCCTTCGCGCGCCTCGCATGCAGCAAACGCGACAGAGTATGTCTTGTTTTCATTGAACCACCCTGTCCGCCACGCTGACAGCCATCGTAACCCGGCATATGCAAAGCGATATCGGCCAATTGTTGCCTTGGAACGCCACGCCAGACCTGTGACCAGCACACGGCGTCCGCTGCCAATTGTCATTTGCCCAATTGTTTGGCCGCCGATGCATAGCCGCCGCCGGCGCCGTCGATGAAATGCATGTGGCCCAGATCTGTAACAGAGGGCGCAACACAGGTGATCAGCGCCTTGCTTTGGGTATGAAGACCATAAAGAATGGTGCCTGAGCCCGCTGCCAAATCCAGGGCCTGGCGCAAACGCGTGATGGTCTCAAACGAGCAATCGACAGTCAGCATCAGGCCGTCATTGAATTTACGGAAATCCGTGTTTGCAGACAATTCCCGGCGGTATTCGTCCGGGATGAAGGCACCAACGCGGATGCCAAGTTTGAAAATGGTCCAGATCATTGCCGCCGTGCAGATAACCTTTGCCTTGCGCCACCAGGGTGGCATTGAGGAGGGGCGACTGATGCGTGATTGCAAATCAAAAGCTGCAGTTGGCCAGGATACGTCCGGTCCCGCCAGCGGTACCGGGTTGCTCGAAGCCGTCTCATCAAGCAAAGCGACAACCTGCGTTGTTGCATCGGCAAAGCTGGCATCCGTCGCCCCTGGGCCCCGTTTGACGATCAGCGAAACAATCTCGCCATTTCTGGATTCGACCGGCCCCCACTGACATGACAGGCCCGAAAGATCCGGCTCCTGGGTCGTCGAAGATGCCGGTAGCGCAATCGCATTGCTTTTCATCTGGGCTTCGGCCCATTGCAGGCCGCCGCCCGTGAACATGGCATAGCGCACATTGTCGGACGCTTGCCAGAAGGCAACACGCACATCGAAACCGGCCGCCCTGACATCCGCAACGCCGATCATCGCCACGCGCAAGGTCAGCCCCAGTTCACGCTTCGCCCATGCACGCACCCCGTCAAGTGCTACGGCGGTGGTCGTTTTCTGATCGGGAGGCACGGCAAAATGGGCGCCATCGCCCCCAAAGGCAAACAGTTTCAAGGCGCCCTCAAGCGCATTGGTGACCGAACTGATCGTTGCGGCACCGGCCAGATTGATGGCTTTGTAGTTTCCGCTTGCGATGGCCTCGGTTGAATCGGACACGTCAGAAAGCCCGAGAAACCAGCTGTCTGGCAAAGGTGCATAGAGGGACGCATCACCCACTTGCGCAAAATGCGTCAAAGTCGGTACCGTCTCTATCCATGCGTTGCTTGAATGCTGGTTCATCGCTCCCTTAATATCGCCCATCTCGTGTCGGCGGCCTTCCATTGGAACAAACGCCATAGGCTTTGAAATGGTTCAAAGTGCAATGACTATCACTTGTACCGAATTACGGCCCGTTCCCTATCACGATGGTAAGGGCAAACGGGGTGGTTTCTGCTTCGTGCACGACAATAGTTGGGACTGGCCGCAGCAACGACAACGATCAACACGACAAGTTGTTTGACCGAAACCTTCCAAACGGGTTCAGCGGAGTGTCTCGCCCTGTCACATAACTGCGCGACAGGCTGGCCAAAACATGGAACGAAAAATATTTCGTTGGCCGTGATGCGCCGAACGCAATGCCAATCTCTCCTGATTGGTGGGATCAATCAACCTGTCTATGTCCAATGTATGCCGGGTTTTTGCATAAAACCCGCTTTACTCCTGTTTTTACTGCACGTCGCCGTGCCTGTGTTTGGACGTTCAAGAGACTGACTTCACAACGCATGATTGCATCAATGTTTACCAAAAATTAATCATAACATACTTATTTGAAGCAATTGAAATCTCGGTGATGTCTAGAGAAATCAAATAATGAATCGGCTTTTGTCGATAAAAAATAAAGTAAAACGCTGATCAAAGGCAATATCGACAATGATTTATTCGAAACTGTCTTTTCCTGAATTCCGCTGGGGGGCGGCATGATTATGGTAATGCCTGCTCAAATTATCAACGCCGTCAATCAAATACGGCGTGCAATTGTCCTTTCAATTCTGATCGGCCTCGGCCTCGTTGCCTTTCAATCCGGTGCAGCGCATGCCGATCCGTTGGTCATCAATGATGTCGGCTTGCCGACCGTTGTCGGCTCGGGGCAGGGCAAGCGCGCCATATGGACGAACGGCGGCACCGTTGGTGCAACCACTGTTGATATTGTCGCGGAAATCGTCACCGCCACGTTGAACCACAACCCGTCGACCCAGAACAACCGTCCCGCGATCACCTCGGTCGGTCAGGACAATATCTGGATCCGCTGGTACCTTTATCAGGCAGGCACCTACAATATTAACACAGATTCCGGCGGGGTCCCCCAGAACGCCGACATTCATGTCCAGTTCAACGACGCTGACGGACCAAACAATGAACGGGTCTTCGTTCCGGTCTGTGCCGGCGATGTCGCCTGGTTGCGTATCGAGACATCGGCAACGACCGGGCGGGATTTCGGTGTGGTCGGTCCCTATGCGGAGACATTCAGCCTGATTGGCGATCAGGATTACAACCTCGAACCGGAATCCGGCGTCGAAGTCTTCTACCCGGACCGGTCCGACTTTCTGATGGGCCGCACGGCCGACAACAATTACTATGTTCGTCTGGACAATCCGAGCTATTCATCTTTCACCACCTACGACTATGTTTGTGGTGACTTTGTGCCGCCTGTCGCCAACGATGACGAGCGTGAGGGGACGCCTGGTTTGCCGTCGATTGTCAGTATCCTTGACAATGACAGCAACGCCACGGCGAATGACAACAGCTCCAACAATGACGACCTGTTGCCGTCAGAATACGGCAAGGCCTCGGTTGACATGACACCGCCGGCCACGGCAACCAACATCGTTCTGGACGGCGAGGGGCAAGTCGCCTCCTTTGATGTGCCGGGTGAAGGATCATGGTCCTATGACGAGAACACCGGCGAGCTCACCTTTGAGCCGCTGCCCGCGTTCAAGGGCTATGCCGCCACAGTCGACTATACATTCACCAACGGGCTCGGCGACACGTCAAACGTTGCGACGGTGACGATCTGGTATCCGGCGATCGGGGCGATCAAGACGGCGACGTTCAATGACGAGAGCAGTGATGGCAATGCCCAGGTCGGGGAAACCATTACCTACCAATATGCGCTGACGGCCTACGGTCTGGCCGCGCTGGAGGGCGTTTCCCTGATTGAAACCGGCTTTTCAGGCGCCGGTACGCCGCCGGTTCCCGTCTACCAGAGCGGCGACACCAACACCGATACCAATCTGGATCCGGATGAAACCTGGATCTACACGGCAAGTTACACGCTGGTCGCCGACGATCTGGTGGCCGGTTCGGTGGACAACCAGGCGACCGCCAGCGCCAGCACGCCCGGTGGCACGTCGGTCAGTGACCTGACCGACAGCACAAACGCCACCGACGGTGACGGAACAGGAACCCCGGGACCGGGTCCCGACAATGATGATCCCACGGTAACCGGTTTGGGCACTGCGCCGATTGTCGCCAATGATGACACGATCGCCACATCGATCAATGGCACGACCAGCCAGACCGGCGTGATTGATCTGCTTGTCGACAACAGCGACGGTCCTGACACGCTTGGCGGCGTCGCGGCAACGTCCGCAACAGTGACGGCGGCGCCATCCGGCCCCATTCCGAGTGGATTCACCATCAATCCTGATGGCACGGTGGATACGACCGCAGTGATCGAGCCCGGCCCCTACAGCTTCGACTACGAAATCTGCGAGACGCTGAATCCGACCAATTGCGCAACGGCGACCGTGTCCCTGACTGTTGATGGCGGAAGCATCGGTATCGTCAAGTCAGCCAGCCTCGTCGATGAAAACGGCGACGGCTATGCGCAGAGCGGCGAAACCTTGACCTATACCTATGCCGTCACCAACACGGCAACGCTGGCTCTCTCCGATATCACTGTCACGGAAACCGGTTTTTCCGGCGCAGGCACCGTACCGGTTCCGGCGCTGCAGAGCGGCGACACGAACACCAATACGCTATTGGATGTCGACGAGACATGGATATTCACGGCCCAATACACGCTTGTTGCCGACGATCTGGTGGCAGGTTCGGTCAGCAACCAGGCCACCGCAACCGGCGAAACGCCCGGCGGGGACCCGGTGACGGTCAGTGATCTGTCCGACAGCACAAATCCGACAGATGGTGATGGAACAGGCACGCCCGGCAGCGGCACCGACAACGACGACCCGACCGTTACGATCTTCGCCGATGCGCCCATCATCGCCAATGATGACAATCCGCCGGCGGTTGCAGCCGGGGTGGATTCGCCCGATATCGTCGATGTTCTCGAAAATGACAGTCTGAACGGTGTATTGGCACCCTCCCTCTTCGTCGACCTGAGCGTGACGACGCCGGCAGATCCGGTAACGCCGGGGGCTGCCGTTCCTTCGCTCAACACCGTGAGCGGAAATGTCAGTGTTTCCTCCGATGTCCCGGAGGGGACCTATACGATAACCTATCAGATATGCGAGGTCGCCAACGCCACCAACTGCGATACCGCCGATGTCACCATATTGGTGGTTGCCGCGATAAACGCCGAAGATGATGGACTGCCGGCTCCCGTCGACAGCGCATTTGCGCTCACTGACGTCCTCAATGTGCTGGATAATGACCGGATAGGCGCGACCCTGGTGGTCCCGGGCGAGGTGACCGTGACGCCTGTTGGCACCTTGCCAGACGGTTTCACGCTGAATGCCGACGGCAGCGTCGATATTGCGCAATTCACGCCCAGCGATACCTATACGTTTGATTACCAGATCTGCGAAATCGCCTATCCGGCAAATTGCGACACCGCAACGGTCGTCATTCCGATCGAAAAGAGCGTGCCGTCAATTTCCGGAACCGTCTTTCTGGATCAGAACAGCAACAGTATCTACGACCCGGGCACCGATCCGGTCGAATCCGGCTATATTGTCGAATTGATGCTGGATGGCGCCATTGTCGCGTCAACCGTCTCTGGAGTGGATGGCGCTTACGAACTGCGCGATTTCGATCCGGCTTCCGGCTACATGGTGGTCTTCCGCGACCCGGCGACGGGCATATCGGTGGGCGGCATTGAAAACCTGACCATCGCTGCGGACACGCTGTTGACGGACCAGGATCAGCCAATCGATCCACGGGGCGTCTTCTACAGTTCGGTAACCGGACTTCCGCTTTCGGGAATCGGCGTCCAACTGACCACGGCCGGCGGATCGCCGCTGCCTCTGGTCTGTCTCCTGCCCGGCCAGCAGCCGCAGGTCACAGGCGCAGACGGTGCCTATCGTTTCGATATTGTCGATGGTGCTTCGGCCGAATGTCCGGCTGGCGAGACCGAATATCGCATCGCCGTCACCAGTTCGCCGGGCTATGAGCCCACCGCTTCGGTTGTCATCCCGCCGCAACCGGGCGCGCTGGACGCCACGACCTGTCCTGACGATGCCGTGCCCGGCGGCGAATGCCAGCTTTCGGCAAGCTCTTCGGCGCCCGCAGTGAGCGCGCCCACGCCTTACTATCTGGCCTTCCTGCTGGCGTCGGGCGATCCGGATGTGATCAACAATCATATCCCGCTGGATCCCCTGGCCTTGATCACCTCAACCGGATTGACCGTGACCAAGACCGCCGCACGGCCTGTCGTCATACGCGGTGGCATCGCCTCCTATACAATCGTCGTCAGCAACACCAATCTGTTTACCGTGGGGCCTGCCGATGTCGTCGATCGCCTGCCACCGGGGTTCCTGTTTGCGCCCGGTTCGGCAGAGATTGACGGAACGCCGGTCACGCCGCTCGTCAATGGCCGGGAGGTCAGGTTCGAGGGTGTGACCCTGACCGGCGTCAGTTCGCTGACCATCACGCTCAATGCCCGCGTCTCGGGTGGCCTTGAACCGGGCGATTATGTCAATCTGGCCAATCTGATCGATCCGATTACCGGAGATGCGCTTGCGCCTGCCGGCAGGGCCACGGTTCGCATTGATATCGATCATGTCTTCGACTGCGGTGATATTATCGGCAAGGTGTTTGATGACCGCAACCAGAACGGTGCGCAGGATTCCGGTGAAACCGGGCTGCCTGGCATCCGGCTGGCAACGGCCACAGGCATGCTGATTACCAGCGATCGGCATGGACGCTACAATGTGCCCTGTGCCGCCTTGCCCGATGCCGCCCGCGGTTCGAATTTCATTCTCAAGATCGACACCCGCACTTTGCCGACCGGCTTTCGCATGACAACGGAAAATCCGCGTGTGGTGCGGCTGACCCGAGGCAAGGTGACGAAGATCAACTTCGGCGCCACAATCGCCGGGATAGTCAGCGTCGATTTGTCCGGCAAGGCCTTTTATCCCAACAGCGTGGAGCCGGTCCCCTCAGTCGGTCCCGTTCTCAATACGGTCGTCGCCCAGCTTCTCGAGAGGCAGGGTGCGGTGCGTCTCATCTACCATACAAATCGTGGCGATACCGGCATCGCGGGCAATCGCCTCTCCAGAATCGAGCAGATGATACGTGCCCGTTGGAGGCAGCGCAGCAATGCCCGGCTGACTGTTGAACGACGGCTCATTGCGGGGGGAAAGCCATGACCATGAGACATATGACATCGCGAAAATCCGCTCGTTCAATCGTCTCGACGCCTGCGACGTGCACATCCAGGCTGGTCAAATTGCTGCTGCGCGGCACCGCCATCACGGCCATCCTGTGCAGCCCATCCCTGGCGCAATCCGCGCCGGGTGCAGAAGCACCCGCCATGGCGACGGCCTCTCATGCCAATGATCTGGGCATATCGGTCTCAGTGGACGGCGAGCGGATCATCGGTGACCGGATGGGGGCAGGCCAAAGGCTTGCCAGTGATGTCGATCTGTACAACGCCGATATTCAGGTCAAATTCGACGGTTTTGACGTCAGGCCCGCCCTGAGTGTGCGGACCAGTGACGCAGGCAGTGTCTATGACGCCGGCGAGACCGTGAATTTTGTTTCTGCCTCGAACTATTCGTCGTGGATTGCCCGATCGGAGATCCGCCTGTTCGCCACTGACGAACCGGGCGCCGTTTCCGGCAAACCGGATTTTGTGGTGCCTGTCGACCAATCGGGTCGTGGCGCCTGGGCTTTGGCGGGACGCAAAGGCGGCGATTTCCACTATGTCCTGCGGGTTTACGACAGGGCCGGGCGGTTTGACGAAACCGAACCGCTGCCGCTCTTCATGGCAGCGCCAGGTGCGCGAAACCACGCTTCGCGCGCCGGCGACGGCTATGTCCGGGCACCAGACTACGGCGAGGACCGGGCGGCCATCCGCAATATTCCGGTCTATGGCGGCGCGGTGACTGTCTATGGCACCAATGTGCCCCAGGGCTATTCCGTCACGGCCATTGGCGAAAGCGTTCCGGTGGATGGTTCCGGCAAATTTGTCATCCAGAAAATTCTTCCCCCCGGTGACCACAATGTCGATGTGGCCATGTATGAAGGGTCGGCAGAACGCCTGAACCTGTCGCGTGACGTGAACATTCCGGCCAATGACTGGTTTTACGTTGCACTTGCCGATCTCACCGTCGGCAAACGTTTCGGCAATGGTGACATGGTCGCCGCCGATCCTTCCGAATACGATAGTGTCTATACCAAGGGCAGGCTCGCCTTCTATCTGAAAGGCAAGATCAAGGGGCGTTACCTGCTGACGGCCTCCGCCGACACCGGAGAGGACGATATCGAGAATCTGTTCAAGGGCATGGATTCCAAGAATCCGCGTCAGCTTTTGCGGCGGCTCGATCCGGACAAATATTATCCCATCTATGGTGACGGTTCGACCGCAGTCGAGGATGCGCCAACCAGCGGCAAATTCTACGTTCGGCTGGAGCGCGGCGACAGCCATGTGATGTGGGGCAATTTCAAGGCCGCCATCAATGGCGCCAACTACCTGCAGAACGAACGTGCGCTTTACGGCGCCTCGGCCGTTCACCGTTCGGAAGCCACGACGAGTTTCGGCGAGCGCCGGACCGAGGCCAAGATCTATGCTGCCCAGCCTGGCACACTGCCGCAGCGCGATGTCTATCGGGGCACCGGAGGCTCGGCCTATTTTCTCAAGCGGCAGGACATCACCACCGGTTCGGAAACCGTGGCGATCGAGATTCGCGACGCTGTCACCGGGCTGGTGAAATCCAGCCGCCAGTTGAACGCCGGCGTCGACTACAGAATTGACTATATGCAGGGCGTTATCATCCTGGACAAGCCATTGCCGTCCACCGCCGGCGCCGATGCCGTGGTGCGCAGCGGCGCGATCGGCTCCGACACGATCAATCTGGTCGTTCAATACGAATACACGCCCGCCGCCACCGATGTGGATGGCTATTCCGTTGGCGGCCGCGCCCAGACGTGGCTTGGCGACAAGCTGCGCGTTGGCCTGACCGGCATGCGCGAGGAGACCGGCAACGGCTCCATTGATACGGACCAGAGGCTGGTCGGCGCCGACATTCGCATTCGTCACAGCGACACCACTTTCCTGGAGGCGGAAATTGCCCGATCCGAGGGGCCGGGGTTCGGTCGCTCGACGTCGACCGACGGCGGTCTGACGATCGTTGACAAGGCCACCACCGGAATGATCGGGCGCGCCGCAAGCGCCTGGCGCGTGCGCGGCGAAATCGATCTGGAAGATATTGGCGATGGTTCCGTCAAGGGCCGGGTGGGTGGCCATTACGACAACAAGGGCGCGGGGTTTTCAACGCTTGACGACCAGATCAATGCCGCACAGCGCGTCATTGGCGGATTTATCGAATTGAAGCCGAGTGACCCGGTGCAATTGCGCCTTGGTTATGAGGATTACAGTGACAGCGCGGGCAAAAAAAATGCCGAGCTGTCGGGCGAGGTCGCGGTCCAACTGGACAAGGCCTGGAAGGTTTCCCTCGGTGTCCAGCATGTCAATCGTGCCGATCCCGGCGGATTGGCGAAATACAATGGCCGCCGCACCGATGGAGGCGTTCGACTGGCCTATGCCGCTGATGAGGACCACACCTATTTTGTCTTCGGTCAGGCGACAGCCCTGCGCTCGAGCGGTATGGAGCGCAACGACCGGCTGGGTGTGGGCGCCGAACTCAAGCTCAATGAAAAGACCGGCGTCAGCGGCGAAGTCTCCTATGGAACCAGCGGAATTGGCGCGCTGGCGGCCTTGAACTACAATCCGGACGAGGACACGGAGTATCGCATAGGCTACCGGCTGGATCCCGAGCGCCTGGTCGAGGGCGCCGGTTCGGCTGGCGACGACCGCGGCGCCATCGTGCTTGGCGCCAGACGCAAATACAACGACGTGATCACCGCCGTAACCGAGAGCAACTACGATATGTTCGGTCGGCGCAGGTCTTTGACCAGCACCTATGGCGTCACCTATGCGGAAGGCGAAGCCTGGACCTACCAGGGGCTGGTGGAAGCCGGCAAGATCATCGATCCGGACAATTCGGATTTCGACCGCAAGGCAATTTCTCTTGGCGTGTCCTACCAGAACGAAGAGCGGCTCAAGGCACATCTGCGCACGGCCTTCGGGCTAGAGGAATCCGAGGACGGCACCAGAGACCGCCAATCCTACCTGCTGGCCGCCGGACTTGACTGGCAAACCAATCAAAACTGGCAATTGCAGACAAGCTTCGACGCGGTCATTTCCAATTCGGATCAATCGTCCTTTCTGGATGGCGACTATGTCGAGGGAACCATCGGTTATGCCTACCGGCCTGTCGAAAATGACAAGCTCAACCTGCTGTTCAAATACGGATTTCTCTACGATCTGCCGGGCGTGGACCAGGTCAATTCAGCCAATCAGGCAAATGGACCGCGACAGCGCAGTCACGTCCTGAGCGTTGACGGCACCTACCAGATCACCCCCTATCTGGACATTGGCGGCAAATACGGCATGCGGATCGGCAACGTCGAAACCGCCCGCAGTTCCGGCGTCTATGTGGCCAACCAGGCGCATCTGGGCATTGTCCGGGCGGACATCCATCTGCCGCACCGCTGGGATTTTCTGCTTGAGGGCCGCATGCTCCGCTCGCCGACGGCCAACACCACGGATTACGGCGCCGTCACCACGCTCTATCGCCACATCGACAAGAACGTCAAAGCCGGGCTTGGCTACAATTTCGGCCGCTTCTCCGACGACCTGACGGATTTGTCCTACGACGACCAGGGGGCCTTCCTGAACCTGATCGGCAAATACTGATCGCAGTTGGTGTAGGTATCGAATAGCGCCGGCCAAGCGGCACAATTGCGCCGCTTGTTTGATGACACATCGGGATGGGCGCGGGCTTCTGTAAGGCCAATGGGACGTGTGGACCGGCTTTCCGCCTCATGTGGTTCACATCAGGGGCAAATCACTTTAGCTTGGGTTTGTCTTTTCCCAATTTGGCGCTGAACATGACAAGACACCCGACTTCCATTCTGATGGCAGCCTTGATATTGGGGGCCTTTCTGACGCCGGTTGCGGGGTGGATCGGCGCGATATTCTTTCCGGTATTGCTCTTCTTGTCGCTGGGGATTGCGCTTGTTTCAGGCTCACTGAAGGTGATCGCCCTGGGGATCGGCGCACCGGCGCTTTACGGCGTGCTGCTGGGGTCCTGGATCGTCACGCTGGTTGTCTTGCCGGCATTTGCAATGCTGCTGCGACACAGGCCAACGACGCTTTATCTGCTTTGCCCTGTCATTTCCGGCATTTCCGGCGGCCTTGTCATAGCACTCGATCTCTTTGGAAAGATCAATTCCTCAGCAGCTTTAGAGACACAACTCATTGCCGCAGGAGCATTCTCGGGATTCGTCGTTGGCGCCATTTTCGGTCGCGGAATGATGGAATACCTTCGATACTAGGGGAGGAGGAGATCGCCACGACAGCGGTATGGGGTCAACGGTGTCTTGTCTATGCGGTTTAGAAATGCAGGCCTTCGCGATCACATTGCGAAACGCAAAAGCGGAAACCCTGTCACACCCGCTGATTTACGGATAAATATGGATATATATTCGGATACCCGTCGCTTTTTTAGATATTTATGGATATATATACGGGTATGAGCCTGAACACCGATACCATCACCATCACACCTGAAATGCTTTCATTGATCTCTGAAATCGATGAGTTCAAGGGTGCATGGCGCGCGCTGGGGACATTGGCGCCAGACCGGCTTTCGGCGCTGCGCCACGTGGCGACAATCGAGAGCATCGGCTCTTCAACACGTATTGAAGGCAGCAGGCTTTCAGACCGCGAAGTCGAGCAGCTTCTGTCCAATCTCGAAATCCGCAAATTCGATACGCGCGATGAGCAGGAAGTCGCAGGCTATGCAGCCGTCATGGAAATGGTCTTTTCAAGCGCCGCCGATATTACCCTGTCTGAAAACCATATCAGGCAATTGCATCGGGACTTGCTGGTTCACAGCGGCAAGGACGAACGCCATCGCGGCAGCTACAAAACCAATCCCAATCATGTCATTGCGTTTGATGCCGGGGGGAAAGAGATTGGCGTGGTTTTCGAAACGGCGACGCCTTTCGATACACCGCGCCTTATGGAAGAACTCACTGTCTGGACATCACGATCTCTGGACGACAAGCAAATGCATCCGCTTTTGGTGATCGCCATCTTCACGGTCGTCTTCCTCGAAATCCATCCATTCCAGGATGGCAATGGCCGGCTGTCGCGCATCCTGACAACGCTGTTGTTGCTGCGCGCGGGTTATACCTATGTGCCCTACAGTTCGCTTGAAAGTGTGATCGAGCAAAACAAGGAGTCCTATTACCGCGCCCTCCGACGTACCCAGGGCACAATCAGATCAGGTACACCTGACTGGCAGCCATGGCTCGGCTTTTTCCTTCGCGCCCTTCAGCAGCAAAAACGCAGGCTTGAGAAAAAAATGCAGCGCGAGAGGATCCTGATGGAAACGCTTCCTGCGCTGTCGCTCACCATTCTGCAACTGGCAAAGGCGCACGGCCGGTTGACGGTAGCCGACATCGTCAAGCTCACCGGCGCCAACCGCAACACCATCAAAAAGCATCTCGCTGCCCTCGTTGCCCAAAACCGCCTTGAACAGCATGGAAAGGGCAAGGGGACTTGGTATGGTCGGACCTGAACACCAAAGTATACTTTGATGAACGGTGATTGCGGTGACAGTTTACTAAATACCTTAATGATCTAGCATCTTCTAATGGCCCGTCTTGCTCGCATTGTCGTCCCCGGTCTTCCGCTTCATGTTACCCCGCGTGGCAACCGGCGCGGCAGGGTATTTTTTGAGGACGCCGACCATAGTCTTTATCTGGATATGCTGGCCGAGAGCTCCATGCGTGCTCAATGTGAGGTACGGGCCTATTGCCTGATGCCGAACCATGTTCACTTTATGTTGGTCCCATCCAATGAGGATGGGCTGCGCCGGACTTTTGCCGACCTGCATCGGCGCCACAAAATATTTCAACAAGAGGGCGCGAACGACCGGACACCTTTGGCAGGGACGCTATGGTTCGGTTGTGATGAATGAACCCCATCTGAACCAAGCCATTCGCTATGTCACACTCAATCCCGTAAGGGCCCGGCTGGTCAAACGCGCGGAGGATTGGCCCTGGTCAAGCGCGAGGGCTCATCTGGCCGGTCGCGATAATGGAACCGTGAAGGTTGTGCCGGTGCTGGAACGCGTTGGCGATTTTACACAATTTCTGGGTGAACCATGCAAAGAAGATGTGGCCTATGCGCCAATACGGCGGGCCGAAACATTTGGCCGGCCCATCGGGGATGCGGACTGGCTGAAGGCATTGGAAAAGAAAACCGGTCGTGTTCTTGTGGCGCAAAAGAGGGGGCGGGAAGCGGTAAAATAGGAATTAAGTAAACTGTCATCTATGGACGCCCCCCTGATTGCAAGTGTTTTTTGACGTTTTTGACAAGGTGGGTTTGCAGTCATCTATCCGGCCTTTGTGGCGCGGTTTTCAACAACCGCTGGCCCTGATGGAATCCGAGGATCAACGCCCAAGCACCGTAACGAGCTCAAGGCTCTGACAGTTTGTCGGGTTTGGCTGATCCCGGTTACCCTGGTTTGCCATCACATCAAGTTACCCTCGCAATCAAACTGAACCAGCTTTGTTGTATTCGTTTACGCTACGCGCCGCTTACCGCTGCGCTGTGGATCATTGCATCGTTTTGCGGCAGCACCCGATAGGTTTGTTCCCTGCGAAGCATGGCCCAAACAACCCGTGCCGTCTTGTTGGCCATCGCCACCAGAACGACATTGGTCGGTCTGCGAGCAAGCAAGGCCTGCACCCAGCCAGACCGCTCCTGTTTCCGGGCTCTGGTCCAACGCAGAACAGCACGCGCGCCGTGGACCAGCAATCGCCTGAGATATCTGTCTCCGCGCTTTGATATGCGCCCCAGCCGGTCCTTGCCGCCGCTTGAATTCTGTTTGGGGACAAGACCAAGCCAGGCAGCCAGTTGCCGGCCTGAATGGAACTGCGATGCATCACCGATCGTTGCAACAAGCGCTGTCGCGGTGATCAATCCAATTCCCGGAATTGTTTCCAGCCGGCAACTTGCTTCATTTGTGCGATGCCAGGCCTTCAGCTTCTTTTCAAGAGCACCAATGCGAAGCTCAACGGCGCGCATTTGCTCAATCAAAAGCAGAAGCGTTTCGCGTGCCAACTCCGGGATACGTTTGTCTTCACGATCCTCAATGATCTCTATCAGCTTGCCGATGTTGCAGGCGCCGACTGAAGTGATGATACCAAACTCGCCGCAATGGCCACGCAGCGCGTTGATCAGCATGGTGCGCTGGCGAACCAGAAGATCACGTGCCCTGTGCAGACTCAAGACCGCCTGCTGCTCGGCGCTTTTGATCGGAGCAAACCGCATGGTTGGCCGCATCGCGGCTTCACAGATCGCCTCGGCATCTGTGGCATCGTTCTTGTTGGTCTTGACGAAGGGTTTGACATATTGCGGCGGGATCAAGCGTACCTCGTGGCCGAGATCCTGTAAGGCACGTGCCCAATGATGCGCACTCGAACAAGCCTCCATGGCAACCAGGCACGGCGGTAACTTTCTGAAAAATTCAAGCACCTGAGCGCGCCGCAATTTCTTGCGCATCACCGGCTGGCCATCCCGATCAGCACAATGAACCTGAAAAACCGACTTTGCCAAATCCAACCCGATTGTTGTAATATTGGTCATGGACGTCTCCTCTACTGATTTGCTTTGACACAACCCAGTATGGCTCATTTTGAAGTCGTTGGGGGCGTCCATACCAACTACCGTAATTTTTGGAAGCTTCCCTACAAAGAAGCCTTGCGTGCCTTTGTGAAGGCCGAGATGGGCATCGATGATCCCGAATGGCTGACCTATGCGCAGGCCAACCCTGTCATAGAGGCCCTGAAAAAGATTGAACGGAGGCTCTCCTGAACAAGCATTCCCCGGTTGACCTTGTCCCAGATCACGCTGTCCTTCGCTATATGGAGCGGGTGCTGGATATCGACGTTCATTCTGTGCGCAGGCACATTGCCAGTGAGACCGGCCCTGCTGTGTGCGTTGGCGCTGATGCCATGAGCAAGGGCGGACTTCGCTATATTTTCAAAGGCGGCAAGGTCATCACGGTGTTGCTGTCCAACAAACAAATGGAGCGCCTGAAAACCCTCAAGGCAGGAGGGAAGCATGTCTGATCCATTCCTGACCGAAGATATGGCTTCGATCGCTGATGTGGTTGGTCGCGATGTTGTTGATGAGTTGATGGCCAAACTGCCGGGCATTGAAGTCAAAGTCCCGCTTCATTGGACCCAAGACAATCCTCTTTCACGGATCGATCGTGAAACCGCTGACTTGTTAATCCGAGAGTTTCCCGGTGACAAATTCTATATTCCGACACGCCTACGTCAGGCAAACAACAAAGCAGAGGCCCTCCGTCTCGCCAACCAAGGCCAGACCTCCATCGATATCGCAATCCAATTGCGGGTGTCGGAACGTTATGTTCGCATGCTGCTCGCAGGCAAAGTCCTGCCGCGTAAGGTGGATGCGCGGCAGATGGATATTGAGGACCTTTTGGGCGATGTTGGTTGATGCGGTTGAAAGGTATAAGGCTTTTTTGAAGCAGAGACTTGTCGAGGCAGGGCAAATACTGGTGCTCGGAGAGATCTCAATATCCAAAATGGTACACTGGCAAACATGCGCGCTTCGAGGGGACTTGACCTACCACCACAGGTAGGTGATTATACTTCAAAATCAACTTTAAAACTTGCGAGTGCTGCCTAGCAATTCAAGTTGCTTCATCGCGTGTGGCACAAATGGCCCCTTCGCAAAATTAGGGGCTTCTTTTAGGGGCTTCTAATATGAATTACAAAAAAATTCCAAATGATGTGTTTTTTGCATTGGCAATCGTTTCATTCGCCTGGGTCACGCCAACGGTGGCGCAACAAAATCGAGCTTTGCGTGTAAGTACCCCCCCAGAGACCAGCGTTTTTAACCCCCAAAAACAGTATTTCGTAAACATTACCTGTAATGTGCATCCTGATTTCGCAAAGCGTGCAGGCAAAATCAACAATAGTGGAAAATTTTCTGGTTTGTATAGACTGGGAAGAAACTACAAGTTGGTTCATTTTATTTCGATTTCAAAAGCTGCAATGGAATTCACAAGAAACGCGACAGGGAATATAAATAACTCGACAGCGAACAAGTTTGGCCACATGGTAATTCCCTACGCCTATGTGGACACCGGGAATAGTGGAACCGGAATAGAATCGAAAACCGGTATGGGCTGCAAACAAGCCCTTTACTTATCTTCGCCAAAATCTACGGTCTTGGAAGGACGCGTGGGTTATTCGTGGGATAACACGCGGCCAGCAAATGATACGAGTCTGGTTGCTGTCGCATTTGGATTAGTTACTAGTTTGGGCGAACACTTAGGTAAGCTTGCTTTTGGAGGTGCTCTTAGTGGTGGTGCGCTTGGCAGCTTAACCAATGCAGATAACACTGCAAATGCGATTGATACTTTCTTGAATGCGTTCCGTGGAGCAAAGATGAAAGAAGATGCACTTTATCTGCGCCCAGGAACCACATTAATCAAAACAGATTTATCCACGGTCACGATCCAGATAACTGAAAAGCCAAGTTATCTCGAAGCTGATGGTGTACCGTTTTCTAACGATGGATACGAAACATTTAGGGAATTGGCTTGGACCGCACTTACGACAAATAATTCTGATGGCGTTAGTAAATTTACGGGATGGGTTGCTGCCGGGAAGGAATTTGATCGCAGCTCAACGGGAAAGCAAGAACGCCAGAAGCTTGGTGCGTTTTGTGCTCAAATGTATCGAATTCTGGGGGAAACCGGTCTGCGGTCGAAAACTGATCGAACCTATGTGATGTCAAAGATTGTGGCTCAGAAAGGGGGAGATGCTATTGGTAACTTGCGATGCTTAAGTAACGCAGGTTTGGTCATGCAAATGACGCGAGGGAAGGGCAAGAAAGAACTCAATAAATATTTGAAAGATGATGGTGTCGTATTTTCAGCGCAAAATGTCGAGACATTCAAAAAAACTCACCCCGATTGGGACCTAGGCAAGCCCGCCACAGATTTCGAACCCGATTTCGATATCAATTTGTTTTTGACAAAGGCCAAAGAGATCGCGATCAATTGGCTTTTGCCAGGTGCCGGCGCAATTAGCAAGGGCAACCAGAATGCTGCATACATGTTGACCCCGTCATTGGTCGAGGGAACTGTTGAAGTATTCGATCCTTCAGGCGTCATGTTGCCGAGTGGTTCTGCGTTAGCCAAAAAACATCACGAATTTGTCGCTCTTTTTCGAGATCATAACTTCAAACATTGGGGCTGCTATGAGTCCAATAAGAGATTTGACGCAAGTACCTCAACGGGTGCCGAGGATATTTCTTTCTTTCAAGGTGCCAGCGGGGCGTTTGCAGTTATGGAAGGAATCCCCGATCCGAATGGCGGTCGCAAGCCAAAGTTTTCTCCTGAACAGGCGGTATTGGTTCTTGCCTATATGGATAAGGTTTCTGGAGAAAAATTTTCCCATTTTGTGATCCAAGGGCGTCCGTATCGTCTATTTGACAAAGACATTGGCGCTTGTAACGAGGATAATAAGTACATCACTCCAGAACCGGAAAAGGTCAATTGGTCACACGTAGTCTCGGTTCTTGCAGATGTTTGGGATTATGGGAGCAACAACCAGTCTATCCCTGACTCATATTCTGAACAACTTACAAGGGCAGTGGGGCCAAAATTGGCCATTCAAAATCCGACATCTTTTCTTTTTGACGAGAGTAACAGGTCTCTGTCTCTTGAAGAATTCCTCGCAGCATTAGGCTCTAAGGGCTTCAGAACATTTTTAGGTATTCTTTCTGAACGCAAGCTCAGCTCTGCAGCGACCGTGTTGGACAAGCGTTTGGTGTTTGGAACCGCTCAACATGCGATAGTAATTTCAGACTCGGATGCAACGAACATAGCACTTCTCAGGGTTCAGTTGGGAGAGTTTGGCAAGCTGGTTGGTCTGCGGTTGTTTAAACCGAGCGAAAGACAGAAGACATTAATCCTTGACGCTTTATGAGTTTGTAAATTCGTGACGACCCAATCTGGCATCCAGCGAGCCCCGTTTTGAGAGTTGACGGGGCTTGCATTCAGAAGTTTTGTTGTGTTTTAACTTGACGTTTGGCTCGGTTGCAAAAAAAATGCAGTGAAAGCAGTTTCTTTAGCGCTTGTCACTAAGTAATGAATTCATATCCGCATGCTTTGAAGTAATTTC
>JARGOF010000021.1 GCA_029212415.1 Rhizobiaceae bacterium | reverse complement strand
CCAGTTGTTGCCATGGAACTACACACACAACGTGTGATCGGCGCACCGTTTACGATTAGACGCGATGTTGAACTTGTGATTACTGTCTGTCGTCACCTTGTGTTTGCGGGTTCGTACAACAGATATGCCGTTCTGGCGCATCAATCTGCCCACACAGCGATGCCCAACATCTAAGCCGATCTCTTTCAGCTCTTCCGTCATCCGCGGCCTACCGTAGCTGCCCAGACTGAGACGTGAGTGTTCTTTGATATGGGCCAACGTCACCAGATCACTGCGTTGTCTGCGGCTAGCGGGACGACTGCGGAATGCACGCAAACCACGCGTGCTGACACCGACAAATGCGCACAATCTATGAGCTGGAAAGCTGCGACTATGTTCTTCGATGAACCTGAACCTCATGGCTTTAGGCCCGCGAAGAACTGGGTGGCTTCCTAAGAAACAGCCATGTCTGCCTTTTGTGGTAATTCTTGCAAATCATAACCGAATGACTTGGCTCGACGCTTGAGATTACCGAGCACGCGATTGCGGTATCGTTCCTCATAATGAGACGCGCCGGGGTCTTTGTAGGTCATGCCGTGTCGAAGGGTGTTGTAGAACAGAACGGCAATCTTGCGCGCTGTCGCTGTGACCGCTTTGGCCTTGCCGGCCCGTGCCGCCAATCTCCGGTAGAAAGCCCCCAGAGCGGTATCGCTGCGACCGATCGTGACCGCAGCCAAACGCAACAGGGCCGCCGCACGGCTAGAAGATCGCCTTGTCCGCGATGACAGCACCTTACCGCCAGATATCTTGTTGCCTGGTACCAGACACAGCCAAGACGTGAAGTGTTTGGCGCTCGGCCATGCACGCAGGTCCGTCCCACATTCGCCAACCAGTTTGAGCGACAGCGAGGGCCCCATCCCATGGATCTCGGTCAGATCAACGCCGAGGACACCAAACAGCGCGGCCCGGACATCAAATGAGGGCGTGCTCACCTGCTTGGTTTTTGTGCGTGGACGTGGCAGCTGACTGGGGTCGTGTTCAGCATCTGCACCCAATGCTGCCAGCGTCGCCTCAAGATGACGATCACATTCCAGCATCTTGGCCTGACAGAAGTCATAGAGTCCGAGCGACTGGGTCAGCGCGAAGATATGTTCGGGGCGGTCATTGCCATTGAGCGCAGCTTTGATTGTCTGTGTTGAAGCCTTGCAACGGACGTCGCGATATGCGGCTAACACGTCCAAATCCCGTTCGCCCGCGACAATCGCACGGATGATCTTCATCCCCGTAATACCTGTGATGTCAGACACAACATGATGCAGCTGGAGGTTCATCTCCATCAGTGCTTTCTGCATGTGCTGGATATGAGCCGCCGCATATTCCACCAACCGCTCTCGCTGCCGCAGATACGCCCGCAGAGTGGCGATCTCGGCAGATGGCCGAAAGCTGCCACGCAACAACCCATAAGAATGCAACTGTCGCAACCAACTAGCATCGCTGACGTCGGTCTTCCGGCCGGGCACGTTCTTGGCGTAACGGGCGTTGACCAGAATAACCTCAAGGCCATGCTGCTCGAGTATCTCGTAGGCTGGGATCCAGTACACACCGGTGGATTCCATCGCGATACTGGTCACACCGTGAGATTTGAACCAGTCAGCGAGATCATGCAGGTCATGCGTGAAGGTCCCAAACGCACGCACCGGTGTGTCTGTTACGTCGGGGTTCACCGCTGCCATATGTTCACGCGAGCCGATATCAACAGCGGCGGCGCCGATGTTCACGGTCTCAATTGCTGGGGTCCGTTCGGTCTTTTGCTTTGCCATCATCTATCCTCCTGTCGGCAACAGAAGGGCGTAGGCTATGCAAATCCGTCATCTTCCTAACCGGGATCACCGCAAAGCGGCGTCACCACTCTCAAGTTCGCATCAACCCATGGACCACGTTTTTTAACGGGGTTCTGCCCCAAGGCAGACCACCAATAAGCAAACGGCCGCTGCCCTTCATGGCGCGACCATAGCACAGGCTGTTTCTACCGCGCACAGGCGGGCCCCAACCCGGAACGGTTTTTTAGGATCTCCCTCTCCTCCTTGAGAAGACGGTTCTCGCGTCGAAGCCGGTCATTCTCTTGGGCGAGGCTCAAATCTTCCTTTGACACCACATCCAGGTCTCGATGCGACGTGATCCACTTGTTCAGCGTCGACATCCCAATACCCAAATCATCAGCCACCTGCTTACGCGTTAGCCCACTGGTCAGCGCGATCCGCACCGCATCCTTGCGAAATTCGTCCGTCCGTTTCAGTCTCATAGTTCGTCTCCTTTGTTGCAGTAAATGCTATCAAAGGAGCGGAATCAAACCGCGACAGGTCCAAACCATACTAAAACGGCAAATCATGGACAGTGCCCCCGGATTCGACGAAGACCCGCGAACAACAGTGAGCGACCTGAGACATAGGTGACATTTTGTACCGGACACATAGGTAACACTTTTCGTTTTGCGGGAGGTGTTGATGCCGTGGAAAGAGAGTTCTGTCTTGGAGGAACGTTTACGATTTGTCGCCCGCCGTCTTGATGGTGAAAGCATGAGCGACCTGTGCCGGGAGTTCGGGATTTCCCTCAAGACCGGTTACAAGATATTCAATGGCTATAAGAAGCACGGGTTGGAGGCGCTTTGCGATCGTTCCCGGCGACCGGTGCGTTATGCCAATCAATTGCCTGAAGCAATCGAGCGTATGATTGTTGAATGCAGGCGTGACAAACCCCACTGGGGCGCCAGAAAGATCCGCGAGCTGCTCGTTCGGCGCCTGGCCGGTGATGTGCGCATCCCGGCCAAGAGCACGGTTCATGCGGTGCTGGATCGTCATGGCCTGGTCAAGCGCGGCAGGCAGCGCAAGCGTCATAAGGCCCAAGGCACACCGCTATCGGCGGGATCGGTCGCCAATTCTCTGTGGTGCGCCGATTACAAGGGTGAGTTCAAGCTTGGCAATGGTCAATACTGTTACCCCCTGACTGTCACAGACCATGCCTCACGCATGCTGTTGATGTGCGAAGCCCATGATTCGACCAAAGAGATCAATGCCTTGTCAGCCTTCCAAAACCTGTTTACCGAACGCGGTCTGCCTGCTGCGATCAGAACCGATAATGGCTTGCCATTCGCCAGTCCCAACGGGCTCTACAATCTGTCCAGGCTGTCTGTTTGGTGGCTGCGGCTGGGCATTCGGATCGAACGCATCAAACCCCCTCTCGGCGGCGCTTCGCTTGCCTGCCGGGCAATGAGACACCCGCAACAGAACGGCAGGCATGAGCGCATGCACCTGACATTGAAGAAAGAAACAACGAGGCCTCCGGGTGAAAACAGCCTGCAGCAACAAGCACGTTTTGATGCATTCATAAGCGAATTCAATGGTGAGTGGCCACATGAGGCGCTCGGTATGAAGTATCCAAATGAGGTCTATTTACCGTCAGAGCAAGTGTACAAAGGCCTGCCGGAGGTGGAATATCCCTTCCACGACAAGGACATTTTTGTCACATCCTGCGGACGCATCTGCATGCACAGAAAGAAGATCAACATATCAACGGTCATGGCCGGCCAGAGGCTCGGCATCAAGGAGGTGGACGACGGAATATGGTTGGTGTCATTTATGAACTATGATCTGGGATATATCGACCTGGAGCAAAAAACATTGCAAACTATCGACAACCCGTTCGGCACGAGGTTGTCACCTATGCCTTAGGTACGTTGCGCACCCTGTGTCGCCGGGGCGGACAACAGTAAATCATGGTGCTGCCGGAGAGATTCGAACTCTCGACCTCTCCCTTACCAAGGGAGTGCTCTACCCCTGAGCTACGGCAGCATCGGGTGCCTCATTGAGGAACGCGATGCCTATTGCCATAGGTTTCCCTCCAGCGCAAGGACCAATCGGGGCTGATTGGGCGGCTTTTTGTCTGGCGCGGCGTCTGCCGCCCGCTGACCGTGCCGCATTTGCCTGATTTGTGCCTTGCAATTGCCCTTTGCCTCGCCCGGCTGAATGGGGTATGTGGGCTTCATGGCACAGGACAAAGACAAAGGCGGAGCCGGAAGCGCTGGCAAAAGCGCTGCTGATATCCGCGCTGAAATCCGCAGGGAGCGGCAGGCGGCCGAACTGCGTGCCAATCTCCAGCGTCGCAAGCAGCAGGTCAGGGCGCGCCGCGGTGGCGCGATGGACGAGACGGACGGTCTGCCTGCATCTGACGGGACCAAGTCGCAATAGAATCGGCAGCGCGTTCAGCACTGCTGACCCAAATGATCAGGAAGGCGGGCTGAAGCCCGATACAGGCAATGGATCGTATCAAGATAATCGGCGGTAATCCGCTCAATGGCGTGATCCCGATTTCCGGGGCGAAAAATGCGGCGCTCCCATTGATGATCGCCTCCCTGTTGACTGATGATACTTTGACATTGGAAAATGTGCCGCATCTGGCCGATGTCGAACAGCTGATCCGCATTCTGGGCAACCATGGCGTTGATTATTCGGTCAATGGCCGCCGCGAACGCCAGGACGAGGGCTATTCGCGCACCATTCATTTCACCGCCCGGCATATTGTCGATACAACGGCGCCCTATGAGCTGGTTTCAAAAATGCGGGCCAGTTTCTGGGTCATCGGCCCTCTGGTGGCGCGCATGGGCGAGGCGCGTGTCTCGCTGCCCGGCGGCTGCGCCATCGGCACCCGTCCGGTTGATCTGTTCATCGATGGCCTGAAGGCCCTCGGGGTCGAGATCGATATCGACGGCGGCTATGTCAACGCCCGCGCGCCGAAAGGCATTCAGGCCGGGCGCTACGATTTTCCGAAAGTCTCCGTCGGTGCGACCCATGTGCTGATGATGGCCGCAACCCTTGCCAAGGGAACCGTGGAACTGGGCAATGCGGCGCGTGAGCCCGAGGTGGTCAATCTCGCCGAATGTCTCAATGCCATGGGCGCGCGCATCTCCGGGGCAGGAACCTCCACCATTACCATCGAAGGCGTCGCTGCGCTGTCCGGTGCACGCCACAGGGTGCTGCCCGATCGCATTGAAACGGGCACCTATGCCATGGCCGTGGCCATGGCGGGCGGTGACGTGATGCTGGAGGGCACCGATGCCAGCCTGCTGGAAAATGCGCTGGATACCCTGCGTGCAGCCGGTGCGGAGATCACGCCAACCAATTCGGGCATTCACGTGCGCCGCAATGGCACCGGGCTTGACCCGGTCGATATTTCGACCGATCCCTTTCCGGGGTTTCCGACGGATCTGCAGGCGCAATTCATGGCGCTGATGACGCGTGCCCGTGGCACATCGCTCATCACCGAGACCATTTTCGAAAACCGTTTCATGCATGTTCAGGAACTGGCGCGCTTTGGCGCCGACATCACGCTGTCGGGCCAGACAGCCACCGTGCGCGGCGTTGAGGCGCTCACGGGTGCACAGGTCATGGCAACGGACCTGCGGGCCTCTGTGTCGCTGGTCATCGCCGGGCTTGCCGCCCAGGGCGAGACCGTGGTCAACCGCGTCTACCATCTTGATCGCGGTTTTGAGCGGCTGGAAGAAAAACTCACCCGCTGCGGCGCCCAGGTGGAACGCCTGAGTTCCTGACTTGCAGACCTAGATGTCTGACGTGCGGATTATCCGTTCAGCCAATTGCACCCGGCGCTGCGAATGTTTAACTAACATAGGCAGTGGGAAACCCGGCATCCGGCTTTTGGGCCAATCACACAAGATATGAAGGCGCTTCATGGAACTTCTCAAACTCATGGCACTGGACAAGGAAGACCTGTCCGTCATTTCGGCCTATATGCAGGATGCCGTGTTCAAGGCAGCAGACCTGGACTATCTGGCCGCTGAGAAGCGCTTCATCCTGGTCGGCAACCGGTTCGTCTGGGAAGAGGCCGATGGCAAGCGCAAAAAGGGTTTCGAGCGCCGGCGCACGGCGCTTCACTTCAACAGTGTCAGCAAGGTGCGTTCGCTTGGTTTCAAACGATCCGATCGCAACCAGGTCCTGTCGCTTCTGGCGATCAATTTTGTGCCCGGGGATGATTTGCCAAGTGGCCAGATCGAGCTGATATTCTCCGATGGCGCTGCCGTTGAACTGGTTGTGGAAGCCGTCGAAGCGCAGCTTACCGATCTGGGTGCGGCCTGGGAAACGGAGTTTCGTCCGCACCATCCCCTGGCCGATGTTTGAGGCAGCCCGGTTGCAGCCGATGGCACCTTCTACCCCAATCGCACCAGCCATCAGGCCAGCCTTCAGGCCAACCATCAGGAGAGAGAATTGGTCCGCCGACTGAACCAGAACGATGTTGATTTCAGCGCGCAATTTGATGCGCTGCTGGCCATGAAGCGTGAGGCCTCGCAGGACGTCAATGACGTCGTGACGGCCATTATTGAAAATGTGCGCGAAAACGGCGATCAGGCGCTGATCGACTATACGCTGAAATTCGACCGGCTGGACCTGCGCCAGACGGCCATGGCCATTTCCACTGAAGAAATTGATGCGGCCCTTGGCCAGGTCGACGAAAAGACCATGCAGGCGCTGGAACTGGCGCACCAGCGTATCCGCAAGCACCACGCCCGGCAGATGCCCAAGGATGATTTTTACGAAGATGAACTGGGCGTCGGTCTGGGCTCGCGCTGGACGGCGATTGAAGCGGTCGGCCTTTATGTGCCCGGTGGCAGCGCCAGCTATCCAAGCTCGGTGCTGATGAACGCCGTGCCGGCAAAGGTTGCCGGGGTTGAGCGCATCGTCATGGTTGTTCCCTGTCCGGACGGGATCCTCAATCCCCTGGTTCTGGCCGCCGCAAGGCTCGCCGGTGTTTCAGAAATTTACCGTGTCGGCGGGGCGCAGGCCATTGCAGCCCTGGCCTATGGCACACAGACCATCGCCCCGGTCGCCAAGATAGTCGGTCCGGGCAATGCCTTTGTGGCGGCAGCAAAGAAACAGGTTTTCGGCACGGTGGGCATCGACATGATCGCCGGCCCGTCCGAAGTGCTGGTGCTGGCCGATCAAAACAATGACCCGGACTGGATCGCCGCCGATCTGCTGGCCCAGGCCGAGCATGACGCGGCGGCCCAATCCATCCTGATCACCGACAGTGAACCCTTTGCGCAGGCGGTGGAAGCGGCTGTCGAGCGGCAGTTGAAGACCTTGAAAAGAGCCGATATTGCCGCCGCCAGCTGGCGCGATTTCGGCGCCACCATTCTGGTTGATGATTTTCCCGGCGCCATGACCCTGGTCAACCGCCTGGCGCCGGAGCATCTGGAGCTGGCGGTCGATGATCCCGATGCGCTGCTGCCGCTGGTGCGCAACGCCGGTGCGATTTTCGTCGGACGCCATACGCCGGAAGTCATCGGCGATTATGTCGGCGGCTCGAACCATGTGCTGCCGACGGCGCGCTCGGCGCGTTTTTCCTCCGGCCTGTCGGTGCTTGATTATGTCAAACGCACATCCATCCTGCGGCTGAATTCAGAGCAATTGAGGGCTTTGGGACCGGCGGCAATCACACTTGCACAAGCGGAAGGCCTTGACGCCCATGCCCGCTCTGTTGCAATTCGAATGAACGAATAGAGGCAGATCGCAGCAAGGCGTGCCTCACGCGGCAACAGGGACAGGATAAGGCCAGGGCAAAACCCGGCTCAAAGCCCTCAGGAGAACGCTTTTCATGGCAGGCGGTGGCAAATTCAGGCTCTCGGAGGTGACGCTGGATGATTCCATCGGGCGCTCAACCCCTGACGTCGAGCATGAACGGGCCGTGGCGATTTTCGATCTGGTCGAGGAAAACAGTTTTGAACCGGTCGGCCACGAAGGCGGTCCCTATACGTTGAAGCTTTCCCTGGTCGATTCCAAGCTGGTCTTCAGCGTTGCTCTGGAAAATGGTGAGCCTGTGGCCACCCATATCCTGTCACTCACCCCGTTTCGCCGGATCATCAAGGATTATTTCATGATCTGCGAAAGCTATTATGAGGCCATTCGCAGCTCAACCCCCAGCCAGATCGAAGCCATCGACATGGGGCGGCGCGGTGTTCACAACGAAGGTTCGCAGACCCTGATGGACCGGCTCGACGGCAAGATCAAGATTGATTTTGACACCGCACGCCGCCTGTTCACACTGGTGTGCGTCCTGCATTGGCGCGGCTGATCTTGACGACGCGCCCCGACCCCAACAAACCCAATGCGAGCGCCGCCGCCGTGCCCACGTCGGTGCTGTTCATGTGCGGCATGAATGCCATCCGCTCGCCTATGGCCGAATTGCTGGCGCGGCGCTATCTGCCGCCCGGCACCTATATCGCCTCGGCCGGCATTCGCCACAGCGGCCGCGATCCCTTTGTCGATGTCGTGCTGGCCGAACTGGATCTGGATCTGGGATCGCGCCAGCCGCAGACCATTGATGATCTGGAGGACGACTATTTCGACCTGATCATCACCCTGTCACCGGAAGCCCATCACCGGGCGCTGGAAATGACCCGCGCCAATGCCGTGGACGTCGTCTATTGGCCGACACCCGATCCGACGGTCGCCACCGGCACGCGTGAGCAGATTGTCAGCGCCTATCGTGATGTGCGCAACCACATTGAAACCCTTTTGAAGCGGCGGTTTGCAAAGGCACGTCCAAAATAGCGCCCGGTTCTATTGCAAAAGACCAGGTTCAATTGTAGCAGAACAGAGTGCAAAACTAAGACTTGCAGCATTGCCCGGTTTCGATATTGTGGCGCGCAAGGCCGTGAAAAGCCTTGAAAGGCTTGAAATGCCTTGGGGGGGATGCGGAATTCGTCCATTTGAGTCGTGAATGGATTCGGCTGGAAGAATTCCGAAAAACGAGCCTAATGCTATGAAAATATAGAGTAATTTATATTGTCGCGCTGCGCTTTCCGTAGCCGCGACTTCATTGCGGGAAACCAAATCAATCGGCGATGCGCAATTTGGTTCACAAACGCCAAGTGATTGTGTAGTTTCCCGCGCAAACAGGGGTGGTATGGCTGCCCCCGTCACAAAACAGGATGACATTGACTATATGGCTAAGGAAGAAGTCCTCGAATTCCCGGGCGTCGTTACGGAATTGCTGCCGAACGCGACATTCCGTGTGAAACTGGAAAACGAACATGAAATTATTGCCCATACGGCTGGCCGTATGCGAAAGAACCGCATTCGCGTTCTGGCAGGTGACAAGGTGCTGGTTGAAATGACGCCCTATGATCTGACCAAGGGTCGCATCACCTACCGATTCAAGTAATTTCAACGATGCTGATGCGCTGACACCATGGCCTTGTCTCACAAACTCATATTGGCCTCCGGGTCACCGCGCAGGCTTGAATTGCTCAAGCAGGTCGGCATCGAACCAGACCATCTCATGCCGATGGATCTGGATGAAACACCCGGAAAATCCGAACACCCGCGGACCCTGGCGCGTCGCCTTGCCCATGAGAAGGCACTGGCTGCCCGCAAGGCTCTGAAAGGTGATCCGAACTGGCCGGATCGTTACATCCTGGCTGCCGATACCGTGGTGGCCCTGGGGCGGCGCATATTGGACAAGACGGAACGTGTCGATGAGGCCTCGAACGCGCTCTATCAGCTGTCCGGGCGCACACACAGGGTCTATACCGGCCTTTGTCTGGTGACGCCCGGCAATGCGGTGCGCCAGAAGATCGTCGAGACACGGGTGCGCTTCAAGCGGCTGTCACGCATGGAAATCGAGAGCTATCTGGCGTCCGGCCAGTGGCGCGGCAAGGCCGGTGGCTATGCCATCCAGGGGCTTGCCGGAAGCTTCGTGGTCAAGCTTGTCGGCTCCTATAGCAGCGTTGTCGGATTGCCGCTTCTCGAAACGGTCAATCTTCTGTCGGGTGAGGGCTATGATGTCCACGCCCGCTGGCTTGAACCCGGCTGAATTCCCGATACAGGTACCGAAAGCCCGATACAGGTACCGAAAGCCCGATACAGGTACTGAAAGCCCGATACAGGTATTGAAAGAATGAGCGATCCCCTGCCACCCAAAAACAATGTTGAACCGCTGCGAAAAGCGCTGCCGTGCCCTGAATGCAAAAGGCCGTCTTCCAGGGCGAGCTATCCCTTCTGTTCCGAGCGCTGCAGAAATGTTGATCTCAACCGCTGGCTGAACGGCTCCTATGCCATTCCCGTGACCGAGGAAGAGGAAAACATGGATCCCTCCGAGGAGGGGGATTGATCCGCGGGCGCAAACAATCACTCTCTGTCCAACTTTCGGTTAAAAAACCGGACAATCAGCGCACATTGATATGGACACCGTCAGCGGACATGTTATAACCCCGCTCGCCTGACCGGAATATACCAGCATTTTCCGGTCGTTAAAGGTTGATGCCCAGATAGCTCAGTTGGTAGAGCAACGGATTGAAAATCCGTGTGTCGGTGGTTCGAATCCACCTCTGGGCACCACTATTTTTTCATCAACGCATTGATTGATCACGGAAAATTCAATTTTCCGCTTCAGCCTGTTGAGCCTCTTCCAAAATTTGTGATACGAATCGGGATACAAGCGGGTCTTTTTGAGGAGATTGCACGTGCCATGTGCAAGGTCACACCGGGATTGTCTTCGGTGCCTTTGCTTGCGTCTTTGGCGAGGTTTTTGAAATAGACCGATCGCAGGGCAAAAAAACCGGTTTGACCGGTAAGGTATGCTGGGATTTTGATCGACCGGAAAGGTCGGCGCTATCTGATTCTCATTTGGCTGTTTTGCAAAAAGGTTTGTGGTCGTCCACCATTTGAGCAATGCCAAATGAATTCATAAGACAAAAGGCAGGCGGATGGCTCGATTTGACTGGCACAGCGACACGATATTGCCCACGACTCCCGTGGATCAATATTATAAAAACACCCAGAATGTTCGCAGATTCATGATCAGGCACTGCGGGGAGGGCTTTCATTTTACCCGCGATTTCATGCAGTGGATCAAAGACGGCAATGAAAAAACCATGAATGATGTCGTTGCCGAATGGCGCATGCGCCAGAAATAGGAGAAATCTGCCGGAATTATTTAGCAAATGCCACAAAGGCAGATCACATTACGGAGAACATCGTAAGGTTGAAAATCAAGCAATTTTATCGATTGGAGAGAGGCCTTGGTTTGGGCACATCGAACTCCCAATCCGTGAAGAGATTTGGGAAGAGCCTTTCTCTATAATCAAGTGGAAAGGCGATGCGTACGGGCGTCTTTGGTGAACTCGACTTTAGAAAGCCAGCATGTACAAGTTCGGTGAGGGTGTTCCGAGCGGTCCTTTCGGATGTCTTTGTAACGAGATTGATCTCGCCTCTTTCCATCGATCCATGTCGCAAAACTGCGGAAATCACGTCTGGCGCACGCTTGTCATCAGTCACTGAACTAATCAAGTTTCTGTAGCGACTCTCAAGCCTATCGAAGGAGAATACAGCAGAAGAGTACTTGATCTGATCAAGCGCCACGGAGAGAAACCATTCGCAATAGGCCTCCAGCGCTTTCAAAGAAGGATTGCCCCTCCCGTCACGGTCTCCCATCCTCGAATGGTCCGCATAATCCATCATCCTTTTATATTCAGTCCTTTCGTGCAAGCCACGGGCTAGTCCCCGCGATATAGACCAAAGCCCTTTTCCGCCAATGCCGGCATCGAGTGCCATGGCATGCGACATAAGTCGGCTCACCCTTCCGTTTCCATCCGGGAAAGGATGGATGAAATTCAGCCTGTGATGGGCCGCCGCAATCGCGATCACCCGGTTCGTCGCGCCTACACGAGCTTGTTTGTATCGTTTGGAGAAATGTTCCATGAAGGCGGTGACGCGTGAAGAAGAAGGCGGTTGGTGCCTACCGACTACGACATCGTCGTCACCCTCTGTCCTGAATGCGCCTGGAACAATCGGAATTTGCGTATCATCGGGGCGCTCAACGAATTTGAATTCGTCTGGCATCTCCTCATAGAATCTTCGATGTACCCACGAAATGAAGTCTGCGGAGGTAGCCAACGGCAACCTTCCCTCGAAATACATTTGGTCAATCTCTCTTTGTACGATCACGTGCGCCTTTGCTTCTAGTGCGAGCGGGCGGGTGGCCTCTTCCACTTCTGCACCGGCAAGCGCATTCTCGATGTCCTTAGGTCGAGTGTTGTGACCTTCGATTAAATTCGAGTAGTAGCAGTTCATGACCCGCACGAGGTCTGACAACTCAAGAGCTGACTCGTTATGGAGGCCCTGACCTAATGCCGCAGCTTGCACCTGAATTTCCACAACCAGGTCCGACAAAGTGGAGGGGATGCTTTCTTCGAAAAAGCAGGGTTCGATACGAGTGGGAACTTCTTCCATTTTTTTGCCGATCTGGAATTGAATGATTTAATATTTATTATAAGCACTTACGAGGAATTTTACAAATTTTTGCCGATCATCGCTTCCGATGTTGCCTAAGGCTTGCATTCAATCCATAATTGCCGATCTTTCACGCACTCAGCCATGGGAGGAGCATGATGATTGCCGGTCAAATTCCCGCAGCATCAGCGAGACCGACTATGTGTCCGGCAACCTGCTCAAACAGGAAGTCACCGCCGACCACGTCGCAGCCGCCTTCCTCACAATGGTGATGGCGGAATGCACGACAGTGGGCGTGCTGACGGTTGACGGCGGCAATATTGAGGTGGCGCTTTGGTAGGGGGGTGGTCGTGGGGACTCGGGCGTTCTGTCGAGGCGTGATTGCAGGTGTACCCGCATGCCAGCAATTGTCTGGAAATTTTCCAGTTTAAGCAGAATTCAAAAGAGCGAATACTATTGATAGGAGGGACCCGTTGAAGCCCCGCGCTTTGTACGAGGGGTGAGTATTTGACAATCCCTGACTTGAGACCCGAGTTCCCTCCAATTTTCGGGGAGCAGAGCAGTCGCAGGTATCGGGCTTTTTGCTGCGTGAATAAATGTCTCCGACACAGAAGATATTGTCTCGAGAAAACGTGTGAGACAATCTCCATAGTTATTTCTGTTGCAACATTTTTCGGAGCAATGTCTTTTTAAAGACTTGGCTGCCGCAAAAATTTGTCTGTTTTTCCCACCCCCAGGCGTCGCTTCTGTTTTAGCAACCTATTGTTATTAAATATATTATCGAAAAATTGAACCATTTGTCCGTCTCATGTGTTTGGTGTGCTGTCTTGTCGGAAACCCGTTTCACACTTTTACGGAAGCGCTGGATGCGCCAGGAATGACCGCAATCCAACGGACGGTTTTGGGAGCCGTATTTTAACAGGGTTTGCGCGTTGCGGCGCATGGCGAAGCACAAAGTGATGGTCTTGCCTATGAAAAAGGGTGTTGACCATTCCAAATATATCAAATAATCATGATGCATGGAAATAAAAACAGCACTCTCTTCGTTCTCTGCCCTGAGCCAGCAAACGCGACTGGATGTTTTTCGCCTGTTGATCAAGGCAGGCGCTGATGGGCTTTTGGCGGGCGAGTTGGGCGAGCAGCTTGATGTTCGGCAAAACACCATGTCGGCCAATCTGTCGGTGCTTCTCAATGCGGGGCTGGTGCGCAATGAGCGACAGGGTAGAACAATCCGCTACTTTGCCGATTTTGATGCGGTGCGCGGGCTTCTGGTGTTCCTGATGGAAGATTGTTGTGGCGGCCGCCCCGAGCTTTGTCAGCCCATTATTGATGAACTTGCCTGTGCCTGCTGATGAGAACGCCATGCGTGATCCCCTTTGGACTGTCCTGTTTCCCGTGCGGCCAATTCCGCGCGTCGCATTTTGGCGGAGGTGCTGATGAACCGCTTGGGTGAAGGGTGTTTTATCGACAAGGAGATGGGGTCATACAATGAGCATTGAGCAGGAAATTCCAGGCGGCCAGGCCGCGCCATCGGGCATCGGCATCTTTGAAAAATGGCTCTCGCTCTGGGTCGCCCTGGCCATTGCGCTTGGCGTTCTGCTTGGTCAAGTGCTGCCCGATTTGTTTCAGGTGCTTGCGTCCCTCGAATACGCCCACGTCAATCTGGTGGTTGCCGTCCTGATCTGGGCAATGGTTTATCCGATGATGGTGTCGGTTGATTTCGGCAGCATTCGCCATGTGACAGACCAGCCCAAGGGGCTGATGATTACCCTCGTCGTCAACTGGCTGATAAAGCCGTTCACCATGGCAGCGCTCGGCGTGTTGTTTTTCAAATATCTTTTTGTCGACATGATCGATCCTGCGGAGGCCGATTCCTATATCGCCGGTTTGATTCTGCTGGGTGCGGCGCCGTGCACGGCCATGGTCTTCGTGTGGTCGCAACTGACACGCGGCGACGCAAATTATACATTGGTTCAGGTCAGTGTGAATGATCTGATCATGATCTTTGCCTACGCCCCGATTGTGGCCTTGCTTCTGGGTGTCACCGACATTCCGGTGCCCTGGGATACGCTGGTGCTGAGTGTCGTCCTCTACGTGGTGGTTCCGCTTGTCGCAGGGGCGCTGACGCGCAAGGCTCTGATGAGCGGCAGGCGGTCTGATGATGCGGTGTCAGACTTCACCGCCAGGCTGAAACCGTTCTCGATCATCGGCCTGCTGGCAACCGTGGTTTTGCTTTTCGGTTTTCAGGGCAGTGTCATTTTGGCGCAACCTGTGCTCATTGCCCTGATCGCCCTGCCGTTGCTCCTGCAGTCCTATGGTATTTTTGCAATCGCCTATGCCGCGGCATGGGTCATGAAGGTTCCGTTTCGCATTGCGGCGCCCTGCGCGATGATCGGAACATCCAATTTCTTCGAATTGGCTGTTGCCGTGGCAATCGGGCTCTTTGGCCTCAACTCCGGCGCGGCGCTTGCCACGGTGGTGGGCGTTCTGGTCGAAGTGCCGGTGATGCTCTCACTCGTCGCCTTTGCCAATCGAACCCGGGCACATTTTCCGGGGTGATAAAGACCTGGGCAATTGACCGAGACGGAACAATCAAACACGGCATCAGATTGCACGTCGCAAAGGCGGCCTCGCCAACAACACTATCCAGAAATTGAACGGAAGGTTCTCAATGTCGATCGTTATCTATCACAATCCCCAATGCGGCACGTCGCGCAATGTTCTGGAGATTATTCGAGGGTTTGCCGAAGAGCCTATTGTCGTGGAATATCTCAAGACGGGCTGGACGCGCGGGCAATTGCAATCATTGTTTGCGGTCGCAGGTTTGACCCCACGGCAGGCTTTGCGCACCAGCAAATCACCTGCCGAGGAATTGGGACTGACCGACCCCTCCGTTTCGGATGAAACCATTCTGGATGCCATGTTGGAACATCCCGTCCTGGTCAACAGACCGATTGTCTGCACCCGCAAGGGCGTGGCGCTCTGCCGTCCATCCGAAGCGGTGTTTGCATTGCTGCCGGATGTTGTTTCCGGCAGCACTTTTACCAAGGAAGACGGGGATGTGATTACAGCCCCATGAACGAAGATTTCCCCAATATCAATCCTGATCAGATCAGGCCCATCGACATTGAGAGCCTTTCACTGCCGGGTGAAACCTATCATCCGCCACGGATCCTGATGCTCTATGGTTCCTTGCGGGAACGCTCCTATTCAAGATTGATGAGTGAGGAGGCCGCGCGGGTCTTGCGCCAGTTTGGTGCGGAGGTGGAAATCTTCAATCCGGCAGGTCTGCCGCTGGTTGATGATGCAGCCGATACTCACGAAAAAGTCCAGGAGCTTCGAGACCTTTCCCTTTGGTCCGAGGCGCACGTATGGTGCTCACCTGAGCGCCATGGCGCCATGACGGGCATCATGAAGACACAGATTGACTGGTTGCCGCTTGCCCCCATCGGCGGCGTGCGACCGACACAGGGGCGCACCCTGGCCCTTATGCAGGTGTGCGGCGGCTCGCAGAGTTTCAACACTGTCAACCAGATGCGGATATTGGGCCGTTGGATGCGCATGATTGCCATCCCCAACCAATCGTCGGTCCCCAAGGCATTCCTGGAATTTGATGACAAGGGCCGCATGAAACCGTCACCCTTCTACAACCGCATGGTGGATGTCATGGAGGAACTGATGAAATTCACCGTTCTGACACGCGGACGTTCCCGCTATCTGGTGGACCGCTATTCCGAGCGGGTGGAAAGCGCGCAGGAATTGTCAAAGCGGGTCAATCAGAAGTCGATCTGAAGATCATTCAGCCGCAACAGGCATTGCCCTCCTGTATCGGCGGACAGGCGAGCGTTCCGTAGGAGCAATAGACGCAACAATCGCCCTTTTTCGGTTTCAGCAAGATCCCGCAACCTTCGCAGTCATAGAACCACTGACAGGCATCGGTTGGCATTGTTTCTGTTTTGGCATGTCCGCAATGGGGGCACGTGATCGTTGATTGAAGAACGGTCATCAGCTCTGCCTCCTGTAAAGCGCAAAAATCGTCATGAGAATGAAGAGACCGAGGGCAGGCAGCAGGATGTAGTCGAGATATCCAAGGATCGCAGACAGGCCGACCGCGCCGAGCGCAATAACCAGAAGGGGCGTGAAACAGCACAGGGCGGCGATCACTGTGCCGATAAGGCCTGTTGCAAGCATTTTATTGTTGTTCATGGACGGGCCTCAAGTGGCTGGCGTTGTTCTGCTGCGCCCATTATAAAACCTGTAGTGACTACAGGAGCAAGCGCATCATGAATTGGCCAATTGGCAAGGCCTCCGAACGCAGCGGCGTTTCCATCGAAACCATTCGCTATTATGAGCGCGAAGGCATCACGCCGAAGCCAGGCAGGACTGCGGCGGGTAGACGGGTCTATGATGCTGACACGATCTTGCGGCTTCGTTTTGTGAAGCGGTGCAGGACGTTGGGCTTTTCCATTGCAGACATCAAGGCATTGCTCAAACTCTCCCGATCCCAGGACGAATCCTGCGAGGACGTCGGCGCAATCGGCGCCAATAATCTTGAATTGGTGCGCAACAAGATTGCTGACCTCAAACGCATGGAAGGCGCACTCCAGGCGTTGGTTGCATCCTGCCACAAGGGTCAAAAGGACTGCCCGATGCTGCAGGAACTCTTCGCTGATTAGCCATCAGGGCCGTGCGCGCTCCGACTGTCCCGCGTCAACGATTGTTGCGCCTGTCGGTTGCAAAGGCGCGTTGGCATCACATTGAGCGGCGACGGCCAGTCGAATGCGATCAAGCGCCTCGCTCGACGCTTGTGTCAGACTGTCATAGGCCTGAAAATTATGTGGCATATGTTTCCATACGTCGAGCATGACGCGCGCGCCCTTGGCCGCTTGCAGTTCGGCAAATGCGCAGATCATGTCATGCAGGATCTCATGACCACCTGATTGCAGATACAAGGGTGCCAAACCGTCATAATTGTAATCGATGGGAGAGAGTTTTGTTCGGCCATACCTGCCTTCCGGATCAAGCCATTGGCCAAATTGCAGCGCCATCCAGCCCTGGACAAGGTCATAGCGATCATTGCCGTGCAGACTTTCACCCCGCGCGCCGATGTCCGTCCACGGACAAAGCCCGATGCACAGCCCGGGCTGGGATAGCCCTTCCGCCTTGAGTGCTTGAAGCAGCATCAGCGCCATATGCCCGCCGGCACTGTCTCCAATGACGACGATCCGTTTCGCCGGCGTTTGCTGCGCCACAAAGCGCCAGGCAGCCAGAGCGTCTTCGGCTTGGGCCGGGTGCGGGTGTTCGGGTGTCAGCCGGTAATGCGGCATGAAGACAGCTGCCTGTGCATGGTGCGCCAGCATGGCTGCAAACCGCTCGCTGACCGGTCCGTTGAAAGTGTAGCCGCCGCCATGAAAATACAGCAGTGTTGCCTTGCTGGCGAGCGCCCTCGGGCGATACCAACGGCCCTTCGGGTTGGCGCTTTTCTCGACAGATACCTGGTAAATGTCGTCTGTCTCGGTCATCACGCTTTCAAAAATTGCCCGGCCTTTTCCCATGTCGGTCTGGGCCATTGCCCTGGTGAACTGGTGGCGCCAGAAGCGGATGCCAATGTCCGAGTTGACGTCCCAGCCAGGCTCCCTGCGCTTTCCAAGGGCATGGCGGGTATAAGTCGCCAGTGCGATCCTGCACAGGGTGAAAAAGCTGGACATCCGAAGACGGAAGGGGCCACTGAATTTGATTTTAGCCATGGATGCCTCGCGGTGTTTGCAATGCGGGGAATATTGCCGTCTGCAGGTATCGCGGTATAGAATGATTGCGACATCTTGAGAGGTCCCATGGGTTGCCCGAAGTCACTATTGTTTTTGCCGCCCAAGCAATTATCGAGCTGTGTGGCTGCCGGTATCTTCAGAGACACACGGGGCGTGGCCCTTGGCGATGCGGATCGATTCAACTTCTTCCCGGCATCGCCTCTGGTGTCGGTTACCCATGTCATCGAAGGAGAGCTGCAGCTGGTCGACGATAGGGCAGGCAGGGCGCAGCGCATAAAACCCGGACATACAAAAATCATGCCGCGGCAGTTCGTCCTGTCACCGCAGGATGAGCCCATTGTCAGTTGGAGTGCTGGGCCCGTGGTCGCGCTCACGGTAGGCATCTATCCCGATGCGTGGATGCAACTCGGCCACGGTTTTGGCAGTGAAATTGTGCCGGACGACTTGTCTGCAGCTTTGTCAGCTTTCAGTCTGAACCAGCAGGAGGAAGCCAGTTGGGGTCAGTTCACGGAGCAATTTTCCCGGACATGGCAAAAGGCGCGAAGCAAGAACAGTTTCCCGGAGTGGTCCGGGTCAGATCGCCTGCATGATTGGTCGAGATATCTCCTGAACCGGCTGGCATTGGCAGGTCCTGGCCGCAGCGTCCGGACGCTCGAAAGAATGATCAAGCGCTGGAGCGGGCAAACCCGGCAATCGCTGGCATTTTATGCGGCGATCGAAAATCTGCATCGCAGCAGGATAGAACGACCCGATATCAACCTCTCAACCCTTGCAAGTGATGCGGGATATGCCGACCAATCCCATATGGGCCGTGCCTTGCGCCGAGCCACCGGGTTTTCTCCGGCACAGCTGAACAGGTTGATTGAAACGGAAGAATCCTTCTGGTGCTATCGCCTGATGGGAGAACGGTTCTGACCATTTCCCGTTGGATCCGAAGAGGTACGGGACAAGGTCCCAAGGCGGTCTGTCAGCCATGTCCCGCCGGAAACACCGCAGCCAGGCGTATCCCTATCCTCCGAACGCGCCTGGCAACGGGCGTTCGTCACGCTCTGCAGGAGGCCTCCCAATCCGTCAGGAATGCCATGATTTCCAATGAATCCTTCCATCTGGGAGAAGGTCTGGGTGCCTGTATTTCGCCCTTTGCCAAAGCAGTCTCAACCATTTTGGTCTGATGATAAAAATCATCGTATGCGTCTTGGATGATGATGTCTTCGATCTCGCCGCCATAGGGGCACCATTCCAGGTGATTATGGTGTCCGGCGTGCCAGGGATTGGTTTTAAAACGCAAGATTCCATTGTCGCCTGCAATCGAGAATCCGAAAGCCATTCCATAGTCGTCGGTCGACTGAAGATTGGCCAGGACACCATTTTCAAAACACACGCTCACGGTCGCATGATCGACGTTGTTGTCAGTATTCAGGTTGCCGAACCCTGAGAGTTTTCTCTTGGAAAAAGCATCCTCCCCACACATGGATTGAACGACATATTGCAACAGGGAAACGGGATAGCAGCCGAGATTGTAGAGGGTGCCCAAACCAGCCGGATTGACCACCTCCCAGATGTTTGCTGCATAATAGCCGTTCACGGCGCGCAATTTTCCCAGCCGTCCATCGGTGAGAATTTCAGCCAGATGCCTGTAGAGAGGGTGAGCCAGATACATCAGACCTTCTGCGAAGAAAGTCTGATTTTTCGACACGCTGTCTATCAAAAGATGCGCGTCCTTCATGTTTGTCGTCAACGATTTCTCGGAAAGAACGGCCTTGCCGTTCTCGGCGGCCCTGATGGTCAATTCGTGATGAACATGATTGGGCGTGCCGACATAGATCACATCGATATTCGAATCCGTGAAGACAGCTTCATAGCCAAGTGATTGGCGTGGAATATTGTGAGCCTGCTGGAATTTCGTAAGCGTTTCGCGATTGCGTCCAACAACCATTTCAACGCGGGAACCCTCGCTTTGGTTGATGGCTTCAGCGACTGTATTGGAGATAAATCCGGTTCCAAGTATGGCCCAACGCAACATTTCAATATCCTTTTCTTCTGCGGAATTCAAACGAAATGCGGTCCATACTTCTGACGGTAGAAGCTGTTTTCGTCGACAATCAGCTGTTCGATATCATGGAGGCCAACTGCGAACAACTTGGTTGCCTGTGTCCATGTGCTTCGTCATCCAACGCCCATCCCGGCGCAGGCTTCATCCAATCTGGCGGCAGAGTCCGGGCTGGCTTAACGGAAGCGCCGGTTGATGATCCAGAGCATGTCTTGCAAAGCGGACGCGAAGCCTTGGCGCTCGAAGCACCTGCTTTGCGGGGAAGCCGGCAATCGGGCAATTGCCATCAGTGAGAGTTTCATCAGCCGACGTGGTCATGCGGATATTGCAAACTGCTAAGCGAGAACCCGGCTGCTTGAATGGCAAACTCCCGGTGCGCGCGCTTTTGGAAGGCGACTGTGTTCCATTGCGCTGGAAATACATCGGCCATGCATCCTTTATCCCTATCCCTCAAACGCTGCTGTCAGCTATTGTTCTCCTGTGCGGCGAATCAACAACTCGATCACGAGGTTCGCCATTGACGACGATCACCACCCTTGCCGATCTGCAGCGCGAATCCTGGCAGTTGACCGCCCATTGCCAGGGCCGCAATTGCGGCGGTGCCCGCAAATTGGATCTGGTAGCCTTGATCGCGCGCTTTGGGCCGGATCATGTTTTCATCAATGATCAAAAGATTCCGCCGCTGCTGGTCTGCAGGCGCTGTGGTCACCGGGGAGGCTCGCTGACGATTAACGTTTGAGGTATGATGCAGCTATCATTTCTCTCTGTCCGGTGTGCCATCTCCGGCACGTTTTGCGCCATTTGTGTCTGTTCATTTGTCCGGAATCAATCAGATCGTGCTGCGGGCCAACGATGGTCCGCAGCACATTTTGGCATGGTTTTAGGCAAGCACTGCGGCGACAGCCTCAGACAGGGGTGTCGTCGGATGTCCAATCAGCGTCGACAGATCCTTGCTGTCATGGAACAGCGCGCCCTTCGCCGCGTCGGCATCGAAACTGGCCAATGCCGCGGCGAAACCCTCGGGCAATCCAATAGACACCAGGATTTTGGCGTATTCTTCCGCAGGCAGTTTCTGGAAGGGGATGGTCTTGCCGGTTTGCTTGCTGATTTCGGCAGCCAGATCCGTCAATGTATAGGCCGTATCTCCCGCCAGTTCGTAGGTCTTGCCCGCGTGGCCAGTACTGGTCAGGACAGCGACGGCAGCTTCGGCATAATCGGCGCGTGTGGCCGAGGCAATGCGCCCGTCACCTGCCGAACCGACGAAGGCGCCAGCCTGCAGCGCGCCGGGGATCGAACCGGTATAATTCTCCGTGTACCAGCCGTTGCGCAAGAATGTATAGGCCAGCCCCGATGCCTTGATCATGGCTTCCGTTTGGCGGTGCTCTTCTGCCAGGCTGAGCGGCGAAATATCCGCTTTGAGCAGGCTGGTGTAGACAATATGGTTCACCCCGGCGGCCTTTGCCGCCTCAATCACCGCCTGGTGCTGTGGCGTGCGTTTGCCGATCTCGCTGCCGGAGATCAAAAGCAGCGTGTCGATACCGGCCAGTGCCGGAGCAAGCGTTTCCGGCTTGTCATAATCGGCTGTGCGCACCGCAACACCGAGATCGGCTGCTTTTTCCGGTGAACGGGCCAGAGCCACGACACTGTCCGCTTTGCCTTTTGCGGCCAATCCCGCGATGACGAGACGACCGAGTTGCCCTGTGGCGCCTGTAATTGCAATTGTCATTTGAAAACCTTTCATTGATTAATCTGATGAAAGGACACATATTGCTTAAGCGAACTAAAAGTAAGTACGCACAAAAAGGTAAGTGTAAAGAAAATGACCGAGCATCCGAAAAGCCTGACCCCCGAACCCTTGTCAATGCATCTGGCGCGTGGCGACCTCATGGCCGTGCAATGCCCCTCCCGCGAGGTTCTCAAACACATGACCAGCCGCTGGGGCGTGCTGATCCTGATTGCTCTGGAGACCAGCACCTATCGCTTCAGCGCGCTGCGACGCAGGGTGGGCGGTGTCAGCGAGCGCATGCTGGCACAGACCCTGCAAGCCCTGGAAGATGACGGCATGGTCCATCGCCATGCCTTCGACGTGGTCCCGCCGCATGTCGAATACAGTCTGACCCCTTTGGGCCGGGAGGCTGCAGAGAAGGTCCGCATTCTGGCCGACTGGATTGAAACCAGTATGCCGAGGATTGCCAAGGTCTGGCAGGAGAAACAGGACAAGCAATCGTTTTAGTACTCGGTGTAGATGTCGATAATATTGTCCTCCGGGTCGCGACCAGTGGCCGCCTGCTGCGTCACCCGTTGTGTCAGGCGTCTCGACCGATGCGAGAGCGTCGCACTATACCGCCTTCCTGTCGGATCGACGCACTGGATCACGAACAGAGTGGTTCAATGAAAGCCAGACATGCTCTTATTGTTCGCCTTCAACTTCTTGCGTCAGGTCAAACCACCAGCTCGTTTCGGAGATGAGTGAATCATACACTTCACCATAGTTCTTGTAATCCGATGCGCTGACTGCTTCCTGTTTCGTTTTCAATGTCCAGCCAACGATCAGTTTTTTCTTTTCGAAGGAGGAGCGAAGCGCAAAGTTCAGATAGGGGGTTTCAATATCAATCGGATCAAGTGGTTTGTAAGTGCCTGACAGGTTTTCGACCGACACCCTGTGCTGACGATGAATGGGAAACGGCAGAACGAAGGGCCTTTGGCGCTCTTCATTGTCGGGTTTTGTCAAAATCGAACGGACCGTATCGGCCTGCAGATAAAACTTTTCCAGAAGGACTTTGTAATCTGCCGGGCCTGGAACTTCGTACTGTTCAAGCACTTGCAGGATATTGTTTTCGATATCGTCGCTTATTTCTATATCTGCGGCGGGCGCTATCTGTTCATAGAGACCGGCATAATATTTTTTATAGACATCGGCGTAATATCTGGAGCCCTTGCCAGCAAGCTTCACCCTGAATTCATCAGCGTCACTGCCCTTGTACAGGGATTTGACCTTCAGTTTGACCAAAGGCTGACCTTCTTCGGCATTGATCGTTATGGATTCCTCCACAATCGTATTTGGTGTGTCGGGAAAGACCGGGACAATGCGCTCAAGTTCTGTCGTATCTTTTGAAATCGGCAGGACGTAACCATAATCGGCTTGCGAGTTGACCGGATCCGGACTGTATTGTTGGGTTCTGGTCGGATCCAGCCAGAAGGTCTGTCCGTCGGCTTGCGCCTTGACGATGACATGGTTGAAAACATACGGCGAAGGCAGGATGTCAGCGAGCGTCTGCCCCCGGCTCAGATGCGCAAGGGCAGGCACCGCCTTGATTCCCAGGTGGCGCAGGGCCTCCACCATCAAATAACTCTTGTCCTTGCAATCTCCAAAACCCTGCTTCAGCACAACGTCAGGTGGTCTGGGAATAAAGGCGCCACGGTCAATTTCGATGCCTACATAACGAATCTCGTTTTGCACAAGGGAAAGCACCTTGGAGATGCGATAACGCGAACCAGAGGTGCTGTTTCCAATCTGATCCAGTCTTTCGCGGAATGCGCGCGGCAAAGTCTGAACCGGGGTGTAATGGTCGAGTGAATCTGCCGCGACGGCTGACCAGTTCTGCACGGAACTAACCCCGACAACGTCCTGGGGATCGTGCCAGGAGGGTACATGGTCTTCATAGCGGATGGGTTCGGGATCTGTTTGTACCCAGCTGTAAATGCGTTCGCCGGGCAAATCCTTTGTGATGAGCCGAACCGGATTCTCTGGCTGCCTTATAGCCAGCTCCATATTTTTCGGAACCATGATACGCGTTTCAAGGACCCCACAGGCGAGCCGAAATTTGTCGAAAACCGACCGAAAAATTCGTCTTGCATCAGGATTGTCTGAAACGTTCTGCTGTAAGAATATTCGACTATGTCACCAATGCGGACCGAATAGAGATTGGCAAAAGCGGTCCAGTTTCCGTCAAGTATGCCACTATCAAGATCTTTTTCCCGGCGAAACGTATGAAAATCAGTGTCGTCCAGAATATCTGTCACACCACCATCCCTGTAGATGCGAATGCCATGGATTGTGATATTTTCGCGCTCGGGCCGAAATTCGATAGAAATGTGACCGGCCTCTTCCAGTCCTTCACGGTTGGTCACTTTTACCGCGATGCGCCGATAGGCCGTTCTTTGCTGATTTTGAAACCGTATCTGTCTCGATAAGAGCAAATAGTAAGCTCCGTTGATCACCTGATCGATGCGTTCGGGTAAAGGCTCAGGGATATCCAGATCCGTTACCCAAGACGGTGCAGGCGCCTTGGCAATGCCTGCATTGGCGCGTGCGGGTGAGGTGACAATACTGGTGCTGGTTGCCAGCAAAAGCATTAGAAACAGGACCCGAACGACAAATTGAACCGGCTCAATGCCGCAAAGGCGCAAGACATTATTATTTTTACAAAAATGCATTCATCAAATCCCGGAATGATCGAAATCAGATTTGTCTATTTCATAGAAGCAAAATATCCAGAATAGTTTGCAGATTCAACCTGATGGTGCAACCGGTAAGTGTGGATGTTCGATGGAATGATCTGGATTTAAACAGGCCAGGACAATCCGATAGGGTGCCTGTGCCCTATCCCGAAAGCCCTCATCGGGTGAAGGTGAAAGGGTGGCGCTTGCTGGGCATGAGCGCTCCAGATTGTTTGATCTTGCACCGCCGCATCCGGGGTCCGCGCAAGGGGCGCAACACCGCCTCCTGGCGTCTCAGTTCTCTGAAACCGCATCTTGCGGCGGGTGCTCCTGAAACCATTTGACGATCATCGGCATGTTTGACTCGAAGGAGCCGGGTCCGAAGATATTCAAAATGCCGGCCCGTTCCGGGCTGTGGTTTTCGAAATCGTGCACTATGCCAGCCGGCACATAGATGAAACTGCCCTTTTTTGCATCACGCCAGGTATCACCCACGAGGAAACGCATGGTGCCTTCCAATACAACAAAGATCTCGTTTTCCTTCTCATGGGAATGGGCGCCGACACCCTTCGTATTGGGCTCCATCCACCATTCGGAAATCGAATATTGATTGTCTGTTTCCCTGTCGTCGGCTTTGAAAATCGCCTTGATGCGACCCATGTCGTAGGTGCGCCCCTGACCGGGTTCGAGGAAAGTTGGTTGCAGACCCTTGCTCATCGATACCCCCTAAAATAGCAACACACCGTTTCGCTGCTTCCAACAGAAATATCTGATTTCCCTGGTTGCTTTGGCAATGGCGCGCCTTCATCACTGTCAACGGCCTGACGGACATTTCTCCGCCGTCAAAACAGCCTATGTAGTAACCGCATAATACCCTGTTTCACGAAAGTGATGATAAGTCTTTACCGGTGTCGCAAACAGCTGGGAGGAGGACCTGCTAAAGGCGGGTGCATCATGGCAAAACCAATTCATTCAATGATCCGGGTCCTCGACGAGGAAAAATCAATTGCATTCTACAGTGCAGCCTTTGGCATGACGGTCAAGGATCGCCTGGATTTCGAGAATTTCACGCTTGTCTATCTCGTTGGATCGGGCGCCACCTTCGAGCTGGAATTGACGGTCAACAAGGGGCGCGAAGAGCCCTATGATCTGGGGATGGCTACGGGCACCTGGCCTTTGCCGTCGATGATCTGGAGGCCGCGCATGCCGCTTGTGGCGCTGCGGGCTATGCGCCCCGCGACATCGTTGAATTCAAGCCGGATGGCAATCTGCTGGCAAAGTTCTTTTTTATCGCAGATCCGGACGGCTATCAGATCGAGGTATTGCAGGCGGGCGGTCGTTACGGCTGAGCGCGACTGCGCTCGCAAAGAATTTCGGCTTACCTGACCGGGTGGGCCAACAACCACAATTGGAGGATATTGCATGTTGTTTCATCTGGATTTTTCCGTGGAATATTCCGCGCAAATGACGCAGAATGACCTTTTCACCATCTGGGCAGAGGAAGCCAATGTTGCTCTTGGCGCAAAGGCATCCGGCGTCGTGGTGGATCTGTGGAAAGCCGTCGGCGAACGTCGCGTGATCGTCATCGTCAAGGTCGAATCGATGGAAATGCTGGATCAGATTCTGCTCGATCTGCCGATCATGAAGACCATGGGGCAACATGTCCATGTCAAGGTCACCGCGCTCAGGACCTATGAAGGCTTCGCTGAGGATGTGAAAAGCCGGCTCGCCTGACCGGCACAGATTTACGGTGAAAAGACATGTGCAAATTATTCATTGATGCCGATCCTGCGCTTTGGGTGAGTGCGACCAAGTCGCTGCGCATCGAAGGCATGGTGACCAGCGTCCGACTGGAGAATTTCTTCTGGTCGATCCTTGAAGAAATCGCCGCCCGGGATCGCATGAATCTGGTTCAACTGATCACCAAGTTGCATTGCGAGTCGATAGATGCCGGACACGATCTGGGCAACTTCACCAGTTTTCTGAGGGTCTGCTGCGGGCGCTATCTCGGACTCCAATTGTCCGGTGATCTCACGTCAGACAAACGTGTACCAATCGCTCAGATTGACGCCGATCCGGTTCTGGAACTGGAGCGACGCCGCTACAATTGACTTAGCTCGCGTTGATCACGCCATGTGATTGTTTCTCAATGGAGACCGGTCAACCGTCAACAATCGTTGGCTGATCCAAGCCACGACCGGGTTGCGCGCAGTTGGCGCAACACCGGATCTTGGCGTCTTTACTTCTTCTCGATGGAAATGCCGTCCTTGCCCATATTGATTTCGACGCCGGTGGTCTGCTGGCTGTCCTGATAATATTTGTAGCCCAGAACAGCGACAACGACGACGAGTATGGCAATGACGATATAGAGCATATTGCGGTTCATTTTTAAGTTCCTTGCGATTGAAATTGTCGATTGTCTCGCTCCGGCGCGTCCGGCATCAATACAATGGGAAACACACCTTCTGCTGAATGATGAAGGTTTGTCGTTTAAATGTGCAGAATTTACTATGGGATGAGATAATGTGCACTGCATCATCAGGCGAGCAAAGTCGCACAGCCTTATCCGTCAATCTCATCCAGCACAAATGAATCCGGACCCGTTTCGTCCGACAGGAAGATGTTTTTTGCCAGATCGAACTGGTGCGAACGACTTTCCCTGAAATGCATGAGATAACCGGCCGTATTGGCAAAGACCACCAGATCGCCCACGCTGACACCCATCGGAAAACGCATTTTGCGCAGGCTGAGCCATTCCGATTCGGTGCAATAGGTGCCCGCCAGATAGCCTTCGGCAGCATCCGTTGGTTGGCGATCCTCGGCTTTCGGCACCAGCAGGGGGTCGAGCATGAATTCCTTGAAGCCTGTGCGGCACTGGGTGCTGTTCATGGTGACACCAACGACAAGATTGCCCTGGCTGTCGCGTTTGCGAAACTGCACTGCAGCCACCGTCATGCCACAGCCGTCGAGCACCGAACGGCCGGGTTCACACCGCAACTCCAGATCCGCTGCCACCAGTGTTTGGGCAATGGTCACATCGCCATTGTCATCATCCAGACCGGACGCAGCTAGCGGCGCATCCAGGATGGAGGCCAGCCAGTCCTGCTGGACGCAGGGGTGATTGGGTGGATAGGCATCAACCGTGCCCAGTATTTTACCCTCGTGCACCAGCCGACCTAGGCCGTGATTGTCCCGGGTGATCGGTTCACGCGCGCCCAGCAGCGCCTCGCCATGCGCCTGACACCAGGCGTCCCATTGCGTCGACTGTTCCAGGTAGCGCATGGGAATGCCGCCGCCTATGTCGATGAAGAACGACGGCCTGCCGCCTTTTGTCAATTCCGTAGCCACGGGAATGACCTGTCTCAGCGCCGCAACGCGATGGTTGGCATCATAGCCGTTCAGGTGAAAGTGCAGGCCGATCAGATCGAAGCTTTCCGCCTGTGCCGCGCAGCGCGCGACAAGAGCATGCAGATCGCACAGAGGAAAACCAAACCGTGAGTGCAGGATGTGTCCTTCGTGCTCGAAACCACACAGGCGCAAACCGATCTGTGCCCGGCGTCCGGCATCAGCAGCAATCACGCCCAGCAGGTCCAGTTCATCCGCATTGTCGATAATGATGGTGAGGCCATTGTCCACGCACAATTGCAGCAGGTCCCGGGTCTTGACCGCTGCCGTACAGACAATGTCTGATCCGGGCACCCCGCGGTGCAAAACCTGCTCCACTTCCGCCAGACTTGCCGTGTCGATGCCGCAGCCAAGCGCATGCGCCGCATCGATGTAATGAAGGCATTTGTTGGCTTTGCGTGCAAAAAAGGGCTTGAATTTCAGGCCGCGTTCTTGCCCGACCTGGTTCAAATTCGACAGGTTGCGCTTGAAGGGCGCGCTCGACTGGATGTTCAGTGGCGAACCATACCGTTTCATCAGCGTTTCCAGCCGGGAGCCGGTCAGCAATCCGCGCATCCAGGGCTCCAGCCGTGGTGTCAGTGGCTGCACACCGCTACAGGTCAGGTCGAAGGGTTCATGGCGGCTCATGCATGCATCTCCAGTTCTCGCGCGCACTCAAGCGGCGCAGACAAAGGTGGCGAGCCGACAATCGTTTCGGCCCAATGGCGGATATGGTCGTGAAGGGTGCGGCTCAACGTATCATTGCCCAGAACACAGCCCTCCGTGACCCTTCCAATGGCAGACAGTCCCGGCACGGCCCTTCCTTCACTCAGGGCTTGTCCGTTGCGGTTGATGACAATTTCTCCGTTGTGCCCGCAATTCAAAAATCCGGCTTTTTCCAGACCGCCGATCGGTCCCTGGGGGTCGAAAACGGTGGGAGCCGGGATTGTGGCGTCAATGGCGACATCGATATCTCCTGGCCATTGGCTGGCGCTCTTGTCGGCAAAATGATCGCATCGGCTCAGATCCAGAATGCCTGCATCGGCCAAAGCCAGCATATAGCCCATGTTGATGGCCGGTGGTCCGAAGGATATGCGCTCCATCTCCCGGGCTATGTCTCTGAATCGTTTATGGCTTTGCGCACTCAATCCCCCATGGCTGACACAGTCCACCAGGGCTGGATAGATCTTCCTCCAGGCCTCTCCCATGGCCCAGACCAGATCGGGCGGCTGCCTGCCTGTCGCGACCTGAAAGGATGAACGCATCGCCTGCAGGGCACGCTTGCCGTCAAAATGGCCGTCGCACCATTGAGTAAACCATCGGCCTGCGGCGCCATCTTCGAGGTTTACCGCCGACTCAGCAGCGCGAAGGATGATGGGCCAGATCTGGCCTTCAAAGCAGATGGCACCACTTTGCTTTGGAAGCTGATTCAACGCGGCAGAGGCGTCGCGCCAGATGGTCTCCACCGCCGGCCCAACAAATTTGCCATGATCCGGTTTGCAAAGCAGCGGACGTCCGGTCCGTGACAAGGGCACCAGCCTTGCCGGTTCCTTGCCCGAAGCCCTGTAGGCGTAACCATCGGCTGTCTCGATGAACCGGCCATCACGGCCCAGTGTCAGCGCCAGAGATGCATCGATGAAGGTCAGTGCAAAGCCTTTGATGCCAGCAACAAGCCCCGGTGGCACCTGCTTTGTGCTCAGCTTTTCCTCAACGGGAAAGATCGAAGGGATGAAGCGCCGTTGACTGCCGTCGTGCGAGCCAGGGCTGCGCCTCTGCCAGTCCTGATGTCCGGTGGTGATCAGCACCTGTGCGAAGTGGCGCGTTTCCTGCGTGCTGCGCACCTGCCATCCGTGCGGTTGATGCTCGATGTGCTCAACGCGTGCCCGGCGCAGGCGAATATCGACGTTTGCGGGGCAGGTCTGGACAATACGGTTGAAGCAAGCGCTGAGATAACGACCCACACGATTGCGCGAGACAAACCCGTCGGGGTCTGGCTGACCTGCATATTGCTGCTGCATCCAGGTCAGAAAAGATGGATGTTGTGGTGAATCCGCAACCCATCGTCGGTTCCACGCATCAATGTGTCGGGAGGCAAAATTCATCCGCAGATAGTCGGGCTGGTCATGGTTGTAGATAGCGCCTGCACCGGGATGTTCAGCCGGTTCGTACACAGTGACGTCGAAGCGGCATTCGGCTGGCATTTCCCCTGCCAGCTGGCAAAGACTGTCCAATGCATACATGCCCCTTGGGCCGCAGCCGACAATGGCGATGCGTCTCACGTCGCCATTGCGGGCAATCTGATGGGGCCCTGCCATCAGAAACGACTGTTTGCCATCGTGTGCAGATCGTCAGCGCTGCAGCCCAGTTCCTTTTCGACCCAGGCATCGTTGAAAACGGTTTCCAGATAACGCACACCCGAATCGTGCAGGATCACTGCGACCGTCTTTCCCACCAGTTCCGATTGCATCTGGCGCACGGCCTCCAGAACGCCGCCGCCGGATCCGCCGACAAGCAATGCTTCGCGGGCTGCAGCGCGGCGACACCCGGCCACACAACGGATATCACTGACCCGGACCACGTCATCAAAATGCTGGTCGCGCGCCAGATCGGGAAGGGTCCCGGCGCCCATGCCTGAAATCTTGCGGGGACCGGCGTTGCCATTGAACAGGATGCTGCCTGCAGCATCGACGGCAACAACCGCCGTATGGCGACCGCGTTTTGCCAGATAGTCCCGGCAACCGCGTGCCGTGCCGGTGCTGCTGGTGGCAACAAACAGATAATCGAAAGCACCGCCGAGAGTGTTGTCGATTTCCTGTATCGTACCAAATTCATGGGCCAGTGGATTGTTGAGATTGGCATATTGGTTCGGCCAGAAGCTGTTTTCGATGCCATCAAGCAGTTCTTTCACCAGAGCAAGGCGGGCGGCCAGAAAGTCGCCTTCCAATGGCTCCGTCACCAGGCGCACTTCAGCGCCCAGCGTCCGGATAATGGCGACATTCTGAGCCTGTGCATTGGGATCCACGACACAGATGAACCGCAGGCCGTGGTAACGGCATATCTGGGCAAGTCCGATGCCCATATTGCCTGAGGACGATTCAATGATCGTCGTCCGCGCGTTGATCGATCCGTCCTTGAGTCCTTCCTCGATCATCCTTCTGGCGGGACGATCCTTGGCGCTGCCGCCCGGATTTGACGCTTCCAGCTTGGCAATGAGGTCGATATTCGGCAGGTCCAGATAACGGCTCAACCGGATCATCGGCGTATGGCCGATGCTGTCAACGACATTGGCGCTGATTGTTTTGTCTTGCGGTGAAGGCAGGCCTGCTTTCATACCCTGCGCAATCACTGGAAGTTCGTATATCTGTGCGGTGCTCATCGCTGTTCTCCCTGCCAGACGGCTGGCAAATTTCGATCGCCTGATCCATAAATCGGCCCGTTGAAGGCGCAGTAGGATTGTCCCAGTTCATCCAACGGAACGTCACAGGGATCGATCTGAAAATGCGCGCTGTGTCTGGATGACTTGATCGGCAATAATTGTTTTGTTTCGGCTGCGTGAAGCACATCGGCACGGCTGACGGGAAAATCGGTTCGCCACGGCGCAACGTCAATCTGTGCAGTGTCGGAATAATCGACGATCACGCAGGGTGCATATCGGGTTTTCAGCACTGCGTGCAGCGCATGGAAACGATGATGCCCATCCAGAATGACGTGTGACCCTTGCGCCACCAGCAGCGGTTGCCGCACAATACGCTCTGCCAGAATCTGTCTTGCAAGCTTGCGGGCAGCCGGCACGTCAATGTGCTCGTGCGGTTGGAGTGTCGAGAGTTCGAGAAACTGAAGTTTCATCTGCATAGACCTTGCTATTCCGGTCTCGTTCGCAAAAACTGCGACACACCCCGGTGTTGAGACGCCAAGACATCAACATGAGAAAAAAATTCGGAAGTGACCTACATGTTGCAGGGAACTTAACGCGGAGGCGTCCGTTAGGTTCCAAGGGACCGTTGATTCAAGATAAGACATCTTCGAGCCCTGTAGCCGCGCAATGTCTTGTCAAAACGGCTGCCTTTGTCGTCCATTGCCATTTTCTCAATTAACAGGTGATATCCATGATCCTCGATCTTAAAGTCCATTTGCACTATCGCCTGTCGCAAAGCACAGACCTGTTGCTGCAAATCGAAGCAGCCGATCTGCCCGACCAGGTGGTTGAACAGGCTCATATCGACATCAATGAAACGGAACATCTGGCGCGGGTAAATGGCGACGATGCCATTGGCGAGCGCATATGGCTGCGTGTGAAGGATGACTTTATCTGTGATTATTCAGCCAGGATTCGCGTTGACCGCCCGGCATTGCTCCTCGAGAATCTGGATGCCGTTCCGCCTCATCTTTTGCCGGGGGACACGGTCAGATATCTGATGCCTTCGCGCTATTGCCCGGCGGACGAATTTCACAATTTCATCGCCACGGAATTTGCCGACCTGAAAGGCGGCGCCATGATCGCAGCCATGCGGGACTGGATAAACGCGAAATTCGATTATGTTCCGGGCTCCAGCAATGCCCAGACAACCGCCCTCGACACATTTGTTCAGCGACAGGGTGTTTGCCGTGATTATGCCCATGTCATGATCGCTTTTGCGCGGGCATCTGCCATTCCTGCTCGCTTCGCCAGTGTCTATGCGCCCTATGTGACACCACAGGATTTTCACGCCGTTGCGGAAATCTATCTGGATGGCACCTGGCACCTTGTGGATCCCACAGGAATGGCAGATGCCAGTCAAATGGCCCGTATTGGTGTGGGCCCCGATGCTGCCAGCGTGGCCTTCATGTCGAGTTTTGGTCGCGCGGATCTTGTGCAGCAGTCTGTCGAGGTGGAAATGCTGCAGTCCCCCGCATAGGTCTGCGCAATCGTCGAATTTTTCTGATCATTTAACGCGGATCAAGGGCGGATGTCCTGCCGGGCCTAAGGTGTCTCCAACACATCTCAAAGGAGCACATCATGAAAGATTATGCAGCCATCGCAAATGAGTATCACGCTGGATACGGTCAGCTTGCCAAGGAGATTCCCGCGACGACAAAAGCCTTTGGCGAACTCGTCACAAATGCCACTCAGGACGCGGTCCTGTCAAAGAAGACGAAGAAACTCATCGCTTTCGCCATTGCCATTACGGTGCGTTGTGATGGTTGTATCGCAAGCCATGCAAAGGCCGTCTGCAATGCCGGTGCCAGCCGTCAGGAAGTTGCCGAGATGATCGGCGTTGCCGTGCTGATGGGCGGCGGGCCATCAACCGTCTATGGGGCGGAAGCACTGCGTGCCTTTGATCAATTTGCCAGCCTGAAATCTGCCTGACAAAGAGAATACTCAATTGCTTTCGGGATTGCGGTATTGCTCATTGATATGCCCGAACTCAGCCAGCAACCGGCCGGTCGCGACATGAACATAATAAAGGCCTGTTGCCGCCGACCGGCTTTTGAAGCCAAGCCTCAATGACCGCAGGGGTGCTGCCGCAAGCATGGCCAGAGACTTTGCCAATGTTCTGGCGTGTCCGGCAGGCCCGGGTCTTTGGCGTTTTTCGATAAGAGCGGAAATTGCCCCTTCGCGGCGCGCCCGAGCCACCATCCATGCAGATGTGGTGCGTCGTTCGGGTATGTCTTCAAACACCGGCGCCTGCAGACACCAGGCAAATGTGAAGCCGCGTGCGCGTGCCCGGCTGTAGAAGTCACTGTCGCCACCACCGATAAAATTGAAGGCCGGATCAAGAAAAGGTTCGGGCATGGTCTCCAGCACCGTGCGTTGTATCAGCACATTGCCCGATGAATACAGGATCGGCACCGGGCCTGTCTCACTGTAGGGCGGGGCAAAGACCGGATGGGTTGCAAGGTGATGCATGGCCGTGTTTTCAAAAACGGGTATCTGCGGTGCCCCGACGAAAGGCGCACCGGTGGTTTTTTGCGTTTCGACCAGATGATGCAGCCAATGGGGATCGGCCAGTTCATCATCGTCGATCACCGCAATGGCCTTGCATTGCGCAAAGGTTTCCAGCGCCATATGCCAGCCTGCATTATAGGCATGGCAATTGCCCCTTTTGTGGGCCAGCACAATAGCGCCGGTCAGCAAACTGTCTTCCAGGTATGCCTTGGCTGCTATGGCGCCTTGCAGGTTTTCCGTGTCATTTTCCATGACAACAACACAAAAGCGCTCTTCGAAAATCTGTCCTGACAGGGATTCAAGGGTTCGAATCAATTGCTCGGGCCGCCGGAACGTCGGGAGCGTGACCACATAGTCCACACCCCTGGCATCCAGCGATGGCGATTGATAGTAGAGACTGACATCCCGGCTGTCGCTTGCAGTCATGCGGCCCATGCCCCTGGTGAACTTCCGTTGGTGCTTGAACCCTAACAGAGGTTTCTGAATTTTGACTGAATACTGCTCATTCACACTTTTCCCTTATTTTGTTTGAACATGTGCTGATCCGGCAAATGTCCAATGGTCGGCAAATCCTTGAGAAAGCCTGTCGCATGCATCTGGTCTTTGTTTCATCCCTGCTTCCGGTGGCAAATCCGACATCGGGTTTTGACATTGCCAACCGTGTTGTCTTGGATGCTTTGCGCGCACAGGGAATCCGCGTCAGCCTGCTTGGATACCAAACACCGGGCACCCAACTTGCGCCGTCGGATGGGGCCGCCATTCTGGGTGAGCAGGAAGTGTCGACTGCAAAAGTATCCACAAGGCAAAAGCTGCTTTGGCTGGCTGCGGCGCTTTTTAACAGGACGACGTTTTCCTCGGCCAAAATGCTGGCCTGCGGAAAAGAGGATTTGCGGCGCAAGCTGCAATCCCTTGGTCCATTTGATGGGCTGATCCTCAATTCCGTGCAATTGCCTGGCGCCTTCATGGACCTGTTTGCAGGCTATCCATCGATCTTCATCGCTCACAATGTCGAAGCTGCATCCGCTTCCGAAAACGCCCTGCATGCACAAAGTGTCTTTGAACGCTACCTGCTCAAGCGCGAAGCAAAGATATTGGCAAATATAGAAAAGCGGCTCTGCCAGCGCGCAAATTTCGTCTGGACGCTTTCGCAGCAAGACCGGATTTCGCTTGATGTCGCCGATGATTTGAAATCTGCCGTGCTGCCTCTCGTAACAAGTGTAAACGCACCGGCAATCCTCGATGCCAATCGGCAGATCACCTATGATCTGGGACTGATCGGAACCTGGAACTGGCGCCCCAATCGCGCCGGACTGGATTGGTTCATAGAGCAGGTGACGCCGCAGTTGCCCGAGGATATGACAATCGCCATAGCCGGTGAACTGGCCGACCCGCCCGTTGGCAAATTGCATCCCGGACTCCGTTTTCTGGGACGCGTTGCCGATGCCCGGGCCTTTGTTGCGTCCTGTGCCGTCATTCCTCTTGCCTCCACGGCAGGCACCGGTGTTCAATTGAAAACCATCGAGACATTTGAGATGGGGCTGCCCTGCGTTGCGACCTCTCTGGCGCTGCGCGGCATGGCGTCAATTCCCTCCAATTGCACCGTTGCGGATGAACCGAGCGCATTTGCAGCCGCGCTGGTCAGCACACGCGCAACGCCCCGGCTGGTCGAAAATGCCGGTAATCACGCAGGTCAGTTCCATGGAGCTCAGATGCAGCAATTGTCACTGGCCATTGGCAAAGGCCTTGCAGCGCTGGGATAATTGCAACGCCCCACATTAACCACCACTGGTGTTTCCCGGTTCAAATTCTTGCCATGGTTCCGGTCAATAAGTAAGTAAGCATTCTGTCTTGGGCCAAAAATCTACTTTGTCACAGTGATAAAAAATGGGTAACCTGGATAGACCAACATGGATTTTACATCCCCACCCGCGATGAATGGGCCCACCCGAGATGAATGAGGCTCTGAACAACCCGGTACATGCGGCAATGGAACCGCCGGCAAAGCACATCCTTGATATTGATGTCGCCTGGCTGGACTGGCTCGGCGCCTATCGCTGCATCGAACAGGCGCTTGCCTCTGACAGCCAGACGGTCTTTGCATTTCTCAATGCACACAACGCCAATCTTGCCGTGCGCAATCCGGCCTACCGGCACGCTCTGCAACATTTTACCATTTTACCCGATGGCATAGGCGTGGATCTGGCTGCCCGCGCATTGTATGGCGAACCCTTTCCCGCCAATCTCAATGGCACGGATTTTGTTCCGGCTCTTTTGACCTATCTTGCCACGCCTGTGCGGGTGGCGCTGGTTGGCGCGCGTGCCGATATTTTGCAGAAGGCGACGGAACACTTCCAGCGCCAGGTGCCCTGGCATACATTCATCGCGGTTTCTGATGGCTATTTTGACAAGGACGACTGCGACGATGTGCTGGCAAAGCTTGCCGCGGCCAAACCGGATCTGGTGCTGGTTGCACTGGGCACACCGGATCAGGAATTGTGGATTGAAAAGAATCTTGGCGCGCAGCATGGCAAGGTCGTCATGGGTGTCGGTGCATTGTTTGACTTTGCCTCGGAGATGATACCGCGCGCTCCGAAAATTATCCGCTTGATACGCTGTGAGTGGATATTCAGACTGGTGCTCGAACCGCGTCGGATGTGGCGACGTTATTTGTTGGGCAATCCGCTGTTTTTGTTTCATATCCTGCGTTATAGATATTGGCGCCGGAACACGGTCGGCGGATCAGCGCAGGCCTGACTGTCACGATGCAGGAGCAAAGCAGAACAGACCATGCGCACAGCCGTCGTGACACCTTCCTACGAAGCGGATTTTGAACGGTGCCGCCTGCTTTGCGACAGCATGGATGTCCGACTGACGGGGCAATGGACGCATTACATTCTGGTTGAACAACGCGACTTGGCAAAATTTGCTGCGTTGAAGGGACCACGCCGGGTGATCGTCGACGAACGCGAGCTCTTGCCGGACTGGTTGCGACCCTTCCCCGATCCTCTGTCACTGGGCAAACGGCGCATCTGGCTCGGCCTGCACGCGCCGCCCATGCGCGGCTGGCATATGCAGCAATTGCGCAAACTTGGTGTGGGGCGCCTTCTGCAGGAAGAAGCGATGTTCTTCGCCGATTCAGATGTTGTGCTGACGCGCTCATTCGATCCTGCAAATCTTTGGGACGGTGACAAAATGCGCCTCTACAGGCAGGACAACAGGGTCACCGCCGATATGCACAAACACATCAAATGGATCGCGACATCAAATCGCTTGCTGGGAAGACAGGACAATGTCGTGGAGCCGCCTTTTCCCGATTATGTCAATACGCTGATCGGCTGGAGAACCGATACGCTCAATGCCATGCTTGACCACATCGAGCAGGCAAATGGCGTCAACTGGATGCGGGCGATCGGCAAGAGTCGCGCTATCTCGGAGGCCATGCTCTATGGATGTTACGTGGATGAAATTCTGGGCGGGCAGGGGCATGTCCACACATCGAAAGCGCTTTGCCATGTCATGTGGTTTCGTGAAGGCCGCCAGCGCAATCACCGCGAATTACTCGATTTCATAGCGCAGATGGAACCGCACCAGATCGGTATCGGCGTCCAATCCTTCATCGGTTTCAGTGCGCAGCAAGTCCGCCAGGCAGTCCTGCCTTAAATGAGAGTATCCGTTGTGATCAGATGACGCGGCCTGTTACCTTGCGAAGGGCAGAATAGGTCAATGCTGCTGACAGCAGGTAGAGAGCGAGAAAGACCAGATTGAGAAGCGGCGCCCATTGGCTGACCTCGCTATAGGACATCAACAGGGCAGACAGCATGGCTGCCTTTGCCAATCCGATCAGCGCCAGATTGGTGGCGCGAACAAAGGTACGCCCCGTGGCATAGAGCAACTCGGATTGGTATTCGATCAGATTTCGCAAAGCCGGGACGGCCAGAACCAGAATGAGGAAGGGCACTGCTTCCATCACATTCGTGCCAAGCGCTTGCGGATAGAGGGTCAGGAAACCGGTAATCGACAACATGGCAGCGGTGGAGACCAGCGCAATGCCACCTTCAATCAGGCCGCGGATCTTCAGGGATGAGATCGTATGGCTTGATCGCATGACGCTTTGCGCCAGCATCATGTTGAATGCCCGTATCGGCACGGCCGTCAGATCGACCAGGCGCATCATGATGGCGTAGAGACCGGCTGCCACCGGCCCGCCGATGCTCAAAACAAGCAGCTTGTCGAGTTCCGATTGCAGGTAAAACAGGATCTCCGAGCCGGCAACGGAAAGGGAATCGCGCCATCTGCGCAAATAGAGGGCCGGAACCCATCGCAGCCGCGCCCTTGGATAGAAGATCAAAAGGCCGATGATCAACACCAGGCCGTTGGCGGAAAAATAGAACCATGACCAGTCGGCGAGGGTGGATTTTCCCAGAAAAACGAAAAGCAGCGCTGCAATGGCGCGTATGGCATAGCCGCCGAGAGCCAGAATGGCAGAGCGTGCAAACCGGCCCATTCCGTTGCAAACGATCATGACGATTTCGACCGATCGCCACAGCAACACTTCCGCAGCAACAATGACCGCATAGGTCATGAAATTGATGTCGCCGGAAAAAATCAGATAATAGGCAACCAGCGTAGCAATCAAAACCAGAGGCAGAGACAGCAGCAGAGCTGCCAGATAGCCGGTGGAATAGACGCCGATCAATCGCGGTTTGACCGTGGCGACGCGGTAAAGGGGGGATGAAAACCCCAGTGCCGAAATGCGCGACAGGACGATGCCCATTGCCGATGTTGTGGCAAACAGGCCAAGCTCCGAGATTGACAGGGCATTTGCAATGGCAACAAAATAGGCAAGCGATATCACAAGGCGCCCGGCTGATCCGGTCAATGCCCAGAAATAGCCCCGAAGAATACTTATATTGCGTTTAACAATTTCCAGCCAGTTTTGTGGCACCATGTCTACCGGACTTGAATTTGGTTTGAAGTGCGTAATCGAACAATTTGTGACGGTATGATCGCCATGCGGCAAAATAGTACAAAAAACTTAACACGTCGTTCTGTCCTGGCCGGGGCCGGTGCCTTGGCGGCCGCAACAACCTTGCCGGTTTGCGCGCCTGCACAGACAATGCCGCGCAAACACCGGGTGCCATTCGGCGCTGCGCTTGAATACCAGCATTTTCTGGAGGATTCGGACTATACCGCCCTGTTCGTCGAACATTGTGACATGATCTTTCCGATGAACGCACTCAAATGGGAAGCGCTGCAATACAATCGGGGTGAATTCGATTATCTGCAGGCCGAGGGGATTATCGGCTTTGCAGAACATCTCGATCGCTCCACCTATGGCCATACATTTGTCTGGTATACGGCCTTGCCCGAGTGGGTCCAGTCGATCACCAGTGCACGCCAGGCCAAAAAGGTTCTGATCAACCACATCCATAATGTTGCGGGCCATTTTGCCAACACGGTTCCTGCCTGGGATGTTGTCAATGAAGTGATTGCCCATGACCCGCGCGACAAGGGTGCATGGCGCGACAGCGTCTGGATGCGCACGCTTGGCCTGTCCCACATCGATATCGCCTTTGCAGCGGCTGCCGAGGCAGCCCCGAACGCTGAACTGGCAATCAATGACTATGACCTGGGCTCGGTTGGGCCCCGCTGCGAGGCCCGGCGCGAGGCCATGCTGACGCTGGTGCGGCGATTGCAGGATCGCGGGCAGCGCATTGACTCAATTGGAATGCAGGGGCATCTGGATCCCGATTTTCCCATTGATCAGGAAGGCCTTGCCCGCTTCATCCGTGATTTGCAGTCTCTGGGTGTCGGCTACCGGATCACCGAGCTTGATGTAAACGACTGGAAATTGCCAAGTGACAGATATGTTCGTGATGAATTTTCCGCCGACATGGTGGATCAGTTCCTCGATGCAGCATTTTCGACGGCCTTGCCCCTTTCCTTGTCGACCTGGGGCCTGAGCGACCGCTACACATGGCTCTCCGAGGTCATGCCGCATCGAAAAGGTGCAAAAAACCGGCCGCTGCCCTTTGATGAAAACCTGCAGCCAAAACCGATGTTCGACGTCATTCAACGCTATCTTGCGGTGTAGGGGATGCCTGGTTCAGGCAATTTACGGGTCTTTTCTGTGCACGATACAAAGTTGCTGATCGATCCGATCAGCTGTATGTGTAGCCAATGCCCCGGATTGTCCTGATTGTTTCCGGTTTTGCCGGGTTTTTCTCTATTTTCCGCCGCAGCCGCGAAATACGCAGGTCTATCGAGCGGTCATAGGGCTCCCAGCCGCGATCATGCGCCTGTTCAAGCAACTGATCGCGATTGAGGACACGCCCGATGTTCTGGTGGAAGACACGCAACAGGTTGAACTCCATTGCCGTGATGGCAATTTCGTTTTCATCGGGTCCGAAAAGCCGTGCTCCGTCCAGATCCAGTTTGCATTGTCCGAAAGCAACCATGCCCTTTGCCCGCTTTGGCCTTTGCGCCTGATCGTCAACGCCGGTTCCAGATTGTCGTCTGAGCGCAGCCTTGATCCGTGCTTCCAGCTCGCGCAGATCAACGGGTTTGCCGATATAGTCGTCAGCCCCCAATTCAAGCCCGACCACCCGGTCGATGACCTCTGATGCGGCTGTCAGCATGATGACCGGTACGTCCGAACGGCTTCGCAGCACACGCAGGGCGGTCAATCCGTCCTCACCAGGCATATTGATATCCAGGACGATCAGGTCGGCAGGTTCATTGGCCATCGCCTCATGCAATGATTGTGCGTCCGGGACCTCGGTAATCCGATATCCTCGTTCGGCAAGATATTCGCCGACCATTTCACGCAGATGGGTTTCATCATCACAGACAAGAATGTGCGGATTTGCGGCCATCATGGTTCACTCCCCAGTGTAAGCGCGCGCAATTGCTCAATCAATGCGTCGAGTTCCGACGGCACGACCGGTTTCTCAATGTAGGGAACAGCGGCTTTTTCCAAAAATGCGGCCACCCTTGGGCTCATCACATCGCCAGTCACAAAAGCCAGACGTCTTGCCTGATCAGGACGCAAGGATTTGATTTTTTTGAAAAACGCATCACCACTCAGGCCGGGCATTTTGATATCACTGAGGATGACATCGAATGTCTCGGATTCCAGCAAATGCAAGGCGGCCTGCGCATCATGTCTGATCTCCACCTGATAGCCGCTGTCCTCAAGCATATCACGCAGCAGATCGGCAACTTCACTCTGGTCATCGACGACCAGGACGCGAAGCGGCCCCGCGGTCCTGGCCTGCGTCTTCAAAGGGGGGAAATGTCTGGCAGGCGTTTCCGACTGTGGCAGGCGCACGATAAAGCGCGCGCCTTTGGACTGTTTTGACTTTATTGACAGCCGCCCGCCATGCGTGTCGACGATCCGATGACACAGCGCCAGCCCTATACCTGTTCCGGCTCCGGCATCCTTGGTGGTGAAAAAAGGTTCGAAGATACGCGTTTGAAGCTCTTCGGGGACGCCTGGTCCATTGTCGATGACTTCTCCGACGACCCTTTGCAAATCCTCATCGAAATAGGATTTCAAAGTCAGAATACCGTCTTTGCCGCTATCGGCGATGGCGTGACCGGCATTTGATATCAGATTGCTGAATACCTGAATCAACTGGTCGCCATCCGCGGCAACCGGCGGCAGACTCGCATCAAGGTCGAAAACGACCCGGGCACCCTTGGATTTGATGGGAAAGCCGGTCATGTCAAAAGCCGATTCAATAATATCACTGAGCGACCATTGCTCCAGATCGACAGGACGTTGCCGCGCCATGGCCAGGAATACTTTGACAATGCGTGCGCAACGCTCAGCGGACTGGCCAATTCTCTCAATGCGTTTTTTATGGACGGGATCTTCCAGTTTTTCCTGCAGCATGAGGGCGTAACCCACCACCACTGACAGGGGGTTGTTCAACTCATGTGCCACACCTGCCAGCAGTTCACCCATAGCGGAGAGCTTTTCGTTTTGGTGGGCGATCTCGCGTTGGTGTTGCAACTCGGTCTGCAACTGGAGTTGTTCCGTAATGTCGCGGGTCGCAGATACAATGACGTCCTCCCCCTTGTATCGCGTGATCCGGGCCGAGATGAGACCGTCCCGCATGGTTCCGTCCCCGCGGCGAAACCGCACCGGATAGTCATCCACGACCCCGGTTGGCAGCAGTGCATCAAGGTATTTCAGGCGATCTTCCGGCCTGGGAAAGAAACTCAGTTTTGAATCGACTTCTCCGAAACGGGCCGTCGACGCATTGGACAGGTAAATGATCTTGCCATTATCGATCCGTGACACCATGAAGTTTGTCGGGCATGCATCGACAATCAGCTTGAGCAGCGTATCGGCTTCGCGCTCGGCGGCCTCTGCGCGGCGCTGGTCTGTCACGTCCTTGAAGGTCAGCAGATAGCCGCCGAGGCTGGTCTCGTGCGATGAGCCTGTCAGGATTCTCCCGTCTTCAAGCTCAATATCCAGCCCCTTCGTGTAGGATGTGATCAACTGCTTCCAGAACCCGATGATCTGGTCGGCCGGTACGTCTTCGGGAAGTTTGAAAACCTTGTTTGCAAATTGCTCCTGAAGGATCAGTTGAAAAGCATCGCCCGGTTGTCCTCTTCTGGGTGGTGGTTCATTGGGATAGAGCATGTTGAATATGCGCTCGTTTTCAAGAACCAGCCGCAGGTCGCTGTCCCAGAGAGCAAATCCCTCATCGAAGGCCTCCAGCGCTTCAGTGAAACGTGCGTTTGCCTGTTCCAGTTCTTTGCGCAAGGCAAACTCTTTCGACAAATCCGTCGTGGAGGAAACAATGACATTTTCACCCTGGTGTTCAACAATGCAGGCCGAAATCTGGCATGGAAAGGACGTTCCGTCAGCCTTCACGGCGCAGAAGAACATGTTGTTGACTCGGCCGTCGCTCTCCAGGATTTCAACAAAGCGCTCGCGGTCCAGCGGATTTTTCCAATGTCCGCGCGCGAAGGGCAATTCGCCCAGCAAATCCGCCGACGCCTGTGAGCGGTAAAGGACCTCTCCACTCTGGATTCGCGAGACCATGAAATTGGCGGGACATACATCAATGACGTTGCGCAACAGTTCCGCCTCGCGCGACTTCATGTCAGATGCCATCCCGGTCTTCTGAGCCTTCTGAGAAAGGGCGTTCCTGCCGCCCTCGATGAAGGCCGTCGACCATTCATTGAAAGTGTCTTCGGATATCCCGCTACGGTGGCACAGTTCGGCGACGCTCGACTGTCCGGTCAGTCCTTGAAGAACAATGCGCACCTTGTCCGATGCGGAAAAAGTCTTGGCATTTTTTGTTCTGCTCGTAGGCAACGGGGCTACTCCGTTTCAAACGCCACAGGCGAAGACTGACACAGGTAAAGGCCAGCACACACAAAGACTGGCACACGCTAAGAACTGGCACACGCAAGGACTGGGCTGGGCATTTGCAAGTATCAGTGCCCTTTGTATCAAGCATGTGCCGCCGATTGTATCAATTGTATCAGCCCTCACCGCAAAAATGTAGCGCCCGCCGATGGAGAAGCTGTTTTCTGCGCTTCCCATCTGCGGGTGCTTTCGATGTTCGTGACTTTGTCGGAGCAGATTATCCCGTTACGTATTTGCAGGGGCGTGCTCTGACGATGCAGGTTTTCTGATTGCCGCCGGAATTCACACAACTGGTCTGTTTGCCTTTTGCAACCGACCAGAGCGACCAGGGCAAACCATACTGGCTCTTCATTTTGCTCTGCCAGCTTGCCTGGGCAATTTTGACTGCGGTTGCGGCATTCGGATTGACGCCGGCTGCGGATTCGTAGGAATGGGAATTCTTGCAGGCATATGCCGCCGATGCCGGTGCAGCTGTAAAGAGACTGACGGCGGCCAGAGAGATTGCGCCCACGGCGGTGAACGTGATTGTTTTCGCAAAATTTTTCATTTCAGGTTTCCTCTGTTGCTGGTTTCGGGTTTTTGCCAACGCTTGATGTCGAGCAACCCGTGAAACAAACCTGACAATCCTGTTTGTCTGTCGGATGTCGCCGATTGTCTCAATTGTAACAATCGTTTCAAAGGAGCAGTTTTCTACCGCAGATTTCGTTGAAGAGAGACGACCCGTGTTGGGCGGGACTTGCCTCCCAAACGAAAACATGCAGGCCCGGCTGTTTGGCGGACCTGCATGTTGGTGCTTTTGAATGGATGCATTTGGAGATAGGCAGATGCATCGCCACGTGCTGAAACTGCGTTAGCTCCTCTTGTTCTTGGTCGCGATTCCAGGCGTTCTGCTGCCGTTGTTCTGCGGGAATACTTCCTCACACTGAGACGTTCCCGAATTGGTGCAGGGCACCGGGTGCGGTTTCTTGTTGCAGGAAGCGACGACGGCATCGATACACTCGGCGCGATTGGCATAGGCGGCGTTTGCACCGGTATTGGAAAGCACGAGTGCAAGGGCTGCAAGGGCAAAAAGTCTCTTCATCTTTGTATTCCTTCTGGTTCGTCCCATTGCCGAGTAGCATTTCGAAATCCCATGCTGTCGGTGCGGGAGACATTGATGTTCACCGCCTCCATTGGCGATGACCCAAAAGTGAAGGTCGGATGTATCAGTCAAATGTCGTGTTCTGTCTCAATTGTTTCAGGCCGGAAGATCACGCAAATGGCACGGCGTGAGGAAACGGCAAGGCTCTATGCATCTCCTGCGCCGTAATTTCGCGCATAATGTGTGCCAAGGTATGCTTGAGACACGTGTGACTGTCGGGCAGGTGGGTATGCGGTTGCGTTAACCAAATATTTTCCAAGGTTGTTTAGATAGTATTAGCCATAAGTCGGGCCTCGCTGGTGATCAGCTCGGAAGGTGAACATGTTCGATCCGGATTCAATAGCTCAGAAGAGAGGACGAAAATCGCTCCTTGATTATACGCGCACGGGGTATTCTGCGTCCGATTCTTCACGCCCGGATTTTGCCGAGTCAGACGAAGCGGAAAGCCATCGCTATTACGATGAAGCGCCATTGCCCTCCGATCAGGATGGCGGATATTATGACAATGAGCGGAGCCCGCACGGCGAAAGCGATTGGCCGGACAGGTCGACTGCAGGACAGTCCGGCGTGCGCCAGCGCCTGCAAGGGATGATTGAATCCCTGACCCGCGATGAGCAGCCAGACCAGGCTGGCTTTCACAAGCACCGGGCACCCGCCACTGATGCGCCAGAGGATCAGGTTGCAGACATGAATGCGAGCCAGCCGTTACAAAGGCAGAATTCCAATCCGCCACATTCCCAAGTTCCACATTCCCAAGTTCCACATTCCCAAGTTCCACATTCCATGGCCCCGCACTCCGAGACCCCAGCTGCACAAGAACGAGATTCGCAAAACGCGGGTTCCCATAGGGCTGGCGATCAGGAGAACCGGAACGACAGGCCACCTCGCGATGGTTCGCTGATCGATCCGGTTGTTCTGATCGTCACAGCGTGGCGCTATCGGTATTTTGTGATTTTTGCCAGTATCCTCGGAGCGGTTCTGGGCGTCATGATTGCTTTGGCGACACCGCACAAATACGAATCCGTCAGCCAGTTCGTGCTCGATCCGCGCGAGTTGCGCCTGACCGATACGGATTTTTTGCCGCAATCCTATTCGGCTGAATCCATCCTGGCGCTGGTCGACAGCCAGGTTCAGATTGTCGATTCCAGTCCGGTGTTGCAAGCCGTGGTCACCAATCTCGATCTGGCTGATGATCCGGAGTTCAACGGCACGGCCGCAGGCGGCGTCTTTGGCGCCGTGGAATTGATGCGTTCCCTAATTGGCGGCAAGTCCAAAACAGCGAGTGATTACAACAATCTGGCCGTTCAGTCGCTTTCCCGCCAGGTGCAGGTCTATAGAGGTGAAAAAACCTTTATCGTCTATGTCGCGGTCAAGACGGAAGACGCCGAAAAATCGGCGCGCATTGCCAATGAAATTGTCGACGTCTACATCGTCAAACAGCAGGAATCACAATCTGCCCTGTTTGAGCGCACCGCCGTTTCATTCGCCACACAACTCGACGCCTTGCGCAAGGATGTGGAAGCAGCCGAGAGGCGGGTTGAAGAATACAAGGCAAAATTTGATCTGGTTGATGCCGGTGGTAACCTGATCAGCGATGAGCAGATCATCACCTTGAACCAGCAACTGGCCCAACTGCGTGCACAAAAGGTGGAAATTCAGGTCAAGGCCGACTCGGCCCGTCAGGTCGATATCAACGCTCTTCTGACCGGAACATCTCCGGAGATTTTGGGATCGACAACAATTGGCGAACTGCGCGCCGAATACGCCTCGGCCAAACGCATATCGGATGCGCTTGCAACAAGTCTTGGTCCGCGCCATCCTCAGCGCATAGCAGCAGAACAGGCGCTGGACACAGCCCGCGCGGAAATCAACAATGAACTGCGCCGTATTGTCGAATCCACACAGACCGAATTGCGGCGTGTTATCCGCTCGGAACAGCAGGTGGCAACCGATCTCGCTGTGCTCAAGAGCAAACACGCCACCACATCCGGTGACCTCGTGCAATTGCGGGAGCTGGAGCGCGAGGCCAATGCCACCAGTGCGATTTATGTATCCTTTCTCAAACGCGCTCGCGAAACGCGCGAACAGCAGAGCTTGAACACAAGCAATATTCGGGTCATTTCCGCAGCGACACCGGCGTTGAAACCCAGCGGGCCGTCCCGCAAGTTCATTGCAATTGGAGGCCTGCTGGCCGGACTGTTTGGCGGTCTGGCCATCGCCATTCTTGCCGGCATCTACAAAAGTCTCGCGTCGGGCTTCAATAGGGCAAGTCGCGACAGATTCGACGCGCCTTACAGGAATTCCGGTGCTGCGCCTTCGCAGGAAGAAGAGGTTGTCCTGGATCCTGCGGATTATGCCGATGAAGAACCCACGGATGATCGCTGGCAGCAACGCGACGTGCCGAACACCAACGCGCCGCCCTGGCAAGATGAGATTCCACAACCATCACAAATGGCCGATTTTGCACCCGAGAACGAAGAAGAACAAATCCGCGCCGATATCCGCCAAATGCGTGAAACAGTGGAACGCCTGCAACAGGCACGACGTTCATCCCGTCAGTCCGGGCGGTTTGTAAACAGCTAACGGATGGTCCGTTTCAGCCTGATCAGCGGTCAGGGCTGCTTGAATTGCATTGCGTCACAATTTAGATCCGGGACGTCGCTCACAGACCATTTCATCATTGTGAAAATTGCATTATGCAGTCAGCACAAGTTGATTGATCATTTCCGCTGGATGCACGCCGGTGGATTCAGGCAGAAAATCCGGAGCGCAAGACATGACAGTGATAATCGATGGCAAGGCTGAAGCGGCAAATGTGATCGCGGCGGTCAAGACGGCCACGGCTCAACTGAAAACCACAAAAGGTCTGATGCCGGGCATCGCGGTTGTCATCGTCGGCGAAGATCCGGCCAGCCAGGTCTATGTTGCCTCAAAGGGTAAAAAAGCCCAGGAATGCGGGTTTCATTCCGTGCAGCACACATTGGCCGATACGACCAGCCAGGCGGATCTTTTATCACTGGTGGATACACTCAACAATGATCCCTCAATCCACGGCATTCTTGTTCAACTGCCGCTTCCCGGCCATATCGACGAAGGCGACGTCCTCCAGGCCATTGATCCGGACAAGGATGTGGACGGTTTTCATGTGATCAATGCAGGAAAACTGACCACCGGCATCGGAACGGCTTTTGTTCCATGCACCGCAGCCGGTTCGATGCTGCTGATCGAACGCATACGCGGCAAGGATCTGTCCGGCCTCAATGCGGTTGTCATCGGTCGTTCGAACATCGTCGGCAAACCTGTGGCCAGTCTGCTGCTGGCCGCCAATGCCACGGTCACCATTGCCCATAGCCGCACCGCCGACCTGCCGGCCCTGTGCCGCACCGCCGATATATTGGTGGCCGCCGTCGGGCGTCCGGAAATGGTCAAAGGCGACTGGGTCAAGCCAGGCGCAACCGTGATCGACGTGGGTATCAACCGGATACCCGCACCTGAACGCGGAGAAGGCAAGTCGCGGCTTGTCGGAGATGTCGCCTTTGCAGAGTGTGCCGAAATCGCCGGAGCGATCTCGCCGGTGCCCGGCGGTGTCGGCCCGATGACCATTGCCCTGTTGATGGCCAATACGCTGGTTTCAGCCTACCGCTCGGCCGGACAGGTGCCGCCGACATTCTGAACATTATCCGTAAAGAGCGCTGGCACCCTCATCGGCGCGGCCGGCCAGGGCCCTGAAATTGGCAAACAATTCGCGGCCCATGCCGTAGCTGCTTGAGGTCAGGTCAGCGGTCGCGGGAACCCTTGCGGCAAATTCGGCTTCATCGACCAGCACTGTCAAAGTACCTGCAATGGCATCAAGGCGGATCATGTCGCCATCCTGCAGCCGGGCAATCGGTCCGCCATCAAGCGCTTCCGGTGTCAGGTGAATGGCAGCCGGTACTTTGCCCGATGCGCCCGACATGCGCCCATCCGTCAGCAATGCGACAGAAAATCCCCGGTCCTGCAAAACGCCAAGCGGCGGTGTCAGCTTGTGCAGTTCCGGCATACCAATGGCCTTGGGCCCCTGAAACCGGATCACCGCAACGACATCCTGTTCCATGCCCCCTGCATTGAAAGTATCGAGAAAATCCTGCTGCGTGTGAAACACCCTTGCCGGTGCTTCGACGATGTAACGCTCGGCTTTGACAGCAGATATCTTGATGACGGCTTTTCCGAGATTGCCGTTGAGCATTTTTAGACCGCCGTTCTTTTGAAAGGGCGCATCAAATGTTGCCAGGATTTTCGGGTTCAGGCTTTCAGCGGGTGCACGTTCACGCAAGACAGTTCCGTCGCTGTTGAGTTTCGGGTCGATGGCGTAAGCGTCAAGGCCTTCACCCCAGACGGTGCGCACATCGTCGTGCAGCATGCCGCTGGAAAGCAATTGAGAAATCAGATAGCCGAGGCCGCCGGCGGCGTGGAAATGATTGACGTCGGAGGGACCATTTGGATAGACCCGCGCCAACAAAGGCACAATATCCGACAGCTCCGAAATGTCTTCCCAGGTCAGCATGATTCCGGCCGCACGGGCCATGGCAATCAGATGGATCGTGTGATTTGTCGAGCCGCCCGTGGCATGCAACCCAATCAGGCCGTTGACAACAGTGCGTTCGTCAAACATCACGCCCGCCGGTGTGTATTCATTGCCCTGTGCCGTGATGGCCAGCGCCCTCCTGGTGGCCTCCCTGGTCAGCGCATCGCGCAGCGGCGTGCCGGGATTGATGAAGGAGGCGCCGGGTATGTGAAAACCCATGATTTCCATCAGCATCTGATTGGAATTGGCTGTCCCGTAGAAAGTACAGGTGCCCGGTGCGTGGTATGATTTGGATTCGGCATCCAGCAATTCTGCGCGCCCAACCTTGCCCTCTGCATAAAGTTGGCGAATGCGCACTTTTTCCTCATTGGCCATGCCTGAAACCATTGGGCCGGCCGGAATGAAGACCGCTGGCAGATGACCGAATGACAAGGCCGCAATGACCAGACCGGGCACGATCTTGTCGCAGACACCCAGATAGGCCGCAGCATCGAACATATTGTGGGAAAGGCCAATGGCTGCCGACATGGCGATGACATCGCGCGAGAAAAGCGACAGATCCATGCCCGGTTGGCCCTGGGTGACGCCGTCACACATGGCTGGAACACCGCCGGCCACCTGCGCCACGCCGCCGGCTTCACGCGCGGCTTTGCGGATGAGTTCGGGGAAATGTTCAAACGGCTGATGGGCCGACAACATGTCGTTGTAGGAGGTTATGATCCCCAGATTGGGCACCAGATCTGCGGACAGGGCTGCCTTGTCTTCTGTCCCGCAGGCAGCAAATCCATGGGCAAGATTGCCGCACGACAATTCAGAGCGCCTGGGTCCCGCAGTGGAAGCCTCGTGAAGGTGTTGCAGATAGGTTTCCCTGGTCTGTCTTGATCGCTCGATGATGCGTTTTGTAATCGAAAGAACGGATGAATTCGCAGCCATTGTCTTCCCGCCAGTGTGTTGGTTAAAAGAGTGTTCGTGGCCTGTCAGGCCATTAATCAGGATTTCTGCGGCAATGGTGTGGCATGTGCCTAGCCGTACCGCAGTTTTCTCCCGTTGCATGCATTGCTGATCGACAAACAGGCACTGTTTGCGAAATCATTGCAGGTTCCATTTTTCACGTTTCACGGTGCCCAATAAATCTGAACCGGTCTGTCTGCTCTTCGCAGGAGCGCGCGCACCGGCAATTCAGCGATGGGACCATCACCCAGTGCCTGTTCAAGGACGTCAAATTTCTCAATGCCCTCGATATGCAGCACGGCAATGCCCGCATTGCGCAGCGATGGCAGCGTCAGAGTCAATCGCGCATCCGGCAGGCCATCACCATAGGCGGCAAGCACAGATGCAGATTGCTGCGGATCCGTGACATCCGACAATTGCGCGCTGCGCGGAAACCAGGAGGCGGTATGCCCATCTGCGCCCATGCCCAGAATGGCAATGTCCAATGGCTTGCCGACGGCATCAATTTTTAACGACGCGGACTGCGCTGCCTCCTGCGGCGATGCATGATCGCTGAAGAGTGGAATGAATTTGGCGAAGGCAGCAGCATTCTGCAGCAGGTGAGTTGCGACCAAACGATGATTGGACCGCTCATGGGACGGCGGTACAAACCGCTCGTCAACCAGCGTGACCGTTACCTTCGCCCAGTCGATATCTTCCTTGCTGAGAGTCTGAAAAAGCAGCTTGGGCGTGGAGCCGCCGGAGACCGCCATGAAGGCCTCGCCATCCTTCTGGATCGCCGCTGCCAGAGCCTCGCCAATGCGGCGAGACAGCGACCGGGCAAGCGCCTGGCCGGTATTGTATCGGTTGATCTGTGGTTCAGGCATAGTGCAATTTCTCGAAGCCTAAGGGCTCTCGTGCCATGTGCGCCCATCTCTTTCGATCAGAGCAATAGCGTTGGTTGGTCCGGATGTGCCGGCTGTATACCCCTGACAGGGCTGCGCTGTTTCATCCCATGCTGTCAGGATCGGATCAATCCACTTCCAGGCGGCCTCCACTTCGTCACGCCGCATGAACAGGGTCTGATTGCAGCGGATCACATCCATCAACAAGCGCTCATAGGCGTCGGGGTGGCGGACGGAAAAGCTCTGCGCAAAACTCATATCCAGCGGAACGTGTCGCAATCGCATGCCACCGGGGCCCGGATCCTTGATCATGATCCATTGTTTCACACCCTCGTCCGGCTGCAATCGGATGACCAACTGATTGGCGACGATCTGACCGGCGCTGCTATCAAATATCGAATGGGGAATGGGTTTGAAATTGATAACGATCTCTGAAACGCGTTCCGCCATGCGTTTGCCGGTGCGCAGGTAGAAGGGAACCCCGGCCCAGCGCCAATTGTCAATTTCGGCCTTTACGGCAACAAAGGTTTCCGTGTTCGAATTGGCGTCACCCAGTTCATCCAGATAGCCACCGACCGCACCGCCAGCCGATGCGCCCGCCCGGTATTGGCCCCTGACGGTGACCTTTGATGCATTGCTGCTGTCAATCGGGCGCAATGCGCGCAGCACCTTGAGTTTTTCGTCGCGTACGGCTTCGGCTTCCACCGAGGGCGGGGCCTCCATGGCAACGAGACAAAGCAATTGTAAAATGTGGTTTTGCACCATATCCCGCAGCGCTCCCGCCCGGTCATAATAGCCGGCACGTCCCTCAAGCCCGACGGATTCGGCAACGGTGATCTGGACATGATCGATATGGGCGGAATTCCACAGGGGCTCATAGAGTGCATTGGCAAAGCGCAGCGCCATCAGATTCTGCACCGTTTCCTTGCCAAGGTAATGGTCGATACGGAATGTCTGCTCTTCGGCAAAGGCCCGACCGATCGTGTCATTGAGGGAGCGTGCGGACGCCAGGTCGCGGCCAATGGGTTTTTCAACCACGATACGGGTATTCCGGTTGATCAAATCATGGCTGCTGATGCGCTCGCAGATGTCACCGAACAATGAGGGGCCGACAGCCAGATAGAAGGCACGCACGCGATCCTGGCCGCTTGCCAGGAGTGCCGCCATGGCGTCCCAGCCGCGATCCGACGTGGCATCGACAGAGACATAGTGCAATCGGCCAAGGAATATGGCCACTTCCTTTTCATCGAACTCGCCACTCTTGAGATGCCGCGACAGGGCATCACGCGCAAAGGTTCGAAAACCGTCATCATCAAGATCCGCTCTGGAAGCACCGATGATGCGGGTTGGTTCTGAAAGCTGGCCGGCAATCTGTCTGTGATAGAGCGCCGGTAAAAGCTTGCGCTCGGAAAGATCACCTGTGCCGCCAAAGACGACATAGTCAAAAGGATCAACAGGGATGGTCTGGCTGCTCATGGGCTGCAGTCTCACGTTTCCAAGAATTTGGCCCTTTCATAATCTAATCGATTTAAAAAGGCCAGAGCTAATCTTTAAACACGCTTTGGGAAGTTTTCACTGTGCTGTCAGCCCGCAAAAATCAGACGTTCAGCAACAGATATTGTCTCTCCCAGGGGCTGATGACCTGCATGAATGTTTCAAATTCGCCGCGTTTGACGCCGCTGTACATGTCGACGAATTCCGCCCCGAAGACTTCGGAAAAAGCCGGCTCGCTTTCCAAAGTGGAGACCGCTTCCAGCAGGCCGCGCGGCAGTTCCACAGTCGTGCCTTCATTGGCTGTCGTCGCCGTCGGACTATCTGGGACAAGTCCCTTGACCATGCCCAGCCATCCACAGGCCAGCGAAGCGGCAAGCGCCAGGTAGGGATTGGCATCCGATGAGGGCAGCCGGTTTTCCACGCGCCGGTTGCTGGCGTCCGAGCCTGGCACCCTGAAGGCAACCGTTCGGTTGTCATAGCCCCAGGCATTGTTGACCGGGCAGGCCATGTCAGGCGTCAGGCGTCGATAGGAATTGACATAGGGGGCCATCATGACGAGGGCTCTGGGCACAAAATGCTGCATGCCACCAATGAAACCGAAGAATTTGGATGAAGGCGAACCGTCCGCGTTGCAAAAGATATTCTCGCCGGTGTTTACATCAATAACCGATTGGTGAATGTGCAGGGCAGAGCCCGCCTGTCCCTGCATCGGCTTGGCCATGAAGGTCGCGTAAATGCCGTGTTTGAGCGCGGCTTCACGCAGGGTCCTTTTGAACATGAAGACCTGATCTGCCAGGGCAAGCGGATCGCCATGGCGCAGATTGATCTCCAGTTGCGCCGGTCCTTCCTCATGGATCAACGTATCAATTTCCAGCCCTTGAGCCTCGGAGAAATGGTAGATGTCGTCGATCAATTCATCAAATTCGTTCACCCCGGCAATGGAATAGGAATGACCCCGCGCCATGGTGCGCCCGGAGCGACCGACCGGCGGCTGCAAAGGATAGTCCGGATTGTCATTCAGCGCGATAAGGTAGAATTCGATTTCAGGCGCGACAATGGGCCGCCAGCCTTTCTGTTCATAGAGTGACACGACGCGCTTGAGCACATTGCGTGGTGCATATTCCACATCCTTGCCCTCGGAATCGACAATGTCGCAGATCACCTGCGCCGTCGGATCGCTCTCCCATGGAACCGTGGTCAATGTCGAAAGATCAGGCATCAGTTTCAGGTCGCCGTCGCCCGGGTCATAGCGAAAATTGCCGGTTTCCTCCGGGTATTCGCCGGAAATGGTCTGCCGGTAGAGCGCGGAGGGCAGCGACAGGGAGGTGTTTGAGGTAAATTTGGACGTTGGCATCATCTTGCCGCGCGGCACGCCGGCCAGATCAGGTGTGATACACTCAAGATCCTCGATACCGCGCCAATTGAGCCACTCGCTGACCTGCTTCCAGTTTTCAACGCCGCGCTTATTGTCTACAAAGGCAGGCTTGCTGCGTGATTTCGGTGCTGCAGGCTTCTTTTTGTCTGCTGTTCTTTTGGAATTGGGGGCCATGAAATACTCTTTATGGAAATGTTATGGAGACTTTCATACCCCATTGCGCGACACATGAAAATGAAATCAACAAACTTACAATGCGGCGCTGCCTCGAAATTTTGGGAACTGTTCTTTGCAACATTATGATGTCGTCGTTCTAGGGGCCGGTGCTGCCGGGATGATGTGTGCCATTGAAGCCGGCAGGCGAGGGCGCACCGTGCTGCTTGTCGACCATGCCAAGGCGCCGGGCGAAAAAATTCGGATTTCCGGTGGTGGACGCTGCAATTTCACCAATCGGCATACCAGCCACGGCAATTTTCTGTCGGCAAACCCGCATTTTTGCAAATCCGCACTGAAACGATACACGCAGCAGGATTTCATTGCTCTGGTGGACCGTTACGCGATTGCCCATCACGAAAAGACCCTCGGGCAATTGTTCTGTGACGGCTCATCGCGGCAGATCATCGACATGCTTGCCAAAGAGCTCAGTCAGGCAGGTGTGACCCTCAGGCTTTCGACCCATTTCAAATCGCTGGAAAAAGATGCTGATGGCTTCAGAATTCAGCTTTCGTCAGGTTCCGTTCTCTGTGAATCCCTTGTCGTGGCCACCGGTGGCAAATCCATTCCCAAAATGGGCGCGACGGGACTTGGATACACGATCGCAGAGCAATTCGGTGTTGGGGTCATGCCAACGCGGCCAGCCCTGGTGCCGCTGACATTCGACGATGGCTTGCGGGCACTGTTGAATCCGCTTTCCGGAACGGCTGCCGATGCCATTGTCCGTTGCAATGGCGTGTCGTTCGAGGAGGCAATGCTGTTTACGCACAGGGGCATCAGTGGTCCCGCGGTCCTGCAGATTTCATCCTACTGGCGCGAAGGCGATGAAATCATTCTATCTCTGGTGCCGCATCAGGACATATTTCAACTGTTGCGCAAGGCCCGGTCGGACAATGGCCGCCAGTCCGTGCAAAGTGCTCTGGCGACAGTCTTGCCAAAGCGGCTTGCGCAAATCATTGCCGAAGCGCAAGGCGCCAGCGGCAATCTGGCCGATATGGGCGACAAGAGATTGCAGGTCATTGCCGATGCGGTCCAGCAATGGCGCATCAAGCCGATTGGATCGGAAGGCTACAGAACAGCGGAGGTCACGCTTGGAGGCGTGGATACGGCAGATCTTGATTCGCGCAACATGGAGAGCAAATCTGTGCCTGGACTGTATTTTGTCGGTGAAGTGGTCGACGTGACCGGCTGGCTGGGCGGCTATAATTTCCAGTGGGCCTGGTCTTCAGGCTGGGTTGCCGGACAATCCGTATAGAGGCAAACCGCCATGCGATCTGGCGGTTTGCATTTGTCAATTTGCGGTGTTCTAGGCCTCGGTGGAGCCCTGCGTGACAATCACCGGAATGAGCAGGTCACCCCAATTGCCCTGTCCGCCATGGTGGCGGGCGGACCGCACGAGTTCAACGGATACGCCTGCATCAACGGCCTTCATGACGGACAGATTGAGCCGGTGCAGATCATTTGCCACCATGCGGATGGAAGCCTGTTGATCAGCAGTCATGGATGAGGACTGTTCTTCAGCCCGTTCTTTAACGCGTGTCTTCGGTGGCATTTTCAAGTCTCCTGTGTGACGGTTGCTGAAGGAGCGGGCAGCATCAGGGCTGCCCGTTCCAGGCTGCCTATTCGGCGGCTGGTCTGAATTGTGCGGCTTCTGTCGAGCCACCCATGGCGGTGGTCGATGATTTTCCGCCGGTGATGGCCATGGATACGGCGTCAAAATACCCCGTGCCCACTTCGCGCTGATGCTTGGTGGCCGTGTAACCATTGACCTCACTGGCAAATTCGGCTTCCTGAAGCTCTGAATAGGCTGCCATCTGGCGTTCCTTGTAACCACGGGCAAGTTCGAACATGCCATGGTTCAACTGGTGGAAGCCGGCCAGTGTGATAAACTGGAATTTGTAGCCCATGGCGCCCAGCTCACGCTGGAATTTTGCGATCGTTGCATCATCCAGATTCTGCTTCCAGTTGAAGGAAGGAGAGCAATTATAGGCAAGCAACTGGTCGGGATGCTCCTTGCGCACGGCTTCAGCAAAACGTTTCGCCTGATCAAGGTCGGGCTTGGATGTCTCACACCAGATAAGATCGCTGTGGGGTGCATAGGCAATGGCACGGGCAATACATGGTTCCAGACCATTCTTGACGTGATAGAAGCCCTCGGCTGTGCGACCGGCATCATAATCAACGAAAGGCTTGTCGCGGTCGTCGATATCCGATGTCAGCAGTTTTGCAGCTTCTGCATCCGTGCGCGCAATCACCAATGTTGCTGTGCCCATGACGTCTGCAGCAAGTCTGGCCGCACTGAGATTGCGGATATGGGCTGCGGTCGGGATCAGCACCTTGCCGCCCAGATGGCCGCATTTCTTTTCAGATGCCAGCTGGTCTTCATAATGAACACCGGCAACGCCTGCTTCAATGTAGGCCTTCATCAGTTCAAAGGCATTGAGTGGGCCGCCAAAGCCGGCTTCCGCATCGGCGATGATGGGCGCGAACCATGTGTCGACGGAAAGCGGACCGCCTTCCGACGTTTCGATCTGATCGGCGCGCTGCAATGTCTTGTTGATGCGTTTGGCCAGTTCCGGACCGGCATTTGCCGGATAGAGAGACTGATCGGGATACATGGCGGACGCCGTATTGGCATCGGCTGCAACCTGCCAGCCGGAGAGATAAATGGCCTTCAGGCCGGCACGCACCATCTGCATGGCCTGGTTGCCTGACAAGGCGCCCAGGGCATTGACATAATCATCATCGTGGATCAGCTGCCACAAGCGGTTGGCGCCCATTTCGGCCAGAGATTGCCGAATCTGGACCGAGCCGCGCAACCGCTGCACATCTTCTACAGAATAGGGTCTGTCGATACCGTCGAAACGGCCTTCCGGTGCGCTTGGAACCAGGTTGTAAAAATCAGTCATGCCGATCTCCGATCATCAGTTTTGAATGGCTTCCATTTTGAAAGCCTTGGTTTTTGCTTGCGTTGATGAAAAATATTTACAATGCAGTGCACAAAATGAACAGAGAAAACCGGAAAACAAGGCGTATAAAGAGGTCACGTTGTAGATTTTGTGACAAAACAACGTTGTAAATCTGTAAAAATTGTAATAGTCTAAATCAACGGAAAATTGTCACAAGTTGTAATAATCTCATGGCAGAACAGAAAATTTTTGCAGGGCCTCGGTTGCGTCGCATGCGCAATCAGCTTGGCCTGACGCAAACCGCGATGGCTGGAGAACTGGGCATATCGCCCTCCTATCTCAATCTCATTGAGAGAAATCAGCGCCCTTTGACGGTGCAATTGCTGCTTCGGCTCTCGTCTGTCTACAAAATCGATCTGGACGAGTTGCAGGGCGAAAGCACCGGCACGACCAGCGCATTGAAGGAGGTCTTTTCCGACCCGCTTCTCGTCGACGCCCTGCCAGGTGATCAGGAATTGCTGGAGGTGGCCGATGCCGCGCCCAATGCGGCGGCGGGCGTCGTCAAGCTTTATCGTGCTTACAAGGAAGCCCAGTCCCGCCTCTCCGGCCTTTCCGAATTGCTGGCAAGTGAGGGGCGCGCCACATCCGTATCCAGTGCCAGACTGCCTGTTGACGAAGTGCGTGAGGCTTTTGAACGGCGTCCAAACTATTTCACGACCATCGAGGAGGCTGCCGAATCCTTTTATGAAACGTTGAAACCGGGCGAGGACCTCTTCGGTGCGCTGAGGGACTGGCTGGCGCGCGAGCATGGAATTGTTGTCCGGCTGTTGCCTGTTCACACGATGCCCAACTGGCGCAGGCGTTTTGATCGCCATTCCATGCGCCTGTTCCTGTCTGAAAGACTTTCCCCCTTTGATCAGTTGCGGGAAATTGCCGTGGAGGTCAGCCAGCTTGCCTTTGGTCCGGTCATTCACAGCGAACTTGATCTGCTTGCACTTTCATCCGATGAAGCACGCCGCCTTGGCCGCTTTGAAATCGCCCGCTATGCCGCCCATGCGCTGATGATGCCCTACGGCCCGTTCCAGTCTGCTGCCATGCGTGTGAAATACGACATGGATGTCTTGCGCTCACGCTTTCACGTGTCCTTCGAGCAGGTGGCGAACCGGCTGACCATGCTGCAACGGCAGGGAGCGTCCGGTGTGCCGTTTTTCATGCTCGAGGTGGACAATGCCGGCAATCGCTTTCGCCGGGCGGGCGCACGCGGTTATCCGCAATCGCGTTTCGGTGGTGGATGCCCCAAATTGAATATCCATGCGGCCTTCACTCAGCCCGGGCAGATTTTCGTGGAGACGGTGGAAATGCCTGATGGGGCTGAGTTTCTGGTGATTGCCCGAACCCTTGAGGGGCCTCAAGGCGCCTTTGACGAGCGGGTCCGCCGGACGGCTGTTCTGGTCGGTTGCGATATCGGCTTTCGCGACGAAATCATTTACGGCACGGCGGTAAACGGTTCGGGCATGCAGCCGACAAAGGTTGGCCCCGTGTGCCGTCTTTGCGAACGGCAGGGCTGTTTGTCACGGGCCGAGCCGCCTCTGACCCGCCCCTCGGGCTTTGATGAAATGGTAACCGGCCTGAGCGCCTTTGATTTTCAGTGAAAAAGCACGTGGAACCGTCAATTGCCCAGAATTGGCGATATGACGGGTGCAGGCCATGAGCCGCCCACAAAAAACGCAATGGAATGATCCTCGGCTTTGACTGCATCGGGGTCTTCCGGGGCATCCGTTTGCGCTTCGCTTGTTACCGGAACATCCTTCAGATGGCCGACCAGTGCAAGTCCGCCACGCTGATAGGGGATGATGCCGGTCAGGTCGAGCCAGGCAGCCGGACCCTTGATCTCACCCATGTTGATTTCGGCCAGACCATTGGACAGGGTTGCCTGAAATTCTGCAGTATCAAATTGAAACGACCCGGAGGAAATCCCGCCCAGTCCGAAAAAACGCTCGTTCGCAGCCAGTTCGCGAAACTGAACGATATCAAATGACGGAACAAATCCGTTGACGATGGACAGTTTCAAATTGCCGTCCAGATCATTCAGGCTGGTTGCCCAGGTCGGATATTTGGTAGAGACGGCCATTTGCAAGGTTGCGGTGCCCTGGGGGAAGGGACCTTCAATCTTCAGGGCGGCCAGCGCATCTTCAAGATTGATATCCTTGGCCGAGAAACGGATTTCACCGGCACCTTCTATGCCGCTTTCGGCAAGGCTGATGCGACCAAGCAGAGAGCCGCCGTAGGCAGTGGCATCTCCGATATCAAACATCGCGCGTCCCTGATCGATGCGTGCTGCCGCCGCAACATTGGTCAGGGTCAAAGGACCCAGTGTCGCTGATTGGGCCGAAAGGCGCATGTCCAGAGTCAGTTGGTTCAGGAACGACGTGTCGATCGTCTTGGCAATTTCCTCACCGTTGCGCGGCAATGGTGTGAAGGCGCGCATAAAGGAAGAAATATCCAGAGAGTTGAAGGCAATCGTTCCGGAGATGCCAGGCCGGCCGTCTTCCGACTGTTTGAAATCGAGAACGCCAATGCCGCGGTTGCCTTCAAGCTCCAGGATGAGCTTGTCAAACATGGCGCGGCCATCTTTCAATTGCACTTCCGCATCCAGTGACAATGCACCGATGGCCTCTCCCGGCTTGATCTCGGTGCCTGCCCATAATAGCGTTTGCCGCATTGAGGGGCTGACCACCGACAATGTTCCGGCAGCAAAGAGGTCTTTGGCGACGCTTGCTTTTCCATCGAAGCTGATGCGAATCGGATCGGAGACCAGATCCACTTTCAATTGGGCGGTTTTCTGCGCAAGCAACAGCAGGGGCTCGCTTGAACTCATGCTCACAGTGGCCGCTTCTCCGCGATATATGCCATTGATATCGGCCTGCACCGATCCATTGAGCCGGGGCCAGGCAATGGTCCCGTTGAGGGCCGTGATTTTTTCTTCGGTGCCGGCCGTATGGTCAATCAGGGTAAAGGTGCCTTTTTCGACTGTGACCTCGCCCAATTGATGGGCGGGAATTGGCCGCGGGGAGCGGCTCTCGTCAGCCGATGCCGCCAGGTTCTCCACCGAAGTGATCATGCCTTCGGAAATGCGTCCGGCATCGCTGTTCCAACTGGTTGTTCCACCTGAAAATATTTCGACTGTGAAAACCGGACGAACCAGAAGGAAATTGGAAAAACTGGGCTCGCCACGCAGAGCTGAAAGCACGCTGAATTCAGCCTTCATTTCATTGGCAAAGACGATGGGATGGGCATCGGGAAAATTGCGCGAAGAAATGCTGATTCGATTCAGCTTGATATGCGGCACCGGCCAAAATCCGATTTTTGGCCGTTCCAGCAATTGCACCTCGTGACCTGTCCATTCGGAAATATCACGCTCCAGGCGATCGCGAACGGCAGCAGTTGAAACGGCAAAGGGAAGTGCAATACTGATGATTGCAATTGCCAGTCCGGCAATGATTGCGATAGCCAGGAATCCGCGCAACAAACGCCTGCGATATAATCTCATCTGCGCCAAACTAATTGCCTTTTTGTCTGTTTCTCATTTGTTGCCGACTGCCTACCATGGTCTGCACGGATATCTGTGGGATATGGGTAATGGGTTGCCTGTGCAAATGCAATTCAATGGGCGTCAATTCCCGTTCTCCGGCATGGAAACCGTGCCCCTTCCACTGTTGTAAAGCGGCATGCTAAGGAGGCGCAGAAAATTTTGCGATGATGGAGATATTCATGAGCGACCAGCAACCACTTTGGACACCAACAGCGGAGGTGGTGGAAACGGCCGCCGTGACAGAATTCGCACGCCTTTGTGGTGAGCGCTTTGGCGTCGACCTGGCTGAATATGATGATCTCCACGCCTGGTCGGTTTCCGATCGTGAGCACTTCTGGTCAGCCGTATGGGATTTTTGCGACATTCAAGGCCACAAGGGCCAGACGATTCTGGAAAATGGCGATGCCATGCCCGGTGCGCGGTTCTTTCCCGAAGCCAGACTGAATTTCGCTGAAAACCTGCTGGCGGGCAGGGGAGATGGCGATGCACTCGTCTTCCGCGGAGAGGACAAGGTTCAATACAGTTTGAGTTGGGATGAATTGCGCGCGCTCGTCTCACGGCTGCAGCAGGCCATGCGGTCGCTTGGTGTAGGCTCGGGGGACCGGGTCGCCGCCATGATGCCCAATCTGCCGGAAACCATCGCTGCCATGCTTGCAGCAACATCGCTGGGTGCCATCTGGTCATCCTGCTCCCCGGATTTCGGCGACAAGGGTGTGCTTGACCGTTTCGGCCAGATCGAACCCAAATTGTTCATTGCCTGCGATGGCTATTGGTACAATGGCAAGAAGCAGGATGTTTCTGAAAAGCTGAAAACGGTTGAGGCCGAACTCAAGCCGCTTAAAACCGTCATCGTACCCTATGCAGGGGATGCTGAAAGGCTTGTGGCCTCATTGGAAAATGCCACGACACTCGAGTCGTTCATCGAGCCGTTCAACGCAAGTGACATCACATTTGAACAATTGCCGTTTGAACATCCGGTCTACATCATGTTTTCGTCGGGAACCACGGGCATTCCAAAGTGCATCGTTCACTCCGCCGGCGGTACCCTATTGCAGCACGTGAAAGAGCAGCGTCTGCATTGCGGCATGCAAGCCGGTGACCGTGTCTTTTACTTTACGACCTGCGGCTGGATGATGTGGAACTGGCTGGTGTCGGCTCTGGCCTGTGAGGCGACGCTTTGCCTTTATGACGGATCCCCCTTCTATCCCGACGGCAATGTGCTGTTCGACTATGCTGCAGAAGAGAAATTCACCTTTTTCGGCACCTCAGCCAAATATATCGATGCGGTGCGCAAAGAGGGCCTGACGCCCAAAACCACCCATGATCTTGCGCAATTGCGGATGATCACCTCAACAGGATCCCCCTTGTCGCCTGAAGGATTTTCTTTCGTTTATGACGGCATCAAGAGCGATGTTCATCTGGCGTCCATTTCCGGTGGAACAGATATTGTTTCCTGTTTCGTCCTGGGTATTCCGGTCAAGCCTGTGTGGCGTGGAGAAATTCAGGGTGCGGGTCTCGGCATGGCTGTCGACGTGTGGAATGACGATGGCAAGCCCGTGGTTGGGGAGAAGGGCGAACTGGTTTGCACCAGGGCATTTCCTTCCATGCCCCTGATGTTCTGGAATGATCCCGATGGCGCAAAATACAAGTCCGCCTATTTCGAGCGCTTCGACAATATCTGGTGCCATGGTGATTTCGCCGAATGGACAGAACACGGTGGCATGATCATTCACGGTCGGTCCGATGCGACGCTCAATCCGGGCGGCGTGCGCATTGGCACGGCAGAAATTTACAACCAGGTTGAACAGATGGATGAGGTTCTGGAGGCCATCTGCATCGGCCAGACGTGGCAAGACGATGTTCGGGTGGTGCTGTTTGTCCGGTTGGCTGAGGGCAACCAGCTTGACGATGATCTTGTCAGGAAAATCAAAAGCCGTATACGCACAGGCGCGACACCGCGCCACGTGCCCGCAATAGTTGTTGCTGTTGATGATATACCACGGACAAAATCTGGAAAGATAACCGAATTGGCCGTGCGTGATATCGTACACGGACGCAAGGTTAAAAATATGGAAGCACTTGCCAATCCGGAAGCATTGGAATTTTTCGCTAATCTGAAGGTATTGAATTAAAACAAATTACGTCGTTTGCAATATAAAAGCTGGTATTTATATGGTTAACAAAACGTAACCAAAAAATTTACCTTCTTCGACAGGATGCTGTATTTGTTAAAATCTGGAAGGGTTTGTTAACGAGCCGTTAGCATACCACTCGCTAATATACGATCACTTAAGACATTCTCTGAAACTGCTTGAAGTTGTATCTGAGCATTGAATACCTGGACCTGTCCAACAGCATAGACTTTTCAAAGGTGCGTTCTACGCACCTTTTTTTTGTTCTCGAAAAAGATCTGTTGGCCGGATTTCCACAACTGATCTGCGCAACACCCGGCGTTCCTGCCAGGACGAAAGCAGCCTGCCCATTCAATACGCTTGATTTTTCGATCCGATTGGGCGGAAGATGTATTGAAGGGTACGCCACTTGTTGAACGGCGGGGCAAGGGTGTGTTGGGGGTGGGAATGTTTGAAAGAGCCTTGAAAATTTTTTCGCGCGGTCGCTCTTCCGCAGCGCGTATTCCAATGATGGCGCTTGAGGAATGCGAACTCATTGCCATGGGGCCTTCTGACATCCATCACCTTGGTTCATTTGCGAAATCCACTATAAAAAAAGGTGAATTCATCAGATTTATGCGTGGTGATGTGATCGACTTCAAGGATGTGTTGCGCAGGATCAAAAAGGGCAAAATAACGCCCGATGATCCGCTCCAGATTGATAAGGACCTTTTTATTGACCTTGATCCTCCATCACTGGCCATCAATCACAGTTGCAATCCCAACGCCGGAATAAGAGCACGAAACGAACTTATAGCAATTTGCGACATCCATGCCGGTGAAGAGGTTACGTTCGACTATTCCACCACTGTCAGTTGCCACGTCAAACCGGACGCATGGACAATGCAATGCCGGTGCAATTCTGAAAATTGCAGAACTTCCATTTGCAATGTCAGGAGCGTACCAAAGGATTTGCTTGTGGAATATTTGAAAATGAACGTTCTTCAAAGTTACATCATCGACGAACTTTCAGAATACCTGAAAAACTAGCACGGTTCACGACCAATCGCAGAAGGAAATTCTGAATGTCAGGGCAAAGACCGAGTACCACGACATGAAGACATTGACGATGGATGTGGAAGGTTCGCTCCTGGACAAGAAGCAGACGCTGATCCTTCATGGTGATGGCGTAGAAACCATCCGCGTACATACGGAAATCAGCGCTCCGGTCGTTGACCCCCAATCCCTGGACGGCCAACTTTGCAATGTCATTTTCCATGCAATGCGCAACTGCAGAAAACTCAGGGTCAATGGCTCGATCAGCGAGAAATTATTCCGTAATGTCGCGCTTTTTCAGGAGGCTTGGCATTGTCACTATCCTGATGATTATCAGCTTGTGGAGATCGAACCGGCGGAGGTCATACCATCTGAAAACGTCTTGATGACACAGCGCAATGGCAACACGATCCAAACCTTCTCGGGAGGCGTGGATTCCATTTTCACCCTGTTTCGGCGTGATGGCGCGAAAGCCCCGGGCTTGGCTGAAGTGACCCCAACGGCCCTGTTGGTTCATGGCTTTGATGTCCCGCTTTCCAACCAGAGCGATTTTGACAGGCTTCGCAAACGTATCGAGAAAATCACGAATTCTGTAGACGTTGAATTGAACATCCTGCGAACCTCCCTTCGCGAGCATTTGCCAGGCAATTGGAACCACATTCATGGCGCCGCCCTTGCCAGCGCTTTGCATTTATATTCACAGAGCTTTCGCCTGGGTAAAATCGCCAGTTCCGATCCCTATAATTATGTAGGTTTTGTGCCTCACGCGTGGGGATCAAGCCCGGCAACAGACTACCTCTTGTCAGGCGATGAAATGGAAATTGTTCACGATGGCGCGGGGTATTCCCGGCCTCAAAAGATCGCCTTTTTGGCCGACAGATGGCCGGAAGCCCTGCGTTTGGCCCAGTTTTGTTGGCAGGGGGACAACCGGGCTGCCAATTGTGGGAAATGCAGCAAATGCGTTCAGACCAGACTCTCACTTCTTGCTGCCGGGCATAGTGAAAGCATCTGCTTTGACTCAAAATTTGAGCCAGAGATGATTGACTGTCTCAAGTTCAGTGAAGAAACGCTGGGGGATATTCTCCCTCTGCTCGATCTTGCCGGTGCGAATGGCTGCTCTGCCCCTTGGGTCCATAGGGTCAGGGAACAAGTCAGCCCGTTTTTACCTGTTATGTACAGATCCAATCGTTCGATCGGTCGTTCGATAAGGTACTTCAAAGCAGCCCTTAGAGAACTGATGCCGACGTGACGGGCGCGCAAATGGTTGTCGGCTTCAAAGAGCGTCAGCTGTTGGCAGGCGTGCGAAATTTGCCGGCATTGTTGATCATGCTGCGCGAGGCAACAATGACCGGGACAATGCCGACGAGCACGATAATCAGCGCTGCCACAGATGCATCTTCAACCCGCGCGCGCGATGCATCCTCATAGACCAAGGTTGCCAAAGTGTTGAAATTGAAGGGTCTCAGGAGCAGGGTCGCCGACAATTCCTTCATTGTGTCAACAAACACCAGCAGAGCAGCGGTAATGACGGCCGGCTTCATCATCGGCAGCAAAACGCCGCGCAAAGTCTGATTGGCATTGCAGCCGAGGGTGCGGGCAGCCATGTCCAGATGCGGTGACAATTTCTGGAATCCTGACTCGATGGAGCCTTCCGCCATTGTCAGAAAGCGAATGCTGCAGGCATAAACAATCGCCAGCCCTGATCCGGTCAGCAACAATCCGACAGAAAACCCGAAGTTCCCCCGCGTAATGGCATTGATCCAATTGTCTACCGCGGCAAGCGGCACCAGAACCCCCAGCGCAAGCACGGTTCCCGGAATTGCGTAACCGAAGGAGGCAATCTTGCCGGTCAGTGAAACAATGGGCTGGCGGGAAACACGCGCGGCATAGGCCAGCACGAAGGCCAGCACAACCGTGCACAGGGCCGTCGCGCTGGATACCAGCAGGCTGTCCAGCAGTGCCAGATAGATGCGGCTGTCAAACAATTGGTCAAGCCGTCTGATGGCATAACCACCCAATACAAAGGCGGGAATTCCGAAGCCGAAGACAATGGGCAATGTACACAGACCTGTGGCGATCCACCGGTGAGAACCTTTCAGGGCCAGCGGCACGGCGTCATGCACGGCGCTGGTGGTCCGGTTGACATTGAATCTCTGTCGGCGCCGCGCCCACCGCTCAACTGACACTGCGGCAAGTGCGATAAACAGCACAGCGCAGGCGATTTGAGCGGCGCCGGCAAGATTGCCGCGATTGAGCCAGGTATCATAGATGGCGAAAGTCAGCGTGTTGATGCCAAGATATTCGACGGCACCAATATCATTGAGCGTTTCCATCAGCGCCAGGGTAATGCCGATCGCCAGGGCTGGCCTGGCCATTGGCAATTGAATGCGAAAGAAGACGGATCGGCGGCTTGCCCCGAGCGTGCGTGCAACATCGCAAGCGGCTTTCCCCTGCATCAGGAACAACGCCCGTGTGGTCAGATAGACATAGGGGTAAAGCACGCTTGAAAGCACCAGGATGGCGCCGGGCAGTGATCGTATGGGCGGAAACCAGTAGTCGCTGCCTGACTGGAATGCAAAGAGGCTGCGCAGAGCGGTCTGGATAGGCCCGGTATAGTCCAGAAACTCGCCATAGGCATAGGCGGCCAGATAGGTCGGCACGGCAAAAGGCAAAACCAGAGCCCAGGACAATGTTCGACGCAAGGGGAATTCGAACGAGACAACGAGCCAGGCGCTGATGATACCGATCGATCCAGCCACGACAGCCACGCCCAACAACAGCATGGCTGTTGTCCAGATGGCACCCGGTACGACGTAGCGGATCAAATGTGGCCACTCGTCCATATTGCCGGAAAAGGCCAGATAGATCAGGGCTGCCACAGGAATCAGGACGAAGACTGCGATAAAGGCGGCAAACAGCAGCAGTATCGGGTTGTTGATGCGTGTTGATCTGTTCCGATATCTCGAAAGTGGCATATCAACCATCAAAAAGACCACTGACCTGGCATCCAGAGGAATTGAATGTCCTGGTCAGCTCTCTGGTTGAGTCTGCACAGAACGCAATGAAGGTCCTTCGAAAGCAGAATTGGCCGTTGAGGTCAAGAAAAACTGTAATATCAATAGTTTAGAATAATTCTAAACTATTGATATTGGCCCTGATGGCTGTTGGTTTGACGGTCCCTGCGCCCTATTGGGCAAGAACGCGCTGGGAGGGAAATATGATCTCGACCAATGTGCCCTGGCCGGGCTGCGAATTCATCGAAAACTGTGCCCGGTTGGCTTCTGTCATGGCTTTTGCCAGCGGCAGCCCCAGCCCGGTGCCGTCGCCGCGTTGCCGCTGGAAGCCGGTAACCTGTTTGAACGGCTTCATCGCCTGCTCCAGTTGATGGCGTGTCATTCCCACGCCGGTGTCGCGAATGCGCAGGCTGACATTGCCGTCCTGTTCGTAGGCCGTGGAAACCACGATCTGACCACCGGCAGGGGTGAACCGGATGGCATTGGAAAGAATATTGATGGCGATCTGTTTGACGGATCGCAGGTCTGCAACCACATCGGGAACAGACGAGGAAAGGCTGGTGCGCACGATGACCCTCTGGCTGTTGGCCTGCGGCTGCAGGATCGACACGGTTTCCAGCAGGGCTTCATTCAGCGATACCGCGCCAAAATCCATTTCCTGCTCGCCGGCCTCGATCTTCGATATGTCCAGAAGGTCGTTGACGATATCGAGGACAAGTTTTCCTGATCGTCCGATGTCATGGGCGTATTCCAGATAGCGCGGACTGCCGATGGGGCCAAAACGCTCCCCGGCCATCAATTCGGAAAACCCGATAATGGCATTGAGCGGCGTGCGGATTTCGTGGCTGACGCGGGCAAGGAAATCGCTCTTGTGGGAACTGGCTGTTTCGGCCTCGCGCTTTGCTGCGCGCAGTTCTTCTTCAGCGCGTTTCCATTGGGTGATGTCGCGCATCACCGCACAATAGCCGTTGGAGCCGGACAGATGGCCGATGGTCATGAACAATGGCAGGAAGCCTCCGGAGGCCTCGCGTCCGATGACCTCACGCCCGTCATTGAGTACGCTGGCAACCCCATTTCCTGACAGGCCGGAAAGATAGTCTTTGACGGCCCGCTGGCTTTCATGCGCAAACAGCATGGCAAAGGGACGGCCGCGTGTTTCATTTTCGTCAAAATCAAACAGCCCGCTGGCAGAGCGGTTCATCGAACGGATAATGCCATCTTCACCGATCAGAACAACGCCATCGGTGGCTGTTTCGAGTATCGAGCGCAATTCATCGACTTCCACCTGCAAGGCAGAGATCTTGCTGGTTTCGGCAACATCTGTTTCTGGCTGTTCGGCTGGCGACGCGGGTTCAAGCACCTCGTCATCCGCTTCACCGACGGCTTCAATACGCTTTGAAGGGGTCAAGGCAAGCATCAGGGCATGGCCGTCTTCCCAACTGATGGAACGCAATTTTGCACGGACGCAGATTGTTCTTCCATCTGCACATCGCAGGGCCAGTTCACCGGAGGTGTCCGGGTTTTCCATATCCTGCGCAGCCTCATCATCGGCAAACAACACCGATACACCGCCCGCTTCATTCAGTTCCTTTCGTGTCAGGAAACCGGTCAACAGGCGAAATTCCTCATTGAGGTAGAAAATCGTCGTGCCGTCGTGCACCACAATGGGTGTTGGCAATTGCTCCAGAAGGGTCGGTGTCACGCCATTGGCGGGCCGATCCGGTGCGGGCGTATGGGCTGCTTGCAGATCGGATTTCTCGGGCGCCGGTTTGTTTTCCGGCGCAACAGCTGTTTTCTTGTCCTCAATCGGCAAGATTGCTGCGGTTTTATCGGTCGTCTGGTCGTCGACCTTTGAGGCTGTCGGTTCATCAGGCACAGCATTGTCATTGTGCTGTTTGGTTGGGATTGCGGGCGACTGTCTCTTGCCAAATGGCCGCAAGGGTACGTTGCCAGCCTCGCTTCGCGCTTTGCCAAGGCGCTCGGCAATTTCGCGGAAAGCCAGTTTTTCCGTATTGCTCAGCCCGTCACGCGTTTTCGAGCGGCGTTCCTCAAGCTGAATGACCTTGTCGGCCCGGCGCCGGCCTGGCGAATCGCTGATTTCCAGGGCAGGCGCGTCATTTGCCGGGACATCCGCGCCTGCGTCATCAGCTTTTTTGTCTGCGGGGACCGTCGTGAGCAAAGGTTTGTCAGCATCCGTTGGTGGGGACAATGGCAGGACGTTTTCATCATCGCCCTCGCTTTCAGGACTGACATCTACCGCCTGTACAGGTTCTGTTGGTAGCAAAGGCTCTGCCGATTTGACTGGCTGTGTCGAAGTTTCAGCCTTTGCCGAAGTTTCAGACTTGGCTGCCAAACCAGGCTCTTGCAGGGTGACGGGGTCGACGCCCGCCTCCGCCCGTTGGGTCTCTTCCCCGTGACGTGGATTATTGACCAGAGCCAGTCCAATGCGCTCGGGATCGTTCACGGCATCTGCAGAGCGAACAATGCCAAAGCCACGAAACCCGTCGAAGATGCGCTCCCTTGAATAGGTCGGCAAGGCGGCAAGGTCTACCGGTACGCGCAGGTCGGTGCCCTGAACCGGCCAAAGAACGGTCTTGCCCGACCATGTGTCTCTTCTGCGCAGCAATTCGGTAATCGTGTGATCTTCATCAATATTGAACACATCGGCGACATCGGTGAATTTTCGCCCCTCCACATCTGCGGAATTTGGTCCCACGGCACGGGCAAATTCAGGAGAGATTTCATGGAAGACGCCATCCGCATCAATTTTCCAGACAAAGCGGACCGGCCGCCTATCCGGGTTGAACAGAAAGCCGTCGGCTTGCGCGATCAATGGAGAAACGGGCTGCGGACCCGGGGTTTCGGAAACGGCCACAATTGCTTCTTCGACAGGATCGACGGGCTGCGGCTCATCGTTCTCCTCATCTGCCGGTGTCTCGGTATCGTCTGCGATGATTTCCGGTGTGTTGGCCGACCCGGTATCGATTGGTTCCGCCATGTCTGTTTCAAACGGCGCGGCTTCAGCTATGTCCTCGCTGACCATGTTCAGCACCGAGGGTTTTTGTTCCACCATCGATTGTGACACGGGTTTGCGCGCAGCCGATTCGTCGGGCTGCGTCAACTCTGCTGCTGCTGGTTCTTGCTGCTCAGCGGCCTCCTTGTCAGTCTCCATGTCAGCTTCTGCATCGTTTTCCAGATCCGAACTATCGGGAAGCGGGTCGAGGTTGCCAATCGACATTTCGATCGCAAAAAGCAGATGCAATGGTGGATCGTCACTGATTCTCGCGATTGCAGCCGGCAGGTGACCGAGTGCAGTGCGAACGGGGCGTTTGGCCAGCCGCACAGCGGGCCGGGAGACATTGCCGACAATGCGCGCGCGTTCAGCGGGATCCATCTGCAAACGGTCAAAGGAACTGGTGGCATCAACAATGGCGCCGCTGGCGTCGAGGACGGCAGCATGCGTGTCCGTCTCTTCAAACCCATCAAGAATGCAGGCAGCCCGATCCGACAGGGTTTTGACGGGCTCACTATTGTCCACGGCGACAAGGAGGGCCTGATTGCCATCGGACAGAACGATGCGTTCCATGGTAGCCGTTAGGACAGGGCGTCGAAAACCGCTGCCCGTGCGCATGGCAAAAGTCTGTGTTGTTGCGCTGGCGCCGTTGCGGATATTGCGCGCAGCCGCTTCAATCTGTCGAAACGACGTGGCAGAACGATTGAGGCCCTCATCCATGAATTCATAGAGGCCAGCATGGCCAAACAGACTTGCGCCTGCGCCATTGACCCACAAAATGTCATCGAGAGTTTCTGAAAGGACAACCACCGCGTCACCTGAAGCAAAGCGATTTCTAACCTTGTCATGAACGGCGATGTCGATGAAAGGGTATTGCCCCGTCGGCATGGCTGATCCTGCGTCCTTGTTACTGGGTTGTCTTGGCTGAACCTGTTTCAGTCATAGCAACCTGAAAGCTTCTTTCGAACCGCCCCGGTTCTGCGTCCAAAGGCGAACTACGAAGTTAAGTTAAGAATTTGTTAATACGTTGCAATGGCTGACAGGTCCAGCACAGGCCATTGAGTCCGGGCCCTTTCCTGACAACAGGGTTAATGCCTATGGTGCAGTGCAAAATAAATGTTGCAATGCACAATAAACTCTCCTATATAGGGTGGGAGATCAATTAAACCCGTTGGGTTCCTCTCAAGAGAACCCGCAAAGAAGGAGCATATTTATCATGGCTACCAAAAAATCCGCAACAGATGATGTATTTGGCTTTGCAGCATTCGATCCTTCAACAATGACCGAATCCGCTCGCGAATATACAGAAAAAGGCCTGGCTCAGTCAAAAGAAGCCTATGACAAGCTGAAGACGGCTGCTGAAGATGCAACCAAGACTGTTGAGCAGACACTTGAAACTGTTCAGGCTGGCAGTGTTGAACTCGGCCTGAAGGCAATTGACGCAGTGCGTACAAATGCTGACAGCTCGATCTCACATGTTGAAGCTTTGATGGGCGTAAAGTCCGTCGCTGAACTCATTGAACTGCAGTCCAGCTTCTTCCGCAAGCAGGCTGAAGCTGCTGTCGATCAGGCAAAACAGTTGCAGGACGCTGCCCGCAAGGTTGCTGAAGATGTTTCCAAGCCTGGCAAGGCCGCTTATGAAAAAGCAGCCAAGACAATGAAGGTTGCCTGAACCACTCAGTGGCAGGTAATTGCTTGAAATTGAAAAACCGGATCCTTGGGTCCGGTTTTTTTGTGGTTTGAGCCCGGTCCCCCCTTGCCAAACCCTCTGAGGGAACGTATGTGACCCCTCAGCATTTGAAGCTGTTCTGTGCGGTTGTAGCTCAGTTGGTTAGAGCGCTGGATTGTGGATCCAGAGGTCGGTGGTTCAACCCCACCCAACCGTACCATTCCTGTCATTTGTGCAAATGACCATCCTGCCCAATTTGGTGATGCAAAAACCCACGCGATCGACGCGATTGCGGCAGCGGACATTTTCATCTGAATATCTTCCGAAGCAGGATTTCGGTTCATTGAATCCTACGGGAGGGTAAGTTATTGTATTTTAAATATTCTTGCCGGAAGACAGTTTCGCATTTTGCTGAAGTGCTCCAAGCGATCTGAGGATGACTGGCTGGGGAACCGGAAATTAAGATGGCGCAACAAAAGCATGGGGTAAATGCCAGAGCCATTGTGACGGCCATCGTGGCGGTGACCATCACCGCATTTGCTTTCTATCTGCTTCATCATTTCACAATCGATATTTCCCTCGACGAGGTTATCGCTGATATTCGCAATACAAGCGACTATGAGATCCTTCTTGCCATTTCGGCAACAATCATCAGCTTTTTCGCAATAGCCTGCTACGAAATTCTGGCTGTCAGAACAATTGCGCCGGGCAAGGTCTCCATTCCAACGGCCGCATGGGCCGGCATTGCCGGTTTTGCCATATCGGACGTTGCCGGTTTTCATGTCTTGACCGGTGGGGCTCTTCGTTATCGGGTCTATAGCCGCAAGGGGCTGGAAATCGCTCCGATCAGCCAGATCGTTGCTCTGTCCTGGATGTCGCTCTGGCTTGGCATGTTCTTCCTGATCGGATGTGCGCTGGCTTTCTATCCGCGCGGCCTCATGGCAATGCAGTCATTGCCTGTCGATGTGGTCAGGGGCATCGGGTTTTTCATACTGGCCCTTTATGCCTTCTATTTTCTCTGGGTCGCCACCGGCAAGCGAATACTCACCCTGCGCGGGCTTCACCTGCAACTGCCGGGATTGCCCACAAGTGTGATGCAACTCCTTGCCGGTGTCGTTGATATCGCAGCCTCTGCAGCGACGCTCTATGTTCTGTTGCCGTCCGACATCGCTGGTTCTGTCAGTGGCTATTTCGTGATTTATATTTCCGCGGTCATCCTGGGCGCGATCAGCCATTCTCCGGGAGGTCTTGGCGTTTTTGAGGCAACCATCATGGCCGGTCTCGGGGTGACAGGGCGCCCCGATGTCCTTGGCGCATTGGTTCTCTATCGGCTTATATACTATTTCCTGCCCCTTGTTCCGGTTGCCCTGGCCCTGCTGTTTCTCGAATTGGTTGCCGGACGCAAAGCCATTGGTCAGTCGGTCCGTGAGTTGAGCAAGGCTTCCGAACCGTTGATCCCGCCACTGGTGGCTGGTCTGACATTCGTTGGTGGCCTGATCCTGCTGTTTTCCGGTTCTTTGCCAGCCACTGCATTGCGACATGAGTGGATCAGGCTTGTCTTGCCATTGCCATTTGTGGAATCCACCCATCTGCTGGCCAGTCTCGTAGGTGTGGCCCTGCTTGTCATCGCCCATGGATTGATCAGGCGCAGGCAAGGTGCATTCAACCTGGCGATTGCACTGCTGGCAGCGGGCACGGTTTTCGCGCTGACAAAGGGGCTGGATTACGAGGAAGCGGCCATCCTGGCTGTGATCGTCGTCCTGCTTTTGCCGTTTCGCTCGGCATTCTATCGCACCTCGGGCGTGTCCCTATTGGCCGTTACGCCCTTCTGGTTTGGCGTCATCGCCATCACGATTGGTGCTGCTGTCTGGCTGGGTTTTTTCGCCTATCGCCATGTCGATTATTCCGACCAACTGTGGTGGGCCTTTTCATGGAGGGGAGATGCACCGCGCTTTCTGCGCGCCAGTGTCGCGATTGTTGCCGCACTTTTTGCCCTCGGTCTGTTCATGATCTTGAACAGGCGAAGCCTGCCGGTTGTGCCAGACACACATGTTCCTGACAGCGTGCGCCATCTGGTGGAACAATCGCCCGTATCCGATTCAACGCTGGCGCTTTTGGGAGACAAGCATTTTCTTGTTTCCGAAGATCAAAGCGCCTTCCTGATGTACGGGGTGAGCGGCGGAAGCTACATTGCCAAGGGTGATCCTGTCGGTGATCCACAACAGGGTGCGGCACTGGCCTGGCGGTTTCGTGAAATGGCCGACCAGGGCGGCTACCGGACAGCGTTTTATTCCGTCGGCCCGGAAAATCTGTCGCTGTACCTTGATATGGGGTTGTCGGTGCTGAAAATCGGTGAGATTGCCCGCGTTGCCCTGCCGGATTTCACCTTGGAAACGCGGCAACACAAGAATTTGCGTTACGCCTGTCGCCGTGCGCCCAAAGACGGACTGGAGTTTTCCATTCTTGCAAGGGATGAGGTGCTCCCTTTCCTGCCTGAACTCAAGGAAGTCTCGGACGCCTGGCTGGCGATCAAGTCGGGATCTGAAAAGCAGTTTGCATTGGGCAATTTCCGCGAAAACTATCTGTTGAATTTTGATTTCGCCATCGTCCGTCACGAAGGAAAAATCGTCGCCTTCGCGAATATTCTCGCCTCCGGTCAGCAAGAGGAAATGTCCATAGACCTGATGCGATATCGGCCAAATATATCCGCGGTTCTGATGGATTTCCTGTTTGCCAAATTGCTGCTGAATGCACAGGAACAGGGCTTCAGATGGTTCAATCTGGGGGCTGCACCTCTCGCTGGCCTATCGGATCACCGGCTTGCGACCTCATGGAATCACATAGGCACAATGATCTACCAGCGGGGCGAAGATTTCTATCATTTTGAGGGGCTGCGCGCCTTCAAGGAGAAGTTCGATCCGGTCTGGTCTCCGCATTACCTTGCCTGCACGGGCGGCTTTGCCCTGCCAAAGGTGCTCTTTGATATAACCGCATTGATTTCCGGTGGCCCCATGAAGGTCATCAAACGTTGAAATCGATCCTGACAACGCTTTTGCTGATTTTTGGCATTGGAAGGGTTGCCGTTGATGCGCCCTTTTCGGATTTGCCGCTGCATCTGACAGAACCCAAAGGGGATGTCAGAGGCATTGTGGTCTTGTGGTCGGGGGACGGTGGCTGGAGCCGCACGCTTCAAAGTTTCGCCGATGCGCTTGCCGAACGGGGCTACGGTGTCGTCGGCATCAATTCGCTGCGTTACTTCTGGTATGAGCAGGCACCTGAGACCATGGCCCGTGATACCGATCTGATCGTTGCCCATTTTACCGACTATTGGCACAGTGATCGGGTCATACTGGGCGGTTATTCCTTCGGTGCGGATACATTGCCCCTGGCCTGGCCTTTGATGAACGAGCAAACCCGTGCCCAGACGGTCCTGCTTGCCCTGTTGAGCCCGTTCCAGCGCACCGAATTCAAGATAACCTTTCTCGGAATGCTGGGTATTGTGCACGGGGACCATGATGTTTCCGCTGCCATTGACGCCTTGCCCGCCAGTCATGTGTTATGTCTGACAGGTGAGGGGGAAAGCGATATGGCTTGCCGCCAAACGGCACCCTACAGGGTCGTGACCGTTCCAGGCGGCCATCGCTATGATGGCAATGCAGCGCTGATCGCCGAAACATTGGACCAGGCCGCTGATCAGAACAGGCTGCCCTGATCCTTGCTGGCGCCGGATTTTTTTCTATCCGGCTTTTGTGGTGCAGCGGCGGCTTTGCGGGGAGCAGGTGTGCCGCCCGTAACCAGAGCATTGACACGTCCATCGATGAACTCGATGGACACGCCATCGCCGGAAGACACCGCATCAGCGCTGACAATGGTCGTATCGTCAGCACCACGCACCACGGCATAGCCGCGGCTCAGCACATTGCGATAGGACATTGAGTTCATCAGTCTGCCCGCTTCCAGCAATTGACGCCGCCGCCGCTCGATATGCAGCGCCATCACTTCATCCGAGCGTCTGGCCAGCCCTTGCAAACGTTCCCCGCTGCGCGCCAGCCTGTCCAGGGCAGGGCGCAAGGTCAGCCGTGCCGAAGCATTCGAGACCCGCGCTGCCAGATGGTCATGTCGGCGCTCGATCTGCCGTTCGCCCCGGGTGGCAAGTGCGCTGACCTGCTGTGCCTTTTCCATCACCTGGCGATGCAGCGTGGCCGGCGTCAACCGGGCTGCGCGGCGCTCGTATTGCTGTCGTTTGTCTGCCGTATTGAGTTGCAGTGCCCGTCCCAGCGCGCTGGCGCCTTCGTCAAACCGTCTGCGTGGCAGCGCCAGCAGCATGTCAATCGATGGCAATGCACGGGCCAGTGCCCTTACATCCTGACGATCCGTATCCAGGGCGCGCGAAATGCTGCCGGAAAGCCGTGCCGCCAGAGCCGCAACAGATGCCTGCAACTCGGCCTTGACCGGCACCGCCATTTCGGCCGCGCCCGTGGGTGTCGGTGCGCGCACATCGGCTGCGTGGTCTATCAGGGTCCAGTCGGTCTCATGGCCAACGGCGGAGATCAGAGGAATTTGTGAATCGGCTGCAGCCCGGACCACGGCCTCGTCATTAAAGCCCCACAGGTCTTCAAGGCTGCCGCCGCCTCTGGCGACAATCAGCACATCCGGCCGGGCAACAGGCCCTCCCGGTTGCAGCGCGTTGAATCCGCGGATGGCGCCGGCCACCTCATCGCCACTGCTTTCGCCCTGCACGCGCACCGGCCAGACAATCACGTGAACAGGAAAACGGTCGTTGATCCTGTGCAATATATCGCGGATCACCGCTCCGGTCGGTGATGTAACCACACCGATCACCCGCGGCATATAGGGCAGAAGCTGTTTGCGGGCCTCATCAAACAGGCCTTCGCCAGCCAGTTTCTTGCGTCGTTCTTCCAGCAGAACCATCAAGGCGCCGGCACCGGCGGGTTCAAGAGAATCGATGACGATCTGATATTTGGAGCCGCCGGGAAAGGTTGTGACCTTGCCGGTGGCGATCATTTCCATGCCTTCTTCCGGCTTGAATTTCAGCTTGGAAAAGACACCGCGCCAGACGACCGCTTCAATGCGCGCCCGGTCGTCTTTCATCGAAAAATAGGCATGCCCGGAAGAATGCGGCCCCCGATACCCCGATATTTCGCCGCGAATGCGCACATGCCCGAAAACATCTTCCATCGTGCGCTTGATAGAGCCGGATAGCTCGCTGACCGAATATTCGGTGATATTGCTCTGCGAATCGGCTTTGGGGGTTGAATTTCTCATGGTGCCATAGCGCCCGTATCAGGCCCAAGGGTCAAGACCGGGCCCTGATTTTTGGGTTACCAACTGGAAAACATCAATCCGTTGCGCTGTCGGTTCTGCTGCAG